>NZ_JBIVQO010000009.1:252941-337001 GCF_044755265.1 Streptomyces sp. NPDC092370 | reverse complement strand
CTGGCGTTGACTTTTGGCACGCTGTTGAGTTCTCAAGGAACGGTCGCTTCCTTTGTACTCACCCTCTCGGGCTTTCCTCCGGGCTTCCCTTCGGTGTTCCAAACTCTATCAGTGTTTTTCCGGCCCCCTGACCACCGTCCTGCAGGCATGCAGAAGGCGATCCAGAGATAGGATCTGACAAGTTGGTTGCTGCTCGGCCAGGACGCGAGGTTGCGCCGTTCAGCCCCAAGCAGGAGTACGACTGTACACGCGGCCGTGGAGCGGGTGCAAATCGCTTTGAGGTATGGTCTAGACCACTTCGGAGTGCTCACGCGGAACCGGCACTTCAGGTGACATACGCTGCTGAACAGTGTGCCGTCCGGTACCTACAGGGACGGCCATATCGATCTCCACCCCTGGGAGGTTTCCCATGACCACCGTGACGTCCCCGCTCGCAGGACGCGCCATCGGACTGGCAGCCGTGCCGGATCCCGTCTTCTCCGGGGCCATGGTCGGCCCGGGCACAGCGATCGACCCCGTACGGGAGCCTTCCGAGGCCGTCTCGCCCGTGGACGGCGTCATCGTCTCCCTCCACCCGCACGCGTTCGTAGTCGTCGACGAGAACGGGCACGGTGTGCTCACCCATCTCGGCATCGACACCGTGCAGCTCAACGGCGAGGGTTTCGAGCTGCTCGTGAACAAGGGCGACACCGTCAGGCGCGGTCAGGGCGTCGTGCGCTGGAACCCGGCCGCCGTCGAGGCCGCCGGCAAGTCCGCGGTCTGCCCGGTCGCAGCGCTGGAGGCCACGGCCGAAGCTCTCTCCGATCTTCGTATCGACGGCGAAGTGAAGGCCGGCGACAGTCTCTTCCTCTGGAAGTGACGTCAGTGCCGTCGTGATGACGGCGAGTACCACAACCAACGCGGCGGCGGGGCCCGCCGCTCTATCGGAGACGGGTGAGATGGAGACAACCCTGCGAGGCGTCGGTGTGAGCCACGGTGTGGCGATCGGCGAGGTTCGGCACATGGGAACGGCGGTGCTCGAGCCGCCCGCCAAGCAGATCCCGGCCGAGGAGGCGGAGCGTGAACAGGGGCGCGCCCGCAAGGCCGTGGAGGCTGTGGCCGCCGACCTGATAGCGCGTGGCAATCTGGCCGGGGGCGAGGCCCAGGCGGTGCTCGAGGCGCAGGCCATGATGGCCCAGGACCCCGAGCTGATGGCCGACGTGGAGCGGCGGATCGCCGTGGGCAGTACGGCGGAGCGGGGGGTGTACGACGCGTTCGCCTCCTACCGCGAGCTGCTGGCGGGTGCCGGTGAATATCTCGCCGGTCGCGTGGCGGACCTCGACGACGTGCGGAACCGCATCGTCGCCCGTCTGCTGGGGGTGCCGATGCCGGGCGTCCCCGACAGCGACGAGCCCTACGTCCTGGTCGCCCGTGACCTCGCTCCGGCCGACACCGCGCTGCTGGACCCGACGCTGGTGCTCGGCTTCGTCACCGAGGAGGGCGGGCCTACCAGCCACAGTGCGATTCTGGCGCGTGCGCTCGGAGTGCCGGCCGTGGTGGCGCTGCCGGGTGCCGGTGAGATCGCCGAGGGCACGATGATCGCCGTCGACGGCAGCACGGGAGAGATCTTCGTGGATCCGAGCGACGAGAAGAAGGCGCAGCTCGAGGCCGCGGCCGCCGAGCGGAAGGCGGCGCTGGCGGCCTCGACGGGGCCCGGTGCCACGGCGGACGGTCACAAGGTGCCGCTGCTCGCGAACATCGGCGGCCCCGCCGATGTGGCGGCCGCTGTCGAGGCCGGTGCCGAGGGTGTCGGTCTCTTCCGTACGGAGTTCCTCTTCCTGGACGACAGCAAGCAGGCGCCGTCCGAGGAGAAGCAGATCGCCGCCTACCGTCAGGTGCTCGAGGCGTTCCCCGAGGGGCGTGTCGTGGTCCGGGTGCTGGACGCGGGCGCGGACAAGCCGCTCGACTTCCTCACGCCGGCCGACGAGCCGAACCCGGCACTCGGTGTGCGGGGCCTGCGGACTCTGCTCGACCACCCGGATGTTCTGCGCACCCAGCTGACCGCGCTCGCGAAGGCCGCGGAGGGGCTGCCGGTCTACCTGGAGGTCATGGCCCCGATGGTGGCGGACCGTACGGATGCCCGGGCCTTCGCGGACGCCTGCCGTGAGGCCGGGCTGCGGGCGAAGTTCGGCGCGATGGTCGAGATCCCGTCGGCGGCGCTGCGGGCTCGCTCGATCCTGCAGGAGGTCGAGTTCCTGTCGCTGGGGACCAACGACCTCGCCCAGTACACCTTCGCCGCCGACCGTCAGGTGGGTGCGGTGTCCCGGCTGCAGGATCCGTGGCAGCCCGCCCTGCTCGACCTGGTGGAGTTGTCCGCCGAGGCGGCGAAGGCCGAGGGCAAGAGCTGTGGTGTCTGTGGTGAGGCCGCGTCCGACCCGTTGCTCGCGTGTGTGCTGACCGGTCTGGGTGTCACCTCTCTCTCGATGGGTGCGGCGTCGATTCCCTATGTCCGGGCGACGCTGGCGAAGTACACGCTGGCGCAGTGCGAGCGGGCTGCCGCGGCGGCGCGGGCGACGGACAGTGCCGAGGACGCGCGCAGTGCGGCGCAGGCGGTGCTGTCGGGCGAGTAGGTCCGGCACGGCCGGCCGGCGGCTGTCCGGCGAGGGGCGCTCCACCGAGGTGGGGCGCCCCTCCCGCGTTCAGTGTTGATGCCCCTGGGCGGGTTTCTCCTCTCCGAGGTCGGGCGGCGTGCAGTAGTCGACGTTGGATTCGGGGGAGATCAGGTCTCCGGATTCGACGTCGGTGCAGTAGGCGTCGAAGACCTCTCCCGCCGTGAGGGGTTCGAGTCCGTATCCGCGCATGCGCCAGCCGTAGACGCGGTCGGGTGCGCCGGGGGCGCTGGTGCGGATGACGAGTCCGCCGGGGCTGTTGGTGGCCAGGCCGAGGGCGAGGACCGTGATGAATTCCAGGGCTTCGGTCTCGTCCGGTTTCAGGTCGGCCCCGTGGTCGGTGATGTGGAGGGCGGCGATGAGGGTTTCGGGAGGTCCGGTGACGCTGCAGACGAGGTGGCGTTGGCCGGGTGGGGCCGTGTCGAGGATGCGGCCGAGCAGGTCGGAGGCCCGGGTGAAGGCCGCACGTCCGATGTCCTCGCCACAGGCGGTGCAGGCACCCAGGCGGGCGAGGAGAGTGGTCGCGTACTCCCAGGTGGCTTGCCGCACGGCCTCGTCCACGAGGTCCGGGAGCAGGTCGGCCAGTGGCCGGCCGTCGTAGGGAAGGGTCGGGCCGGTGAGGGCCATCTGTGCGGTGAAGCGAGTGCGGCTCGACGGGCTGTCGGGGTCGAGGCCCTTCTGGGTGCAGAAGTCGGCGTACTCCTCGGGGTCGAAGAGTGCCACCGTGGTGTGGCTGCCCTGCAGGGCTCGGGTCCTGAGGAGACCCTCCACCTGTTTCAGGTAGGTGGCGTGGTCGTCGAAGACGAAGCTGCGGTAGCGCCGCATGGCCCGGAAGTCGTGTTCGTCGGTCAGCAGGCCGATGGTGCCGGCGATTTCGCGGCGCAGTACGCGTCGCAGGGTCCGGTTGTCTGTGTGCGCCATTGTTTCCCCCTGTGCACGGTCGATCAATGCTCACTCACAGTAACCGACGGCACTGACAGTGAGCGGGGGCGCCATGGGCAGGCACTCGATCGACAGCACAAGGGCGACGAAAGGCGCAGGTCACAGCGGTGTGTGCCGGTGCGGGCCGGTGTGCGTTGCGGCCTGCGCCGTGGCGACGTCGCGTTGTGGTGGGGGTCAGGCGCGTTTGCGAGCCAGGTCCTCGTAGAAGTTCAGCAGGTCGAGGTTGTCGATGGACCCCGGGTTGACCGCCTTTTCCAGCGGGGTGCCCTGGAGGAGGCGCTTGACGGGGACCTCGATGCGCTTGCCGGTGAGGGTGTGCGGGACTCCGGGCACTTCGATGATCTCGTCGGGTACGTGGCGCGGTGACAGTTGCTCGCGGATCGTCTGCTTGATGCGGTTCAGCAGGGTCTCGTCGAGGACGGCCCCGGGGGCCAGGTGGACGAAGAGGGGCATCCAGTAGCCGCCGTCGGGCTGCTCGATGCCGATGACCAGGGACTCCTTGATCTCGGGGAGACGTTCCACGGCTTCGTAGATGTCGGCGGAGCCCATGCGGACGCCCTGGCGGTTGAGCGTGGAGTCGGAGCGGCCGTGGATGACGACGGATCCACGGGAGGTGACGGTGATCCAGTCGCCGTGCCGCCATACGCCGGGGTAGGTGTCGAAGTAGCTGTCGTGGTAGCGGCTGCCGTCGGGGTCGTTCCAGAAGTGGATGGGCATCGACGGCATGGGGTTGGTGACGACAAGTTCCCCGACCTCGTCGACGAGGGGGCTGCCGCTCGGGTCCCAGGACTGCAGGTCGGTGCCGAGACACGGTGCCTGGAGTTCGCCGACGTGGACCGGGAGGGTCGGTACGGCACCGGCGAAGCAGGAGCACACGTCGGTGCCGCCGCTGACCGAGGCGATCCACAGGTCGTCGCGGACCTCGTCGTGGAGCCAGCGGAAGCCGTCCGGCGGCAGGGGCGAGCCGGTGGTGGCGACGCACTGGACGGAGGAGAGGTCGAAGTCGCGCGAGGGGTGCACACCCGCCTTCCGGCAGGCCATGACGTAAGCGGCCGAGGTGCCGTAGAGGGTGGCTTTCGTGCGTTCGGCGATCCGCCACTGGGCGCCGGTGTCGGGGTAGCCCGGGCTGCCGTCGTAGAGGACGATCGTGGTGCCGGTGAGCAGGCCGGAGACGAGGAAGTTCCACATCATCCAGCCGGTCGAGGTGTACCAGAAGAAGCGGTCTTCCGGGCCGAGGTCGCAGTGCAGGCCGAGTTGCTTGAGGTGCTCGACCAGGATGCCGCCCTGGGACTGGACGATGGCCTTGGGCAGGCCGGTCGTGCCGGAGGAGTAGAGCACCCACAGGGGGTGGTCGAAGGGCACCTGCTCGAAGACGGGGTCCGTGTCGGCCGAAGTGAGGGCGGACCAGTGCAGGGCGCCCTCGGGTGCGTCGGTGCCGAGGAGCGGGATGTGGATCACGGCGCGCAGGGTGGGCAGTTCGCGGCGCAACTCGGCGACGACCTCGCGTCGGTCGTGTTCCTTGCCGCCGTAGCGGTAGCCGTCGATCGTGAAGAGGACGACGGGTTCGACCTGCTGGAAGCGGTCCAGGACGCTGCGGGCTCCGAAGTCGGGCGCGCAGGAGGTCCAGACGCCGCCGACGGCGGCTGTGGCGAGGAGGGCGACCACGGCCTGCGGGACGTTCGGGAGGTAGCCGCTGACGCGGTCGCCGGGGCGTACGCCGAGCGCGCGCAGTTCGGCGGCCAGGGAGCCGACCTGGCGGCGCAGCTCGGCCCAGGTGACGGGGCGCGGTTCGTGCGTCTCGTCGACGTACAGGAGGGCCGGTTCGTCCGCGCGGGTGGCGGCCGCTCGCAGGGCGTGTTCGGCGTAGTTGAGGGTCGCTTCGGGGAACCACTGGGCGCCCGGCATCGAGCGGTCGCCGAGCACGCCCGCGTAGGGGGTCGAGAAGCGGACGTCGAACCACTCCGTGACGGCTTTCCAGAAGGTGTCGAGGTCGTCGACGGACCAGCGGTGCAGGGCCGCGTAGCCGCCCTCGACGGGGGCGCCGTGGCGTTCGGCGGCCCAGGCCTGGAACCTGGTGATCCGTGCCCGGGCGATGCGCTCGGTGTCTGGCTGCCAGAGCGGCTGGGGACTCTCGGTCGACATGGTCGGCTCCCGGACTGTGCGCGTCGTGTGCGTCCTCCGCGCACGGGCTGGGGTGTGCGCGTGAGCGGCTGGCACGGACAATGCCATGTGATCGACTTCGGCACCAGGGTGCGCCCCACATAGTCCGTGTCGTGAAGATGTGGTCTTGGCACGGGTGAACGGCAGTTGAACGACACCCGTGCGCGGGGCGGTCAGTGGCAGGGTGAGCAGCATGAACGGTCGTGACCTGGTGCGTTCGGTGAAAGCGGTGGCTTCGGTGGGGGCGGCGCAGGGTGTGCGTACCGTACGAGCAGCGTGGCGCAGGCGCCGGGCCGACGCCACCGGGCTGCCGGGGCGTGGGGCGGAGCGTGCGCGGGTGCCCGGGCCCGTGGCGGACGTGGAGCCGGGGCCGGGGGGCGGTGTCGTCCGCTTCAGCCGGTCGGAGCTGCGTGTTCTGGTCGCTGCGAACGGGGCCGTGTTCTGGGGCTGGGACGGGGCGGATCCCGAGCCGTCGTACGCGCTGGCCGGTGGGTGTCCGGAGCCGGATCCGCGGGCGGTCCTGGAGCCGGACAAGGACGGCGGCTGGCGGGTGGTCGCCGAGCGGGTCACGGTCGTGGTCTCGCGGCACGGGGCGGTGGAGGTGCTCACTCCGGGTGGTGTGACTCTGCGGCGTGATCTGCCGCCGCGGTGGTGGGAGCCGGTCGGCGGGGGCCCGGGACGGTGGATGCAGCGGTCGGAGGTGGGCGCCGACGCGCGGTTCTTCGGTCTCGGGGCACGGACCGCGGGGCCTGGGCTGCCGGACGGGACGTACCGGCTGTGGAACACCGATCCCGGCCGCCCCGTCGCGCCGGGCGACGATCCGCTGTACCTGACGATGCCCGTGCAGGTGGTGGTGTCCGACGGCGGCACCCACCTGGCCTTCCACGACAACTCGTGGGACGGCACTGTGACGCTGCGGGCGGGCGAGGAGGGCGCGGGTTCCGGGCACGACCGTGCGGGGACGAGCGAGCTGCGGATGGACGGCGGTCCGCTGCGCTGCTGGGTGATGGCGGGCACCCCCGCTCGTGTGCTGCTCGCCTGGGCGTCGCTCACCGGGGCGCCCGCCCTGCCGCCCGCGTGGGCGCTCGGGCACCATCACGCGCGGTGGGGGTTGGGCGGCGAGCAGGAGGTGCGGCGGATCGTCGCGGGCTATATGGAGCACGGCCTGCCGCTCGACGCCGTGCACCTGGACATCGACCACCTCGACGCACATCAGGCGTTCACCGTCGACCAGGACCGTTTCCCGAAACTGCCCGTGCTGGCCGAGGAGCTCCGGCGGGACGGCATCCGGATGGTGTCGGTCGTGGACCCGGCGGTGAAGGCCCTTCCCGGCAACGCGGTGTACGACGGCGGTGTGGCGGCGGGAGCCTTCGTGCGGGACGCTTCGGGTGAGGTCGTGGAGGGTGTCGCGCGGTCCGGGGAGGTGGTCTTCCCCGATTTCACGCACGCGAGCGTGCGTGCGTGGTGGGGCGGCCTCTACGCGGAGCGGCTCGCCCAGGGCTTCTCGGGGTTCTGGCACGACCTGAACGAACCCACGTCGTTCACCGCCTTCGGGGAGTCGACGCTGCCGCGTTCGGCCCGCCACTTCATGGAGGGGCGCGGCGGTGACCATCGTGAGGCACACAACGTGTACGCCCTGTGCATGGCCAGGGCGGGCTTCGAAGGCCTGCGGAGACTCGCGCCCCAGGAGCGGCCGTTCCTGTTCTCCCGCTCCGGGTGGGCCGGCATGCAGCGCTACGGAGGCACCTGGTCGGGGGGCCTGGCCGCCGGCTGGCCGGGGCTGCGGGCGTCGTTGTCGCTGGTGATGGGCCTCGGCCTGTGCGGCGTCCCCTACTCAGGGCCGGACATCGGGGGCTTCGACGGGGATCCGTCCCCCGAGCTGTATCTGCGGTGGTTCCAGCTGGGCGCGTATCTGCCGCTGTTCCGTACGCACGCGGGTCCGCGGGCGGGCCGCGGGGAGCCGTGGGAGTTCGGCGGCGAGGTGCTGGAGCACACGCGCGTGGCGCTCGTGGAACGCCGGCGGCTGCTGCCGTACTTCATGACGCTGGCGCATCTGGCGCGGCGCACCGGAGCGCCCTATGTGCGGCCCCTGTGGTGGGGGGCGCCGGAGGAGCGGGCGCTGCGTGACTGCGGAGACGCCTTTCTGCTGGGTGACGGCCTGCTGGTGGCGCCGGTGCTGGACCCGGGCGTCGAGCGGCGTGCCGTGCGTCTGCCGCGGGGGCGCTGGTACGACACCGCGACAGGGCAGGCGTACGAGGGGCCGGGGCAGGTGCTCGTCGACGCACCGCTGTCGCGGATCCCGGTGTTCGCGCGCGCGGGGGCCGTGATTCCGGTCCGTGGGGAGGACGGTGGTCTGGAGCTGGAGGTGTGGGCGCCCGCCCGGGGACGGACCGGAGGCGGTCTGGTCGTGCCGGACGGGGGCGACGGGTGGGACGAGCCGGACATCGAGCGCTACACCGCTCGCTGGACGGGGTCACGGGTGGTCGTCGAACGGGAGGGTGGGGACGACGGGAGTGCGCCGCCCCACCCCGTGCGCGTCCGCGGGGTCGGGGAGTACTGAGCTCCAAGCGGGTTGAGCTCAGATGTACCGGCCCTCGAACCAGGCCCGTACGGCCAGGGTGTGCAGGGGGAAGGCGAGTTCCTCGGGCCTGCGCAGGAGGTGCCAGCCCTCCGTCTCGTCCGTGGTGGTGGAGGACGGCAGACCCTCGGCCGGGCGTTCCGGGAGGAGGCCGAACAGCAGCAGGTGCCCGTCGGGCGAGCTCATGGCGTCGACGAGCCGTACGTCACGGCCGGCCGCGTCGATGCCCGTTTCCTCCCTGAGTTCGCGTATGACGGCCTGTCTCCAGTCCTCCCGGTCGTCGATGTAGCCGCCGGGCAGGGCGATGCCCCCGCGCGCGGGAGCGATGGTTCGGGTGATGACGACCAGGGCGGTGCCCTTGGTGTCGTACACGGGCTGAAGGGCCACCGCGACCGGGAGTGGATTGCGGTAGACCACGGCGCCGCACACCGGACAGGTGCGCGGCCAGCCGGTGACGCCCTCTCCGTAGGGCGCGCCGCAGCTCGAACAGTGTGAGTTCGGCGCGGAGTTGGAAGCGGAGTGCTGAGTTTCGGACACGCGGCGGACTGTAGCCGATCAGAGAGAGGGCACCTCGGGCAGCCGGCTCAGTGGGCGCCTGCGAGCGACTTCCTGGACACAGGGAAGTCGAAGTACGTGTCGGGATACGCCTCGGGTTCGAAGGTGTAGTGCCACCACTCCTCTGCCAGGTTCACGAAGCCGACGCCTGCCAGGGTGTTCTTGAGCAGCAGCCGGTTGGCGCGCTGCCGGCCTTGGATGCGCGGGTCGAGGGTGTGCGAAAGGGTGTCGAAGCAGTCGAAGCCGGTTCCCATGTCGATGGAGTTGTCGGGGAACCGCTCGCTCCGGGGCGCGAAGCACGGCACCAGGGGCTCCCCCGGGCGGTAGGGCCGGGTCGGCTTCGCCGGGACCCTGACGAGGGTGACGTCCAGGGTCGAACCACGGCTGTGGCCGGATTTCGCCGCGATGTACCCGTCGGCGAAGAGCCGGGTCTTGTCGACGTTCGGGTAGAACTCGCCCTTCATCGCCTCGTCGTCGAGGTCCTCGGCCCAGCGGACGAAGTGGTTCACCGCGCGCTGCGGTCGGTAGCAGTCGTACACCTTGAGCGAGTAGCCCTGGCGCAGGAGCGCGCTCTGGGCCCTGTGGAGGGCTTCGGCAGCGGGACGGGTGAGGATGCAGAGGGGCTGCCGGTAACCCTCGATGCGCTCACCCACGAAGTTGTGCGGGGTGGCGTAACGCATCTCCTGAATGATCGTCGCGTCCACGCTTCGGAGCGCCACGAAGTCCTTTGGCGCCGTGGGATCGGTGGTGGCCCGGGCGGTTGCCGTGGGAGTGATCGCTGTCAGCGTGACCGTGAACGCGGCGAGCAGGGCACGTGCCACGGTGGTGAGTCGGGTCATGCACCTGCGTCTATCAGGAATGAGGGCGCCGGGGAAAGGGAGCCCGGGGAGTGGCGGCGGCCCGTCGGCGCCGGGCTCGTGGCCTGCCGTTCTGCGACCGGCCGTGGCAGACTTCTGACGTTCCGTCAGATCCGGTCTGCGGGGAGGCGCTGTGACGCGGGTACGAACACCTGTGGCGACGGGGTGGTTCGCCGGCGAAGGGGACGGTTTCCGGCTGCTGGGCACGCGTTGCTCGGCGTGTGCCACCGTCTTCTTCCCCCGGGAGGACCACCACTGCCGCAACCCCGCCTGCGTGGGCGGTGAGCTGCGGCAGGTTCCGCTGTCGCGCCATGGGCGCATCTGGTCGTACACGGACAGCCGGTACCGGCCGCCGTCACCCTACGTGACCGATGCGGAACTTCCGTGGGAGCCGTGCGCGTTGATCGCTGTGGAGCTGGAGGCCGAAGGGATGGTGGTGCTGGGACAGGCGGTTCCCGGGACCACCGTCGACGATCTGGCGGTGGGCATGGAGGTGGAGGTCGTGCCCGGCGTGCTCCATGAGGACGCGGAGACGACCTGGACGACGTGGCACTGGCGGCCGACGGGGGCGACGGCATGACGGAAGAGGTGGCGGTGCTCGGCGCGGGCATGCACCCGTGGGGCAAGTGGGGGCGCACCTTCGTGGAGTACGGCGTCGCGGCGGCCCGCGCGGCGCTCACCGATGCCGGGCTGGAGTGGCGGGACATCGGCGCGATCATCGGCGCGGACACGGTGCGTGGCGGCTATCCCGGGTATGTCGCGGGGGCGACGTTCGCGAAAGCACTGGGCTGGCAGGGTGCGCGGGTCACCAGCGTGTACGCGGCCTGCGCGTCGGGGGCCCAGGCCGTCGACGCCGCGCGGGCACAGATTCTCGCCGGACTGGCCGAGGTCGTGCTCGTCGTGGGGGCCGACGCGGCTCCCAAGGGATTCTTCCGTCCCGCGGGCGGGGACCGGCCCGACGACCCCGACTGGCTGCGGTTTCGGATCCTCGGGGCGACCAACCCCGTGTACTTCGGGCTGTACGCCCGCAGACGCATGGCCGTGCACGGCGATACACCGGACGACTTCGCGCAGGTGAAGGTGAAGAACTCGGCGATGGGAGCGCTGAACCCCCACGCCCGCTACCGCAGCCGTGTCACCGCCCAAGAGGTCGCCGCCTCCGCCGTCGTAGCCGACCCGCTGCGTCTGCTCGACATCTGCGCGACCTCCGACGGCGGCGCGGCGGTGGTCCTCTCGAGCATGGAATTCGCGCGCCGGCACGGGCATGCGCGGCCGGTGCGCATCCGGGCCGTCTCCACGGTGACGCCGCATTACCCGAACACTCTGCTGGACCTGCCGGACATCGCCACGGACTCCACGGCAGCGGTGGGTCCCCCCGGCACGCCGTTCCGGAGCCGGATCGCCCGCGCCGCCTACGAGGAGGCGGGGATCGGGCCGGAGGACCTGTCGCTGGCCGAGGTCTACGACCTGTCCACCGCGCTGGAGTTGCAGTGGTACGAAGACCTGGGGCTGTGCGGTGAGGGCGAGGGTGTGAAGCTGCTGCGGGACGGGGCAACAGCCCTGGGCGGTCGGATACCGGTGAACGTCAGCGGTGGACTGGCCTCCTTCGGCGAGGCCGTTCCGGCCCAGGCGATAGCTCAGGTCTGCGAACTGACACGGCAGTTGAGGGGCGAGGCGGGTGACCGGCAGATCGTCGGGGCGCGCGTGGGCGTCACAGCGAACCAGGGGCTGTTCGGACACGGGTCGGCGGTGATCGCGGTGCGGTGAGGCACAAGGTTGCCGGGCCGGCGCCGCTTTGGATGCTGGTCGTACCGTCGCACGCGTCCTCCGGCTGACGCCTGCGTGAGCGCCTCCCGAACTGCACTCGGGCGTGCGCCGGTGACGCCGATCATGTTGCCGTGCACTCCTGTCTGCGCTTCGCCTTCCAGCCGGTGGTCGATCTGACGGTCCGCAAGGAGACCCTGCGGTTGTTCGCAACGTGTTCGCCGGAACCCTCGCGGACCTCGGCGGGCTGCCCTCACTGCACGACGCCGTGCGCGAGGCGGAGCGACTGCCGTGGGAGGTGCCGATCGACATTGCGCGAGCAGGGCTTCCGGATCAGCGCGGACGGTGTCGGGGACGGGAACGTGCCCTTGCGGCTGCCCTCGGACCTGGCGCCCGGCCCGGTGGACCTTGAAGCGTCACTGCTGGCGCACCGGCGGTGGTGCCGTCGATGCCGACGCTGTGCGACGAGTCGGGGGCGCTCCCGGCCGCGCGGCTCGTGGAGATCGAAGAGCAGCGCGCGGCGGCGCCGGCGGACGGGGCGCAACCGGGGCAGGGCGAGCTGTTCTCGCCGCCGGCGCGACTGCCTGCCGCGGGCGTCTATGTTGCGCCCGGGCCCCCCGGCGACGTGGCGGCGCCGGTTCCGGACCCTCGGTGCGGGGGTTCGTCCGGCCCGCCGCGCTGCTTCCCGCCACGGCGTCCACCGGGCGGGTGCGAGCCCTGCTGACGCCGATCGCCGGACGTGTCCGGCGTGCTGCTCATGGACACCGCCGGGATGCCGATTCGGAAGGCCTCGATCCGCTGGCAGCCCCGGTCTGGACGTTCCCAGGTCGGCGGGTGGCCGACCGGTCACGCTGTCGCTCGCCACGGTGCTGTGCCCGCCGGGCAATGTGACCGATCGCCGACAGGCCGCCGCCTGACTGGCGCCGTTGCAGAAGGACACGAAGGCGCTGGACGGGGCGAGTTGGGTGCTGGTTCGGGCGGGCGTCCCGGGACATGAGACCCGCCGGGGCTCGCACCCCGTCGGTGCCGACGGCGGCGTCGGCACCGACGGGGTGCGAGCGGGGAATCGAGCCGGACGGACAGGGCGTCCGAGGCGCGGGGCCGCGCCGCACCGCGCCGCGCCGACGGACCTGGCGTCGTTCGTGCTCGACGGTTGCGGGGCGGTGGCGCGCGCCTCGTTCCGCAGGCGAGCCGAGGGGGCGGGAGGCCGAGGTCCGGGGGCCGGGGGCCGGGGTCCGGGGCCAGGGCCGGGGCGGGGCCGGGGCCGGGCACGAGGCTGGCGGCGCCGCGGCGGCTGGAGGGCTGAGGGGCGGGGGCCGGGGTCCGGGGTCCGAGGGCCGAGGGCCGGGGGGCCGGGGCCCGGGGTCCGGCGGCCGGGGGCCGGGAGGCCGGAAGTCGGGAGGCCGAGAGGCCGGAAGTCGGAAGGCCGAGAGGCCGAGAGGCCGGAAGTCGGGAGCCGGGGGCCGGGAGGCCAGGGGCCGGGGGTCGGGAGGCCGAGAGGCCGAGAGGCCGGAAGTCGGAAGGCCGGAAGGCCAGGGGCCGGGGGTCGGGAGGCCGAGAGGCCGAGAGGCCGAGAGGCCGGAAGGCCGAGAGGCCGGAAGTCGGGAGCCGGGGGCCGAGAGGCCGAGAGGCCGGAAGTCGGAAGGCCGGAAGTCGGAAGGCCGGGGGCCGGGAGGCCGGGGCACGAGGCTTGCGGCACTGGAGCGGTGGGGCTGAAGGCTGGCACGAGGCCGGCGGCGCTTCGGGGGCGCCGTCGAGGGGGGACGGTGGCCGGTCCGTCGGGCCCGCGGGGCGGCCATGGCGCCGCGAAACTCCTGCGGTTGAGAAACGGCCAGGTCAGGTGGATCCTGGACACTAGCAAGCGAGGAGTCAGGTGCGGGCCGGGATTGCGCCGCCCAGGCGGAGCCCGGCGGAGGCCGGACACCATCAGCCAAGCCTCGCGTGGCTCTCACCCGGGCCGCGCGAGCCCGGATCAGATCTGAACAACGACGTGACCGGGCGCCACTCGTGGCCGGGCAACCGGCCCACCGGCCCGATAGGAGCCCGGCGGCCGTCGGATGGCCGTCAACCGTTGCGGTCGGCGACCTTGACGCCCTCTGGGTGCCGGTGAACACTTCCGGTGTCAGTCGGCATCGCCGTACATACTCGGCGTTTTCCGGCACTGCGGCGCATGGATGCGCCGACGCCAAGGCCCAGCCTCCATAGGCGATTCGGCTGCGACGGCACGCTCGTCACGCAAGCCGGGCAGGGCTCGGGAACTCCCTGCCTTCGGCTGAAGTAGCCACGGGAAACGCACCCTGCAGGTGAGGACCGGGGCGAATCGTCCCGGGCCAGGGCTGAGGAGCCGCCATGAGCAACGGAGACATTTTCGTCGGCGAGATGATCGGCACCGCGATTCTGATCCTTTTCGGTGCCGGAGTGTGTGCCGCCGTCACCCTCAGGTTCTCGAAGGCGCGAGCCGCGGGGTGGGTGGTGATCGCATTCGGCTGGGGCTTCGGCGTGCTGGCAGGCGCGTACACCGCGGCTCCGCTGTCCGGAGGGCACCTCAACCCGGCCGTCACCCTCGGCCTCGCCGTCGACACCGGCGTGTGGGACAAGGTCTGGATCTATCTGCTGGGGCAGATCACCGGCGCCATGATCGGGGCCGTCCTGTGCTACCTCGTGTACTTCGCTCAGTTCCGCGCCAATGTGCGGCAGACGGGCACCACGGAGGGCACCGTGGACGAGCCCGTTCCGACGCTGGGCATCTTCTCCACGATCCCCGAGATCCGGAACCCGGTGGCCAACCTGATCACCGAGATCCTCGCGACCATCGCCCTGGTGCTGCCCCTCCTCGCCCTGGTGGGCAGCAACAGGCACGTCGAGGGCATCGGCATCGGACTGATCCCCGGCCAGGAGGGCATCTACGGGTCCGGTATAGCGATCCTTCTCGTCGCCCTCCTGGTGGTCGGCATCGGTCTGTCCCTGGGTGGCCCCACCGGCTATGCCATCAACCCGGCGCGTGACCTCGGCCCGCGCATCATCCACTCCGTCCTGCCGATCCAGAACAAGGGCACGTCCGACTGGGGCTACTCGTGGATCCCCGTCGTCGGCCCGCTGATCGGCGGTCTGCTGGGTGGCGTCATCTACAACGCAGCCTTCTGAACCAGCCGAAGGGGTAGCCATGACGGACAACTCCGCGAAGTACGTCGCAGCGATCGACCAGGGCACCACGTCGAGCCGCTGCATCGTCTTCGACCAGGACGGCGCCATCGTCGCCGTCGACCAGCGCGAGCACCGCCAGATCTTCCCGAAACCCGGCTGGGTGGAGCACGACGCCACCGAGATCTGGTCCAAGGTGCAGGCGGTGGTGGCGGGAGCGATCGCCAAGGCCGGTCTGCGCGCCGACCAGCTGAGCGCGATGGGGATCACCAATCAGCGCGAGACGACGCTGCTGTGGGACCGCTCCACGGGCAAGCCGGTGCACAACGCCGTCGTCTGGCAGGACACGCGGACGGCCGCGCTGTGCAACCAGCTGGGCGGCTCGGACGGGCAGGACCGTTTCCGCGAGCAGACGGGGCTGCCGCTGGCCACCTACTTCTCCGGGCCCAAGGCGGCCTGGCTGCTCGACAACGTGCCCGACCTGCGGGCACGTGCCGAACGCGGCGAGATCGCCTTCGGCACGATGGACTCCTGGCTGATCTGGAACCTCACCGGCGGCACGGACGGCGGGCAGCACGTCACCGACGTGACGAACGCCGGACGCACCATGCTGATGAACCTGGAGACCCTCCAGTGGGACTCCTCGATCCTCTCGGCGATGAACATCCCCGAGGCCATGCTGCCCGAGATCCGCTCCTCGGCCGAGGTGTACGGCACCGCCGTCGGACAGCTCGCCGGTGTCCCCGTGGCCTCCGCACTGGGCGACCAGCAGGCCGCCGTGTTCGGGCAGGCCTGCTACGACGTGGGCACGGCGAAGAACACGTACGGCACGGGAAGCTTCCTGCTGCTGAACACGGGCAACCGGCCGGTGCCGTCGAAGAGCGGCCTGCTGACGACGATGGGGTACAAGATCGGCGAGGAGGCGCCGGTCTACTGCCTGGAGGGGTCGATCGCCATCACGGGTGCGCTGGTCCAGTGGTTCCGCGACCAGCTCGGCATCATCCGTACCGCCGACGAGATCGAGCCCCTGGCCGCCAGCGTGGAGGACAACGGCGGCGCGTACATCGTGCCGGCGTTCTCGGGCCTGTTCGCGCCGTACTGGCGCTCCGACGCGCGGGGCGTGGTCACCGGCCTGACCCGGTATGTCACGAAGGCGCACCTCGCGCGCGCGGTGCTGGAGGCGACGAGCTGGCAGACCCGCGAGGTCGTGGACGCCATGTACCAGGACTCCGGGGTGCACATCACCACGCTGAAGGTCGACGGCGGCATGACCAAGAACAACCTGCTCATGCAGCACCAGGCGGATGTCCTGGATGTGCCGGTGGTGCGGCCGAAGGTCTCCGAGACCACCTGCCTGGGCGCCGCCTACGCGGCCGGTCTGGCCACCGGTGTGTGGAACGGCCTGGACGAGCTCAAGGCGCACTGGCAGAAGGACGTCGAGTGGACGCCCAACATGGAGGCGCCGGTGCGGGACCGCGAGTACCACAACTGGCGCAAGGCCGTGGAGAAGAGCTTCGGCTGGGAGGAGGGCGACAGCTGACCACGCGCGCGTGGAGCGTCGTTTGCGACGGCGGCCCGTACCCCGGTCGGCGGGGGCACGGGCCGTGCCCGTTCGGGCTGGGCGGTGTCAGCCGGTCACGGCCTCCCGGCGGTCGGCCGCATACGCCATGGCGTGCTGGACGACGCCGATGAGCGCGTCCTTGACGGACTCGCGGTCGCGGGCGTCGCACATCAGGAGCGGCACACCCTCGTCGAGGTCGAGGGCTTGGCGGACGTCCTCGATCGGGTAGCGGGGAGCGCCCTCGAAGCAGTTCACGCCGACGAGGAACGGTATGGAGCGCCGTTCGAAGTAGTCGACGGCGGCGAAGCAGTCCTCCAGGCGGCGGGTGTCGGCGAGCACGACGGCACCGAGCGCGCCCTCGGAGAGCTCGTCCCACATGAACCAGAACCGCTCCTGGCCCGGCGTGCCGAAGAGGTACAGCACGAGGTCCTCGCGGAGGGTGATGCGGCCGAAGTCCATGGCCACGGTCGTGGTGTGCTTGCCCTCCACGCCACTGGTGTCGTCGACCGGACGCCCGGCCTCGGTGAGCAGTTCCTCGGTACGCAGCGGTCTGATCTCGCTGACCGCGCCGACGAGCGTGGTCTTGCCCACGCCGAAGCCGCCGGCCACCAGGATCTTGAGCGTGACGGGCTCGACCGGAGGCTTGCCGCGCTCAGAACGCCCGAAGATCATCGATCTCTTCTCCTGCTTGATGGGGTCGGGCGACGGCGGGCCGCAGCCTCCGGCGCCCGGGGTTTCGATGACTGGTACGCCGCCGGTGACGACGTCCGCACAGTCGCCTCCACCCTCGCCGCCCGGAGTTCGGGCCGTCGGACCGGGTGGAGGTGGCGGTGCGCGCAGTGGAGTCCGGCGAGGCCGTCCAGGTCCGGGGCGTGCAGGACGGTGCCGTCGGCGGCGGCGCGCTCGTGGAGCCCGACGACCCGTTCGTGCGGCAGCTCGGGCAGGCCGGTGCGGCGGGCGCAGGCGCCCGAGCGGTTCCGGTGGGCGACGCGCGGGGCGTCGAAGCCGCGTGCGGAGCTGTCGGAGAGTGGCTCGTGCACGAGGAACCGGCCGTCCGGGCGCCGGGCGACGACGTCCGTGACGGTGCCGCCCCGGTCCGCCCCGATCTGCCGGCCCGTCACGTCAGTGCCCTGCTTCCACGCTGCTCACAGCGCCCGGAGCCCGTTGATCACGTCGCGCAGAATACTCTCGTCCGGCAGCTCGGCAGGGGGCACGGGCCGGTTCACATGGACGAACTCCGCGTCCACGAGATCTCCGACGAGGACCCGCACCACCCCGATCGGCAGGTCGAGTTCCGCTGCGAGTTCGGCGACCGACTGCGGGTCGTCGCGGCACAGTTCGACGATGTCCACGTGCTCCGGGGAGAGCATGTGGTCCGCTTCCGGGTCGTCCGCCTGCGGTTCCGCGACCACGACCGCGATCAGGTCCAGGCGGTGCTGGCCCTGGCTGCTGGTGCGGCCACGGGTCATGGCGTACGGACGGACGACCGGTCCGGCCTCGTCGTCGAACCAGTGGCTTCTTCCCTGACCGTCAGCGCTCATGTCATCCCACTACCCGCCCGCGGGCAGATCGGTGCGCGGAGCGGCGGCCAGATGCACGCCCACCCGCTTCACGAGGAGCGTCATCTCGTAGGCGACCTGGCCGACGTCCGAGTCGGCGTCCGAGAGGACGGCGAGGCAGCTGCCGTCGCCGGCGGCCGTGACGAACAGGAAGGCGTCGTCGAGTTCGACGACCGTCTGGCGGACGTTGCCGGCCTCGAAGTGGCGTCCCACTCCCTTGGCGAGGCTGTGGAACCCGGAGGCGACAGCGGCGAGGTGCTCACTGTCCTCCCTGGTCAGGTCCTTGGAGACGCCCGTCGGCAATCCGTCGCCGGAAAGCACGAGGGCCTTGCGAATGCTCGCGACGCGGTCCACCAGGTCGTCGAGGAGCCAGTTCAGCTCGCCCGTGTTGGTGGTGTGGCCGGTCGCCTTCGGTGCGGTCATCGACCGTCCCCCTCTGTCGTTCCTTGTGGTGCTGTGCCGCTGTGGGCGCCATCGCCCGCGGCGTTCTCCTCACGGCCTCGCTGCCAGCCGCGCTGGAGCGAGGCCATGCGGCTTCGTACTTCATCGGCGTCGCGTTCGACGGGCTCGGCCCTGTCCTCGGCGCGTGGCTCCGAGGTCCGCTTCAGCTGCGGGGCCAGGTTGGCCTGCCGGACGCGCCGGGGCAGTGGCGCGGTGCCGGAGCCGGTCCCCCGGGGTGCGGCGCCGCCTCCCGGGTGCGCGGGGCCGCCGGTGGTCTCCGGCGTGGAGCCAAAGGAGCGATCGGTTGCGTCCGGGCCGCTCGACGCGATCTCCGCGCGGCGGGTGCGCCTGGGCAGACCGGACGGCTCCGGCAGGTCGCCGGGGGCGCTGCCGGGCGAGGCCGGCGAATCGGTACGGTCCTCGTCGCGGCCGGCGGTGCCGATGCCGCGGCGGGAGGAGTCCGTCCCTCGACGACGGGCCGGCAGCGGGGGCGGGGCGTCCGGCCGGGCCTCGTCCCGCCGACTGCCGGTCGAGGAGCTCCCGGTGCGACCGCGGGCAGGAGGGGCGGTAGCGGGCTCGGCGCCGGAGCGGCCGGGCGTGGGCCCTTCGCCACGGCGGCGTTGCGGAAGCGCGGAGGTGGGGCCCGGCTCCGTCCGTCCGGTGGCCAGGGTGGTCTCCTCGTCCGCCTTCCCCCGCCGGGGGCGCTGGTCGGTGACCGGCCGTCCGTGCGAACTGACCAGCTTGGGGGTGTGGCGGCGGGACAACGGGACCGGAACGCTCAGCTCCTCCTCGCCGTCGGTCCGGTCCCCGGCGCTGCGGGCGTCGGCGCCCTGACGGCGCGCATCGCGACGTCCCGCCGTCTCGTCCGGGGCGCGGGTGAGCGAGTGACGGGGGCGGAAGAGGCCGCCGTGTTCGCTGTCGTCGTCCTCGATGGCGCCGGGGAAGTCGCCGACGGTGCCCAGGCCGACGGGCGCCTCCAGCTCGACCGGGCCGTCCAGCAGGGAGGCGGGCAGGCCGGGACGCTGGGCGGACGCCTGGGACGGCGCGGCGCGGCGGTCGTCCTGTGGCCCGCTCCCGGGCGCGAGCTGGGGGCGGTCGAGCCGGAACCCGATGCCGTTGGTGTCGGGGACGTCGTCCGTCAGGAGCGCGTCGGGGATGAAGACCACGGCGGTCGTGCCGCCGTACGGCGAGGGCTGCAGGGAGACCCGGACGTTCTGGCGCTGGGCGAGTCGGCTGACCACGAACAGGCCGAGGCGGTCGGTGTCGGAGAGCTCGAACTCCGGTGTCTCGGCGAGCCGGAGGTTGGCGTCCAGGAGCGCTTCGGCGGCCATGCCGAGGCCCCGGTCGTGGATCTCCAGGGTGAAGCCGTTGGCGACGCGCTCGCCCAGGACCTGGACGGCGGTGTGCGGCGGGGAGAAGACCGTGGCGTTCTCGAGGAGTTCGGCCACCAGGTGCGTGAGGTCGGCGACGGCCGGGCCGCTGATGGCGATCCTCGGCAGGCGGCGGACCTCGATGCGTTCGTAGTCCTCGACCTCGGCGACGGCGGCGCGCACGACGTCCATGAGCTGGACGGGTTTGCGCCACTGACGGGAGGGCGCGGCGCCGGAGAGGATCACGAGGCCCTCGGCGTGCCGGCGCATGCGGGTGGTCAGGTGGTCGAGGCGGAAAAGGTCGGCGAGCTCCTCGGTGTCCTCGGTCCGGCGTTCCATGGCGTCGAGCAGGGTCAGCTGCTTGTGGAGCAGGACCTGGCTGCGGCGCGCGAGGTTGACGAAGACCTCGGAGACGCCGGCGCGCAACTCGGCCTGCTTGACGGCGGCCTCCACGGCGGCGCGTTGCAGGGTGTTGAGGGCCTGGCCGACCTCGCCCATCTCGTTCTTGTCGTATTCGAGGCGCGGGACCTCGGTCTCGACGTCGACCTGCTCGCCCGCCGAGAGCCGGCGCATCACGCTGGGCAGCCGCACTCCGGACGCCTCGTGGGCCTCCAGACGCAGTTGCCTCAGATCGCGGATGAGGGTGCGGCCGACGCGTACGGACAGGAACAGGGAGAGCAGGAGCGCGATCAGGCCGAGGGCGCCGGCGACGACCGCCTTGGCGATGACGCCGACGGCCACGGGGTGGACGCGGTCCTGGTAGCGGTCGTTGGCCTGGTCGTTGAGGGTGCCGAGTTCGTCGAGCACGTCGCCGGCGGCGCTGTCCCAGCTCTTGGCGGAGACGCCGCGGGGCGTCCCTGCGCCGGAGGAGACGGCGGCTTCCTCGGCCACGCGCAAGGGTGCGGAGGAGGCGTTCTTCCAGAAGCTCTGGTAGCGGTCGCGCTCCGCCGCGGGCAGCAGCGGCAGGTTGACGTCGTACATCAGCGTGCGCTGGGCCACGAGGTCGGAGATGTCGCGCTCTTCGGAGCGGGAGATCCTGCCGACAATCAGGGCGGAGCCGAGGAGGGCGTCCTCGCGGGAGAGCAGTTCACGGGCGCGGGCGAGGTTGACCAGCGCGCGGTACTGCTTGTCCAGTTCGACGTTGTCGACCACGTGGAGGTTGGCGAGGAGGACGTAGCAGGGGTCGACGAGCCGGTTGTAGAGGTCGAGGGCCTGGGCGCGGTTGACGGTGCCGTCCTCGACACTGCGGCGCAGCGACTCGATGCCGTCGAAGGCGTCCAGGACCGCGGTCAGCCGCTCGTCGGTGTCCGCGCCCATCGCGTCGCGCACGTCGGGGTGCCGGGCGTTCTCGCGGATGCTGCCGACGGCTTCGTCGGTGGCGGCCCGGCTGCGGCGGAGTGCGGCGAGTCCGTCGGAGGCACGGGGGTCGGCGAGGTGGACGAGGGTCTGGCGGCGTTCCTCCTGGAGGACGCGCACGGTGTCCTCGATGGGGTAGCCGATCTTCTCCACCACGGACGACACGTTGAACAGATCGCCCGCCTCACGTCCCGTGAGGACCGTGGCGAAGGCCCAGATCGCGGTCAGGGACACCAGCGGCACGAGAAGCAGCGCCACGATCTTCCGGCGGATGGACTTCCCGCGAAAGCGCATGGCCTCCCCCAGCTCGGGCCCCGGGCTACCCGGGGTACACATGTGCGTCAACAAACGGCGCGAGCCTACTACCGACCCGCAGGGAACTCGAAGACCGGCCCGGAGTCTGAACTTCCGCGCCAGCCGCGCGGCGTCGGGAGTTGTCCGGGCATTGTGGGAGTTGTCTCCCCGAAACCGGTGGTGGCGGTGTGGGTCAATCCCCGTCTTCAGCCAGGGCGGTTGGCTGAGATGTTTCGTTTTTCGGGAATCTTCGTGAGGAGTTGTTCGTCTTTCTCCATGGGTAACGGGGGCGGAATCGGCTACAGGAGCCGCGTCCCGCATCTGGGCGGCGTAAAACAGCGCAAGCCGGGCAGCTGCTGGGGAGCACGGGTCTTCGGATGCGAGCGAGCGGTCTGCTGGCGGTGGGGAGTGACACGGTGATGGGCACGGCGGAGTGGCGCGGTGCGCCGAAGGCGGGCGGGGCGCGGCTGACGGGGCCTCAAAAGACGGAGGCGGCCGATCGCGACAGTCCCGGGAGTCCGGCGAAGCCTTCGGAGCGGGCGACGGAGGTTCCGGCTCGCGAGGTGGGCCGCGGCGCCCGGGACCAGCAGTACTACCGGCCGCTGTGGGTCGAGGAGCCCGCGCGGCGGCGCCGCTTGCCGGACCCCGTGCGGACGGCTGCCGTGCGGGCGGTCCTCCTCATAGCCGTGACGCTGATGCAGGCGATGGTGGCGTTCCTGTGCACGATGGCCGGGTCCTGGCTGGCGTTCCCGATGGTGATCAGCAGTGTGGTCAGCACGATCGCGGCCACCTGGGGGGCGCTCGACGTGTGGGTGACCCGCCAGGTCTGGAACCAGCGCAACGGAGTGGTGTCCGTGCCGAGCAGCACGGCCCGGGCCCTGCGGCGCGAGCGGCGTCGAACCCGGCGGCAGGAGCGGGCTGCCGTGCGGGCACAGGGCCGGATAGGCCGACGGCGTGGAGCCGGGCAGTTGTCCCACTCGTGAGGCATGGCGCGAGGGGCCTCGGTGGGGCGACCGCATGCGAGCGAGGTCGCTCGGCCGAGGCACGCCCCGGCAGCATCGCCTCATCGCAGGACCGGCCGCACCCGATCCTTCCCGTACATCCACACCACGCACAACACCGTTTACCACCCCTCCTGCACCATGAGGACGGGCGCGGACGGTGATCCTTCGGCTCCCTTGGACGCACGGCCGCGGGTCAAGGGGGTACGGGGGGCTGCGGGTCGCCGACGGGCCGGTCATGCCCGACCGCGTCACCGTCAACCCCTGCGTCACCACGATGATGATCGGCGAGAAGTGCGCCGATCTCCGGCGGGAGGACGCCAGGGCCTAGGAAACCGGGCGTTTGTACATCCTGGTCGCCGTGATCTCGCTGTGGACCGCCTCGCCGTCCTGAGGCTGCTGCGGCAGACCCGGGCGCAGGTGTTCCTCGACGCTGATGTACTTGAGGCCCGCCCTCAGGTCGGCGTCGTTGCGCATGCGGATGACCAGGGGGAACTCGGCCAGCGCGGTGGTGTCGAACAGGCCCGTGGTGTACAGCAGCTGCACACCCAGGGCGTCCGACACCGCCCGCTGCAGTTCCAGCAGGTACGTGGCGTTGGCGCGGCCGATGGGGTTGTCGAGGAACAGCGTGCCGGCGTGCCGGTGCTTGTCGCGGCCCCGGTCGTTCGAACGCAGCGCGGCCATCGTGCAGTACAGGGCGATGGCGGCGGTGAGGAGCTGGCCGCCGGAGAAGACGTCGCCCATCTGCCCGACGGGGACGCGCTCGGCGCGCAGCACCGCGTCCGGCTTGAGGATCTCCACGGCGACGCCCTTGGGCTGGAGGGCCGCCGCGACGCCCCGCAGCAGCAGGGACATGCCGTCGCGGCGCAGGTCGGAGTTCTTCTTGACGGCGGCGCGCGTCGCCTCGTCGATGACCTCACCCAGCCGCTCGGTGAGGGTCGCCTGGTCGGGCTCCTCGAAGCGGATGCGGAGGAACTCCTGCCCGGACCACTCGCCGAGGCCCTCCGGAAGCCGGGACAACCGCTGGGCCGAGCGCAGCGTGGCCAGCGCCGATTCGACCAGGCCGCGCAGGCGGTCCACGATCGAGTCGCGGTTGCGCTCCAGCTGCTCCAGCTCATCGGTCAGGACGCGCAGCCGGGGCGCGAAGGCGTCCGCCCACTTCTGGGCGTGCTCCGGCAGCGCTGAGGCGGGCAGTTCGCGGATCTGCTGGCGGGCCGGTGTGCGGACCTGCTCGTAGCGGGTGGAGTTGGCGTGCCGGACGAGGATGTCACTGGCCTCGCGGACGGCGGCCTCGGCCGTGGACAGGTCGGCCGCGCAGCCGCGCAGGGAGCGGCGGGCCTCGGCGGCGGACTGGCGGGCCTCCTCGGGGCTGCCGGGGTACGGCTCCGTCTCCTCCTGCTCCTCCTCGGTGCCGTGCTCGCGCAGCAGATCGCGGAGCATGGCGGCGATCTCGTCGAAGCCGCTCGCCGCGTCCTCGGCGGCACGGTGGGCGTCGAGGAGGTCGGCGTGCGCCTCACGGGCCCGGTTCAGCGCCTCGGTGTGGGAGGCCAGTTCGGCGGTGGCGGTGCGCAGCAGGGTCTGCGCGTGCTCCGCGTCGCGCGGCCGGCGCTCCTCGGGGAGGCCGGTGTGCGTCTCGCCGTCCTCGGGTGCGAGCCGCTCCGCCTCGCCGCGCAGCCGACCGAGCTGCTCGCTCGCGGTCGACATCCGTGTCTCCAGGAGCTGCACCAGCTCCTCGGCGCGGGCGGCGGCGGCCTGACGGCTGGGCCCGTCGGAACCGCCGGGGGATTCGAGGAGCTGCTCCGCACGCGTACGGACCTTGTTGCTCAGCCGGTCCAGCTCCGCGCGGGCCGCGCTCTCGTCGCTCTCCGCACGGGCCTGCTCGGCGCGCAGGTCGGCTCCCACGCCGACCTTCTCGTACAGCTGGGACGCGGCCCGGTAGGCCTCGCGCAGGGCGGGCAGGGAGGTCTTGGGGGCCTGGGCGTCGCCCTCGGGCACATCGTCGGGGGCGCCCGCGATCTCGGAGCGCTCGGCGCGCAGGGCGCGGGCGGTGCGGCGGGCGTCATCGGCGGCACGCTGGGCGGCACGCCGGTCCTCGTCGGCGGCCCGGGCCCGCTCCAGGCAGGCCTGGGCGCTCGCCTCGGACTCGGCGGCCTCGTCGGCCAGCTCGCGCACCTTGACCTGCCAGCCGGCCCGCTCGCGCAGCCGGAAGGCGAGCCCGGCGAGGGCGTCGGCGGAGCGGCGGGCCTTCTGGGCGGCCTCCTGCCGTTCGTCCCGGACGCGTGCGGCCTCGGCGGCGGCCTCGTCTGCCTCGGCGCGCACAGTCCGGGCCTCGGCCAGTTCGGCCTCCGCCTCCTCGGCGAACTCCCGGGTGTCCTGGGCCGCCCGGGCGAGTTCGGCCAGCCGGCCGGCCGGGCAGCCGGTGCGCCAGGAGGCGAGCCGGGCGGCCAGCTCACGGTCCTTGCCGAGCCGGGCGGCAAGCGTGCGGATCTCCTCGTCCCGCTCGGTCGCACGGGCGCGCAGTGCCTGCCGCTCCTCGTCGGCGGCGTGCTCGTCGTGCATGGCCGGGTTCGGCGGCACGAGGAAGACGTCGCCGCTGTCGGTGTCCAGGGCCGGGGTCGGGGCGAGCAGGGCGGCGGCGGTGCCGACGGCCACGGCGGAACGGGGCAGCAGAGCCGCGTCGCCCAGTGCCTCCCGGGCACGGGCGTGGGAGTCGGGGTCGGTGATGATCACGCCGTCGACGAGTTCGGGCCGGGCGGCCAGCACACGCGCGTGGTCGGCCGGGTCGACGGCCTGGGCGAGATAGCGCCAGCCGGGCAGGGCGGGGATGCCGTGCTCGCCGAGGAACTCCACCGTGGCCAGCACGTCCGGGCCGGGCGGCAACAGCCCGCCGTCGCCGAGCGCGCCGAGGATGCGGGAGTCGTCGGCGGCGGCCGTGCGCAGTTCGAACAGTTGCCGTTCCGCGGAACCGACGCTGTCGTCGAGGAGTTCGCGCAGGTCGTCGGCGAAGCGGTCGAGGTCTTCCGGGCCGAGCCCCGGGGTGCCGGAGGCCGGCTGTGCGTTCGGCTCGGTGTCCGCGCCGTGGCGGGGTTGCGGGATGCCCGGGCGGGTCTCCGGGGTCAGGCTGAGCAGTTCCGCCAGCCGCTCCTCCCCCGCCAGTGCCTCGGCGGTGCGGCGCTCGGCCTCGTACGACCGCTCCGCCGCCGTCGCCGCGTCCGCCGCGCGGGCCGCGGTCAGCTCGGCGCGGCTCTCGGTGGAGGCTGCTTCACGTGCGTGCTCCGTGGCTCGGCGGGACGCTTCGCGGGCCGAGTCCCAGGCCGCCACAGCGGTCTTCTCCGCGTCGCTGGCGGCGAGGGCCGCGCGGGCCGGGTCGGCGTCGGGCGCGGAGTCGTCGAGCCAGCCCGCCCGCACCGCCTCGGCGGTCTCCTGCTCGACTTCGGCGAGGCGCTGCTTGAGGTGCCCGATCTCGCTGCGGGCGCGCTGGGCCTGAGTGGCGGCGGCGGTGGAGTCCCGGTAGGCCGCGTCGCTGACCTCCTGGAGCGCGGCGGAGCGCTCCTCCTCCTCGTTGGCGTGGCTCTCGGCCTTCTCGGCGGCCGCGTGCAGGGCCCGGACGAGGTCCACGGCGGCCCTGGAGCGCGCGGCCAGTGCGGGCGCGGCGTCCCGCTCGGCCTCCTGGATCGCGGCGGACACGCGGGCGACGCGGTCGGAGGCGGCGCGGTGGCGCAGCACGGCCTCGGCGGCCTGCCAGGCCGAGTACAGGGTGCGGGCGTCGGCGAGCTCGCGCTTCTGCGCGGCGGCGGACTTCTCGGCCGCCGTGAGCGCCAGCGAGGCGTGCCGGTAGGCGAGTTCGGCGGAGATCAGCGCGCTGCGCTCGCGGGCCGCCTCGGCGTGCGTGACGGCGTACGCGGCGGCGGTGACCCGCTGGGCCAGGTCGGCGGCCCGGGCCCGCTCCCGCACCCCGCGCGCGGACAGCCTGCGGGCCAGGGTCCGGGTACGGCGCTCGGCTCCGGCGTGGACGTCACGCGCGTGTGAGCGGGCCTCGGCGGCCTCCACGATCCGCCCGAGGAGGTCCACCGATCCGGCGGTGAAGTCGCGTTCGGCCATCAGCTCTGCACGCCGGCCCAGCTTGTTGCCGAAGCCGCTGACCAGGTCGGCGAGCCCGTCGGTGTCGCGGGTGTCGGTGACGGCACGCAGCAGCAGGTCGGTGAAGTCGGCGTCCTTCTTGACGGCGAAGAGACCGGCGGCCTCGCCTTCGTCGGCATTCATCTCCCGCTGGTAGCGGAAGAGTTCGGGGTCGAGGCCGAGGTCGCCGAGGTGCTCGATCCAGCGGTCGTGGATCTCCTCCCAGTGGACCTCCAGATGCGGGTAGGTCTTGCCCGCCTCCGTGAGGGCGTCGCGGAAGCCCTTCATGGTGCGGCGCCGCCCGCGCGCACTGGACTGGCCCTCGACCGGGGCCCGTACGGCGGTGGCCTCCGCCACGGGGAGGTTGTCGAGGCTCAGCCCGGGGCCGGGCCGGAAGGAGTACCAGGCCTCGGCGAACTTCCGCGGGTCGTTGGAGACCTGCCGTCCGCGCCACTCGCTGACCTTGCCGACGACGACGCACTCGCCGGTCAGCACGTGCTGCCACTCCAGCGCCACGTGTCCGCAGTCGTCGGCGAGGAGGAACTTGCGCAGCACGCCGGAGCTGGCGCCGCCGAGCGTGTTCCGGTGCCCCGGCAGCATCACGGAGAAGATCAGCTTGAGCAGCACCGACTTGCCGCCGCCGTTCTCCAGGAAGAGCACACCCGCGGGTGCCGGCCGGCGCGGCGGGCCGACCGGCTCCTCCTCGAAGAACTCCGCCTGCGCGGGCGCGGGGTCGGGCACGATCTCACCCACGCCCCGCAGGTCAAGCACGGTGTCGGCGTAGCGCGCACCGGCGGGCCCGATCGAGTAGAGGCGGACCCGGGACAGCTCGTACATGGCGGACTCTCGTAGATCTTCGTGAGGTGGGGGTCAGGAGGAGTGGAAGGGCAGCCCGGCGTCGGCGACCAGCTCCAGGTCGTCGCCCTCCTCGGGGGGCAGCAGCGTCGGTGTGCCGTCGGTGACCGGGACGACGCCCAGTTCCAGCAGTTCGGCCATGGCGGCGCTGCCGGCCATGTCGCGGACCTGGAGCTGGTAGCGGGCGGTGGTGCGGTACGTGCCGCCGTGGTCCTCGCCGGTGCGCTGCAGGAATCCGGAGTCGGTGAGGAAGGTGACGGCCTTGGCGACGATGCCGGTGGTCGAACCGGCCAGCCGGCGCGCGTCCTTGGTGGCGCCGGTGGCGCTGCGCCGCACCCAGATCCGCCAGGCTGCCTCCAGCCCGGGCGCGTCGGTCGCCGGGTCGGTGTTCTCGCCCTGCTCGGCGGCGCGTTCCTCCAGCCGGCGGCAGGCCTGGCGCACGAAGGCGTCGACGCCGTTGACCGTGACGCGGCCGATGTAGCCGTCGTCGGCGAGGTCCTCGGGACGCGGGAACGCCATGGCGGCGACGGCGAGATGGGCGAGCCCGTGCAGGAACCGGTCACCGCCGTCGGCGGATGTGCGACGCGCGTAGTCACCCATGCGGACGGCGAACACCGAGTCCTCGGCGGCGGTGACGGCCATGCCCGCGCGCGGGGACACCTCCAGCACGATCAGCCCCAGACCGGTCGCCACGGCGTCCGCGAGCCGGGCGAAGGGCGGGTCCTCGCGGTAGCGGCGCAGCAGGTCCGCGTACTCCTGGTCGCGGGCGGGCTGCAGCTTGGGCTGCAACCCGAAGGACACGAGCCGGGCCGCGTCGGCGGCGTCGGCGGGAGTGACGGCGGCGCCGGCCGCCGGGGCCGGCCCGTCCGGCTCGCTCCACTCGACATGCTCGCTCACGGTCGGGGCTCCTTGTGCCACTCGTACTGGTTCATGCCGCTTCCGTCCGGTCCGCCGCCATCCCCGCCGCGTCCAGCAGCGCGGTACCGACGATGAGATCCGCGCCGCCGAACTCCGGATCGTCGAGCTCGCTCCCGTCGTCCACGGCGAACAGCAGCTTCTGCTCGCCCTGGCGATAGGCCGTACCGACCGGCGGACTGGCGGCGTGCACCGCCAGCAGGGCCACCAGATACGGCAGTTCCGGGTCCTGCCGCCGGGCCTGTGCCAGCAGTCCCGACAACCGGCGCGGCGCGTCCGCCGGCAGGTCGAGCAGCTCCTGCGCCGCCGCCAGCTGCTCCTCACTGAAGCGGCTGTCGTCCGGTGTGGCGATCAGGTCGGGCTCCGGCATCTCCGCGCCCAGATGCTCCCGCTCCACCGGCGGCGTCAGCAGTATGTCGACGAGGTCACCGACCCGGACGGACACGGGCGTGCGCAGCCCGGTGCCGCGGCCGAAGAACGCGTCCGTGACGCGGACGGCCTGCTCCAGCGGCAGCGGCAGCACGGGCGCGAGGAGGTGCCCGTAGAGGTCCGTCCCCGATGTCGTCATCGGGGCGGCGAAGGCCTGCCGGTCCTGCTCGGCGCGGAACAGCGGTCCGGCCTCCAGCAGCCGGGACTGCAACTGCGTGTGCCGGCGGATGCAGTCCTTGACGATGTCGACGAGTTCGGCGGCCCGGCGCTTGTGCTCGGGGTCCTCGGTCTCGTCGCGCGCCTTGCGGATGTTCGTGAGGATCGCGTTCTCGTGGCGGTAGCGGTCGGCGACGTGCTCCAGCGCCTCGGCGATCATGTCGGGCACGGTGGAGAGCCAGTCCACCGCGCGCACATTGCGCCGGGTCGCCTCCAGGGCGCGGCGCAGGGTCTCCGAGTACTGCACGGTCCGGTAGCGGGCCTGTTCGGCCGCGAGCTGGGCGTCGGCGAGCCGGCCGCGGCTGATCAGCACCTCCAGCTTGACCTCGGCGGCGATCTGCGCGCTGGTGACGTCCGTGTCGAGGGCGCCCACGAGGACGTTGACCGCCTCGTCCGTCGTACGGAGGTAGACCGTGCCGCCGGGGCCGGGGACCTCCTCGATCAACTTGAAGTCGTAGTCGCGGCGCACATACGTGCCGTCCGCCGCGAAGGTGCCGTACACCGCGCGGAAGCCGCGGTCGACGCTGCCGACGTTGATCAGGTTCTCCATCACCCAGCGGGCGACCCGCTCGTGCTCGGTGGCGGGCCGTTGCGCGGCCTGGGCGGCGATGCGGGGGATGAGGCGGGCGACGATCTGGTCGTGGTCCGCGCCCGTGTCGAAGTCCATGTTCAGGGTGACCAGGTCGATGGCCGCGAGGGCCACCTCCGCCATGCCGTACACCGAGTACTCACCGGCGAGATTGGCCTTGCGCGCGTCGAGGTCGTGCAGCGGCGCGGTGCAGGCGAGCGCGCGCAGGCGCCGCGCCAGGCCCTCGTCGGCGGCCGGCCCCGGGGCGGGGCGCGGCCCCGCGCTGAGCTGGGGCGGAACGCTGTCCGTCGATGCAGGCGAAGTCACGGTGCACAGACTAGGTCCTGGGTCTGACATCGGCCCAAACGACGCGGTGCGCCCCCGGCGCCACCGTCCTCAGCCGTCCTCGCCGACCCGCCGCCGGTACACCTCGACGACGCGCTCCAGCGAGTCGTCGAGGTATCCGGCGAGCAGGCTCTCGGCCTTCTGGCGGTCCCCGCTCTGAAGAGCCTCGAGAATCGCGACATTGCGCGCGATGTACGGTTCGTGGAGTTGCTGCGGCTCGTCCACCACATGGAAGGCCAGCCGCAGTTCGGCGAAGACGCTCCGCATGAGCTCGTCGGTGCGCTCGCTCGCTGCGAGAGCGACCAGTTCCCGGTGGAAGTGGATGTTCGCCGTACCCACCGCTTTCCAGTCACCTTCCCGGGCCGCCGTCCGCCCCAGCGCGACCGCGCCCGCCAGCCCGTCGAGCCCGTACGGCGGCCGCCCGAGGCCCCGGACGACCGCGCACTCGACGAGCCGGCGGGTGCGGTAGATGTCCTCGACGTCCTCCACGGTCAGAACCCGGACGAAGACACCCCGGTTCAGCTCGTGGACGAGCAGGCGTTCATGCGTGAGCAGCCGGAACGCCTCGCGCAGCGTGTTGCGGGAGACACCGAGCGCGCCGCCGATGCTGTCCTCCGACAGGCGGGTCCCGGGCGGGAAGTAGCCTTCGGCGATCCGGCTCCTGAGGATGTCCGAGACCCGTTCGGCGGTACTGGTGCGCCCGAGGAGGGCCCGGTCGTCGGCGAGGTCCTTCAGCTGCTCTGCCATGCCGGAATTCAATCGCAGATCACAAGAACGAACCAACATGGGTATTGAGGGATCGTTGAACAATCCTCTACGGTGCTACGCACGGCGTCGCTTCCCCCACCAGCGCGCCGACCGGTTCGGCACGACACGGCTCACCCTCAGCACTCTCCTCCTCCCTCTGCGAGGTGCCCATGAGCACGACTCCTCCACCGCAGGCAAAGATCGACGACACCCGCCCCACGACCGCGGAACGCGCCCCGGACGACGGGGCGCTGGGCTGGCTGCGGGCCCTGGGCCCGCGCGGGCGGCGCGCGTTCGCCGGCGCCTTCGGCGGCTATGCCCTGGACTCGTACGACTACTTCACGCTGCCGCTGAGCATGGTCGCGCTGTCGGCGTACTTCGGCCTGAACAGCGGCCAGACCGGACTCTTCACTACGGTCACGCTGGTGGTCTCCGCGATCGGCGGCGCCCTCGCGGGCGTGCTCGCGGACCGGGTCGGCCGGGTGAAGGCGCTGATGGTCACCGTGATCACGTACGCGGTGTTCACGGTCGCCTGTGGTTTCGCGCCCAACTACGAGACGCTGCTCGTCTTCCGCGCGCTCCAGGGCCTCGGTTTCGGCGGTGAGTGGGCGGTCGGCGCGATCCTGGTGGCCGAGTACGCGAGCGCCAAACACCGGGGCCGCACGCTCGGCGCGATCCAGAGCTCGTGGGCCGTGGGCTGGGGCCTGGCCGTGATCGTCTACACCCTGGTCTTCTCGGTGGCCGGCGACGACCTGGCCTGGCGCATCATGTTCTGGACCGGGGCACTGCCCGCGCTGCTCGTCGTCTGGCTGCGGCGCAGTGTGCACGACGCACCCGAGGCGGCCGCTGCGCGCGAACAGAGCGCGCAGAAGGGCTCGTTCACGGCGATCTTCAAGCCGGGCCTGCTGCGGGTCACGATCTTCGCGGGGCTGCTGTCCACCGGTGTCCAGGGCGGTTACTACACGCTGGCCACCTGGGTGCCGACGTATCTGAAGACCGAGCGCGACCTCTCGGTCGTCGGCACCGGCGGTTATCTGACGTTCCTCATATCGGGTGCCTTCATCGGCTACCTGACCGGCGGCTACCTCACCGACAAGCTGGGCCGGCGGCGCAACATCTGGCTCTTCGCCCTGCTGTCGGCGCTCTGCATCCTGGCGTACGCGAACATCCCGAGCGGCGCCAACACCCTGCTCCTGGTGCTCGGTTTCCCGCTCGGGTTCTGCATGTCGGCCATCTTCAGCGGCTTCGGGTCCTACCTGAGCGAGCTGTACCCGACGGCGGTGCGCGGGACGGGACAGGGCTTCACGTACAACACCGGCCGCGCGGTGGGCGCCGTGTTCCCGACCATGGTCGGGTTCCTGGCCGACAGCTGGGGGGTCGGCGGCGCGCTGGTCTTCGGCGCGATCGGCTACGGCATCGCGGCCCTGGCGCTGCTCGGGCTGCCGGAGACCCGTGGGAAGGAACTCGCGTGAACCGCACGAGCACCGAGGACCGACCCCTGCTCCTCGTCGACGAGCACGCGCGCGCGTGGAGCCCCGCGACGGCCCGGGCCCGCTTCCGTCAAGGCCTGACGGGCCCCACGGCGGGGGTCGCGACGGGCCACACCCAGGTCAACCTGATCTCGGTGCCCGCCGACTGGGCCTACGACATGCTGCTGTTCTGCCAGCGCAACCCCAAGCCCTGCCCGGTCCTGGACGTCACCGACGCCGGGTCCTGGACGACCGTGCTCGCCGACGGCGCGGACCTGCGCACGGACGTGCCGCGCTACCGGGTGTGGCGGGACGGTGAGCTCGTGGACGAGCCGACCGACGTGCGCGCGTACTGGCGGAACGACCTGGTGTCGTTCCTGATCGGGTGCAGCTTCACCTTCGAGTGGGCACTGGGCGAGGCGGGCGTGCCCATCCGCCACGTCGAGCAGGGCCGCAACGTCCCGATGTACGTGACGAGCCGGCAGTGCCGTCCGGCGGGGCGGCTGCACGGGCCGCTGGTGGTGTCGATGCGGCCGGTGCCGCCCCCGCATCTGGCGGCGGCGATCCGGGAGAGCAGCCTGCTGCCGGCGGTGCACGGCAGCCCCGTGTACTGCGGTGACCCCGCCGGGCTCGGCATCGGCGATCTCGGCCGCCCCGACTTCGGCGACCCGGTGGACGCCGAACCGGACGACATCCCGGTGTTCTGGGCGTGCGGGGTGACCCCGCAGGCGGCGGTCATGGCCTCGCGCCCGCCGTTCGCCCTCACGCACGCCCCGGGGCAGATGTTCCTCACCGACGCCCGCGACGAGCAGTACCGCGTGGCCTGACAGGAGACACTGGAGACATGGCCTGCATCGACCTGAACGCCGACCTCGGCGAGGGCTTCGGCCGCTGGCGGCTCACCGACGACGAACGACTGCTGTCCGTCGTCACCAGCGCCAACGTGGCCTGCGGCTTCCACGCCGGGGACGCGGTCACCATGCGCCGGGTGTGTGCGCTGGCGGCCGAGCGGGGGGTCCGGATCGGCGCGCAGGTCTCCTACCGGGACCTGGCCGGCTTCGGGCGGCGCGCGATGGACGTGCCGCCCGCCGAGCTGGCGGCCGAGGTCGCGTACCAGATCGGCGCCCTGGAGGTGTTCGCACGCGCGGCGGGCGCCCGCGTGGCCTACGTCAAACCGCACGGCGCGCTCTACAACCGGGTCGTGGGCGACGCGGAACAGGCCGCCGCGGTCGTCGACGGCGTGCTCCTGGCCGACGCCGCCCTGCCCGTCCTCGGCCTGCCCGGCTCGCGCCTGCTGGAGCTGGCCGGGAAGGCCGGACTGCCGGTCGTCACCGAGGCCTTCGCGGACCGGGCGTACACCGATGAGGGCACCCTGGTGCCGCGCACCCGGGAAGGTGCCGTGATCACCGACCCGGACGCCGTGGTGGAACGCTCCCTGGGCCTGGCCCGCTCCGGCGAGGTCGTCTCCCTCTCGGGGACGCGCATCGAGGTACGCGCGCGCTCCCTGTGCCTGCACGGCGACACCCCGGGCGCGGTGGAGCTGGCGCGCCGCGTGCGGGAACGGCTGGAGGCCTCGGGCGTCCGGGTGGAGGCCTTCGTATGAGGGTGCTGCCCGTCGGCGACGACGCCCTGCTCGTCGAGGTCTCCTCGGGCGACGAGGCCGAGGCCCTGCACGCCGAGCTGCTGCGACGCCGCGTGGAGGGCTCGCTCCCGGCCCGCGAGATCGTGCCGGCGGCCCGCACGGTCCTTATCGACGGCCTCGACGCCCCCGCCCGGCTGGCCGCCGAACTGACCGCCGCCGAGCTGCCGCCCCCTCCCTCACGCGCACACGCGGTCGTCGAGATCCCGGTGCGCTACGACGGCCCGGACCTGGCCGACGTCGCCGCGCACTGGGGCGTGCCGGTGCCGGAGGTCGCCCGCCTCCACGCGGACACCGAGTTCCGGGTCGCCTTCTGCGGCTTCGCGCCCGGATTCGGCTACCTCACCGGGCTGCCGCCGCGCTACGACGTCCCGCGCCGGGCCACCCCGCGGACGGCCGTCCCGGCGGGGTCGGTCGCCCTGGCGGGCCCGTACACGGGCGTGTACCCGCGCTCGTCGCCCGGCGGCTGGCAGCTGATCGGCAGCACGGACGTCGTGCTGTGGGATCACACGCGCGTGCCGGCGGCGCTGCTGTCGCCGGGTACGCGGGTGCGGTTCGTCCCCGAGGCGGGATCATGACGGACCGGGCGCTCGCCGTGGTCCGAGCCGGGGCCCTGACCACCGTGCAGGACGCGGGCCGCCCGGGCCACGCCCACCTGGGTGTGCCCCGCTCCGGGGCCCTGGACCGGCCCGCCGCCGACCTCGTCAACCGGCTCGTCGGCAATCCGCCCGAGGCGGCCGTGCTGGAGACGACCCTCGACGGCTGTGCCGTCCGACCCCGTTCGACCGTCACCGTGGCGGTCGCGGGCGCGCCCTGCCGGGTCACCGTGGACGGGCGGCCCGTCGCCTGGTGCGCACCGGTGTGTGTACCCGCCGGGGCGCTGCTGGACGTCGGACCCGCGGTCTCGGGCGTACGCGCCTACGTGGGGATCTCCGGTGGCATCGCGGTCGAGCCGGTGCTCGGCAGCCGGTCGACGGACCTGCTGTCGGGGCTCGGCCCGCCCCCGCTCGCGGACGGCGCGGTGCTGCCCCTGGGCCGGCCGGCGGGCGGGCACGCGCGCGTGGACGTCGCCCCGCAGCCGGCGCCACCGGCCGAGCTGGTGCTGCGGGTGACACTCGGCCCGCGCGACGGTTGGTTCACACCGCAGGCCGTACGCACCTTCGGCTCCCGCTCCTACCGGGTGTCCTCCGCGAGCAACCGCATCGGGCTGCGCACCGAGGGACCGGCCCTGGAGCGGGCCCGGCCGGGCGAACTCCCCAGCGAGGGCATGGTGCTGGGTGCCGTACAGGTCCCGCCGGACGGCCGGCCGGTGGTGTTCCTGGCCGACCACCCGACGACCGGGGGCTACCCGGTGATCGCCGTGGTCCGTGCCACCGACCTCCCTGCCGTCGCTCAGGCGGTCCCCGGGACACCGGTCCGCTTCGTGGCCGTGCGCCGCCGCTGAGGCCGGTACGCGGGTTCGCGGGACAGGCGGCGTCAGAATCAGGCCGCGTCCGCCTGCACCACGCCCCCGGGCGCGGAGGGCAGTGCCGGGCGCACGGGGACGGCCGCGTCGTGCGCGGCGAGGAACGCGTCGACCGCCGCGTTCCACCCGAAGCACTCCGCACGCGCGCGTGCCGCCTCGCGCCGGTCCGCCTCCAGGCGTTCCAGCAGGAGGTCCACGCCGTCCGCGAAGGCCTCACCGTGGTCCGCCGCGACGGCTCCGGCGGAGCCGATCACCTCGGGCAGCGCGGACGACGCGCTCGCCACCACGGGCGTGCCGCAGGCCATGGCCTCCAGTGCGGCGAGCCCGAAGGTCTCGGCGGGCCCGGGTGCCAGGGCGAGGTCGGCGGACGCCTGGAGCGCGCCCAGCAGCCCGCGGTCGAAGACGTGCCCGAGGAAGGTGACCGGCAGGCCGCTCTCGCGCACCCGCTGTTCGAGGCGGGCGCGCAAGGGGCCGTCCCCGGCCACCACCAGCACGGCCCGGCGACCACGCCGCCGCAGCGCCGCCAGGGTGTCCAGCGCCGTTCCGGGCCGCTTCTCCACGGACAGCCGCGAGCACATCACAAGCAGCGTCTCGTCCTCACGCGCGTACCGGGCCCGTACCCCGGGGTCGCGCAGCGCCGGGTGCCGCCGCGCCAGATCGACGCCGAGCGGGGCCCGGACGACGTTGCGGGCACCGATCCGCACGAATTCCCGCTCGGCGAACTCGGTGGTGCACACCACGCGCGAGTAGGTGTGGGCCGTACGGACATTGAGGGCGTCGGCGGCTCGCCGGGCGGCGCCCTCGGGCAGGCCCCAGGTGCGCAGCACCCCGTCGGCCGTCTCGTGCGAGACCATCACGGCCGGAACGCGGGCGCGCCGCGCCCACTTGCCGGTCCACCGCAGGGTCGTCCGGTCGGACACCTCCAGCCGGTCCGGCGCGAGTTCCTCCAGGAGCCGGGCCACCCTCCGTTTGTCGGTGAGGACGCGGTAGCCGCCGGTGCCGGGCAGCAGGGGCCCCGGGAGGGTGATCACCCTTCCCTGCTCGGTCTCGCGGTCGCTCATCCGTTCGCCGGGGACCACGAGGACGGGTTCGTGTCCCGCCGCCTTGAAGCCCTTGCCGAGCTCGCGCAGCGCGGTGCGCAGCCCGCCGGAGGAGGGCGCGACGAAGTTGGCGAGCCGGACGATCCGCAGCGGCCGACGGCCGCTGTCGCCCGAGCGGGAGGCGCTCATGCCGCCACCGCCGTCCGGCGCCCGGCGAGCACGTGCGCATAGTGCCCGATCAGCTGGTCGCCGACGGCCGCCCAGGTGCGGCCCTCGACCATGGCGCGTCCGGCGGCGCCGAAGGCGGCCCGTAGTCCGGCGTCGGCGGCCAGGGACCGCACCGCGCCCCGTACGGCGGTCGCGTCGCGCGGCGGTACCAGCAGGCCGGTGCGCCCGTGGGCGACCAGGTCCAGCGGTCCGCCCGCGGCGGGCGCCACCACGGGCAGGCCGCTGGCCATGGCCTCCTGGACCGTCTGGCAGAAGGTCTCGAACGGGCCCGTGTGGGCGAAGACGTCCAACGAGGCGAAGATCCGGGCGAGGTCGTCACCGGTGCGCCGGCCGAGGAAGACCGCGCCGGGCAGCACCTGCTCCAGGCCGGGCCGGCTGGGGCCGTCGCCGACGATCACGACCCGGACGCCCTCCAGGCCGCAGGCACCGGCGAGGAGTTCGACCTGCTTCTCCGGGGCGAGCCGGCCGACGTAGCCGACGATCAGTTCGCCGTTCGGGGCGAGTTCGCGGCGCAGGACCTCGTCGCGCCGGTCGGGCCGGAACCGTTCGGTGTCCACGCCGCGCGGCCACAGCCTGACCCGGTGGACTCCGTGGGTCTCCAGATCGCGCAGGGCCGCGCCGGACGGGGCCAGGGTGAGGTCGGCGGCGCCGTGGACGGAGCGGATGCGCCGCCAGGCGGCGGCCTCTCCGGCCCCCATGTACGTACGGGCGTAGCCGGCCAGGTCGGTCTGGTACACGGCGACGGCGGGGATGCCGAGGCGGGCGGCGGCGGCCATGCCGCGCACGCCGAGGACGAAGGGGCTGGCGAGGTGGACGACCTCGGCACGGTGCTCGATGAGGGTGGCGGCCAGGCGGCGGCTGGGGAGGGCGACACGGACCTGGGGGTAGCCGGGGAGCGGGAGGGAGGGGACGTGGACGACGGGGCACGGCGCGCAGGCGTCGGGCTTGTCGCCGGGCGCGGGAGCCGGGGCGACGACGACGGGGGCGTGACCGCGATCGACGAGGTGCCGGGCGGTCTGGAGCGCGCAGTGGGCCACGCCGTTCACATCGGGGGGAAAGGATTCGGTCACGATGACGACACGCATACCGGTGTTGTCGCCGTGCCGGACGTGGCCGCGTCAACGTGGATCTTTCCTCACGTGGAACGTCCCATGAGCGTTCTGAGGTACACCCGCGCAGGTCAGGTCGTGTCCATGCGCTCCTGACCCGCGCGTCGTCCCGTGTTCACCCTGGAGGCGCGAATCCGCCCCGGCGTCCCGTCGGGGAGGGGGGTCACACAGCGGTTTCCTCAGGACCGATGCGGCTGCGGACGGCCGTCTGGACCTCGGCCTCCTCGGCCGGGTCGGCGGCGAGCCGGCGCAGTCGCTCGACGACGCGGGTGTCTCCGGTCTCGGCGTGCCGGGCGGCGATCTCCCGGGTGGTCTCCTCGCAGTCCCACAGGCATTCGACGGCGAAGCCGGTGGGGAAGGAAGGGTCGGTGGCGGCGAGGGCCCGGGCGGCGCGGCCGCGCAGATGGGAGGAGGCCGTCTCGCGGTACACATGGCGCAGGACGGGTGCGGCACAGGCGATGCCGAGCCGTCCGGTGCCGTCCACGAGGGTCCACAGGGTCGGCGCGTCGGGGCCTTCGCCCCGTACGGCCTCCCGTAGCGCCGCGAGGACCAGGTCGCGGTCCTGGGCCCCGCCGCGGCAGGCGAGGAGGCGTCCGGCTGCGGCGCCCAGCACCTCCGGCCGCCGGGCCCAGCCGCGCGCCCGGTCCACGGCCGCCAGTGAGCGCATGCGTTCGAAGGCGTCGACGGCGGCGTCCACGACGAGCGTCGAGCCGGTGGCCACGGCGCCCTCGATCAGATCGAGGGCCTCGGGATCGTTGCCGTCGGCGAGGTACCTGAGGGCCGTGCACCGGGCTCCGTCGGTGCCGTCCTTCGCCGCCCGGACGATCTCGGCCCGGTCCTCGGGCCCTGCCACGGCGGTGAGACAGCGGGCGGCCGGCACATGGAGGGCGGCACCCCGCTCGATGCCTTGCTGGGCCCACTCGAAGACGGCCTGCACGCTCCAGCCCGGCCGGGGGCCGGACGGCCGCATCTGCCGCTGCCAGCGGTCGAAGCTGCCGGTTTCGTGGGCTGCGCGCACGCGCGTGGCGACGGATTCGCGCGGATCCTCTGCCCACAGGCGCCAGGGCCGGGGTTCGAAGGCGTCCCGGACGGTGGCGGCCAGCTCGGCGTCACCCTCCGGATCGGCCGGGAACCGGGCGAGGACGGGTGCGGCGAGGGCGCGCAGACCCGCGTCGTCGTCCCTGAGGGCCAGTTCGTCGAGGGCCCAGGCCCAGTTGGAGCCGTGGGCGGCGTACCTGCGCAGCAGTTCGAGGGCGTCCCGCCTGCCGTAGGAGGCGAGGTGCCCGAGGACGGCCAGGGCGAGCCCGGTGCGGGACTCGTCGGTGTCGAGGACGTCCTCGGCGCAGAAGAGATGGGCCTCGACCTCGTCCAGCTCGCCGTTCAGGTCGAGGTAGAGGCGGGCGTAGTAGAGGGAGCGGTTCTCCACCTGCCAGTCGTGGCGGGGATCGCGCAGCACACAGTGGTTCAGCGCCGCCAGCGCCTCGGGGCGCGGGGCGGTGAGCGCGTGCAGCGTGCCGTCACCGCGGCCCCGCTGGAGCAGGCCGAGCAGCGTACCGCTGGGCGCTATGACCGGATCGAACATGGGAAACAGCCTCACATCAAGCGTCGACGCAACCGGGGACGTGAACTACCTGGCCGCGCGACAACACGTCGGAGTGCCCGCCGTTTCCTGCTTGCTGTAGACCATCTTCCTCTGCCTCTCGTCGGTGGTCCTTGCGGACCGCGTCACGGCCCGCGCGGTGCGGCAACCTCTGCCCAACCATCACGTCCGTGAACCACGTCGTCATGATGACTCGGCACTCTCGTCCACCGCGACCGAAATTTCGGCGGCCTTGTACCGCCTCCCCCGTTTTCCGTGTCGTGCCTGGTCAGGTCGGTCGGCTCAGTGCTCGCCGAAGAGTTCGAGCAATTCGGTCCGCCCGAACATCCGGGCGGTGTCGACCGCAGAGGGCGTGCCGGAGGACGGGTCGGCTCCGCCTTCCAGAAGGACCTTGATCACGTCCGTCTCGCCCTTGAAGACCGCTCCGGCGAGCGGGGTCTGGCCTCGGTCGTTGATCCGGTCGGCCTCGGCACCGCGTTCCAGCAGCGCCCGCACCGCGTCGGAGTGGCCGTGATAGGCGGCGAGCATCACGAGCGAGTCGCCGCGGTCGTTGGTGAGGTTGGCCGGAACACCGGCGTCGACGTACGCCACGAGGGCCTCGGTCTGTCCCCGCCGGGCCAGATCGAAGATCCTGGTCGCCAGCTCCACGACCTCGGGGTCGGGGACTTCGGTCATCGGCCGGACCGCCTCTCCATCACGCGTCTGCTCAGGGTGTACGCCTGCGGGGGCGCAGCCGTACGAGTGAATCGCCAGGGTACTGGCTCGCGCGGCACATGACCCGATGTGCCCGAGGTAAAGATCAGCACAGACCCGGACAAGCGCAACAGCCCGGCTCCACCGGGCGCGGGGCCACTCCACCGCACAGGGGAAATAGTACGAATTTCACCCAGTTGCACCTTTTATCGTATGGATACATCCTGTGAGCCTGGAAGTACTCATGGTGACTGTCCCCGCGAACCAGGAGAACTCAAATGATCCTCTCCATCTCAGGCGTGGTCCTGCTCGGCATCGTCGTCTTCATCTTCTTCCGCAAGGACGGACTGAAGGCGTCGCATGCCGTGGTCGCCATGCTGTTCGGCTTCTATCTGGCGAGCACGGCCATCGCCCCGAGCATCAAGGCGGGCGGCGAGAGCCTGGCGAGCCTCCTCGGCGGAATCAAGTTCTGACGGCCCGGTTCCCCGTGCGCATCCCGCCCGTACGCACTCACTGGAGGCAGTAGTGGCCCGGCGCCCCCTCCCCCGCATTCTGAGCAGCGGCAGCGCGCAGCTCGCCCGGAGCCGGGAGCTGGCCCGGACGGCCGCCGACGGCGCCACCGACGTCCTCCACCCGCTGATCACGATCATGCGGGGTCTGCGCCGGCTGGCAGCGGCCGGACGGCGCAGATGGACCGAGACACCCAAGGAGCGACGAGGGGCGCTGCTGTTCCTGGTGGCCTCCGTGGTCCTGGTGGTGGCGCTGGTGCCTTACGGGCCGCTGCTCGCCGGCATCACCCTGATGGCGGCGGCGGCCTGGCAGGGCCGGGACCGGGCCGCTTCGGCGTCCGACGGGCCCGACGAGTCGCAGAGCCAGCGGCTGAAGTCGCTGTACGAGGCGCTCGTGCCGTACTTCTCCGCCGCCGAGGACCCCGAGCCGCTGTACTCCCACGGCGGCGCGTGGGACAAGGCCTTCCCCACCTACGCGTTCGACGGCGACGGCCGGATCTCGCAGCTGGTGGTGCGCTACCCGGCGTACTTCACCGACGGCGAGGCCGAGGCCCGCGCCCGCATCGAGCACGTCCTGGCGGCCAAGTCGGGCCGGGGCCGCGAATACCACTTCACGTGGGACGAGGAGGGCAATCAGTTGACGGTCGGCGTCCTCCTGCCGCTGCCCGTCGACATCGCCGCCCAGCGTTTCGTCACCACCCCCGGCGAGACGGTCCTGGGCTTCACCGACCCCACCCGGGTCCAGCGCACCCTGCCCCTCACCCACGGGGAACGCCGCCGCGACGTGCCGCCGGTCATCTGGCGCACGGGCCCGCGCTCCACCGAGCCGCACCTGCTGGCACTCGGCCAGCCGGGAAGCGGCACCTCCACCCTGCTGCGATCCATCGCCCTGCAGGCCCTGCGGCACGGCGATGTGGTGATCATCGACGGCGGCGGCACCGGTGAGTACGCCTGCCTCACCGGCCGGGACGGCGTCCTGGCCGTCGAGGCCGGGCTCGCCGGGGTCACGGCCAGCCTGGAGTGGGCGGCGACCGAGACGGAGCGCCGCCTCACGTCCGCCAACCGCGCCCACCAGGCGGGGCACCCGCCGCCGGACGACACCAAGCGCCCGCTGTGGATCCTCCTCGACCGGCCCACGGCGTTCACCCATCTGGCCGCCGCGGACGGCCGCAAGGATCCGCAGTCGCTCCTCCAGGTCCCCCTCCGTCACGGTCGCCCGGCGAACGTGACGGTCGTCGTGGCCGACCAACTGGACAGCATGGACGCCCTCAGCGACCCGGTGCGCCGGCACACCCGCGCCCGCGTGGTCCTGGGCCCGGCGACGACGGACCAGCTCGAGTCGGGGCTGGGCGCGCCCCCGCACACCACCCCCATCGACCAGCTCCCGCCCGGCCGCGGGTACGCCCGCCTGGGCATGGGCCCGGTCCACCGCCTGCAGGTTCCCGCCACCCCGAACCCCTACGACGACGCGACGCCCGACGCCCTGTGCCAGGCGGTCCTGGACCTCCTCCCACCCCGGACGGCCCCGGCGGACGGGGAGACGATCCCGGAGCAGGACCAGTCGGCGGGCGAACCGGAGCCGGTACCGACGGCAGGGGAATCGGAGCCGGTGACGACGTCCGGCGAACCGGAGCGAGTGCCGGCGTCCGGCGAACCGGAGCGAGTGCCGGTGGCCGGCGAACCGGAGCGGGTGCCGGTGGCCGTAGGGCCCGTGGCTCCGGAAGCGAAACCCGGCCCGGTACCGGTCCTCGGTCAGGACCCCCTGCCGCATCCGGCGCCGGTCCTGACGAAACCCTCGGAAGCGGATCACTCGTAGCCCGCCAGGCCACGGGCGATCCGCCCCGACCTAGGCGACGAACGTGCGCGGCGCCTCCGCGCTCCCGACGGCTCCGCTCTCCACCAGTCCCGCGGCCGCGGCCAACCGCACGGCCGCCTCCTCGGCCACCGCGCCCCCGACGGTGAACGGCAACCGCACATACCCCTCGAACGCCCCGTCCACCCCGAAACGCGGCCCCGACGGCACCCGCACCCCGACACGCTCCCCCGCCTCGGCCAGCCGCGAACCGGACAGCCCTCCCGTGCGCACCCAGAGCGTCAGCCCGCCCTGAGGCACCTCGAACTCCCAGTCGGGCAGCTCCCGCCGCACCGCGGCGACCAGCTCGTCCCGGTTCGCCCGGGCCTGCTCCCGCCGCACCTCCACGGCCTGCTCCCAGCCCCCGGTCCCGAACAGCCAGTTCACCGCCAGCTGTTCCAGCACCGGGGTACCGAGGTCGGCATACGCCCGCGCGGCGATCAGACTGCGGATCACGTCCGGCGCGGCCCGCACCCAGCCGATCCGCATACCGGCCCAGAAGGCCTTGCTCGCCGACCCCACCGTGATCACCGTGGACCCGGCCGGGTCGAACGCGCACACCGGCCGCGGCATCCGTAGCTCCGCGTCGAACCACAGCTCGCTCATCGTCTCGTCGGCGATCAGCACGGTCCCCGCGGACCGCGCCGCGTCCACCAGCCGCCGACGCTGGTCCTCGTCCGCGAGCGCCCCGGTGGGGTTGTGGAAGTCGGCGACGACGTAGGCGATGCGGGGCGCGGCGTCGCGCAGGACCTGCCGCCAGCGGTCCATGTCCCAGCCGGTGAGCCCCTCCGCCATGGCGACGGGCACGAGCCGGGCCCCGGCCTCCCGCATCAGCTGGAGGATGTTGGCGTACGAGGGCGACTCGACGGCGATGCGCTCGCCCCGCCCGGCGAACAGATGGCAGATGGCGTCGATCGCGCCCATCGCCCCGGTCGTCACCATGATCTGCTCGGGCATGGTGGGAATCCCCCGCGCGGTGTACCGCTCGGCGATCATCGCCCGCAACGCGGGCAGCCCTGCGGGATAGTCGCCGTGCGTGTGCGCGTAGGGCGGCAGTTCCTCCAGGGCGCCCTGGACGGCCCGGGTGAGCCAGGGCTCGGGAGCCGGCAGGGCGGCGCAGCCCAGGTCGATCATCGAGCCGAGGGCCTCCGGCGGCAGGGGCTCGAGCCCTCGCGCGGGCAGCGGGTTCCCGGCCGGCACCGCGGTCCAGCTGCCCGCGCCGCGCCGGGACTCGAGGAACCCCTCACTGCGCAGCGCCTCGTAGGCGGCGGCGACCGTCGTGCGGCTGACGGACAGGGAGAGTGCGAGTTCGCGCTCAGCGGGCAGCCGGGCGGCCACCGGGACCCGTCCTTCGAGCACCAGCAGGCGGATGCCGTCGGCGAGCGCGCGATAGGCCGGCGGCCGGCGCGTACCGGGTCCAGCCGGTCGGTCCTGCTGGGAGCTGAGGAGCCGGGCGAGTTGCGCCGCCCCCACAGCCGAGGTCCACTCCGCCATCGAAATCAGTCCACCTTCCCCGGATTGGCCATGGATGGCCTCTCCATCCAAGCCACAGGGTGTCATACAGCAGTCCACTACCACCACAGGGGGGCACATCATGTTCACGCGGGGACGTCTGGCCCGGCGGCTCGTCCAGCTCTACGCCGGTCTCGCGCTGTACGGAGCGAGCTCGGCCCTGCTCGTCCGCTCGGGTCTCGGGCTGGAGCCGTGGAACGTGCTGCACCAGGGCCTGGCCGAGCGGACCGGCCTGCCGATCGGCGTCGTGCTGACGCTGGTGGGCGCCGCGGTGCTGCTCGCGTGGATTCCGCTGCGCCAGCGACCGGGCCTCGGCACGATCTCCAATGTGCTGGTCATCGGCCTGGCGATGGACACGACGCTGGTCCTGGTGCCCGACGCGCACGGTCTGACGCCGCGCATCACACTGCTGGTGGGGGGGATCGTCCTGAACGGGGCGGCGACCGGCCTGTACATCGCGGCCCGGTTCGGGCCGGGCCCGCGCGACGGTCTCATGACCGGACTGCATCAGCTCACGGGCGTCTCGATCCGTCTGGTGCGCACGGGCATCGAGCTCACGGTCGTGGCGACCGGCTTCGCCTTGGGCGGCACCGTCGGGATCGGCACCCTTCTGTACGCCCTGGCGATCGGCCCGCTCGCGCAGGTGTTCCTGCGCGTGTTCGCCGTCCCCCCGGCATCCGGTGACAGCACGGCCGTTGCCATCGCTCAACCCCGAGGGGCGATACTGCGTCCGTGACCCCGCGGATACGCCACCCCTACCTCGGCCATCCCGGCCCGATCGCCTTCGCCCACCGGGGCGGGGCTGCGGACGGCCTGGAGAACACCGTGCGGCAGATCCGGTGTGCCGTGGAGGCCGGCTACCGGTACATCGAGACCGACGTCCACACCACCCGGGACGGCAAGCTCGTCGCCTTCCACGACGCGACGCTGGACCGGGTGACGGACGGGACGGGCCGGATCGCCGACCTGCCGTGGCAAGTGGTGCGGCAGGCGCGCGTGGCGGGCGAGGAACCGCTCCCCCTCTTCGAGGAGCTCCTGGAGACCTTCCCCGACGTGCGCTGGAACGTCGACGTCAAGGCGGAGGCCGCCCTGCTGCCCTTCCTGGACCTGGTCGGGCGGACTGACTCCTGGGACCGGATCTGCCTCGGCTCGTTCTCCGAGGCTCGTGTGGTGCGTGCCCAGCGGCTGGCCGGCCCGCGCCTGGCCACGTCGTACGGCACCCGGGGTGTGCTCAGTCTGCGGCTGCGCTCCTGGGGGCTGCCGGCGGCGGTGCGCCGCTCGGCGGTGGCCGCGCAGGTCCCCGAGATCCAGTCCGGCATCCAGGTCGTGGACGGGCGCTTCCTGCACGCCGCCCATGCGCGAGGGCTCCACGTCCACGTGTGGACGGTCAACGACGCCGAGAGCATGCACCGGCTTCTGGACCTGGGCGTGGATGGCATCATGACCGATCACATCGACACGTTGCGCGAGGTCATGGAGGACCGCGGCGTCTGGGTCTGAGACCCCGGTCCGTCCTCTCCACGCGTTCGCGGGGAAGCGAGGGCACGGGTGGGCCACGACACCGTGCGGACACCACCGGCCGACGGCGCCGCGGCGCTGAGGCGCGAGCAGCGCGGCTGGTACGTCTACGACTGGGCCTGCTCCGTCTATTCGACGAGCGTGCTCACCGTGTTCCTCGGCCCCTATCTCACCTCGGTCGCCAAGTCGGCGGCCGACGCCGACGGGTACGTCCACCCCCTCGGCGTACCGGTGCGGGCCGGGTCCTTCTTCGCCTACTCGGTGTCCTTGTCGGTGATCGTGGCCGTGCTGGTGCTGCCCCTGGTGGGTGCGGCGGCCGACCGCACCGGCCGCAAGAAGCCCCTCCTCGCGGCCGCCGCCTACACCGGCGCCACGGCGACGACGGCCATGTTCTTCCTGGACGGTGACCGCTACCTGCTCGGCGGCGTCCTCCTGATCGTGGCGAACGCCGCACAGTCGGTGGCGATGATGCTCTACAACTCCTACCTGCCGCAGATCGCGCCGCCCGAGCGGCGGGACGCGGTCTCCTCCCGCGGCTGGGCCTTCGGTTACGCCGCCGGCTCGCTGGTTCTGGTCGCCAACCTGGTCCTCTACACCGGCCACGAAGGCTTCGGGCTCTCCGAGAGCGCGGCCGTCCGCATCTGCCTGGCGTCGGCCGGGCTGTGGTGGGGCGCGTTCGCCCTCGTCCCGCTGCGGCGGCTGCGCGATCGCAGGACCGCCGTCCGGGAGGCGGCCCTCCCCGGCTTTCGGCAGCTCGCGGCGACCGTCCGCGACATGCGCCGCCACCCGCTGACCCTGGCCTTCCTGCTCGCGTACCTGGTCTACAACGACGGCATCCAGACGGTGATCTCCCAGGCCTCGGTCTACGGTTCCGAGGAACTGGGCCTCGGTCAGTCCACACTCATCGGCGCGGTCCTGCTGGTGCAGGTGCTGGCGGTGGCGGGCGCGCTGACCATGGGCCGGCTGGCCCGGGTGTACGGGGCCAAACGCACGATCCTCGGCTCGCTGGTCGCGTGGACGGTGACGCTGGCGGCCGGGTACTTCCTGCCGGCCGGGGCGCCGGGGTGGTTCTTCGTCCTGGCCGCCGGGATCGGCCTGGTCCTCGGCGGCAGCCAGGCGCTGTCCCGATCCTTGTTCTCCCATCTGGTCCCGGCCGGCAAGGAGGCCGAATACTTCGCGGCGTACGAGGTGAGCGACCGCGGCATGAGCTGGCTGGGACCGCTGCTGTTCGGGGTCACCTACCAGCTGACCGGAAGCTACCGGGACGCGATCATCTCGTTGGTGGCGTTCTTCGTCCTCGGGTTCGGGCTGCTCGCACGGGTTCCGGTTCGGCGTGCGATCACCGAGGCGGGGAACCCGGTCCCCGAAAGGATTTAGCACTCAAGGCGAAAGGGCTGTAGTGTACGCGTTTGGCCTGCCAGGCGGACCGTTACTGCGCGTCAAAGATGCCGAAACGCTGGGTTATATCTGTTATCAGATGTGACAAACCGGGCGCTGGTGGGTACAACAAGGGCGGCTACGACGGCGACGCATGACCCGGAACGGGACTCGGAACGGGAATCTTTACCGCCGACCGGACGTTGACCGGATGACGACGACAGCGACACCTGTCCTGTGGGCGACAAGCCCGGGAGGCACGATTCATGAGTGAGCGAGCTCTTCGCGGCACGCGCCTCGTGGTGACCAGCTACGAGACGGACCGCGGCATCGACCTGGCCCCGCGCCAGGCCGTGGAGTACGCATGCGAGAAGGGGCACCGCTTCGAGATGCCCTTCTCGGTCGAGGCGGAGATCCCGCCGGAGTGGGAGTGCAAGGTCTGTGGGGCCCAGGCACTCCTCGTGGACGGCGATGTCCCTGAAGAAAAGAAGGGCAAGCCCGCGCGTACGCATTGGGACATGCTGATGGAGCGGCGCACCCGTGAGGAACTCGAAGAGGTCCTCGAGGAGCGCTTGGCGGTTCTGCGCTCCGGTGCGATGAACATCGCTGTTCATCCCCGAGACAGCCGCAAGTCGGCATAGCCCCTCCAGGGTCTGGCCGAAGTAAACAGCACATCAGTAAGACCGCGGGCGCCGTACGAGATGTACGGCGCCCGCGGTCTTCTGCGTGCCCGGGCCCGATGCCGGACCGGCTGGGCCCGGGACGGCACGGCTCAGTGCGTCAGCGGCGGCCGCGGGGCGTCCTCCGGCTCGTCCCTGATGACCTCGCCCTGGACGACCTTGCCGTCGGGTTGGCGCATACGTGCCTGCTGGAACGCGCCGCCCAGGGTGCCCGGGCGGGCCTGCCGGAGCTTGCGCTCGAAGGTGCGCTCGGCGGAGCGGCTCACGGCCTTCTGGACCGGCGGCAGCAGCAGGAGCAGGCCCACCGCGTCCGACACCAGGCCCGGGATCATCAGGAGCAGGCCGCCCAGCATCATCAGGCCGTTGCCCTCGCTGCCCGGCCGGGCCGCCTCGGGCATCGCTCCGCCCTGCTGCTGTTGCAGCGTCTTCGAGAGCTTGCGGAAAGCCCGCCGGCCGGCCCTCTTGATGACGACGGAGCCGAGAACGAGACCGGCCAGCAGGACGAGGAGGACCACCAGCCCGTTGGTCGCCCCCGCGACCATCGTGAGCAGCCAGATCTCCAGCACCAGCCACACGGCGACACCCAGCGGCAGGAAGGTGCGCAGCCGGGAGCGCCTGGGCCGGGCAGGGGACAGAGGGGTCTGAGCGCCAGTCGTCATGCCCCCAGTGTGCCTGGCCCCGGCTCAGCGCGGCGTAAGGCCACCATCAGCTGATTCTGTGAACGGCTGCCCGGGAAGGAACCCGACGGCGCTACGGCTTCGACGGCTTTGCGGCGCGCCCCGTGACCTTGCCGAACCGCTCCCCCACGCCCCAGGCCGTGACACGCCACAGCGCCTCGACGAGGATGTCGCGGCTCATCTTGGAGTCGCCGAGTTCCCGTTCGACGAAGGTGATGGGCACCTCGATCACGTGGTAGCCGGCCTTGACCGCGCGGCGGGCGAGGTCCACCTGGAAGCAGTAGCCCTGGGAGGCGACCTCCTCGAGGCCGAGGCCTTGAAGTGTCTCGCGGCGGAAGGCACGGTAGCCGCCGGTGATGTCGCGCAGCGGCAGATCGAGCGCCAGCCGGGAGTAGAGGCTGCCGCCCCGGGAGATCACCTCGCGGGACTTCGGCCAGTTCACCACCCGGCCGCCGGGCACCCAGCGCGATCCCAGCACCAGGTCGGCGCTCTTCAGGGCGGTGAGCAGACGGGGCAGTTCCTCGGGTTGGTGGGAGCCGTCGGCGTCCATCTCGATCAGCACGCCGTAGTCCCGCTCCAAGCCCCAGCGGAAGCCCGCGAGGTAGGCGGCGCCCAGGCCCTCCTTGCCCTTGCGGTGCAGAACGTGGACGTGGTCGTCCTCGACGGCCAGTTCGTCGGCCAGCTTGCCCGTGCCGTCGGGGCTGTTGTCGTCGGCCACGAGCACATGCGCCTCGGGGACGGCCTTGCGCACCCGGCCGACGATGCTCTTGATGTTCTCCGCCTCGTTGTAGGTCGGGATGATCACCAAGGCCGTGCCGAGCGGGCCGAACTTCCTCCCCTGGGCCCCTGCCGCGAGGGTTCCGTCGCCGTCGTTCACCACTGCCCCTTCATGTCCATACGCAGACGTCCACCATAGTGGGCCCGGCCTGCGCCGACATGACAGGGCGTTCGAATCGGGGTGTCGAATCGGCACGACGCGGTTAGGAACGCGCTTCCGGGTGCTCACGTACGGCGGATGGGGGCCCGGCGCCCTTCGGGCCGACCTGGGATCCGCCGGCTGCGGATCGACCGAAAGCCGTTGTCTACTGAGCGCCCGGGCCCCACCCGGGTCACACCTCCCCGACCGGCCGGAACATCCCTCGGCGCTGCGCCGGCCTGAGCCTGGCTCCCAGTGGCGGTGCCCCGGTGCGGCACACCGTCCCTGACCCGGCGGCGCCGCGGCGAGTGCTCGGACGTTCCCCGGTCGGGCGTCCGGTGGTGGACTCCGCCGAACCTACCGGCCTCCTCCGGCCGCCTGTCAACAGCCGTTCGACCTGCGCATCTTCGGGCAAAGCCCTGGTCAGCGCGGAGGATGCGCAGGTCGAACGCCGGGGCCGCGGCGCACGACCGCGTGCGCGCCACCCCCGTACATCACTCGCCCGGCCGTACGAAGACCGTGCGTCCGCCCACCACGGTGCGCAGGCAGACGGGCAGGTCGCGGCCCGGGGTCAGGTCGGGCAGACCGGGCGTGCCGGAACGGGGATCCGTCGACCAGCGCGCCACACGGTCGTCCGGGGCCTGGACGACGAGTTCGCCGGTGCGCCAGACGGCGTAGTCGGCCGGGGCGCCCGGGACCAGAACGCCCGCGTCGTCCCGCCCGACGGCTCGCCAGCCGCCGCGCGTGTGCGCCGTGAACGCGGCGCGCACGGAGACGCGGTGCTCCGGCGTGCGGTGGAAGGCGGCGGCCCGGACCGTGCCCCACGGATCGAGCGGGGTGACCGGGCTGTCGGAGCCGAAGGCGAGCGGCACACCGGCGCGCAGCAGGGCCGCGAAGGGGTTGAGGGCGCGGGCCCGTTCGGCGCCCAGGCGCTGCGCGTACATGCCCTCCTCGCCGCCCCACAGGGCGTCGAAGGCGGGCTGCACCGAAGCGGTGAGGCCGAGTTCGGCGAAGGCGGCGACACTCTCCGGGGTGAGCATCTCGGCGTGCTCGACGCGGTGGCGTGCGGCCCGGATCCGGGCGAGGCCGAGCTTCTCGGCGGCGGCGCGCACGCCCTCCACCACGGCGTCCACGGCCGCGTCGCCGATGGCGTGGAAACCGGCCTGCAGGCCCTCCTCGGTGCAGGCCATGACGTGCGCCGCGACCGCGGCGGCGTCCAGATAGGCGATGCCGGTGTCCCCGGTGTCGGCGTACGGCTGGTGCAGGCAGGCGGTGTGGGAGCCGAGGGCGCCGTCGACGAACAGGTCCCCCGCGGCTCCGGCCGCGCCCAGCTCGCGGGCCTTGGCGACGTCCTGTTCGGCCCAGTAGCCGACGACACGGGGTCCGGGTTCCGCTGCGGCGAGGCGCAGCAGGCCGGTGAAGTCGTCCTCGGAGGAGATCTCGGGCCCGGCGCACTCGTGGACCGTGCCGATGCCGAGCGAGACGGCATGCGCGAGGGCGGCGCGCTGCGCCTCGGTGCGCTGCCGTGGCGTCACGGCCGCGAACGCGGCGGCCCGCACGGCGTGATGGGCGCCGGCGGTGAGGGGACCGTCCTCGCGGGTGACCTCGGGAACCAGGTCGAGCAGGGCGGTGCTCACCACCGCCGAGTGGACGTCGATCCGGCTGAGGTAGAGAGGCCGGTGCCCGGTGGCCTCGTCGAGCTCGGCCCGCGCCGGGGGCCGGCCACCGGGCCAACGGGCGGCGTCCCAGCCGTGCCCGAGCAGCACGCGGTCGTCCGGGCGGGCCGCGGCGAAGTCCCGCACGAGGGCGAGGGCGGCTTCGAGGGTGGGGGCGCCCGACAGATCGAGACCGGTCAGGGCGAGCCCGGTGGCCGTGGTGTGCACATGCGCATCGGTGAACGCGGGGGTCACCAGGGCCCCGTCGAGGTCGACCACCTCGTCGACGCCGTCGGCAAAGGCGTCAGCGGCCCCCTCGGACCCCACCCACGCGATCTGTCCCCGCTCCACAACCATGGCGGTGGCGAAGGGATCGGCGGGGCTGTGCACCTCGCCACGGCGGAGCAGAACGGTCTTCGGCGGCACACGGGACTCACTCATGGGGACAGTCTCACAGGCCGCCCTTCGACGCCCCGCGAAGGGGCGCGGGACGATGCCGATCTGCGCCTCCGCCGCGCGGGCGCGGTCCGGCACACAGGCACCGCAGCCGCAGTACCGACCGGTCAGATCCTGGGAGGCCGCGCCTCGTAGGGCGTGGACAACACCACAGTCGTCCGGGTCGACACCCCGGCCAGTGACCGCAGCCGGGCCAGCAGCTCCTCCAGCTCGTGCGGTGTGGCGACCCGCACCTTGAGGATGTAGTTCTCGTCCCCCGCGACGCTGTGGCACGCCTCGATCTCCGGCACGCCGGCCAGCCGGTCCGCGATGTCGTCGGGCGCGCTGGGATCGAACGGTTTCACCGAGATGAACGCCGTCATCGGCAGCCCCACGGCCTCCGGGTCGACGACCGCGGCATAGCCCCGGATGACACCCCGCTGCTCCAGCCGCCGCACCCGCTGATGCACGGCCGACGTGGACAGGCCCGTGGCCTTGCCCAGGTCGGTGTAGCTCATCCGCCCGTCCTTGACGAGCAGCTGCACGATCTGTCGGTCCAGCTCCTCCATGGCGCAAGAACCTACAGTGCGGCTGATCTCCCGGGATACCTGAGCGGCCCAGGTCATGCCCGCTTCGTGATGTGGGCGGAAGCCGGCTGTCAGCCGTCCGGGGGACAAACACACCGCAGCGGACACCTGCGCGGGGCATGTGACGAACGCCACAACCCTCGAACAGTCTCCGTAATGTTCTCGTGATTACCGCCCAGGGGGCGCGGGAAGTGCTTGCTGTGGTCGAGGCCGCAGTGCCTGATACGGCCCAGCCCTAGGGGGAGAACCCAATGCAGAGTCTTAAGCGCCCTGGTCGCACCGCACCCAAGCGGCAGCAGCTCGTCGTCGAGCCCGAGCCGGAGGGTGTCGAACCCGACGCCTTCGACGACGAACTCGACGCCTACGACACGTTCGAGATGTTCCGGGTCGTCTGCCCGGACTGCGCGCAGCCCATCGCCCTGCTGGCGGACGAGGAGGTTCTGCCGGAGCACGCGATGTGCGCCTCGCCGTGGAACCCCTTCGGGCTCACGGTCTGCGCCGGAACCGGCCGCAGGGCCGCGGACGCCCGCCCCGCGGACGAGTCCGTGGAACCTCAGGAGCAGGACACCGCCCTGCTGTTGACGCTCCCTCAAGGGCTCGACTGGCGGACCCAGCCCTTCTCGCACGTCGGCGGCCCGGGCTCGCGCCCCATCAGGGTCCCCGTCATGCGCCGCCACGCGGCCTGAGCGCGGGCCTTCTCCGCCCGCCCGCTCCACTCCCGTAGCTGCCCCGCGCCACGGCATCGCAGACCGCCGTGGCGCGGGACCCCTGCGCCCGGAGCCGGGCCGATCCGGGCGGGCACTGAACGCACGGCCGATTCCACCATCCGGTGACCTGTCCGGGCTCTGCCGCGTTGCCCTGGTATGACCCCCATCTCCTCAGCGACCGGGCGTCAGCGCCTCCTGTACGTCCCACCGCCCGCAGAATCGGTTCGGCCGGCTCCGCCCCGTTATCAGGACCCGCCGATCTACCGCGACCTGATGCGGACCTGGGCCGAGGGTGGCCGCACCCTGCCGGGCCGGCACGACCCGGAGTGGATGCGGCTCGCGGCCCCCTGGCGAGGCCTCGACCAGTTCAGCGTCCCTCTGGGCCCACGAGATGGCGGGCGATGACCATCCGCTGGATCTGGTTGGTGCCCTCCACGATCTGCAGCACCTTGGCCTCGCGCATGTAGCGCTCGGCCGGGAAGTCGGCGGTGTAGCCGTAGCCGCCGAGGATCTGCACGGCGTCGGTGGTGACCCGCATCGCCGTGTCGGTGCAGTGCAGCTTGGCCATGGCGGCCTGCCGCGCGAAGGGCCGGCCCGCGTCCTTCAGCCGTGCCGCGGCGAGGTAGAGCGCGCGGCCGGCCTCGATCTGCGTCGCCATGTCGGCGAGCATGAACCGCAGCCCCTGGAAATCGGCGATCGGCTTGCCGAACTGGCGCCTCTCGGTCGCATAGGCCAGTGCCTCGTCGAGAGCCGCCTGCGCCACGCCGATGGCGCACGCCGAGATGCCGAGCCGTCCCGAGTCGAGCGAGGACAGCGCGATCGCGAAGCCCTGCCCCTCCTCGCCGATGCGCCGGTCGTCCGGGACGCGGACGCCGTCGAAGTGGATCTGCGCGGTGGGCGAGCCCTTCATGCCCATCTTCTTCTCCGGCAGGGCGGCGCTCAGCCCTTCGGCGTCGCCGGGCACCAGGAACGCGCTGATCCCGCGCGGGCCCTCCTCGCCGGTGCGCGCCATCACCGTGTAGAAGTCGGCGATCCCGCCGTGCGTGATCCAGGCCTTGGTGCCGGTGATCACCCAGCCGTCACCGTCCCGCACGGCCTTGGTGCGCAGGGCGGCAGCGTCCGAGCCGGAGTGCGGTTCGGAGAGGCAGTAGGCGCCGAGCAGGCCGCCGCCGAGCATCGCGGGCAGGTGCTCGGCCTGCTGCTCCTTGGTGCCGTAGGCGGCTAGCGCGTAGGAGGCCAGGGAGTGGACGCTGACGCCGAGACCGACGGTGAGACGGGCGGCGGCGAGCTCCTCCAAGACCTGGAGGTAGACCTCGTAGGGCTGGTCACCGCCGCCGTACTCCGAGTCGTACGGCAGGCCGAGCAGTCCTGAGCGGGAGAGCAGGGTGAACAGCTCGCGCGGGAAGCGGCCGGCGTCCTCCTCCTCGGCCGCCTTCGGGGTGATCTCCTGCTGCGCGATGTCGCGCACGAGCGAGATCAGGTCCCGGGCCTCCTCCGTGGGCAGTTGTCGGTCCACCGGCTGCGGGGCGCGGTCGGGCATGGCGACGCTCTCCTCCCTGTCGGGCACTGGCGGGCGGGCCCATGGGTGGGGGCGGCGCCGCCGGGTCGTTCTGATGCCTGGCCGATGCTCGCAGTCCCGGGTCTCGGAAGCTGCTGACCAGCGGCTGTGCGCTGTGAGTATGCCCGATCGGAGGCATCCCGTCACCAGTTAACGACCGCTTACTTCAAGAAATGGCGGTGCGCGCCGGGACGGCGAAATTGGTCCGCACCATTGACCCAACTGGTCTAGTCCTCCTACTGTTTCGCTCCACCGATTCACCGCGTTCATGCCAATGGGCGCGGCGTTCACCTCTCCCCACGAGGAGACACCGGATGCACACCCCCCACCCCTCCCGCTTCCGGGCCATCGTGTCCTTGGCCTGTTGCGCCGTACTCGGCGCCGGTCTGCCGGCCGGCGCGGGCACCTCCGCCTTTGCGGCGACCTCGGCTCAGAAGGCCGCCGCAGCCACGACGGACGCTCCCGGCACCAGGGCCGCAGGCTCCAAGGTCATCGGGTACTTCACCGAATGGGGCACCTACGACCGCAAGTACTACGTCAAGAACATCGAGACGTCCGGGTCGGGCGGCAAGCTCACCCACATCAACTACGCCTTCGGCAACGTCACCGGCGGCAAGTGCGCCATGGGCGACGGGTACGCCGCCACCGACCGGGCCTACACCGCCGCCGAGTCCGTCGACGGCAAGGCCGACACCTGGGACCAGCCACTGCGCGGCAACTTCAACCAGCTGCGCAAGCTCAAGCAGAAGCACCCGGACCTCAAGGTCCTGTGGTCCTTCGGCGGCTGGACCTGGTCGGCCGGCTTCGGCGAGGCCGCGAAGAACCCGGCCGCCTTCGCCCAGTCCTGCTACGACCTGGTCGAGAACTCCAAGTGGGCCGATGTCTTCGACGGCATCGACATCGACTGGGAGTACCCGAACGCCTGCGGCGCCACCTGCGACACCAGCGGCAAGGCGGCCTTCAAGAACCTGATGCAGGCCTTGCGCACCACGTTCGGCCCACGCAATCTCGTCACCGCGGCGATCACCGCCGACGCCACCCCGGGCGGCAAGATCGACGCGGCGGACTACGCGGGCGCCGCCCGGTACGTCGACTGGTACAACCCGATGACGTACGACTTCTTCGGTGCCTGGGACGCCGCGGGTCCGACCGCTCCGCACTCACCGCTGACCTCGTACTCCGGCATCCCGAAGGCGGACAACCACAGCGCGGCGACCATCGCGAAGCTCAAGAACCTCGGCATCCCGGCCTCGAAGCTGCTGCTCGGCATCGGCTTCTACGGCCGCGGCTGGACCGGTGTGACGCAGTCCGCCCCGGGCGGCACCGCGACCGGCCCGGCGGCGGGTACGTACGAGCAGGGCATCGAGGACTACAAGGTCCTCAGGACCAAGTGTCCGGCGACGGGGACGGTGGCCGGCACGGCGTACGCCAAGTGCGGCAGCAACTGGTGGAGCTACGACACCCCGGCCACCATCGGCACCAAGATGAACTACAAGAACCAGCAGGGTCTGGGCGGCACGTTCTTCTGGGAGCTGAGCGGCGACACGTCGAACGGTGAGCTGATCAAGGCCATCAAGTAACACCCGGAGCGAAGGGGCGGAGGTCCGCTGCGGACCCTCCGCCCCTTCGTCATGCGCCCCGGCGGGCGGGCTGCGGGGCCGGGTGGGCCGGGTCGAGTTCCTCGATCGCGCGCAGAGCGCCGCCGAGGGTCTTCACGAGCAGCTCGCACATGGTGGCGCGGGGCAGTTCGGGACGGTCGATCCATTCGAGCGTGGCACCCTCGACGCTGCACATCCAGGCCAGCAGCCCCATCCGCGCCAGCGCGGTGATGTCGACACGGCCGTACGCCCCCTCGGCGATGGTCGTCACCACCGCCTCGCGCACCCCGTCGCGCAGCGCGTGCACTTCGGTGTCGAAGCCGACGCCGCCGCTGACGATCGTGCGGTACGCGGCCTGGTTGTGCTCGGCGTAGCGCAGATAGCTGTCGACGGTGCGCTGGACCCGGTCGACCGGGGGCAGCTCGGGACCGCTCGCCGCCAGTGTGACCAGCTCGGTGACCGAGTCCTGGATGATGGCCAGGTAATAGCCGCGCTTGGACTGGAAGTAGTAGTAGATCAGCCCCTTGGCGACGTGCGCCTGCCGGGCGATGTCGTCCATCGACAGGGCGTCGTAGGAGATGTCGGCGAACAACCTCCGCCCGATGGCGATGAGTTCGGCACGGCGCGCCATCGAGCGCTCGGTGCCGCGGGCCTTGGGGCGCGCGGCAGGCTGGGGGCTGATGTTCAAGGTCGACCCTGGTCTCGACGGGCGGGGGCGGGACCTCCGCAGTATGGCAGGCGCCGACGCCGGGCCGTGGGTCAGGTCACAGCAGCCCGAGCTGGGTCACGAGCATCGCGACGACCACGACGAGGGCCCATCCCATGACGTGCTCGACGATCTTCGGGCCGTCTTCCTGAGGGCCGCCGGTGCGGGCGCGGGTGGCGGTGACGGAGTACGCGGTCATGGCTTCTCGCAGGGTCGGTGGTGCGGACGGACTCCCCCCTAAGTCCTGTCCACCTTGCCACCGGGAGCGGCTTTTGCGGCCGAGAGCTTGGTCACACGCGGATGCCCACGGCCGCCAGGGCCTTGCGCTGGACGGCGCTCGGGCGGGCCGGGAAGTACAGATAACAGATGCCGCCGGTACCGGAGACGACCTTGCCGGAGGCGTTGTACCGCTTCGTCCTGAGCCAGATGTTCTCCCACTCGCGCCTGCGGTAGACGCGTCGCACGGCCTCGTCGGTCGCGGAGAAGGGATCGTTGGCGATCACGTCGCCCTCGGCGGTGAAGCCGATGACGGTCATCAGGTGCCCGGCGGTGCCGTACCCGGCGCCGGTCAGCTCCTCCTTGAGGAACGACTGGGACGTTATGGCCGGGATGCCCGCGGCGATCAGCCTCTCCAGTTCGGTGAGCGAGCCGAGCCGGGTGACCACGCCCTGGAGGTCCTCGTACGTGGCCGCGTATGCGGCGTTGAACGGCCAGTTGCCGCACCCCCCGTACTGGTAGTCGTACGTGAACCGGGCCGCGTGGCAGACCTGCGGATCGGTGTACGACGGGTCGACCCAGGCGAGTTGCTCCTCGGTGAGCCGGCCGCCCCAGTACTCGATGATCATCTGGGAGGACGTCGGGCTGCACCAGGCTTCGCCACCGTTGTCGTACTCGGGATACCGGCCCTTGTGGATCTCCTGCGAGTAGCGCGGGACGGCCAGTTCCTTCGCGAGGCCGGGCGCGGACGCCGGGACGGTGAACCGGTCGGGCACGTCGGAGCCCATGGCGCCGAGCCGCCAGACGGTGGGCGTGGCCTTGGTGCCGGGCTTGCGGTAGAGGGTCAGGCGCAGCCGGTACGAGGCCAGGCGCAGGCCGGTCGGCGGGTCGTCGATCGCCAGGGTGTCGGTCCAGACCGTGCTCTTGCCGTCGCCCTGGTCGTCGACCGACGTGCGCCGGATGTCCTGGTCGCCCGCCGCCCAGCGGCCCATCACGTACCAGGGGGTGCTGGTGCCGTCGGTGTAGGTGCCCCTGATCTCGGCCTGGATCCAGGTGCCGACGGGGGTGCGCGCGTTCCAGGAGACGACCGCCTCGGTCGCGGGGACGGTGAACCGGTGGACGGGCGAGGTCCAGGTGCCGTACTCCCACGCCGCGGTGGTGCCGGTGTGCGGGTCCGTGTAGTCGGCCGTTGCGACGGGGCCGGCGATCACCAGGCCCGGGCGGGCGCCCGCGACGGCCCGGGTGCCCCTGGCGGTTCCGCCGCGCCAGTCGCCGTAGGAGATCCAGGCCCGGTTGTCGACGGTGGGGGCCGGGACCGCCCGGGCGGGGTCTGCGGTGTCGGTCGTCATGGGAGCCTCGGGATCGGCGGCCGCCGGACCCGCGCCCGCGGTGACGGCGGCGGCGACCGCGGCGGCCAGGACGGTTCTGCGGGAGGGCTGTTCGGCTCTGCGCATGGCGGGGACCCCCGGATGTCGGAGTCGGGCAGGGGCGGGACAGGTCCGCGCACGGCCGGACGCATCCGTGCGTGCGCCACATATGAGCACAGCCCGCCGTGTCCTGCCAGCACTTCGACGCGCGCCACGCCCACCAATATTGGCGTCGACCAGTGGCGACCGCGCAGGACACCGTCGTTAGAGTGCTGGGCGAGATGAATCCGTCCTTCCGCCCCGCACCGGGCCCCGCCGTCCACGAGCTGGCCACCCGGATCCGCCGTCTCTCCCCCTCCTGCGGCCCGGTCCGCCTCGTCGGCGTCGACGGCCACGCCGGGTCCGGAAAGAGCACGTTCACCGGGCAGTTGGCCACGGCGCTGGGCGGTGCGCCGGTGCTGCGCCTCGACGACGTCGCCAGCCACGACGCGCTCTTCGACTGGACCGGGCGGCTGCTGGACCAGGTGATCGAGCCGCTCTCCCAGGGCCGGACCGCGCACTACACCCCCTACGACTGGCGGGATCGCCGCTTCGGCGCGCCGGTCCCGCTCCCGCCCGCTCCGGTGCTCCTCCTGGAGGGCGTCGGCGCGGGGCGCCGGGCGCTGCGCCCCCACCTGGCCCTTCTGCTGTGGATGGAGCTGCCGCGTGAGGAGGCCTGGGCGCGAGGACGGTCGCGGGACGGGCCCGAGCAGCGGGAATTCTGGGACGGCTGGGTCCCGGCGGAACGCCGGCACTTCGCCGGCGATCCCTCGCGACCGTTCGCCGACCTTCTGGTACAGCAGGAGAATGAGGGATATGAGGTGCTCGTGGGACCTGCTGGGACCGCTGGACCGGACCAGCCCCTCACGGACGGTGACGGACCGCCCGCAGTGTGCTGAACTGGTGAAGGGGCCTTGCGGGAGGTCTCGCCGCAGTGCCTCAACTCGGCTTGACCGCTGGGCCGTACAGGTCTTACGTTCTCAATGTGCGGCATCGGAGCCGCCCGCAGACGCGAAGCCCCCGGTTGTTCCCCCGTGATCGGGGGCTTCGTTCTGCCCTCTTCCGGTTTTCCGGCCGCCGCGGGGGGCACCGACCGCTCACCCTGGGTCACCGTGCGCGAGTCCGCCACGTCCGCTCCCACCTCGCCGAACGGCCCCTGCGGCACTCTACGGGCGCGCCGCCCGCGAAGGTACGATGCCCTCGTCGCGACCTGCGGACGGTTGCTTTGCGCCCGGCAACTCCGGTCCGTGGCACAGCGGTTCGAGCAGGGCAGCCGACCGGGGGACGGCTCGTTGGCATACCGACGGGGGCACGGTTCGTGGGGGACGTGATGGACTTCGGCACGCAGGGCCCTCAGGCCCCGGCCGACCTCGCCTGGCTGCGAGGCGTGGACGCCTACACCATGGGCGCCTATCCGCAGGCGGAGGAGGAGTTCCGCGCCGCCGTGCGCATGGACTCCGGGATGGCCGACGGCTGGCTCGGACTGCACGCGCTGCGCGTCGACACGACGACCGCGCTGCTGCGGATGTTCCAGCACCGCGACCGCTTCGGGGAGCAGCGCTCACGCTATCGTCGCCCGCTCAACTCCTGGTACTGGCTGGGCTGGTGGGTGCAACCCGTACTGGAGAGCCCCCGCGACCTGCTCCTCGCGCACGCCTCCCACTGGCTCGACGGCCGCCATGTTCCCGAGCTGGACCGGGCGCTCGCCGGGCTGCCGCCGGTGGACACCGACCACCAGGTCCGCTTCCTGCACGCCTGCCGCGCCTATTTGGTCAAGGACTGGGAGCAGCTCGTCCGCCACACCGACCCGCTGCTCGACGAACCCGTGCTCGGCATCGAGGCGGGCCTGTTCGGCGGCATGGCCCGGGTCCGCCTGGAGATGTACGGCCAGGCCGAACCACTGCTGGCCGCCGCGCTGATGCGCTGCCGCAGCGAACAGCCCCAGCGCAAGGAGCTGCGGTACTGGCTGGCCCGGGCCCACGAGGGCACCGGCCGCAGTGCCGCCGCGCTCCCCCTGTACCGGGCCGTGCACCGCGTCGACCCCGCCTTCATGGACACCTCCGCCCGGCTCGCCGCGATAGCCGAGGGCGACGGATACGACGACGTCACGGACCTCGCCGCGATCACGCTCACCGGCGCGGGCCAGGACGTCGTCGACGGGCCGGACGGGTTCGATCCGCTCTTCGGCCTGGAGGGGCGCGACCTGAGACTGCCCGACCCCGAGCCGCCGACCGCTCCCCTGCCGCCGGTGACCGTCCCGCCGGTCCGCGAGAGGACCGGCCCGGCCTCCTCCCTGCCCGCCGGGCCGACCGACCCGGCCTTACTGGAGGAAGCACTCGCCGAGCTGGAGCGCATGGTGGGCCTGGAGCCGGTGAAACGTCAGGTCAAGGCACTGTCGGCGCAGATGAACATGGCCCGGCTGCGGGCCGGGCAGGGCCTTCCGGTCCAGCCGCCCAAACGGCACTTCGTCTTCTCGGGACCCTCCGGCACCGGCAAGACCACCGTCGCCCGCATCCTCGGCCGTGTCTTCTACGCGCTCGGGCTGCTCGGCGGCGACCACCTCGTGGAGGCGCAGCGGGCCGATCTGGTGGGCGAGTACCTCGGGCAGACGGCGGTGAAGGCGAACGAGCTGATCGACTCGGCCCTCGGGGGCGTCCTCTTCGTCGACGAGGCCTACTCGCTGTCCAACTCTGGCTACAGCAAGGGGGACGCCTACGGCGACGAGGCCCTGCAGGTGCTGCTGAAGCGCGCGGAGGACAACCGCGACCACCTCGTGGTGATCCTGGCCGGCTACCCGGAGGGCATGGACCGCCTGCTGGCCGCGAACCCCGGTCTGTCGTCCCGTTTCACCACCCGCGTGGACTTCCCGTCGTACCGGCCCCTCGAACTCACCGAGATCGGCAGGGTACTGGCGGCCGACAACGGTGACCTGTGGGACGAGGAGGCCCTCGACGAGCTGCGCTCCATCGCCGGGCACGTGGTGGACCAGGGGTGGATCGACGAGCTGGGGAACGGACGGTTCCTGCGGACGCTGTACGAGAAGAGCTGTGCCTACCGGGACTTGCGGTTGTCCCTCTACCCCGGCGCGCTGGAGCGTGAGGATCTCGCCACGCTGCGGTTGCCGGATTTGATGCAGGCGTACGGGGAAGTGCTGTCCGGGCGGGGACCGCAGGATCCGCCCGGACCATGAGGAAGCGGCGTGGGGCGTAGCGCTAGGTGGCCAGGACCTCCTCCGAGGCCCCACTGCTCCGGGGCTCGGTCAGCCTCACCTCGCGCACCTCACGATGGGCCGGGTCGCGCACCTCCCCCACCAGCAGCTCCAGCACGTCCTCCAGCGCGACCAGCCCGAGCACCTTCCCGGACCCGTCGGCCACCTGGGCCAGGTGGGTCGCCGCCCGCCGCATCACCGTCAGCGCGTCGTCCAGCGGCAGCTCGGACCGCAGGGTCGTCATGGAACGCCACAGGTGCTGCGGGACGGCCCGGTCGGAGTCCTCCAGGTCGAGGACGTCCTTGACATGCAGAAAGCCCATGAACACGCCGTTGTCCGCGGCGACCGGGAAACGGGAGTAACCGGTACGGGCCGTGAGCTCGACGATGCGGCCGGGGGTGACCGACGGGCTGACCGTCACCAGGGACTCCCGCTTGAGCAGGACGTCCGTGACCGGTCGGGAGCCCAGCTCCAGGGCGTCCTCCAGGCGTTCGGCCTCCTCGGGGTCGAGCAGGCCCGCCTGGCCGGCGTCCTCCACCAGCCGGTTGAGCTGCTCGCTGGTGAAGACGGCCTCGACCTCGTCCTTGGGCTCCACGTGGAAGAGCCGCAGGATGCTTTGGGAACAGGCGCCGAGGGCGGCGGTGATGGGCTTGCAGAAGCGGGCGAACCAGACCAGGCCGGGGCTCAGCCACAGCGCGGCCTTCTCCGGGGCCGCCATCGCCAGGTTCTTCGGGACCATCTCGCCGATGACGAGGTGGAAGAAGACCACGGCGGCGAGGGCGATGACGTAGGTGAGCGGATGGATCACGCCCTCGGGCAGGTGGATCCGCTCGAAGACCGGCTCCAGCAGGTGCGCGACGGTCGGTTCGGCGACCGCGCCGAGGGTCAGCGAGCAGATCGTGATGCCGAACTGGGCCGCCGCCATCATCTGCGGCAGGCGCTCAAGACCGTAGAGGACCTGCCGGGAGCGGGCGGTGCCGAGCGGCTCGATCTGGCTGCGGCGTACGGAGACCAGCGCGAACTCGGCGCCGACGAAAAAGCCGTTGGCGAGCACGAGCAGCGCCGCGAAGAGAAGCTGGAGCACGCTCATCGGACGGCCTCCGCCATGGAGACCACGGGGGCGGTACGCACCACCCGGACCCGTTCCGCGCGGTAGTGGCCGACCTGGCGCACGGACAGCCGCCAGCCGGGCAGCTCCGCCTTGTCCCCGACGGCCGGGATGCGGCCCAGCAGGTCTGCGATCAGGCCCGCGACGGTCTCGTACGGGCCTTCGGGCACGTCGAGGCCTATGCGCTGCAGGATGTCGACCCGGCAGCTGCCGTCGACATCCCAGGCGGGCCTTCCGTCCTCCGGCGGCGCGGCGGCCAGCTCGGGCAGGTCGTGTCCGTCGTGCTCGTCGCGGACCTCGCCGACGAGTTCCTCGACGATGTCCTCCAGCGTGACGACACCGGCGGTGCCGCCGTACTCGTCGACGACGACCGCGATGGGCTGCTCGCTGCGCAGGCGCGCGAGGAGCGGCCGCACCGGCAGCGTCTCGGGGACGAGCAGCGCCGGGCGGGCGATGCGGCCGACGGGGGTGCGCAGCCGGTCCTGGACGGGCACGGCCAGGGCGTCCTTGAGGTGGACCATGCCGACGACCTCGTCGATCCTCTCCCGGTAGACGGGGAAGCGGGACAGGCCGGTGGCCCGGGTCAGGTTGACCACGTCCTCGGCGGTGGCCGAGGACTGCAGGGCGCTGACCTTCACGCGCGGCGTCATCACGTGCTGCGCGGTCAGCTCGCCCAGCGACAGGGTCCGGACGAACAGATCGGCCGTGTCCTGCTCCAGGGCTCCGGCCCGGGCGGAGTGGCGGGCCAGGGAGACGAGTTCGCCGGGGGTGCGGGCGGAGGCCAGTTCCTCGGCGGGTTCGACGCCCAGGGCGCGCACGAGCCGGTTCGCTACGGCGTTGAGGCCGGCGATGACCGGGCGGAACAGCCGGGCGAAGACATGCTGCGGGCCCGCGACGAAGCGCGCGACCTGCAACGGCCTGGACACCGCCCAGTTCTTGGGCAGGAGCTCGCCGATCACCATCTGCACGGCGGAGGCCAGCAGCATGCCGACCACGACCGTGACACCGGAGACGGCTCCCTCGGGGATGCCGACCGCGGTGAACGGGCCGTGCAGGAGCTCGGCGAGCGCCGGTTCGGCGAGCATGCCGACGACGAGCGAGGTGATGGTGATGCCGAGCTGGGTGCCGGAGAGCTGGAAGGACAGTTCCTTGAGCGATTCCACGACACGGTGGGCGCGCCGGTCGCCCTCGGCGGCGGCCTTCTCGGCCTCCGGGCGCTCGACCGTCACGAGTCCGAACTCGGCGGCCACGAAGAATCCGTTGGCGAGGATCAGCAGGAACGCGGCTGCCAGGAGCAGCAGGGGGATGGTCATGATGCCGCCGCCTCCGCACGGTCGCGTTCCTCGACAACGAGGTCCGCGCTATGTCGGCAGGGGGCGGCGCAGATACTGCAGGACGATCCGTCCATCGCCGGAGGGGGTCACTCCTCGGTGAGCAGGGGGGCCTCTGCGCACCGGTCGGGGCGACAGAGACGGAGGCGCATCCGTCACGCCTCCGCCAACAGATTAATCAAGACACGGCCCGGTGCGGCAGTGGCGGCCGCCGGGAGGATCCCGCGTCAGTCCCGAGGCTCCCCGGGGCGCGCCGCGGAACGGGCCTCGGCGAGCGCCCGCAGGGCCCGGGCGTCGGCGATCGCGCGTTGCTTGGCCAGGCCCGGCTGGATGCCCAGAGCAGGCAGGCTGGTGCCGTCGCTGAGGTTGAGGAAGACCCAGGGGTCGCCGGGCCGGAGGGTCACCTGGAGGATCTCCGCCCATTCCAGCCGGCGCTTGTTCGTGAGATTCACGACAGTGACGCCGTCCTCGTCGGCGATGACCTTGGGCCGCGCCAGAAGGAGCAGTACGGCGTCCAGCAGGAGCGCCGTGAAGACGAAGCTGACGCGCTCGCCGGGGCTGAGCTGCTTCAGCAGCATCGCGACCGCAGTGATCACCACGAAGACGGCGACGGCTGCGGTGAGCAGCACCACGCGGGTGCTGCCCGGCCGGAAGGTGACGGGCAGGGTGGGCAGATCGGACATCGGTACGCGCCCCTCAGAGACGGCAGGCGTGGATGGCCGTGGTCAGGATGGCCCGGGCGCCGATGTCGTACAGGTCGTCCATGATCCGCTGGGCTTCCTTGGCCGGGACCATCGCGCGGACGGCGACCCAGCCCTCGTTGTGCAGCGGGGAGACCGTCGGGGACTCCAGGCCGGGCGTGAGGGCCACGGCCTTCTCCAGCTGCTCGACACGGCAGTCGTAGTCCATCATCACGTACGTCCGGGCGACCAGGACGCCCTGGAGGCGGCGCAGGAACTGCTGCACCTTGGGGTCGTCGGGCTCCGCGCCGGTGCGGCGGATCACGACGGCCTCGGACTGCATGATCGGCTCCCCGGCGACCTCCAGGCCCGCGTTGCGCAGGGAGGTGCCGGTCTCGACGACGTCGGCGATGACCTGGGCGACACCGAGCTGGATGGCGGTCTCGACGGCGCCGTCGAGGTGGACGACGGAGGCGTCGATGTCGTGCTCGGCCAAGTGCGCCGCGACGATGCCCTCGTAGGAGGTGGCGATCGTCTTGCCCGCCAGGTCCGCCAGGCCGCTGATCGTGCCGGGCTTGGTGGCGTAGCGGAAGGTGGAGCGGGCGAAGCCGAGGGCGAGGATCTCCTCGGCCTCGGCGCCGGAGTCGATGAGCAGGTCACGGCCGGTGAGGCCGATGTCCAGCTGGCCGGAGGCGACGTAGATCGCGATGTCGCGGGGGCGGAGGTAGAAGAACTCGACCTCGTTCACCGGGTCGACGATCCGCAGTTCCTTGGACTCCCGGCGCTGCTGGTAGCCGGCCTCATGCAGCATCTCCGCCGCAGGGCCTGACAGGGAACCCTTGTTGGGGACGGCGATGCGCAGCATGAGGTCGGCTTCCTTTGCGTGGGTGTCGTACGGGACGGGTGCGGCTTACAGGTGGGCGTAGACGTCGTCGAGGGAGATGCCGCGGGCGACCATCATCACCTGGACGTGGTACAGCAGCTGCGAGATCTCCTCGGCGGCCGCCTCCTTGCCCTCGTACTCGGCGGCCATCCACACCTCGGCGGCCTCTTCGACGACCTTCTTGCCGATGGCGTGAACGCCCTTCCCGACCAGTTCTGCGGTGCGGGAAGTGGCGGGATCGCCCTGGGCGGCCTTGTGCTGGAGCTCGGTGAAGAGCTCCTCGAACGTCTTCTTGGACATGGTGTCGCTCAGCCTATGCCACACACGGCTTTCGTCAGCGCCAGGGTTCGGATACTGAGCGGAGGGTGGCCGCGGTCGCGACCGCGGCCGTCACCGCCTCGTGCCCCTTGTCCTCGTGGGAGCCCTCGATTCCGGCGCGGTCCAGGGCCTGCTCCTCGGTGTCGCAGGTCAGCACGCCGAAGCCGATGGGGACGCCGGTGTCGACGGAGACCTGGGTGAGGCCCTGGGTCACGCCCTGGCACACGTATTCGAAGTGGGGGGTTCCGCCGCGGATGACGACGCCGAGGGCGACGATCGCGTCGTAGCCGCGGCCCGCGAGGACCTTCGCGACGACCGGGAGCTCCCAGCTGCCGGGGACCCTCAGCAGGGTCGGCTCGTCGATGCCCAGGTCGTGCAGGGCGCGCAGGGCGCCGTCGACCAGGCCGTTCATCACCTTCTCGTGCCACTGTGCCGCGATGACGGCGACCCGGAGGTCACCCACATTGCGTACGGACAGCTCCGGTGCACCCTTGCCGCTCACGTCTCTCCCTCTGTGCTCTCTTACTGGTTGCCGCAGGCCGGCACGGTCGTCGTGTCCAGCCAGGGCAGGTCGTGGCCCATCCGGTCCCGCTTGGTGCGCAGGTAGCGGAGATTGTGCTCGCCGGCGCTCACGGGCATCGGCACGCGCGCCCTGACCGCGATGCCGTGCCGCACGAGCGCGTCGGTCTTGTCGGGGTTGTTGGTCAGCAGCCGGACGCCGCGCACGCCGAGGTCGGCAAGGATCTGGGCGCCCGCGGCGTAGTCGCGGGCGTCGGCGGGCAGGCCGAGTTCGAGGTTGGCGTCGAGGGTGTCGCGACCGCGTTCCTGGAGTTCGTAGGCGCGCAGTTTGGACATCAGGCCGATGCCGCGGCCCTCGTGTCCGCGCAGGTAGACCACCACGCCCCGGCCCTCGGCCTGGATGCGGGCCAGGGAGGCGTCCAGTTGGGGGCCGCAGTCGCAACGGGCGGAGCCGAAGACGTCGCCGGTGAGGCATTCGGAGTGGACCCGGACGAGGACGTCCTGGCCGTCGCCGATCTCACCGTGCACCAGGGCGACGTGCTCGACGCCGTCGACGACGGAGCGGTAGCCGTAGGCCGTGAAGGTGCCGTGTGCGGTGGGCAGTTGGGTCCTGGCCTCGCGGCGGACGGTGGGTTCGCTGCTGCGGCGGTAGGCGATCAGGTCCTCGATGGAGATGATCGTCAGGCCGTGCTTGCGGGCGAAGGGGATCAGCTCGGGCAGGCGCAGCATGGTGCCGTCCTCACCGGCGATCTCGACGATCGCGCCGGCCGGGCGCAGGCCCGCGAGGCGGGCGAGGTCGACCGCGGCCTCGGTGTGGCCGTTGCGGGTCAGGACACCTCCGGGCCGGGCGCGCAGCGGGAAGATGTGGCCGGGGCGGACGAAGTCGTCGGGTCCGCTGACGCCGCCGGCGAGCAGCCGGAGGGTGGTGGCGCGGTCGGAGGCGGAGATGCCGGTGCTCACGCCGTGGGCGGCAGAGGCGTCGACGGAGACCGTGAACGCGGTCTTCATCGACTCGGTGTTGTCCTCGACCATCTGCGGGAGGTTCAGCCGGTCCAGTTCCTCGCCCTCCATGGGGGCGCAGATCAGGCCGCGGCACTCGCTCATCATGAAGGCGACGATCTCGGGGGTCGCCTTCTCGGCGGCGATGACGAGGTCGCCCTCGTTCTCCCGGTCCTCGTCGTCGACGACCACGACGGGGCGGCCGGCCGCGATGTCGGCGATGGCCTGCTCGACGGGGTCGAGGGCGAAGTTCTCGACGTCGTCGGTGCCGTACAGGGCGGTGGTCGAGGGGATGGCGCGAAGCGCCTCGTTCAGGGTGGTGGCGGGTGACGGGCGGGCAGTCATGCCGGCGCTCCTTCCAGGGTGGGCCGCGCGGCCTGACGCGAGCGCAGCCACCAGTCGCGCAGGCCCCACAGGACGAGCGCGCCGTAGATGACGTAGACGAAGCCGGAGAAGGCGTAGCCGTTGGCGAAGTTGAGGGGCACGCCGACGAGGTCGACGAGCAGCCAGGCGAACCAGAACTCGACCATGCCGCGGGCCTGGGCGTACATGGCGACGACGGTGCCGACGAAGATGTAGGCGTCCGGCCAGGGGTCCCAGGACAGGGTGGGGTACGCCGTGAAGAGCAGCGCCACCGCGACCGTGCCGGCGGCGGCCGCCGCGGCCATCGCCGCGCGCTCGCGCCAGGTGGCGAACCGGACGGCTATGTGGCCGTCCTCGCCCTGCCCCTTGCCGCGCTGCCACTGCCACCAGCCGTACAGGGCGACCACCATGACGACCGCCTGCTTGCCGGCGCTGCCGGTGAGGTGACCGAAGAAGGCGCCGAAGAGGATCAGGCCGGCCAGGAACTGCACGGGCCAGGTCCAGATGGAGCGCCGCCAGCCGAGGGCGAGGGCGGCCAGGCCGAAGAGGTTGCCGACCATGTCGGACCAGAGAATGTGCTGTCCGAAGAGGGCGAACGCCTCGGAGTTCAGCGTGTTCACCGGGCCGCCCCCTGCGCGCGGTCGCCGAGCATCCGCTCGACGTACTTGGCGATGACGTCCACCTCGAGGTTGACCGGGTCGCCGGGCTGCTTGTGGCCGAGCGTGGTCAGGGCGAGGGTGGTGGGGATGAGGCTCACGGTGAAGTGGTCGGAGCCGGCGTCGACGACGGTGAGGCTGATGCCGTCGACGGTGATGGAGCCCTTTTCGACCACGTACCGGGTGAGGTCGGCGGGGAGGGAGATCTTCACGATCTCCCAGTTCTCGGAGGGCTTGCGCTCCAGGATCTCGCCGGTGCCGTCCACGTGGCCCTGCACGATGTGCCCGCCGAGGCGTTCGCCTACGGCCATGGGGCGTTCGAGGTTGACGCGGGAGCCGGCCTTCAGGGCACCGAGGCTGGAGCGGTTCAGGGTCTCGGCCATGACGTCGGCGGTGAACTCGTCGCCCTCGTGGTCGACGACCGTGAGGCAGACACCGTTGACGGCGATGGAGTCGCCGTGTTTCGCGCCTTCGGTGACGACGGGGCCGCGCAGCCGGAAGCGACAGGCGTCGTCGAGGTTCTCGACGGCGGTGACCTCGCCCAGCTCTTCGACGATTCCGGTGAACACTTCCCGGGTCCTCCTGCCTCTTCGGGCACGGACTCCGGGGCTGTCGATGACGACAGAAAGTACGAGCAGGACACCGGGGACGACGCCGGACGGAGTCCGCCACGGGGACGGACTTCTGGGCGGCGCGCACGGATGCCCGCTCGCCGCGCACTGCCTCCCATCCGGACTTTAACCGTCGGTCCAGGAATTTCACCTGGTCAACCGGCCGCTGGAGGCGACCGGGTCGCGGACTGTAACCGCCGGTTCGGACTTTCACCGACCCCGGAGTGCGCTGCTTGTGGTACTCGGCCAGTGTGCCACGCCTGATCGGCGTTCTGAGAGGAGAAGTGTGTGGGCTGTCTCACAGACCGTGTCGCCCCCCTTCCCGAGCGCGACCGGGTCCTCAACGTCCGTGCCGGACCGGCCTCTTGAGGCCGCCATTGGTACACACCTATTGACGATTTGGTCTAGTCCTTTCTAGGGTCGGCGTCAGGATCGACCGGCCTCCACCGACCGGCCCGGCGGCGGTGACGACGGCCCTTGCCCGCCGTCGGGCCTTCCCATGCCGCGCACACGGCGTTCTGGCAGGGTGAGTCGTATGACCACGACGACCGCCGACGAGTTCGAGATCCACCGGCGCCGGATGTTCTCGCTCGCCTACCGTCTGCTGGGCTCCGCCGAGGAGGCCGAGGACGCGGTCCAGGACGCGTACCTGCGCTTCAGCGGAGCCGACCGGGCCGGGATCGAGCAGCCGGCGGCCTGGCTCGCCAAGGTCGTCACAAACCTCTGCCTGAACCGGTTGACCTCCGCGCGGGCCCGCCGCGAGCAGTACGTCGGGACCTGGCTGCCCGAGCCGGTGGTCACCGGGGACGGCACGCTCGGGCCGCTGGAGTCGGCCGAGCAGCGGGATGCCGTGTCGATGGCGATGCTGGTGCTGCTGGAGCGGCTGACGCCGACCGAGCGGGCGGTGTACGTGCTGCGGGAGGCGTTCGGGTACGGGCACCGGGAGATCGCCGGGGTGCTGGATGTGAGCGAGGCGAACTGCCGTCAGCTGTACCGGAGGGCCGTGCGGCGGGTGGGTCAGCCGCAGGCCCGGTTCGAGCCCGCGTCCGAGCAGCAGGAGGAGCTGGTCGCGTCGTTCATCACCGCGGCCCGTGAGGGTGATCTGGCCGGGCTGGAGAAGCTGCTCGCGGCCGAGGCGACCTGGTGGAGCGACGGCGGCGGAAAGGTCACCGCAGCGCGTTGGCCGATCGAGGGCGGGCAGAGGATCGCCCACTTCCTGGCGGGCGGGGGCCCGAAATTCGCGGCGGGCCTGGACTTCACGCCGGTGGAGGTCAACGGAGCCACCGGGCTGGCCACCTGGGCCGGCGACACCCTGGTGGGGCTGGCGGCGATCGAGGTGCGCGACGGGCTGGTCACGGGGGTGCGGGCCGTCGTCAACCCGGAGAAGCTGGCGTTCGCACGGCGTCAGCTCACCCGGGCGTAGGGCCGCCAGGCGCGTCTGTCACATTCCGCGGGGGGTGTTCGGTCTCAGCTGGTGTGGGGCGCTCCGTACGGGAGCGCCGGGCGTCCGAAGGGACTGAACTTCATGACCACGATCCTGGTGACCGGCGGTACCGGAACGCTCGGCCGGCTCGTCGCCGAGCGGCTGCGCGCGGACGGGCACGACGTGCGGGTACTCAGCCGGCACAGCGAGCCGTACGCGGTCGATCTGCGCAAGGGCGGTGCCGGGCTGGACGCGGCGGTCGCCGGTGTGGACACGATCGTGCACTGCGCGTCGTCGCAGAAGGGCGATGAGGAGGCGGCGGTGAACCTGATCATGGCGGCACGCGGGGCGCGTGTGCCCCACTTCGTGTACATCTCCATCGTCGGCGTCGACCGGGTGCCGTTCCGCTATTACAAGAGCAAGCTCGCGGTGGAGAGGCTCGTCGAGGAGTCGGGGCTCGGCTGGACCGTGCTGCGGGCCACCCAGTTCCACGACCTTCTGGTCATGCTGTTCCAGGGGCTGTCGAAGCTGCCGGTGCTGTTCCTTCCGGCCGGCCTTCGGGACCAGCCGGTCGAGGTCGCCGAGGTCGCGGACCGGCTGGCCGGACTGGCGGCGGGTGCGCCGGCGGGGCGGGTCGAGGACATGGGCGGGCCCGAGGTGCGGACGTTCGAGTCACTGGCCCGCGCGTACCTGAAGGCGTCCGGGCGACGGCGAGCGGTGGTGCACGTGCCGCTGTGGGGGGCGGCGTACCGGGGCTTCCGCAGTGGGGGGCATCTGACGCCGGACCGGGCCGTGGGCACCGGGTCGTTCGAGGAGTACCTGGCGAGGCGGTTCGGGAGCGACCGGGTGCGGGCGGGGAGCCGGCGGGGCTCAGAGGGCCGGTCCGGGGCTTAGGCACCAGGGGGCAGGGCGGGGGCGGCGGCCGAGGGGCAGGGCGGGAAGCAGCGGCACGAGGGCGTCGGCACCAGGGCGCGACGGCCAGGGTGTCACGTCCTACCAGCCCGGGAACGGCTGTGACAGCCGCTCCCCCGGCGGGAACAGTTCCTCCTGGGCGCGGTCCCGAGCCGTGAGCAGCGCACCTCGCAGGACCGCGGCGCCGCCCAGGGTGGCCGTACGCACCTCCGTCGGCAGCGGTGTCATCCGGATGATGCGGTCGTGCACGCGTGCGGCGAGCTCCTCACCGCCGGCCTGACCGACCTCACCCCCGAGCACCACGCACCCGGGGTCCAGGATCGCGACGACCGAGGCGACTCCGACGGCCAGGCGATCAGCGAGGGCGTCGAGGAAACGGCCGGCGGGGCCGACGGGCGAGTGCTCCTCGGGGGGCCCGGCCGCCGCTCCCACCTCCCGGAGCTGAGCCACCGCCCCCCGCACCACCCTGACCGCCGCCCGCACGACCCCCGCCTGAGACGCCTCCACCGGCACCCCGCACTCGGCAGCGAGTTGCATGACCGCAGCCGACGAGGCAAGGGAATGGAAGCCCCCCTCGCAGTCCGTCGAGGACGGCAGCGCGGTCGTGCCGGGCACGGGGAGGAAGCCGATCTCGCCGGTGCCGCCGGAGGCTCCGCGGCGGAGGGCGCCGTCGAGCACCACGGCCGCTCCCGTCCCGTGGCCCAGCCACAGCAGGACGAATGTGTCCCGGTCGCGGGCCGCCCCGTCGCGCTGCTCGGCCACCGCCGCGAGGTTGGTCTCGTTCTCGACGCTGACGCGGGCCTCGGGCAGGCGCTCCTGGAGGGTGGCGACCAGGCGGCGGTGCCACTCCGGCAGTCCGGAGGAGTCGCGCAGCTCGCCGCTGGACGGGTCGATCAGGCCGGGCGCCCCGATCCCCACGGTGTGCAAGCGGTCGGCACCGGCTTCCTTGGCCACGCGCTCGACCAACGCGACCGCCTGTTCCACGGCGGGCCCCGTTCCCATGTCTCCGGCGATCGGCACCGACGCCTCGGCCAGTACCCGCCCCACCAGATCCGCGACGGCCACTGCGACACCCTCGGTGCGGACGTCGAGTGCGGCCAGGTGCGCCCGGTCGGCGACGATGCCGTACACCTTCGCGTTGGGGCCGCGCCGCTGCTCCCCCGTCTCGCCGACCACCGCGATCAGACCCGCGGCGGTGAGGCGTTCGACGAGGTCGGCGACGGTCGGCCGGGACAGACCGGTCAGTTGCTTCAACTGCCCTGCCGTCAACGGGCCCTCCTGCTGGAGCAGGCGCAGGGCCAGCCGGTCGTTGATGGCCCGGGCGGTGCTGGGGGATGCGGGCATGCCGGGATCCTTCCAGATCGGCGGGGCCGTCGAGCGCGGCCCGCCGGGAGACCCTCTTATTATCAGGCAGGGTTCCTGATAGTTTACGCCCGCACCAGAGGCGAGTACCGCAGAGACCTGGAGGGGGACCGCAGAATGGGCAACGTGGTCGACGAACAACGCGAGGTGAAGCGGTCCCGGTACGCCGTGGCCGCCGTCTTCGCCGTGCACGGCGCCGTGACCGGTTCGTTCGCCACCCGCGTGCCGTGGATCCAGGACCACGCGGGCGTGAGCGCGGGCCAGTTGGGGATCGCTCTGGCCTTCCCCGCGCTCGGCGCGTCCGTGGCCATGCCGCTCGCCGGCAGCATCAGCCACCGCTTCGGCGCCCGCAACGCGCTGCGCGGACTGATCGCGCTGTGGACGTTGTCCCTGGTCCTTCCCTCCCTCGCCCCGAACCTGCTGACGCTCTGCCTGGCCCTGTTCACCTACGGCGCCACGGCCGGCATGGCGGACGTGGCGATGAACGCGCTGGGGGTCGAGGTCGAGAATCGCCTCGGCCGGTCGATCATGTCCGGGCTGCACGGCATGTGGAGCGCGGGCGCCCTGGTCGGCTCGGCGGCCGGCACGCTCGCCGCGCACCTCGGCTCGGACGCCCGGCTGCACCACGTCCTGGCCGCCGCGGTCCTCACCGTCGTCGGCGTGCTGTCCTGCCAGTGGGTGCTCGACCTGCAGCCCGAAGAGGACGAGGAGCCGCCGCCGCGGTTCGCGCTGCCGCCCCGCTCGGCACTGGTCATCGGCGCGATCGGGTTCTGCGCGGTGTTCGCGGAGGGCGCGAGCCTGGACTGGTCGGCGGTCTATCTGCGTGAGCAGCTGGAGACCTCCGCCGGGCTCGCCGCGGCGTGCACGACGGGCTTCACACTCACCATGGCCGTCGCGCGGCTCGTCGGCGACAAGGTCGTCGACCGCTTCGGTGCCGTGCGAACCGTGCGGACGAGCGGCGTGTTCGCCGTCCTGGGCGGACTGCTGATCGTCGTGGCGGACCATCCGGCGGTGGCCATGAGCGGGTTCGCGCTGATGGGCCTCGGCATCGCCGTCGTCGTACCGCTGTGCTTCGCCGCGGCCGGCCGCAGCGGTGCCAACCCGAGCCTGGCCATCGCGGGCGTCGCGACCATCACGTACACCTCGGGGCTGATCGCGCCGAGCGCGATCGGCATGGTGGCCCAGGCGACCAGTCTGATGGTGTCGTTCTGCCTCGTGACGGCGCTGTCGTGCGGCCTTGTGGCGTTCGCGGGGGTGCTGCGCCCCGGCGAGCGGACGAAGACCGGCCGGCCGGACACGGCGGTTGCGGACCCGCGGCCCTGAGCCGGACCGGACCCGAACGGGCCCCGGTCACCGGCACTCACGGCGCACCCCGACAATGGTCCGGACACTCGCACGCACGACGGAAGCGAAACCGCACCATGGATCTCGGCGTCCGCTGGAAACTGCACGGCGACGGACGCACCCCGGCGCCCGGCGCGGTGGTCCGCCCCGACGAGCGGCTCTCCTGGCCGCGCACGGCCGGGCTCGGCGCCCAGCACGTCGTGGCCATGTTCGGGGCGTCCTTCGTGGCCCCGGTCCTGATGGGCCTGGACCCGAACCTCGCGATCATGATGTCGGGCGTCGCGACCGTCGTGTTCCTGCTCGCCACCCGCGGCAGCGTCCCCAGTTATCTGGGCTGTTCGCTCTCCTTCGTCGGCGTGGCGGCGGTCATCCGGGCGCAGGGCGGCAGCAGCGCGACCGTCACCGGCGCGGTGTTCGTCGTCGGGGGCGCGCTGTTCCTGGTGGGGCTCGCCGTGCGGCGGTTCGGGGCGCGGATCATCCACGCCGCGATGCCGCCGATCGTGACCGGCGCGGTGGTGATGCTGATCGGCTTCAACCTGGCGCCGGTGACGGCTTCGACGTACTGGCCGCAGGACCAGTGGACGGCCCTGCTGGTGATGCTGTTCACCGGTCTGGCGGTCGTCTGCCTGCGGGGTTTCTGGTCCCGGATCGCGATCTTCCTGGGGCTCGTCTTCGGGTACGGCATCTCCTGGGTGTTCGACCTGGTCTTCGGCAAGATCCACTCGGTGGACGCGAGCGGCCGGCTCACCGACCACTGGCGGCTGGACCTGTCCGGCGTGGGCAGGGCCGACTGGATCGGGCTGCCGGACCTGCACGCCCCGTCGTTCCAGTGGTCGGCGATCCTGGTGGCCCTGCCGGTCGTCATCGCGCTGGTCGCGGAGAACGCCGGGCATGTGAAGGCGGTCGGCGAGATGACCGGTGACTCGCTGGACGACAAGCTCGGCACGGCCATCGCGGCCGACGGCGTCGGCTCGATGCTGTCCACCGCGGTCGGCGGCCCGCCCAACACGACGTACTCCGAGAACATCGGCGTGATGGCCGCGACCCGCGTGTACTCGACGGCCGCCTACTGGGCCGCCGCCGGCTTCGCCCTGCTGTTCGGCATCTGCCCCAAGTTCGGCGCGGTCGTCGCGGCGATCCCGGGCGGGGTGCTCGGCGGCATCACGGTCATCCTGTACGGCATGATCGGCCTGCTCGGCGCGCAGATCTGGATCAACGCCGAGGTGGACCTGCGCAATCCGCTGAACCTGGTCCCGGCGGCCGCGGGCATCATCATCGGTGTCGGCAACGTCTCCCTGAAGTTCACGGACACGTTCTCGCTGAGCGGCATCGCGCTGGGCACGGTGGTCGTCATCACCGGCTACCACGCCCTGCGGGCCTTCGCCCCGGCCCACTTGAAGACGCAGACGCCCCTGCTGGACGAGGGCACCTCCTCCTACGACGACGCCAAGTCGTAGGCGTAGGACGCCGTGAACGTCCCGGGCCTGCCCTTGCAGCCGTCCGACTCCCCCGGCAGCTTCACCCACAGGTAGGCGTCGATCCGGGCCTCGCCGGTGCTGAGGGTGGGTGCCCGGCCGAGCTTGCGGCCCGCCGGGTCGCACCACTGGCCGTCGGGCGGCGCGCCGTTGCCGTTGCGGCTGGTGTCGATGACGGCGCCGAGGCTCTCCGGGCCGCCCAGTGCCTCGAGGACCCGCCGGTCGTAGGCGACCTCGTCGGCGGTGGTGTGGAAGTTGGAGACGTTGCTGAAGATCCCGTCGGAGGAATCGGGCGAGGCGGCACCGGCCTGTCTGAGCCAGGCCGCCTGTGTGCCGGGCGCGTTCCAGCCCGAGTGTCCCGCGTCGAAGTACACGCGGGCCCGGGGGTTGGCGGACTTCAGGACGCGGCCTGCCCGGGCCAGTGAGGCGAAGCGGTCCGCGCGATCACCGGCGGACAGGCACGCGGTCTGGGCGACCGAGTCCGGCTCCAGGACGACGATGACCTCTCCGGAGCCCAGCCCCGCCGCGAACCGGTCGATCCAGGCGTCGTACGCGTCCAGGCCGGGCGCCCCGCCCTGGGAGTGACCGCCACAGTCCCGGCCGGGAACGGCGTACGGCACGACGACGGGCACCCGGCCCAGCGCCGCCGCGCCCGAGGTCACCGCGGCGACCCGGGCGGTGACGGTCTCGGGCGAGTAGTCGGCGAACCAGACCGCCGCGGGCCGCTCGGCGATGCGGGACGCGATGACCGCGTGCCGGGGGTCGCCGGCGTGTGAGCGGACCCACTCGAGCACCTGCGAGTCGGGGTGGCGGTACAGCCGCGCGGCCACACGGGTGGTGGTGTGCTGCCGCTTCTTCTCGGTCCTCGGCGGGGTGGAGCTCCGCGTGCGGCGCGCGGACGGCGACGGCGAGGGGGAAGCGGACCCGGCCGTGGCCGGCGCGGACGTCGACGGCACGGCCGGCAGGGGCGCAGGGCGGGGCGGGGCCGACACTTCGGGGGGCCCGGCCTCGTCCGAGGCCCGCCCGTGGTCGAACGCGGCGAGGACCCCGGCGACCGCGCCGGCCGCGACCACGAGCGAGGCCGCCACGGCCATCGCGCCGCGCCGGGCGGCGCGCCTGCGCTCGGCCCTGCGGGCGGCCAGGCGCTGGGCGCGCAAGCCTGACACGGTGCCGCTCCCCCTCCCCCTGCGGCAGGCGGTGTTCCCCCGTTTCGGGGAAGCGCCGGGCCCGCCGGTACGTCCGCCAGCCTAGAGCTGCGACTCTGCCCGCATGCCGCGATGCGAACAAGTCCCCCCAGCCGTGGACACTCCGGTCGACGCCGTCATCTCCCGGATGCGCGCCCTCGACGCGGCCCTGCATCCCCAGGACGGGGTGGCGGTCTTCAACCGCGTCTACCTCGCCGTGACGGAGGCGGTGGACCGGTACGTCGACACCGGGCGGTTCGCGGACGCCCACGCCGCGATCACGCTGGACGTACGCTTCGCGCAGCGGTACCTGGCGGCCGTCGAGACGGCGGCGGGCGAGCGGCGCCCGCCCGCCTGCTGGCGCCCGCTGTTCCAGTTCCGCCGCCATCCCGGGGTACGGCCGTTGCAGTTCGCGCTGGCGGGCATCAACGCGCACATCGGGCACGATCTCGCGCTGGCCGTCGTGGACACCTGCCGTACGCTCCGCTGCGCACCCGTCGATCTGGAGGACGAGTTCGACATGGTGGGTGATCTCCTCGTCTCGCTGGAGGAGCACATCCGCGAAGATCTGATGCCGGGCCCCGACCTCTTGCGGATCGCCGACCCGCTGACCCACCTGCTCGGCTCCTGGAGCCTGGACCGCGCCCGGGACGCCGCGTGGACGGCGGCCCGGGCCCTGTGGGCCCTTCGCGAACTCCCCGAGGTCGCCGCGGAGTTCGCCGAACGCCTGGACACGGCGGTGGGCTTCGCGGGGCGCATGCTGCTCACACCGCTGGCCGAGCCGCCGCTCCGGTTCTAAGAGCTGCCGTTCGGATCAGGTCACGGGAAGGCGACCGTGCTGCCGACCGGCGTGATCCGTCGACAGGCCCTAGTCCTCCGGCAGTTCGACGGGCGCGATCTCGTCGTAGACGTCGCCCGGGCCCGGGTTGGTCGGGTCGGTCGTGCCGCCGAGGTGGTGCATGACGCCCCAGACCGCGTTGAGGGCGGTCTGGATCGCGCCCTCGGCCCAGCCGGCCGTCCAGGAGATGTCGTCTCCGGCGAGGAAGATGCCGCGTTTGTCCTCGGGCAGCCGGTCCTGCATGAAGTGTGTGAACAGGCGCCGCTGGTAGCGGTAGTGGCCGGGCAGGTTGGCCTTGAACGCGCCCATGAAGTAGGGCTCGTTCTCCCAGGAGACGGTCACCGGGTTGCCGATGATGTGCTTGCGGATGTCGACCTTCGGATAGATCTCGCCGAGCGACTTCAGCATGACCTCCATCCGCTCGTTCGCGGACAGCGGCAGCCACTTCAGGCTGTCGTCGCACCAGGTGTAGGAGAGGCAGATGACGGCGGGCTTGTCCGGGCCGTCGTCGAGCAGGTAGGTACCGCGCGTCATACGGTCGGTGAGCGTCATCGACATGACGTCCCGGCCGGTCTCCTCGTCCTTGTCCAGCCAGAAGGGACGGTCGACCGGCACGAAGAGCTTGGAGCTCTCCATGTAGTGGGTGCGCTCGATGGCGGTCCAGTGGTCGATCGGGAAGAGCGAGTCGTCGCAGGCGATCTTCGACAGCAGCATCCAGGACTGGGCGGTGAAGATCGCCGCCTGGAAGGTGCGGATGTCGCCCCGGGCGTCGGTCACCGTGATGCGGTTACCGGCGGTGCGGTGCAGCCGGGTCACGGCCGGGAGGGGCTCGCCGCCCTGGTGCAGGCTCGCGAGCGAGGTGCCGAGCGGCCAGTGGACGATCTTCTGCGGCTCGCGCTCCCACAGGCGCAGCGGCAGCTGCTGGGAGCCGCCGACGATGCCGCGGTGGTGGTCGTCGGCCTCGGTGTAGACGACGCGCAGGATCTCCAGGATGGAGTTCGGGAAGTCGGTGTCCCAGCCACCCGTGCCGAAGCCGACCTGGCCGAAGATCTCGCGGTGCCGGAAGGACTTGAACGCCTCGGAGTCGCAGAGGAAGCCGTAGAAGGTCTGGTTGTCCAGCTTCTCGACGAGTCGCGACCAGATCGCGCGGATGCGCGGCACGTCCCGCTCGCGCAGGGCCCGGTTCATGTCGGAGAAGTCGGCGCCCTCCTCCAGGCAGCGGTTCCAGGCCTCGGCGACGTCCCGGTACACCTGCGGCAGGTCGGCGATGGTCTCGGCGTAGTGGGACTCGCCCTTGAGGTCGACGACCGTCGAGGGGGTCGCCTCACTGAGGGGGTTGGGGAACGGCCGCGTCTGGAGGCCGACGAGGTCGATGTAGTGCTGGAGGGCCGTGGAGGACGGCGGGAAGCGCATCGCGCCCATCTCGGCGGTGAGCGACTCGTCGCACCCGTCGAAGCCCACCGTGCGCAGCCGGCCGCCGATCTGGTCGGCCTCGTACACGACCGGCTTGAGGCCCATCTTCATGAGCTCGTACGCGGCGACGATGCCGGACAGGCCGCCGCCGATGACCGCGACCTCCGTGCCGTGCTGCGTCGCGGGTATCTGCCCGAGGCCCGCCGGGTGGGCGAGGAAGTCGTCGTAGGCGTACGGGAAGTCCGGGCCGAACATGGTGATCGGCGGCTGCTGCGCGTCAGCGTGCTCGACGGCGTTGGGCACGGTGGACGTCATGGGGTGCGGACTCCTTGCACAGATGCGAACGGTGCGGTTCAGGGGGGTGTCAGACGAGCGGGCCGTACAGGCCGGGCCGCCGGTCGTGCAGATACGGGTTGTTCGCGCGCGACGCGGCGAGGAAGGCCGGGTCGACGTCGGCGAGCACGAGTTCCTCGCCGCGTCCGGCGCGGGTGCGGGCGATCCCGTCGGGCCCGGCGAGCGTGGACAGCCCCACGAACTCGAACTCGCCCTCCTGGCCGGCCCGGTTGACGTACGCGACGTACATCTGGTTCTCGAAGGCGCGCACCGGGATCATCGACTCGGCGACGAACTGGAACGGGTGCATCTGCGCGGTCGGGACGACCAGCAGGTCGGTGCCGGCGAGGGCGTGGGCGCGGACGTTCTCCGGGAACTCCACGTCGTAGCAGATCAGGATGCCGACCCTCAGGCCGTCGATCTCGGCCTGGACGACCGGCTGGTCGCCGGGCGTGAAGTGGTCCCGCTCGAAGCAGCCGAAGAGGTGCGTCTTGCGGTGGTTGGCGAGACGGGTGCCGTCGGCGGAGATCAGCTGGGCGGAGTTGAACACGGTGTCGCCGGCCCGCTCGGGGTAGCCGTAGGCGATCGCCAGGCCGTGGTTCGTCGCTATCTCGGCGATGGCGTCCGCGCAGTCGCCGTCGGCGGGCTCGGCGAGCCGGCCGATCTCGTCGCCGATCGCGTACCCGGTGAGGAACAGCTCGGACGTGACCAGCAGTCCGGCGCCCGCGGCGGCGGCCCGGCCGGCGGCCTCGTCGAGGACCTTGAGGTTCTCGGCGGTGGAGCCGGGCCGGCCGGAGCTCTGGAGCAGGGCGGTGCGCATGCGTGTTCCTCACCGGGCGGAAGGGTGGTTGGAGGGGCCACGTAGACGGTACGGGCGGCTGACCAGGGCGGACAAGAAGGAGCCGTTGCGCGCCGGTGAACGGTTCGTTGCGTGCGCGCGGGTCCGGGCGGCGATTCGTTGCGCGCCTCGGGTCGGACCCCCGCTCATCCCGGGAGCGCAGCCGTGTGCGGTCTCCCCCGTCGTGCGGCGGAGGCGGAGTCCCGCCCCGAGTGCGATGTCCCTTCCGCGGCGGGCCGGGACAGTGAGGACTGTCCAAGCGACCTGAGGAAAGGAAGCTCATGAAGCGCCGTACGAAGATCGTTGTGCTCGGCTCCGCGCTGCTGCTCACGGCCGGGGCGGCCTCGGCCGCGACCGCGTCGGACTCGGCTCGGCATCGGGAGGCCGCAGCGCTCACCGGCACCGCCAAGCTCCACCGCTCGGCAGGGGACGACATCACGTTCTCGTTCGACGCGCATCTGGCCGCGCGGGACACCGCCGACCCGATGAAGGCCACCGGCACCTTCGAATTCAGCCACTATCGAGACGGCCGTGGCGCCCGGGCGAAGGCCGAGGTCGACTGCCTGGTGACCGGCGGCAAGGTGGCCGTCGTGTCCGGCGTCATCACCGAGTCCGACCTCCCGGGCGCCGAGGGCAAGCGGGTCGGTGTCACGGTGCACGACCTCGGCCGGCACGACCGGCTGGGCTACAGCTGGGCGTCCACGGGCAGCCCCGCCGAGACGAAGGAGCTGCCCGAGTGTGTGAGCTCCGCCCCCTTCGAGAAGGTCGAGAAGGGGACGGGCGACTTCACGGTCGTGCCGTGGCAGCCCGAGCTCTAGTCAGCGCCAGGGCCGTCAGCAGGTAGGGAATCGCCAGTACCGCGAAGACGGTGCCGTGCGTCAGGTCCGTCCCGAGCAGCGCGTACACGCCGAACGTGGCGACCGTGGCCAGCTCGGTGCCCAGGCTCGCCACGGAGGTGAGTGTGGCTCGGCGGGACTCGTCGATGCGGTGCTGGAGACGGACGTCGGCGAGCACCTCGGCCAGCTGGAATCCCGCGAAGGCGAGGCTCACGAGCGCCACACCGGCCAGGGAACGGGCCATGGCTCCCACCGCCAGGGCGAGGGCGGCACCCGCGAGCAGCATCGCGAGCCCGGTCGTGCCGAGGCGTTCGGCCGGTCCGGTCAGCAGGCTGGCGAGGGTGACGCCCGCCCAGATCAGCATGATCAGGTAGGGCACCGTGGCCTCGGTGACGCCGAGGTCCCGGACCAGCAGGGGGGTGTACTCGTCGAGCGCGCCCCACACCGCGGCGACGGCCGGGATCAGCAGCAGGGCGCCGCGCACCGCACGGTCCCGTCGGACCACGGCGAGGCCGGCGCGCAGGGTCGCCGGCCAGCTGTCGCCGGCGCCCTCCGGCCGCACCCGGTGCTCCGGGAACCGGATCGCGACAAGAGCGGTCAGCACACAGGCCAGGACGCTCGCGGCACCGACCGCCGCGTAGCCGCCCCGGGCGAAGACGGGCCCCGCGAGGCCGAGGGAGGCCACGGTGCCCAGCAGGCGCGCGGCCCGGGCCCGGCCCATGACCCCCGCGTAACGGTCGGCGGCATCGAGCCGGTCCAGTTCGTCGTAGACCAGCGCTTCCAGCGCGCCGGAGCCGAGGGCCCCGCCCGCGCCCCACAGGACGAAGCCGGCCGCGAAGGCCCCGTACGACGGGAGGGCGACCCACAGGGCGAAGCCGGCTGCGGTCAGCAGCGGGCCGATCCACAGCAGTCTGCGACGCGACATGGCGTCGGCCCAGGCGCCGGAGGGAACCTCCAGCAGCACGCCGGTGACCGACCACGAGGCGAACAGGGAGGAGATCTGCCAGAGCGGCATGCCGGTGTCGGCGAACAGCAGCGCGTACACCGGGTAGAGCAGGACGAAGTCGTCGAGGAACGCGTAGCCGTACAGCGTGGTCGTCAGCCGCCGGACACCGGTGGCGGGCACGCGGGCGGGTGAGAGTGTCATGAGGCCTTCCCGAGAAGACGGATCGGACGCCGGAGGTACGGCGGCCGAGGCGGTCCTCGGGAGGCACGGCTGGTGGATCAATGTCGCCAGGTCATGGCACCGATGCTAGACCCGGCACACGGGTCGGGCCACGGACTTACGTGGGCGATCCGGAGGAGAAGCGGCGCAGCAGCGGCGAGAGCACGAGTACGGACTTGGTCCGCTCGACGAACGGCTCCCCGGCGATACGCTCCAGCACCCGTTCGAAGTGGCGCATGTCGGAGGCGAAGACCTGGACGATCGCGTCCGCGTCCCCGGTGACGGTGGACGCGGCCACGACCTCCTGGTAGCGCTCCAGGCCCCGCTGAATGGTTTCCGGGGAGGTGTTCCCCCGGCAGTAGATCTCGACGAACCCCTCGGTCTCCCAGCCGAGGGCGCCCGGGTCCACCCGCACGGTGAAGCCGGTGATGGCCCCGGTGGCCCGGAGCCGGTCCACGCGCCGCTTGACGGCGGGCGCGGACAGGCCGACGAGTTGGCCGATGTCGGCGTAGGAGCGGCGGGCGTCCTCGGCGAGGGCGTGCACGATGCGTTCGTCGAGATCGTTCAGCACAGTCGGTTGATCACTTTTCGGATGGCGCGAGTCGGGAACGGCGGTAGCCGTACACGAAGTAGAACACGAGCCCTGCGGCCATCCAGACACCGAAGACCACCCAGGTCACGGTCGGCAGGCTGCCCATCATCCAGAGGCAGAAGGCGAAGCCGAGCGCGGGCAGGACCGGGGAGAGCGGCACCCGGAAGCTGCGGGGCATGTCCGGCTTGGTGCGGCGCAGCACCACGACGGCCACGTTGACGAGCGCGAAGGCGAACAGGGTGCCGATGCTGGTGGCGTCGGCGAGCTGCCCGAGGGGGATCGCGGCGGCCAGGACGCCGCAGAACAGGGAGACGATCAGGGTGTTGGCGCGGGGCGCGCCGGTCTTCGGGTGGACCTTGGCGAACACCTTCGGCACGAGACCGTCGCGGGACATGGCGAACAGGATGCGGGTCTGGCCGTACAGCACGGTCAGCACCACGCTCGCGATGGCGATGACGGCGCAGAACGCCAGCAGCGTGCCCCAGAAGGTCTGCCCGGTGACCTCGCGCATGATCTGGGCGAGGGCGGCCTCGGAGTCGGTGAAGTTCTTCCAGGGCTTGGCGCCGACCGCGACGGCCGCCACGAGGACGTACAGCGCGGTGACGATGACCAGCGACAGCATGATCGCGCGGGGCAGGTCGCGCTGGGCGTTCTTGGCCTCCTCACCGGCGGTGGAGGCGGCGTCGAAGCCGATGTAGGAGAAGAACAGCGTGGCGCCGGCCGCGCTGACTCCGGCCATGCCGAGCGGCATGAAGTTCTCGTAGTTGCCGGAGCGGAAGCCCTGGACGCCGATGGCGCAGAACAGCACCAGCGCGGCGATCTTCACGACGACCATGACGGTGTTGGCGCGGGCGGACTCGCGGGCGCCGCCCAGCAGGAACGCCATGGCGAGCAGCACGACGATCAGCGCCGGGAGGTTGAACACGCCGCCGTCGCCGGGCGGGGCGGACAGGGCGTCCGGGATGGTGACGCCGATGGTCCCGTCGAGCAGTTCGTTGAGGTACTCGCCCCAGCCGACGGCGACGGCGGCCACCGACACGCCGTACTCCAGGACCAGGCACCAGCCGCATATCCAGGCGATCAGCTCACCCATCGTTGCGTACGCATACGAGTACGAGGAGCCCGCTACGGGGATGGTGCCCGCGAGTTCGGCGTAGGACAGGGCCGAGAACAGGGCGGTGAGGCCGGCGATGACGAAGGACAGCGTCACGGCCGGTCCCGCCTTGGGGACGGCCTCGCCGAGGACGACGAAGATGCCGGTGCCGAGGGTGGCACCGATGCTGATCATGGTCAGCTGCCACAGCCCGAGGGTGCGGCGCAGCGACCCTCCCTCGCCCTGTCCACCCTCCGCGACCAGGCGTTCCACGGACTTGCGCCGCATGAGGCGCGCGCCGGTGCCGGGGGGCGCGGAAACGGCTGTCCGGCCTGTGTTCTGCGGGGGTGCGCCTTGGTCGAGCACGCGCTGGCTCCTTTTCGCTGCCGGTCAGGGCGGCAGGGACCGGGGGCGCCCTCGAGCAGGGACCCACCGAGCGGAGTCCCCGCCACGCCACGTACGAGGCGACAGCCTACGAGCAACGACGTTGCTGTCGAAATGCAGCAACCTTGCGCATACCCGTAAGATCATTGCGTTCCCGTGGGCTCGGTGGGTGTTCGTTGCAGGGCGGCTGTCGAGTGTTGCACCGGGAACCGCCGGAGCGCCTTGACCAGGACTCGCGGGGATCGGCCCGCTCCTGCCGCAGGCCGGCGAAGTCCTGGGGGTCCAGCGATCGACGTGCGCCACGGTGGGCAGGTATCCGAGCCGGCGTGGAGCGCCGTCGCGCGGCGGTTGTCGTCCTCGAGCCGTGCCCCATGACAGCGCCAGCCGCTCGGCGGTGGTGCACCAGGGCGGTGCCGGCGCCCCTGGGAGCGGAGCGGCGCGGGGGCCGGACGAACAGGCCGTTGATCCCAGTGCACCCCGGCTGTACGGCCCGTACATCGGCCGCCTCGCACTCGGTCCAGCGGACCTCCGCGTGGCCCACAGTTGACCCCTCAGGGGTCAACGGGAGCCGCCCGCTACCGCGTGAAGCGGGCGGCGTGGCTGCCGTCGGCGCTGTGCG
>NZ_JBIVQO010000009.1:0-252846 GCF_044755265.1 Streptomyces sp. NPDC092370 | reverse complement strand
GTGCGACGGCATGCGGCGCTCCAGCGCCTCGACGCCCCTCAGCCGTGCACGGGGCGACGACCCTGCGCCGACGGTGGAGCCGAGGCATGCGACACGGCCCGGCGTGGCTGCCGTCGGCGCTGTGCGACGGCATGCGGCGCTCCAGCGCCTCGACGCCCCTCAGCCGTGCACGGGGCGACGACCCTGCGCCGACGGTGGAGCCGAGGCATGCGACACGGCCCCCGAATGTCCCGCGGAGCGGTTCGACGGGGGCCGTTCGAAGGGACGTCGGGGCCGTCAGCTCCAGCTGGCGTGCAGCGGCTTGCCCTCGGCGTAGCCGGCGGCGCTCTGGATGCCGACGATGGCCTTCTCGGCGAACTCCTCCAGGGAACCGGCACCGGCGTAGGTGCAGGACGAGCGGACGCCCGCGATGATCGAGTCGATCAGGTCCTCGACGCCCGGGCGGGCCGGGTCGAGGAACATGCGGGAGGTGGAGATGCCCTCCTCGAACAGTGCCTTGCGGGCCCGGTCGTACGCCGACTCCTCGGAGGTGCGGTTGCGCACGGCCCGCGCGGAGGCCATGCCGAAGGACTCCTTGTAGGCACGCCCCTGGGCGTCGTGCTGGAGGTCGCCCGGGGACTCGTAGGTGCCCGCGAACCAGGAGCCGACCATCACGTTGGACGCGCCGGCCGCGAGGGCCATGGCCACGTCACGCGGGTGGCGGACGCCGCCGTCGGCCCACACGTGCTTGCCGTACTTCTTCGCCTCGGCGGCGCACTCCAGGACGGCGGAGAACTGCGGCCGGCCCACGCCGGTCATCATGCGCGTGGTGCACATGGCGCCGGGGCCGACACCGACCTTGACGATGTCCGCGCCCGCCTCGATCAGGTCGCGCACGCCCGCGGCGGCGACCACGTTGCCCGCGACGACCGGCACCTGCGGGTCGAGGTCGCGCACCAGCTTCAGAGCGCTGATCATCGACTCCTGGTGGCCGTGCGCGGTGTCGATGACGAGCGCGTCGACCCCCGCGTCCAGCAGTTGCTGCGCCTTGCCCGCGACGTCGCCGTTGATGCCGACGGCGGCGGCGATGCGCAGCCGCCCCCGGGCGTCGGTGGCCGGCGTGTAGAGCGTGGCGCGCAGGGCGCCCTTGCGGGTCAGGATGCCGGCGAGCGTGCCGTCGGGGTTGACCGCGGGGGCGTAGCGGCGGTTGGCGTGGTCGAGGGTGTTGAAGGCCTCGCCCGGGTCCTTGTCCGCGTCGATGAGCAGCAGGTCCCGGGACATGACCTCGGCGAGCTGCGTGAAGCGGTCGACGCCACAGAGGTCGGAGTCGGTGACCACGCCGATGGGCTTGTGGTTCCCGTCGACGACGACACCGGCGTCGTGCGCCCGCTTCGGCAGCAGCCCCAGCGCGTCGGCGACGGTCTGGTGCGGGGACAGGATGATCGGCGTGTCCAGCACCAGATGGCGGCTCTTCACCCAGGAGACGACCTCGGTGACCACCTCGATCGGGATGTCCTGGGGTATCACCACGAGGCCGCCGCGGCGGGCCACGGTCTCGGCCATGCGGCGGCCGGCGATGGCGGTCATGTTGGCGACGACGAGCGGGATGGTGGTGCCCGTGCCGTCCGGGGAGCTGAGGTCGACGGCCTGCCGCGAACCCACCGAGGAGCGGCTCGGCACCATGAAGACGTCGTCGTACGTCAGGTCGTACCCGGGCTGGATGTCATTGAGGAAACGCACGTGCTGCACATCCCAGTCGATCAGAGGTGACCCCCCGTACCGGTCGGCCAGGGGGAAAGAGCACGTACTTCATTCTCCCATGCCGGACACCCCGACGGCCCCCGGCGGATCATCCAGGCTGGTCAGGGAGCCTCTCAGAGGATTCTCCAAGGCCGAGGGTCACGAACAGCCCCGGGCCCCGGTCCGTCGCCTCGGCGAAGATCTCCTCGGCCACCTGCCACTCGTCGGGTCGCGTCTCGGCGTAGGTCCGCCACCCCCGGACGACGACCAGCAGCCCCCGCTCTCCGGCCTCCTCGGGCCAGAGCGCGGGATCGGCCAGGCAGTCGGCGAGGGCGTCCCAGTTGCGTCCGAACCAGTCGGGCAAGGCGAGGTCACGGGCGCAGCGGTCCATCAGGCCCGCCTTGTCCGTGACCCCGTCGAGATCCAGGACGAGCACGATCCGGCCCGCCGGGTCGTGCACTCCGTGCGCCTGGCCGGCCACCCGTCAGACTCCGTCCGGGTCGGACCTGTTGAGCGCGGACTTGGGCGCCGGTCCGGCCGTCATCAGGTAGTCCGCGGCCGACGTGTCCGTCACCAGGCTGGTGACGAGCCCGGACCGCAGCACCGCGTCGATCGCGGGTCCCTTGCGCTGCCCGCCCGCGATCGCCACGACCTCGGGGATGCGACGGAGCTGGTCGGCCTTCACGGTGATGCACCGCTCGCCCAGGTCCCGGCCGATCCGGCGGCCGTCGGCGTCGAAGAGGTGCGCGGACATCTCGGCGGCGACACCGAGGGACGCGTAGTGCGCGCGCTCCTCGTCGCTGAGCATGTCGTGCACCGTGGAGATGCCCGGCTCCCAGGAACCGATGGAGACACAGGCGACGGTGACCTTGTCGAAGTGCTCGAAGGCCCGGGCGATCCCCGTCTGGTTGCGCAGCGCCGCGGCCGTGGCCGCGTCGGGAAGCAGCATCGGGGCGTAGATGGGGTGGGCGTCCCCGCCGGCCACCTGGGCGGCGCGGCGTACGGCCTCGACCGAGCCGCGCTCGGCGGTCCCGGCGTCGTACACGCCGGTCAGTTGCACCACCGTGCACGGCGGCAGCCGGTCGAGCGCCGCCGCCATGTGGATGGTCGAGCGGCCCCAGGCCAGGCCCAGCACATCACCCTCGTCGACCAGTTCGCCGAGCAGGTCGGCGGCCACCTCTCCCAGGTTCTCGGGATCGGGCGACTCCTCGGCCTCGGCCGGGGACTCGACCACGACAGCGTGCCGCAGGCCGTAGCGGGCGCGGAGCGCGTCCGAGCGCTCGGCGTCCAGCTCGGCGGGCACACGGATCTCGATACGGACGAGATCCCGTTCGAGGGCGGTCTCCAGGACCCGGGCCACCTTGAAGCGGCTGACGCCGAACTCCTCCGCGATCTGGATCTTGGACTTGCCCTCCAGGTAGAAGCGGCGGGCCATGGCCGCCGCCTGCACCAGCTCAGCGGGTCCCATCCGCATGGCTGACCGGCCCGCCGACATACCCGACACGGCGTTCTCCTCACTGCTGTTCACACTCTGGATTCGCCGTTCATCCTTGCAGATCCGGCGCGGTTGATCAGCCCTGATGAGAGCCGTTCACTTTGCTGTGGCTCAGTGGTCGCAGGCCCACGAGGCCTTCGCCGTCGCCGCCTCCGCCTGTGTGCGTAGTGCACGTACCGCCTCGGCCGGGTCGTTTGCCCCGTAGACCGCCGATCCGGCCACGAAGACGTCGGCTCCGGCGTCGGCGCAGCGCTCGATCGTGGAAGCGGAAACTCCGCCGTCGACCTGGAGCCAGAGCTCCAGTCCGTGCTTGCTGATCAACTCGCGGGTGCGGCGAATCTTCGGAAGCATGATGTCGAGGAAGGCCTGCCCCCCGAAGCCCGGTTCGACCGTCATGATCAGCAGCATGTCGAGCTCGGGGAGCAGGTCCTCGTACGGCTCGACGGGGGTCGCGGGCTTCAGCGCCATGGAGGCGCGGGCGCCCTTGGCACGGATCTCCCGGGCGAGCCGGACCGGGGCTGCGGCGGCCTCGACATGGAAGGTGACGGAACCGGCCCCCGCTTCCACGTACTGCGGCGCCCACCGATCGGGGGCCTCGATCATCAGATGACAGTCCAGCGGCGTGTCCGTCGCACGGGCGAGCGACTCTACGACCGGCACTCCGAGCGTGAGGTTCGGGACGAAATGGTTGTCCATGACATCGACGTGGAGCCAGTCGGCTCCCTCCACGGCCTTCGCCTCGTCCGCGAGGCGGGCGAAGTCGGCGGAGAGGATGCTGGGGTTGATCTGCGCGGCCATGTCCTAAGACTGCCATGCCCCTCGGGGGTTGTGGGCATCGGTCCCGGTGGGCCAGGGCCGTTCGTCGGCCGCGGAGCGTTTGTGGCTCGTCGCACCGTTCCCCACGTCCCGCCTGGGGCGCTTTCGCGAAGGGGGTTGCCGTGAGACACGGTGTCGCACATCTCGTCTGCGGGCGGCGGGCCAAGTGGCTGGTCCTGGGCCTGTGGGTGGTCGTGCTGTTCGTCGCCGCCCCGTTCGCCCTGAAGCTGACCGACGCGCAGGACAACGACGCGGCGTCCTGGCTGCCGGGGTCCGCGGAGTCGACGCAGGTGCTGCAGATCTCCGAGGACTTCCGGCCGGAGCAGATCCCGGCGGTGGTGATCTACGCGCGGGAAAGCGGCCTGACGGCGCAGGACCGGACTCAGATCGCCGAGGACGTGCGGCAGCTGAAGCAGCTGCGTGACCACGGCATTCTCGGTGAGCGGACGCGGGGGCCGGTGTTCGACCGGCAGGCCGATCCGCGGGCGGCCCAGGTCTTCGTGCCGATCATGATGGACGAGGAGGGCTGGGAGCGGATCTCCCCCGCCGTGGAGTCCATCCGGGACGACGTCGGTGAGGGCGGTGACGGGCTGGCCGTGCACATCACGGGCCCGGGCGGCACCTCCGCGGACTTCGCCGAGGCGTTCGAGGGGATCGACTCGACCCTGCTGTTCTCGGCGATGGCGGTCGTCGTCGTCATGCTGCTCATCACCTACCGCAGCCTGACCCTGCTGCTGGTCCCGCTGGTCGCGGTGGTCTGCGCGCTGTTCGCCGCCCAGGCGCTGATCTATCTGCTGGCCGAGCACGGCGGTCTGACGGTGAACGGCCAGAGCGCCGGCATCCTCACGGTGCTGGTCTTCGGAGCGGGGACGGACTACGCCCTGCTGCTGGTGGCCCGCTACCGGGAGGAACTGCGCCGGCACGAGGACCGCCACGAGGCGATGGCCCTGGCGCTGCACCGCGCCGGCCCGGCGGTGCTCGCCTCCGGTGCGACGGTCGTGCTGAGCATGCTGGTGCTGCTGGCCGCCGAGATGAACTCCACGAGCGGCCTGGGCCCGGTGGCCGCGATCGGCGTCGCGGTGGCCCTGCTGGCGATGATGAGCCTGTTCCCGGCCCTGCTGGTGGTCTTCGGCCGGTGGATCTTCTGGCCGGTGATCCCGCATTACGGCACGCCGGACCCGACCGAGCGCGGCATCTGGGCCCGCACGGGCCGCCGTATCGCCCGCCGCCCGCGGGTGACCTGGATCGCGACGGCACTCGCGCTGGCGGTCTGCTCGCTGGGCCTGATCCAGTTGCGCGCGGAGGGCATCGGCAACGCGGACGCCTTCACCGGGAAACCGGACTCGATCACCGGCCAGGAGGTGTCGGCGCGCTACTTCCCGGCGGGCAGCGGTGACCCGCTGGTCATCGTCAGCAACCAGGCGCAGGCGGTTCAGGTGGGCCGCGCGGTGGCCGGAACACCGGGCGTGGTCCCCCAGTCCCTGGGGCTGCCGCCCGGCACCAAACCGGCCTTCGAGGGCAAGGTCCTCTTCGAGGCCACCATGAGCGCCCCGTCGGACAGCGAGGCCGCCAAACAGACGGTCGAGCGGGTGCGGGACGCCGTGCACGCGGTGCCGGACGCCGACGCCAAGGTGGGCGGCGGCACGGCTGCCCTGCTGGACATGGACGAGGCGACCACGCACGACAACGTGCTGATCATCCCGCTGGTGCTGGTGGTCGTCCTGCTGATCCTCTGCGCCCTGTTGCGCGCCCTGATCGCCCCGCTGCTGCTGATAGGGACGGTGATCCTGTCGTTCGCGGCGGCGCTCGGCATCAGCGCGCTCGCGTTCCGGTACGTCTTCGACTACGCGGGCGAGTCCACCGACTTCCCGCTGTTCGTCTTCGTGTTCCTGGTCGCCCTGGGCATCGACTACAACATCTTCCTGACCACGCGCATCCGCGAGGAAGCCGCCCGCCAGGGCACCGCACCGGGCGTCGTCACGGGCCTCGCCGCCACCGGAGCGGTCATCACCTCCGCCGGCCTGGTCCTGGCCGGCACCTTCGCCGCTCTGGGCACCCTCCCGATGGTCGCCTTCGCGGAGATCGGCTTCACGGTCGCCCTCGGAGTCCTCATCGACACCTTCATCGTCCGCTCGGTCCTCGTGACATCGCTGTTCCTGGACGTGGGACCGAAGGTGTGGTGGCCGCACCGGCTGGCGCGCCAGCACGGCGGCGCGCCGGACCGGGCGACCGTGGAAGCGGGCGTCAGCCGGTCCGGCGAATGAGCGCGAGGTACATCGCGTCGGTCCCGTGCAGGTGCGGCCACAGCTGCACGTCGGGTCCGTCGCCCAGGTCCGGTACGCCGGGCAGCAGCGGCCGGGCGTCGAGGAGGTCCGTGTCCGGGTGCTGCTTGAGCACGTCGGCGACGACGGCCCGGGTCTCGGCGAGGTGCGGCGAGCAGGTCGCGTAACCCACGACACCGCCGACCCGCACCGACTCCAGGGCGGTGCGCAGCAGCCCGCGCTGCAGCGGGGCGAAGCCCTCCAGGTCCTCCGGACGGCGCCGCCAGCGCGCCTCGGGACGGCGGCGCAGGGCGCCGAGGCCGGTGCACGGCACGTCGACCAGCACCCGGTCGAAGCTGCCGGGCCGCCACGCCGGACGCGTCCCGTCCGCGGCGATCACCTGATACGGGCCGGGGTTGCCGTCCAGCGCCTTCGCCACGAGGCCGGCCCGATGGGTCTGCTTCTCGGAGGCGACGAGCAGGGCACCGCGCTCGGCGGCCAGCGCGCCGAGCAGCGCCGCCTTGCCGCCGGGCCCCGCGCACCCGTCGAGCCAGCGCCGGTCGGGCCCGTCCAGGGGCGCGCCCGCCAGGGCGATCGCCACGAGCTGGCTGCCCTCGTCCTGCACACCGGCCCGCCCGTCCCGCACGGCCGCGATGGCACCCGGCTCCCCGCCCTCGGTCAGCCGCACCGCGTACGGCGACCAGTGCCCCCGCACCGCGGCGTCCTCGTCGAGCAGCTCCTCGGCGGTGGCCCGCCCGGGCCGCGCCACCAAGGTCACCTCGGGCCGTTCGTTGTCGGCGCGCAGCAGCTCCTCGATGCCTGCCCTGCCGCCGCCCAGGGAGTCCCACAGCGCGGACACGACCCACCTGGGGTGCGAGTGGACGACGGCGAGATGGTCCTCGGGGTCCTCGTCATAAGGAGGCGCGACCTTCTCCAGCCAGCCCTCCAGATCGTGCTGCGCGACCTTCCGCAGCACGGCGTTGACGAACCTGGCCCGTCCGTCGCCGAGCACGACCCGCGCGAGTTCGACGGTCGCTGACACCGCCGCGTGCGTCGGAATGCGGGTGCCGAGCAGCTGGTGCGCGCCGAGGCTGAGCACGTCCAGCACCGGCGGGTCGACCTCTCTGAGCGGCCGGTCCACACAGGTCGCCAGGACCGCGTCGTACGTCCCCTGCCGCCGCAGCGTCCCGTACACCAGCTCGGTGGCGAGCGCCGCGTCCCGGGCGTCGAACGACTCGGGGCCCTCCTTCTCCCGGGCCTTGCGCAGCAGGGGCGGGAGTACGAGGTTGGCGTAGGCGTCCCGCTCGTCCACGGCCCTGAGCGCCTCGAAGGCGAGGATGCGGACGGGGTCCTTCTTCGGCCGGCGGTAGGGCGTGCCTGACGTGCGGGCTCGACGGGGCTGTTCGCTCACGAAAAAGGTGCTCCGGGTGTGAGAGGAAGTGCGCCGTCCAGCCTACGCCGCCGGGAGCGGGGTGGAACCGGCGGCGGGGCATCGCACCGCGTCGCGGCCCCGCCCGGGAGGGTGTCAGCCGCCGAGCCGCTCGCCCTCACCGATCCGCACCCCGCGTGCCCAGTCCGCCGCACGCATCGGCTTCTTGCCCTGGGCCTGCACCCACAGCAGCTCGACGCCGTACGAGCCGGTGCCGACGTGCACGTTGTTCTTCCCGGCGGCGATCTGCCCCGGGGCGAGGTCCGTCCGGTCGGCCACGGGTGCGACCTGGATGAGCTTGAGCCGCTCTCCGCGGAACGTGGTCCAGGCGCCGGGAGCCGGGGTGCAGCCGCGCACCATCCGGTCCACGCGCAGCGCGGGCGCGCTCCAGTCGAGGTGCGCGTCCTCGACGTTGACCTTCGGGGCGAGGCTGATCCCGTCGGCCGGCTGCGGTACGGCCTTCAGCGTGCCGTCCTCGATGCCGTCCATGGTCGCCGCGAGCAGCCCGGCACCGGCGAAGGCCAACCGCGTCAGCAGGTCCCCGCTGGTGTCGGTGGGCCGGATCTCCTCGGTCACCGTGCCGTACACCGGCCCGGAGTCGAGTCCTTCCTCGATCAGGAAGGTCGACGCCCCGGTGATCTCGTCGCCGGCCATGATGGCGTGCTGCACGGGCGCGGCTCCGCGCCAGGCCGGCAGCAGGGAGAAGTGCAGGTTGACCCAGCCGTGCACGGGAACGTCGAGGGCGACCCGGGGCAGCAGCGCTCCGTAGGCGACGACGGGGCAGCAGTCCGGCCCGATCTCCCGCAGCCGCTCCAGGAACTCGGGGTCCTTCGGCTTCGCGGGCTTCAGCACCTCGATCCCGGCCTCCTCCGCCCGCTCGGCGACGGGCGACGCGACGAGCCTGCGTCCGCGTCCGGCCGGCGCGTCGGGCCGCGTGACGACGGCGGCCACCTCGTGCCGCCCGGAGGCGAGCAGAGCGTCCAGAGCGGGAACGGCGACCTCGGGTGTACCGGCGAAGACGAGCTTCATGGGGTGGTGGGAGCCTCTCGGGCGGGGGTCGATGACGGGCAGCACACAAGTCTATGAGCCGTGGGACGCGAGGCCGCCGACGGCGCTCGGCCCCCTCGGGAGAGCCGGGCCGCCCGGTCGCACGTCGCGGGCGGTGCGCGGGTGGAAGAACCCGCCGAGGGCCGGGGGCCGAGGCGCACACCCCGCGCAAACGGGCGCACGCACAGGCTCCCGCGCCCCCACACCGTGACCAGCGGAGCGAATCCGCGTTGGTCAAGACAGAGTTGACCACAACGGGCCGCGATCGCGGCCCATTCCTTTCAACGCCGGTTCGAGAGGCTTGTTCATGGCCGACCACGCAACCCACGACGCCCAGGCTCGGGCCAGCCTGCACTTGCTGGTGCGGGACATCGAGCGGGTCCGCCGGCAGGTGGACGCGCTGCGCACACTCACCGCCCAGTTGGGCAACGTCTACCGCCCGCGCCGCTCCGGCCCCTCCACGGGCTTCGTCGTCTACGGACGCGCCCCCGCCCCGACGGTGCGTCTCGCCCAGGAGCTGCGGGACAGCGTCGAGACCCTGGTCACGGCGGCCGTGGACTTCGATCGCTCACTCGGCTTCTCCTGGGACGCGGTGGGCTCCGCGCTCGGAGTCACCAAGCAGGCGGTCCACCGCCGGTACGGCGCCCGCCGGGCCACGGCCCCGGCGACGCCCGAGCCGGAGCGCACCCCGGAGCCGTCGGGCAGCCGCTCGGTCAGTGTGACCACCGGCCTCCCCACGGTCCCCACCGTCCCGGCGGCCCGCTCCATGCCCACGCAGCCGACGGCCGGCAGTCCGGCACTGCGCGAGGAGGTCAGGCCGACGGCCTTTCCCGGCCCGCGCAACGGCTGACCCACCCTCAGCCCTGCCCTCTCGGAACACCTCCGGGAGGGCAGCCGCGTATCCGGCCGGCGCCACCGGACGTCGCGGATCGAGGGTGGCCGTGTCGACCCAGTCCCCGGCGTGGGACACCGCCCGCCGCGGCTCACCCGATGTCGGCCGGATCGACCCGTACCCAGACACCCGGCCCGGTCCCGGCGCCACCGCCGCTCCCCCGAGCCATCCGCGCGGCCTGCGCCGCCTTCAGCGCGGCGGCCAGCGCGGCGCCCCTCCCCGGCGGCACCCGCAGCAGCGCCCGCTCCCACTGCTCCCCGGGCGGGGGCGCCCCCGCCCGCCGCGGCCGCCCCGCGGCGGAAACGGGCAACGGCACCGGACCCAGCACCTCCGCCTCGGCCGGCAGCGCGGCCGTACGGAGGAAGTCGGCCACCGCCTCCGGCGGGCCCGACACCGCGGCCATCCGCGACACCGGCGGAAACCCCAGCTCGGCCCGCTCGGCGAGTTCCCGCACCGCGTGACCGACGGGATCCCAGCGCACCAGCGCCTGCACGGGCCGCAGCGTCGGCTCGGCCACGACCACCACCGTGCCACCGGCCGACTGCGGCCGGACCAGGGACGCCGCCGCGATCCACCGCCGCAGCGCGTCCTCCCCGGCCCGCAGGTCGGGCCGCCCGAGCATGGCCCAGCCGTCCAGCAGCAGCGCCGCCGCGTACCCGCCCTCGGCGACGGGCTCGGCCCCCGGCGTGCTCACGACCAGCGCCGGCGTTCCCGGGACCGTGTCGAGCACGTGCTCCCGACCCGAGGTGCGTACCGGCACGGCGGGGAAGGCACGCCCGAGTTCCTCGGCGGTCCGCCGCGCCCCGACGACCGAGGCGCGCAACCGGAAGGAACCGCACTCCGGGCAGTGCCGGCCGCTCTCCCCGCGTCCGCACCACCCGCAGTTCAGGGCGCCGCCGTCCGGCGCCTCCAACGGCCCGGAGCAGTGTCGGCAGCGCGCGGGCGCCCGGCAGTCGGCACACGCCATACGCGGCACGTACCCCCGGCGGGGCACCTGCACCAGCACCGGGCCGTGCCGCAGGCCGTCCCTGACGGCCTGCCAGGCGAGGGACGGCAGCCGGGCGGCCCGGGCGGCCTCGTCCCGGGCGAGGTCCTGGTCCCCGACGGTCCGGACGAGCGGCGCGGCCCCGCGCACCTGGTCCCGGCCGGCGACGACCGGGCGTGCCCAGCCGCTCTCGACGAGTTGCGCGGCCTCCACCGTGCAGCCCCAGCTGCCCAGCAGGAAGCCGCACTTGTCCTGGGCGGCCCGCAGCAGGAGCACCTCGCGGGCGTGGGGCTGCGGGGCGTGCTGCTCGCTGTGGCTGTCGTCGCCGTCGTCCCACAGAGCGACCAGGCCGAGGTCCTTGACCGGCGCGAACATCGCGGCCCGGGTCCCGATCACGGCCCGGACGGAACCGCGCCGCACCGCGAGCCACTGCGCGTAGCGCTTCTCGGGTCCGGCGTCGGCGGTGAGCACCGCGTGCCGCCCCTCCCCCAGCAGGGAGGTCAGGGCGGCGTCGACCCGCGCGACGGCCCGCCCGTCGGGCAGCACGGCGAGCGCCCCGCGCCCGGAGGCCAGCGTCGCGGCGACAGCCCGGGCCAGTTCCTCGCTCCACTGCGGCCCGGGCAGCGCGTTCCACACGGCCCGGGGTGTTCCTCCGGAGGCCAGCGACTCCAGGAAGGCCGCTCCGCGCTCGTAGCGCGGCCAGGAGCCCGGCTCGGGCATCGGGGGCGGTGGCAGCGGGCCGGGTGAGGGCCGCTGCTCGGCTCGCGCGTTGCGCGGCGGTACGGCGAGTTGCAGGACGTCGGCGAGGCTGCCCGCGTACCGGTCGGCGACCGCCCGGGCCAGACCCAGCAGCTCCTCGCTCAGCACCGGCTCGGGGGACACGACCTGGGCGAGGGCGGCCAGCGGTCCGGCGTAGTCGGACTCGGCCAGCCGCTCGACCAGGAATCCGTCGATGAGGCCGCCGCCCTCGCGGCGGCCCTCCCGTACCCGGTGCCGCCCGGCCCCGAACCGCACCCGCACCCGCACACCCGGCTGGGCGTCCGCGTCCAGCTCCTCGGGCACGGCGTAGTCGAAGTACCGGTCGAGATGGAGCACGCCCTTGTCGACGAGGACGCGCGCGACGGGGAGCTCCTTGGCGAGGGCGGCCCCCCGCCAGGTCCGCGGCTTGGCCCGGGGTGTCCTGGCCTTGCGCACACTGTCCCGGATGAGCGCGAGCTGCTCGGGCGGCGCACCCTCGGCCCCGCCGCCCGCCGGTTCGTTCTCGCTGCTCACGCTTGCATTCTTACCAAACATCACTGACAGGCGGAGGCGCCCGAGGTCCCGTCGGTGACGGCGTGCACGCGCCTTGGACCACTCGGCCACGCCGCCGGGCACCGCCCGGCCGGCGGCGGGATTCGAACCCGCGGGGGCTCCTGCGAGCCCAGAAGTATCCGTCACCTTCGCACCGGGCGCCCCGGCGCTCTCCCCACCGTAGGGAGCCTCTGCCGCCGTACGCGAGCCGTTTTGCGGGACCGGGGGGCAAGGCGGCGCGGCGGTGGCTGCGCGGAGCACGGCGAAGGCCCGGCCCCCGGGAAGGGTGCCGGGCCTCATGCGCTGCCCTGAAGGACGGGACCTACAGTTCCGCAGCCTTGCGGAGCGCGTCCACGCGGTCCGTCCGCTCCCACGTGAAGTCGGGGAGCTCGCGGCCGAAGTGGCCGTAGGCCGCGGTCTGGGAGTAGATCGGGCGGAGCAGGTCGAGGTCGCGGATGATGGCGGCCGGGCGGAGGTCGAAGACCTCGTCGATCGCCTTCTCGATCCTCTCCGTCTCGATCTTGGCGGTGCCGAAGGTCTCGACGAACAGACCGACCGGCTCGGCCTTGCCGATCGCGTACGCGACCTGGACCTCGCAGCGGGTGGCGAGACCCGCTGCGACCACGTTCTTCGCGACCCAGCGCATCGCGTACGCCGCGGAGCGGTCGACCTTGGAGGGGTCCTTGCCCGAGAAGGCGCCGCCACCGTGACGGGCCATGCCGCCGTAGGTGTCGATGATGATCTTGCGTCCGGTCAGGCCGGCGTCACCCATCGGGCCGCCGATCTCGAAGCGACCGGTGGGGTTGACCAGGAGACGGTACTTCTCCGTGTCCAGCTTGATGCCCTCGTCCAGGAGCGCCTTCAGCTCCGGCTCGACCACGAACTCCTTGATGTCGGGAGCCAGCAGCGAGTCCAGGTCGATGTCCGAGGCGTGCTGCGAGGAGACCACGACGGTGTCCAGACGGACCGCCTTGTCGCCGTCGTACTCGATGGTGACCTGCGTCTTGCCGTCCGGGCGCAGGTAGGGGATCGTGCCGTTCTTGCGCACGTCGGACAGGCGCTTCGACAGGCGGTGGGCCAGGAAGATCGGCAGCGGCATCAGCGTCGGCGTCTCGTCCGTCGCGTAGCCGAACATCAGGCCCTGGTCGCCCGCGCCCTGCTTGTCGAGCTCGTCGTCGTCGCCCTCGACACGGGTCTCGTACGCCGTGTCCACACCCTGGGCGATGTCCGGGGACTGCGCGCCGATCGACACCGACACGCCGCAGGAGGCGCCGTCGAAGCCCTTCTTGCTGGAGTCGTAGCCGATTTCGAGGATCTTGCTCCGGACCAGCGTCGCGATGTCCGCGTACGTCTTGGTCGTGACCTCGCCGGCCACGTGCACCAGGCCGGTCGTGATCAGGGTCTCGACGGCGACCCGGGAGGACGGGTCCTCACGCAGAAGCGCGTCGAGAATGGTGTCGCTGATCTGATCAGCGATCTTGTCGGGGTGACCCTCGGTTACGGACTCCGAGGTGAACAGGCGACGGGACACAACGCTCCCTGGGGTTGCAGCGGCTGCTGGCTGATCATTGGCGGACGGCGGGGGCTGCACCCGGCGCCGTCCGTGGAACAGTTTACGGGTCACGCTTCGGCCACGGTCCCCCTGTCTCGCCACTCGGGAGCGCTGTGACCTGCGGCACGGGCATTCTGCCCAATGGCGAGCGGCGTTGGCCAGAGGCGCCACGCCCGGATCCAGCCGCATTCGAGGGACGCGCGACGCCCGGATCTCAGCAAAGGCGCTCGGCCACCAGGTCCCACACCGTTTCGGCCAGGGCTTCCTTGGGGCCGTACGGCACCGCCGTCTCGCTGCCGTCCGCGCCGAGCACGACGGCCTCGTTCTCCTCGGAACCGAAGGTCTTGCGCTCCCCCACCTCGTTCACGACGAGCAGGTCGCAGCCCTTGCGCTTGAGTTTGGCGCGGCCGTTGGCGAGGACGTCGTCCGTCTCCGCGGCGAAGCCGACGATCACCTGTCCGGCGCGGGCCCGGTCGGCGGAGATCTCCGCGAGGACGTCCGGATTCCGCACCAGGGTGATCGGCTCCGGCTCCTGGCCGTCCTTCTTCTTGATCTTCCCCGCCGCGTACGCCGCCGGACGGAAGTCGGCGACCGCGGCCGCCATCACCACGGCGTCGGCCTCGGGGGCGGCCCGCAGCACCGCCTCGCGCAGCTGCACGGCGGTGCCGACCGGGACGACGTCGACGCCCGCGGGGGCCGGCAGGGTGCTGTTGGCCGCGATCAGCGTGACACGGGCGCCGCGGGCGGCGGCGGTGCGGGCGAGGGCGTAGCCCTGCTTGCCCGAGGAGCGGTTGCCGAGGAACCGGACGGGGTCCAGGGGCTCGCGGGTGCCGCCCGCGCTGACGACGACGTGCCGGCCCTTCAGGTCGGGCTCGGCGATGCCCCGGGCCAGCACGCGGCGGCACACCTCGAAGATCTCGCCCGGGTCGGGCAGCCGGCCCTTGCCGGTGTCGACGCCCGTCAGACGGCCCACGGCCGGCTCGACGACGAGGGCACCGCGGCGGCGCAGCGTCGCCACGTTCTCCTGGGTGGCCGGGTGCTCCCACATCTCCGTGTGCATGGCGGGGGCGAAGACGACCGGGCAGCGGGCGGTGAGGAGCGTGTTGGTGAGAAGGTCGTCGGCGAAGCCGTGGGCCGCCTTGGCGAGCATGTCGGCGGTGGCCGGGGCGACGACGACCAGGTCCGCGTGCTGCCCGATGCGGACGTGCGGGACCTCGTGCACGTCGTCCCACACCTCGGTGGAGACCGGGTGGCCGGAGAGCGCGGACCAGGTGGCGGCGCCGACGAAGTGCAGCGCGGAGGCCGTGGGCACCACCCGCACGTCGTGGCCCGACTCCGTCAGCCGCCGCAGCAGCTCACAGGCCTTGTACGCGGCGATGCCCCCGCTGACCCCCAGAACGACCTTCGGCTTGTCCACGTCTCTCCCCGGACCTCGGCAACCGGCACACCGTACGACTCCATGACACACCACAGGCCCGGCAGTCGGCCTGCCGGGCCTGTGGACAAGTCAGCGTGAAGCTGACAATCCTGATTACTGCGCCGGGCCCTCGACGGCCTCGGACGTCAGGAGCCCCGCGTTGATCTCGCGGAGGGCGATCGAGAGCGGCTTCTCGTGGACGTGCGTGTCGACGAGAGGACCGACGTACTCGAGGAGACCCTCGCCGAGCTGCGAGTAGTACGCGTTGATCTGGCGGGCACGCTTGGCCGCGTAGATCACGAGGCTGTACTTCGAGTCGGTGGCCTCGAGGAGCTCGTCGATCGGCGGGTTGATGATGCCCTCGGGCGCGGAGATGGAAGAGGACACGCTCTACCTTCCGATGGATGGGAAAGAATCTGTCGGGTTGATCGGCCGGCCGGAACGATCGGCGATGGTCACACGACGTCCATCAAGGCTAGCAGCTCGCGAGCGACGTCCTCGACGGAGGTGTTGACCAGGGTGGTGTCGAACTCCGGCTCGGCCGCGAGTTCGATCTTCGCCGCCTCGAGCCGGCGCTCGATCACCTCGGGTGGCTCGGTGCCCCGCCCGGTGAGTCTGCGCACGAGCTCCTCCCAGGAGGGAGGAGCCAGGAACACCAGCTGGGCCTCGGACATCGACTCACGGACCAGGCGGGCGCCCTGCAGGTCGATCTCCAGGAGGACGGGCTCGCCGTTCTCCAGGCGCTCCTGCACGGCGGCGCGCGGGGTGCCGTAGCGGTTGCCCGCGAACTCGGCCCACTCCAGCAGTTCCCCGTTGGCGATCAGCTTGTCCATCTCGTCGTCGGAGACGAAGAAGTAGTGGACTCCGTGCTTCTCGCCGGGGCGCGGCTTGCGGGTCGTCGCCGACACCGAGAGCCAGACCTCGGGGTGTTCCTTGCGCATATGGGCGACGACCGTGCTCTTGCCGACCCCGGAGGGGCCGGAGAGCACGGTCAGCCGCGGACGTACGTCCGGGGGTACGGGGGTCGTCCCCCGGGGTGTTGCAGCCATGCAGCGATTATCCAGCAATCCCGGAGTGCCCGGGACTCGCTTCCCCGGACTGCCGGATTCAGGAGCCGGTGCTGCCGAACTCGCGCTCCAGGGAGGCGATCTGGTTGGAACCGAGCCCCCGCACGCGGCGGCTCTCGGAGATGCCGAGTCGCTCCATGATCTGCTTGGCGCGGACCTTGCCCACGCCGGGCAGCGACTCCAGGAGGGCGGAGACCTTCATCTTGCCGATGACGTCGTTCTCCTGGCCCTGCTTGATGACCTCGTGAAGGGAGGCGCCGGAGTGCTTGAGTCGATTCTTGACCTCGGCCCGCTCCCGGCGAGCCGCGGCGGCCTTTTCGAGCGCGGCTGCGCGCTGTTCAGGGGTAAGGGGCGGAAGAGCCACGCCTACGTCACCTCGGATGTCGAACTGTCGGATACGGACCGGTGAGGAACCTAGTCGCCCCACACCTGGGGAGTCACGAGCAACACACGCTTGCCCGTTCTCTCGTCGGAGACTAGCGGGCAAGTCCGCCAGAGTCAGCGAGAACAGCGGAAAAGTCCTGGTCAGCCTTCATCTGAACGGACATTTAGGACATACTGCCCCGGATTTGAGGATGTATTCAGACTCAAGCGGGTCCCGGAGGTGTCATCGGAGGTCTCGCGACAAGGTCTGGACCGCCTCACGAGGACGTCACGGCGTGACGGATCTCCTCCGCGAAGCGGTCGGCGGCGTCACGCAGGGCGACCGCGTCGGGACCGTGGCGCAGCACTCCCCGGCTGACGTTCGGCACGACGTTGCGCACGGCCGCGCCGAAGACCCCGGGAAGATCGGCCGGTGTGGCCCCCTGGGCCCCGATGCCGGGCGCGAGGAGCGGGGCGTTGATGTCCAGGTCGTACGTCGACAGATCACCGAGGGTGGCGCCGACGACCGCGCCGAAGGATCCGAGGGGCTCCTCCCCCGCGTTCTCGGCGGCCAGGTGCGCGAGCATGGTCGCTCCGACGCTCCGGCCGTCGGAGCGCACGGCGTGCTGGACCTCGCCGCCCTCCGGGTTCGAGGTCAGAGCCAGCACGAACAGGCCCGTGCCGCTCTCCCGGGCCAGTGCGACGGCCGGGGCGAGCGATCCGTAGCCGAGGTACGGGGAGACCGTCAGCGCGTCGGAGAACAGCGGGGCGTCCCGGTGCAGGAAGGACTCGGCGTAGGCGGCCATGGTGGAGCCGATGTCACCGCGCTTGGCGTCCATCACGACCAGCGCGCCGGCCGCCCGGGCCTCGGCGACCGACTTCTCCAGGACGGCGAGCCCGCGCGAGCCGAAGCGCTCGAAGAACGCGCTCTGCGGCTTGAGCACGGCGACCCGGTCGGCCACCGCCTCGACGACCGTGCGGCTGAACCGCTCCAGGCCGGCCACGTCGTCGTTCAAGCCCCACTCGGCGAGCAGGGAGGCGTGCGGGTCGATGCCGACGCACAGCGGGCCGCGCTCGTCCATGGCCCGGCGCAGGCGGGCGCCGAAGGGTTCGAGACCACTCATGCCGTCTTCCTCACATCGGCGCCCACCGCGTCGGCGAGCGTGGCGTACGGGCTGGTGCGCAGGCGCGCGGCGAGCCCCTTGTGGAGGTCGCGGGCGTAGAACGGCCCCTCGTAGATGAAGGCGCTGTAGCCCTGGACCAGGGTGGCACCGGCCAGGATGCGCTGCCAGGCGTCCTCGGCGTTCTCGATGCCTCCGACGCCCACCAGGGTGATCCGGTCCCCCACGCGCGCGTAGAGGCGGCGCAGGACCGCCAGGGAGCGTTCCTTCAGGGGCGCCCCGGACAGGCCGCCGGTCTCCTTGACCAGGGAGGGGTCCGACTTCAGGCCGAGTCCCTCGCGCGCGATGGTGGTGTTGGTGGCGATGATGCCGTCCAGCCCGAGTTCCACGGCGAGGTCGGCGACGGCGTCGACGTCCTCGTCGGCCAGGTCCGGCGCGATCTTCACCAGGAGCGGGACGCGCCGCGCGGGCACCGTGCGGTCCGCGGCCTCGCGAACGGCGCTCAGCAGGGGGCGCAGCGCCTGCGTCGCCTGGAGGTTGCGCAGACCCGGCGTGTTCGGGGAGGAGACGTTGACGACCAGGTAGTCGGCGTAGGGGGCCAGCCGCTCGGCGGACTTCACGTAGTCCGCGACGGCCTCCTCCTCCGGTACGACCTTGGTCTTGCCGATGTTGACGCCCACGACCGTCTTGAACACGGGCGTACGGGAGGCCAGGCGGGCGGCGACGCGGAGCGAGCCGTCGTTGTTGAAGCCCATGCGGTTGATCAGCGCCCGGTCCTTGACCAGGCGGAACAGCCGCTGCTTGGGGTTGCCGGGCTGCGGTTCGCCGGTGACCGTGCCGATCTCGACGTGGTCGAAGCCGAGCATGGCCATGCCGTCGATGCCGACGGCGTTCTTGTCGAAGCCCGCGGCGAGCCCGAAGGGGCCGTGCATGCGCAGCCCGAGAGCCTCGGTGCGCAGTTCCTCGTGGCGGGGCGCGAGGGCGGCCGCGAGAAAGGTGCGCAGCACGGGCACGCGGGCGGCCAGGCGGATCCAGCGGAAGGCCAGGTGATGGGCCTGCTCCGGGTCCAGCCGCTTGAAGACGAGACGGAAGAAGATCTTGTACATGGTGTCCTCACGAAGACATGGCGTCCTCACGAAGAGGGGGACACCGTTTCCGGTGTCCCCCTCGGGGCTGCTAGTCGCGGGCCGCGGTCAGGTGTTCCGCGTGTTCCTGGAGGGATCGGACGCTCACGTCGCCGCGGTTGAGGGCGTCGATGCCCTGGACCGCCGCCGCGAGGGCCTGGACCGTCGTCAGGCAGGGCACGGAGCGCGCCACGGCCGCCGTACGGATGTCGTAGCCGTCGAGGCGGCCGCCCGTGCCGTACGGGGTGTTGACGATGAGGTCGACCTCGCCGTCGTGGATGAGCTGGACGATGGTCTTCTCGCCGTTCGGGCCGGTGCCCTCGGACTGCTTGCGCACGACCGTGGCGTTGATGCCGTTGCGCTTGAGGACCTCGGCCGTGCCGGAGGTGGCCATCAGCTCGAAGCCGTGCGCGACCAGCTCGCGGGCCGGGAAGATCATCGAACGCTTGTCGCGGTTGGCGACCGAGATGAAGGCGCGGCCCTTGGTGGGCAGCGGGCCGTAGGCGCCCGCCTGCGACTTGGCGTACGCCGTGCCGAAGACGGAGTCGATGCCCATGACCTCGCCGGTGGAGCGCATCTCCGGGCCCAGGACGGTGTCGACGCCGCGGCCGTGGATGTCGCGGAAGCGCGACCACGGCATGACGGCCTCCTTGACGGAGATCGGCGCGTCGAGCGGGAGCTCACCGCCGTCGCCGTTCGCCGGGAGGAGGCCCTCGGCGCGCAGTTCGGCGATGGTCGCACCGAGCGAGATCCGGGCGGCGGCCTTGGCCAGCGGCACCGCGGTCGCCTTCGAGGTGAAGGGGACGGTGCGCGAGGCGCGCGGGTTGGCCTCCAGGACGTAGAGGATGTCCCCCGCGAGCGCGAACTGGATGTTGATCAGGCCGCGGACCCCGACGCCCTTGGCGATGCCCTCCGTGGAGGCGCGCAGGCGCTTGATGTCGAAGCCGCCGAGCGTGATCGGGGGCAGGGCGCACGCCGAGTCGCCGGAGTGGATGCCGGCCTCCTCGATGTGCTCCATGACGCCGCCGAGGTAGAGCTCCTCGCCGTCGTAGAGGGCGTCGACGTCGATCTCGATCGCGTCGTCGAGGAACCGGTCGACCAGGACCGGCCGTGAGGGGCTGATCTCGGTCGACTCGGCGATGTAGGACTCCAGCCGGGTCTCGTCGTAGACGATCTCCATGCCGCGTCCGCCGAGGACGTAGGACGGGCGGACCAGGACCGGGTAGCCGATCTCGTCGGCGATGGCCTTGGCCTCGGCGAAGGTGGTGGCGGTGCCGTGCTTGGGGGCCGGGAGTCCGGCCTCCTTCAGGACCCGGCCGAAGGCGCCCCGGTCCTCGGCGGCGTGGATGGCCTCCGGGGAGGTGCCGACGATCGGCACGCCGTTGTCCTTCAGCGCCTGCGACAGACCCAGCGGCGTCTGCCCGCCGAGCTGCACGATGACGCCCGCGACCGGACCGGCCTGCTGCTCGGCGTGCACGATCTCCAGCACGTCTTCCAGCGTCAGCGGCTCGAAGTACAGACGGTCGGAGGTGTCGTAGTCCGTGGAGACGGTCTCCGGGTTGCAGTTGACCATCACGGTCTCGTAGCCCGCGTCGCTCAGCGCGAAGGAGGCGTGGACGCAGGAGTAGTCGAACTCGATGCCCTGGCCGATGCGGTTCGGGCCGGAGCCCAGGATGATGACGGCCGGCTTCTCGCGGGAGGCGACCTCCGTCTCCTCGTCGTAGGAGGAGTAGAAGTACGGCGTCTTCGCGGCGAACTCGGCGGCACAGGTGTCGACCGTCTTGTAGACCGGGCGGACGCCCAGCGCGTGCCGGACCTCGCGGACGACGTCCTCGCGCAGGCCGCGGATCTCGCCGATCTGCTGGTCGGAGAAGCCGTGCCGCTTGGCCTCGGCGAGCAGGTCGGTGGTCAGCTCGGGCGCCTCGGCCAGCTCGTCGGCGATCTCCTTGATCAGGAAGAGCTGGTCGACGAACCAGGGGTCGATCTTGGTGTAGTCGAAGACCTCCTCGGGCGTGGCGCCCGCGCGGATGGCCTGCATGACGGTGTTGATCCGGCCGTCGGTGGGGCGGACGGCCTGCTCCAGGAGCAGGGTCTTGTCACCGGGCTCGCCGACGAAGGTGAACTGGCTGCCCTTCTTCTCCAGCGAGCGCAGCGCCTTCTGGAAGGCCTCGGTGAAGTTGCGGCCGATGGCCATGGCCTCGCCGACCGACTTCATGGTGGTGGTGAGGGTGGAGTCGGCGCTCGGGAACTTCTCGAAGGCGAAGCGCGGGGCCTTCACGACCACGTAGTCGAGCGTCGGCTCGAAGGAGGCCGGGGTCTCCTGGGTGATGTCGTTCGGGATCTCGTCCAGCGTGTAGCCGACGGCCAGCTTGGCGGCGATCTTGGCGATCGGGAAGCCGGTCGCCTTGGAGGCGAGCGCCGAGGAGCGCGACACGCGCGGGTTCATCTCGATGACGATGACCCGCCCGTCCTCGGGATTCACCGCGAACTGGATGTTGCAGCCGCCGGTGTCGACGCCGACCTCGCGGATGACGGCGATGCCGACGTCGCGCAGGGTCTGGTACTCGCGGTCGGTGAGCGTCATGGCCGGCGCGACCGTGATCGAGTCGCCGGTGTGCACGCCCATGGGGTCGAAGTTCTCGATGGAGCAGACGACCACGACGTTGTCGTTCTTGTCGCGCATCAGCTCCAGCTCGTACTCCTTCCAGCCGAGGATGGACTCCTCCAGGAGGACCTCGGTGGTCGGGGAGAGCGTGAGGCCCTGGCCGGCGATGCGGCGCAGCTCCTCCTCGTCGTGCGCGAAGCCGGAGCCGGCGCCGCCCATGGTGAAGGAGGGGCGGACGACGACCGGGTAGCCGCCGAGCGTCTCGACGCCGGCGAGGACGTCCTCCATGGAGTGGCAGATGACCGAGCGGGCGGACTCACCGTGGCCGATCTTGCCGCGGACGGCCTCGACGACCTCCTTGAAGAGGTCGCGGTCCTCGCCCTTGTTGATGGCCTCGACGTTGGCGCCGATCAGCTCGACGCCGTACTTCTCCAGCGTGCCCGCCTGGTGCAGCGAGATCGCGGTGTTGAGGGCCGTCTGGCCGCCCAGGGTGGGCAGCAGCGCGTCGGGACGCTCCTTGGCGATGATCTTCTCGACGAACTCGGGGGTGATCGGCTCGACGTAGGTGGCGTCGGCGATCTCCGGGTCGGTCATGATCGTCGCCGGGTTGGAGTTCACCAGGACGACCCGCAGGCCCTCGGCCTTCAGGACCCGGCACGCCTGAGTGCCGGAGTAGTCGAACTCGGCGGCCTGGCCGATGACGATCGGGCCGGAGCCGATGACCAGGACGGACTGGATATCGGTGCGCTTAGGCACGCTGGCCCTCCATCAGGGATACGAAGCGGTCGAACAGGTAGGCGGCATCGTGCGGGCCGGCTGCCGCTTCGGGGTGGTACTGGACGCTGAAGGCGGGGCGGTCGAGGAGCTGGAGCCCCTCCACCACGTTGTCGTTCAGGCAGACGTGGGACACCTCGGCACGGCCGAACGGGGTCTCGGAGACCTTCTCGAGGGGGGCGTCGACGGCGAAGCCGTGGTTGTGCGCGGTGACCTCGACCTTGCCGGTCGTCCGGTCCTGCACCGGCTGGTTGATGCCGCGGTGGCCGTACTTCAGCTTGTAGGTGCCGAAGCCGAGCGCGCGGCCCAGGATCTGGTTGCCGAAGCAGATGCCGAACAGCGGCGTGCCGCGCTCCAGGACGCCCCGCATGACGGAGACCGGGTGGTCGGCGGTGGCCGGGTCGCCCGGGCCGTTGGAGAAGAACACGCCGTCCGGGTTCACCGCGTACACGTCGTCGACGGTCGCGGTCGCCGGGAGCACGTGCACCTCGATGCCGCGCTCGGCCATCCGGTGGGGCGTCATGCCCTTGATGCCGAGGTCGACGGCGGCGACGGTGAACCTCTTCTCGCCGATCGCCGGGACGACGTACGGCTCGGTGGTGGCGACCTCGGCGGAGAGGTCGGCACCCTTCATCTGCGGCGCCTCGTGGACACGTGCCAGCAGTGCGGCGTCGTCCCCGAGGGCCTCGCCGCTGAAGATGCCGACGCGCATGGCGCCGCGCTCGCGCAGGTGGCGGGTGAGGGCGCGGGTGTCGATGCCGCTGATGCCGACGACGCCCTGGGTGGCCAGCTCGTCGTCCAGCGTGCGCTGGGAGCGCCAGCTGGACGGCACGCGCGCGGGGTCGCGCACGACGTAGCCGGAGACCCAGATCTTCCGGGACTCCATGTCCTCGTCGTTCACGCCGGTGTTGCCGACGTGCGGGGCGGTCATCACCACGACCTGGCGGTGGTAGGAGGGGTCGGTCAGGGTTTCCTGGTAGCCGGTCATGCCGGTGGAGAACACCGCTTCGCCGAAGGTCTCCCCCACGGCCCCGTAGGCGCGGCCACGGAAGATCCGGCCGTCCTCCAGGACGAGTACGGCGGGAGATTTGGCGGCTCCCCTGGTGGAGGTGGTCATCGTTCGGCGCCTTCCCTGGTGTTCGTATCGATCATGGAGTTGATGGCTTCGACCCACTCGTTGTGCTCGGCCGCGTGGTCGGAGCGGAAACCGGAGTCGATCAGCCGGTCGCCGTGCGCCCAGGTGACGATCAGCAGGCCGCCCTCGGTGAGCACCTTGCCCGCGATGCCCTTGTCGAGCCGGGCCTCGCGCAGCGCGGCGGCCGGGACGAAGAAGTCGCTCGCCCCGGGGCGTACGACGTCGAGGCCGGTGTCCGTCAGGGTCAGCTCGACCCGGCTGCGGGTGCCCAGGCCGTGCGCGACGATGCGGTCGAGCCACTGACCCGCGGTGGTGGAGCCGTGGTAGCGGCCGGTCATGGTGAGCGGGGCGGGGCCCGGGTCGTCCGGGGTGGCGGGCAGCTCGGGCAGGTCGCCCTGGAGGGTGCCGCGCCACTTCCAGCCCTCGCGCATCAGCCAGTAGACGAGCGCGACGAACAGGGCGAGGCCGACGACCCAGCCGATGCGGGCGGCCCAGTCGGTCACTTGCGCCGATTCCTTCTCGGCGGCCAGCAGGAGTACAGGTGTCACGTGAGCTTCCCGTCGACGAGCGTGGCCGTGCCCCGCAGCCACGTGTGCGTCACACGACCCGGCAGCTCACGGCCCTCGTAGGGGGTGTTGCGGCTGCGCGAGGCGAAGCCCGCGGGTTCCACGAGCCCACGGTATGCCGTGTCGACCAGGATGAGGTTGGCGGGCTCACCTGCCGAGACGGGACGCCCCTGGCCGGAGGCCTGTCCGATCTGCGCGGGCTTGACGGACATCCTGTCGGCCACGCCGGCCCAGTCCAGCAGGCCCGTGTCGACCATGGTCTCCTGCACCACCGACAGGGCGGTCTCCAGCCCGACCATGCCCATGGCGGCCGCGGCCCACTCACAGTCCTTGTCCTCGTGCGGGTGCGGGGCGTGGTCGGTGGCGACGATGTCGATGGTGCCGTCGGCGAGCGCCTCGCGCAGGGCCATCACGTCGCGCTCGGTACGCAGCGGCGGGTTGACCTTGTAGACGGGGTTGTAGGTGCGGACCAGCTCGTCGGTGAGGAGCAGATGGTGCGGGGTGACCTCGGCGGTGACCTGGATACCGCGGGACTTGGCCCAGCGGACGATCTCCACGGAGCCGGCGGTCGACAGGTGGCAGATGTGGACGCGGGAGCCGACGTGGTCGGCGAGCAGGACATCCCGGGCGATGATCGATTCTTCGGCCACCGCGGGCCAGCCGCCGAGGCCCAGCTCGGCGGAGACGACGCCCTCGTTCATCTCGGCGCCCTCGGTCAGCCGCGGCTCCTGCGCGTGCTGCGCGACGACACCGCCGAAGGCCTTCACGTACTCCAGGGCCCGGCGCATGATCACGGCGTCGTGGACGCACTTGCCGTCGTCGGAGAAGACGGTGACACCGGCGGCCGACTCGTGCATGGCGCCCAGCTCGGCGAGCTTCCTGCCCTCCAGGCCCACGGTGACGGCGCCGATCGGCTGGACGTCGCAGTAGCCGTGCTCCTTGCCGAGCCGCCAGACCTGCTCGACGACGCCGGCGGTGTCGGCGACCGGGAAGGTGTTGGCCATGGCGAACACGGTGGTGTAGCCGCCGGAGGCGGCGGCCCGGGTGCCGGTGAGGACGGTCTCGGAGTCCTCGCGGCCGGGCTCGCGCAGGTGGGTGTGCAGGTCGACCAGGCCCGGCAGCAGCACCTTGCCCTCGGCCTCGACGACCTCCGCGCCCTCGGCGCTCAGCCCGCCGCCCACCGCGGCGATGGTCCCGCCGTCGATCAGCACGTCCTGCGGCTCGCCGCCGAGCACCTTCGCACCACGGATCAGGATCTTGCTCATCTGTCTTACTTCTCCTCGGTACGGGGGTGGGTCACGGCGGGCTCGTTGCCACCGAGCAGCAGGTACAGAACGGCCATCCGGATGGACACTCCGTTTGCGACCTGCTCGACGACGGTGCAGCGGTCGGAGTCGGCGACCTCGGCGGTGATCTCCATGCCGCGGACCATCGGGCCGGGGTGCATCACGACGGCGTGCTCCGGCATGCGCGCCATGCGGTCGCCGTCGAGGCCGTAGCGCCGGGAGTACTCACGCTCGGTCGGGAAGAACGCGGCGTTCATCCGCTCGCGCTGGACGCGCAGCATCATCACCGCGTCGGACTTGGGCAGTGTGCTGTCGAGGTCGTACGACACCTCGCAGGGCCAGTTCTGGACACCGACCGGCACCAGCGTGGGCGGCGCGACGAGGGTGACCTCGGCGCCGAGGGTGTGCAGCAGGTCGACGTTGGAGCGGGCGACCCGGCTGTGCAGGACGTCGCCGACGATGGTGATGCGCTTGCCTTCGAGGTCCCGGCCGAGTCCGGCGTCCGGGCCGACCAGGCGGCGGCGCATGGTGAAGGCGTCCAGCAGGGCCTGGGTGGGGTGCTGGTGGGTGCCGTCGCCGGCGTTGACGACGACTGCGTCGATCCAGCCGGAGTTCGCCAGGCGGTACGGGGCTCCGGAGGCGCCGTGCCGGATGACGACGGCGTCGACGCCCATGGCCTCCAGGGTCTGGGCGGTGTCCTTCAGGGACTCGCCCTTGGAGACGCTGGAACCCTTGGCGGAGAAATTGATCACGTCCGCGGACAGCCGCTTCTCGGCGGCTTCGAAGGAGATCCGGGTGCGGGTGGAATCCTCGAAGAAGAGGTTGACGATCGTGCGGCCGCGCAGGGTCGGCAGCTTCTTGATCGGCCGGTCGGCGACCCGGGCCATCTCCTCGGCGGTGTCGAGGATCAGGACGGCGTCGTCGCGGGTGAGGTCGGCGGCCGAGATGAGATGACGCTGCATCTGTCAGGCTCCGTAAGGCAGTTCAAACGGGAGAATTGGGGCAGACGGGCGCGCGAGGGCGCGCACTGAGCGGGCGCACGACAACGGCGTACGCCTGGAGCGCTACTGAGGGGTCGGCTTGGCACCGAGCAGCACGGTGTCGCGACCGTCCTCCTCGGCGAGCTGGACCTTGACCGTCTCCCGCAACGACGTGGGGAGGTTCTTGCCGACATAGTCGGCGCGGATGGGCAGTTCGCGGTGTCCGCGGTCGACGAGGACGGCGAGCTGCACCGCGCGCGGACGCCCGATGTCGTTCAGGGCGTCGAGGGCGGCGCGGATGGTGCGGCCGGAGAAGAGCACGTCGTCGACGAGGACGACGAGCTTGCCGTCGAGACCGTCACCGGGAATCTCGGTGCGGGCCAGGGCACGCGGCGGGTGCATGCGCAGATCGTCTCGGTACATGGTGATGTCGAGCGAGCCGCACGGAACCTTGCGCTCGGTGATCTGCTCGAGCTTGTCCGCGATCCGCCGGGCGAGGAAGACGCCCCGGGTCGGAATGCCGAGGAGCACCACGTCGTCGGCGCCCTTGGCGCGTTCGACGATCTCGTGGGCGATGCGGGTCAGCACCCGCGCGATGTCGGGTCCTTCGAGAACGGGCCGGGCATCGGAGTGCGTGTCGTGCGAGTCCATAAGAAACGGACCTCCTTCTCCGCCTCACGGGACGGACCTTAAAGGACGTCGGGATTGCGCCATACACGGTAGCAGGTCCCCGTGATCGCCCGTATGGCCCCCTCGAATCACCCACTCGGCCCAACGGAAAGCCGATACCACGGAAGAGTCGGTGCGGACCATTCGGCTTGACGCGGCAGAGTAACGCTGCGTAACCTCACAGTGAGTTACCAGCCGCGCGGCCTGGCACCCACGCCAGACGCGTCGACACAGTGCCGGGGAGCTATATGTCCAGCGAATACGCCAAACAGCTCGGGGCCAAGCTCCGGGCGATCCGCACCCAGCAGGGCCTTTCCCTCCACGGTGTCGAGGAGAAGTCCCAGGGACGCTGGAAGGCGGTCGTGGTCGGTTCGTACGAGCGCGGCGACCGTGCCGTGACCGTGCAGCGCCTTGCCGAGCTGGCGGACTTCTACGGCGTTCCGGTGCAGGAGCTGCTTCCGGGCACGACCCCGGGCGGCGCCGCCGAGCCGCCGCCGAAGCTGGTCCTGGATCTGGAGCGGCTGGCCACGGTGCCGGCCGAGAAGGCGGGCCCCCTGCAGCGCTACGCGGCCACGATCCAGTCGCAGCGCGGTGACTACAACGGCAAGGTGCTGTCGATCCGCCAGGACGACCTGCGCACACTCGCCGTCATCTACGACCAGTCCCCCTCCGTGCTCACGGAGCAGCTGATCAGCTGGGGTGTCCTGGACGCGGACGCGCGCCGCGCGGTGGCGTCCCACGAGGAGGCCTGACCGCTCCGCGGGTCCAGCAGAAACGTGCCGCCGGGGTGGCCGAAACCGTATGGTTCTCGGCCACCCCGGCGGCGTTGTGAGGGCCTTTGTGCGGCCCTGGCGGAGCCGGGCCGCACAAAGAGATGAGCGGGCATGTGCGAAAACGCCGGAGGGCCCGCAGCGGTGACGCTGCGGGCCCTCCGGCGTGTGGTCGGTCTCACACCTCGTCGCGACGGAGCGAGGGCTTGAGTTCCTTCAGCCGGCCGAGCAGACCGTTCACGAACGAGGGCGACTCGTCCGTGGAGAACTCCTTCGCCAGCTGCACCATCTCGTCGAGGACGACGGCGTCCGGCGTCGCATCGACCCAGATCAGCTCGTAGGCGCCGAGCCGCAGGATGTTGCGGTCGACGACGGGCATCCGGTCGAGTGTCCAGCCGACGGAGTACTGGGCGATCAGCTCGTCGATACGCTTCGCGTGCTCCGCGTAGCCCTCGACCAGCTCCATCGTGTACTCGCTGACCGGCGGCTGCCGGGTGTCCGCCCGGGAGAGCCGGATCCAGTCCGCGAGGACGGTCAGCACCTCGGCACCGCGCTGGTCCCCCTCGAAGAGGATCTGGAAGGCGCGCTTACGGGCCGTGTTGCGGGCAGCCACGGTTAGCTGTTCACCCGGCCGAGGTAGTCGCTGGTGCGGGTGTCGACCTTGATCTTCTCACCGGTGGTGATGAAGAGGGGCACGTTGATCTGGTGACCGGTCTCCAGGATGGCGGGCTTGGTGCCACCGGTGGAGCGGTCGCCCTGGACGCCCGGCTCGGTCTCCTGGATGACGAGCTCGACGGCGGCGGGCAGCTCGACGAAGAGCACCTCGCCCTCGTGCTGCGCGACGGTGGCGGTGAAGCCCTCGATCAGGAAGTTCGCGGCGTCGCCGACGGCCTTGCGGTCGACGTGCAGCTGGTCGTAGGTCTCCATGTCCATGAAGACGAAGTACTCGCCGTCCATGTAGGAGAACTGCATGTCGCGCTTGTCGACGGTGGCCGTTTCGACCTTGACGCCGGCGTTGAAGGTCTTGTCGACGACCTTGCCGGAGAGCACGTTCTTGAGCTTGGTGCGCACGAAGGCCGGGCCCTTGCCGGGCTTGACGTGCTGGAACTCGACGACGGACCAGAGCTGGCCGCCTTCGAGCTTGAGCACCATGCCGTTCTTGAGGTCGTTCGTGGAAGCCACGGTTGCGGAATCTCCTGGACTGACGTACGACCCCGGTGCACGCACCTGCCTACCTACAGGGCGAGCAGCTCCTTGGTCGTGATGGTGAGTAGCTCGGGTCCGCCGTCCGCCTCGGGGCGGACGACGAGCGTGTCATCGATCCGGACACCGCCCCGGCCCGGGAGGTGGACCCCCGGTTCGACGGTGACCGGCACGCAAGCGTCCAGTTTACCCATGGCCGCGGGACTCAATTGAGGGTCCTCGTCGATTTCGAGCCCGACACCGTGTCCGGTCTGGATCGTGAGGCCTTCCGTGTACCCCGCGGAGTCCAGGACCTGGCGGGCGGCGCGGTCGACGTCCCGGCAGGCGGCGCCGGGTACCAGGCTCTCACGCCCGGCTCGCTGGGCGGCGAAGACCAGGTCGTAGAGCTCGACCTGCCAGTCCGCGGGAGCGGTGCCGATGACGAAGGTGCGGCCGATCTCGCAGCGGTATCCGCGGTAGGTCGCGCCGAGGCAGACGGAGAGGAAGTCGCCCTCCTCGACGCGGCGGTCGCTGGGCCGGTGGCCGGGGCGGCCGGCGTTCGGGCCGGTGGCGACGGACGTCGGGAAGGCCGGCCCGTCCGCTCCGTGATCGACGAGCCGTCTTTCGAGTTCGAGCGCGAGATGGCGTTCGGTACGGCCGACGAGAATCGACTCCAGCAGTTCGCCGAGGGCCTGGTCGGCGATCTCGGCGCCGATACGCAGACAGGAGATCTCCTCCTCGTCCTTGACGACCCTGAGCTGCTCGACGGCGCTGCCGAGGTTGGTCAGGCGCAGCCGGGGGGCGACCGAGCCGAGGGCTCGGTGCCGGGTCACGGTGAGGTGGTGCTCCTCCACGGCGAGGGAGTCGGCTCCCTGGCCTGCGGCGAGGCCGGCGGCCGCGACGGCCGGGTCACCGCCGCCGATTCCGGGCAGTGCCTGTACGCGCAGGGCTTCGTCGGGACGCTCCTGCGCGGGGCGGTCGGCCGTGGGGCCGGCACACACCAGGAGGTCCTGTTCCCCGGTCCTGCCCAGCAGGAGAACGGCACCGGGCGGGGCCGCGCCCGCGAGATAGCGCACATTGGCGGGGCGGGAGACCAGCGCCGCCGCGCTGCCGCCCGCGTTGCAGTATTCCCTCAGACGCGTCCGGCGGGCCGCGTACACCTCTGACATGACCCGAGCGTATGAGCTCCGCGGGTTCGGCGCCGGTTGAGGGCGTCTGAGTGGGCGGTGCCCGGTGTGTCCGGGTGGGCGGGGGTGCTGTTTCGGGAGGGGTCGTGCCGCGCGGGGTCGTGTGCCGTCCGCGGCTGTGTGGGGGCTGGTCGCGCAGTTCCCCGCGCCCCTAGGGGGCGCTCACCACTGGGGTGGGCTGGCGATCGACCTGGCCAGGACGTCGTCCAGGACCCTCGCCGTCTCCGGTACGTCCAGCTGGGAGTTGTCGATGATCGGCAGGCCCGACCCGTACCACCCGGCCATGCGGCCGTGGATGCGGGCGACCTCCTCGTCCGACAGCCGCCGGTTCCCCGAGCGCTCCGCGTTGCGTTCCAGGACGATGTCCAGCCCGGGCAGGAGGACGACCGGCAGCAGGCCGGGGCCCACGTGACGCTTCCATCCGCCGAGGCCGACGACCGGACGGTCGGGGAAGACCGCGTCGTCGAGGATGCACGAGATGCCGTTGGCCAGGAAGTTCCGCGCGGCGAAGCCGCAGGTGCGGCGGGCCAGGCGGTACTGGGCCTCGGAGTTGTCGTTCCACCCGGACTGCGGGTCGGCGAAGCCGGAGCGGACCCACTCGCGTACGTCGTCGAGGCTGATGTGGGCCGTGGGGACCCGGCGATGGTCCGCCCAGAACTTGGCGACGCTGGTCTTGCCCGCGCCCGCGGGGCCGATGAGCAGCACCGCGAGCGTCGTGGCGGCGGGGTCGGCGATCGCCGCGGCGGGCGGGGCCATCGGCATGGCGACCGGGCCGCCGGGCGGCAGCGGCACATGGCCGGTGGTCTCCGGTGTGGGCGGGCCGGAAGCGGGGGGCATGGCCGCGGCCGGTCCGGGCGGGGGCGCCGGATATCCCGGCGCCGGGGGCGGTGGGGGCACGGGCACGGAGCCCTGGTGCGCGCCCGGGTTCGGCGGAACCGGGTGATGTGCGGCCGGCGACCAGCCGGTGGCCGGTCCGTGCCCCGGCTGATGGGGCGGCGGCAGCGGAGAACCCACTGCGTGCTGCATCCGGTGCCACTCCGTCTCGTACAGGCGATGGGCGCTGACAGCGGGGCGGAACCCGCTCTCCCCCACAGCCTAAAGGGCGTGGGGGGACCCCCACCCGAACGGTACCGCCCCCGGTCGTCGTTGTGTGAACGGCCGGGGACGGCCCGAAGTGCCCGGCCCGTAAGGCGATTTCGGGCGGATGGCGCGCCGGGGGACTTACTGACCCACTTCGCCGTACGCGGCGAGCAGCACGGCCGGGTCGGGCCCCTCCAGGACCGTGGGCTTGGCCAGACCGTCGAGGACGATGAAGCGCAGCAGGTCGCCGCGGGACTTCTTGTCGACCTTCATGGTCTCCAGCAGCTTGGGCCACTGGTCGTGCCGGTAGTGCAGGGGCAGTCCGACCGCTTCGAGGATCGTGCGGTGACGGTCGGCCGTCGCGTCGTCCAGCCGGCCCGCGAGGCGGCCGAGTTCGGCGGCGAAGTGCATGCCGACCGAGACCGCCGCGCCGTGACGCCACTTGTAGCGCTCGTTCTTCTCGATGGCGTGGCCGAGCGTGTGGCCGTAGTTGAGGATCTCCCGCAGTCCCGACTCCTTCAGGTCCGACGACACCACGTCGGCCTTGACCCGGATGGAGCGCTCGATGAGCTCGGCGGTGTGCGGGCCGGCCGGGGTGCGGGCCGCCTCGGGGTCGGACTCGACGAGGTCCAGGATCACCGGGTCGGCGATGAAGCCGGCCTTGATGACCTCGGCGAGCCCGGAGACGTAGTCGTTGACCGGCAGGGAGTCCAGCGCGGCCAGGTCGCAGAGCACACCGGCGGGCGGGTGGAAGGCACCGACGAGGTTCTTGCCCTCGGCGGTGTTGATGCCGGTCTTGCCGCCGACGGCCGCGTCGACCATGGCGAGCACGGTGGTCGGGACGGCGATCCAGCGCACGCCGCGCAGCCAGGTGGCGGCCACGAACCCGGCGAGGTCCGTGGTCGCGCCGCCGCCGACGCCGACGATGACGTCCGTGCGGGTGAAGCCCGACTGGCCGAGTGCCTTCCAGCAGTAGGCGGCGACCTCGGCGGTCTTGGCCTCCTCCGCGTTGGGCACCTGGATGGCGACCGCCTCGTAGCCCTGCCCGGCCAGGTCGGCACGCAGCGCGTCACCGGTCTCGGCCAGCGCCTCGGGGTGGAGGATCGCGACCCGCTTGGCCTTGCCGCCGATCAACCCGGCGAGTTCGCCGAGCAGTTGGCGACCCACCAGGACCTCGTACGGCTCGGTGCCCGCCGTGCCGGCGACCTGGATCCGCGTCACTGCCTCGCTCATGCTTCCTTCAACTCCAGTGCGTCCAGGGCGGCTTCGGTGACCTCTTCAGGGGTCCGGCCGTCGGTGGCGACCACGGCTGTGGCCACCTCCTCGTACAGGTGGCGGCGGGCCTCCATCAGCTCGCGCCACTGCTTGCGCGGGTTGACCGCGAGCAGCGGCCGGGCCGTGTTGAGGCCGGTGCGCTTGACCGCCTCCTCGACGTCCATCGACAGGTACGCCACCCGCTGCCCGGCGAGCAGCGCCCGCGTGTCGGCGTCGAGGATCGCGCCGCCTCCCAGGGCCAGGATCCCGGTGTGCTCGGCGACTGCCCGGCGCACGGCCGCCTTCTCGATCGCCCGGAAGGCGGACTCGCCGTCGTCGACGAAGATCTCGGCGATGGGCCGGTCCTGCTCGGCGACGATGTCGTCGTCGGTGTCCCGATAGGAAACGCCGAGCCGCTCGGCCAGCAGCTGCCCGACGGTGGACTTGCCCACGCCCATCGGGCCGATCAGGACGACCAGCGGGCCGCTCATCGGATGGCGAGGTTGTCGAGGTACGATGTGACGTTGCGGCGGGTCTCGGCCACCGAGTCGCCACCGAACTTCTCCGCCACGGCGTCCGCGAGGACCAAGGCCACCATGGCCTCGGCGACGATGCCGGCGGCCGGGACGGCGGACACGTCGGAGCGCTGGTGGTGGGCCTGCGTCGCCTCCCCGGTGGTGACGTCCACGGTCTGCAGGGCGCGCGGCACGGTCGCGATGGGCTTCATCGCGGCGCGGACCCGCAGCAGCTCGCCGGTAGTCAGGCCGCCCTCGGTGCCGCCCGAGCGGCCGGAAGTACGGCGGATGCCCTCGTCGGTCTTCACGATCTCGTCGTGCGCCTTGGAGCCGGGCACCCGTGCCAGCTCGAAACCGTCGCCGATCTCGACGCCCTTGATCGCCTGGATGCCCATGAGCGCACCGGCGAGCCGGGCGTCCAGCTTGCGGTCCCAGTGCACATGCGAGCCGAGTCCCACCGGCACGCCGTACGCCAGGATCTCGACCACGCCGCCGAGGGTGTCACCGTCCTTGTGGGCCTGGTCGATCTCGGCGACCATCGCCTTCGACGCGTCCGCGTCCAGGCAGCGCACCGGGTCGGCGTCCAGCTTCTCGACGTCGGCCGGGGTCGGGTACACGCCCCGCGGCGCCTTCGCGGCGGCCAGCTCGACGACGTGGCTGACGATCTCGACGCCGGTCGTCTCCTTCAGGTACGACCGGGCGACCGCGCCCAGCGCGACGCGGGCGGCGGTCTCCCGCGCGGAGGCGCGCTCCAGGATCGGCCGGGCCTCGTCGAAGCCGTACTTCTGCATGCCCGCGAGGTCGGCGTGGCCGGGGCGCGGCCGGGTCAGCGGGGCGTTGCGGGCGAGCCCGGCGAGGATCTCGGGGTCGACCGGGTCGGCGGCCATGACCTGTTCCCACTTCGGCCACTCGGTGTTGCCCACCATGATCGCGACCGGGGAGCCGAGGGTGAGACCGTGCCGGACGCCGCCGAGGAAGGTGACCTCGTCACGCTCGAACTTCATCCGGGCACCGCGCCCATAGCCCAGGCGCCGCCTCGCGAGATGGTCCGCCACCATGTCCGTGGTGATCGGCACGCCGGCGGGAAGACCCTCCAGCGTCGCCACGAGTGCGGGACCGTGGGACTCCCCCGCGGTCAGCCAGCGCAACCTGCTCAACGGTGCTCCTCAGTGCTCGCGCTCTGGTACTGCCCTGCGTACGCGCCTCGTCGCGTACGGCGACGGCGCGACCGGGTGCGCGGCCCGGTCCGCCATCTCCGATCCTCCCACGCCGGGGCCCTGTGCCCTGCGGCCGGTCCATCAAGCGGACGCGTTCGCGGACGGGGCGTCGGCCTGCCGCTGCTGCGGCGCGTACGCCCCCAGGAAGTCGGCACCGCTCGGCTGCGGCTCGGGCCGGGCCTGCTGCGGGGCGTACGTCCCCAGGTGGTCGGCACCGCTGCCCTGCTGCCGGGTCGGCTGCGTCTGCTGCGGCGCGTACTGCCCCAGGTAGTCCACACCGCGCCCCTGTCCGTACTGGGCGGCGGCATGGACCGGCTGCCCGGTGCGGACGGCACGCCGGTAGGCGATCTTGCGCTTGATCTTGACGACCCAGGACGCCACGACGGCGAGCACGATCAGGGTCAGGACCGTGATCTGCACCCAGGCGGGCAGGAATCCGAGCAGGGACTCGAATATCTGAGATTTGACGGACGCCTGAGGCAGGCCTGTGGACATGACGGACGTTCCCCTCCCCTGTTCCGCCCCCTGCGGAACCGAGAGCGGATCTTATCGGCCGGCGAGAGCCCGCTCGCCCGCTTTTCTCATGGCATCCAGGGGTGCGGGGGCCCGCCCCGTCATCTGCTCGACCTGGAGCACCGCCTGGTGCACCAGCAGGTCGAGGCCGCTGACCACGGCACCGCCGTACGCCGACCAGCGGGCGGCGAGGTCGGTGGGCCAGGGGTGGTACAGGACGTCGAAGAGGGCCGCCGGTCGTTCCGGTACGGACCGCGCGAGGGCGTCGGTGACACCGGCCGGGGTGGTGCTGATCACCAGCGGGGCACGCAGGGCCTGCTCGGCGTCCGCCCAGTCGGCGATGCGGACGGCGACGTCGAGCCGCTCGGCCCACTGGCGCATCTCGGCGGCCCGGGCCTCGCTGCGCACGTAGACGGCGATCTCGCCCGGGCAGATCCGGGACAGCGCGGCCAGCGCGGAGGAGGCGGTGGCGCCGGCGCCGAGCACGGCGGCGGCGGCGACCTTGTCGATGCCGTGCTCACGCAGGGCGGCGACCATGCCGGGGATGTCGGTGTTGTCGCCGATGCTGCGGCCGTCCTCGGTGCGGACGACGGTGTTGACCGCGTCGACCGAGGCGGCGGTGTCGCTGATCTCGTCGAGCAGCGGGATCACGGCCCGCTTCAACGGCATGGTCAGCGAGAGCCCGGCCCACTCGGGTCCGAGCGCCTCGAAGAACCCGGGCAGCCCGCTCTCGTCGACCTCGAACCTGTCGTAGGTCCAGCCTTCCAGGCCCAGCTCCTGGTAGGCGGTGCGGTGCAGGACCGGGGACAGGGAGTGGGCGATGGGGCTGCCGAGCACCGCGGCGCGGCGGGCGCGGGCGCCAGTTGCCCGTGCTGGCATGAATTCCGTCCTTAGCCTCGCGCGGTCTGGGTCCGCAACCGGGTTCTTACCTTGCCGCACCCGCGGGAAGCAGCGAGCGCAATGAGCGAGGAGTAGAACCCGAATCGCGGCTGCCGGGATCCTATCGCGCTCGCAGACTCGATACTGCCATGCGGTTAACGCAATACCCAGGCGGGCAGCCCACGTCTATGCGCGGTCGGACCTAATGGGGCCACAGGTGTCTTTGAAGATCGTGTAGCCCTTGCCCAGGCAGGCCTGGATACGGACAGTAGCACCCTCACGTATCCAGCTTCTGGGCGTATAGACGCAATCGCCAACCCCACCCGTCGCCCAGTCTGATCCCTGGTCTTCGACCTCCTCGCCTACGACCCAGATCCGAGTAACCGCAGCATAGCCGTCCTTCTTTTCGTCGCATGTGACGGTCTTGTCTCCGTCCGCCACCCAGTGAGCGGACGCCCCTCCGCTAGCCGAATAGGTGACCCCGTCTGCATAAGCCGGAACCGCCGCAAATCCAATAGCAGCTACCCCCATAGCTGCAACAGACCCAAAACGAGCCATCTTCATATGCTTCTCCCATATGTGCGTAGAAAACAACAGGTCACCACGGACCGCGATCATCATGATGAGGCTAGCGACCTTAGCACATACGAACGACGCCGAAAGTCGTTTCAATGCTACCCATCAATGGCACGACAGGGGCGCATCGACTCAAGCGCGACCATAATGGGCGGGCAGCCTCACATTCGAGCCCAGTGGGCGCAAATTTGATCCCCCTTTCCATGCAGCAGGAGGAGGGCTACTACTGGGCTTGAATGCCTGATTTCGTCATGGTGGCTGGCGTAGGTCGCAGTGGATGGCACTCTCCAGCTCTCGTTGTCGACGGCACGCCTGAGCCGTTGTGCATCGCATACGGAAAGCATCAGTGGCCTGAAGCGGGTGGAAGTTGGCCGAGAGCAACGCAATCCACCCAACAAATTACTGCTCGGTCGTCCGGGTCAGGCCGCGGTTGTTTTCGCAGAAGCCTTTGCGGGCCAGCGGGGTGCGGCCTGGGCAGGACCAGGTGCGGGTGGTCGACGGCATCATCGAGAATCGAGCGCTTCTCGCAGAGGAGCCAAGCGCCACGCGCACTCTCGTCCCTGCACCTTTGGCCGGGTCTCCTGCCACCAGCCGACCACCAAGTCCTCATCCCGCTTAGGCGCCCACCGGTAGGCGCTTGACAGCTCACCCTTCAGCATGGCGAATGATCCTCGGTGAGCAGCGGCAGCGGGGCTGGTCCATCCGAATCCTGAGCTTCGCCTGAACGCTCGACCGACGACTACTAGAAATTTACCTCGGTGACAGCAGTACACCGAGCGGGTCGGCTTTCCTGAATGCACACGTCCTCCGCCGATCCAGACACTGGAGCTGCGCCTGGCGGCGGTGGGAAATGGCATCCGTTAGCTAATCACCATTTCGTGAGGCGTTGAACTGGTCGACCAGCTTCTGGTGTTCGACGTTCGTCTTCGTGAACTTGCTGGTCTTGCCGTCGAGCGAGATGAAGTAGTACCAGCCGTCGTCCGTCGGGTTGAGGGCGCCCTTGATGGCGTCCTCGCCCGGGTTGTCGATCGGACCGGGCGGCAGACCCTTGTGGAAGTACGTGTTGTACGGGTTGTCGTACGTCCGCAGCTCCTGCAGAGTCAGGTCGATCTTGCTCTGATTCTTGATGTAGTTGTAGGTGGAGTCGAACTCCAGCATGCCGTTGGTCTGTGGGTTCCCGGGCTTCATCCGGTTGTAGACGACCTCTGCCATCTTGCGGAAGTCGTCGTGGCTGGTGCCCTCGGCCTGGACCAGGCTGGCGATGGTGATCAGTTGCCACGGGTCTTCGAGTCCAAGGCTCGCGGCCTTCTTCTCGACCCCGAGCTTCTCGTACGTCGCGGTGGCCCGCTTGACCATCTGCTCCAGGACGGCCTCGGGCTTCTGCCCCTCGCTCACGCCATAGCTGGAGGGGTAGAGGAAGCCCTCCAACGGGTCCTTGACGTCGGCGTGGTTCTGCGCCCAGGTGGGCAGACCGAGCTTCTTGTAGTCCTTCTTGGCCACGGCGGCGGTGGTGCCTTGCTTGACCTTGAGCCGCTTGTCGATGAGCCGGTAGATGTCGGCGTTGCGCTTGCCCTCGGCGATGATCAGGTTGTCGCGGCTTTTCGGACTGAGCATCAGTTCGACCGCACTCTTGGCCGACATTTGCTTCTGCAGCGTGTAGACGCCGTCCTGGATGCCCTTGCCGTTCCGGTTCTCCTGCTGGGCCGCGACGAACGCCTCGACGCTCTTGACGACCCCCGCGCTCTTCAGCACCTGGCCGATCTTGTACCCGAGTGCTCCCTCGGGAATCTCGACGGACACCGGCTGCCCGTTGCCGTCGCCCGCGAAGTCCGGGGCGTCGCCGAAACGATCCTGGTAGAACTGGTAGCCGAAGTAGCCGACACCGCCCAGAACGCCGCCGAGGGCCACGACGACCAGCAGGCAGGCCGTGCCGCTGCGACGCTTCTTCGGTTTGCCGGCGCCCCGCCCCCGCTTGTCCTCGCGGCCGCGGCGCTCCCTCGGCTCGTCGCCGTCGTCATCGTCGTCCCCGCCCGCGAAGAAGGCGTCTTCACCCTGGTCAGGGCCGGGGTCCCAGTCCGTCTCCGGTTCCGGCGCGGGTTCGTGCTCGGGCTCGGCCCCCCGCCGGCCGGGCGGCTCGGAAGGCGGATACGCGTCAGGCGTACCGTAGTAGTCCTGCTGGCCCCCGCCGTACGTACCGGCCTGCTGCCCGTACGGATCCTGGGGATCGCCGGGGTACGAGGCCTGCTGGTGCGGGTCGTTCGCCCAGCCGCTGTTGTCGTACTGCTGCTGGTGGTAACCCTGGCCCTGCTGTTGTCCGTGGTCCTGCTGGCCGGGGTACTGCTGGTGGCCTTGGGCCTGTGCCGCGTACTGCTGGTCGTACGGGTACTGCTGCTGCGCCTGACCGTATCCGGCCTGGTCACCGGTGCCCCAGTCGCCGTACTGCGGCTGCTGCGGCTGCTGCGGGTAGTGCTGCGGCTGGCCGCCGTAAGGGGACTGCTGGCCCTGCTGGGCCTGCTGTCCATCCCATCCGCCGTCCCCGTACAACGGGTCCTCCGGATGCCACGGTTCGGAGCCTTGGCCCCGGCCATACTCAGTCATCGATCCCCTAGAGCCGCGAAGCGGCGGTCGCGCGGCTTCCGGCCCGGCTTCCGTTCCGCCTCTTGCTGTGCGGCGGCTGTTCGAACGCCGCCGCATCGCGCGGAACGTTACCGTATCGCGATCAGATGACCACTTCGACGCCTTCGCCGGGTGCTTTACCTGACACTCGTTCGGATTCGAGGGCCTGTTGCAGGATGATCACGGCCGCTGCCTGGTCGATGACGGACCGGCCCTTCTTGGATTTCACGCCCGAGGCGCGCAGTCCTTGACTGGCCGTCACCGTGGTCATGCGTTCATCGACGAGTCTCACCGGAACCGGCGAGATCATGCCGGCCAGTTCCTGGGCGAAGCCCCGGACCTTGACCGCGGCCGGGCCCTCGCCCCCCTTGAGGGAGCGCGGGAGACCGACCACCACCTCGATGGGCTCGTACTCCTCGACCAGTTGCCTCAACCGCCGCTGAGCTGCCGGGATGTCGCGCCCCGGGACCGTCTCCACCGGAGTGGCGAGGATCCCGTCGGGGTCGCACGAGGCGACCCCGATGCGGGCGTCCCCGACGTCGATCGCGAGCCGACGTCCTCTGCGCATGCTTTTCCGACCCGTCTCTTACTTGGCGGTCTCGGTGACCAGGCGCTCCACGGCGGCCACGGCGTCCCCGATGGCGCCCGGGTTCTGGCCACCGCCCTGGGCGACGTCCGGCTTGCCGCCACCGCCGCCACCGAGGGTCTTGGCAGCCGTACGCACCAGGTCGCCGGCCTTCAGTCCCCGCTCGCGGGCGGCCTCGTTGGTGGCGATGACCGTCAGCGGCTTGCCGTTCGCCACCGTGAAGAGGGCGACGACGGCGGCCCGTCCGCCCTGGATCCGTCCGCGCACGTCAAGGACCAGCTTGCGCAAGTCGTCGGCGGTCGTGCCGTCCGGGACCTGACCGGTCACGACAGCAATGCCTCGGATGTCCTTGGCGGACTCGGCGAGACCGCCGGCGGCCTGGAGGACCTTCTCGGCGCGGAACTTCTCGATCTCCTTCTCGGCGTCCTTCAGCTTGCCGAGCATGGCGGAGACCTTCTCGGGAAGCTCCTCCGGACGCCCCTTGATCAGCTCCTGGAGCTGGGCGACGACCGTGTGCTCACGGGCGAGGAAGTTGTAGGCGTCCACACCAACCAGGGCCTCGATCCGGCGGACACCGGAGCCGATGGAGGACTCGCCGAGCAGCTTCACCAGTCCGAGCTGGGCGGTGTTGTGCACGTGCGTGCCGCCGCACAGCTCCTTGGAGAAGTCGCCGATGGTCACGACGCGCACGCGCTCGCCGTACTTCTCGCCGAACTCGGCGATGGCGCCCTGCTTCTTGGCCTCGTCGATGCCCATGACGTCGGCGCGGACGTCGAGGTCGCGGGCGAGCACCTCGTTGATCTTCTGCTCGACGTCGGTCATCACGGCCGTCGGAACGGCGGACGGGGAACCGAAGTCGAAGCGGAAGCGGCCGGGCTGGTTCTCTGAACCGGCCTGGGCGGCCGTCGGGCCGAGGGCGTCGCGCAGGGCCTGGTGGGTCAGGTGCGTGGCCGAGTGGGCACGGGCGATGGCCTTGCGGCGGCGGTCGTCGATCGAGGCGTGGGCCTTGGCACCGACGGTCACCTCACCGACCTGGACGACGCCCTTGTGGACATAGACCCCAGGGACCGGCTTCTGGCAGTCGCGGATCTCGATGACGGCACCGGTGTCGACCTTGATGCGGCCGGTGTCGCCGATCTGGCCACCACCCTCGGCGTAGAACGGGGTGCGGTCCAGGACGATCTCGACCTCGTCGCCCTCGGTGGCGGCCGGGGAGGAGGCGCCGTCGACGAGGATGCCGACGATCGTGGACTCGCTCTCGGTGTCGGTGTAACCGACGAAGTCGGTAGCACCGGCCTGGTCGGCGATCTCGCGGTAGGCGCCGGCGCCGGCGTGCCCGGTCTTCTTGGCCTGGGCGTCGGCCTTGGCGCGCTCCCGCTGCTCCTTCATCAGGCGCCGGAAGCCGTCCTCGTCCACGGACAGGCCCTGCTCGGCGGCCATCTCCAGGGTGAGGTCGATCGGGAAGCCCCAGGTGTCGTGGAGCAGGAAGGCCTTGTCGCCGGGCAGGACGGTGCCGCCGGCGGCCTTGGTGTCGGTGACGGCCGTGTCGAGGATGTTGGTGCCGGCCTTCAGCGTCTTGAGGAAGGCGTTCTCCTCGGCGACGGCGACCTTCTCGATGCGCTCGCGGTCGGTGATGAGCTCGGGGTACTGCTGGCCCATCATCTCGATCACGGTGTCGATCAGGTCCTTCACGACCGGACCGGTGGCGCCGAGCAGGCGCATGTTGCGGATGGCGCGGCGCATGATGCGGCGCAGCACGTAGCCGCGGCCCTCGTTGCCGGGGGTGACGCCGTCGCCGATGAGCATCACGGAGGTGCGCATGTGGTCGGTGACCACGCGCAGGGAGACGTCCGAGGCGTGGGCGTCGCCGTAGCGGACGCCGGTCAGCTCGGTGGCCTTGTTGATGACGGCCATCGAGGTGTCGATCTCGTACATGTTCTGCACGCCCTGCAGAATCATGGCGAGGCGCTCGAGGCCGAGGCCGGTGTCGATGTTCTTGCTGGGCAGGTCGCCGAGGATCTCGAAGTTGTCCTTGCCGATGCCCTCGCCCCGCTCGTACTGCATGAAGACGAGGTTCCAGATCTCCACGTACCGCTCGTCGTTGACGGCGGGGCCGCCCTCGGCGCCGAACTCGGGGCCGCGGTCGTAGTTGATCTCGGAACACGGGCCGCAGGGGCCGGGGACGCCCATGGACCAGTAGTTGTCCTTCATGCCGAGGCGCTGGATGCGCTCCTTCGGCACACCGACGACCTCGTGCCAGATGCGCTCGGCCTCGTCGTCGTCCTTGTAGACGGTGATCCACAGGCGCTCGGGGTCGAGGCCGTAACCGCCCTTGTCCTGGGGGCCGGTGAGCAGCTCCCAGGCGAGCTTGATGGCGCCTTCCTTGAAGTAGTCGCCGAAGGAGAAGTTGCCGCACATCTGGAAGAACGTGCCGTGGCGCGTGGTCTTGCCGACCTCTTCGATGTCCGGGGTGCGCACGCACTTCTGGACACTGGTGGCGCGACTGAAGGGCGGCTTGACCTCACCCAGGAAGTAGGGCTTGAACGGCACCATGCCGGCCGGGACGAGGAGCAGAGTCGGGTCGTCCGCGATGAGCGACGCCGAAGGGACGACGGTGTGACCGCGCTCCTCGAAGAAGCTCAACCAGCGGCGGCGAATCTCAGCCGACTCCATCAGTGGTCCTCATTCCGGTTGTACGGGTGCGTCTGGTACGCCGAACCCTCGACGTACTTCGGGTGGTTGCGGTTCTCGATGGCGGCGTGCCGTCGGGGGCCGGGGAGTTCGGGGTTCTCGTTGATCCCGAGGGCGTCACCCAGCTCGGCCTCCCGCACGGCCATGTTGTCCCGGACGTCGAGCGCGAAGCCCACGGCACGGTCCTTGATGCGGTGACCGGCCTCGATCGCCTTGTTGCCCGCGGTTCTGGCGAGGCTCTCGGGGGTCAGCTGCTTCAGCTTGCGATTGACCTTGGTGGTGGCCCAGACACCGGCGGCGACACCCGTGCTGAACCAGAAGGTACGGCGGAACATCGCTGGCTCTCAGTCCCTCTTTCCTCGGGCGCTGCGCCGGGTGACCGTGCGGCCCACGATCACGGTACGCCTGGGCGCCTTGGCGGGCACGTCCTCCTTGCGGCCGCCGAGGGCCCGGCGCACGCCGTACCCGAAGGCCGCGACCTTGACCAGGGGGCCGCCGAAGGTGGAGGCGACGGTGGTCGACAGCGCCGAGGCGTTCGACGTGACCTCCTGGACGTCGGAGGCGATCGAGTCGACCCGGTCGATCTGGGTCTGCGCGGAGCGCACCGCCGCGGAGGCGTCGGCCAGCAGCGGGACGGCCTGATCGGTCACGTCCGCCACGAGCTTGGTGGTCGCCTTGAGCGTCTGGGCCACCCTCGCCAGCGCGACGGCGAGGAAGGAGACCAGGATCGCCCAGAAGACGGCCACCAGGATCCCGGCAACCTCTCCACCGGACACTTGTGCACCCGCTCCCTGAAACGTGCCTGAACATCGAAAAAGTCGTGCGACGAGCCTATCGCGCCGGGGGTGGCGCTCCGTACCGGATTACCCGCCGGGAGCTGGCCGATCGCGAAAGCCCGCCGCCTCGCCCGCCCACAGGGGCGGGGAGACGACGGGCCGAAGTACCGCGTGCCTGCCGAGGATCAGCGGGCGTAGTACTCGACGACGAGCTGCTCGTCGCAGATCACCGGGATCTCCTTGCGGTTCGGCTCGCGGTCCAGGCGGAACGCCAGGGCCTTGAGGTTCACCTGGAGGTAGCGCGGGGTCTCACCGTCGGGGGCGAAGCCACCCTCACGAGCGATCGTGAAGAGGGTCTTCTCCTTGGAGCGCTCGCGGACCTGCACGACGTCGTCCGGACGGACACGGAAGGAGGGCTTGTCGACCTTCTTGCCGTTGACGGCGATGTGGCCGTGCACGACCATCTGGCGGGCCTGGTAGATCGTGCGGGCGATGCCCGAACGCAGAACCAGGGCGTCGAGACGGCGCTCCAGCTCGATGATCAGGGCCTCACCGGTCTTGCCCTGGACCTTGGAGGCACGCTCGTAGGCGCGGACGAGCTGACGCTCGGACACGTCGTACTGCGCGCGCAGACGCTGCTTCTCGAGCAGACGGACCTTGTAGTCCGAGTTCTGCTTGCGGCCACGGCCGTGCTCGCCCGGCGGGTAGGGGCGGGCCTCGAAGTACTTGACGGCCTTCGGGGTCAGCGCGATGCCGAGGGCACGCGACTTCTTGACCTTGGGGCGGGACTGGTTCGCCACTGTTTTTCGCTTTCCTTGTATCGGCTTGTCAGGGTTGAGGGAGGTCGCATCCGCAGCCGGGGAAACCCGCCCAGGTCCTGGTGGACCTCGGTGGGCAGCCGCTCCCCTGGTCTGGGCACATACGTGCAGCACGCGAGTGGCCCACCGACCGGTCCCGTCCTGCGACGGGTGGTGGTGGGCTGCCCGCGACACCGTTCGACGGTGCGCGACGCTCCTGGAGCCGAACCCGGAGGATCGGGACTCCGGCCGACTGCCCCGTTCTGACTGCACGGGACGCGGCACTCCGATCGAGTTTACAGGGTGCTCAGGACCGCTTACGACCGAGGTTCTTCCGGGTCCACTCCACCGCGTCCGCGTAGCGGGCCTCCGCGCCGTGCCGGGTCGGCTCGTAGTACGCGCGGTCCTTCAGCTCGTCCGGGGCGTACTGCTGGGCCGCGATGCCCTCGGGCAGGTCGTGCGGGTAGACGTAGCCCTGGCCGTGCCCCAGCTTGGTCGCGCCCTTGTAGTGGCTGTCGCGCAGGTGGGCCGGCACGGGTCCGGCCAGTCCCTTGCGGACGTCCTCCAGGGCGGCGCCGATCGCGGTGGTCGCGGCGTTGGACTTGGGCGCCAGGGCGAGGGCGATCGTGGCGTGGCTGAGGGTGAGGGCGGCCTCGGGGAAGCCGATCATGGCGACGGCCTGGGCGGCGGCGACCGCCGTCTGCAGAGCGGTCGGGTCGGCCAGGCCGATGTCCTCGCTGGCGGAGATCATCAGGCGCCGGGCGATGAAGCGGGGGTCCTCGCCGGCCTCGATCATCCGTGCCAGGTAGTGCAGGGCGGCGTCGACGTCGGAGCCCCGGATGGACTTGATCAGGGCGCTGGCCACGTCGTAGTGCTGGTCGCCGTCGCGGTCGTACTTCACGGCCGCCCGGTCGACCGTCTCCTCCAGGGTCGTCAGGCCGATCTCGGCCTCGCCCTTGTCGAGGGCGGCCCCGGCTGCCGCCTCCAGGGCGGTGAGGGCGCGGCGGGCGTCACCGCCGGCGATGCGCAGGAGGTGGGCCTCGGTCTCGTCGGGCAGGGTGACGGCGCTCTTGAGGCCGCGCTCGTCGGTCAGGGCGCGGCGGATGAGACTCCTGATGTCCTCGTCCGTGAGCGGTTCGAGGGTGAGCAGCAGGGAGCGGGACAGCAGGGGCGAGATGACCGAGAAGTACGGGTTCTCCGTGGTCGCCGCGATGAGCGTCACCCAGCGGTTCTCGACGGCGGGGAGCAGGGAGTCCTGCTGGGCCTTGCTGAAGCGGTGGATCTCGTCGAGGAAGAGGACGGTCTCCTTGCCGTACCCGCCGGCGGCGCGACGGGCGCCGTCGATGACCGCGCGGACCTCCTTGACGCCGGCCGTGATCGCCGACAGCTCCACGAAGCGGGCGTCGGTCGCCTTGGAGACGACGTACGCCAGGGTGGTCTTGCCGGTGCCGGGTGGGCCCCACAGGAGCACGGAGGAGGGTCCGGCCGGGCCGGAGGCCTCCCCGACCAGTCTGCGCAGGGGTGAGCCCGGCTTCAGAAGATGCTGCTGGCCCACGACCTCGTCGAGGGTGCGCGGGCGCATCCGCACGGCCAGGGGGCTGCTGGACGGCTCCTTCTCCTGGCGTTCTTCGGCTGCGGCGGTGAACAGGTCGGGCTCCACGTCCCAAACCCTAAGTCACGGCACCGACAATCCGGCCGGACCCCTGAATCCCGGGCTCAGGCGGTCCAGAAGTCCCACCAGCGGGTCAGGATCAGCATGCCGATGATGCCGATGTGCAGCACCGGCATGACCCAGGTGAACTCGCCGAAGAAGCCCTTGAGCCAGCTCGGGGCGGGCAGGAAGCCCTTGCGGATGTTGAACGACGTCACGTACCAGAACATCAGGATCGTGGCGACCCAGGCCAGGCTGCACCACAGGCAGAGCGCGTTGATCCGGTACAGGGACTGGAACATCAGCCAGGCGCAGAAGCTCACGCCGAAGAGGCAGCCGGCGTTGAAGGTGAGCCAGTACCAGCGCGGGAAGCGGGCGCCGGCGAGCAGGCTCACGCCGACGCCGATGACGATGCCGTAGGCGACGAGGCCGAGCATCGGGTTCGGGAAGCCGAAGACCGCGGCCTGCTTGCTCTCCATGACGCTGCCGCAGGAGACGACGGGGTTGAAGCTGCAGCCGGGCGTGAACGTCGTGCCCGAGACCTTCGCTTCGAGGATCTTGAACTTGTCGATCGTGATGACCCACGCGGCGAGCAGCCCGGCCGCGCCGGTGATCACCAGCAGCAGGGCGAGGGCACGGCTGCCGCCCTCCGCGCGGGGCGCGATCTCGGCGCGCTCCGGCTCGGACTCGGTGGAGACGTCCTTGACTGTCGTCTTGCTCATCACGCCGATTCCGTCACTTGAGACCTGAACATCTTCGGGCAGGACCATTGTGCCGCACGGGCGCCGGTGTCCACCGTTCAGTGGACAAAAGGATGGCCACCCGGTCGTCCCCGAGGAGTGTGTTCCGGCCGACGCTCGTCGCATGACAGCACAGGGGTACGAATTCGCCGTGGCGGTGCGGGGGCTGCCCAAGCGCTACGGGGGTGTGACCGCCCAAGACGGCATCGATCTCGGCATCCGGCGGGGAGTGGTGTTCGGCCTGCTCGTGCCCAACGGCGCGGGCAAGAGCACCACGGTGGAGATCCTCCGGGGCAACCGGGACAGAGACGCGGGCGAGGTGTCCGTGCTCGGGTCGGATCCGGCGTCCGGCACGCGCGCATGGCGTTCACGTGTCGGAATCGTCCGGCAGGACGAATCGGCGCCCGCCGAGTTGACGGTCCGGGAGACGGTGCGGCACTTCGTCCGCTCCTCCCCCCGGCCGCGCGACCCGGAGGAGGTCATCGCCCTGGTCGGCCTGGAGGCGAAGGCGGACAGCCGGAGCAAGGCGCTGTCCGGGGCCGGCGCCGGCGGCTGGACGTGGCGCTCGGCGTCATCGGGAGCCCCGACCTGCTGCTCCTGGACGAGCCGACGACCGGGTTCGACCCCGCGGCGCGGCGGCAGTTCCGGTCGCGATCCGCGCCCTGGCCGACGACGGCACGACCATCCTGCTGACCACGCACTACCTGGAGGGGGCGGAGGCCCTCGTGCACAGGCTCGCCGCCGTCGCCGAGGCCGGATCGTCGCCGAGGGCGAACCCGAAACCCTGCGGAAGCGCTACGGCACCGAGGCCACCGTCGCCTGGACCGAGCCGGACGGCACCGCGCGCGGTGCGCACCGGTACACCGACCCGGACCGTCGCCGGGCTCACGCACCGTTTCGGCGGCGAGATCCCGGGCTGACGGTGAGCCGCCCCACGCTGGAGGACGCCTGCCTCCGGCTGACCGGACAGTCCGAGGAGGAGGCACGGTGAGCACGACCGTCGTACGGGAGCGCGGTGAGGTGGGCGTCGGACGGCTGCCCGGCGCGTGAGGGCTCGGGCTGCGGCGGGGCGCCCTGGAGATCGGGCAGTTCTTCCGCCGGCGCGACCAGGTGGTGTTCACGTTCGCCTTCCCGGTCGTCCTGCTGTTCCTGTTCGCCTCGATCTTCCGGGACGACGTGGAGGGCGCGGGCGTCACCGCCTCGCAGCTGTACGTGCCGGCGATGATGGCCACCGGGATCATGTCGACGAGCTTCCAGGCACTCGGCATCTCGATCGCCATCGAGCGGGAGGACAAGGTGCTGCGCCGGCTCCGGGGCACGCCGATGCCGCCGACGGCCTCCTTCCTCGGCAAGATCTGGCTGGTTCTCTTCACCGGTCTGCTGCTGTCCGTTTGGTGACCGGGGACCTGTCCGACTCTCGCCGCGCTCCCCGTAGCAGCAACTGCCTACCGCCGCTCTTTCGGTTCCGGCTTCACCGGCGTGTGAGCACGCGGAACTCGTTGCCGTCGGGGTCGGCCAGGAGCACCGGGCCGTCCCCGCCGTGAGCGGAGTCGAGACGCTTCGCCCCGAGGGAGAGCAGGCGCTCGACCTCTGCTTGTTGATCGTCGTCCGGGACGAGATCCAAGTGCAGGTCCTTGCCGGGGTCCGGCATGAGCGGCGGACCGCCCCACGTGATCTTCGTACCGCCGTTCGGTGACTGTATGGCGGTCTCCTCGTCCTGGTCCCAGACCAGTGGCCAGCCCAGCGCCTCGCTCCAGAAGTAGCCCACGGCCTGCGAGCCGTCGCAGGCGAGGGCTCCGATGAAGCCGCAGTCGGCGAGGAAATTGTTGCCCGGCTCGAGGACACAGAACTCGTTGCCCTCGGGGTCGGCGAGCACCACATGGGACACGTCCGGTCCCTGGCCGATGTCGGCGTTCTGCGCACCCAGGTCGAGCGCCCTGGCCACTATCTCCTGCTGGTTCTCCAGGGAGGAGCTGGTCAGGTCGAAGTGCAGCCGGTTCTGGGCGACCTTGTGCGCCTGGGAGGGACGGAAGCCGAGGCGGTAGCCAGCGTCATTCCCGGACAGCAGGGCGACGCTGTCGTAAGAATCATCGGCTCTCTCCAGGCCCAGAACGCCGGACCAGAAATGCGCTAGGCGCTCGGGCTGGTGTGCGTCGAAGGAGATTGCGAAGAGTCGGCTGCTCATTGCGCCACGCATCCTCGGTCTGTTGAGTGCCAACCGTCGGCAGGGCGCCATGCCAGCGCCTCGAACGAGGATCCTATGGGCGGGCCGGCCTCAGTTGCAGCCGAGTATTTTGCGGCCGAGGAGCCGGAGCCACGCCTTTCGGGGTCGGGCTGCGAGTTGGTGGCCGAGGGGCGGTGAGTCTGCTGGTCCGGGGCGTGCAGGGTGGTTGGCTGGGGTTCCAGTGGGCGTCAAGGCGGATGACGTTGACAGCGGTGGCGGAGAAGGCGTGCGGGAGGCGGACCTCGGCCAGTCGGCGGTAGCGGACCCGGCGGAGGCCGGTGACGTCGAGGGCCTGGTTGATGGTGCCCTCGATACCGGTGCGGTCCCGCACCCGCATCGCCAACGTCCCCTGAGGGAACGCCGCCCGCGCGACCGCCACGGTCTGTGCCTGGCTCTCTCGCAGCCCCTTCAGCTGTAACGACATGGACTCCACCCCCTGTCGCCCACGACGCGATCATGCCGCACCCTCGACGCTCACCCTGCCGAGTTACGCAGCAGAGTCCGCATCCCCCGCGAAGACACCGGCATGACCGGGCGGTTCATGAGTGGCCGACCGGACCGCCGCCGTTGCGAGCGCGATGCGGTGCGGGCTGCTGGAGCCGTGAGGAAGGCGCCGGACGACCGGCGCCTTCCCGGTGTGCGGGGGTGCTCAGCCGAGCCGGGCTTCCAGCTCTGCCACGATCTCGTTCACGCCCACCGCCGTCTGCTCGCCCGACTCCATGTCCTTCAGCTGGACGACGCCTTCGGCGAGGTCGCGTTCGCCGGCCACGACCGTGTAGCGGGCGCCGCTGCGGTTGGCGTTCTTCATGGCGCCCTTGAGGCCCTTGCCGCCGTAGGAGAAGTCGGCCGCGATGCCGTTCTTGCGCAGTTCGGTGACCTTGGCGAACAGGACCCGGCGGGCCTCCTCGCCGAGCGGGACGGCGAACACGCTGGTGGTGGGCGGCAGTTCCAGCTCGACGCCCTCCGCCTCCAGCGCGAGGACCGTGCGGTCGACGCCGAGGGCCCAGCCGACGGACGGCAGCGCGGGGCCGCCGATCATCTCGGACAGACCGTCGTAGCGGCCTCCGCCGCCCACCGCGGACTGCGAGCCGAGGCCGTCGTGGACGAACTCGAAGGTGGTGCGGGTGTAGTAGTCCAGGCCACGGACCAGCTTCGGGTCGTCCTCGAAGGCGACGCCCGCCGCCGTGATCAACTCGCGGACCTCCTCGTGGTACGCCTTGCACGCGTCGCACAGGTAGTCACGCAGCAGCGGCGCGTCCCCCAGCTGCTTCTGGACGGCCTCGCGCTTGTCGTCCAGGACGCGCAGCGGGTTGATCTCCGCACGGCGCAGGGTGTCCTCGTCCAGGTCCAGGCCGCGCAGGAACTCCTGAAGCGCCGACCGGTAGACGGGGCGGCACTCCTGGTCGCCCAGGCTGTTCAGCAGGATCCGGAAGTCCCTCAGGCCCAGCGACCGGTACGCCTGGTCGGCCAGGATGATCAGCTCGGCGTCCAGCGCCGGGTCCTCCGCGCCGATTGCCTCGGCACCGACCTGGGAGAAGTGGCGGTAGCGGCCCTTCTGTGGACGCTCGTAGCGGTAGTACGAGCCGGAGTACCAGACCTTGACCGGGAGGTTGCCGGCCTTGTGCAGGTTGGCCTCCAGCGCCGCGCGCAGGACGGAGGCCGTACCTTCGGGGCGCAGGGCGAGCTTGTCGCCGCCCTTGGTCTCGAAGGCGTACATCTCCTTGGTCACGATGTCGGTGGACTCACCGACCCCGCGCGCGAAGAGCTCGACGTTCTCGAAGCCGGGCGTCTCGATGTAGCCGTAGCCGGAGTTGCGCAACGGCGCGGCGATGGCCTCGCGGACCGCGAGGTACTTGGCGCTGTCCGGCGGGATCAGGTCGTACGTGCCCTTGGGGGCCTTGAAGGTGCTCACGGAAGGTCTCGTCACATTCCTCGTCGGGGAGCCTCGAAGGCTCCCTGGCCGGCCGCCACCTGCCGCAGATACGGGTTGGCGGCGCGCTCCTGGCCGATGGTCGTCTGGGGGCCGTGGCCGGACAGCACCACGGTCGAGTCGTCGAGCGGCAGGCACACGCGGGCCAGCGAGTCGAGTATCTCGGCCATGTCACCGCCGGGCAGGTCGGTGCGTCCGATGGAGCCGGCGAACAGCAGGTCGCCCGAGAAGAGGATCGGCGGGATGTCCGCCGCCTCGGGCAGGCCGAAGGTCACCGACCCCTTGGTATGGCCGGGCGCGTGCGCGACGGACAGCTCCAGGCCCGCCAGCTCCAGCTTCACCCCGTCGGCCAGTTCCTTGACGTCATCGGGCTCCCCCACGGTCAGCTCCCCCATCAGCGGCATCCCGATGGAACGGCCGAGCGCCTTCTCGGGGTCGCTCATCATGTACCGGTCGTCGGGGTGGATCCAGGCCGGCACGTCGTGGGCGCCGCACACCGGGACGACCGAGGCCACATGGTCGAGGTGGCCGTGGGTGAGGACGACGGCGACCGGCTTGAGCCGATGCTTGGCGATCGCTTCCGCGACGCCGTCTGCGGCCTGATGGCCGGGGTCGATGATCACGCACTCCTCACCGGCGGCGGGGGCGACGAGGTAGCAGTTCGTCCCCCAGGCCCCGGCGGGGAACCCGGCAATGAGCACGATCGTCCTTCGTTGTGTCGATACGGGCGGCTACGGCTGCTCACAGAGCCTACCGGCGCTGCCGATTCCTCAGCGAACCCATATACGGTACGGGGCACACGCAGGCGCTCGGCACACAGGACGCACGCGTACCGGTCGACGTTCGAGACCCATGAGGAGAGAACCCGGTGGTCAGCCAGGAACAGCGGCGGCGTCAGCTCGCCCGGGAGAAGTTCTTGCGGCAGCAGCAGCGACGCACGGACGCGCGACGCAAGGCCCGTATCCGCAACTCCGTGATCGCTTCGACTCTCGGCGTGATCGTGGTGCTCTCGGTGACGGTCTTCCTGACCAAGCCGTTCGAGGACGACGGCAAGACGGAGAACGCGGGCGCGGACGTCACGCCCAGCGCCACGCCCAGCAAGGCCCCGGACCCGTGCGAGAAGCCGGCCCCGGGCAAGGTCAAGTCGGAGACCTGGAAGAAGGAACCGGCGCTGACCATCGACAAGTCGGCGAAGTACACGATGAAGCTGGACACGACCTGCGGTGAGATTGACGTCGCGCTGAAGGCGTCGGCCGCGCCGCACACCGTCAACTCGTTCAACTTCCTCCTCGGCAAGGGCTACTTGGACCACAGCAAGTGCCACCGGCTCACGAACCAGGGCATCTACGTCCTGCAGTGCGGCGACCCGCAGGGCACCGGCATGGGCGGACCGGGCTACACCATCCCGGACGAGAACCTCAAGGACAAGAGCCTCAAGGGCGGGGTGTACCCGGCGGGTACGGTCGCGATGGCGAACCAGTACAACGCGCAGACGAAGCAGGGCCGCAACAGCGGCGGCAGCCAGTTCTTCCTCGTCTACCAGGACAGTCAGCTGCCGCCCGACTACACACCGTTCGGAACGGTGTCGGAAGCGGGCATGAAGGTCCTGAAGAAAATCGCCAAGGCCGGGGCGCAGGCTCCCGACCCTCAGACGGGCAACACCGCGCCCAACGCGACGGTCGTGATCAACAAGGCCACGATCACGGAATCCTGAGCCCCAACTGCGAAATTTCGGTCGCGCGGGATGCGGACAGGCCCCCCGCCGGTCGCCTATGTTGGCCGTGACGAAACTGTGGACGATGCCCGGGGGAGCTACAGGCCCCTCGCAGGCATCATGTGGAGGAGGCGCTGTGAGCAGCGACCCGTGGGGCCGCGTCGACGAGACGGGGACCGTGTACGTGCGTACGGCCGACGGCGAGCAGGTCGTCGGTTCCTGGCAGGCAGGCTCCCCCGAGGAGGCGCTGGCCTACTTCGAGCGCAAGTACGAGGGCCTGGTTGTCGAGATCGGCCTCCTCGAGAAGCGAGTGAAGACCACCGACCTGTCGGCGAAGGACGCCCAGGCCGCCATCGACCACATCCGGGAGCAGGTCGACGCGCATCACGCGGTGGGCGACCTGGACGCGCTGCGGGTCCGGCTGGACAAGCTCGTGGAACTGGTGGAGGCGCGCCGCGAGGAGCGCAAGGCGCAGCGGGCGAAGCAGTCCGACGAGGCCCGCCACGCCAAGGAGGCGCTGGTCGCCGAGGCGGAGGAGCTGGCGCAGTCCGACCAGTGGCGGGCGGCCGGTGAGCGGCTGCGGGCCCTGGTGGACACCTGGAAGGGTCTGCCGCGGCTTGACCGCAAGTCCGACGACGAGCTGTGGCACCGGTTCTCGCACGCTCGCTCGGCGTTCTCCAAGCGGCGCAAGCAGCACTTCGCGCAGCTGGACGCGCAGCGCGAGGAGGCCCGCAAGACCAAGGAGCGGCTGGTCGCCGAGGCCGAGGCGCTGTCGAACTCGACGGACTGGGGCGTGACGGCGGCGCGTTACCGCGAGCTGATGTCCGAGTGGAAGGCCGCGGGCCGTGCCCAGCGCGAGCACGAGGACGACCTGTGGAACCGCTTCCGCGGCGCCCAGGACGTCTTCTTCGCGGCCCGCGGCTCGGTCTTCGCGGAGCGGGACGCGGAGCAGACGGAGAACCTCAAGCTCAAGGAGGAGCTGGCCGAGGAGGCCGAGAAGCTCCTGCCGATCACGGACCTGAAGGCGGCCCGCGCCGCGTTCCGGAACGTGAACGAGCGCTGGGAGGCCATCGGCCATGTGCCGCGCGACGCCCGGCCCAAGGTCGAGGGCCGGATGCACGCCGTCGAGCGGGCCATCCAGGAGGCCGAGGAGGCCGAGTGGCGCCGGACCAACCCGGAGGCACGTGCGCGTGCCGAGGGTCTGACCGGTCAGCTCCAGGCCGCCGTGGACAAGCTGCGGGGCCAGATCGAGCAGGCCCGGGCGCAGGGCAACAACGCCAAGGCAGACAAGCTCCAGCGTGAGCTCGACGGCCGCCAGGCGCTGCTGGACCAGGCGCTGAAGGGCCTCCAGGAGTTCGGCGGCTGAGCAGTCGGCCGAAAAAGGGGCTCCCGTACACCGTGTACGGGAGCCCCTTTCGTGTGGTCCTGCGGCGACCGGTTACGACCTGCTGCGCGCCGACGTCACCCGGTACACGTCGTAGACGCCTTCCACGCCCCGGACCGCCTTCAGGACGTGCCCGAGGTGCTTCGGGTCACCCATCTCGAAGGTGAAGCGGGAGGTGGCGACGCGGTCCCGGGAGGTCTGGACGGCCGCGGACAGGATGTTGACGTGCTGGTCGGACAGCACGCGGGTGACGTCCGACAGGAGCCGGGAGCGGTCCAGGGCCTCGACCTGGATGGCGACCAGGAAAACCGAGGACTGGGTGGGCGCCCACTCGACGTCGAGGATGCGCTCGGGCTCCCGGGACAGCGAGTCGACGTTCACACAGTCGCTGCGGTGAACCGATACGCCGCTGCCGCGGGTGACGAAGCCGATGATCGGGTCGCCCGGGACGGGTGTGCAACAGCGGGCCAGCTTGACCCACACGTCGTCGACGCCCTTGACGACGACGCCCGGGTCGGCGCTGGAGCGGCGCTTGCGCCCGCGTCCGTGGGCCGGCGGGACCGACTCGTCGATCTCCTCGGTGGCGGCCTCCTCGCCGCCCAGGGCCTGGACCAGCTTCTGCACGATGTTCTGCGCGGAGACATGGCCCTCGCCGATCGCCGCGTACAGCGCGGAGATGTCGGCGTAGCGCATCTCGTGCGCGAGGGTCACCAGGGAGTCGCCGGTCAGGATGCGCTGGATCGGCAGGTTCTGCTTGCGCATGGCGCGGACGATGGCGTCCTTGCCCTGCTCGATCGCCTCGTCGCGGCGCTCCTTGGAGAACCAGGCGCGGATCTTGTTGCGGGCCCGCGGTGACTTGACGAAGCCGAGCCAGTCGCGGGAGGGGCCGGCGCCGGCCGCCTTGGAGGTGAAGACCTCCACCAGGTCGCCGTTGTCGAGGGTGGACTCCAGCGGCACCAGCCGGCCGTTGACCCGGGCGCCTATCGTGCGGTGGCCGACCTCGGTGTGCACGGCGTAGGCGAAGTCGACCGGGGTGGCACCGGCCGGGAGCGCTATGACGTCGCCCTTGGGGGTGAAGACGAAGACCTCGTTGCGCGAGAGGTCGAAACGCAGGGACTCAAGGAACTCGCCCGGGTCCTCGGTCTCCTTCTGCCAGTCCAGGAGCTGGCGCAGCCAGGCCATGTCGTTGAGGTGGTCGTCCTTGCCCTTGCCGGACGACTTGGGGGCGTCGCTGCGCACCTTGGAGGCGCCGGCGACGGCCTCCTGCTTGTACTTCCAGTGCGCGGCGATGCCGTACTCGGCGCGGCGGTGCATGTCGAACGTGCGGATCTGCAGCTCGACCGGCTTGCCGCCGGGGCCGATGACCGTCGTGTGCAGCGACTGGTACATGTTGAATTTGGGCATCGCGATGTAGTCCTTGAACCGGCCGGGGACCGGGTTCCATCGCGCGTGCACCGTGCCGAGGGCCGCGTAGCAGTCGCGGACGGTGTCCACGAGGACGCGAATGCCCACCAGGTCGTAGATCTCCGCGAAGTCACGTCCGCGGACGATCATCTTCTGGTAGACGCTGTAGTAGTGCTTCGGGCGGCCGGTGACCGTCGCCTTGATGCGGGCCGCGCGCAGGTCCTGCTGCACCTCGTCGGTGACGATGGCCAGGTACTCGTCGCGCTTCGGCGCCCGCTCGGCCACCAGCCGGACGATCTCGTCGTACATCTTGGGGTAGAGGATCGCGAAGGCGAGGTCCTCCAGCTCCCACTTGATGGTGTTCATGCCGAGGCGGTGGGCGAGCGGCGCGTAGATCTCCAGGGTCTCGCGCGCCTTCTTCTCCTGCTTCTCGCGCTTGAGGTAGCGCATGGTGCGCATGTTGTGCAGGCGGTCGGCGAGCTTGATGACCAGGACGCGCGGGTCCTTGGCCATGGCGACGACCATCTTGCGCACGGTCTCCGCCTGCGCGGCCTCGCCGAACTTGACCTTGTCCAGCTTGGTGACGCCGTCGACGAGCAGGGTGACGACGTCGCCGAAGTCGCGGCGCAGGTCCTCCAGGCCGTACTCGGTGTCCTCGACCGTGTCGTGCAGCAGGCCCGCCATCAGCGTGGCCGGATCCATGCCCAGCTCGGCGAGGATGGTGGTGACGGCGAGGGGGTGCGTGATGTACGGGTCGCCGCTCTTGCGCTTCTGGCCGCGGTGCCAGCGCTCGGCGACCTGGTAGGCGCGCTCGATCTGGCGGAGGGTGGCCGTCTCGATCTTCGGGTCGTTGCTGCGCACTATCCGCAGCAGCGGCTCCAGCACCGGGTTGTAGGGGTTGGCGCGCTGCACACCGAGCCGGGCCAGACGGGCGCGGACGCGGTTGGAGGAGCCGGAGCGGGCCGGCTGTCCGGCGGCCTGGCGCACCGGGGGCGACGGGGTGGGCTTGGGCCGCGACTGCTCGTCCGGCTTGTCGACCGGCGCCGCCTGGGCATGCTCGACCGGCCCGCGGGGGTCGTTCTTCGCGTGGGGCGCGTTCGGCGCGGGCTTCGCCGCGGCCGCCGAGGCGGACTCGGGCTTGGCGGCGGTCAGGTGCTGGGCCTCGTCTGGCAAGAGGACTCCTCGTGCGCGATCCGGGTCCCCCGGTCAGGCTCCGGACCCCCATGGTAGCGATCCTGAGCCCCAGGATCGCCTTCAGGCCAATGTGAGGACCGTCTACCCCGGAAACGCACGAGGCGGGCACCGGATTCCTCCGGGCCCGCCCGCGCGGTGTGGCATTCGGTCGCTAGACCGTGAGCAGCGCCTCCAGCGGGGCGCCGTTGAGCGCCGGCTCCAGGCGGGCGCGGCCGCTCAGGAAGCCGAGCTCCATGAGGACGGCGACACCGGCCACCTCGGCGCCGGCCCGGTGGATGAGCTGGACCGAGGCCTCGGCGGTGCCGCCGGTGGCGAGGACGTCGTCGACGATCAGGACGCGATCGCCGGCGGTGAGGTCCTCGGCGTGCACCTCGATCTCCGCCGAGCCGTACTCCAGGTCGTAGGCCTGGGCGAGGGTGGCTCCGGGGAGCTTGCCCGCCTTGCGTACGGGGATGAAGCCGAGGCCTGCGCGGACGGCGACCGGGGCGCCGAGGATGAAGCCCCGTGCTTCCAGGCCGACGACCTTGGTGGCGCCGGTGCGCTCGGCGATCTCGGCGAGGGCGTCGGTCAGCGCGGTGAACGCCGACGGGTCTGCCAGGAGCGGGGTGATGTCCTTGAACATCACGCCCGGCTCCGGGTAATCGGCCACGTCGCGGATGCGGCTGAGCAGCAGCTCTCTGATGTCGGTCATCGACGCTTCCCCGAGGGACGGCCACGGCCGCGGTTGCGGGTGGCGGGCTGGTTGCGGGGCCCTACGACCGCGGGTGCGGCGTCCTCGGGCTCGTCGGCGTAACTCTCCTCGTCGCCCTGCGCGTCGGGCGCCTCGCCCTTGGCGGCGGACTGGGCCCGCTTGGCCAGGACGCGCTTCTTCAGGGCCTTCATCGCCGGCTCGCGCTCCTTGAGGTCGGCGACGAGCGGCGTGGCGATGAAGATCGAGGAGTAGGCACCGGCGGCGAGGCCGACGAACAGCGACAGCGAGATGTCGTTCAGCATGCCGGCGCCGAGGACACCGCCACCGATGAACAGCAGGCCCGCCACCGGCAGCAGCGCGACCACGGTGGTGTTGATGGAACGGACCAGGGTGCTGTTGATCGACCGGTTGGCGACGTCGCTGTAGGTCCAGCGGGTCTGCTTGGTGAGGTCCCTCGTCTGTTCCTTGAGGCTGTCGAAGACCACGACCGTGTCGTAGAGCGAGTAGCCGAGGATGGTCAGCAGACCGATCACCGTGCCCGGGGTGACCTCGAAGCCGACGAGGGCGTAGATGCCGACCGTGATGGTGATGTCGTGGATCAGTGCGACGAACGCGGCCAGGGCCATGCGCCACTCGAAGGCGATCGCCAGGTAGATCACCACCAGGACCAGGAAGATCCCGAGGCCCTGCCATGCCTTGTTCGCGATCTGCTCACCCCAGCTGGGGCCGACCAGTTCGGCGTTGATCTGCTCCGAGTCCATCTTGAGGTCGTCGGCGAGGGTGTTCTTGATCTGGTTCGCCGTACCGGTGTCGATGCCGGCGACCTGGATGCGCAGGCTGCCGTCGCCGAGCTTCTGGACGATCGCGTCGTGGCCGGAGGCCTCTTCCGCGTACTCCTCCGCCTGGGACACCGAAGCGCTGGTGCTCTTCGGGGTGTTGAAGACGGCGCCACCCTGGAACTCGATGCCCATGTTCAGGCCTCGGACCGCCAGGCCGACGATGGCCGTGATGGTGATCAGGATGGAGAGGCCGTACCAGATCTTGCGGTTCTTGACGAAGTCGTAGCCGATCTCACCGCGGTGCAGCCGGGCGCCGAGGGTGCCGAGTTTCGACATCTCACGCCTCCTTCGTCTCGATAGGGGCGGAGGGACGGCGGGTGCGGCGCAGCGGCGGTTGGGCACCCAGGCTCTTCGGGTCGAGGCCGGACCACTTGTGGCCGTTCGCGAAGAACGGGCGGCGGGCCATCAGGGTCAGCAGCGGCTTGGTGAAGAGGAACACCACGACCACGTCGAGCAGGGTGGTCAGGCCGAGCGTGAACGCGAAGCCCTGGACCTTGCCGACGGTGACGATGAAGAGCACCGCGGCGGCGAGGAACGACACGAAGTCGGAGACCAGGATGGTGCGCCGGGCGCGCGGCCAGGCCCTCTCCACGGCGGGGCGCAGGGTGCGGCCCTCGCGGATCTCGTCGCGGACGCGTTCGAAGTACACGATGAACGAGTCCGCGGTGATGCCGATCGCGACGATGGCGCCGCACACGGCCGGCAGGTTCAGCGCGAAGCCGATGGCCGGGCCGAGGAGAGCCATGAGCGTGTAGGTGAGGGCGGCCGAGACCAGCAGCGAGAGGATCGCGATGAACGACAGGCCGCGGTAGTAGGCCAGCAGGTAGATGACGACCAGCGCGAGACCGATGGCACCGGCGATCAGGCCGGCCTTCAGCTGGTCACCGCCCAGCGCGGCGGTCACGGTCGTCATGCTGTCCACCTTGAAGGTCAGCGGCAGCGCGCCGTACGACAGCATGTTGGACAGGTCCTGGGCGGACTGCTGGGTGAAGTTGCCGGAGATCTCGGCGTTGCCACCGGTCAGGGCCTGCTTGACGTACGGGTCGGAGACGACCTCGCCGTCCAGGACGATGGCGAACTGGTTCTGCGGGGACTGGTTCTGGGCCAGCTTGCCGGTGATGTTCGCGAACTTCTTGGCGCCGGAGTCCGTGAAGTCCATCGTGACCACCCAGCCCGCGCCGGTCTGCGTGTTCAGGACGGCCTGGGCCTTGTCGACGTCCGTGCCGTCGACCTCAGCGGGGCCGAGGATGTACTTCTGCCACTGGCCCTGCGAGTTCTTGCCGCACGCCAGCGTCGGGGCGGAGGCCTTGATGCCGTCGCCCACGGTGGAGCGGGTCTTCTCGTCGGTGCAGTCGAGCTTGGCGTACTTGGCCTGCAGCGCGCTCGCGTCGCCTTCGGCGGTGCCGCCGCTCGTCGACGGGGAGGGGCTGGCCTTGGCCTTGTCCGAGGCGCTCGCGGACGGCGTGGCGTCGGCCTTCAGCCCGTCCGTGACCGCACGGCCCTGCGTGGTGGCGGAGGCGGACGGGGACGCGGACCCCTTGTCGGTGGCCTCGGGCTTGTCGGTGGCCTCGCCGGACGGCTTGTCCGTGGGGCTGCCGGTGGGGCTCGGGGAGGGACTGGCCGGGGCCTTGCCGCCGGAGATCTCGGTGGCGAGAACCGGGCGGAAGTAGAGCTTGGCGGTGGTGCCGACCTGCTTGCGGGCCTGCTCCGAGTTGGTGCCCTTGGGAATGTTGACGATGATGTTTTCCCGGCCCTGCGTCTGGACCTCGGACTCGGAGACGCCCAGACCATTGACACGGCGCTCCATGATGGAGACGGCCGTGTCCATGTTGGTCTTGTTGATCGCCGCCTCGTTGCCGGCCTCGGGGACCGCGCGGAGCGTGATGCTCGTACCGCCGGCAAGGTCGATGCCGAGACGGGGCTTCGTGTGCCCCGAGGCGAACATCCCCCCGGTGAGCGCCGCGATGGCGATCAGGATCAGGGCCAGCGAGCGCCCCGGCTTGCTCTGGGCGCTCGCGTTCCTGCCCTTTTTAGGTGTGGCCACCTTCTCGTACTCCCTCTCGGGCCACCTCGCTCCGGATCGGCGGACGGGCGGCCATGACATGGTGTCGGGATTCCGTGCGAGCTGGGCGTGTGCCCGGGGGGGGGGGGGGGGGGGGCCCCCCCCCCCCGCCCCCCCCCCCCCCCCCGGGGGGGCGGCGGGGGGGGGGGGGCCCCGGCCGCGGGGGGGGGGGGGCGGGGGGGGGGGGGGGGGGCGGGGGGGGGGGGGCGCCCCCCCCCCCCCCCCGGGCCCACGACTACTTCGCCTCGGTGTCGCCGTCGGTCTTCTTCGGCTCTGCGTCCGTCTTCGCCTCGGCCGCGTCGTCGGCCGGCTCCTCGGCCGCGTCCTTCTTGCCGAGGTCGACAGCCTTGTCGTCAGCGGGTGCGTCGGCGGCGGAGTCGCCGGTCCCGGTCAGGGAGGAGGCGTCGTCCGGGACGATGTCGGCGTCGGACTTCAGGTCGTGCTCGACGCCGTGGACGATGCGGTTGTACTCGTCGTCGGTGAGGACGGCGCCGATGGCGTTCTTGGCGAAGAGGAGCTCGACGCCGGGTCCGGCGTCGACGAGGACGGTGTCCTCATTGACCTCCTTCACCGTGGCGTACATGCCCCCGATGGTGCGAATACCGCTGCCGGGCTGCATCTGGTTCCGCATCTCGGCGGCCTGCTGCTGCTTCTTCTTGGCCGACCGGGTCATCAGGAACATGGCCCCGATGAGCACGATGAACGGGAGGAGGGTCAGGAGACTCACGGGTCGGTACTTCCTTCACACGACCGCGCTGTGAGCGGCCAGCTGGTTGGGGGTGTGTACACCGCCGGCAAAGGCGGCATCGGCGGAGTCTAAGCGAGTCCGCGCGCAGGGAACAACGCTCAGCATGGCACCGGGGTTCCTGCTCCGGCCACTGACCTCGCCGCCGAGGAGCCGTAACGGCGCCGTCACGCCCCGAACAGGTCCTGTTGTCCGTTTCCGGCAGTCTGGGAGCGTGGTGGGGTGAGGCCGAGATGCGCCCATGCGGCGGGGGTGGCGACCCGGCCGCGCGGGGTGCGGGCCAGCAGGCCCTCGCGTACGAGGAAGGGCTCGGCGACCTCTTCCACGGTCTCACGTTCCTCCCCCACCGCGACAGCGAGCGTGGACAGACCGACCGGACCACCGCCGAACAGCTTGAGCAGGGCTTCCAGCACGCCCCGGTCGAGGCGGTCGAGGCCGCGCTCGTCCACCTCGTACACCGCGAGCGCGGCCGCCGCGATGTCCCGGGTGATCAGCCCGTCGGCCTTGACCTGCGCATAGTCCCGGACGCGGCGCAGCAGGCGGTTGGCGATACGGGGCGTGCCGCGGGAGCGGCCGGCGATCTCGGCGGCACCCTGCGGCTCGACCTCGACCTCCAGGAGGTTCGCCGAGCGGTGGATGACCCGCTCCAGCTCGGCCGGTTCGTAGAACTCCATGTGGGCGGTGAAGCCGAAGCGGTCGCGCAGCGGGGGCGGCAGCAGGCCAGCGCGGGTGGTGGCGCCGACCAGGGTGAACGGTGGCAGCTCCAGGGGGATGGCCGTGGCGCCGGGGCCCTTGCCGACGATGACGTCGACGCGGAAGTCCTCCATCGCCATGTACAGCATCTCCTCGGCGGGCCGGGACATGCGGTGGATCTCGTCGAGGAAGAGGACCTCGCCCTCCTGGAGCGAGGAGAGGATCGCGGCGAGGTCGCCGGCGTGCTGGATGGCGGGGCCCGAGGTGATGCGGATGGGGGCGCCCATCTCGGCCGCGATGATCATCGACAGGGTGGTCTTGCCGAGGCCGGGGGCGCCCGAGAGCAGCACGTGGTCGGCGGTCGCCCCCCGCGCGCGTGCGGCGCGCAGGACGAGGTCGAGCTGTTCGCGGACCTTCTCCTGGCCGATGAACTCGTCCAGGTCCTTGGGGCGCAGGGCGGCCTCGACGGCTTGGTCCTCGCGGTCGGCGACGGAGTCCACCAGCCGCTCCGCGGTGGGCCCCGCGGCATCGGCGTCGGTCGTGTCGTCCCAGTTCATGGAGTGTGCCTCGGAATCTCGGTACGGACTATCGGGCGCGGTTCAGGGTCTGCAAGGCCGCCTTCAGCAGCTGGCCCACCTGGGGCGTGCCCTCGGCGGCCTCGGCCTGCGGGGCCACGGCGGACACCGCCTCGTCGGCCTCCCGGGTGGCGTACCCGAGGCCGATCAGCGCCGCGTGCAGCTGGTCGCGCCAGCCGGTGCTGACCGCCGCGCCCACGGCGGGGGCGCCGACGGGCGCGCCGAGCCGGTCCTTCAACTCCAGGAGGAGCTTCTGCGCGCCCTTCTTGCCGATCCCGGGGACGGCGGTGAGGGCCTTCTCGTCGGCGGATGCGACGGCCCGGCGCAGCGCGTCCGGGCTGTGCACGGCGAGCATGGCCTGGGCCAGCCGGGGGCCGACACCGCTGGCCGTCTGGAGCAGCTCGAAGACCTGTCGCTCGTCGTCGTCCGCGAACCCGTAGAGGGTCAGGGAGTCCTCGCGCACGACGAGGGAGGTGTGCAGTTTGGCGGGCCGGCCCATGCGGAGCGTGGACAGCGTGTCGGGCGTGCACTGGACGGCCATGCCGACGCCGCCGACCTCGACGACCGCGGCATCGGGGGCGAGCGCGGCGACCGTGCCGCTGACGAAGGCGATCATGCCGTCCGGCCTTTCGGGGTGTGCAGGGCTACGGCCTGCTGGAGTCGGTTCTGTGCGGGGGCGCGCCAGATGTGGCAGATGGCGAGCGCGAGGGCGTCGGCCGCGTCGGCGGGCTTGGGCGGTGCGCCGAGCCGCAGCAGGCGGGTGACCATCGCGCCCACCTGTGCCTTGTCGGCCCGGCCGCTGCCGGTGACGGCTGCCTTGACCTCGCTCGGGGTGTGCAGCGCGACCGGGATTCCCCGGCGGGCGGCACAGAGCATGGCGACCGCGCTGGCCTGGGCCGTGCCCATCACCGTGCGGACGTTGTGCTGGCTGAAGACGCGCTCCACGGCGACGTATTCCGGCCGGTGCTCGTCGAGCCACTGCTCGATGCCCTGCTCGACGGCGACGAGGCGGTGGCCGAGGTCGGCGTCCGCGGGCGTGCGCACGACGCCGACGCCGAGCATCGTCAGCGGCCGGCCCGCGACCCCCTCGACGACGCCGACACCGCACCGCGTCAGTCCGGGGTCCACCCCGAGTACGCGCACCCGCCCCTCCTTCAATCGCCTGTTCGTGCAGGCTATCGGGTACCGCTGACAACGCGACGGGCCGACGGGTGTGTCCCGTCGGCCCGTTGAGCCCGTTGAGCCCGTGCGGCTCACGGCGGCGTCAGGCGTCGACCTTCTCCATGACCTCGTCGCTGACGTCGAAGTTCGCGAAGACGTTCTGCACGTCGTCGCTGTCCTCCAGCGCGTCGATCAGCTTGAAGATCTTCTTGGCGCCTTCCTCGTCCAGCTCGACCTGCATGGTCGGGACGAAGTTGGCGTCGGCGGAGTCGTAGTCGATGCCGGCGTCCTGGAGGGCGGTGCGCACCGCGACCAGGTCGGTGGCCTCGCTCAGGACCTCGAAGCTCTCTCCGAGGTCGTTGACCTCCTCGGCGCCCGCGTCGAGCACGGCGGTCAGCACGTCGTCCTCGGTCAGCTCGCCCTTGGGGACGATCACGACGCCCTTGCGGTTGAACAGGTACGACACCGAGCCCGGGTCGGCCATGGAGCCGCCGTTGCGGGTCATGGCGACGCGGACCTCGGAGGCGGCGCGGTTGCGGTTGTCGGTGAGGCACTCGATCAGCACCGCGACACCGTTCGGGCCGTAACCCTCGTACATGATCGTCTCGTAGTCGGCGCCGCCGGCCTCCAGGCCCGCGCCACGCTTGACCGCCGAGTCGATGTTCTTGTTGGGGACCGACGACTTCTTCGCCTTCTGGATGGCGTCGTAGAGCGTCGGATTGCCCTCGGGGTCGGCGCCGCCCATCCGCGCCGCGACCTCGATGTTCTTGATCAGCTTCGCGAAGAGCTTGCCGCGCTTGGCATCGATGACGGCCTTCTTGTGCTTCGTCGTGGCCCATTTAGAGTGGCCGGACATCTGCCTGTCTCCTTCGCGTAACCCATCTCAGCAACGAACGCAGGAATCCTACAAGGACTCGGCTGTCCGGTTCGCCCGCACCATGTCGACGAACAGGGCGTGGACGCGGTGGTCGCCGGTCAGTTCCGGGTGGAACGACGTGGCCAGCGCGGTGCCCTGGCGGACCGCGACGATGTGACCGCCGTGCTCGGCGAGCACCTCGGCCCGGGCACCGACGGACTCCACCCAGGGGGCGCGGATGAAGACGCCCTCCACCGGATCGCCCTCGACGCCCTTGACCTGTACTGCCGCCTCGAAGGACTCGTTCTGCCGGCCGAAGGCGTTGCGGCGCACGATCATGTCGATGCCGCCGATGGTCTCCTGACCCGAGCGCGGGTCGAGGATCTTGTCGGCGAGCATGATCATGCCCGCGCAGGTGCCGTAGACGGGCATGCCGTCCCGCACGCGCGCGCGGAGGGGCTCCATCAGGCCGAACAGGACGGCCAGCTTGGAGATGGTGGTCGATTCGCCGCCGGGGATGACGAGACCGTCCACCTCGGCGAGTTCCCCGGGGCGCCGCACCGGCCTGGCCACGGCGTCGGCCGCGGCCAGGGCCACGAGGTGCTCCCGGACATCGCCCTGGAGGGCCAGGACGCCTATGACGGGGGTGTCGCTCATGGATTTATGTGCCTTACCAGCCGCGGTTGGCGTAGCGCTCGGCCTCGGGGAGGGTGTCGCAGTTGATGCCCACCATGGCCTCACCCAGGTTGCGGGAGGCGTCCGCGATGATCTTCGGGTCGTCGTAGAAGGTGGTGGCCTTCACGATGGCGGCGGCGCGCTTGGCCGGGTCGCCGGACTTGAAGATGCCGGAGCCGACGAAGACGCCCTCGGCGCCGAGCTGGCGCATCAGGGCGGCGTCGGCCGGGGTCGCGACACCGCCGGCGGAGAACAGCACCACGGGGAGCTTGCCGAGCTCGGAGACTTCCTTGACGAGCTCGTAGGGGGCGCGCAGCTCCTTGGCGGCGGCGTACAGCTCGTTGTTGTCGTAGCCGCGCAGACGGGCGATCTCGTTCTTGATCTGGCGCAGGTGGCGGACGGCCTCGACGACGTTGCCGGTACCGGCCTCGCCCTTGGAGCGGATCATCGCGGCGCCCTCGGCGATGCGGCGCAGGGCCTCGCCCAGATTGGTCGCGCCACAGACGAACGGCGTGGTGAAGGCCCACTTGTCGGAGTGGTTGACCTCGTCGGCCGGGGTGAGGACCTCGGACTCGTCGATGTAGTCGACGCCGAGGGACTGCAGGACCTGGGCCTCGACGAAGTGGCCGATGCGGGACTTGGCCATGACCGGGATCGAGACGGCGTCGATGATGCCCTCGATCATGTCCGGGTCGGACATGCGGGCCACGCCGCCGTCCTTGCGGATATCGGCCGGGACCCGCTCCAGGGCCATGACGGCCACGGCGCCCGCGTCCTCGGCGATCTTCGCCTGCTCCGGCGTGACGACGTCCATGATCACGCCGCCCTTGAGCTGCTCGGCCATGCCGCGCTTCACTCGGGCGGTGCCGGTCTCGGGAGCCTGGTTTTCGGAGATGGACACGGGTGACCTCGCTGAGGGGAAAGAGGATTTCTGCAGCACTGAGGAAACGCGAGAGAACCAGGCCACAGCAAGGGCCAATGGGAAGTCCGTGGACTCTTTTGCGACGGACGGCCGGAAGACACCCGTGCGAAGGGGTCAGGTGGCCCGGTCCACCAGGGCCACCGGAGGCTCGTCGTCCATTTCGAAGGCCAGGGGAAAGGGCGCGTGACCGGCCAGGCGGAACCAGCGCACCTTGCGGTGGCGGCGCAGGGCGCGGGCCGCGCGCACGGCGTCGTTGTGGAAGCGCCGGGCCATCGGCACCCTGCGGATCGCCTCGGTGAGTTCCCGGGTCGCTTCCTCTCCCCCGGGCGCCTCCCGTACCGCCTCCACCTGCGGAGCCTCCCCGAAGACGGCCCGCAGCGCCTGGCTCAGGTCGCTCTCGGCCACCTCCCGCTGCTCCTCCTCGGCCTGCCGGGCGGCGTGCGCGGCCTCGTAGAGCACGATCGAGGCGGCCGGATCCAGGACCCCCGAGGTCGCCAGTTCCTGTGCCACCGAGGCCCGGCGCAGCAGCTGCGCGTCCAGGGCGGCCCGGGCGGCGTCGATCCGGGCGTGGAGACGGTCGAGCCGGCCCGCGGTCCAGCTCAGGTAGAGCCCGATCGCGACCAGGGCGACGGCGATCCAGATGAGAGTGGTGGTCACGGGCGGCAAGGCTAGCGGCACGACACGGCCGCCGGTTCACCCCGCCCCGCCCGCCATGCCGGTTGTGGGGGGGTGGACGGTGTGCGGGGCCGAAGCGGACCCGCCGTCCCAGGTGTCAGTCCCGGGCGAACCCCAGCCGCCCCCACAGCCCGGTCGTGCGCTCGTCCTCGGCGACCGCCGCCGCACCGGCCGTCACCGTCTCGTACACGGACAGGATGTCCGCGCCGACGGTCGACCAGTCGAAGCGCCGCACATGGGCACTGCCCCGCTCGCGCAGCTCCGCTCGTCGCTCCGGGTCCTCCAGGAGGCGCACGGCCGCGTCGGCCAGGGCGTCCGCGTCCTCGTTGGGAAACAGTTCGCCGGCCGCTCCCCGGTCCAGGACCTGGGCGAAGGCGTCCAGGTCGGAGGCGAGGACGGGGGCTCCGGCGGACATGGCCTCGACGAGGATGATGCCGAAGCTCTCGCCGCCGGTGTTGGGCGCGACGTACAGGTCGACACTGCGCAGGAAGCGGGCCTTGTCCTCGTCGCTGACCATGCCGAGGAACTCGACGCGGGAGCGCAGCCCGGCGGGCAGGGACTCCACGGCCTCCTTCTCGTCGCCGCGTCCGGCCACCAGCAGCCGGGCCCCGGGACGCGCGGCGAGGATCTTCGGCAGGGCCTTCATGAGCACGGGGAGTCCCTTGCGGGGCTCGTCGATGCGCCCTATGAAGCCGATGGTGTCGCCCTGCCACTCGGCCTTGGGCTCTGCCGTGGCGAAGAAGTCGACGTCGACGCCGTTCGGGATCACGACGGCGTCCCCGCCGAGGTGCTCGACCAGGGTGCGGCGGGCGTACTCGCTCACGGCGATCCGGGCGCTGATCTTCTCCAGCGCGGCCTGCAGGATCGAGTACGCGGCGATCATCGCGCGGGAGCGCGGGTTGGAGGTGTGGAACGTGGCCACGATCGGCCCCTGGGCGGCCCAGCAGGTCAGCAGGCCCAGCGACGGCGAGGTCGGCTCGTGGATGTGGATCACGTCGAAGGCGCCGTCGTGCAGCCAGCGGCGTACCCGGGCGGCGCTCAGGAAACCGAAGTTCAGCCGGGCCACCGAGCCGTTGTACGGCACCGGCACCGCGCGCCCGGCCGAGACCACGTACGGCGGCAGCGGGGTGTCGTCGTCGGCCGGGGCGAGGACGGACACCTCGTGGCCGAGGCGGAGGAAGTACTCGGCGAGGTCGCGGATGTGGAACTGGACGCCTCCCGGCACGTCCCAGGAGTACGGGCAGACGATGCCGATCCTCACGTGGATCCCTTCGCTGGATCGAGGTCCGCGAGCCACAGGCGCTGCAGCATGTGCCAGTCCTCGGGATGGTCGGCGATCCCGGCGGCGAAGGCGTCGGCCAGCGCCTGTGTCATGACGGACGTCTTCTCGGCGCGCGTGCCGGACCCGGGAACCTCGACGGGCGGGTGGACGCGGCCCCGCATCACCGGCGAGTCGTCGTACCAGAGGGTGACGGGCAGCAGCAGGGCGCCGGTCTGCTGGGCGAGCAGGGCGGGTCCGGCCGGCATCCGGGCGGTGTCGCCGAAGAAGTCCACCTCGACGCCGGAGGCCGACAGGTCGCGGTCGGCGACCAGGCAGACCAGGCCGCCGTCGCGCAGCCGCCGGGCCAGGGTGCCGAAGGCGGTGCCGCCGCTGTGCGGCAGGACCTCCATGCCGAGGCCCTCGCGGTAGGCGACGAACCGGTCGTACAGCGTCTCCGGCTTCAGGCGCTCGGCGACCGTCGTGAAGGGGATGCCCAGCTTGGTGGTGGCCCAGGCGCCGGCGAGGTCCCAGTTGGCCAGGTGGGGCAGGGCGAGGATGACGCCCTTGCCCGCCGCCATGCCCTCGTGCAGGTAGTGCAGGTCCTTGACGTCGACGCCCGCCTTGATGCGCTCGGGGCTCCAGGCGGGGAGCCGGAACGACTCCATCCAGTAGCGCAGGTAGGAGCGCATGCCCGCGCGGGACAGCTCGGCGAGGCGCTCGGGGCTCGCGCCGGGCACCACGCGCGCGTAGTTGCTCTCCAGGCGCTGTACGCCCTTGCCGCGCTGTTTCCAGGCCAGGTCGGCGATGGTCCGGCCGAGCCGTACGGCGACCGGCTCGGGGAGCTTCCTGACCGTGCTCCAGCCGAGGCCGTACAGCGCGTCCGTCAGCCGGTCCTGAGTGCTCACGTGGCCGCCTCGCTCCCGTGAGAGGCGTTCTGCTGCGCGTCCCCATTTTTCTGGGTGCCCTGGGTGCCCTGGGTGTCCTGGGTGTCGTGACCGTCCTGCGCCGCCGCCGCGGCCTCGGCCTCCGCGGACTCCCGGCGGACGGTGACGACCCGCTGGATCAGTGTGACGAGACTGCCCACGGCCACGATCCACAGGGCGACGGGCAGCAGGTACTGGATGCCCGGCACACCGAAGGCGTGCAGGCCCGCCAGCCCGGCGGCGACCAGTGAGATCACCAGCCGCTCGGCCCGCTCGACGAGCCCGTTGACCGCGACCGGCAGGCCGATCGACTCGCCCCGGGCCTTGGTGTAGGACACCACCTGGCCGCTGGCCAGGCAGAAGATCGAGACGGCGCACAGGACGAGGTCGTCGCCCCCGCCGGCGTACCAGAGGATGAAGCCGCCGAAGATCGCTCCGTCGGCGACCCGGTCGAGCGTGGAGTCCAGGAAGGCGCCCCAGCGACTGGAGCGGCCGAGCTGGCGGGCCATGTTGCCGTCGACGAGGTCGGAGAACACGAAGAGCGTGATCACGACCGTGCCCCAGAAGAACTCGCCCCTGGGGTAGAAGACCAGCGCGCCCGCGACCACACCGGCGGTGCCGATGAGCGTGACGGTGTCGGGGCTGACGCCCCGGCGGATCAGAAACGCGGCGAACGGTGTGAGGACACGCGTGAAGAATGCACGCGCGTACTTGTTCAGCATGGCCTTCCCGAGGGTCGGTGTCGCCGCATGGCCCCTGCTGGCCACCGGCTGGCCCATCGTAGCCACGCGCGCGCGTGGGCGAGGGGCGGGCACCGGGACCCCTTCCGTGGAACCGGCGCGTCGCTGGTGGGAGGCGGGATCGCGTCGTTCGTATGGACGCACCGTGACCGGAGTGGAAAGCTCGAAGAACCGCGGGCGCCGCCGGAGCCGCCACCGTATGCGGGCGGCATGTCCGCGCCCACAGTGACCTCACCGTGCACGGGAGGCAGGATCATGGGCGACAAGGCACAGACACACCCTGGGGCCGCCGGCAGGGCACGAGCGGCCGACCACCCTCAGTCCGTACGGAATGTGGTGCTGGTCGGCCACTCCGGATCGGGCAAGACCACATTGGTGGAGGCCCTCGCTCTCACGGCGGGGGCGGTGAACCGGGCGGGCCGCGTGGAGGACGGCGGCACCGTCTCCGACTACGACGACATCGAGCACCGGCAACAACGCTCGGTACAGCTGTCCCTGGTGCCGGTCGAGTGGGACGGCATCAAGGTCAATCTTCTCGACACTCCCGGATACGCCGACTTCGTCGGGGAGCTCAGGGCCGGTCTGCGCGCGGCGGACGCGGCCCTCTTCGTCGTCTCGGCCTCGGACGGCGTGGACGGCTCGACCCGCATGGTGTGGGAGGAGTGCGCGGCGGTGGGCATGCCCCGGGCCATCGTCGTCACGCACCTGGAGTCGGCGCGTTCCGACTTCGAGGAGATGACACGGAACTGCGCGGAGGCCTTCGGCGCGGACGACCCGGACGCGGTGCTGCCGCTCTACCTGCCGCTGCACGGCCCCCAGACACCCGACGGGCACGCACCCGTGACCGGTCTGACCGGGCTGCTGTCGCAGAAGCTGTTCGACTACTCGGCCGGCGAGCGCAAGGAGTCCGAGCCGGGCGAGGACCAGCTGCCGCTGATCGAGGAGGCCCGCAACCGGCTCATCGAGGGAATCATCGCCGAGAGCGAGGACGAGACCCTCATGGACCGCTACCTCGGCGGGGAGCCGATCGACGTCAAGACGCTCGTCGAGGACCTGGAGCGGGCCGTCGCACGCGGGGTCTTCTTCCCCGTGCTGGCCGCCGCCCCCGCGGGCGAGGGCGCCCGGCAGGGGCTGGGCACGGTGGAGCTGCTGGAGCTGATCACGCGGGGCTTCCCGACGCCGCTGGAGCACGAGACGGTACGGGTCACGACGATCGACGGCGAGCCGCGCGAGCTGAAGCCGTGCGATCCGGACGCGCCACTGGTCGCGGAGGTCGTGAAGACGTCCTCCGACCCGTACGTGGGCCGGCTGTCGCTGATCCGCGTCTTCTCCGGCACCCTGCGCGCCGACCAGACGGTGCACGTCTCCGGGCACGGGCTGGCCGACCGGGGCCACGAGGACCATGACGTCGACGAGCGGATCGGCGCCCTGTCGACGCCGTTCGGCAAGCAGCAGCGCCCGGTGTCGCACGTCATCGCCGGTGATCTGGCGTGCGTGGCCAAGCTCAGCCGCGCCGAGACCGGCGACACTCTGTCCGCCAAGGACGACCCGCTGCTGATGGAGCCGTGGCAGATGCCCGACCCGCTGCTGCCGCTGGCCATCCAGGCACACAGCAAACCGGACGAGGACAAGCTGTCCCAGGGTCTGGCCCGGCTGGTGGCCGAGGACCCGACGATGCGGCTCGAGCAGAACCAGGACACCCACCAGGTGGTCCTGTGGTGCCTGGGCGAGGCGCACGCCGACGTCGCCCTGGAGCGGCTGCGCAGCCGGTACGGCGTCCAGGTCGACGTCGTCCCCCACCGGGTGTCGCTGCGCGAGACGTTCGCGACCAAGTCGGCCGGCCGGGGCAGGCATGTCAAACAGTCCGGCGGGCACGGGCAGTTCGCCATCTGCGAGATCGAGGTCGAGCCGCTGCCCGGCGGCTCCGGCATCGAGTTCGTCGACAAGGTCGTGGGCGGCGCGGTGCCCCGGCAGTTCATCCCGTCGGTGGAGAAGGGCGTACGGGCCCAGGCGGCCAGGGGAGTCGCGGCCGGGTACCCGCTCATCGACGTACGGGTGACCCTCCTGGACGGCAAGGCGCACTCGGTGGACTCTTCCGACGCCGCGTTCCAGACGGCCGGGGCGCTCGCCCTGCGGGAGGCCGCCGCCGACGCGAAGATCCATCTGCTGGAGCCGGTGGCCGAGGTGTCGGTGCTGGTCGGCGACGACTTCGTGGGCGCCGTGATGAGCGATCTGTCGGGGCGGCGCGGCCGGGTGCTCGGTACCGAGCAGACACCCGGCGGACGCACCCTGATTCGGGCTGAGGTACCCGAGATCGAGATCGGCCGGTACGCGATCGACCTCAGGTCGATGGCGCACGGCACCGCGCAGTTCAGCCGCCGGTACGCGCGGCACGAACCGATGCCGCAGCAGGTCGCGGACCGGGTGCGTGAAGAGGAGCGCAAGGCCTCGTAGTTGGCGCCGGGCGCCACGAAGTGCCCTTGTGGGGGCTTCCCTGCGCGGGGGCGGGCGGCTTGACGTGCCGTCCGCCCCCGCGTGACGGCGTGGACGGATACGCTGATGACCTGATCAACAGGTGTGCGGAGCGCGGAAGTCGGGAAGGCCGCAGATGCGGATGCGGCAGCGATGGGGGCGGCAGTGACGGACGGATTCGACTTCAGCCCGGGGGCCCAGGTGCCTCTGGCGGGTGCGAGCGGCCAGACGGCGGCGACCTACGCGCTGGCCGCGGCGGCGTACCGGGACGACGAGGTCACCAAGATCCTGAACGCCGACAACGAGTGGCACCAGTCCAAGGTGACCCCACCGCGCTCCTGGGCGAAGATCTTCCGCCCCAGGTTCGGCGAGGCCTTCTCCCGCGCGGTGATCGACCGCATGCTGGGCGCCGGGCGCAAGCCGGTCATCCAGTCCTTCGGCATCGAGCCCCAGGTCGTCGTGGAGCACTGTCTGGCGGCCCACCGCATCCGCCGCGACCGCGACAACTGGCTCTCGGCGATCACGGTGATCTGCGGAGTGCTCTTCCTGCCGGGCTTCCTCGTGTGGCTGCTGGTCTTCACGCTGCGTTCCACGATGACCAAGCGCGAGGACAAGCGGGCCGGCGCCCTCGCCACCACGCTGCTGCTCGCCGTGGGCGCGCTGGCCGTGCTGTTCCTGATCCGCATGCCGTTCACGGGCTTCTGGGCCCTGTACGGACGCGCGGCGGTGATCATGCCGGTCGTCGGCTGGTTCTGGGCCAAGCAGATCTGCGAGCGGACCGCGCGTGACCTTCGGGATCGCTGGTCGAGCCTGCTGTCCGGCGGTGGCGTGGGCGCCAAGATCCCCGAGGCCGTCCCCGGCAACCCCGGTGACGCGGCCGAGCAGGTCCGCAAGGAACTGGCCCGCCTCGCCGCCGAGCAGCGGTCCAACTCGGTCTTCTACGCGGGCCCCAAGGGCATACTCGGCATGGGCACGCGGTGGGGCAGCTGGCAGCTGGCCGAGGAGCTGGTCTCCGCCGAGCCGGGCAAGGAGTTCCACCCCTTCCGCAGTTGGGACGTCATCGTGGCGATCCAGGGCGGCCTCGGCATGCTGGAGCGCACGTCCATCAACACCGGCGGCTTCCCCAAGCCGTCCATCACGCACTGGGTGGTCACGCCGATCGGCGAAAAGGCGACGGAGGTGTCCCGGCCGAGCGGCACGGACGTCGACGCCTACACGGTGCGGACGCACGCCGTCCAGGACATCTGCAACAAGCAGCAGTTCGGCAGCGGTGACCGGCACTACCTGGGCGTGCAGTGGACCCTGTGGGACGGCCACCTGGTGATCACGATGCTGATCACGGTGACCGTGCTGCACGACACGCTGCGCATCGAGGTCACCGGGCACGCGCTGGGGCCGGTCAACTCGCTGTTCAACGAGAAGCCGGCGGCCAAGGAGAAGACGGTCCAGAAGGCCTTCCGCTTCTGGGAGACGCGCACGGTGAAGATGCCCCTGATCGACGCCGACGAGGTGGTCCGGCTCGCCGCGCGCGCCCCGCTGACCTGGTATCCGCCGCTGCTGAACTGGCTCGGGGGCAGTCTGACGCTGCCGGAACCGTTCGGTCTGCGGCACGCGTGGGCCGACCAGCCGTGGCGGCATCGCTTCATGGCCGACGACGCGCTGCGCGCGGCCACGCCCGTGCTGCGTGTGGTGCATGCGGCGGCGCTGAAGGTGCTGCGGGAGAACGGGGTGGACGTGGAGAAGTTCGGGTCGAGGTCCGCGGCGCTCAGCGGGGCGGTTCAGGAGGCTGCGCCGAAGAAGGCCGACGTCTACGACGCGTAGCTCCCGGGGGCCGCGCCCGCCCCCGGGACCCCGTCGGCCTGGACGGCCTCGCCCGCGGATGCCGGCGAGGCCGGACATCAGCTGGTCGGCCAGGCCTTGGCCAGCATCTTCCTCGTGTCGGCCAGGAGCTGCGGCAGCACCCGGGTGTGACCCACCACCGGCATGAAGTTCGTGTCGCCGCCCCAGCGGGGCACGATGTGCTGGTGCAGGTGCGCGGCGATGCCCGCGCCGGCGACCGAGCCCTGGTTCATGCCGATGTTGAAGCCGTGTGCCCCGGAGGCCGTGCGCAGGGCCGTCATGGCCTGCTTGGTGAGTTCGCCGAGCTCGGCGGTCTCCCCCGCCGTCAGGTCCGTGTAGTCGGCGACGTGCCGGTAGGGCACGGTCATGAGGTGCCCGCCGTTGTACGGGTAGAGGTTGAGCACCGCGTAGACCTGCTCGCCACGGCGGACGACGAGTCCGTCCTCGTCGGACTTGGCCGGGATGGAGCAGAAGGGGCAGCCGTCGCCGGCGCCCGGGCCGGTCGGCTTGTTCTCGCCCTGGATGTAGGCCATCCGATGGGGCGTCCACAGACGCTGGAACGCGTCCTGCGTCCCCACTCCCAGCTGCTGCTCCGGCTCACTCGTCATGCTGTGCAGCATATGGCGTCGAGCTGGGGGGACGGCAAAGGCCCCCGGGATCTCCCCGGGGGCCCGTAGGCCGTGGGATCAGACCTGAGCGCGCTCTTCGACAACCTTCTGGATCTTCGCGATGGCCTCGTCGAAGGGGATGCCGTTCTCCTGCGAGCCGTCGCGGTAGCGGAAGGACACGGACTCGTGGGACATGTCCTCGTCGCCCGCGATGACCATGAAGGGCACCTTCTGCTTCTGGGCGTTGCGGATCTTCTTCTGCATGCGGTCGGAGGAGGAGTCGACCTCGACGCGCAGGCCCTTCTTCCTGGCTGCTGCGGCGAACTTCTCCAGATAGTCGACGTGCGCGTCGCCGATCGGGATGCCGACCGCCTGGACGGGGGCCAGCCACGCCGGGAAGGCGCCCGCGTAGTGCTCCAGGAGCACCGCGAAGAAGCGCTCGATCGAGCCGAACAGTGCGCGGTGGATCATGACGGGGCGCTGCTTGGAGCCGTCGGGACCCGTGTACTCCAGGTCGAAGCGCTCCGGCAGGTTGAAGTCGAGCTGGATGGTCGACATCTGCCAGGTGCGGCCGATGGCGTCCTTGGTCTGGACGGAGATCTTCGGGCCGTAGAAGGCGGCGCCGCCCGGGTCGGGCACCAAGGGCAGGCCCTGCTTCTCGGCGACCTGGCGCAGCGTCTCGGTCGCCTCTTCCCAGACCTCGTCGGAGCCGACGAACTTCTCCGGGTCCTTGGTGGACAGCTCCAGGTAGAAGTCGGTCAGGCCGTAGTCGCGCAGCAGGCCGAGGACGAAGGTGAGCGTCTTGTCGAGCTCCTCCGACATCTGCTCACGGGTGCAGTAGATGTGCGCGTCGTCCTGGGTGAAGCCGCGGGCCCGGGTCAGGCCGTGCACGACGCCCGACTTCTCGTACCGGTACACCGTCCCGAACTCGAAGAGGCGCAGCGGCAGTTCACGGTAGGAACGCCCGCGCGCGTCGAAGATCAGGTTGTGCATCGGGCAGTTCATGGGCTTGAGGTAGTAGTCCACGCCCTCGTCGAGCTGCATGGGCGGGTACATGCCGTCGGCGTACCAGTCCAGGTGGCCCGAGGTCTCGAAGAGCTTCCCCTTGGTGGCGTGCGGGGTGTAGACGAACTCGTAGCCCTCTTCCTCGTGGCGGCGGCGCGAGTAGTCCTCCATGACCCGGCGGATGATGCCGCCCTTGGGGTGGAAGACGGCGAGGCCGGAGCCGATCTGCTCCGGGACGGAGAACAGGTCGAGCTCGCTGCCGAGCTTGCGGTGGTCGCGCTTCTCGGCCTCGGCGAGGAACTCCAGGTGCGCCTTCAGCTCGTCCTTGGTGGGCCAGGCGGTGCCGTAGATGCGCTGGAGCATGGGGTTCTTCTCGCTACCCCGCCAGTAGGCAGCCGCGTTGCGCATCAGCTTGAACGCCGGGATGGCACGGGTCGACGGCAGGTGGGGGCCTCGGCAGAGGTCCTTCCAGCACAGGTCGCCGGTCTTGGCGTCCAGGTTGTCGTAGATCGTCAGCTCACCGGCGCCGACCTCGACGTCCGCGCCGTCGTCGGACGAGGCGGAGCCCTTGAGGCCGATCAGCTCCAGCTTGTAGGGCTCGTCGGCCAGCTCCTCGCGGGCGGCCTCGTCGGTGACGACGCGGCGGGAGAACCTCTGCCCGCGCTTCTGGATCTCCTGCATCTTCTTCTCGATGGCCTTGAGATCCTCGGGCGTGAACGGCTTGGCGACGTCGAAGTCGTAGTAGAAGCCGTCCTTGACGGGCGGGCCGATGCCGAGCTTGGCCTCGGGGAAGAGCTCCTGCACGGCCTGCGCCATGACGTGCGCGGTGGAGTGGCGCAGGATGTTCAGGCCGTCCTCGGAGGAGATCTCGACGCCCTCGACCTCGTCGCCCTCGGACAGGGCGTACGACAGGTCCCTGAGCTCGCCGGCCACGCGGGCGGCGATGATCGAGCGCTCGCCGGCGAAGAGCTCGGCGGCCGTAGTGCCCGTCGTCACCACGCGTTCTTCCCGCTCGGAATCGCGCTGGATGATCACACGGACGTCTGACACCGGTCTCTCCTGACTGAAGGGGGCTGCGGGCGCCGTACCGGAGCGCGCGCACGAGTAAGGATCGTACCGACCCGGGACCACCCTTCGCGAAATCAATCCCCGCAGTCCCCTCCGCAGGCCTCCTCGAAGAAGTCGAGGTTCTCGTGGAGCTCCTTCATCAGCCGGTCCCGCTCCGCGTCGTCGACCTGGACGGGGACGACGCCGTGGGCGCCGGTGAGGCGGCGGAAACCGCCCCGGCTCTCCAGGCGCCCCTGCACCCGCACGGGGAGCCCGACGAGGTGGGCGTGCCCGGCGATCCGGTACGCCTCCTCGTCGAGGGTGATGCGGACGTTCGGCACGTCGGCCCCGGCGAGCACCCGCAGCCGTACGGTGCCGTCGCCGCGCGGCCCGGACCGGCGCAGCCGGACCACGGCTCCCGTGATCCGCACCGGTACGGCTGGTTCCTCGCGCAGGTAGCGGGCGCCCGCCTCGCGCAGCACGGCCAGGTCGCCGGGTGAGAACTCGACGGGTTCGGACAAGGGCGCGCAGCCCTCGGGCGCCCCGGCCGCCGGGGCCCACTCGACGGCGATCCGTGCGCCCTCGGTACCCCGGACGAGGGCGACGAGGGCCTCGGTGAGTTCGTGGCTCACCCCGGCCTCGACCGCCGCGTCGAAGGCGTCCATACCGCCGGTGGCGCGCTGGTAGTCGATGGCCTCGCGGGCGGCGAAGAGGGCCTGGTGGAGACGGACGGCGAGGGGGCGGCCGGCGGCGACCGGCACGAAGGCGGTGAGCCGGCCGTCGGTGGCGGAGCCGACGAGGACGTGCCGCAGGGCCGCGGCGGCGGAGCGGCGGTGGCGTGCGCCGTGGTAGCCGGCCCGGGCGCGGGTGGCGAGGGCCGCGGCGAGCAGCATCCGGCGGGCGGCGCCGCGCAGCCGGTCCTCGACGGTCCAGGACGCGCTGCCGGCGGGTCCGGCGGGGACGTCGTGCCACCAGCGGATCTCGTCGCTGGGCACGGCGAGGGAGACGAGGACCTCGCGGGCGGACGGCGTGCCGCTGCCAGACAGCGCGAGCAGGGCCTCGCCGAGCAGGTCGTCGCTGTCGGGGAAGGCCCGGCTCTCGGGAACCAGGAGGCTGGTGCCGCTGCCACCGGGGCCGGGCGGCGTCCAGCGGCCGTAGCGTCCCGGGGCGCCGCCGCGTCGCTGCCAGCCGTGCCGCCGCAGCAGAGCGCTGAGCACGGCCGGGTCGACGTCGGCGGGCTCGGGCGGAGAGCCGCTCCAGGGGGTGTCCACGGGGTGGGGCCGCACGGGCCTCAGTGGCTCCTCGGTCGGGCGGTGCGTCACGGTTTCCCTCCCGTCCCGACCCGCGTCATGATCTCGCACAGGGCCCGGTCGTCGAAGATGCGCGCGGTCGGTATGCGCACGGTGGTGCGGCGGCGGCCGGTGATGGGCTGTCCGGCGAGGTTGGTCCAGTAGCAGCAGTGCCTGAGGTCGAGCCGGTCGTGGCCGGCGCGCAGCCAGTCGTCCTGGGTGCGCGGCACCAGCATCACGACGAGGATCTTGTGCACCGACACGGGTGTGCGGGCGAGCTTCGCCAGGTGGTCGTTGTCGAGCGTGAAGGAGAAGGTGCGGCCCGGGGGGTTGGGCGGCACCTGGTAGGTGGCCTTGAGCTGCACCTTGATGGTGACCTCGTCGTCGACCGTGTGCCCGGGTGCGCTGTGGCTGACGTGCCAGTCGATGCCGTTGTCGGGGAAGGGCTGGGACAGCGAGCAGCCGGCGGCTGCCGCGACGGCGTGCAGATAGCCGACCTGCAGAGTCTCCATGCAGGCGGTGGTGGCGAGTGTGCCGCGAGAGGGAGCCGTGCGCTCGGGCAGCAGCCCGCCCCGTTCGGGCTGCGCTATGGCCATGGCCAAACAGCCTTCCAGAACAAGTCTTTCCCGCTGCGGGCCGCTGAACTGCGTCGACCCGTACTCCTGTTGTCTCCTTCCGGCGTACGGCGCAAACAGCCCGGGTATCACCGGATCGGGCAGCGGACGGGACGTCAACTGCCGAGGGTGAACGAGGGGTTGTGTGGCTATGACGACGTGCTGGTACGAGGGGCCGCTGGCCGCCTTCGACACGGAGACGACGGGCGTGGACGTCGAGACCGACCGGATCGTGTCGGCCGCCGTCGTCGTCCAGGATGCGCCGGGCATCCGGCCACGGGTGAGCCGCTGGCTGGTGAACCCGGGGGTGCCGGTGCCCGCCGAGGCGACGGCGGTGCACGGGCTGACGGAGGAACACCTGCAGCGCAACGGCCGGTGGCCGGCGCCGGTGATGTACGAGATAGCGCAGGCGCTGGCCGAGCAGGCGCACGCGGGGCGGCCGGTCGTGGTGATGAACGCGCCGTTCGATCTGACCCTGCTGGACCGGGAGTTGCGCCGTCACCGCGCCTCGGCGCTCAGCCGCTGGTTCGAGTCGGCGCCGCTGTCCGTGCTCGACCCGCGGGTCCTGGACAAGCATCTGGACCGTTACCGCAAGGGCCGCCGCACCCTGACCGACCTGTGCGCGCACTACGGCGTCGCCCTGGAGGGCGCGCACGACGCGGCGGCGGACGCCGTGGCGGCGCTGGAGGTCACCCGGGCGGTGGGCCGCCGGTTCGCGTCCCGGCTGGAGCGACTCGGCCCGGGTGAGCTGCACACCCTCCAGGCGGTGTGGCACGCGGCCCAGGCACGGGGTCTGCAGGCGTGGTTCGCGCGCAGCGGTGTGGACGAGGCGGTCGACCCGGCGTGGCCGCTGCGTCCGGACCTGCCTGCGGCGGCCTGAGCACCTGGTACGGACCCCGCGAGGGCATGAAAAAACCGGTCCGTCTGAGACGGACCGGCTGTTTCCGGTGGGCGATACTGGGTTCGAACCAGTGACCTCTTCGGTGTGAACGAAGCGCTCTCCCACTGAGCTAATCGCCCGGGAACGCACTGAACCATACAGGTCCGGGCACGCTTCCTTCAAACCGCTCGGAGGTGCCTGCGGAGTCCGCGCCGCCCGGACCGCATCATCAGCGCGTGGTTGGCTCTGAAGAGGGGCCGCCCCGGTACGGCGAACCGCCGCAGCAGCGCCTTGCGCACGCTGACGACCTGGTCGTACCGCGCGAGGCTGCCCGTTCCCTGCGGCGTGACCGTCCAGCGCGCCCAGCCCTCGAGGTCTCCGGTCAGGGCGGTCTCCAGCAGCCCGGCCGCGGGGTCGCGCCGCACCTCTCGCGCCGTGAAGGTCATGTCGTACGGCAGGACGGAGCGGACGCGGATCACCCCGGTGGTGTCGTCGAGCCGGATCACCTCCCGCACCTGCCGCCACCAGCGCGGGTAGTCCTCGGGGCGTTCCAGCACGTCGAACACGGTGGCCGGGGGTGCGGGAAGAGACCAGAGGCTGCGGAAGCGGTAATGGTTCCAGTCCATGCCGGCAGTCTGCCCACTCACGGCGTGGAACGACTGAGTACGCGCCTGAGTATCAGCACTCATGCCGTGCGAGGTGACGCGTACCACACTGCCGTACATGACCCACCTTCCGCCGCCGGCCGAGGAATTGCGGCTCCTCGACGCCGAGCTCTGGCAACTGGACGCCCGGCGTGCCCAGTTGCTGACCCGTCGCGCCTGGCTGGTCGCGGCCCTGCACCAGACGCAGCAGCCGCGGGCCCAGGCCTCGGCGCGTCCGCCGGTCGCCGTACCGCCCCGTCCGGAGACGGCCGCGCCCAGTGTGCAGAACGCGCTGCTGGTCCTCGGCGGTGTCCTGCTCACGCTCGCGGCCGCGGTGTTCACGCTGGTCAGCTGGGGGCACATGGGGATCGCCGGGCGGGCCCTGGTCCTCGGCGCGGTCACCCTGGCCACGCTCGCCGCACCCGTGGCGCTGCTGAAGCGGGGACTGCGGTCGACGGCCGAGTCGGTGGCGGGCCTCGGGCTGGCCCTGACCGTCCTGGACGCCTACGCGCTGCACGCGGCGGCCCTCTCCGGGACGGACGGCACCGGGTACGCGGCCACCGCGTCGGCGGTCCTGGCGGCGGTCTGGGCGGCGTACGGCCTGCTGCCGGCCACGGCCGCGCTGCGCCTGCCGCTGCCCTGTGCCCTGGCGGCGGCCCAGCTCCCGTTGCTGCTGGGGGCTCTGACCGCCGGTGCGAGCGCGTACGTGATCACGGCCGCGCTGCTGGTGACGGCCGGGCTCGACGCGGTGGCGGTGGTGCGGTTGCCGGCCGGTGCCGTGCGGATCACCGCCGCCGTCGGCGCGTACGGCATGGGCGGCTGGGGCGTACTGGGTGCCGGCTGGCTGTCCTTGACGGCCGGTGGCCCGGGCGCGGCCTCCCGCGCCGGGGCGCTGCTGCTTCTCGCCGGGGCGATCGCCCTGGCTGCGGCCTGGCGGGGGCCGGGCACGCGGCACGCTCTCGGTCTCGCGATGACGTCCGGGCTGCTCGTCGTGGCCGCGCTCGGTGGGGTGGCACGTTCCGGGGTGCCGTCGCAGTGGGCGGTGCCGGCTCATCTGGTCGTCGGCATCGGCCTGTTGGCGGCGGTGCGCGGGGAACGGCTGCCGGTCGCCGTGCGGCGGGGCTTCGTCTGGGCCTCCGGTGCCGTACAGACGCTGGCCGTGCTGTGGGCGCTGCCCGTCGTCGTCGTGGTGCTGCTGGGCCCGGCCGGCCGGCTGGGCCGGGTGTGGAGCGGTGCTCCCGCCGACGCCCGTGCGGCGGTGACCGTGGAGGTGCCCTGGCCGTCCGGCGCGACCGTCGCTCCCCTCGTGCTGATGGCGGTCGCCGCGGTGCTCGCCCTGGCGGTGCGTGCGGTGCCGTGGCGCGGGCGGGCCCTGCTCGGTTCCCTGGGGCTGCTGTGGGCGACGGCTCTGACCCTTCCGGCGGTTTTCGAGGTTCCCTACCCGGTGGGGATGCTGGTCCTGGGCGTCCTGACGGCGGCCGCGCTGTCCGCGTGCCGGATCACGGCGTCGGCCGCACGGGTCACGGCCCTCGTCCTGGCCCTGGTCACGGCCGCCGGCCTCACCCTGGTCTCCCTCGCCTCCCAGTCCGCGACCCTCATCGCGCTGTCCGTGCTGACGGCGCTGTTCGCCGCGGCCTCGTGGCGGACGGGAGTCGCGCCCTTCACGGCCCCGGCGGCTCTCGTGTACGGCGCCGGGCTGGCCTCGGCGTCCGGTGCCGCCGCGGACTGGCCGCCTGCCCGCGCCGCCCTGCTGGTCCTGGTGGTTCCCGCCGCTGCATCCCTGCTGGCGCCGCGGCTCGGCGCGGCCCGGGCGACGGTGCCCGTCGAGGCCGTGGGAGCCGCCCTCGGGCTGTTCGCCGTGACTCTCGCCGTCACCGATCCGCCGATGCTCGCCCTGGTGCTGGCCCTGTGCGGGGTGATCGCCGCGGGCACGGCCCTGCGCGCCGAGCGCCGTCCCGTGGGCTACGCGGCCGCGGCCCTGTTCGTGCTGGCCGCCTGGGTGCGCCTGGCCGTCTGGGACGTCACCGCGCCCGAGGCGTACACACTCCCGGTGACCGTCCCGGCGCTGCTCGTCGGAGCGCTGCGCCGGCGCCGGGATCCGCAGGCGTCCTCCTGGACGGCGTACGGCCCCGGGCTCGCGGCCACACTCCTGCCGAGCCTGGTCGCGGCCTGGGCCGATCCGCACTGGACGCGGCCCCTCCTGCTCGGCGGCGCGGCACTGCTGGTCACCCTGCTGGGTGCCCGGCACCACCTCCAGGCACCGCTGGCGCTCGGCGGCTCGGTGCTGGCCCTGGTCACCCTGCACGAGCTCGCCCCCTACGTCGTGCAGGTGACGGGAGCCCTGCCCCGCTGGGCGCCTCCCGCCCTCGCCGGACTCCTGCTGCTCGCGCTCGGGGCGACGTACGAGCAGCGGATCCGGGACGTCCGGCGGGTCAGGGAGGTGCTGGGGAGGATGAACTAGCCACCGCCGGCGCGTCGTTGGACCCTTTCGTGTGCCGTCCGGGCCTCTCGACCGCGGACAAATCCCGTGATGTCATACGTTCTCCGATGGCCGCCGGCGGCACGGTCGGGCGGGGGGACGGGGAGGCATGTTGACGGACCTGGGGCAAGCACCGGGCGGGGGCACGGGCGCCGAGGACCACGGGACCCTGGAGCGCCTGCTCTCGGTGGTGGGTGCGGGAGCCGTGGAGCTGCACACGGCCCCGCAGGGACTGCGGACGAGCGTCACCGGTGTCCATGTGCTGGACGCGCTGGAACCCGTGATCAGACCGCGGGAGTTACTGCTCGCCGTCGGTGTCGACCCGCGCTCGGCGCACGCGGTCGACGTGGTGCGCCTGGCCGGTGAGGCCGGTGCGGCGGGTGTGGTGTTCGGCCCGGGGCGGCCGGAGCCCACGGCGCGGGCGTTGCAGACAGCCGCGGAGGAGAGCGGCACGGCGGTGCTCTTCCGCACCGCCTGGTGCACCTGGGCACAGCTCGTGGGGGTGCTGAGGGCGGGGCTGGCGGCGGCGGGTGTCCACCCGGTGCCGGCGACCGGCGGCGTGCGTCTGGGCGATCTGGACTCGCTGGCCGACGCGGTGGCCGCTCTGGTGGGAGGCTCGGTGACCATCGAGGACACGGAGTCGCGGGTGCTGGCGTACTCCTCCACCGAGGAGAACGTGGACGAGATGCGCCGGCTGACCATCCTCGGCCGTCGTGTGCCGCCCTGGCGGGTGGCGGCCATGCGGGAGGCGGGGTTCTTCCAGGCCCTGTGGGGCGCGGGCGATGTGCTGCACCGGCCCGCCCACGGCCAGGATCCGGAGCGTCTGGTCGGCGCCGTGCGGGCGGGCGGAGAGGCGCTGGGGTCCCTCTGGGTGGCGGCGGTCGCCGGCCGCCCGCTCGCACCGAACGCGGCGGAGACGCTGCGCGCCGCCGCCCGGGCCGCGGCCGCCCACCTGCTCCATCACCGCACCCACAGCTCGGACGACCGCCTGGTGGAGGATGCGGCCCGGGCGCTGCTGGAGGACCGTGGATCCGTCGAGGTGCTCGCGGAGCGGGCCTCGCTGCCGCCCCGGCAGCCCTGTGCCGTCCTGGCGGTCGGAACCGGCTCCGGCCGCCTCGGGGACGACGGCCCGTCCGGGCTGTACGGGCTGCTCACCCTGCACTGCGCGGCGCTGGGCCACCGAGTCGTGGTCGTCCCGGCGGGCGGCAGGACCCTGGTGCTGCTGACCGGGCTGGAGCACGACCCGGGGCGGGCGGACGGCCAGGTGCGGCGGCTCGGGCAGGCACTGGCCGATCAGCTGTCGGCGACGATCGGCCCGGCGGTGAAGGTGGGGCTGGGCGACGTGGTCCCGGGCCTGGCAGGGGCGCCCGCGTCACGCCGGTCGGCCGAGCGGACCCTGCGGGCGCTGATCGCGGCCGCCGGGCCACGCACGGTCGCGCGGAGCGAGGACGTCGCCGACACCGTGGGAATCCTCCAAGTCGTCGACGCCCTGCGAGAAGTGGCACTGCCACCGCGGACCTCGGTGGCGCGGCTGAGGGAGTTCGACGCCGATCACAGCGGCAGCTGCCTGGTGGAGACCCTGCGCGCCTACCTCGACCACTTCGGGGACGTGTCGGCCGCCTCGCGGGCGCTGGGCGTGCATTCCAACAGCCTGCGCTACCGGTTGCGCCGGATCACGCAGGTGTCGGGGCTGGACCTGGGCAGTCCCGACGCCCGGCTGCTCGCCCAGGTGCAGTTGCGTCTGGGCCAGGACGCCGACGGCGCACGCCCCTGAACGACCGGCACGAGGCAACCGCGTGCGCGCGCCGCCTTGGCCGCGGCCACCATCGAAGGGCCGCTCCTTCGTCGTACCGCACAACGCCCCGGCCGGGCAGGGGGGTTGTCGCGCCCGGGCGCCGTGGGCGAGGTCCGCGTCTTTGACGACGCGACGAAGACGCCCTCCCGGCGCGGGCAGCAGCCTGGTACTCCACCCCGGGGCGGTCCCGGGCGTTGCGTGTACGACACCGGAAGGCTCGCCATGACCGGACTGACCCCCGCCGCCGAGCGGCGCGAACGGATCCTCCAGGAAGCGGTGCGACAGGGACTGCTCGACGCCGGGCAGTCCCAGCTGGCCGCCTTCGTCGACCTCGACGGCGTCGCCGCGACCGTCGCGTCCCTGCACCGCGCCTTTCCCGCTTCGCCGCGTGTGCTGCACGCGTTCGCCGCCAAGGCGAACTGCCTGGTGCCGGTGCTGGCGGAGCTGCGGCGGCTCGGCATGGGCTGCGAGGTGGCCACCGCGGGTGAACTGGCCCGGGCGCTGGCCGCCGGGTTCGCGCCGGATCGGATCGTCTTCGACTCTCCGGCCAAGACGGAGGCCGAACTGCGGCACGCCCTCGGCCTGGGTGTGACCGTCAACGCCGACAACTACCAGGAACTGGCCAGGATCGACCGGGTGCTGGGCGGGCGCGTGCCGGTGTCGCGGATCGGGGTGCGCGTCAACTCCCAGCTCGGCGGCGGCAGCATCGCCGCGATGAGCACGGCGACGAGCACCTCGAAGTTCGGCGTCCCCCTGGCGGACCCGGGAAGCCGACGGCGTTTGCTGCGCGCCTACCACGACCACCCGTGGCTGACCTGGGTGCACACCCACGCCGGTTCGCAGGGCTGCCCGCTCGACCTCATGGCCGGCGCCGTCGCGCAGGCCGTGGCGTTCGCCGAGGAGGTCAACGCCTCCCTCGGCCGACGTCAGGTCGTCGGCATCGACATCGGCGGCGGACTGCCCGTCAACTTCGCCGACGACGAGACCACGCCCACCTTCGGCACGTACGTCCGGCAACTGCGCGCCCAGGCGCCGGCACTGTTCTCCGGCGGGTACGAGATCGTCACCGAGTTCGGGCGTTCCGTCCTGGCGAAGAACGGGTTCACCGCCGCGTACGTCGAGTACACGAAGAGCATGGGCGGCCGGCCGATCGCGGTCACCCACGCCGGGGTGCAGGTGGCCACCCGGACGGTGTTCAACCCTGACGCGTGGCCCCTGCGGATCGAGGCGCACGACAAGAGCGGCACGGCCAAGCGGGGCGCCTCGGTCCGCCAGGACATCGCCGGGCCCGCCTGCTTCGCCGGGGACCTGCTGGCGCGTGACCGCGCGTTGCCGCTCCTGGAGCCCGGCGACATCATCGCCGTCCCGGACACCGGCGCCTACTACTTCTCGACGCCCTTCCACTACAACAGCCTGCCCGAACCCGCCGTGCACGGGGTCCGGACGAGCGGTGACGGCAGCGTCCGCTTCGAACTCCTGCGTCCCGCGCAGGATCCGTGGGACGTGCCGGGCCCGGGCGGCCACGGCACTCCCCCGCGGCGACGAGCGCACGAGACCGTCCACGGCGTCCTCGGATAAGGAGCACCGAGTGGCACAGGCCGACCGTCGGGGACCCGGCCGGGACGGACCGCTCCTCAGTCAGCGCGCCGCGATCGTCTTCCTGCTGGCAGCCCTGGTCGGCATCGGTGCCACTGTCCTGGCGGCACTGGCCGGCAACGGGTGGCCGGTCGCGGTGAGCGTCGGAGGCGGGGTGGTGGCCCCGGCCGTCCTGTTCTTCCACCAGATCATCGACTAGGACCAGCGGTTCCCGCTTCGGCGTCGCCACGGGAACCGCTCATCCGGCTTCCCGCTACGGCATCCTGTCCCCCAGCAGCGCCAGGTTCTCGATGGCGGCGAGGCCGTACAGCGCGGTGTCGTTCGTGGACACCCAGGTGGCCTCGCTGCCCGGCACCAGTGCGGCCGGACCGCTCAGCTTCTCCGTCCGCCAGGGCGCGGACTCCTTGTAGCCGTCGGAGTTGTAGAACTTCTCCCAGGCCCGCTTGGCGAGCTTCTCGTCGCCGGTCTTTACGGCCGCGTACGCGTCGAGGCGCGAGTGGCCCTGGAACAGCAGCAGGCTGCCGAAGTCGGAGCCGTAGCGGGCCTTCTGCTCGGCCTTGGTGGCGTTGAAGTAGCGGCAGTAGTCGAAGTACGCCTCGTTGAACTTCGGCATGTCGACGAGGTCGATGAGCTCGGCGCACAGTTCGTTGAGGCCGAAGACGGCCGACAGGTGCGAGACCTCCACCTTGGGGGCCCCGGCGACGGCGAACCTGCCGGTGTCCAGGTCGTACAGGCCGCTGCCCTGGACGAAGCCGTTGGGCTGGGCGGCGATGGTCTCCATGGTGGACAGCACACGTGCCTTGGCCTTCTCCCACTTGGGGCCCTTGCGCTCCCACTCGGTCAGCCAGGCCGAGACCAGGCCGCTCCAGTCCGTGCCGAAGCCGACCGACAGGGCGTGCCGGTCGGGGGTGTACGGCTCGGTGCGGATCTTGCGGAGCGGGTCGAGGGCGAGGAACGTCTCGTCGGAGTCGACGTTGGCGTGCATGAGGTCGCCGACGCGTTCGTCCGCCGTGAGGAAGTAGTAGTAGCGCCGGTAGGTGGTGTTGGCGATGCGCTGCTGTTTGGCGCTGTCGGCGAAGTGCTGCACGCCGTGCCGGGTGCCGAGGCCGGCCCATGTGCCGAGGTGGTAAACGTCGACCTCGCCGGTGTGCCGGGTCATCGCCTCGGCGAAGCGGAAGATGTCGGCGCGGCCGGAGCGCAGGTAGGCGAACCAGAGCCACAGGTCCGGCGACAGCTCGGAGTTGTCCCAGGCGTAGCCGCCGATGTCGTACCGCCACTGGTGCCGGAAGGTGTCGTAGGTGTGCATGATGTCGCCGTAGTCCCAGAAGCCGTACCAGCGGCGCTGCTCCACCTGGTCCTTGTAGTAGGTGAAGAGGAAGTCGAGGTGGTCCTCGATCTTCGCCTTGGCCGGGGTGGAGCGATCGGGCTCGGAGTACAGACCCGGCCCGAAGACCTTGGCCTTGATGAGCTGCACGGGCGGGGCGGCGAGCTGCGGCAGCACGCGGACGGCTTCGACCTGCTCGGCGAGCCGGTCCGGGCTCGGGGTCGACTCGTTCGCCCAGAAGAGGAGTTCGGAGGTGCGGGCGATGCCGTACGGGGTGCCGAACTCCGGCTCGTAGTCCTCGTAGGTGATGTTGAGGCCTTCGATCTGTTCGGGGTAGGTGTCCTGGCCCATGCCGTCGTGGTAGAAGCGCATGTCCATGGGCTGCGCCTCGGGCGACCAGAGCCAGAGGGTGACCTCGGCCTCGTCGGTGTGGGCGTCCCGGATGTCGAGCTGGGCGGGGAACTTCTCCCAGAAGTCGCGCAGCCCGAAGGAGAACCCGCCGCTCGCCCCGCCGACGTAACCGAAGCCGGAGGCGCGCCGGCCACCGCCCGCGGCGACCCAGCCGTGGCCCTTCTTGGTGCGCTTGCGCAGCGTGAAGCCGTCGGCGGAGAGTTGGGAGAGGGTGTAGTCGCCCCATTCGGGGATGTATTGCAGCCGGGTCGTCACCCGCTGGTCCCAGGTGGCGGGATCGGGCAGCTTCTTGCCCTCGAACTGAGCCGCCTGCACGGCCGCGCCGGGGTCCCGGCGCAGTCCGGTGATGCCCTTGACGGCCTCGCGGAGCATTCCGGTGCCGTCTCCGCCGATGCGGATGTGGCGGTCGTACGACTCGTCGCGCAGGGGCACGGTGAAGCGGACTCCGAGGCCGCGGATGAAGTCGCCACTGGCCTTGCCCGGCTCCTGCTTGCCGTCGTAGGTGATGGTGTGCACCATGCGGAAGGAGTCGGCGCCCGCGTAGAAGTAGAGCCTGATCGAGAAGGGCAGCCAGCTGCGGCCGCCCTTGCGGTGCTTGCCGTCGATGCGGACGACCGCGCGCACCGGGCCGGCCTGCTCGACCTCGACCTTGGAGACGGCGCCGTCGAAGCGCTCGGTCCTGACCGCGCCCTGGTCCTCGTCCTCGATCTCGGGCTGACGGATCAGCACGAGCCGGCCGTTCTTCACGATCTCGGTGGAGCCCCGGGTGACGGACTTGACGATCGTGGAGCCGGAGGTGCCGATCTTCGCGGTGATGACGCCGGTCGAGATGCCGATGGTGCCGCCGCGCTTCTCGACGGTCACCTTCTTCTCAAGTGCGGCGGGTGTCCCGGCGGTGAGGGTGAGCTTTCCGTCCCCCGACGCGACGGCGTGCGCGGTCCACTTGAGGGATCCGTCGGGCCAGTAGGCGATCGGCCAGGACTGCACGGGTACGGCCTTGCCGCCGGCGTCCGTCAGCGCGAAGGTCTGGTCCTTCTGGTACGCGCCCTTGGGCCAGGGCACGCCGACGGTGGAGCCGGGGGCGGCGCCGAGGCCGCCGTCCTCCAGCCAGTCCAGGGTCACCGGGTCGGCGTCGGCGGGTTCGGCTCCGGGCGCGGCCTGGGCGTCCCGGGCTCCCAGCGCCCAGCTGAACTGGGCGGCGGCTCCGGTGACGGCGGCCGCCTTGAGGAGGGACCTGCGGGGGATGGGAGACATGGCGATGCTGCCTTTCCTTGTCCGTGCGGGAAGCGAATCCGTGCGCTGGTCAGGGGCATGACAGAGGAGGTGCGGCGCCGAGGCACCGGCCTGAAAGGGGCACCGCCGTTCAGCGGTGCCGGTACCGCTCCTCCACGGCGACGGCCGCCGCCGCGACAGCCCCGAGGACGGGGGCCGCCAGCGGCGCGGAGAACCAGGCGGACACGGCCACCACGGCCAGCCCGCCGATGATCAGGAAGGACCCGGCCGGATCGAGCACGGTCCGGCGCCCGGCCTCGGCCAGCAGCGTCCGCCAGCGCGTACCCGGCGCCCAGACCGCGGCCGCACGCAGCCCGGCGACGACGAGCCCGATCAGCGCCACGACGCCGAGGGCCCCGACGAGCGGCCCGCCGGGAATCCCCGCCCGGGCCGCCCGCACGTCCACCCAGACCGCGGCCATCGCCGCCCACCCGGCGAGTCCGGCGAGCCACCCGCCGCGCAGGGCCGCGCGGAAGTCGGCGGCGAACTCCCGCCATCCGCCGCTCTCGTGGGCGGTATGGCGCCGCAGATGCCGCGCCCCGGCGGCGAACGCGGCAGGGTAGGTGACGATGCCCAGCGAGGCGACCGCGATCCACACACCGGTCAGCAGAGACTCGGCGAACACCGCGAACCTTCCCCAAGCTCTCGACTCCGCGCGAGCAGGGGACGTAGGGATGGCGAGCGCCGACTCGCCCCGTGTCTTCACCCGCGTCCCGGCCATGCCCGCCTCAGCCCTTCAGACCGGACGTGGCCATGCCGTCGATCAGATAGCGCTGGAAGGCGAGGAAGAAGGCGAGGACCGGCAGCAGCGCGACCAGCGACATGGCGATCATGCCGCCGTAGTTGGCCAGTCCCTCCTGGTCGACGAACATCTTCAGGCCGAGCGAGACCGTGTACTTGTCGGGCTCGTTGAGGTAGATCAGCGGGCCCATGAAGTCGTTCCAGGAGTTGATGAAGGTGAAGATCGCGCTGGTGATCAGGGCCGGCCGGCTCAGCGGCAGCACGATCGACCAGTAGATCCGGAAGTGCCCGCAGCCGTCGAGGCGGGCCGCCTCGTCGAGCTCCTTGGGCATGTTGCGCATGAACTGCACCATCAGGAAGACGAAGAACGCCTCGGTGGCCAGGTACTTGCCGAGCAGCAGCGGCGTGTAGGTGTTGATCATCTCCATGTTGCGGAACAGCACGTACTGCGGGATCAGCAGCACGTGGTACGGCAGCAGGAGCGTGCCGATCATCAGCGTGAAGAGCAGATTGCGGCCGGCGAAGCGGATCCTCGCGAAGGCGTAGGCCGTCAGCGAGCAGGACACCAGGATCCCGATCACGGAACCGACCGCGAGGAAGAGCGAGTTGAAGAAGAACGTGGAGATCGAGATGTCGGCGATGCCGTCTGCGAGGCTCCTGTAGTTGGCGAGGACCGGGTCGGCCGGGAGAAGGTCCAGGCTGCCGACGATGTCCTCGCTCTTCTTGAGGGACCCGCCGATGACCCAGATCACCGGGTAGAGGATCACCGCGAGGATCAGCAGCGACCCGATGTGCCAGGCGAGGGAGCCGGGCAGCCTGCGCCGGAACGCCCCGGGGCCGGACGGCTTGATGCCGGTGGCCGATGGGGGTGGCCCCTGCGGAGCCGAGAGATGGGGGGAACTCATCGGGCGCCCTCCTCGTAGTGCACCCAGCGCTTCTGGGACCAGAACAGCACCGCCGTCACCAGAGCCACCGCGACGAGCAGCAGCCAGGCCATCGCGGAGGCCAGGCCCATCCGGCTGTTCTCGAAACCCTGGACGTAGAGGTAGCAGGTGTAGACCATCGAGCCGTCGGCGGGACCACAGGCGTTGCTTCCGGCGCCGCCGCCGACGATGTACGCCGAGCTGAAGATCTGGAAGGAGTGGATCGTCTCCAGCAGGACGTTGAAGAAGAGCACAGGCGAGATCATCGGCAGCGTGATGTTCCAGAACCGCCGCAGCGTGCCCGCCCCGTCGACCTCGGCCGCCTCGTACAGCTCACGCGGGACCTGCTTGAGGCCGGCCAGGAAGATGACCATGGGGGCGCCGAACTGCCAGACGGTGAGCGCCACGAGGCTGTAGATGATCATGTCCGGGTCGCCGGTCCAGCCGCCGACGTCGATGCCGAAGATCTTCTGGGTACGGTCGACGATCGCGTCGTCCGAGAAGATCGCCTTCCAGACGATCGCGACGGAGACGCTCGCGCCGATGAGCGACGGCGCGTAGAAGGCGGCGCGGTAGAAGGCCTGCCCGCGCCGGCTCTGGGCGAGCAGCAGCGCCACGCCGAGGGCCGCGAGCAGCTTCAGCGGCGTACCGACGGCGACGTACCAGAGCGTCACCCGCACCGAGTGACGCCAGCGCGGATCGCCGAACATCTCCGAGAAGTTGTCCAGGCCGATCCACCGGGGCGCGTCGAACAGGTTGTAGTCGGTGAAGGCGAAGTAGAGCGAGGCGATCATCGGGCCCGCGGTCAGCAGCAGGAACCCGGCGATCCAGGGGGACATGAAGAGATAGCCGGCCAGGTTCTCCCGGCGCCGCCGCCGCTTGAGGGCGGCGGGGCGCGCGGGCTTCACCGGACCGTGCCGCGGCTCGGAGTCCTGGGACAGGCCCTCCATCGCAGGGGCGTGTGTCACGGTGGTTCCCATCAGGTGCCGAGAGCCGTCTTCGACTCGGTGAAGAACTGCTTGACGGCCTCCGCCACCGACCTCTTGCCGAGGCCCATCTCCTCGGCGATACGCAGGAACGCCGACTCGCAGATGTCCGCGCCGTTCGGGTGCGGGGTGATGGGCTCGAGGACTCCGGCCTTCACGAGAGACTCCTCGTAGGCGGCGATCGCCTGGTTGACCGGGTCGGTCGGCTTGTACGCGTCGAACTGGGCCTGCGTCGCGGGCACACCCCGGTCGTAACCCATGATCTTGGCGACCTCGGGCTCGTGCACCATGAAGTCGATGAACTGGGCGACTTCCTTGGGGTGCTGGGTGCGCCTGGAGGCGCTCAGCATGAGGGAGCCGAGGTACTGGCCGGTCTTCTTGCCGTCCGTCGTCGGGATCGGGGCCAGGCCGTACTCGCTCTTGCCCTCGGAGGTGTAGCGGACGGTGAAGTTGTCCCAGGTGAACTCGCTGCCGGAGAGCTCCGCGGCGAGCGCCGACTTGGGCTTGATCTGGGCGACCTTCTTGGGGTCGGAGAAGAGCCCCTCCTCGACGCCCTTCCTGGCCTTCGTCCACCAGTCGGTCAGGTCGGCCTCGGTGAAGCCCAGTCCGTCCTCGGTGAAGAACGCCTTGCCGTTCTGGCGCAGGTAGAGGTCGTAGAGGTACATGGTGCCGTACATGCCGCTGTCACCGGCGCGGCCCGTCTTGTCGCGGATCTTCTTCATCGCCGCGTCGAAGTCGTCCCAGGTCCAGCCCTGCTCCGGCTTGACGCCGGCGCGGGTGTAGACGGGCTTGTCGATGACGAGGGCCATCGAGTTGGAACCGACCGGAACGCCGAGGAGTTTGCCGTCGATCTCGCCGAACTTCTCCAGACCCGCGCGGAATCCCTCCATCCGGAGGTTGCCGGCCTCGGCCTGCTCACTGAGATCGAGCAGCACGTTCTTCGCGTCGTATTTGCGGAGGAAGCCGACCGCATTCTGGAACACGTCCGGTGGATTTCCGCCCGAGGCCTGGGTGTTGAACTTCTTCCAGAAGTCGACATAAGGCTGGAAGTCCGTTTTCACCTTGATCTTCGGGTACTTCTTGTGGAAGAGCTCGATCGTCTTGTTGATTCTCTCGGCGCGGTCCTCCGCACCCCACCACGCGTAACGGATCGTCACCGTCCCGTCCGCGGAGGTCCCTCCGTCACCGCCGCAACCGGTCGTCGCGGCCAGCCCCAGCGTGGCCGCCGTAGCCCCGGCCGCCTTCAGGATCGTACGTCTCTCAACATTCCTGCCGTTCACCACGGTTGGACCTCCCCGCACGTCGTCCCGCTCGCATGAATCGTTTCAAGTAAGCGCTTGCTGGCACAAGTTACGGAGGGGCTGAGAGTGCGTCAATGATTCGGACAAGATTTTCTTACCGAGGGGACGGGCGACGGACCGGGCGCAGGAGGCGAGGTGGACACGGGGCTTGGCCGACATCCCTGGTGACGGCGGTGCGGTCTGAAGCACCGGACGGCGCGGGCCGGTCGTGCGGGTTTCTTGCCCGAGTGCAGGGCGACCGTGGGCGGAGGAGGCGTACCGGGGACGGGGAGGCCGGTTCGGGCCGCGCGGCGTCGGGGCGGAAGAGTGCCCGGGATGTGAACAGGAGCGCTTGGAAGCCTCGGAGGTCGGTGGGTGAGGTGGGGCTTTGGCGTGCAGGACACGGCGGCGGTGCGCCCACCGCGGGGCCGGCCGGTGTGGCGCCACGACGGCCGGCCCCGGGAGCCCGCCAGGCAGGGGTTCGGCCCGGCCCGGGAGGTCGTGCCTTGCCGTCCCGACGGCGGGACCTTTGCGGCGCCAGAGGTCTGCAAGGCAGGGGCCCGGGGGGCCGCACCGTCACGTCGTCCGCCCGGAGGGCGGGCCCGGCGGCATCCGGTGCGTGCTTTCGGCGTGCCGGGCGGGCGCCTGCGTACTGGTCGCGCTCGAGGGTTCACCCGGTGTGGCCGAGCGGGAGGGAATGGTCCTTGCCTTCAGCTGCGGAGCCCGGCAGCGCACCGGGCGTCATGGGACGGGCGGGCCTTGCGGACCTGCCCTGGCCCCCGCCCCCTGGCAGCAGCCCGGTCCGAGGAGGATCCGGGTGCGAGCTGGTCAGCCGGGGCGATCTCGACGGCGCGGGGACTGCTTCACGGCCCGCTCACCCCGTGGAGGATCCCGGCGCGGGCCGATCCCACGGGAGCGCTCCCCGCACCGCAGGCGGCGCCGCCTGCGGGTGTGACCGCGGGCCCGCCGGCATGCGCCGGCCGCCGCACCGGGTTTTCTGCCGCAGCCCGCCCACCGGCGGAACCGACAGCGCGCGCGGTCCGGCGGACGGAGTCGGCAGCGGCGGGAGCGGCTCGGCGGTGGGGTTTTCGGCCCACGCCGCCGAGCGGGCGAAGCCGACGGCGAGTCACCCTCTGATCCCTCGCCCGAGCGAGGCGATGCCCTGCAGATGGAGGTGAAACGACGGCGGCCCACCTGCTGATCACAGGTGGGCCGCCGGTCCGGGTGGGCGATACTGGGTTCGAACCAGTGACCTCTTCGGTGTGAACGAAGCGCTCTCCCACTGAGCTAATCGCCCGGACGCAGGAAGAACATTACCCCATGTCAGGGGGTGCCTGTGACGCTCACTGGTCCTTGATCTTCCAAGGCATCACGATGCCGAACTTCCACAGGTAGATGCCGACGAGCACGCCCACGATCACCAGCCCGATCGACGTCAGGATGATGTTGCGGCGCCGCACCTTGGGATCGAGGGCGCGCTGGGCCGCCTCGGTGACCTTCCGCTTGGTCCAGCGGAGCACCAGCTGGGCCCACACGAACTCCGTCGCCCAGATCGCCATGCCGCCGAAGATCACGACCCAGCCCGGCCCCGGCAAGGGCAGCATGATGATGCCGGCCACGACCACCGCGAGGCCGATGATGAACACGCCGACCTGCCAGCTCACGTGCAGCGCACGGCGGGCCTTGATGAATTCCGGTGCCCGGGAGCCGAGGCCCCGGTGCGGCTCGCCGTGCACTTCGTTCGTCCCCGTCTCGTCCGACGCCACGGCCACCTCGCCCGGCTCGTTACTCCCCGTATTCATACGGCCGAACACTACCCGAGCGAAACCAGTCACCGGAATGGACGCACGACGCGAACGATCTCTCGGCCGGAAGAGTTACGTAAAGGCACGCAAAACACTCAGAGGGGTTTACAACGGCACCGTAGGTGGCATGTCGATTTCGCCGACGTGCGAATCCCCGAGCGCACACTGAGCGAAAGGCCCTGGCGCTTATGAACACCACGGTCAGCTGCGAGCTGCACCTGCGCCTCGTTGTGTCGAGCGAGTCCTCCCTGCCTGTCCCCGCAGGCCTGCGGTACGACACGGCCGACCCCTACGCCGTGCACGCCACCTTCCACACCGGAGCCGAGGAAACCGTCGAGTGGGTGTTCGCCCGTGACCTGCTCGCCGAGGGACTTCATCGCCCTACGGGCACCGGCGACGTCCGCGTCTGGCCGTCGCGCAGTCACGGTCAGGGGGTCGTGTGCATCGCCCTGAGCTCTCCGGAGGGCGAGGCCCTGCTGGAGGCCCCGGCACGGGCCCTGGAGTCCTTCCTGAAGCGGACCGACGCCGCCGTGCCGCCCGGCACGGAACACCGGCACTTCGACCTCGATCAGGAGCTCTCGCACATCCTGGCGGAAAGCTAGGGCGAGGCGCTCACCAAGCCGCCCGGCGCCGTCGACTCGGGGAGACGGCTCGGGCTCGGACAACCGCAGAGGGGATGACACCGGCGCCGGTGCCGCTACGCGGCTCGGCGCCGGTTCGCGTGCCGGGGCACGCCGCCACTGCCGTCGCGACCGCCCCCCGCTGCCCGCTCCTTGCTCTGCGGCCCCTCGGGAACCCCGGGGGGCCCGGCGACGTTCTATTCGAAGCCATGTGCGGGCATGAGGGCGGTCCGGCGGTGGTTGAGCCGTTACCATCGGCCAGCATCGGCGGGCGCCCGCCCGACCCTCAGGCCAGGGAGCGAATCGTGCTGATCACCCACGACACCCGGTGCGCCCTCGACACCGTGGTCGATCTGGTGAACACCGCACCGGAGGACGAAACGGCGTCGGACGGGCTGCCGGATGTGGCGACCCTCGCGGAATTCGTGCGCAACCACGAGATCAGCGACGTCGGGGTGCTCTCGGAGTCCGACCTCCGCGCGGTGCACAAGATCCGCGGACGCTTCGCCGCCGTCTTCGCCGCCCCCGACGCCCGGGCCGCCGCCGGCCAGATCAACGAGCTGGTCGCGGCCGCCGGCACCACGCCCAGGCTCACGGACCACGACGGCTACGACTGGCATGTGCACTATTTCGCCCCCGGCGCCTCCGTCGCCGACCATCTGGCCGCCGACTGCGGGATGGCCCTGGCGTTCTTCGTGGTCGCCGGGGAGCAGGAGCGGCTGCGGCGGTGCGAGGCGCCCGACTGCCGGCGTGCCTTCGTCGATCTGTCCCGCAACCGCTCGCGGCGCTATTGCGACAGCCGCACCTGCGGAAACCGCCTGCATGTGGCCGCCTACCGGGCGCGCCGCAAGGAGGCGGCGGGCTGACGGCGTCGCCGGGCCGCCGGGCTCCGGAAGACGTCGACGCGGGCCCCGGCGGGTGACGCCGGGTACCGCGGGTCAGGCTCACAGCAACAGCAGATCGTGCAACGAGGCCATGAGCAGCAGACTCCCGATCACCGCCAGGAAGATCATCAGCGGTGGCTGGGATAGGGCGAAGAGGCAACCGCGCGGCTCGTCCTGCCGGGGACGTGGCTCGTCCCGCGGGGAACGTGGCCCGTCCTGCGGCGTTGCGGGGTCGCTCTGTTCCGTCGTGTCCAGCATCTCGGGGCGATGATGACTCAATCGCCCCGCCGGGCGCGATCAGCGTCCTCGTTGCGTGCGGGAGTGCACCGATTGCGTGAGGTCCGGTTCGGGTTGTGATCACTTCCGCGCACCGGCGGACCCACTGTGACGATTGGCCCCGGCGCGTGGTGTTTCAGCCGCGGGCGCGCGGCCCGGTCATATGCCGTGCTTCTTGAGAATGGCCTCGATGTCGCTGAAGTCGTCCTCGCCCCGGGACGCGGGGGCGGGCCGGCTCGCCGGACGGGAACCCTGGCCCAGGCTGGGCGCCGAGGCCGCCGCCGGAGCGGCCGCCTCCGGCCGGTCCGCCGCGCGGGCCGCCGCCCTGCGCTCCTTGCGGGTCCCGCCACGGCGGCGCTCCACGGCCCGGGTGGTCATGAAGAGCACCCACGCGACGCCGAGGACCCCGAACCCGGCCCAGGCCGTCGGGCTGAACGCGGTGTCGGCCAGCCACTCGACGACCCCCGTCATCACCAGGCCGATCGGAACGAGCGCGTAGGCCGCGATACGGACCGCGGTGAGATAACGCTTGCGGTACGCCGTGATCACCGCAATGCCCAGGCCTGCCGCGGACACGGCGGAGCAGACGGTCTCGGCAATCATCCGGTCCTCCAGGCGGCGCGGTCGGGTCGGGGCACTTCGCTCCTTCCATCCTGCACCCGCCGATCCCCGGCGGGCCATGCTCCGGCCCGACATCGGGGAGATCTCCGGGTCGTCTCCTCCGCAGGTGCCGGTGCGGGCTGCGTCCCCGGTCCCGGCTGCTGGGAGAATGTGCGCATGAGCGACTCCTCCCCCGACCGTTCCGCCGCCCTCGTCCTCGAGATCTGGTGCGATCTCCAGTGCCCGGACTGCCGCACCGCGCTGGACGATCTCCGTGCGCTGCGTGCCCGCTACGGCGACCGTCTGGAACTGCGGCTGCGGCACTTCCCGCTGGAGAAGAACAAGCACGCCTTCGCGGCCGCCCAGGCCGCGGAGGAGGCGTGGGAGCAGGGCCGGGGGTGGCCGTATGTCGAGGCTCTGCTGGGGCGGGTCGAGGAGCTGGCCCGTGCGGGAGAACCCTTCCTGGTCGAGGTGGCCCGCGAACTGGGCCTGGACGCCGAGGAGTTCGACACTGCGCTGGTCGACGGCCGGCACATCCTGATCGTGGACGCCGACCAGGCCGAGGGCGAGGCGATCGGCGTGACCGGCACCCCGACGTACGTCATCGGCGGTGAGCGGCTCGACGGCGGCAAGAGCCAGGAGGGGCTGCGCCGGCGGATCGAGGAGATCGCGGACCGGCTGCTGGCCGGGCAGGAGCACTGACCGCTCTCGCCCGGCTCCCGGCCGCGGGTCGCTACAGCGGCTTGTACACGGCGTACCGCGTCGTCTCGTAGCCGAGCGACGCGTAGAGCCGTTCGGCCGGGGTGTTGCCGGCGAAGACGTTGAGGCCGAGGGTGCGCCTGCCCTCGGCGATCGTCTGTGCTTCCGCCAGGAGCATGAGGGTGCGGCCGTGTCCCTTCCCCCGGTGGGCGGCGTCGGCCTCCACGTCGAAGACGAAGGCGTTGTTCTCGCGCACCGCCAGCCACAGCGTGCCCACCGGTGCGCCCAGGTGCTCGACGACGCTGATGAGCATGCCGGGGGTGGCGAGCCCGTCGGGCAGGAGAGTGGCGTGGTCGCGCTCCGACTTCGCCCGGGCCTCGGCCTCCGGGACGCCCCGCTCGATCCAGCTGCGCGCGTAGTCCTCCTTGCCCTTCTCCAGCCACGGGCCGAACTCCGCCTGGGTCATGGGCCGGCCACGGCTGCCCTCCGGCAGGTCCGGAGGGGTGTCGCCGAGCGGCTTCTCCATGCCGCGGTTGCGGACGACGTAGCCGAGCGTCGTGGCGAGCCGGAGCCCCGCCGCGGACTCGGCGGGTACCGTCGCCTCGATGCGGCGGCCCCCCCAGCCGCGCGCCACCTCCTCCGCGGCGAGGGCGGCCACCGTGCCCCGGCCCCGCCTGCGGTCCGGTTCGTCGATGCGCAGCTTCATGATCCGGGCCACCGCGTCACCGAACACGGGATGCGTGCCGAGGTGGATCGCCCCCACGGGACGGCTGTTCACGCACACCTGGTAGCGGCGTGAACGTGTCCCGTCGGCGTTCTGCTGAAGCGGCTCGGTCGGCCGCAGGGTCGTGGTCATCAGGGGTGTTCTACCCGCAACCACGACCCTGGTCAGCCCCATATCCGCGGCTGTCAGGGGTCGAGGTCGTTGCCGGACCGCTCCTCGAAGATCCGCATCGCCTTGGCGGTCACCGGGCCCGGCGCGCCGGGCAGCTCACGGCCGTCGACACGGTGCACGGCCTGGACGTCCCGCAGGGTGGACGTCAGGAAGATCTCGTCGGCCCGTTCCAGGACGTCCAGCGGCAGGTCGGTCTCCGCGGCGCCGGTCCATTCGACCGTCAGCGCGCGCGTGATGCCCGCGAGGCAGCCGGAGGCGAGCGGCGGCGTGTGGATCTCGCCGTCGAGGACGACGAACACGTTGGAGCCGGTGCCCTCGCACAGCCGCCCCACCGTGTTGCCGAACAGGGCCTCGGAGGCGTCCTGTTCGCGGGCGCGGGCCAGGGCGACGACGTTCTCGGCGTACGAGGTGGTCTTCAGGCCGGTGAGCGCGCCGCGCTCGTTGCGGGTCCAGGGGACCGTGACGACGGCGGTGGAGTCGGGGCGGCGGGTCGTCTCGCCGAGGGCGACGACGAGGGTCGGGCCGTGCTCGCCGCGGTCGGAGCCGAGCGGCCCGTGACCGCCGGTGTAGGTGATGCGCAGGCGGCCGAGCGGGACGTGGTTGGTTTCCAGGACGGCGGCGCAGGCGCGGCGCACCTCGTCGTGGTCCGGGTCGGGCAGGCCGAGGCCGCGCGCGGAGCGGGTGAGCCGGTCGAGGTGCCGGGTGAGCGCGAACGCCCGGCCGTCCACCGCCTTGACCGTCTCGAAGATGCCGTCGCCCACGGTCAGCCCGTGATCGAAGACGGAGACGCGGGCGGACTCGATGTCCTGCAGCCCGCCGTCGAGCCAGATCTTCACGTCAGGTCCTCTCCACTCACCTCGTACGCTCCCGACGCTATCGCGAGCAGCCGGGCCGCCTTCAGCTCGGTCTCCCGCCACTCCCCCTCCGGATCGGAGCCCCAGGTGATGCCGGCGCCGGTGCCGAACCGCAGCACGCCGTCGGACCGGTCGATCCAGAAGGTACGGATGCCGACGGCCAGCTCACCCGTCCCGCTGTCGGCGTCGACCCAGCCGACCCCGCCGCAGTACGGCCCTCTGGGCGCCCTCTCCAAAGCGTCGATGATCCGCAGCGCGCTGGACTTGGGCGCGCCGGTGACCGAGCCGGGGGGGAAGGCGGCGCCGAGCAGCTCGGCCCAGCCCACCCCGTCCGCCAGCTCGCCGCGGACCGTCGAGACGAGGTGGACCAGCCCGGGGTGCTTCTCGACGGCACACAGGTCGGGCACCGTCACGCTGCCCGTGGCGCACACCCGTCCGATGTCGTTGCGGACGAGGTCCACGATCATCACGTTCTCGGCGTAGTCCTTCTCCAGCAGGTCTGCCTCGGTCCTGCCGGTGCCCTTGATCGGCCCGGACGCGACGATCCGGCCCTCGCGCCGCAGGAAGAGTTCCGGGGAGGCAGTGGCGATCTCCACGCCGTGCCCGGGTAGGCGGATCGTTCCTGCGTACGGGGCCGGGTTGCCGCGGGCCAGCAGTGCGGTGAGGGCGTCCACGTCGGCGCCGGGCGGTACGGGCGCGGACAGCACCCGGCACAGGTTCGCCTGGTAGACCTCGCCGGCCGCGATGTGGTCACGGATCCGCCGCACCGCGGCCGTGTACGCGGCGCGGTCGAGCGAGGACGTCCAGTCACCGGCGGCCGGTCCGCGCCATGCGCCTGGTACGGCAGCGGGCACGCCCGCCGTCCGGACTTCCGCGAAGCGGGCGCAGGTCAGACGGCCCTCGAAGTCGGCGCAGACGGCCCAGAAGCCGCTGGACTCCAGGGCCTCGGGGTCGTCGGTGACGTCGAGGAGCCCGGTGGCGACACGGTCACCGAAACGGGCGAGAGGAGGGAGGTCGAGCACGCAGTCGAGTCTATGGCGGGTATCCCTCGCGTGACCGGGGGATGTCTCCCCCGGCGACTCTGTGACCTCCCTGAGCAGGGGAAGCGCAGCACGCTGCGCAAACGCGTTTTTGTCCTGGCACCGGAATCCGCTAGAGTTCAACACGTCGCCGGGCCGCGAGAGCGGGCCGAAACGACAGGCGGACGTAGCTCAGTTGGTAGAGCGCAACCTTGCCAAGGTTGAGGTCGCGAGTTCGAACCTCGTCGTCCGCTCGAAGGAAGAGGGGGCTTCCCGGCCCCCTACACTCCTGGTGGAGTGGCCGAGAGGCGAGGCAACGGCCTGCAAAGCCGTCTACACGGGTTCAAATCCCGTCTCCACCTCCAAGGACGATTAGCTCAGCGGGAGAGCGCTTCCCTGACACGGAAGAGGTCACTGGTTCAATCCCAGTATCGTCCACTGGATCTCTCAAGGATCCCGACCCGCGCGATTAGCTCAGCGGGAGAGCGCTTCCCTGACACGGAAGAGGTCACTGGTTCAATCCCAGTATCGCGCACGCAGTGCCCATGATCCGCTGCTCTCAGTGGTCATGGTCCCGCGGACGATTAGCTCAGCGGGAGAGCGCTTCCCTGACACGGAAGAGGTCACTGGTTCAATCCCAGTATCGTCCACACCACACGGGAGCCCCCGGCCGTTCACGGCCGGGGGCTCCTGTGATGTCACGGCTCAGGACGAGAACAGCATGTGCCCGAAGCTCTTGTTGCGGTGGTGACCGTGATGGCCGTGATGGCCGTGCGGGGCGCCCCACGCGGGGGCCGGCGGGGGCGGGTAGGCCTGCGGGGGCGGCGGGGCGGCCTGGGACCACTGGGCCTCCAGACGGGTCAGCGACTCCAGCTCGCCGTAGTCGAGAAAGATCCCGCGGCAGCCGCTGCACTGCTCGATCTGGACACCGTTGCGGTTGTACGTGTGCATCGGCGCACGGCACTTCGGACACTGCATGGTCGTTCAACTCCTCGCCGGTCGGTCCTGCTTCACATCTCGCCAGGGCGGACTCTGTCCTGCTGTGGTCGGTTGCACCCTACTTCGCGTGCTCCTGCGCCAACTGCGGCGGGACGGTAGCCATTCGGTCACAAGCATCCACGACCGACTGCTCCACCTCGTCCAACGGCCGGCCGGCCGTGATCGCCTTGGCGACGGCCCGGGCCGCGGTCTGGGCGGTGAGGGCACGGGCCGGGACGTCCAGGGCGGGCCAGGGATCGCCCTCGGCCGGGACGGCGGGGCCGCCCGCCTCCCGGTAGGCGGCGAGGAAGCGGGCCCAGGTCTCGGGCGGGAGCAGGCCGCAGGCGTACCAGGCGGCGGGACGGGCGAGGTCCCAGGCGGGGACGCCGACGCCGAGGTCGTCCACGTCGATCAGCAGCCAGGGGCCCGCCGGGGCGGGGTGACGTACGAGCTGGCCGAGGTGGAGGTCGCCGTGGCAGAGGGTGCCGGTCCGCGGCATCGGCGCCTCGGCCCGGGCCCAGGGCGGGAGGGTGGCCCAGGCGCGCAGGACGGAGGCGGCTGCGGGGTGCGGGCCGGCCCCGCGGAGCCGGGCGACGGCCTGGGCCGCCTTGGCCGGGCCGCGCATCGCGGTCAGGTCCCGCGGCGCCGGGGTGCGGTGCAGGCGGGCGAGGAGTGCGGCGGCGGCTTCCCAGGGTGCGGCGCCGGGGTCCTCGGGGTCCACCGGGGTGCCGTACGGCCAGAACGTCACCACGCGGCCGTGCAGGGCGACCGGGGCCGGGTCCAGCGGGGGCAGGAGGATGCCGGGGTGGTGGGTGGCGAGGGTGAGACGGCCGGCGAGTTCGGCCGGGTCGGTCCCCGGGGGGTGGGCCTTCGCAACGGTGTCCGCGTGCCGCACCACCAGGCCGTCGGGGCGGTCGGCGAGCGTCGCCGCGCCGCAGGGGCAGGCAGATGAGCGTGCGTGGGCGGTGGCCCGGACCGTGGCGGTGAGGTCGGCCAGGAGCGGGCCGGGGACGGAGTTCACCGGGTGAGAGTACGTGCGAACAGGGGCCCGGTCGCAGGGAACCGCCTGTTCCGGGTGCCCGGCGCCTGCCGGACAAAAGCAATGCCGGCGCAGCTCCCCAGCTGCGCCGGCATTTTTGCCGTCCGCCGCACCCCCGTCCCCACGGGGTTTCATGGGTGGGATGTCCCCGCCCGGACCGCTCTTCCGGGCCTGGGGTCGCCGCTCAGCGCCCCAGCATCTCGCCCACGGACGACGCCTGTGTGGCCACTGTCTCCCACCCGTCGAAGACGAGGAGGAGCAGGACCGCCAAGGGAAGGGCCATCAGCGTCGCCACCACCGGGTGGCGACGGCCCTGCCGGCGGCGGAACGCGGCGGCGTACACCTTGCGTCCCTCTTCGCGGAGCAGCGTCCGCGGAGCCGTCTGGGCCATGGTCCTCTCCTGACCGTTCTCAGTTGTCGTTTGCAGCGGCGGGCATCTGACCTCGGGGGACGAGTGCTGCACCCGCCGCTTGACCTAAATCTAGGCGTCCGGCCCTTCCCGGGCGTCATGCCCTCGTACCGATTGCCGGGCCTCCCGGAGGATGAGGCACCACCTGCGATGTACTCCCCTGGGTGGAGACGGGGACGCGGGTCTCAGGGTCTTCCCCGACGGGACGCCCGGCTCATTCCGCTTTGTCCGGGCTTTCCTCCCGCGGAATCGGCTGTTCCACCAGGGCCAGCACCCGATTCGCCATGAAGCGGGCAGTACGCACGACCGTCCCGCTACGGGTGATTTCGCTCACTTCCACGACACCTCGGCGTACCGCCGTCTCCACCCTGCGGCCCGCCCTGCTCGCCACCACCTCGTACGTGCGCGTCGTGTCCCCCGCATCCACGACTATCTCCACACGATCACCCTTCACAGGACCAATCCCCCTTCTGGGACGGGTGGTTGGGAGCACCGACTGCTCGAAGTCCGCCTCTTCGCGCCCTCCCTGACCACCTTTCAAGTCTCCCACCCACCACTGACAATCCATCACCCTGAGAGGGCGCGGCCTCTGCGCACCGGCGGCCGTGGAAACGTAAGCTGTGGCTCGTCACAGGACCGGGCAGCGGGGATGAACATGGCGATGATGCGCCTGAGGCGCGAGGACCCGCGCGTCGTCGGCTCGTTCAGGCTTCACAGACGGCTCGGCGCGGGCGGGATGGGCGTGGTCTACCTGGGCTCCGACAAGAAGGGGCAACGGGTCGCGCTCAAGGTCATCCGGCCCGACCTGGCCGAGGATCAGGAGTTCCGCTCCCGGTTCGCACGCGAGGTCTCGGCGGCCCGGCGGATCCGTGGCGGCTGCACCGCCCGGCTGGTGGCCGCCGACCTCGACGCGGACCGCCCTTGGTTCGCCACGCAGTACGTGCCCGGACCTTCCCTGCACGACAAGGTGGCGGCCGAGGGACCACTCGGTGCCGCCGATGTAGCGGCCGTCGGTGCGGCCCTGTCAGAGGGCCTGGTGGCCGTGCACGAGGCCGGGGTGGTGCACCGGGACCTGAAGCCGTCCAACATCCTGCTGTCCCCGAAGGGGCCGCGGATTATCGACTTCGGCATCGCCTGGGCCACCGGCGCCTCGACGCTCACCCACGTCGGCACGGCCGTCGGCTCGCCGGGCTTCCTCGCGCCGGAACAGGTGCGAGGGGCCACCGTCACTCCGGCCACGGACGTGTTCTCGCTCGGCGCCACGCTCGCGTACGCCTCGATGGGCGACTCGCCGTTCGGCCACGGCAGTTCCGAGGTGATGCTGTACCGCGTCGTGCACGAGGAGCCGCAACTGCACGGCGTGCCCGACGCGCTGGCTCCGCTCGTCCGGGCGTGTCTGGCGAAGGACCCCGAGGAGCGGCCCAGCACACTGCAACTGTCGCTGCGGCTCAAGGAGATCGCAGCCCGGGAGTCGCAGGACCTCGCCGGGGTCCGGCCGGCCGCGCCACGCGGCGCCGAGACCGAGCGGCCCACCGACACCTACCCCGAGCGGACCCGCCGCCCGCAGGGGCAGCAGGGCGCGGGCGCGTCCGGGGCGCAGCGGGGCCGGGGCACCCCCCCGCCGCGGGGTTCCTCGCCGTCCCGGGACGGCCATGCGTCGACGGACGGAACGCCCTCCCAGGGCGGGGCCGGTACGCGGGGCGGGAACCGGTCGACGGGGGGCGGGAGCCGTGGCAGGGCCCCCATGCGGGGGCCCAGCGCCTCGCGCGGCGGCGGTCCATCGCGGTCCGGATCGCGGCCGACGCCCACCGGGCGCGACGGCACGCGGTCGGCCGGCGGCAGCCGTCCCGCTCCGCACAGCGGCACCGGTCGTCAGGGGCCGAGGAACACGGGGACCGGGCTACGGCCCGCCAATCCGCGGCTGCTGCGGCAGCGGCTGTTCGTGTTCGTCGTGGTGACGCTGCTGGTGGCGGTCGGTATCGCCCTGGTGCAGGGCTGTCAGGGCCCGGCCCGGGGGCTGGGCGACGATGGGGGCGTCGTACGGCAGGAGCACGTCCGGCAGGACGACGGCCCGCAGGACTTCAGACCACAGGGCTTCGTGCCGCAGGGTCTCAGACCGTAGGGCTCCGTGCAGCGGGCCTCACACCTCAGGACTCCGTGCCGAGGACTTCAGACCTCAGGGTCTCAGACCGCAGGGCTCCGTGCCGCGGGCCTCACACCTCAGGAGTCCGTGCCGAGGACTTCAGACCTCAGGGTCTCAGACCATGGGGCTCCGTGCCGCGGGCTCTTGCGTAGGACGAGGGCCGGCTGGTCAGCCGGGCGTCACAGCTGCGGCAGGATCCGTTCGAAGAACGCGCGATCGCCCTCGAAGACCGGGTTCAGGGCCAGGAACTCCCGGGGGGTGACCCAGCGGGTCTCGGCGACCTCGCGCGGGTCGGGGACCACCTCGCCGGTGTCCGCGCGGGCGGTCCACCAGTGGAGGCGGAAACGGCGGTCGTCGGTTTCCGACTCCCAGACCTTCGCCTCCGGCACGACGGTGAGGCCGACCTCCTCGCGCACCTCCCGGACGACCGCCTGCTCCTGCGTCTCCCCCGGCTCGACCTTGCCACTGACGGGCTGCCAGTAGCCGGGGCGCACGACCGCCGGCCCGCGCCGCACGGCGAGGAGGCGGTCACCCCGCAGGAGGACGGCGACGACGGCCTCGTGCTGCTCCACGCGGGGCCCCTAGACCCGGGGCCGGCCGGTGGCAACGGCGTAGAAGGCCACGGCCGCCGCCGCGCCCACGTTGAGGGAGTCGACGCCGTGGGACATGGGGATGCGAACCCACTCGTCGGCGGCGACCAGGGCCTGGGTGGACAGGCCGTCACCCTCGGCGCCGAGCATGAGTGCCACGCGGTCCATGGTGTGCGGCGCGGCCTCGTCGAGCGACCGGGCCTTCTCGTCGGGGGTGAGTGCGAGCAGCGTGAAGCCCGCCTCGCGGACCGACTCCAGGCCCTTGGGCCAGGTGTCCAGACGGGCGTACGGCACGGAGAAGACCGCGCCCATGGAGACCTTCACACTGCGGCGGTACAAGGGGTCGGCGCAGTCCGGCGAGAGCAGGACGGCGTCCATGCCGAGGGCGGCGGCCGAGCGGAAGATCGCGCCGATGTTGGTGTGGTCGTTGACCGACTCCATGATGACGACGCGGCGGGCGCCCCCGAGGAGACCGGCGGCCGTGGGCAGGGGTTTGCGCTGCATGGAGGCGAGCGCGCCACGGTGCACGTGGTAGCCGGTGACCTGCTCGGCGAGCTCCGGGCTGACGGCGTAGACCGGGGCCGGGAGTTCGTCGATGACGTCACGCATGACGTCGACCCACTTGGCCGAGAGCAGCATGGAGCGCATCTCGTAGCCGGCTTCCTTGGCCCTTCTGATGACCTTCTCGCCCTCGGCGATGAACAGGCCCTCAGCGGGTTCGCGCTTGCGGCGCAGTTCCACGTCGGTCAGGCCGGTGTAGTCGCGCAGACGCGGGTCGTCGGGATCCTCGACGGTGATGAGATCGGCCACAGGGTGATACTGCCTTGTCCTGGGTGCGGTGCCAACGGCTGGGTAGAGGTTGTGTTACCCGGAGTTACTTGCGGGGGGCGGGTGTCTCGGGGCCGACCTTCACGACGTCACCGATGACGATGACCGCCGGGGGCTTCACATCCTCGCTCCGCACGGTCTCCGCGACCGTCGCGAGGGTGGCGTCGACGCGGCGCTGGCCGGCCGTCGTGCCTTCCTGGACCAGGGCGACCGGTGCGTCCGGGGACTTGCCGTGCGCGATGAGCGTCTCGGCGACCTTGCCGATCGTGCTGACGCCCATGAGGATCACCAGCGTGCCGGTCAGCTTGGCCAGGGACGGCCAGTCCACCAGGGAGCGCTCGTCGTCGGGGGCGATGTGGCCGCTGACCACGGTGAACTCGTGGGCGACGCCCCGGTGGGTGACCGGGATGCCGGCGGCGCCCGGGACGGAGATGGAGCTGGAGATGCCGGGCACGACCGTGCACGGGATGCCGGCCTCGGCCAGCGCCTGGACCTCCTCCATGCCGCGCCCGTAGACGAAGGGATCGCCACCCTTGAGCCGGACGACCGACTTGCCCTTGCGCGCGTGCTCGATCAGGGCGTCGTTGATCGCTTCCTGAGCCATGAACCTGCCGAAGGGCAGCTTCGCCGCGTCGATCACCTCGACGCCCGGGGACAGTTCGGCGAGCAGGTCGCGCGGGCCGAGGTGGTCGGTGATGACCACGTCGGCCTCCGCGAGCAGCCGGCGGCCGCGCACGGTGATCAGGTCCGGGTCGCCGGGGCCGCCGCCGACCAGGGCCACGCCGGGAGTGCGGGTGCGGTGGTGCGGGGCGACGAGGGTGCCGTCGCGCAGGCCCTCGACGACCGCGTCGCGGATGGCGGCGGTGTGGCGGGGGTCGCGGCCCTTGGCGTCGGTGGTGAGGACGGCGACCGTGACGCCCTCGCTGTGACCGGTGGCCGGGGTCCAGGCCGTCGCCCGGTCGGCGTCGTCGGAGCGGACACACCAGACGCGGTGGCGCTCCGCCTCGGCCGAGGCCGCGGCGTTGGCCTCGGCATCGCTGGTGGCGATCAGGGCGTACCAGGCGTCCGCGAGGTCGCCCTCCGCGTACGGGCGCCGCTCCCAGGTGATCTCGCCTGCGTCCGCCATGGCCTCGACGGAGGGGGTGGCCTCGGGAGACACGAGGAGGACGTCCGCGCCCGCGGCGATCAGGGCCGGAAGGCGGCGCTGAGCGACCTGGCCGCCGCCGAGGACGACCACGCGGCGGCCGGTGAGGCGGAGGCCTACGGGGTAGGCGGGGTGTTCGGCCATGAGGTGCGGCTCCTGTTGCGGCGGTGTTCAGTGCCCTGACGTGCGGATTTTAATGGGGCAGGGGTGAGGGCGGCTCGGGTGGTCCGCCGGCTGGGCACCGGGACCCCCCTGCCGGTGGGCGGTCGGCGGGCGGGCACCCCGTCCTGCGGAACGCCCGCCCGCCGGCCCACGAGGACGACGGGAGCCCTACTTCTCCGTCACTCCCGCCGAATCGAACGTCGCCACCTCGTGCATCGCCCGGGCCGTGCTCTGCACCAATGGGAGGGCGAGCAGGGCGCCGGTGCCCTCGCCGAGGCGGAGGTCGAGATCGACCAGGGGCCGCAGGCCCAGCTTGTTGAGGGCGGCGACATGGCCCGGCTCGGCGCTGCGGTGGCCCGCGATGCACGCGGCCAGGACCTCCGGGGCGATCGCGCGGGCGACCAGGGCGGCGGCCCCGGCGCTCACGCCGTCCAGGATGACCGGCGTCCGCAGGGAGGCGCCGCCGAGGAGGAGGCCGACGATGGCCGCGTGCTCGAAGCCGCCGATCGCGGCGAGCACGCCGATCGGGTCGGCCGGGTCCGGCTGGTGGAGTTCCAGGGCCCGGCGCACGACCTCGGTCTTGCGGGCGAGGGTCTCGTCGTTGATGCCGGTGCCCCGGCCCGTGACCTCGGCCGGGTCCGCACCCGTGAAGACGGAGATCAGGGCGGCGGACGCGGTGGTGTTCGCGATACCCATCTCACCGGTCAGCAGGGCCTTGTTGCCGGCGGCGACCAGGTCGCGGGCGGTTTCGATGCCGATTTCGATGGCCTGTCCGGCCTCCTCGCGGGTCATCGCGGGCCCGGTCGTCATGTCGGACGTACCGCCACGGATCTTGCGCGGCAGCAGGCCCGGGGTGGTCGGCAGGTCGGCGGCGACGCCCACGTCCACGATGCAGACCTCGGCGCCGACCTGGGTGGCGAAGGCGTTGCAGACGGCACCACCGCCGAGGAAGTTGGCCACCATCTGGGCCGTGACCTCCTGCGGCCAGGGGGTGACGCCCTGTGCGTGCACACCGTGGTCGCCCGCGAAGACGGCGACGGCGGCGGGCTCCGGGATGGGCGGCGGGCACTGGCGGGACAGGCCGGACAGCTGCGCGGAGATGATCTCCAGCATGCCCAGCGCACCGGCCGGCTTGGTCATACGCTTCTGGCGCTCCCACGCCTCGCCGAGCGCCTTGGCGTCCAGCGGGCGGATCTGCGCGACGGTCTCGGCGAGCAGGTCGTGGGGTTCCTCTCCGGGCAGGGCACGGCGGCCGTATGTCTCTTCGTGCACGACCCAGGACAGCGGGCGGCGCTTGGACCAGCCGGCCTGCAACAGCTCGGGCTCGTCCGGGAATTCGTCGACGTAGCCGACGCACAGGTAGGCGATGATCTCGAGGTGCTCGGGCAGGCCGAGGGCGCGGACCATCTCGCGCTCGTCGAAGAAGCTGACCCAGCCGACGCCGAGGCCTTCGGCGCGGGCGGCGAGCCAGAGGTTCTCCACGGCCAGGGCGGCCGAGTACGGAGCCATCTGGGGTTGGGTGTGGCGGCCGAGGGTGTGGCGGCCGCCGCGGGTCGGGTCGGCGGTGACGACGATGTTCACCGGCGTGTCGAGGATGGCCTCGATCTTCAGTTCCTTGAACTGCTTCGCCCGGCCCTTGGGGAGGGACTTCGCGTAGGCCTCACGCTGGCGCATGGCCAGTTCGTGCATCGCCCGCCGGGTGTCGGCGGAGCGGATGACGACGAAGTCCCACGGCTGCGAGTGGCCGACGGAGGGCGCGTGGTGGGCGGCCTCCAGGACACGCAGGAGCACATCGTGCGGGATCGGGTCGCTGCGGAAGCCGTTGCGGATGTCGCGGCGTTCACGCATGACCTTCAGCACGGCCTCGCGCTCGGCGGGGTCGTAGCCGGGGGCGGCGGGGCCGGTGGACTGTCGGGCTTCTGCCACTGCGGCCGCGCTCTCTTCTCGGCGTTCCTGGTCGGCCAGGTCTTCGTGTTCGGCGGCCCGGGTGTCCAGGTCGTCGGCGTTCTGTGCGAGTTCGGCGTCGACGTCGCGGGGTGCCGGGACGGTGGTCATGGGTGCGGGAGGCTCCAGCGTCTCGGGCGGTGCCGGCAGGGACTGCTGCGGGCCTTGCACGGGCTGCCCGGCCGACTCGTCCACGACCGGGGCAGCGGCGGGGGCCGGAAGTACGACGGTGACGTCCTCGGTGGGTGCCGGGGTGCCGGGGGCCGGGTCGGGCGTCACGGTTCCGGCAGCGGGGGCGACCGCGACCGCCTCGGGGGCGCCGACCGGGACCGCTGCGTCGGCGGCGGGATCGGTCACGGGCGCCTCCGGTGCCTGAGGGGGTACGGGGGCCGCGACCTCGCCGGGGGCCGTGGCCGCGGAGGGCCGAGCCGGGGAGGGCCGAGCCGGGGAGGGTGTTTCCGGGGCGGCTTCCTGCGCGGTCTCGGGCGCGGCGGGAGCGGGTGCGTCGGCGGGCAGGGCGGTTTCGGCGACCGGGGTCGGGGCCGGGGTGGCTGCCTCGACGGAGAAAGCGGCCGTTTCCCGGCCGTCCGACTGCGGCTCGGGGGCCGGAGCGGCGGCGACCTGGGGTGTTTCGACGCCGGGAGCAGGGGTCTGGGGGGCCGTCGCCCCGGGCTGCCGGGCGGTCGACACGCCGTCGGATGCCGCCGGGGGCTGGGGTGCGGCCTCTTCTGCGGGGAGGACCTGCTCCGGTGCGGCAGCTTCGGGGGCGACGGAGACGGTGGCGTGAGCGATCGGCGCGCCCGCCTCGGGAGCGGTCACGGCCGGGGCCGGTACGGGGGCCTCCGGGGCGGCGGCACGCGGAACCTGTGCGGCAGCCTCGGGGGCGACGGCGGTGGCGTCCGGGGCCGGTGTGGCAGCCTCCGCAGCGACGGCGGTGGCGTCCAGGGCCGGTGCGGCAGCCTCCACAGCGACGGCGGTGGCGTCCAGGGCCGGTGCGGCAGCCTCCACAGCGACGGCGGTGGCGTCCAGGGCCGGTGCGGCAGCCTCCGCAGCGACGGCGGTGGCGTCCAGGGCCGGTGCGACGGCCTCGGGGGCGACAGCGGTGGCGTCCGGGGCCGGTGCGACGGCCTCGGCGGTCGCCTCCGGAACCGGTGCAGCGGCCACGGGAACGGTGGCGTCAGGAACCGGTCCGGCAGCTTCGGGGACAGCGTCCGCTGCCGGCGTATGCGCAACGGCCTGGGGGGCCGCTACCGGCGGGTGAGCGACGGCGTCCGAAGTCGCCCCGTCCGGTACCGGGGCGCTGACCTGTGCACCGGCGGCCTCGGACGGGGTCACGACGGCATGCTCCGGACCGGAGGCGGCCTCCGGGAACGGGACCGCTTCGGGAACCTGGCCGGCTTCCGGGGCGGGGGCGGGGGCCGGGGCCACGGCCTGCTCGGCTGCGGCCGTCGGGGCCTGTGCGCCTGCGGCCACCGGTCCCGCCGACGGGGCCTGTGCGCCTGCGGCCGCCGGCCCGGAAGTCCCAGCGCTCTGGGAGGGTGCCTCCGCCGTCGGCGCCGACTCCGCAGTCGGCGGCACCTCGACTCCCGGAGCGGCTACGGCTCCGGCCTCGGCCGCGGCCACCTGGGCGGCGTCCGGACCAGCCGTGGCACCGGCGGGGTCACCCGCGACGACCGTGTCCTGCTCGGGAACGGCGTGTTCGGCCCCGGACGCCCGGACGGCTTCGGCGGCGGCCACCCGGTGCTCGTCCGGGACGGCACCCGTGTCCGCGGGGTCCGCTGTCCGAGCGGGCACAACGTGCTCGGCAGTGGCCGTCCGGCCCGCGTCCGGACCGGTACTCGCACCGGCGGAGTCACCCGCGACGGCCGGTTCGGCCGCAGGGAGGTGCCCGGCCTCGGACGCGGCGGCCCCGCCTTGCGCCGCTCCCCCGCCCGTCCCCACCGGGTCGCCCGCGACCGCCGCGGGAGCAGCCTGACCGTCCTCGGCAGTGGCCCTCCCCCGCTCTTCCGGGTCGAGGCCCGCGCCGGCGGGGTCTTCCCCGAGGGCCATGCCCTCCGCTGGCACGGCATGGGCGGCCTCGGCCGGCGCCGGCGGTGTGGGGTGGTTCGTCTCCGTCGTCGCGGGGGCCGCGACCGCCTGGGCGGTGCCCATCGGTTCCGTCGCCGGAACAACCGTTTCCGCAGGCGCCGCCCCGGCACTCACCTGAGCCGCATGCGTGACCTGGGCGCCCCAGGGCGCAGCGGGCGCGGCGGGCGCCGAGGGTGTCTCGGGAGCGCGGGGACCGTCGAGGTACTCGGGACCCGCCGAGGAGGGCGCCGGCTGTCGTACGGGCGCGTCGGCGGGGCCGCGGTCGGCGAGGGAGCGGACCGGGCTGGCGGAGCTGTCGGGCAGCGGCGGGCCGAGGTGCAGCGGCCGGCGCGGAGTGATGGGCGGGATAGGCGGCGGATCGGGCAGGCGGACGCCTCCGAGGTCGACCGATCCGCTGTCGCGGCCGGAGATCTCGTGCGGGCCCGGCTGGTGCACGGTCTCGAGGACCGGCTCCGGCGCGGGCGGAGGGACCTCGTTGCCCCAGGCGCCCTGGGCGCCCGGCAGAAGCAGCAGGTCTTCGTCCTCGGCGGTGGTTTCGGAGAGGTAGGTGTACGCACCGTGCGCGGGGGCGCCCGGCTGCTCCACCATGCCTGCGCTCTCCGGCAGTCCCTCGCCCGGGACCTGGCCGGTGTCGGTCATGCGTACCCCTCGCCCATCGGTTAGTGCTCCTACGACCAGCTCGCCCGGAACGGCGCACCGACCGCCCCGCAGTGAAGAACGAGCGTGCGTCCCCAGCGGCACGAACGGTCCGCCCGGAAAAGGCGACAAAGCCATTCACTGGCATTGTCGCGGTCGAACCACCCCCACGGCAGCTTGATCCGCGACGGTTCCGCTGTGGACTGCGCCACGTTGCGCGTCCTTCGGTTCTGCCGTACCACACACCTCCCAAAACGGGCGGGTTTTCCGGACATTGACCGACGAAGCGCCGGGCGTCCTTGTGCGGTGCAGCGATCGGCCAGCCTACCGCGCGCGGTACGACAACCCGATCACGGGGACGGCGGCGGGGTCAGGCACCGCGGGGCGGGAGCACGCCGCTGAGCAGGAACGCGACGCTCCGTTCCTTTTCCGTCCAGGCCCGGGTGTCGAGTTCGACGGATTGCAGCAGGGCGCACTCGACGCCGTAGCCGTGCTCGGTCAGGTCGCGGCCGATGAGTTCGGCGGCGTCGCGGGTGGCGGCGTGCGTGACGATGCGCTGTGGACGGCGGTCGGCGACCGCCAGGACGACGGCCGCTCCCCCACCGCCGACGCGGACGACGTCCGGTTCGGGGAGGTTCTCCAGGATGTGCGGGGCGGTGCCGTGCACGATCTGGAGCTGCACGCCGAGCCGGCGGGCCGCGGCGTCGGTGCGGGCGCAGGCGGCCCGGTCGCTGTCGACGGCGAGGACGGCGGCACCGGCGCGGGCCGCCTCGATGGCGAAGGCGCCGCTGCCGCAGCCGATGTCCCACACCAGGTCGCCGATGCGGGGCCCCAGGTGGGCCAGTTGGGAGGCGCGCAGCAGCTGGGTCTCGCCCTCGCCGAGGTCCGCCCCGTAGGCGTCGGCGGGCAGGGTCCAGCCGCGCGGTCCGGCGGACGGATCGCGGCCGGAGATCCAGCCGCCGGTCTCCCCGGTGGTGCCGGGCCGGGCCGGGCCGCCGAGGACGATGACGACGTTGGGGTCGCGCCAGGTGTGGTCGGCGGCCTTGTCGGAGGTGACGACGGAGACGCGTTCGCGCGCGGTGCCGAGTTCCTCGCAGATGACGAAGGAGCGGTGGACTCCTCCGAGAAGCAGGCCGAGTTCGGCCGGACCGGCGCCGGGTGAGGTGAGGACCGCCACCTTGGTGTGGGCACGGCATACGTTCACCGCGCGGCGCAGGGTGCGGGGGTGTGCGACGACCACCTGTGCGTCGTCCCAGGGCATGCCCGCGCGGGCGAAGGCGGCAGCGACGGAGGAGACGGCGGGCACGACCTCCACTTCGAGGCCGAACTCCGGGGCGCGCAGGGTGCGTACCACGCCGAAGAAGCCGGGGTCGCCGTCGGCGAGCACGACGGCCGTGCCGCGGTGGCCGGCGATGCGGCGGGCGGCGAGGGCGACACTGCCGAGGCGGATGCGCTCGGCGCCGGCGGGAACCTCGGGGAGCGCCAGGTGGTGGGGGGCACCGGCCACGAGCGTGGCGGCACCCAGGGCGGCACTCGCCGCGGCGGTCAGCGGCGAACCGTCCCATCCGATCACCGTGACCCGGTCGGCCATCGTCGTCAGTCTCCAGGGGTTTTCGCAGGTCGTCTGTGCAACGTCAGGGGAAGCAGCCCGCGAGCGGGCTCCGTGAGGGTACCCGGTGGAGGTGTCAAGGGGAGCGCTGGTGCGCTCGTCACCGTCGTCCTCCGGGCGGTTTCGGCCTAGTTCCAGTCGCCGAAGGACGTGAAGCCGTCGCGGAGCTGGTCGCCCACGCCTTCCAGGTCCTCGGGGAGCAGGCTCCAGACGATGTAGTCGGTGCGTACGTCGGTCCATGTGCCGTCCTCGGCACGGGCCCGGGCTATACAGGCGTTGCGCAGCACGCCCTCGCTGATACAGCCGATCTTCTGGGCGACCTGCTGGGAGGCGGTGTTGTCGGCCGCCGTGCGCAGTTCGATGCGCTCGAACTTCTGGTCCCCCAGAAGCCACTGGGCGGTGGCCAGGGCGGCCTCGGAGGCGTAGCCCTCACCGCGGGCCCAGGGGGCGATGATGTACGACAGTTCGGTGGAGCGCACGTGCCAGTTGGTCTTGCCGAGCTGGATGACGCCCACCAGGCGCTGGGTGAGGAACTCGGTGACGGCGAAGTCGATTCCGTGTCCCCCGGTGCGCTGCGCGGGGGCGTACTCGGTGATCCAGGTGCGGGCGCCGCTTTCGGTGAACGGCTGGGGGACGGAGGTCCAGGCCGCCACCTGTTCGTCGTTCATCATCGCGGCCAGGGCGACGACGTCGTCTTCGTCGAGGGGACGCAGCACCAACCGCTCCGTGCTGATGGAGATGTTGGGGAAGGTGCTCGTCATCCGCCGCTCCGTAACCTTCGGTGAACCTTCAGGGCATGCTGAACTGCCCAGCATGCAGCATGAAAGCACTGATCCGCATCATGGGGCCCTCCCCCCACCGGACGAGGGAGGACCCCGGGTGCGCGGGTGCCGGACGTGGGCTCAGAAGGAGGCGAGCACGGAGCCGGCGTACTTGTCCTGGATGAACTTCTTCACCTCGGGCGAGGTGAGGAGCTTGGCGAGCTTCTTCACGCGCGGGTCGTCCTCGTTGCCCTTCTTCACGGCGAGGAAGTTGCCGTAGGGGTTGTTCTTCGGGGACTCCAGGACGAGGGCGTCCTTGGACGGCTCGAGGTCGGACTCGATGGCGTAGTTGCCGTTGATCACGGCGGCGTCCACGTCGTCGAGGGAGCGCGGGGTCTGGGCCGCCTCCAGCTCCTTGAACTTCAGGTTCTTGGGGTTCTTGGTGATGTCGGAGGGGGTCGCCTCGTTGCCGACGCCCGCTTTGAGGGTGATGAGTCCGTCGGCCGCGAGGAGCTTGAGGGCGCGGGCCTCGTTGACCGTGTCGTTCGGGATGGCGACGGTCGCACCGCTCTTCAGGTCGTCGGCCTTCTTGACCTTGTGGGAGTAGAGGCCGAGCGGCTCCAGGTGGACCGTGACGACGGGCACGATGTCGGTGCCGTTCTTCTTGTTGAAGTCGTCGAGGTACGGCTTGTTCTGGAAGTAGTTGGCGCCGACGGAGCCGTCCTGCGTCGCCGTGTTCGGCGTGACGTAGTCGGTGAACTCCTTGACCTGCAGGTCGAGGCCCTCCTTCTTCGCCAGGTTGTCCTTGACGTAGTTGAGGATCTCGGCGTGCGGGACGGGGCTGGCGGCGACGATCAGGGGCCCGTCGGTGTCGGAGCTGTCCGCGCCGCAGGCGCTGAGCCCGAGGGTGAGGGCTCCGGCTGCGAGCACGGCAGTGGTGATCTTGGCGGTGTTACGCACGAAAAGTGCCTTTCCTTATGACCTTGTGGTGGTGCGGCCCCGTCGTGGGTGAACGGGGAGTTCAGGAGGCGGCTTTGAGCAGCCGCAGTTTGGGGGCGGGGCCCGCGTGGGCGCCGCGGCGGTGCAGGGTGCGGGCCGCGTAGTCGCCGGCGAACTGGATGACCGAGATGACGACGGCGAGGATCGCGACGGTGATCCACATCAGCTGGGTCTCGAAGCGCTGGTAGCCGTAGCGGATGGCGATGTCTCCGAGGCCTCCGGCGCCGACGGTGCCCGCCATGGCGGAGTAGCCGATGAGGGCGACGATCGTGGTGGTGGTGCTCGAGATCAGCGAGGGCAGCGACTCGGGGACGAGGACCTTGCGGACGATGGTCCAGGTGTTGCCGCCCATGGACTGCACGGCTTCGACGAGCCCGTGGTCCACTTCGCGGACGGCCGTCTCGACCAGGCGCGCGAAGAACGGGATGGCGCCGACGGCGAGCGGCACGATGGCGGCCTGGACGCCGATGGTCGTCCCGGTGATCGAGCGGGTGAAGCCCATCAGCGCGACCATCAGGATGATGAACGGCAGGGAGCGGGCGATGTTCACGATCTGCCCGATGACCTTGTTGGCGGCGACGTTCTGCAGGAGGCCGCCGCGGTCGGTCAGCACGAGCAGGACGCCGAGCGGCAGTCCGCCGACGACGGCGATGAGCGTGGACCAGCCGACCATGTAGAGGGTGTCCCAACACGCCTGCCCCAGCAGGGGCTGCATCTCGGACCAGGTCACTTGGCACTCTCCTTCACCGGTTCGCACTCGTGGCCCAGGACGTCGATCTGGAGGCCCTGTTCGCGCAGGAAGCCGATCGGCACGACGTTGTCCTCGTAGCGGCCGGGCAGTTCGATGCGCATCCGGCCGACCTGGAGGCCGCCGACGGTGTCGATGGCGGCACCGAGGATCGATATGTCGATGTTGTAGGTGCGGGCGAGCTGCGAGATGACGGGCTGGGTGGCGCTCTCGCCCTGGAAGGTGACGTCGACGACGGTGCGGTCCTCGCCGGTGGCCTCGCCACCCAGCGGGAACAGCGCGTCGGCCAGTTCGGAACCGGGGGTCGCGAGGAGCTCGGTGACCGTGCCCGACTCGACGATGCGCCCGTTCTCCATCAGCGCGGCCGAGTCGCAGACCGACTTCACGACGTCCATCTCGTGGGTGATGAGCAGGACGGTCAGGCCGAGCTGCCGGTTCAGGTCGCGCAGCAGCGCCAGGATGGAGCGGGTGGTCTCCGGGTCGAGGGCGCTGGTGGCCTCGTCGGACAGCAGCACCTTCGGGTCTCCGGCGAGGGCGCGGGCGATGCCGACGCGCTGCTTCTGACCGCCGGAGAGCTGCGCGGGGTAGGACGTGGCCTTGTCGGCGAGGCCGACCAGGTCGAGCAGTTCCAGCGCCTTGCGCGAGCGTTCCTGCCCGGACTTCCCGAGGATCTCCAGCGGCAGCTCGACGTTGTCCTGGACGGTCCGGGAGGACAGCAGGTTGAAGTGCTGGAAGACCATGCCGATACGGCTGCGCGCCCGGCGCAGTTCCTTTCCGGCGCGCGGGCCGCGGCCGGCCAGGGCGGTGAGGTCCTGCCCGGCGACGGTCACGGTGCCGGAGGTGGGGCGTTCCAGCAGGTTGACGCAGCGGATGAGCGAGGACTTGCCGGCGCCGGACTGGCCGATGACGCCGTACACCTCGCCTTCACGGACGTGCAGGTCGACGCCGTCAAGGGCGGTGACCTCGCGGCCGCGTGCACGGTAGACCTTGGTCAGGCCCGAGGTGGTGATCACTGGGATTCCGTCACTGTCGAGTGCGCGGGCATGGGTGTGCCCGGGCACGGGGCGTTCGGTCAGGGACGCGACACGGTTCTCGCTTCAGAGTGGAACCGGGGAGAACATGTGCGCGGGGCGGCTTCGGGTCCCGCGGCGCTCAGGGCGCGCGGACGGGCCGCGTCTCGCTTCGGGGCGCGAGCTCAGGGGGTGGTGCGGGGGCCCTCTAGAAGGCGCACATTCGACACATACAACGAGCACCGGGCGTCATGGTCGCCTCGGTCGCGGGGATGCGGTCGCTCGTCGTGGTCATGTCGTCAGTAAAGCATGCGTACGGTCCTGACCGGCCCTCCGCCGTCCGGATGCTGGACAGCGGTGGACAGAGCCGGTGCGTCCTCAGCCGCGCGGGGAGATCTCCACGCCCAGCTCGGTGACCAGCACGGACAGGGCCGACAGGTTCTCGACGACCAGATCGGCGTGGAGTTCGCGGGCCGGGTGGGTTGTGGTCAACGCCACGGTGGTCATGCCGGCGGCGCGGCCGGCCGTGAGGCCCGCGGGGGCGTCCTCGAAGACGACGCACTGCGCCGGGTCGACGCCGAGCGCGCGGGCGGCGAGCAGGTAGGGCTCGGGGTCGGGCTTGCCGCGCGTGATGTCGTCGGCGGCCACGAGGGTCTTGGGCAGGATGCCGACGGCGTCGAGGCGGGCTTCGGCGAGCCGGCGGGTCGCGGAGGTGACGACAGCCCAGCGGTCGGCCGGCAGGGAGTCGAGGAGGTCGCGGGTGCCCGGCAGCAGCTGCACACCGCCGTTCGGCACGTCGTCCACCTCCAGGTCCTCGATCCGCGCGACGGCCTGCGGCACGACGCCGGCGGGCAGCAGATCGGCGGCTATCTCGGCGGCCGGCCGGCCGTGCAGCTCGACGCGCGCGAACTCCTCGGCCGTGATCCCGTACTCCCCGGCCCACCGCCTCCAGCAGCGGTCCACCGAGGCGAGGGAGGAGACGAGGGTTCCGTCGTTGTCGAACAGCAGGGCCTGGGCGTGGATCGTCATGTCCTCGACCCTACGGTGCAGGCCAGGGCCAAAAGCATCGGGCCTTTTCGGCCGTAATAAGGTCGCAGCATGCTTGATGCCCTGACGCTGGTGACCGGCGTCGCCGCGCTGCTGCTCGCCGCCTGGTGCGGCTGGGCGGCCTACCGTGACCAGCCCACGAAGGACTGGCATTTCATCGGGATGGCCGTGGTCACGCTGCTGTCGCTGATCCAGCTGGTGGTGGGGATCGTGCTGCTGGCGCGGGGTCAGAAGCCGGAGCAGGGCACGACGATCTTCGTGGTGTATCTGCTGGGGGCGTTCGCGTGCGTCCCGGCGGCGGGGTTGATGTCGCTGGCCGAGCGGACCCGGTGGGGTTCGGTGACGGTGGCCGCCGGCGGTGTCGTGCTGGCGGTGCTGGAGGTGCGTCTCTATGACATCTGGGGAGGCTGAGGTGGCCCGGCGGCGGCTGACCAGCGGGCCGGGCACGCTGCTGGTGTGGCTGTACGGCGTGATGGTCGTGGGGGCGGTGTCCCGGTCCGCGTATCAGATCGCGACGCAGTTCGACCGGGCTCCGCTGGCGTACTCGCTGTCGGCAGTGGCCGGTGTCGTGTACGGGTTCATCACGTACACGCTGGTCCGGGGTGGAGAGACGGCCCGGCGGGCGGCGCTGGTGTGCTGTGGCGCGGAACTGGTGGGCGTGCTGACGGTGGGGACCTGGACCCTGGCCGAGCCGTCCGCCTTCCCGGACGCGACCGTGTGGTCCGACTTCGGGATGGGGTACCTCTTCATTCCCGTGCTCTTGCCCCTGTCCGCCATCTACTGGTTGCGCAAAGGCGTGCCTCAGGAGGATGCCGCCTGAGACGCGTCAGGCGGCCGCGGACCCGTGTTGGCTGATCTCACGGTTTCCCCGCTACCCCTGGAGGGGCGTTGATCAAGCCGTCGCCGCGTAAGAGCCGGCCGGCTTCTCGAGGACGATCATCGGTACGCCGTCGGCGCCCTGGGACGTGCCCACCGTGACGTAGCCGACCTTGCGGTAGAGGCGGAGGTTGCCCTCGCTGCGGTGGCCGGTGTGGAGGCGGAAGCGGGTGGTGCCGTGCCGGTCGGTGAGGGCCGCTTCGGCCGCTCGCAGGAGACGGGCGCCGATGCCGTGGCCCTGGAGACGGGGGTGGACGCAGAGCTTGCCGATCGCCGCGGCGCCGTCCTCGGTGACCGAGCCGCGAACCGAGCCGACGACCTCGTCGCCGAGCCGTGCCACGAAGACGCAGTCGCGGGTGACCTCCTCGCGGACCGAGTCGAGGGTTTGGACGAGCGGGTCGATGCGGTAGTTCCCGTACAGCGCCGCCTCCGTCTGGAAGCACAGGTACTGCAACCTGAAAATCTGCTCCGCGTCCTGCTCGGTCGCCGCAGAGATGGTCACGCTCATGCCCATGTGCGCACGCCTCCCGCTCATCTGATCACCTGTCGTCCCCCACTCCTATCCCCGTCCTCAACGGGCCGCAACCTCCGGCGCGAGCAATCTCCTCAGACATCCCAGACATCTGGAACGTTCCGGGCCAAGACTCCCCTGTGACATACCCAACTCCCCTGCGATTTCCCGGTATGTCAGGTCCGCAGGCGAGAGCAGCGCCTCCAGCAGCCGGGGGCAACGGCCGGGGAGGCGGCGCACTGCCTCGCGCAGGGCCCGACCACGGGCGGCGGCGAGGGCGAGCTGTTCGGGGTCATGGCCGCCGTCGTCGACCGGATCACCGGCATACGGCCGTTCGAGACGGCTGGTACGGCGAGTGCGGCGCGCCTCCGAACGGACGGCGCGGCGAAGCCATTCCTCGGGGTCCAGCGGCGGGCCCTTGGCGTCGAGGCGTTCCAGCAGGCGGAGCCAGACCGCCTGCTCCAGGTCGCCCGGCTCGGTTCCGGCGGAATACGACTCCGCGGAGGCCTCGGCGGTGAGCAGCGGGCGCAGGGCGGTGACCAGGTCGTGCGTCATATGCGGAGCGACGCGGCCGCCCGGGCATCGGGTTGCCCGGACGACCGAAGCTCACTCGACCGGGGGGTGCGAGCTCAGGTGTTGACGCCCTCAGCCGTTGAAGTCCGCGCGGGCCAGCAGGCCTGTGTCGGGCTGATCGGTGAAGACGCCGTCGATGCCGGTCGCGAAGTACGTGCGGTACGCGGCGAAGACGTCACCGTAGGCGTCCGCCTCCGCGCCCGTGCGGAAGTTCGCGGGCAGGAAGGGGTTCTCGTTGCGCATGGTGTACGGGTGCAGGATCAGGCCCACCCGGTGCGCGTCGGAGACCAGCGTCGTCGGCTGGGTGAGGTTGCCCTGGGCATCGCGCGGGATGACCAGGTCCAGGGTCGGGCCGATGCCCTGCGCGTAGGAGGCGATCTCCCGCAGGCCGGCCGGCTTGACCAGGTCGGCGACCGTGCGCGGGTCGCCGGTTTCGACGAAGTCCCAGGGGCGGGAGCCGGCCGAGGACAGCAGGACGACCAGCGGGTTGTCGACGAGCTTGTGCAGGCGCTGGACGCTGGTCGGCTCGAAGGACTGGAGGATGACCGGGGAGGTGCGCCGGTCCTTGCGGTACTTGCCCAGCAGCTTGGCGACGCGCTCCTCCAGCGGCAGGCCCTGCTTGCGGAAGTAGGTGGGGTGCTTGAGCTCGGGGTAGATCCACACCTGCCTGCCGCGCTTGCGGGTCTGCTCGTCCTGCCACCTGAGGACCTCCTCGAAGGTGGGGATCTCCCAGCGGCCGTTGTAGAGGGCCGTCCTTCGTCGGCACCAGGTCGCCCGCCTCGACGATGTCGGCACCCATGTCGAGGGCCAGCTGGTACGAACCGAAGGTGTGCTCCGGGCGGTAGCCGCTGGCCCCGCGGTGGCCGATGATCGTCGGCTTGGGCAGGCTCCGCACGCCGCCGCCGTGCCGGGCGCCGTCGGCTCGTGCTGTGCCGGCCATGCCGAGGACCGCGCCGCCGGCACCGAGTACCGCCGCGCCGAGCAGGGCCCGCCGTCCGGTACCGCTCGTTTCTTCGTTCGACTCCCGCGTTCCCATGAGCGCCCTCCCTGCCGTTCGGCTCGTCAGTGCGCGCTGATCGTAGGGGCGCGTGCATGACCGGTGGGAGACCCCGGGCGGAACACGCGGGTGATGTCGGGTGTCGTAGTGGCTGGTGGGGAGGACGAGTTGACGGTTCGTCGCGTCCGCTCGATTCGGCCCGTCCGTTCTGGGAACGCGTCCGGTGTGCCCGGGGCGATGTGCGTCACATCGTGTCGGCCGCGTTACACCTCGTCGGCGGCGCGCCACCGCAGGTAAACACGCGTCAACAGTGCGTAAGGCCTCGGTGAAGTCGCCGTGCCCGATGTGCGCGATCCCCGGGGCCACGAGTATCGTCCTCACCTGCACAGACTCATACAGAAACCCCTTGACACCGGAGGGTCCGTTGTCCCGCTTCGCGCTCATCAAGGCAGTGCTCGGCCCGATCATGCGCCTGATGTTCCGCCCACAGGTGGAGGGTGCGCAGCACATTCCCGGCACTGGCCCGGTCATCCTGGCCGGCAACCACCTGACGTTCATCGACTCGATGATCCTGCCGCTGGTCTGCGACCGTCAGGTCGTGTTCATCGGCAAGGACGAGTACGTGACCGGAAAGGGCCTCAAGGGCCGGCTGATGGGCTGGTTCTTCACCGGCGTCGGCATGATCCCGGTGGATCGCGACGGTGGCCGGGGTGGTGTCGCCGCACTGATGACCGGCCGTCGCGTACTGGAGGAGGGCCGCATGTTCGGGATCTACCCGGAGGGGACCCGGTCGCCCGACGGGCGCCTGTACCGGGGGCGGACGGGCATCGCCCGGCTGACCCTGATGACGGGTGCGCCCGTGGTGCCCTTCGCCATGATCGGCACCGACAAGCTGCAGCCGGGTGGTGCGGGACTCCCCCGGCCCGGCAAGGTCACCGTGCGGTTCGGCGAGGCCATGGAGTTCTCCCGGTACGAGGGGATGGACCGGGACCGCTATGTACTGCGGGCGGTGACCGACTCGGTGATGACCGAGGTCATGCGGCTGTCCGGTCAGGAATACGTGGACATGTACGCGAGCAAGGCGAAGGAAGCCGCGTAGTTCCCTCGGACGCGGGCGGGCCCCGCGTGGGTGCGGACGCGCGGGGCGGCCTGGGACCGTGAGCGGCTGCGGGTGAGTGGGGGCTTGCCGTGGGTCTCCCGCGCCCCTGAGGGCAGGGCCTCAGGGGCGTCCGGCGGGCGGGGTCACGCGTGGTTCCTTCCGCTCTCCAGCTTCTGACCCCCGAGCAGGAACCACGCCGCCACCGCCGCTGCCAGCAGGACCGCCGCACCCACGCCCGCCGCGAGCGCCAGGCCGTCGACGAAGGACGTCCGGGCCGCGTCCAGCATCGTCGCGGCGCTGTGGGCGGGCATGCCCCCGGCCGCCTCGACGGCACCGCCCAGCGACTCGTGCGCCGCGGCCGGTGTACCCGCGGGGCCGGTGAAGTCCCGGTAGACGCCGGTCACGATCGAACCGAGCGCGGCGATACCGAGCGCGGCACCGAGTTCGTACGCCGTCTCGGAGACGGCGGACGCGGAGCCCGCCTGCTCCTTGGGCACGCTGGAGAGGATCACGTCGGCGGTCACCGTGAACGAGAATCCGGCGCCGACGCCGACCACCAGCAGCGCGGCCCCGAGCAGCGGGTAGCCGGTGGACTGGCCGAGCACCGTGAGCGCGGCGAGCGCGAGGCCGATGGCCGCCAGGCCCCCGGAGACGACGGCCCGCACCGAGAAGCGCCGGGCCGCACGCCCCGCGAGCAGTCCGGCCACCACCGCGCCGACCGCCGCGGGCAGTTCCGCCAGACCGGCCTCGAGCGGACGCCTGCCCTGCACGAGTTGCAGGTACTGGGACAGGAAGAACACCAGCCCGGACAGGCCGAGGATGGTCAGCAGGTCGGCCAGCACCGCCCCGCTGAACCCGCGGTTGCGGAACAGCCGCATGTCCAGCAGCGGGATCGGCAGCCTGAGCTGACGGCGGACGAACCCGTGAAGCGCGGCCGCGCCCAGCAAACCCGCGGCCAGGGTGCTCCAGGCGAAACCGTGGGTGGCGGCCTCCTTGATCGCGTACACCAGGCCGATCATGCCGACCAGCGACAGCACGACGCTGACCAGGTCCCAGGGGCCGGGGTTCGCGGTGCGCGACTCGGGCAGCAGCTTGATCCCGACGAGGACCAGCACGGCCATCACGGGCAGGTTGATGAGGAAGACCGAGCCCCACCAGAAGTGCTCCAGCAGGAACCCGCCGACGATCGGGCCGACGGCCGTACCGGCGGAGGCGGTGGCGCCCCAGATGCCGACGGCCAGACTGCGTTCGCGCGGGTCGTTGAAGAGGTTGCGGATCAGGGCGAGCGTGGCCGGCATCAGGGTGGCGCCCGCGACGCCGAGCAGCGCCCGCGCCACGATCATCGTCTCGGGGCTCGTGGCGTAGGCGTTGAACACGGATATCGCGCCGAACGCCGTGGCACCGGCCAGCAGGATCCGCTTGCGGCCGATCCGGTCGCCGAGGCTGCCCATGGAGACCAGCAGGCCGGCGATGACGAACGAGTAGACGTCGCCGATCCACAGCAACTGGGTGCCGGAGGGCTTGAGGTCCTCGCTGATGTAGGGGGTCGCGAGACCGAGGACGGTCGCGTCGACGGCCACCAGCAGCACGGCGAGCACGAGTACGCCGAGCGCGAGCCAGCGGCCCGGGCGCTCCACCGCATCGGTGCGGTCCGCCGGCTGCAAGGTGCTGGTCATGAGTCCTCTCTCCTGACGGCGCCGCCGAGCAGCAGCTCGACGATCATGTGCTGGAAGTCCTTGGGCGCGCCCTTGCCGCTGTGCACCATCCAGGCACCGGAGGCCATCAGGCCGTACAGCGCCTCGGTGAGCCAGGCGGGCGTGAGGTCGATGCGGAACTCTCCGCTTTGCTGGCCGCGCCGGAACAGGGCGGAGATCCGGTCGTCGATCCGGGTCCAGCCCGCGTTCTGCTCCCCGCCCTCGAAGAGCTGGTTCTCGGTGTACAGGAACGCGAGCAGCCCGGCGGCGGGCTCGATGGCGCCGACCAGCCGGCGTACGGCCTCGCTCGCGGTGCCCTCGCCGAGCCGGGCCTCATCCAGGGCGGCCTCGCACTCCGCGATGCCGAGCTCCTCCAGCGCCCGGACGAGGGCGTCACGTCCGGCGAAGTGCCGGTGCAGCGTGGCCCTGCTGATTCCGGCGGCCTTGGCGACCTCGTCCATCGTCGCGGTGGATTTGCGGGTCAGCAGGGCGGCGGCGGCGCGCAGCATGTGCTCAGGATCGACAGCCATGAGACAACCATAAGGCATATGAGACAGTGATGTCTCATTCCGGGCATGAGTGCCTCGCGGCTGCCGTACTGCCGCACTGCCGTGCGGAAAGGGGTGATCAGTGCCAGGGCAGCTGCCCGCGCCGTTCCCAGTAGGTGTGCGGCTCCTCCACCAGCGCGGCGAGGCGGGCCAGCTGGTCGTCGTCGAGATCGACCACCGCGGCGTGCAGGTTCGAGGCGAGCTGGGTCGTGGTGGCCGCGCCGGAGAGGACGACACCGGCCCAGGGCTGCCGGAGGATCACGGCCAGGGCGACCGCGTCGCAGCCCAGCCCGGTCCGCTCGGCGATCTCCTTGAGGGCGTCCGGGGCGTGCGGCCCGGCGAGGCGGCCGTTGGCCATGCCCTCCTTGACGATCACGGTGAGTCCGGCGTCGTGCGCCTCGGCGAGGGCGGGACCGGCGGAGGTCTCCAGCGCGTTGTACGTGGACTGCACGGTACGGAAGAGGGGTTCGCCGTCGACCGTCACGGCCAGGGCCGCGCGGATCGCCTCCGCCTGGGCGGGGCCGCTGGTGGAGAAGCCGACGGTGAGGCCCCGCGCGGCGGCCTCGGCGAGCTTCGCGTGCAGTTCCTCGTCGGTGAGGGCGGGGCTGTCCGGGGTCACCGAGTGGATCTGGTAGAGGTCGAGGCGGTCGCCGAGCAGGGCGTCGCTCTCCGCCCACTGCCGTTCGTAGGCGGCGAGGCTGTGGTCCTTGACCTCGTGCTTCTCGGCGTCGGTGGACCAGTCGGCGGTGTAGGTGTAACCCCACTTGCTGCCCACCACGATGTCGTCGAGGCCGGGCCTGCCCTTCAGCCAGTCGGCGAGGAACTCCTCGGAGAGGCCGTAGGAGCGGGCGGCGTCGAAGTAGCGGACACCTTGGGCGTAGGCGGCGTCGAGGAGTTCGTGGGTGCGTTCCCGCAGGGCATCGACCGTGCGCTCCGCGGGAAGGTCTTCGTCCCGGCCCAGGGTGATGTAGCCGGGGCGTCCGACGGCGGCGAGGCCGAGGCCGATGTGACAGGTGGGGGTCGTCGCTGCGGCCAGGCGGGCGAAGGGCATCGTCGGCTCCGTTCGGTCGGCTCCGGTGGCTTCCGGACAACGTAACCTGCGATGACCTTCGCCCCGGGACCCGGCCGCCGCGGTGTTTCGGCGCGTGCGGTTCGCTTCACCTGAGCGCGCGGTGCCCCGCGCCCCCGATCAAGCCTGCTGACGGGCCGTCGCCCAGGCGTGCTGGGCCGCCACGTCCGCCTTCACCTCTCCCAGCTGGATCGCCACCGCGCTCGGGGCCGTGCCACCCCTGCCGTTGCGGGAGGCCAGGGCGCCGGGGACGTTGAGGACCGTACGGACCTCGGGGGTGAGGTGGGCGGAGATCTTGGCGAACTGCTCGTCCGTGAGCTCGTCCAGTTCCTTGCCCTCGGCCTCGGCAACCTTCACGCACTCGCCGGCGACCTCGTGGGCCACGCGGAACGGGACGCCCTGCTTGACCAGCCACTCGGCGATGTCCGTGGCGAGGGAAAAGCCGGCCGGGGCCAGTTCCTCCATGCGCTCGCGGTGGACGGTGAGGGTGGCCATCATGCCGGTGAAGGCCGGGAGCAGGACCTCCAGCTGGTCGATGGAGTCGAAGACCGGCTCCTTGTCCTCCTGGAGGTCGCGGTTGTACGCGAGCGGGAGGGCCTTGAGGGTGGCCATCAGACCCGTCAGATTGCCGATGAGGCGGCCGCTCTTGCCGCGGGCCAGCTCCGCGATGTCCGGGTTCTTCTTCTGAGGCATGATCGACGAGCCCGTCGAGAACGCGTCGTGCAGGGTCACGAAGGAGAACTCCTTCGTGTTCCAGAGGATGACCTCCTCGGCGATCCGGGAGAGGTTGACCCCCATCATCGCCGTGATGAAGGCGAACTCGGCGACGAAATCGCGGGAAGCCGTGCCGTCGATCGAGTTGCCGACGCTGCCGTGCTCGAAGCCGAGGTCCTTCGCCACCGCCTCCGGGTCCAGTCCGAGGGAGGAACCCGCCAGGGCGCCCGAGCCGTAGGGCGAGACCGCCGTGCGCGCGTCCCACTGGCGCAGCCGCTCGGCGTCCCGGGAGAGGGACTGGACGTGGGCCAGGACGTGGTGCGCGAAGAGGACGGGCTGGGCGTGCTGGAGGTGGGTGCGGCCGGGCATGGCCACGTCCGGGTGGGCCTCGGCGAGGCCGATCAGCGCGTCCTGCAGCTCGGCGATCAGACCGCCGACGATCCGGGCGTGGTCGCGCAGGTACATCCGGAAGAGGGTGGCGACCTGGTCGTTGCGGGAGCGGCCCGCGCGCAGCTTGCCGCCGAGGTCGGGGCCGAGGCGCTCCAGGAGGCCGCGCTCCAGGGCGGTGTGGACGTCCTCGTCGGCGATCGTGCCCACGAAGGAACCGTCGGCGACGTCGCCCTCCAGCTGGTCCAGCCCGGCGATCATGCGGGTCAGCTCGTCGTCCGTGAGCAGACCCGCCTTGTGCAGCACACGCGCGTGGGCGCGCGAACCGGCGATGTCGTACGGCGCGAGCCGCCAGTCGAAGTGGACGGACGCGGACAGCTTCGCCAGAGCCTCGGCGGGACCGTCGGCGAAACGACCGCCCCAGAGCCGGACGTCACCGCTGTTGCTGCTCACCTGCTGCGCTCCTCTGTGGATGTTGATGTGCCACCGCTTCCCCGCACCGGGGAGGCGGTCGTCACGCTACTGCTTGCGCGAGGTCCCGCCGGGCCGCGATCGACATGCATGAGTATGCAGAGTTCTGCATGATTCGTCAATCGACCCCGGCATGGGGCCGGAATCCGGACGGCGCGAGAAGAATTTGAAGATCCGTTGAACACGGGAAACCGCTTACCCGTACCTCTCGCCGAACGCAGGCGCCGCGTTTCGACCGACGAACCCCCCGACCCCCTAGTGAGGCATCCGCATGTCCAGGGCTCTTCCGAAGTACAACAAGCGTCGCGTCACCTTCATCGGCGGCGCCGCCGCAGTGGCGCTGTCCGGCACGGTGATCGCCGGATTCGCCCTCGCCGGGGAGACCTCCAAGAGCAACGGGGCCGGCGCCCGGACACTCGCGAGTCCCGGCACGATCACGTGCCCGGACGTCAGGTCGAAGCTCCCGGCGGTCCCCGCCTCCGCCAAGGCCGAGGTCGACCGCAACCTGACCCTGCTCAACACGCAGATCCAGGAAGCCAACAAGCGCCTGGCCGACACCGTCGGCCAGGGCGGCCCGAACTTCGTCCAGAACGCCATCCTCGGCCCGCTCAAGGACAAGCGCGTGGCGACCGTCAACCGCATCGCCACCGCCATCGGCCGCACCGCCGCCAAGCCGCAGGGCCTGGACTCCCTCGCCGCCTGCGCACTCAACGGCGCGGGCACGAACGCGGGCGGCGGCGCGGCCGGCAAGCCGCAGGCGGGCGGCAATGCCGGTAACGCCGGTAACGCCGGTAACGCCGGTAACGCCGGTAACGCGGGCAACGCCGGCAACGCCGCCGCCGGCACGATCACGTGCCCGGACGTCAGGTCGAAGCTCCCGGCGGTCCCCGCCTCCGCCAAGGCCGAGGTCGACCGCAACCTGACCCTGCTCAACACGCAGATCCAGGAAGCCAACAAGCGCCTGGTCGACACCGTCGGCCAGGGCGGCCCGAACTTCGTCCAGAACGCCATCCTCGGCCCGCTCAAGGACAAGCGCGTGGCGACCGTCAACCGCATCGCCACCGCCATCGGCCGCACCGCCGCCAAGCCGCAGGGCCTGGACTCCCTGGCCGCCTGCACACTCACCAAGTGAGGTGACAGGCGCTGTGGCCGCCCCGTGGGAGCGCCGGCCGGGGCGGCCGCATCGACGCCCGCATGCGGGATCCGGCAGAGGTGACCGGATCCCGCAATTCTTTAGACAGTCGAAACACCCGCGCTCATAATCTCGGACATGGGAAAGACTCATGAGCGCATAGACGGCCGGCTCCGCACCTTCATCGAGGCGCAGCCGGTCTTCTTCACCGCGACCGCCCCACTGGCGGCCGACGGCACGGTCAACCTCTCCCCCAAGGGACTGAGGGGCTCTTTCGTCGTGCTCGACGAACTCACCGTGGCCTACCTCGACTTCGCCGGTTCCAACGCCGAGACCATCGCCCATTTGCGGGAGAACGGGCGGATCACCCTGATGTGGTGCGCCTTCCAGGGCCCGCCGAACATCGTCCGGGTGCACGGCAGGGGCGAACCGGTCTTCCGCGACGACCCCCGTTTCGCCGAACTGCTCACGCACTTCCCCGACATCGACCCGAAGCCGCACGGCCTGCGCGCGATCATCGTCGTCACCGCCGAACACGTCCGTGACACCTGTGGCTACGGCGTGCCCTTCATGGCCTACGAGACGGACCGCGATCTGCACGGCAAGCGGTTCGCCCGTGAGGACGACGCCTCGCTGAACGCCTACTTCACCAAGAAGGAGTACATCGCCACCAGCCTGGACGGACTCCCCGGGCTGCCGTTGCCGCTGCCCCCCTCTACCGTCTGAGGCATGCGCCCCGGTGCCGTCGCCCTCGCCGTCTCCTTGCTCGTGGTGCTCGGCGCCGGGCCGCCCACCCCCGTGCCACCGTTGCCGGCCCGGATGGCGGACACCGGTGGCGGCAGCCAGCTGATCACAGCGGTGGCTCCGCAGCGCGCCTCGACGACGGGCACCGTCACCTGGTGGGACCGCGACGGAGGCGGGCGCTGGGTGAAGAGGGGCTCCGCGCCCGCACGCTTCGGGGCGAAGGGGCTCGTCGAGGGCGCCTCCCGCAAGCAGGGCACGAACACCACCCCCACCGGCCTCTACGGCCTGCCGTACGCGTTCGGCATCGAGGCCGCGCCGCGCGGGACGGCGTACGGGTACCGCCGGGTGCGCCAGGAGTCCTGGTGGTGCCAGGACAACGACTCCCGCTCCTACAACCGCTGGACCGAGCCACGTGCGGCGGACTGCCGGGCCGCCGAGTCCGAGCACCTGATCACGTATCGCACGCAGTACGCGCACGCGCTCGTCATCGGATTCAACTACGAGCGTCCCGTGCGCGGGCGGGGCGCGGGCATCTTCCTCCACGTCGACGGGCGGGGCGCGACGGCCGGTTGTGTCTCCGTGTCCGAGGACGCGATGCGGCGCATCCTCGTCTGGGCCGACCCCGCGCGGCGTCCGCACATCGCCGTGGGGACGCTCAGCGGAAGCACGGCCGTCACGCGCCTCTGAGAGTCCGTCGGCCCGCGCGCGAGTGTTACCAACGGTCACTCCTGTTCGCACACGACTCGGCACCCGGCTGAACACTCCCGTGTCACCGCACGTATCTGTGGGCCAAGGGTCAAGTCCCCACGGAGGAACCGTGACCACCACGCTCGCAGGCGGACGTGCCGCCCGCCGCCAGACGATGCGCCGCATCCGCCCGCGCCGCTCCCCGGCCGTCCCGCTGCTGATCGCCCTGTGGGCCGGTGCGGCGGCCGTGCTGTGGCTGTGGTGGGACAACACACCGTCCCTCGCGGACACCTCGGCCAAAATCTTGGCCGCGGGCCGCATCACCGGCCTGCTCGCCGGGTACCTCATGGCGCTGGTGGTGCTCCAGATGGCCCGGGTGCCCGCGCTGGAGCGCCGGGTGGGCACCGACCGGGTCGCGCGCTGGCACGCCATGACCGGTCGCTACACACTCTGCCTGGTCCTCGCCCATGTCTTCCTGATCATGTGGGGCTACGCCCTGCAGGCGGGCAAGGGGCTCGGCGACATCGTCCAGCAGACGACCGACTCCATCAACCAGCTGCCGGACATGGGCAAGGCCGCCATCGGCACGGGGCTGCTGTTCCTCATCGGGATCCTGTCGATCGGCGGGGTGCGCCGCCTGATCGGCTACGACACCTGGTACCACGTGCACCTGCTCACCTACGCGGCGGTGTACCTGACGTTCTGGCACCAGATCACGACCGGCAACGAGTTCGCCGTCGAGCCCGCGGCCAAGACCTTCTGGTACGGGCTGTACGGCGTGGTGACCGCGCTGGTCGTCTGGTACCGGATCCTCACGCCGATCCGGCTGAACCTGCGGCACCGCATGCGGGTCGAGGCGGTCATCGAGGAGACCCCGGGCATCGTGTCCGTGCTGATCGGCGGGCGCAAGCTGCACCGGATGGGCGCGGAGGCCGGGCACTTCTTCCGCTGGCGGTTCATGGCGCCGGGCATGCGCTTCAGCTCGCACCCCTACTCCCTGTCGGCGGCGCCCCGCCCGGACATGCTGCGGATCACCGTCAAGGCGATCGGCGACCACACCTCCCGGCTGCGCGAACTGACGCCCGGCACGCGGGTGTGGGCCGAGGGCCCGTACGGGGCGATGACCGCGCAGCGCCGCAGCCGCGGCAAGGTGCTCCTGGTGGCCGGCGGCGTGGGCATCACCCCGATGCGGGCGCTGTTCGAGACGCTGCCGGGCGCGTCCGGTGACATCACGCTCCTGTACCGGGCCAACAGCACCCAGGACCTGGCGCTGTGGGGCGAGCTCGCCAAGATCGCCGACGAGCGTGGCGCGCGGCTGATGTACGCGGTCAACAGCCCCGACGGGGAACGCCCCGACATCTCCGCCGAGTCCCTCCAGCGGAAGATCCCGGACATCGACAACCACGACGTCTTCATGTGCGGGCCGCCCGGCTTCGCGCAGTCCGTCTACGAGGCACTGCGCGGCGCGGGAGTACCCGCCCGCCGTATCCATCACGAGTCGTTCGAGATGTGAGCGACGGGACACCAACGGCCCTTCAGGAGTTTGGGAAACGATGAGGAAGTCTCACCCCGTCCGGCGCGCCGTACTCGCCGGCGCAGCCACCGTCTCCGGGATCGTGCTTCTGCTGTCCCTGAAGCCGGCCTCCGACCCGGGTTCGGCCCAGGCGGCAGGGCAGGCGCCGCCCGCGGCGGCCGGACAGGCACCGCAGGGCGGCGTGAACGGCGCGGTCACCGGTGACGCGGCGCAGACGCAGTACGGCGCGGTGCAGGTCCGCCTGACGATGAACAACGGCAGGATCACCCGGGCCGAGGCGGTGCAGGCGCCCAAGGGCGGGCGCAGCGACCAGATCACCGCGAGCTCGGTGCCCCGCCTCAACCAGGCGGTGGTCGCGGCGCAGAGCGTGGAGATCGACGCGGTCTCGGGCGCCACGTACACCAGCGCCGGCTACAAGAAGTCCCTCCAGTCGGCCCTGGACAAGGCGAAGGCGTCGGCCGGAGCGCAGCAGGGGTCGGGGGACGCGCAGACGCTGACCGGTGATGTCGCGCAGACGCAGTACGGCCCCGTGCAGGTGCGGGTGACCGTCGTCGGCGGGAAGATCACCAAGGCCGAGGCGGTCCAGGCCCCCAAGGGCGGCCGCAGCGACCAGATCACCTCCTCCTCCGTCCCCCGCCTCAACCAGGCGGCCGTAGCGGCCGGAACCGCCGACATCGACGCGGTCTCGGGCGCCACGTACACCAGCGCCGGCTACAAGAAGTCCCTCCAGTCGGCCCTGGACAAGGCTCCGGCCGGGGGCGGTTCCTCGCAGGCCGCGGGGTCGGGGGGCGGTCGGACCGAGACCCAGACCCTCACCGGCAGCGTGGCGCAGACGCAGTACGGCCCGGTGCAGGTGCGGGTGACCGTCGTCGGCGGGAAGATCACCAAGGCCGAGGCGGTCCAGGCCCCCAAGGGCGGCCGCAGCGACCAGATCACCTCCTCCTCCGTCCCCCGCCTCAACCAGGCGGCCGTAGCGGCCGGGAACGCGCAGATAGACGCCGTGTCCGGGGCGACGTACACCAGCGCCGGCTACAAGCAGTCCCTCCAGTCCGCGCTGGACCAGGCCGGTGGCTGACCAGGTGACCGACTCCGCAAAGGCTCCCGCCGCGGTACGTCATGCCGAGGAGACGATGGGGACCGTCTTCTCCTTCGACGTCCGCGGCGGGGAACCGGCCGCCGTGCGCGCGGCCCTGGACGAGGCCGTCGCCGGGCTGCACCGGGTCGACGCGGTGTTCAGCACGTACCGCGAGGACAGCCAGATCTCCCGGCTGCAACGTGGGGAGGTGACCGTCGAGGAATGCGACCCCGAGGTCGCCGAGGTGCTGGAACTGGCCGCCGAGGCGGAGCGGTTGAGCGACGGCTGGTTCAGCACCTCCTACCGGGGCCGCCTCGATCCGACCGGCATCGTCAAGGGCTGGGCCGTCGAACGGGCCGCGCGGCGGCTGGCGGAGGTGCCCGGGGTGTGCGGGGTGAACCTGAACGGCGGCGGGGACGTGCAGCTCCTCGGTACGCCGGGGGCTCAGCGCCCGTGGCGGGTGGGTGTGGCCGACCCACTGCGGCCGGGAGGCCTGGCGGCGGTCATCTCGGCCGCCGGGGCCGACGAGCTGTCCGTGGCCACGTCCGGTACGGCGGAGCGGGGTGCGCACATCGTCGATCCGCGCACGGGCCGTTCGGCCGTGACCGACCTCGTCGCCGTCACGGTGGTGGGGCCCCATCTGACCTGGGCCGACTGCTGGGCGACGGCGGCGTTCGCGATGGGCTCGCGGGAGGGCCTGGCGTGGCTGGAGTCGCTGCCGGATGTCGAGGCGCTGCTCATCACCGCCGGTGACGAGGTGCGGTGTACCGGGGGGCTGGCGGCGAGGATGGGGTGAGGTGTGGCCGGGGGCGTGCGGGTCCGCAGCCCGCCGAAGCGGGGTACCGCTGCGCCCACCCGTGCCGCCTTCAGCGGCACGATGGCCCGCCCCTGGGCCGGCCCAGGGGCGCGGGGAACCGCGCGATCAGCCACGGACAACCCGCATCCGACGACACGACGCTCAGTGCCCGTTCTGCGCCAGCCTCAGCAGATGATCGGCCAGCGCCTGCCCGCCGGTCGGCTCCCTGCTGATCAGCAGCAACGTGTCGTCACCGGCGATCGTCCCCAGGATGTCGTGCAGTTCGGCCTGATCGATGGCCGAGGCCAGGAACTGCGCGGCCCCCGGAGGGGTACGCAGGACCACGAGGTTCGCCGAGGCCTCCGCGGAGATCAGCAGTTCCTGCGACAGCCGCCGCATCCGCTCCTCCTTCGCCGACCCGCCCAGCGGCGCCCGGGGCGTACGGAATCCGCCCTCGCTGGGCACCGCGTAGATCAGGTCGCCGTCGGTGTTGCGGATCTTCACCGCGTTCAGCTCGTCCAGGTCCCGGCTGAGCGTCGCCTGCGTGACGCTCAGCCCGTCGTCGGCGAGCAGCTTCGCCAGCTGGCTCTGCGAGCGGACCGGCTGCCGGTTGAGGATGTCCACGATCCGGCGGTGGCGGGCGGTGCGGGTCTGCGGCACGGCGGGCCCGTTCGCCCCCGGCTGCTCGTGGTCCTGCGCCTGGCTCATCGTCGTCTCATTCCCCGGATCGTCCGTCCCCGTTCACTGCCTGGAGGATGCCGGGCAGCGCCTCGAGGAACGCGTCCGCCTCGTCGTCGCCGAGGTTCAGCGGCGGCATCAGCCGGACGACCTCGGGGGCGGGCACGTTCACCAGGAATCCGGCCTCCTGAGCCGCCTGGCGCAGCTGGGGCGCGAGCGGCTCGGTGAGCACGATACCCAGGAGGAGTCCCGTGCCCCGGACAAAATCGATCAACGGGTGGCCGAGGCCCTCGATTCCCTCCCGCAACCTCTCGCTCTGCCGCTTGACGTTCTCCAGCAACCCCTCGTTCTCGATGGTGTCGAGGACGGCGAGCCCGGCGGCGCAGGCGACCGGGTTGCCGCCGAACGTGGTGCCGTGCTGGCCGGGCCGGAGCAGCTCCGCGGCCCGCCCGAAGGCGACGGTGGCGCCCAGCGGCAGCCCGCCGCCGAGCTGCTTGGCGAGAGTGACGACGTCGGGCAGGACGCCTTCGTGGGCCTGGTACTCGAACCAGTGGCCGGTCCGGCCGATGCCGGTCTGCACCTCGTCGAGGACGAGGAGCGCCCCCGTCGCCGCCGTGATCGCCCGGGCCGCCTTGAGGTAACCGGCCGGCGGGACGACGACGCCGAGCTCGCCCTGGATCGGCTCCAGGATGACGAGGGCGGTCTCCTCGGTGACCGCGGCGGCCAGGGCCTGCGCGTCACCGAAGGGCACGTGGGTGACATCACCGGGCAGGGGCAGGAACGGCTCGCGCTTGCCGGCCTGGCCGGTCATGGCCAGGGCGCCCATGGTCCGCCCGTGGAAGGCGCCCTCGGTGGCGACGACGTGGGTCCGCCCGGTCAGCCGGCCGATCTTGAACGCGGCCTCGTTGGCCTCGGCGCCGGAGTTGCAGAAGAAGACCTTGCCGTCCCGGCCGAACAGGCGCAGCAGCCGCTCGGCGAGGGCGACGGTCGGCTCGGCCATGAAGAAGTTGGAGATGTGGCCGAGGGAGCCGATCTGCCGGGTGACGGCCTCGACGACCGCCGGGTGGGCGTGGCCGAGGGCGTTGGTGGCGATGCCGCCGACGAAGTCGAGGTAGGAACGGCCGTCGGCGTCCCAGACGCGGGTGCCCTCACCGCGTGCCAGGGGCAGCAGCGGGGTGCCGTAGTTGTTCATGAGCGCGCCCTGCCACCGCTCGGCGTACTCCTGATGGACGGTCATACGGCTTCCCCCTCTTGCTCGTCGGGCACGACCATCGTGCCGATGCCCTCGTCGGTGAAGATCTCCAGCAGGATCGAGTGCTGGACCCGGCCGTCGATGACGCGGGCGGTGTTCACGCCGCCCCGCACGGCGTGCAGGCAGCCCTCCATCTTCGGCACCATGCCGGACGACAGGTCCGGCAGCAGCCGCTCCAGCTCTGCGGCGGTGAGGCGGCTGATCACCTCGTCACTGTGCGGCCAGTCCTCGTAGAGGCCCTCGACGTCCGTGAGGACCATGAGGGTTTCGGCGTCCAGTGCAGCAGCGAGTGCCGCAGCCGCCGTATCAGCATTGACGTTGTAGACATGTCCGTCGTCCTGGGAGCGGGCGATCGAGGAGACGACCGGGATGCGGCCGTCGGCGAGCAGGGCCTCGATGGCGCCGGTGTCGATCGCGGTGATCTCGCCGACCCGGCCGATGTCGACCAGTTCGCCGTCGATCTCGGGCTGGTGCTTGGTGGCGGTGATGGTGTGCGCGTCCTCGCCGGTCAGGCCGACGGCGAGCGGCCCGTGCTGGTTGAGCAGCCCGACCAGCTCGCGCTGGACCTGGCCCGCCAGCACCATCCGTACGACGTCCATGGCGTCCTCGGTGGTGACCCTGAGGCCGGCCTTGAACTCGCTGACGATGCCGTGCTGGTCGAGGGCGGCGCTGATCTGCGGGCCGCCGCCGTGCACCACGACGGGCTTGAGGCCGGCGTGGTGCAGGAACACCACGTCCTGGGCGAAGGCGGCCTTGAGGTCCTCGTCGATCATGGCGTTGCCGCCGAACTTGATGACGACCGTCTTGCCGTTGTGCCGGACCAGCCAGGGCAGCGCCTCGATGAGGATCTGCGCCTTGGGCAGCGCGGTGTGCTTGCGCGTGGCTCCACTGCTCATGACGAGTACGCGCTGTTCTCGTGCACGTAGTCGGCGGTGAGGTCGTTGGTCCAGATGGTGGCGGTCTCGGACCCGGCGGCGAGGTCGGCGACGATGTGCACCTCGCGGTAGCGCATGTCGACCTTGTCGCGGTCCTCGCCGACACCGCCGTTCTTGCAGACCCACACGCCGTTGATGGCGACGTTCAGCCGGTCCGGCTCGAAGGCGGCCCGCGTGGTGCCGATCGCGGAGAGGACGCGGCCCCAGTTGGGGTCCTCGCCGTGGAGGGCGCACTTGAGGAGGTTGTTGCGGGCGATGGAGCGGCCCACCTCGACGGCGTCGTCCTCGGTCGCGGCGTTGATCACCTCGACCTTGATGTCCTTGCTGGCGCCCTCGGCGTCCCGGATGAGCTGCTGGCCGAGATCGTCGCAGACCTGCCGTACGGCTTCGGCGAACTCCTCGTAGCCGGGGCTGACCCCGGCCGAGCCGGAGGCGAGCAGCAGCACGGTGTCGTTGGTGGACATGCAGCCGTCGGAGTCGACCCGGTCGAAGGTCGTGCGGGTGGCCGCCCGCAGGGCCTTGTCCAGCACCCCGTCGTCCAGGTCGGCGTCGGTGGTGAGGACGACGAGCATGGTGGCGAGGCCGGGGGCCAGCATGCCCGCGCCCTTGGCCATGCCGCCGACGGTCCAGCCGTCCTTGGTGACGACGGACGTCTTGTGGACGGTGTCGGTGGTCTTGATGGCGATGGCGGCCTTCTCGCCGCCGTGCTCGCTGAGCGCCTCGGCGGCCGTCTCGACGCCCGGGAGCAGTTTGTCCATGGGGAGCAGCACGCCGATGAGGCCGGTGGAGCAGACGGCGACCTCGATGGCGCCCCGGCCGAGGACCTCGGCGGCCTTCTCGGCCGTCGCGTGGGTGTCCTGGAAGCCCTTGGAGCCCGTGCAGGCGTTGGCGCCGCCGGAGTTGAGGACGACGGCGGACACCTGGCCGCTCTTCAGCACCTGCTCGGACCACAGGACCGGCGCGGCCTTCACACGGTTGGAGGTGAAGACGCCGGCGGCGGCGCGGCGGGGCCCGTTGTTGACCACGAGGGCCAGGTCCGGGTTGCCGTTCTCCTTGATCCCGGCGGCGATGCCCGCCGCCGTGAATCCCTTGGCTGCCGTGACGCTCACGGTGCGACTCCGATCGTGGAAAGTCCGGTGGTCTCGTCGAGACCCAGGGCGATGTTCATGCTCTGGACGGCACCGCCCGCGGTGCCCTTGGTGAGGTTGTCGATGGCGCTGATCACGATGATCCGCCCGGCGGCCTCGTCGTATGCGACCTGCACCTGAACGGCGTTCGAACCGTAGACGGACGCCGTGGCGGGCCACTGTCCCTCGGGGAGCAGGTGCACGAACGGCTCGTCGGCGTACGCCTTCTCGTAGGTGGTGCGCAGCGACTCGCCCGTGACGCCGTCGGCGGCCTTGGCGCTGCACGTGGCGAGGATGCCGCGGGGCATGGGCGCGAGGGTCGGCGTGAACGACACGGAGACCGGCTGCCCCGCGGCCGCGCTGAGGTTCTGGGTGATCTCGGGGGTGTGCCGGTGCACGCCGCCGACGCCGTAGGGGGACATCGAGCCCATGACCTCGCTGCCCAGCAGGTGCGGTTTGGGCGCCTTGCCCGCGCCGGACGTGCCGGAGGCGGCGACGATCACGGCCTCGGGCTCGGCCAGGTCCGCCGCGTACGCCGGGACGAGGGCGAGGGAGACGGCGGTCGGGTAGCAGCCGGGCACCGCGATGCGCTTGGACCCCTCCAGCGCGGCGCGGCCACCCGGCAGTTCGGGAAGGCCGTAGGGCCAGGTTCCGGCGTGCGACGAGCCGTAGAACTTCTCCCAGGCGGCGGCGTCCGTCAGCCGGAAGTCGGCGCCCATGTCGACGACGAGTACGTCCGGGCCGAGCTGCTCGGCGACGGCGGCGGACTGCCCGTGCGGCAGCGCGAGGAAGACGACGTCGTGGCCGGCGAGGACCTCCGGGGTGGTCTCCTGGAGTACTCGGCCGGCCAGGGGCAGCAGGTGCGGCTGGAGCGCACCGAGCTTCTGCCCCGCGTTCGAGTTGCCGGTCAGGGCGCCGATCTCGACCTCGGGGTGCGCCAGGAGCAGACGCAGCAGTTCCCCGCCCGCGTACCCACTCGCTCCGGCCACTGCCGCACGTACCGCCATGGATCCTCCTCCTTAGAGGGCATGACTATACGTTTCTCTGCACGTTTATGCAATCCCATTCATGGCGTGCGGTGGCCACTGCCGCGACCGCGAATTTTAGTTGGCGGACGAGCACGCCAGTTGGCGGATCTTGCTTCCGTAACGGTGCGTAGCGATCACAGTCGAAGAATGGCCCCCGCTGCCGGTCGGGCGGTGCTGCTGTTGGCGCGTGAGGCAGCGAGGGCGAAGATTCCGTCGGGCTCAAGTCATCTGGACCAGCTCGTCACGGCCTACGACGCGGCTGCCGGCGTGCGGGATCGGCTGCTGCTCGGGGACGGCGGTTGCGCCGGTGGAGCACGTCGTGGCGTGTGGGTGCCGGCGAGGTCTGCCGGCCGGTCTGGGACATGGCTCACGTGCCGGTGCTGTCGTCCCGGCCGATGCGGGGGTTCACCTGGCGTGCGAAGCAGCGTCATCGCCCTGGGCTTGAGGTGATGACGCCAACGGGCAGGACGCATGACTTCCTGGCCCGCGACTACGAAACCCTGCCCGCCCGCTCCGAAGCCATGATCCAGTTGAGTCCGACCATCCAAGATCCCCGGCAGAGTCAAGTGAGGAACGCAGGAAGCCCCGTCGGGGCAGGGTGACCACATGGGGCCCTGCCCCGACGGGGCTCGGTCGGCCGGACGGCGGGTTACCGGCGCCCGGCAGAGGCCGGTGTCGTGTGCGTGCTTTGCGGCTCAGCCGAAGTTCACGTCGCTGCACCACATGTAGGCCTGGTCCAGGTGCGAGGCCTGCCAGATCACGAACAGGATGTGGTGTCCGGTGTAGCCGGAGGTCTGGACGGGGAACGTGATGTTCTGCGCCGGGGCGAAGCGGCCGGTCTGCGTGATGAAGTCGAGGTTGCTCCAGCCCAGGGTCTGCGTCTTGGGGTTGAAGCCCTGCTTGCTCACGTAGACCTTGAAGTAGTCGGCACCGTGGGACGCCTGGTCGTACAGGTGGACCGAGAAGTTGTTGCCGACGGTGGTGGTCTTCCACGGTCCGGGCTTGTTCAGGCTGGCGTTCCTCGAGAGGTTGTTGCTGCAGAGCGTCCCGTCGGGGGTCCGTGCCTGGAACTGGCCACCGAGGCCGTCGCGGAGCGCGCTCATCCAGTTCCACATGGTGTCGGGGTTGGCCTGGAAGGCCTGCCAACACATGGGGTCTTGGGTCTGCATGGCCGGGTTCGTGTGGTTGTTGCCCCACGTCTTCCAGCACTGGTACGCGCGGGTGGCGGGGCCGACGACGGTGCCGTGAGCCTGGGCGGGGGCCGACCAGGTGAGTGCGCCGACAACCACGGCGAACAGCATGACGAACGCCTGGAGAGGCCGGCGGAGGGGCGACAAACGTCCGGCTAACGGACTCTGTTTGCGCATGTGGGGGGACTCCTTCCAGTTGCAAGGCTGTCATGGGAGCGCTCCCAACGGTAGGTATTCCGAGTGAGATGTCAATAAAACGAACGGAGTTGATTACAGGGATGGGCGGCCGGCAGGGAATCTGCCGTGAGCCGGGAGTCAGAACCGTTCCCCGGACCGGAAAGCGAGGATGCGGCCTGGACTGGTGCGCCTGGCCGGCGATGCCGCCCTCTCCTCTTGAAGGACGTAGTGGGCATCGTTCGTCGTTCCCGACTCGGGCAAGCACCGACCGCTACTCGTGCTCGGACCAGCGGATCTCGCTACTCCGAGGCGTCTGCCAGATCGACGGAGGGCTCTTGTCCACGCTGGAAGGCACGGCCGAAGTGCTGGCCGGAGCTGCCGACGGACAGGAGGTCCGGGCGTTTGGCCACGCGACCGTCTCCGGAGGAACGCCCACGCGCGCGCCTGCCGATCCACGGACCCAGGAATCCGGCGACCCAGCGCACCTCGGCTGACGCGGCACGCAAGAATCGTGCCCGACCAACAGGCAGGACGGGCAACGGGTGCGTCCAGGAGTCGTCAGTGTCCGGCAGGTTGAGCGAGTGAGCGAGCGCCGCGGCGATCCGCTGGTGGCCGAGTGGGCTCGAGTGGAGGCGGTCCTGACTCCACAGACGTGGATCCGTGGCCACCGGATACAGGGTGACGTCGGCGACGACGACACCGTGCCGGTGCGCCGCCGCGCGAACGCGGTGGTTCAGCGCCTCAAGACGCGGCCGGAGCGGACGGGCCAGTGGAGTGACGCGCGCGATGTCGGGAACGGTGAGCGTCGCCACGCGCGCCCCCTGGCTGGTGAGCGCGGCGAACATCGCCTCCAGATGCGCGGCCACCTCATCCGGATCGAAGCGGGGGCGCAGCATGTCGTTGACTCCGGCCACGACCGTCGCGAAGTCCGGCCGTAGCGCAAGCGCCGCGGGCAACTGCTCCGCGTGGACCTGCCCCGCCAGACGGCCCCGTACCGCGAGATTGGCGTACTGGAGCTGCGGGCTGTGGCGAGCCAGGTGCTCGGCGAGCCGGTCGGCCCACCCGCGCAGGCCCGTCAGATCGTCGCCGTCGCCCACCCCCTCGGTGTGACTGTCGCCCAGGGCCACGAAGCGCAGGTAGCGGGTCTCAGTGCCTGACATGAGCGGCTGACTCCTTCTCGCGATCACCGGAAGAGCCACCACTCTACTCACTTTTTTGAGTAACCATCTTGGCGCGCTGGTCGAGCCTGCGCAACGTCATGTCGCCCCACTGGAGGTTCTCCCGCTCGAACGACATCCCGCGCAGCAGAGTGAGGTACGGGCCGATACGCTCGGCCTCGGCGAAGTACGCCTCCTCCGAGCGGCCGCCCAGCAGTCGTTGCCGGATTCTCTCGTAGCGGGCCAGCTTGGCCGTGGCCCATTCCATGCGTTCGACGACGGCGGCGCGCACCGCCTCGACGTCGCCGGCGTCCGCGCACTGCACCTTGACCAGCAGCTCGTCCCTGATGACCGCGGGCCGACCCGGCGGCTCGGCCGTGTATGCGCGCACCGCCTCCCGCCCAGCCTCCGTCAGAGAGAACAGCCGTTTGTTGGGACGACGCCGCTGCTCGACGAGGCGAGCCGTGACCAGCCCCTCGGCCTCCATGCGCTCCAGCTCCCGATAGAGCTGCTGAGGCGTCGCCGCCCAGAAGTTCGCGACCGTCGCGTCGAAGCCCTTCGCGAGGTCGTAACCGGACGCCTCGCCCTCCAGCAGCGCGGCCATCACCGCGTTCCGCAATGCCATGGGAGCACGGTACGGCCCAGCGAGTATTCAATGATGAGCACTCCCGGAGCGCCGCACCCTCGACAAGAATCGGAGTCGCCTCTACCCTCCTCTACACCTATGCAACTCGTTGAGTATAGAGGTCGATCATGCATCCCTTCCGCAAGGCCGTCGAGAACGGTGACCTGGACGCCGTGGCCGCCCTTCTGGCCGACGACGTCGTCTTCACCAGCCCGGTCGCCTTCAAGCCGTACCCGGGCAAGGCGATCACCACCGCGATCCTGCGCGCCGTGACACAGGTCTTCGAGAACTTCACCTACGTCCGGGAGATCGCGAACCCCGACGGCCGCGACCACGCGTTCGTCTTCACCGCGAGCGTCGCCGGAAAGAAGCTCCAGGGCTGCGACTTCCTGCACTTCGACGAGGACGGCAAGATCGACGACTTCACGGTGATGGTGCGCCCGCTGTCGGCCGCCCACGCGCTGTCGGAGGCCATGGGCGCCCAGTTCGAGAAGATCGCCCAAGAGGCCGCCGAACAGTGAGCCCGACGACCGACGCCGTGGTCATCGGCGCGGGAACGCCTGACTGACCGCCGCCACCCTCCAGCATGCGGGACGACGACCTCCTGGTGAGGCGTCACAACATCCCCGGCGGCTGAGCCACGTCCTTCGGCGCGGGCGCTTCGAGCTCGAGACGGCGCTGCACCAGTTGTCCGTCATCGAGCCGTCCTGCACACGCTCACGGCATCGGGGTGGGCCGAAGACCGAGAACGCGGCGCGGCTCCCGTCGCGGACGCCGTGCGGCAAGGATGACGGGTCATGACGATCGTGTTCCGGGTCCCTGCCGACGGTGCGGAGCGGGTGGGGTTCGCCTACTCGCCGACGATGGAAGCCGTGCCGAGTCTCCATGGGCTGGTGGAGCCCAAGCACCACCCCGTCCAGCACGGGTGGGTGCGTTCGTGACTCGAGGAACTCCGCGCAGCAGACGAAGACGAGCTCGCCGAACTCCGCGCCGACCGCGCAGCCCTCATCCACGTCGTCCACCAGATGCCCCTGGAAACCGGCAACTCCGCCGGCAGCGCACGGCCCCTGCCCCTGCCCCTGCCCCTGCAGCAGCACAGGACCGCACAGCGCAACTGGTGTGCTGCTGTCGCTGGTTCGGTGGTGGGCTGAGTCGGTATGCACAGGGATTGGCGGCCCTCGGTGCACCTTTCGGCGACGAACAGGGCTTACGGGTGGAAGCCTGCGAAGACTATGCGTTCTGCTGGATCCGTGAGCGGTCCAGGCCGGGTGGGGCGTGGAGGCGTCCCACCCGGCCGGGTGTTATCGGATGTGCTTCGCCGGCTTGGTGGCGGCGTTGAGCAGGTACTCCAGGGGGCCGCGGCGGAAGAAGCGGGACCAGACAGTGGCGAACACGATCGCCCCGAGGACGTACATGATCAGCGGCAACCACGACTGCTGAGTGCTGGTTTCGGCGGGCGTGGACAGCACGGACTGTGCGACGAAGTGGCCGACGTAGGCGGTCAGGGACATGGTGCCCACGGCGATGACCGGTTTCGCCAGACGGCGCAGTCGCGGCAGGCGGTCCATCAGCACCGTCGCGCCCACGATCACGAGGATCGCGACTCCGACGCTGCCGATGATGTCGAACGTGGTGCCGCTGTGCGGCCCGGCCGACAGGAGCGACGACGCCGGCATATCGGGGAACGACCCGCCGTCGGGGGGCATCGAACCGCTGCCGGGGGGCATCGAACCGGAGCCGCCGGACGACGACCCGTCTTCCGCCGTGCTCCTCAGCGCGTTCTTGCCGGCGAGCAGCAAGGACATGCCGTACGCGGCCACGGTGAGGGAGGCACCGACTGCGGCCAGGCGCCGCCGGACAGTGCTGGAGGACAGGTCGAGGCGGCCCAGCGCCATGCCTGCGATCACGAACGACATCCAGGTGAGCGCCGGATAGAAGCCGGTGAGCAGCAGATCGAGCACTCCCACCTCGCTGAGGCGGCGGAGCGGGTCGTAGGCGTTGATGCTCTCCTGGACCGACGGAGTCAGCAGCGAGTTCAGGGCGAACGCCAGCTGCGGTGTGACGAGGGCGAAAGCGGCCGCGATGATCGCGAGCGTCTTGGCGCTCAGTCGCACCAGGGGCAGGGCGAGGAGGAAGTAGACACCGTAGAAGCCGAGGATGATCACTCCCCCGTACTCCATCGCCATTGCGGTGCCCAGCGCCAGCAGGACCACGGCGCGGATCGCGATCCTGGCCTTCGCCTGCCGGCCGGCCAGGCCGGTCTTGGGCTCGCGGCGGCCGGCGAGCAGCATCAGTGAGAACCCGGCGAGGGTGGCGAACAGGACCGAGGAGTGGCCGTCCGCTATGTAGCGGATCCAGCTGGCGACGCCGGTCGTGGCGGACAGCGGGGGGCCGATGTGCACGATGTACATGCCGAACACCGCCAGCGCACGGGCCAGGTCCACCCCGACGAGTCGTCCCATCGAGGGACCGGCCGAGGCCGGCGCAGCGGGCTCGAGGGAGGTCCGGGGCCGCGGAGGCGAGTTCTCCTGCGGGGCTGACGTGCCCTGCGATGTCGTTGGTGTCTGTGGCATGTGGAGACTCTCGCGTCGCCGCCGGGCGGGAGGCCATCCGGCAGGCTTCGGTAACGGCCCCGCCGGTCGGCGGGTGCCGCCCCGCCGACCGGCGGAGTCTTACTTCCGACCTGTCCGGTGCGAACCGGTGCGACTCGCCGACGATCTTCTTCAGCCACTCGGCGGGGGTGGACCCGACGGTTGCCGGATGGGCGCACGGAGGCCGGGATTCCAGGCTGGAGGCATGACACACCGTGCGCGACACGAGGAGCCCGACGCCCTTCTCGCGTCACGGGCCGACGTGCCGGGCCGTGACGCCGTCCAGAGGGGCGGGTTTGCGGAGTTCCTCGGCCTGCTGCCGGCGGCGGGCGCCCTCGTCCTGCTCGTCGTGCGTCCTGAGGTCCCCGAAGCGTTGGTGCGCGCCTTCGCCACGAGCACAGTCGGACTCGTCCGCTGAGCCGGCACACGATCACGCCCGGTCCGGCCGGCGCCGCCGACGCGGTGCCGGGCGGAGGGCAGAAGAAAGGAATTTCGTGAACACCGCATCCGCCCCGACGACGGATGAGCCCCATGAGACGTCTCTATCCGCCCGGGAGACGGCCAGGGCGCTGTACGCGTATGTGCGGCCGCACCGGTGGGCCGTCGTCCTCGGTCTGCTGTGTGCCCTGGTCGGGGCCGCAGGGGGACTGCTCCAACCGCTGGCCACGAAGATGCTGGTGGACCGGCTCGCCTCGGGTGAGACCATCGCCGGGATCCTGATCGCGCTCACCGTGCTGGTGGTGGCGGGCACGGCGGTCGAGGCGTTCGGCGCGTATGTGCTGGAGCGGACGGCGGAGTCGGTGGTCCTGGCCGCGCGGCGCACCCTGGTGGGGCGGTTGCTACGGCTGCGGATCGCGGAGTTCGAGCGGATCCCGCCGGGCGATCTGATGTCCCGGATCACTTCCGACACGACGCTGCTGCGGGCGGTCAGTACCCAGGCGGTCGTCTCCGCGGCCTCTGGCGCGGTGGCCTTCGTCGCGGCGATCGTCATGATGGCGTTCCTGGACCTCGTGCTGCTGGGTGTGACGCTCGGGGTGGTCGTGCTGATCGGCGGGGCCGTCGCGCTGGTGATGCCGAAGATCGCGCGGGCCACGGAGCGGGCACAGGAGGCGGTCGGGGAGGTCTCCGTCGCGCTGGAGCGGGCTCTGGGGGCGTTTCGCACGGTCAAGGCGTCCGGCGCCGAGGAGCGGGAGACCGACCGGGTGGAGGCGGCGGCGCGGCGAGCGTGGCGGCACGGCGTGAAGAGCGCGAAGTGGGAGGCCGCGGCGGGCTCGGCCGACGAACTCGCCGTCCAGCTGGCCTTCCTCGCGGTGCTCGCGGTCGGCGGGGCGCGGGTGGCGTCCGGGGAGATCCCCGTGTCCACCCTCATCGCCTTCCTGCTGTACCTCTTCTACCTGATCGAGCCGGTGTCCACGCTGATCGAAGCCGGGTCCTCCTATCAGGAGGGGGCGGCCGCGCTGTCCCGGATCGCGCAGGTGGAACGCCTGGCGACGGAGTCGCCCGACCGTCGGACGGGCGCCCTGCCCAGGCAGGGGGCACCGGTCCCGGGTCCGGCGTCGGTCCGCTTCGAGGACGTGTCCTTCCGCTATCGACCTGGCCAGCCGTACGTCCATCAGCAGGTGAGCTTCGAGGTACCGGGCACCGGGATGACGGCCTTCGTGGGCCCTTCCGGTGCGGGCAAGTCGACGGTGTTCGCACTCCTCGAGCGGTTCCACGAGACCACCGGCGGCCGGGTCCTGGTCGACGGCAAGGACGTACGGGACTGGTCCCTGTCCGAGCTACGGTCCGCCATCGGGTACGTGGAGCAGGACGCCCCGGTGCTGGCCGGCACGCTCCGCGAGAACCTCGTCTTCGCGGCGCCCGGCGCGACGGACGACGACATCCGCGACGTCCTGGCCCGCACGAGGCTCGACACCCTCGTCGAGCGCCTGCCCCACGGCCTGGACACCCCGGTCGGACACCGCGGCTCGAAGCTGTCGGGCGGTGAGCGGCAGCGCGTCGCCATCGCCCGCGCCCTGTTGCGCAGGCCACGCCTGCTGTTGCTGGACGAGGCGACCTCGCAGCTCGATGCCGTCAACGAGCTGGCGCTGCGGGACGTCGTCGCGCAGGTGGCTCGCGAGGCCACCGTGCTGGTGGTGGCCCACCGTCTGTCGACGGTGACGGGTGCCGACCGGATTGTCGTCATGGACGGCGGACATGTCCGGGCCGTGGGCACCCATGAGGAACTGGTGGCCCAGGACCGGCTGTACGCGCACCTGGCGGCCACCCAGTTCCTCGCCCCCGCGCGATGACGCACCACACGCAGGGTGTCCGGTCGTCCACTGCCGCGTTCCCGGCCGGGCCACCCCAAGCACCGGCACCCACGCAAACCAAGACCGTGAAAGGCCCTGTATGCGCACCGAGTCCGCCATCCGTTGCAGAGGCGCGGTGTGGGACTGGCTGGCCCAGCCGGCCGCGCTGTTCGGCGGCGTGTACGGGCTCCTGGTGTCGAGTTCGGCCGTCGCCGCGCTCACGCAGTTCGGCGAGACGACTCGAGCGGCACGCATGGACGACGCCCTATGGGTCCTGTTCACCGCCCTCGCCTCGGCCCTGGCCCATGGTTACGCCCACCAGATCGCCCACCGCGACGCGCAGGGTCATCCCGGCGTACGGGGTGTGGTGCGTGCCGTGCTCGCCGAATGGCCACTGGTAGTGGCAGCGTTGCCCACCACGCTGGTGCTGTGGGGGGCGGGCCTTGGCTGGTGGCGCTCCACAGGCATCGAGTACGTCGCCTTCGGAATCAACACCGTCCTGCTGCTGGGCTGGGGCGTGCTCGCCGCCCGGGCCGCGGGCCGGACGTGGGGACGAGCCGTCAGGATCGGCGGTATCGACGCGCTTGTGGGAATGGCCGTCGCCTTGGTCAGCACCCTGCTGAAGTGACGCGGCGATGTCGCGGATGCCGCTGAGGGGCCGATGTCGTCGGCCGCGTATCGGCCCCTGGCCGTCCCCTGTCCGGCCTCCGTCAGGCGCTGAGGCCGGCCAGGGCGTCGGCGAGCGTACGAGATCCACGCGGATCAGCCGACGGACCGAGGACTCGACACCGGTCTGAAGGGGCCCGCGACAGGACACATCCCGCCCCGGGCGGCGGACGAGCGGAACCGCGGTTCGCGGCATGAGGTCTGGACGTGATCGATGGGCTCATCCAGTCACCACCACGGCACAGCATGGGGTGGCGTGCCGTGGCAGGCGGCCGGGCGGCGGCTGTGCGGCCCGGCGGCCTGCTCGGTCAGTCCGTGCTGAGGGGAATGCGCAGCCGCACCCGGTAGCCGCCCTCCGCGGTCGGGCCCGTCTCCAGGGTGCCGTGCAGAATGTCGGCCCGTTCCCGCAGACCGACCAAGCCCTGCTGCGAACCGGGCAGGGGCAGCGAAGGGCGGGTGGGCGGGGTGTTGGTGATGGTCACTCCGATGCCGTCGCCGTCCTGCCACAGCTCGACGCGCGCTCTGGCGCCGGGGGCGTGCTTGCGGACGTTGGTCAGCGCTTCCTGGACCGTACGGTAGAGGGCCCGTTGCGCGGGTGTGCCCACGGTGGGCGGCAGCTCACCCGACACCTCCACGTGAGGGCCGCCTGATTCCACCAGGTTGCGCAGGTCGGCCAGGGTGGGCTGAGGCGTCAGCTCGGTGGCGTCGCCGCCGGAGGCGCGCAGCAGCGTGACCATGGTGCGTAGTTCGTCGAGCGTGGTGACGCTCAGCGAACGGATCGTGCGGGCGGCTTCCTTGGCGTCCGCGTCCTTGGTGGCGACCTGAAGCGCCCCGGCCCGTACGGCGATCAGGCTGACCTGGTGGGAGACGACGTCGTGCATCTCGCGGGCCAGCTGGGCGCGTTCGCGGGCGAGCACTGCCTGGGCATGCAGGGCCCGCTCATGCTCCCTGGCCTCCTCGATCTCGGCCAGCCGCCGCGCCAGGTCCCGTTGCGCCTGGAGAAGCTGGCCGAAGAGGACCGGGGCCGCGGCGGTCGCCAGGCCGTACACGAAGAAGACCAGTGTCATGGTCCGGTCGACCTCGGCCAGGGGCCACGGAGTACTGCTCGCGACGGCGGCCAAGGCGACGCACATGGCGAGGAGACGGCGATTTCGGGAGCGTTCGGCCAGGGTGAACAGCGCCGCGAGCACAGCGACGGCGACATCCTGCATCAGCGCGACGGGCAGGGTCAGCAGGAACACGCCGAGCGGGAAGCGGCGCCTGAAGGCCAGCGCGGTGCAGCCGACAGCGGCCAGCGCGAGCACGAGGGGCGTGTGCTCCACCATGTTGAGCCACACATCCACGGCCGCCACCGCCACCAGGGCGAGGTCGGTGACCGGCGTGGGAAGCCGCCGCCACATGGTGCGTGGGCGGCTCATCGGCCTGCCTCCCGCGCGTGCTCGTCGAGCAGTCCGGCCCGCTGTGCCAGCAGCGCGGCCTGCACCCGGCTCGACACCCGGAGCTTGGTGAGGATGGCGCTGACATGGTCCTTGACCGTGCCGGCACCCAGGTGGATGCGCGCGCCGATGTCGGCGTTCGACAGTCCCTCCGCCACCAGGACGAGGACGTCGCGTTCACGTGCGGTGAGCAGCCGGACCCGTGCCGCGTCCTCGTCGACGGCCGCCTCGGTGCCGGGGTGGCTGTGCAACAGGCTCCGTGACGCCTTGGGGGAGAGCACGACGCCGCCCGCGGCCAGGGTGCGCACCAGGTGGGCGAGCTGCTCCGGCTCGGTGTCCTTGAGGAGGAAGCCGGCCGCGCCGGAGTGCAGCGCGGTCAGGATGTACTCGTCGGCGTCGAAGGTGGTCAGCATCGCCACGACCGGAGCGTCCGGCGCCTTCCGCAGCTCGCGCAGGACGGTGAGCCCGTCGACGTCCGGCATCCGTATGTCCAGCAGCACCACGTCGGGCCGCTCCCGGCGGATAGTCCCGACGGCTTCGCCGCCGCTCGCGGTCGCGACGACCTCGATGTCCTCGGACGCGTTCAGAATGAGTTCGAAGCCCGAGCGGACCAGTGCCTCGTCGTCGACCACCACTACCCGGATCACGTGCTCCGCCTCACCTTCATTCATGCCGTCCGGCCCATGCCGACTCGACCCTAAAGCCCCGATCGGTCCCGGTGGCCCGTCGAGCGGCAGCTCCAGCCACACGGCGGGGTAGCACCCACCAGTCGGCAGGGACACGGCGGCCTTCTGCCGGATGGTCCATGATCGGCCGGCCTCCAGCCTGAGGGTCATGACCCATCCCCCGGACTCCGCGCTGCTCCCGGCCGACGCCGCGTCCCCTGGCCGTGAGCGTGGTGAGACCTCGACCGGTGCGCCCGGGGTGGGCCGGCTGATCGGGCTGGACCCGGCCCGTGGCCTGGCCGTCTGTCGGCATGTACGCGGTCCATGTCGGCACCGCCCAGGATCAGGGCGGTGTCATCGGCATCCTGATCTAGCTGGCGCAGGCCGCTCCTCCGCCCTGTTCGCCGTCCTGGCCGGCATCGCGGTCCCTCATCACCGGGCGCCGCACGCCGAGACCGGTACGGCCGGCCGCCAGGCCGTCGCCAAGGTCGTCATCCGAGCCGTGATCCTGCTGACCCTGGGCACCCCCCTGACCATGACCGGCACCCCGGTCGTGCCGATCCTCGCCGCTGTAGCGGAAGAACGGCTGGACGCTGGCGGAGGAGGCCGGGCACACGGGTCCCGATCGCATCCAGCGGTTGCTGAATCGGATCGAGTGGGACGCTGACGCGGTTCTGAACAACGTTCGTGACTACGTCGTGGAACACCTCGGTGACCGGGATGCCGTCCTGATCGTCGACGACACCGGGTTTCTGAAGAAGGGCAGCCGTTCGGCCGGCGTCCAGCGGCAGTATTCCGGCACCGCCGGGCGCACCGAGAACTGCCAGGTCGGGGTGTTCCTCGCCTACGCCACCGGCCGCGGCCGCACGCTGATCGACCGGCGGTTGTATCTGCCCACGTCCTGGACGGACGACCGGGACCGCTGCCGGCGAGCCGGCATCGACGACGCCATCGGCTTCGAGACGAAGGTGGCCATGGCCAAGGCGATGGTCCGCCGGGCCATCGCCGACAAGATCCCGTTCAGCTGGGTCACGGCGGACGCCGCATACGGCTACAGCAAGGGCTGGCGGTTCGAGTTGGAGCAGGCGGACGTCTTCCACGTCATGGCCACCACCCGGCACGACACCGTCGTCACCCGCTGGTTCATCGACCATCCCATGCCCGAGCTGTTTCCCGGCCTGCCGCGGCAGAAATGGAAACGCCGGTCCTGCGGTGAAGGAGCCCATGGCCGACGGATCTTGGACTGGGCCCCTGGCGACGACGACGCCGGCACCAGGCCCTCATCAGCCACTACAAACGACACGGACACAGCCCCTGAAAACCGCCCAGCACTCAGAACAAGCACCGTTGCGGTACTAGGCCTTCTTCCGGCTCGTGACTTTTCCGGCTCGTGAATTCCGTGAGAAGTATTGACGCCGGTGGCCGGATCTTTATTATCCACTTGCTCGATACTTCGATCTGCGTTCGAAATTGCGAACAAATGCGAAGTCGTGCCGCACCGACATTCGCACAGCCTCCGAGGGGCCGGCAGAGCCGCGCACTCAGAAAAACGAGGTCCCCATGCACAGACTCAGCTTCAGCCGCAGACGTCCGTCCGCGGTGCTCGCCGCCACGACCGCGACCCTGGTCTCGCTGGCGGCGCTGCTGGTCGCCACTCCGACCGCCCAGGCGGCCAGCAGTGGCGCCCTGCGCGGCGTCGGCTCCAACCGGTGTCTCGACGTGCCGGGCGCCAGTCAGACCAATGGCACCAGCACCCAGATCTGGGACTGCTGGGGCGGGAACAACCAGCAGTGGACGCTGACGGACAGCAACCAGCTGACTGTGTACGGCAACAAGTGTCTGGACGTCCCTGGTCACGCCACCACGTCCGGAACCCGGCCGGTGATCTGGGACTGCAACGGCGGTACGAACCAGCAGTGGCGGGTGAACGCCGACGGCACGGTCGTCGGCGTGGAGTCAGGGCTGTGCCTGAGCGTCGCGGGTTCCGGTACCGCCAACGGCACTGCGGTGGAGATCGCGACGTGCAACGGCGGCAGCAACCAGAAGTGGTCCGGCCTGTCCGCGTCGGGCACCACGTGTTCTCTGCCGTCGACGTACCGGTGGACCTCGACCGGCGCTCTGGCGCAGCCGGCGAACGGGTGGCCCGCGCTGAAGGACTTCACCACCGTGACGCACAACGGCAAGCACCTGGTCTACGGGACGTACTCCGACGGCAGCAACTGGCGCTCGATGGGCTTCGGTGCCTTCACGAACTGGTCGGACATGGCGACGGCCCCCCAGACCGCCATGAGCCAGGGCGCGGTGGCGCCCACGCTGTTCTACTTCGCGCCCAAGAACATCTGGGTGATGGCCTCCCAGTGGGCCGGCGGCTGGCCCTTCAACTACCGCACGTCGACCGACCCCACCAACCCCAACAGCTGGTCCGCGCCGCAGCCGCTGTTCACCGGCACCCTGCCCAGCACCGACAACTCCCCCACCGGCCCGATCGACCAGACCCTGATCGCCGACGACAAGGAGATGCACCTGTTCTTCGCCGGTGACAACGGCAAGATCTACAAGGCGAGCATGCCGATCGGGAACTTCCCCGGTAACTTCGGCTCGTCGTACACGACGGTCCTGAGCGACACCGAGGCCAGGCTGTTCGAGGCTCCGGAGGTCTACAAGGTCCAGGGCCAGAACCAGTACCTCATGATCGTCGAGGCGAAGGGCGCGAACGGGCGCTACTTCCGGTCGTTCACCGCCTCCAGCCTGAACGGTCCGTGGACCGTGCAGGCCGGCAGCGAGAGCAGCCCCTTCGCGGGTAAGGCCAACAGCGGTGCCACCTGGACCAACGACATCAGCCACGGTGACCTGGTCCGCAACAACCCCGACCAGACCAAGACCATCGACCCCTGCAACCTGCAGTTCCTCTACCAGGGCAGGGGCGCCACCGCGAGCGGCACCGACTACTTGAAGTGGCCGTACCGGCCGGGTCTCCTCACCCTGCAGCGCTGACCCGCCCGACACGCACAACCCAGTGGAACCCCAGCCGCACGTCGGCTGGGGTTCCTCCCCTTTGGCGGGCGGCGGGCCCCGGGGGTCGTCCCGCCGTTCCGGCGATCTCCTTCGGTCGCGCGGGTTCGGCCCGGTCCGCGCCGTCGCCGTACCGGGAGCGCAGCTCCGACAGCACGCCGAACGCCGGCCTCGGCCGGCAGTCGGTCGCCCAGGACCTCACGCATCGTGTCGTTGATGCTGAGCACCGCAGCAGGGTTCCTACCGCAGGTAGCCGGCACGCGGTGGAGTGGCAGACCGTGTGCGCCCTCGTGGAAAGCGGACTGGGCGTCTCCCTGCCCCCGGCGAGCATCCGGCGGATCCGCCTCAAGGGCGTCACCTTCCACAGGATCGACCCCAGCACCGCCCTCACACGAGTGGCCGTCGCCTGGCGCGAGAACGACCCCGATCCCCTGGTCACACGCCTGCTGGCGACCATCGGCCAAGATGCGCCGGACGGACCCTGGCGACGCCGACCACCTCGGCCGCTCACCCGCCGCTTGAAGCGCTCAGTCACAGCAGCGACGGCCGGAAACCGGTTTTGTCCTGACCATGACCACAAGTTAAGGTCCCCGGGCACATGTCAGGGGATCACGGCGGGTGGGGGACATGGCCGGGGAGATGGACGCGCCCATGAGCAGCGCGAACGCATGGGGGCAGGCGCTCGCGGCGGTGGCTCTGGTGGGGGTGCTGGGCGCGGGCTTCTGGGGACTCGCTCGGACGTCTGCCGCGGAGAGCGAGCCGAAGCCGGCCACCTGCTCCGACGGGGAGACCCCGGGCCCGAAGGGCAAGCACCTCTCCGGCGCGCAATTGTGCGAGGCGCTGAACCGGTCCGACCTGGCCGCGCTGCTGGGCACGCCGACCGAGATCGCGAAGACCGCCCAGGGCAGCGACAGCTCCATCGGGACCGCCGGCGGCAAGGACATCGCCACCCCGCAGGCACAGGTCGAGTTCGAGACGTACACCGTGACACTCTCGGCGACCTACGACGGTCTGCCGGTGACCGGGTCGGAAGCACTGCTCGGGAGCGACGCCCGCCGGAAGAAGGTGCTGGGCCGCCCGGGGGTCCTCTACTCGACCCGCACCATCAGCATCAGCTTCCGGCTCGACGGCGGCGACGCCGACAGCGGTCCCGGCGTTCCGGCCCGGGCCCTCACCGTGGCCCAGGGCCCGAAGGACCGCGGCGGCTCCCTCGACGTCACCCTGTGGCGCGCGGACGGAGTGGTGCCGGACGACGCGGTGCTCCTGCGCGTCGCGGAGAAGGTGCTGCCGACGGTCCCGGGGTGGACGGCCCGCGGCTGACCCCGCCCGCCGCCGCGCCCGGGCCCGTCGCGCCAGGAAGAGCACGCGCCGCGCCGCTCGGCGGGCGTCACGGCTCGGCGGCATGAGGTACACCGGCGACGGGCTCCGCTCGCGATGAGGCGCGCGGTGCGGACCGTTGCCCGGGGGACAGCGGCCCGCACCGGCGGCCCTACCTCTGCTTGATCCTCAGAAACGTGACGGAGTTCGCCGGGAAGGTGTACGTGAACTTCTTCGCCACGCCCCGGAAGGTCGACGTCACCGGCGTCACCGGGGTGTCCGTCTCGGTGTTCACGGCGTCCTCGTCGGCGGCCAGGGTGGTCACCCGGGCCGTGGAGGAGACCTTGGCGCCACCGAGGTCGACGGCCGTACGGGCCTCGGCCGACTGGGCGTTGACGACCTTGACGATCAGGTCACCGGTCCCGGCGTCCTCGGTGACGACCTGGCGGAACGGCTCGGCGGGCTTGTCGTCCTTGAAGCTGCCCCACTCCTTGCCGTCGAGGAAGAGGGTGACCTGGCGGCCGCGCACCTTGATGTCGATGTCGTAGGCCCGGCCCGTCTCGATCGATCCGGGCTTGGTCATCAGGGTGCCCTTGCCGCCGTCCACGGCCTGCTCGATCGCGGACTGGGTGTTGTTCCAGCCGCCGAGGTTCCACCAGTAGTAGTTGCCGGTGTCCTTGACGCCGAAGGCGACGAGGAAGCCCTCCTTGCCGGACTTCTTGGTGGCCTTCACATGCAGGTCGTAGTCCTTCCAGGCCGGGTCGCCCGCCGTGACCAGGGTGTTCTCGGCGGCGGTGTCGGTCTGGACGTACGCCCCGTCCTGAATGCTCCAGCTGCCCGCGCCGGAGTGCCTCCACTTCGAGGCGTCACCGGAGAAGTCGTCGCTCAGCAGGGTCGAGCCGTCCGCCGAGGTGACCTTGACGTCGTCGTACGCGGCGCTGGTCGCCCACGTCGACAGGCCGACGGCACCGGTGACGGGGCCGCTGACGTCCGGCGTCGTGGTGGCCTCCGAGGGGACCACACGGTCGCCGACGTTGTTCATGAACAGCTTCTGGACCTCGTAGTTGGCCGAGTTCCAGGAGGCCCGGTTGTTGAACCAGATCATGTCGGGCCGCCACTGCACGTAGTCCTCGTTGGCGAGCAGCGGGGCGTACGAGGCGAGCTTGACGACGTCCGCGTTGCGCTCCAGGCCTGTCATGAAGGCGGCTTCGGACAGGCCGTTCTTCCAGGCGTTGCCCTGGGAGGCGTACTCGCCGAGGAAGACCTTGGGGCCGTTCCTGTCGTAGGAGTCGTAGCGGTCGTTGTTCTGGAGGAACCAGTTCGGGCTGTTGTAGTAGTGCTCGTCGACCATGTCGACCTTGCCCTCGCGGTTGAGCTGCCAGGCGGTGTCGAAGGTCGTGCCGGCGTCGTCCGGGCCCGAGTTGGAGATGACGGTGATGTCCGGGTGCTTCGCCTTGATCGCGGCCCGGAACTGCTGGAAGCGGGCGAAGAACTCCTTGGGGAGGTTCTCCTCGTTGCCGACTCCGAGGTGGGTCAGGTGGAAGGGCCTGGGGTGACCCATCTGCGCGCGGACCTTGCCCCAGGTGGAGGTCGCCGGGCCGTTGGCGAACTCGATGAGGTCGAGGGTGTCCTGGATGTGCCGCTTGAGCAGCGCCTCGTCGTCGGTGGCCTTGTTCTGGCCGCAGCCGGTCACCAGGGCGGGGACGACGGGCAGCGGCATGGCTCCGATGTCCTCGGAGAAGCGGAAGTACTCGTAGTAGCCGAGGCCGTAGCTCTGGTTGTAGCCCCAGAAGTTGGCGTTGGTGGCGCGCTCCTCGACCGGTCCGACCGTGTCCTTCCACTGGTAGCTGCGCTTGCGCTGCCAGTTCGAGGCCTCGCTGTAGTCCTCCATGGAGCCGGTGTTGACGAGGCAGCCGCCGGGGAAGCGCACGAAGCCCGGTTTCAGGGCGGCGATCTTCTCGGCGAGGTCCTTGCGCAGGCCGTTCGGCTGGTTCTTGTACGTCTCGCGCGGGAAGAGCGATATCTCGTCGAGCGCGGCGGCGTGCGACGAGGTGACGGCGAGGCGCCCGCGGTTGCTGGTGCGGGTCGCGGTGAAGGTGCCCTTGTACTTGGCCCAGCCGCCCTTCACGGCGACTTGGCGGGCGGTGGCGAGAGTCCCGGCGGCGTCCTTCAGCGCGACGGTGAGGGTGCTGCCGCTCTCGGCGCGGGCCCACACCGAGAAGTCGTACTTCTTGCCCTGCTCGACCCTGATGCCGGTGTTGTAGCCGGCGTTCGTGACGGATGAGCCGGCGCCCAGGGAAAGGTAGTTGCGGTTGCGGGCGTTGAGCCGGCCCGCGTCGTTCACGACCTGGGCCGCGCCACCGGCCGTCCAGGAGGTCAGGGGCGTGTAAGAGCCGTTGTCGGCGGTGGAGTACTCGAAGGAGCGGTTCTGCACGAGTTCGGCGTACAGACCCCCGTCGGCGGCCCGGTTGATGTCCTCGAAGAAGACGCCGTACATCGTGTCGTCGATTTTCGCGCCCTGGGCGGACGGGTGGACCGTGATCGCGTAGTCGGTGACGTCCTCGGCGTGCGCGGGGGCCGGTACGAGGGCTGTTGCCGTCAGGAGGGCGGTGGTCGTGAGACCGAGTCTCCATCGGGTGCGGGCGGCGGTGCTTGGCATGGATACTCCGCGGCTCTCTGGTAGAGGAGTGTTCGAAATATCAGACACTGGTCAGCACTTCGAACGGCAAGATAGGGAGGGGGCGGATGCGCGTCAATGGGTCGCGCAGCAACGGCTGGGACGGAGAGCGGGGCAGGATGAGCGAGTTCTGGCCGGTTCCGGACGTACTGGCGTATCTGGCCGGGCGCTGGCGGGTGTCACGGTCGGTACGGGATCTCGCGAGCGGCGCGGAGGGGGAGTTCACCGGTGTCACAGAGTTCACCGATGTCACGGAGTTCGGCCCGCTGCCGGAGGACGGCACCGGGTGCTCCGCGCAGGTGACGGGCGGGCTGCTGCACCACGAGTCCGGCACCTTCGTCTGGCAGGGCGTCGCCCGGCCCGCCGAGCGGACGCTGCGCTTCCTGCCGGGTCCGCTCGGCACGGCGCACGTGCGGTTCGCCGACGGACGGCCGTTCCACGACCTGGACCTGACGTCCGGCCGGCATGTCACCGGCCATCCCTGTGCGGCCGACATCTACCGCGGGGAGTTCACGGTCCGCGACGCGGACCACTGGCGGACGGTGTGGCGGGTCCGCGGCCCCGCCAAGGACCTGGTCCTGACGACCGGCTACGCGCGCGAGAGGTGAGCCGACGCCCCGTCGAAACGCAGGTTCCAGCGGCCCGCCCGGCCCGTCACGCAGGTCGTCGACAGCGGGCGGACGTCGATGTTCCAGTACGTCGAGGGCGGCGCCTTGAGCACATAGACCAGGGCGGCCCGGATCACGGACGGCTCGGCCACCGCCACGACCCGGCAGCCGTCCTCGACGGGCCGGGTGTCGAGCCAGCCGCCGACACGGGTGATGAAGTCGGCCAGGGACTCGCCGCCGTGCGGAGTGGCGCGCGGGTCGGCGAGCCAGGCGTCCACGGCCTCCGGCTCCCGGGCCATGGCCTCGCCGAGCGTCAGCCCGCGCCACCGGCCCATGTCGCAGTCACGCAGGCCGAGTTGCACCAGCGGCGCATACCCCAGCCCCTCGCCCGTCGACCGGCTGCGCGGGGTCGGCGAACAGTAGCGCAGCTCCGCCGCGGCGAGCGGCAGCAGTTCCCGGGCGGCACGCTCCACCTCACCCCAGCCGGCCTGGTCCAGCGGCCGGTCGTCCTCGAAACGCTCGGCGAACGGCGCGGAGCTGCGTGCGGCGGCGACGAACGTGACCCTCAGTGGCATGCGGCGATCGTGAGGTCCACAAGTGCGCAGGTCAAGGGGTGTTACCTACGAGTTACCCAGGGTGTGCCGACCTTCACTGGCCGAAGACGAGCGCCATCCAGCGCTCGGGCCGCTCCAGCGCCGCGAACCCGAACTTCTCGTACACCCCGTGCGCGTCCTGGGTGGCGAGCAGCACCCGCCGCACCCCGTACGACCGCGTCTCGTCCCGTACGGCACCCACGAGCGCGCTTCCGATCCCCTTGCCGCGGACCGACGGATCGACGTACACGTCACACAGCCACGCGAAGGTCGCCCGGTCGGTGATCACCCGGGCGTACGCGACCTGTTGCCCCGACACCCTGTCGTACACGCCGAAGTTGAGCGACTCCTCGATCGCCCGGGCCTGCTTCTCCCTGGACCGGCCCAGCGCCCAGTAGGCGTCGGTGGACAGCCAGTGGTGCACCCGTCCGGCGTCGATACGGGTCGGGTCGGTGGAGATCTCGTAAGCCTCGGGCAGGCTCGGCGTGCCGGTCATGTCCGCGATGCTGGCAGGCCACCCGGACGCGCGTCGAGTGGTTATGCCGGCACCTCGTCACATGCCGTGCGCAGTCGCCGTACGCCCTCGGCGATCTCCCCGGTCCCGGCGACCGCGGCGAAGCTCAGGCGGATATGGGAGGCCGGTGGTTCGGCGCTGAAGTACGGGCGGCCGGGCGTGAGGGCGACTCCGGCGCGCAGGGCCGCGGAGGTCAGGGCCGCCTCGTCCGTGCCGTCGGGCAGGCGGGGCCACAGGTGGTAGCCGCCGGACGGGACACGGGGCAGGGAGAACTCCGGCAGGTGCAGGGCGAGTGCGCCCGTCATCGCGTCCCGGCGGGCCTTCAGCTCGGCGGAGACGGCCCGCAGGTGGCGCGGCCAGGCGGGCGAGCCGACGAGTTCGAGCGCGGCCTCCTGGAGGGGGCGCGGCACGAAGAACGTGTCGACGACCTGGATGGCGCGCAGCCGTTCCAGGACCGGTCCGCGAGCGGCCAGGGCACTCACCCGGAAACTGGGCGAGGTCGCCTTGGTCAGGGAGGAGACGTGGACGACGACGCCGTCGGGGTCGTCGGCGGCCAGCGGGCGCGGCAGCGGCCCCGCGTCCTCATGGACGAGCCGCCGCGCGAAGTCGTCCTCGATCACGAAGGCGCCCGCCTCCCGGGCGATGCGCAGCACCTCGGCGCGCCGTCCGGGCGCGAGCACGGCGCCGGTGGGGTTCTGGAAGAGCGGCTGGCAGACGAAGGCCGGGGCGCCGGTGGCGCGGAAGGCGTCCGCGAGCAGCTCCGGCCGCACACCGTCGGCGTCCACCGGGACGGGCACCGGACGCAGGCCGGCCGCCCGGGCGATGGCGAGCATGCCGGGGTACGTCGGCGACTCGACCAGGACGGGGGCGCCGGGCGGGGCGAGGGCGCGCAGGGCGGTGGTGAGCGCGGACTGGCCGCCCGCGGTGACCAGCACCTCGGCGGCCGTGACCGAGCCTGCGATGCTCCGCGCGAACCATTCGCGCAGCTCGGGCAGCCCCTCCATGGGGGGCCGCCCCCAGGCCCCGGGACGGCGCCCGGCGCGCGAGAGAGCGGCGGCCATCGCCCGCTCGGGCTGCAACGACGGGTGCAGATAGCCGACGTTGAACTCGATCACGCCGGGCGGCGGCGCGGCCAGCGACACCAGCACACCGGAGGCGTCCACCGAGCGTGGCACGAGGTCGGCGGCACCGTCGGCGCTGAGGGCGACCTCCTGCCAAGAGGTGTCCCCGGCGGGGGCCGGTGCCGTCCGGGTCTGCGCGCGGAACGCGCCGGCGCCGGGCCGGGTGACGACCAGGCCCTCGGCTGCCAGCTGCGCCAGGGCCCGTGACACCGTCACGGGACTCACCCGGAACCGTTCGACGAGCGCCCGGCTCGACGGCAGCTTCCCACCGGGTGAGTAGCGGTCGAGCTCCCGCCGCAGCTGTTCCGCGAGGTCACCTACGCTGCTACGCTCTTGCATGAGAGTAGAGAGTAGCGCTACTGACGCACCTTCGATAGCAGTCGCCGCCTCGGCACCCAAGCGTCCCGGCTTCGGCACCCTCCAGGCCGCGCTCGGCGTCGTGGCCTTCTCCCTCACGTTCCCCGCCACCGCGTGGGGACTGGAGGGCTTCGGGCCCTGGTCGCTGGTCGCCGTCCGGAGCGTCCTGGCCGCGATGATCGCGGGCGGCTGTCTGCTGGCACTGCGCGTGCCGCTGCCCGCCCGGCGGCACCGGCCGGGACTCGCGGTCGTCGGGGCCGGTGTCGTCCTCGGCTTCCCGCTGCTGACCACGCTGGCGCTTCAGACCTCCACCACCGCGCACGCCGCCGTCGTGGTCGGCCTGCTCCCGCTGACGACGGCGCTCTTCTCCGCGCTGCGCGTCGGCACCCGCCCCTCGCGCACGTTCTGGGTCGCCGCCCTCGCGGGCGCGGCGGCGGTGCTGGCCTTCACGGCGCAGCAGAGCGGCGGCGCCCTGACCACCGCCGACCTGTGCCTCTTGGCCGCGCTGCTGGTCTGCGCGGCCGGTTACACCGAGGGCGGGAGGCTGGCCCGGGTCATGCCGGGCTGGCAGGTGATCGGCTGGGCGCTGGTGCTGTGCCTTCCGCTGACCGTGCCCGTCGCCGCGCTCGCCCTGGCGCACGAACCCGTGCGGCTCACCGCGCACAGCGTCACCGGACTGCTGTGGGTCGCGGCGGGCTCACAGTTCGTCGGACTGGTCGTCTGGTACCGCGGCATGGCGGCCGTCGGCATCCCCAAGGCCAGCCAGTTGCAGCTCGCCCAGCCGCTGCTCACACTGGTGTGGTCGGTGCTGCTGCTGGGCGAGCACCTCACGGTCGCCGCCCCGCTGACGGCCGCGGCGGTGCTGGTCTGCATCGCCGTCACACAGCGATCACGCGGCTGAGCGGAACGGCGCACGGCCCCCGTCGGCAGGCGCCTGACGGCCTGGGCCCCAGGCCATGGACCGCTGCTCCGCACTTCGTGAGGAGGCCCCAGATGCGCGCAACCGTGGGCGACCAGCTTGTCCAGCACGGCAGGGTGGTCGGTCAGCACGACAAGGTCGGCGAGATCGTCGAAGTGCTCGGCCAGGAGGGCAACCCGCCGTACCGGGTCCGGTTCGAGGACGGGCACGAGGGCGTGTGCTCCCCGGGGCCCGACACGGAGATCCGGCACAGGGAGACCACCACCGGGCCGTGAGTCAGCGCGGGGGCGACGCCGGCTCTCCGTAGTGGTCGGCGACCACCCGCGCCATCGCCCCGATCCGGTCGGCCGCCACGTCCCTGGCGGCGAAGTAGACGTGCCCGCGCACCTCCGGATACCGCCCCGCCAGCGTCAGGTGCCGGGACAGCTCGTCCGTCCGCTGCCACGCGGCGGGCTGCGCCGGGTCGCCGGCCTTGTACAGCGCCTCCCCCACGTAGAGCTGCGTCGAGCTGCCGCGCGCGACCTGTGCCCACCAGGGCACCAGCTTCGCGTAGTCGGCGGCGGCGAAGCCGATGCTCCAGTACAGCTGCGGGACGATGTAGTCGATCCAGCCCTCGCGCACCCACGTCCGCGTGTCCGCGTGCAGGTCGTCGTACGTCTCCACGCCCGCCTGCGTGTCCGAACCGAGCGGGTCGCTCGCGGCGTTGCGCCACACTCCGAAGGGGCTGATGCCGAAACGGGCGCTCGGCCGGATCTCCTTGACGCGGTCCGCCGTCTCCCGCACCAGCCGGTCGATGTTGTCCCGCCGCCAGGCGGCCCGGTCGGGGAAGTCGCCGCCGTACTCCTCGTAGGCGTCGTCGTCGCCGAAGCTCTGCCCGGCCACGGGGTACGGGTAGAAGTAGTCGTCGAAGTGGACGCCGTCCACGGGATACTTCGCCACCGCGTCGAGCATCGCGTCCTCGACGAAGGCACGGACCTCGGGCAGCCCCGGGTTGTAGAAGAGCTTCCCGCCGTACGTCACCACCCATCCCGGGTTCTGCCGGGCCGGGTGGGAGGCGGCGAGCCGGGCCGGGTCGGCGTGGGCGGCGATCCGGTACGGGTTGAACCAGGCGTGCAGGTGCAGGCCCCGGGCGTGGGCCTCCTCGACGGCCGTGCCCAGCGGGTCCCAGCCGGGGTCCTTGCCCTGGGTGCCGGTGAGGTACTGCGACCACGGCTCGTACGGCGAGGGCCACATCGCGTCCGCCGTGGGCCGGACCTGGAAGAACACGGTGTTGAGCCGGTTACGGACCGCGGTGTCGAGGTGGGTGAGCAGCTCGGCGCGCTGCTGCGACGCGGTCAGCCCGGTCTTCGACGGCCAGTCGCGGTTGGCCACGGAAGCCAGCCAGACGCCCCTCATCTCGGAGTCCGGCGCCCCGCTCCGGCGTCCGGTCGCGGCCGACGCCCGAGGCATCATCGTGAAAGCCGACAGCGCCGCCACCGCGAACGCCCTGCGTGACACTCGTCCCATCCGCATGCCCCAAAAGCCGCGGATCCGCCCGGTCGCGGATCACTCCGCAGCCAGCATGCCCGAATCGCACCCGCCCCCCGTGATCGATCATCGATACTTGGCGGTAACGTGCACGAACGGAGCAGGCGCCGGGACCCGGCCCGCCTGCCCGGTCGTGGATCAGCAGCGAAAGGGTCGATGTGACGGACACCCCAGCGGGAGACATTGCACGCGTCGGAGTCGTGGGCTGCGGTCAGATGGGCGCGGGGATCGCCGAGGTGTGCGCCCGGGCCGGCCTGGACGTCATGGTCGCCGAGACCACCGGCGAAGCCCTGGAGATCGGCCGCACCCGGCTGTTCACCTCCCTGGCCAAGGCGGCCGAACGCGGCAAGATCACCGAGGAGGAGCAGGAGGCCACGCTGGCCCGCCTGAGCTTCACCACGGACCTCGGCGAGTTCGCCGACCGTGACCTCGTGATCGAGGCCGTCGTGGAGAACGAGCAGGTCAAGACCGAGATCTTCCAGGTACTGGACCAGGTCGTGACCCGGCCGGACGCCATCTTGGCCTCCAACACCTCCTCCATCCCGCTGGTGAAGCTGGCCGTGGCGACCTCGCGGCCCGACCAGGTCATCGGCATCCACTTCTTCAACCCGGCCCCGGTGCAGAAGCTCGTCGAGCTCATCCCGGCGCTCACCACGTCCGAGGGCACGATCAGCCGCGCCCAGCTCTTCACCGAGAAGCTGCTCGGCAAGCACGCGATCCGTGCCCAGGACCGCTCCGGCTTCGTGGTGAACGCGCTGCTGATCCCGTATCTGCTCTCCGCGATCCGGATGTTCGAGACGGGCATCGCCAGCCGCGAGGACATCGACAACGGCATGGAGATGGGCTGCGCCCACCCGATGGGCCCCCTGAAGCTGTCCGACCTGATCGGCCTGGACACGGTCGCCTCGGTCGCGCAGTCGATGTACGAGGAGTACAAGGAGCCCCTGTACGCCGCTCCCCCGCTCCTGCAGCGCATGGTCGACGCGGGCCGGCTGGGCCGCAAGACGGGCTCGGGCTTCTACACGTACGCCTGACCGTCCGGCTGCCGCAGTCACCTCAACGCCGCCGCTCCTCCGGCCACGGCCGGACCCGGCGGCGTCCCCATTCCTGCGCCTGCTCGCTCATACGCCGGCGCAGCCAGCCCATCCAGAAGGCGAGCGGGGTGAGGGCGAGCGCGATCAGCAGCGCACTGCCCCACCCCTCCCCGGAGGAGAACCGGAGCATCACGACCACCAGCGCGTAGAGCGCGAGCGTGTACGCCGCGTTCTTCTGCCACTTCGTCATGTCTCCCCGGATACCCTCCGAGGCCGGTTACGGACGGTCAGATTTCGGCCAGGCGGCGGGCCCGGCACCTGAATTGGTGCCGGGCCCGCGGCATTCACACACCGTGTGCGCGCCGGGCTCGCATATGCCTTTCGCACACTCTCCCCAGGCGCCCACCAGGCGAGTTGACTCCTCATGCGCATGCAAGGGATGTGAAACGACTACGGAAAGGAGCGGACTCGTGACCGCCGATCCCGAGCATCCCGTCGTCCATGGAGAACTCGCAGAGTTACGACGCCGCCTCGATGTGGCCTACGCCCGCGTCGAGGGCGGGCTGGCGCTGCTCAGTCACCGCACCGAGGAGACCGCCAAGGAACTCGACGAGCTCAACACCCGGATCCACACACTCGAACACGCGCGCTGGCCGCTGCCCGCGGTCGCCGCCCTCACCGCCGTGGGTGCCCTCGTCGTGGCGATCTGGCAGGCGCTGGGGCATTAGCTCAGGGCAATGTGTCCTGACCCAGCCTGAGATGGTGCAGCAGAAGTAACGCGGCCGCCATGTTGGCGGCCGGGACCTCACCGCGGGCGACCATGTCGGGGACGAGTTTGAGAGGCACCCATTCCCGGCGGTCCGACTCGAAGTCGTCCACGGGGTGCCCGACGTACTCGCCGTCGTCGGCCCAGTACACATGGTGCCGGGCGTCGGTGAGCCCGTTGGACGGCTCCACGCTCATGAGGTGGTGCAGGGGTCCCGGCCGCCAGCCGGTCTCCTCCTCCAGTTCCCTGGCGGCCGCGCGGGCGATGTCCTCGCCGTCCTCGACCACCCCGGCCGCGAGTTCCCACCCCCAGCTGTCGGTGATGAAACGGTGCCGCCAGAGCAGGAGCACCTCGTTGGCCTCGTTCACGACCGTGGCCACCGCGACGGGCCTCAGCCGTATGAGGAAGTGGTCCAGATGCCGGCCGTCCGGCAGTTCGACATCCGCGAGATTGACGCTGAACCAGCGGTTTGAGTACACAGTTTGCTCGTTGTGTTTCGTCCACTGCACGGTTCTGCCACCTTCCGTCGAGTAAGTGGCAATATCGCAGCAGGGACGGAAGGACAGCAGGCGCACAGGAAGCGCCTCGGAGCGACACGGGCACCACCGCCCGGATCTACAACGGTACGCGCAGGGCTCCGTCGATGAGTTCGGCGGCCTCGGTCGTGCCGGCGCAACCACTGCGCACCAGGTGCTCCCGCACCGCGCGCAGCCGGTCGCGCAGCCGCTGGGACTCCATACCCCGGGCCTGCTCGGCCATCTGCACGGCGATGGCCACCGCCTTGTCGGCGTTGCCCTGCCGCAGTTCGATGGTGCTGAGCATGGCCAGCCGGTGCACCCGGCCGCGGTCGTGCGCCGGGTTGTCCACGGCGGCCGCGGCATGCTCCCCGGCGGCCGCGATCTCCCCGAGGCTGAGCAGCGCCTCCGCCACCTGCACGTTGACGAGCCCCGGCTGGACATAGCCGGTCTCGTCGGGCTCGTAACCGCGCCGGATCCGCTCGGCCGACCGCTCGGCCCGCCGGATGCAGGACAGGGCGCTGCCGCCGTCCCCGAGATGCGCGTACGCCTTGGCCTGCATGGCGTACAGGTCGGAGGCGAGCGCCGGGGTGATGTGCTTGCCGGCGGCCCGCAGCGCGGCCTCCGCGAAGGCGACGGACTGCCGGTACTCCCGCATGAACAGCGACTGGTTGACCAGCAGGGCGATCACATACGCCCCGAGTCCCCGGTCCCCGCTGGCCTTCGCGAGCCGCAGCGCCTGGTGGAAGTAGCGCTGGGCGAGTCCGTGCGCGTCGGAGTCGTACGCGCAGATGCCGGCGACGGCCACCAACCCGCCGGTGGCGCGGTGCAGTTGCCGGCCGGTCTCGTCGGTGTAGCCGCCGCGCAGCAGCGGGGCGGCCTCGGCGTTCAGGAAGCCGACGATACGGGCCCGTGTCGCGATGCCCCCGGCCTTGCGGTACATCTGCTCGTAGTGCGTACGGGCGGCCCGCAGCATCTCCAGGTCGCCCGAGGTGACCCGGTGCCGGCCACCGCGGGAGACGTCCACGTCCTCGGGCGGGTTCTCCCACTCCCACACCGGCATCACGGCGGGCGTGCCGGTGAGGGCGGGTGCGCCGAGGATGTGGGGGCGCTGCTGCTGGTCGGATCGCCACAGGGCGGTGGCCCGTTCGACGAACCCGGACAGGGAGCCGGTGTGCGGGGCGGACGGCTCGCCGGGCACACCGAGGCCGATGTCGTCGAGGGTGACCTGCCGTCGCAGCCGCCCCGCGAGCACCTCACAGATCAGGTCGGGCACCTGGCCCCGGGGCCGCTGCCCCTTCAACCACCGGGCGACGGCGGTGTGTTCGTATCTCAGGGACAGGCCACGTGCCCGTCCCGCCTGATTGACGTGTGCGGCCAGCCCCGCGTGCGAGATCCCCGCCTCGTCCAGGATCGCGTCGAGCAGAGTGTTGGGCTGCATGTGGGCCCCCCGGGTGGCTCGGTGCGGCCAGATTAGTGGTTCCGCCTTCACACGGGGTGTGAACGGAGTGCTCGAACCCGCACGGTGTGCGCACTGTCGCTGAGAGTCGCCGGCCGGTTGACTGAACTGCCTCGAAAGAGGCCGGCCGGGCCGCCGGCTCCCCCTCGTACAGTGCGGCGGCCCGCTGCCGCCGTCCGCCCGGCTGCCTGCCCGACACTCCGTGGCGGGGCGGACGGCATCGCCGGCGGCGCGAGCTCCCGCCGTGGTGTCAGAGGTGTGTGCTCTGCTGCGGGTGGGTGGTTGTTCGCGCCCCTGACGGCGCCCTCCCGCTGTTCGTGAGCACCAGCAGGGCGATGTCGTCCGGTGGGGTGCCCCGGGTGTGGTGGAGGAGGGCCGTGGAGATCCGGCCGACGACACCCCGCGAGGAGAGCGGGCCGTCCCGCGCGACGCTCGTCAACGCGGTCGCCAGCGGAAAGAACCGGCCGCGGGCGTCCCGCGCGTCCTGGGCGCCGTCCGTGAAGAGGAACAGCGCTTCATCGGCTTGGAGATACCCCAGATCCACGGTCGGCAGCACGGCCGACAGGGGGAACAGCCCCAGGGGCGGATGCGGATCGCCGGGAGCCAGCTGTTCCGCCTCGATGCCGCTCAGCCGGTACGGCCACGGATGCCCGCAGTTCAGCGCGAACATCTCGCCGTCGGCCCGGATCTCCACGAGCAGCAGGGTCACGAACTCCTCGGCGGCGCTCGCGGGATGCTCCTGGCGCAGATGCCGGTCCAGGGCCCGCTCCAGCCGGCGCAGCACCCCGCCGAGGTCCTGCTCGTCGTGCGCGGCCTCGCGGAAACAGCCGAGCACGGCGGCGACGGTCCCGAACGCGCCGATCCCGTGCCCGCGTACGTCCCCCATCACGGCCCGTACGCCGTGCTCGGTGGCGACGACCTCGTACAGGTCGCCCCCGACCGCGGCACCACGCTCCGCCGGCACCTGGGCGGCCGCCACGTCCAGCCCGTCGATCCGGGCGGGCAACGGCCGCAGCAGGGCGCTCTGCGCGGCGCCCGCGACCCGGCGCAGCTGACGCAGTTCACGCATCAGCGACCGCCGCACATGCAGAATCAGCCCGGTCCCCACCGCGAAGAACACCGCGCTGGTGACGATGCGGGCCTGCAGACCGGTCTCCTGGGCGAGCGGGCAGGCCAGTTTGTACGTGACGGCCGCCGCGCCCCATACCGTGGGCAGACCGAGGCTACGCACCCGACCCCTGATGCGGATCATGCCGATGGCCCCCCCAATAGGCCCTGACACAGAATCGGACCGGCCCGAGAAGGCCGGTCCGATTCTTTCGGCAGTCCCTCCGCGAGAGCGGAGAACATCGACGACACCACCCGAACGAGTGAGACCGTCAGGGGCGCGGGGAACTGCGCGAACCATCACGGCGACCCCTCGGCCACCGGCCCACCACAGTTCCCCGCCCCTCGGGCGTTCAGCTCCGCAACTCGGCTCCGACACGCTCGCCCGCGAGAGCCACCGCGGCGTCCCGGGCCGCGGACGCCTCGTCCACGGTCAGCGTCCGGTCGGAGGCCCGGAACCGCAGCGCGTACGCGAGCGACTTCCGCCCCTCCCCCAACTGCTCGGCGTTCTCGTACACATCGAACAGCCGGATGGACTCCAGCAGTTCCCCGGCCCCGTCCCGCAACGCCGCCTCGACCTCGGCGGCCGGCACGAACGCGTCGACGACCAGGGCGACGTCCTGCGTGGCGACGGGGAACGTGGAGATCCGCGGTGCCGCCGCCGTGGCATCGCCGGCGGCCTCCACCGCGTTCAGGTCGATCTCCATCGCACAGGTGCGCGCGGGCAGCCCGAGGGCCTTCACGACTCGCGGGTGCAACTCCCCCGCGTGCCCCACGACCCGCTCGGCACCGTCGACGGTGAGCACCAGCTCGGCGCACCGTCCCGGGTGCCACGGCCCGTACTGCCCCTTGCGGATGACGAGTTCGGCACCGGCCTCCCGCGCGACGGCCCGGGCGGCCTCGACCGCGTCGGCCCAGTCGGCCGGACGGCCCTTGCCCCACCAGCCGGCCTGTTCGCGCGCACCGGCGAGGACCACGGCGACGTGCCGCGGCTGCTCGGGCAGCGCCGCGTTCAGCTCGGCGAGTTCCTCGTCGGTCGGGCGACGGTCGACGGGCAGCACGGCGGCGATCCGCTGCTCCTCGCGCGGCCGGAAGACCAGACCCGTCTCGAACAGCGCGAGGTCGTGCGAGCCCCGGCCGTCATTGCGCCGCAGGGCGGCGAGCAGACCCGGCAGCAGCGTCGTGCGCAGCGCCGGCTCCTCGTCGCTGAGCGGATTGCTGAGCTTGACGACGCGGCGGACCGGGTCGTCCGCGTCGAGACCGAGCTGGTCGAAGACCTGCTCGCCGATGAACGGGTAGTTCAGCGCCTCGACATACCCGGCACCGGCCAGGGCCCGGCCCACCCGGCGGTGCAGCCGCTGCCGGTCGGTCAGACCGCGGCCGGCCGGCGGCTTGGGCAGCGTGGAGGGCAGGTTCTCGTAGCCCTCCAGCCGGATGACCTCTTCGGCCAGGTCGTTCGGGTCGGTGAGGTCGGGACGCCAGGACGGCACGGTGACGATCAGCTCGTCCTGCCCGTACACGTCGCAGCCGACCTCCTGAAGGCGGCGCACGACGGTCTCGCGGCCGTATGCGACGCCCGCGACCTTGTCCGGGTGGTCGGCCGGGATGGTGATGGTGCGCGGCGCGGACGGGGCGAGGACCTCGGTCACGCCGGCCTCGGCAGTGCCCCCCGCGAGCAGGACCAGCAGATCGACGGTGCGCTGCGCGGCGGCCGCCGCGGCCTGCGGGTCGACGCCGCGCTCGAAGCGCCGGGACGCCTCGGAGGACAGCTTGTGCCGGCGGGCCGTGCGCGCGATCGACACCGCGTCGAAGTGCGCGGCCTCGATGACGACGTCCGCCGTGGCGTTCTGCACGTCGTCGTGGTCGGCGATCTCCGTGTTGGCGCCGCCCATGACACCGGCGAGCCCGATCGGGCCGCGGTCGTCGGTGATCACCAGGTCCTCGGCGTCCAGCGTGCGCTCGACACCGTCGAGGGTGGTCAGCTTCTCGCCGGGCTCGGCGCGGCGCACCCCGATCGTGCCCTGGACCAGGGAGCGGTCGTAGGCGTGCAGCGGCTGGCCGAGCTCCATCATCACGTAGTTGGTGACGTCGACGGCGAGCGAGATCGGGCGCATGCCGACCTTCTGGAGCCGGCGCTGGAGCCAGATCGGGGAGCGGGCCTCGGCACTGAGGCCGGTCACCGTGCGGGCGGTGAAGCGGTCGCAGCCGGTGGGGTCGGAGATCCGCACCGGGTAGCCGTACGCGTTCGGTCCGGGCACGTCGATCAGGGCCGGGTCGCGCAGCGGCAGGCCGTAGGCGGTGGCGGTCTCACGGGCCACACCGCGCAGCGACAGGCAGTAGCCGCGGTCGGGTGTGACCGCGATGTCGAGGACCTCGTCGACCAGCTCGAGCAGCTCGACGGCGTCCTTGCCGATCTCGGTCTCCGGCGGCAGGACGATGATGCCCTTGGTGCCGTCGTCGCCCATGTTCAGCTCGTCGCTGGAGCAGATCATGCCGCGCGACATCCGGCCGTAGGTCTTGCGCTCGGCGATCTGGAAGTCACCGGGCAGGACGGCGCCGGGCAGGGCCACGACGACCTTGTCGCCCACGGCGAAGTTGCGGGCGCCGCAGATGATCTCCTGGGGCTCGCCGGTGCCGTTGGCCTGGCCGACGTCGACGGTGCAGAAGCGGATCGGCTTCTTGAACTCCGTCAGCTCCTCGATCGTCGCCACCTGGCCGACGACCAGCGGGCCCTTGAGGTCGGCGCCGAGCTGCTCGACGGTCTCGACCTCCAGACCGGCCGAAATGAGCTTGGCCTGCACGTCGCGACCGGTCTCCGTCTCCGGCAGGTCGACGTACTCCCGCAGCCAAGAAAGCGGGACCCGCATCAGATCTCCATCCCGAACGGCCGGGTGAACCGGACGTCACCCTCGACCATGTCTCGCATGTCTTCGACGTTGTGGCGGAACATCAGCATCCGCTCGATGCCGAACCCGAAGGCGAACCCGCTGTACTTCTCGGGGTCGACGCCGCAGGCGGTGAGCACCCGCGGGTTGACCATGCCGCAGCCGCCCAGCTCGATCCAGCCCTCGGAGGAGCAGGTGCGGCAGGGGCGGTCGGGGTTGCCGATGGACTCGCCCTTGCAGACGTAGCAGAGCATGTCCATCTCGGCGCTCGGCTCGGTGAAGGGGAAGTAGTTCGGCCGCAGCCGGGTCTTCATGTCCGCGCCGAACAGGGCCTGGACCATGTGGTCCAGGGTGCCCTTGAGGTCCGCCATCGTCAGGCCCTCGTCCACCGCGAGCAGCTCGATCTGGTGGAAGACGGGCGTGTGCGTGGCGTCCAGCTCGTCGGTGCGGAAGACCCGGCCGGGGCAGACGATGTAGACGGGCAGCTCACGGTCGAGCAGCGCGCGGGCCTGCACCGGCGAGGTGTGCGTGCGCAGGACGACGCCGGACCCGGACTCCTCGGTGCCCTCGGGGCCCCGCACGAAGAAGGTGTCCTGCATCTGCCGGGCCGGGTGGTCGGGCAGGAAGTTGAGCGCGTCGAAGTTGAACCACTCCGCCTCGGCCTCCGGTCCTTCGGCGACCTCGTAGCCCATGGCCACGAAGACGTCCGCGACCCGCTCCATCATCGTGGTGAGCGGGTGCCGGGCGCCGGACGGCACGCGGTCGTACGGCAGCGTGACGTCCACCGCCTCCTCGACGAGCACGCGCGCGTCCCGTTCGGCCTCGAGCTCCACCTGGCGGGCGGCGAGGGCCTTGTTCACGGCACCGCGGGCCTGGCCGACGCGCTTGCCCGCCTCGGCCTTGGCGTGCGGGGGCAGGGCGCCGATCTCGCGGTTGGCGAGGGCCAGCGGCGAGGTGGGGCCGGTCTGGGCGACCTTGGCCTCGTGGAGCGCGTCGAGGGAGTCCGCGGCGGCGAAGGCGGCGAGCGCCTCGTCCCGCATGCGCTCGATCTCTTCCGGTTTCAACGTCTCGACCTCGACAGGGTCGTACGACTTATTCGGTGCCGACATCTCTTCCCGTGCTTCCGATTGGCTGGCTGGAGGTCCCCGTCTCCGACTCGGACGGCCGCCTGAAGGGACACAAAGGTGCCAATGGCCGAGTCTAACGGGGTGGAGATATACGAATGCGCCCGCGGGGCTCAGGCGAGATAGGCCGGAGCGCTCACGGGCAACGTAAATCGGAACTCGGCGCCGGCGCCGGGGGCGCGGCCGACCGTGATGGTGCCGCCGTGGGCCTCGACGATGCCCTTGACGATGTAGAGCCCGAGGCCCGTCCCGCCGCGCTTGCTGCCCCGCCAGAAGCGGGTGAAGACGCGGTTCATGGACTCCTCCGGGATGCCGGGCCCCTCGTCGCTCACCGTGACCGACGTACCGGTGTCCTCGCCCTCGCGGGGGGACGCCGTGGCCGTGACGTCGATCGTGACAGTTCCCTCGCCGTGCCGCACGGCATTTTCGAGCAGGTTGCTGAGCACCTGGTCGATCTTGTCGGGGTCGGCCCACAGGTCGGGCAGCGGCTGCTGGACGCGCAGCAGGAACCGGTCGGCCGGCTGCCCGGCGGCGACATAGGCCTGGATGTGCCGTCCGACGGCGGCGCCGATGTCGACGGGCTGGCGCCGCACCTCCAGCCGGCCGGAGTCGATGCGGGAGATGTCGAGCAGCTCGGCGATGAGCCGGGTGACCCGGTCGGCGTCGGCGTCGACGGTCTCCAGCATCAGCCGCTTCTGGTCGTCGGTGAACCGTTCCCACTTGGCCAGCAGCGTGGCGGTGAAGCCCTTGACGGAGGTGAGCGGCGAACGCAGTTCGTGGGCGACGGTGGCGATCAGTTCGGCGTGGCTGCGCTCGGTGCGGCGGCGGGCCTCGGTGTCGCGCAGGGTGACGACCAGACGCCGCACGGGTCCGGTCGGCCGGGCGCGGACGTACCGCGCGCAGACCAGTACCTCACGGCCGCCGGGCAGGAGCAGGTTGCGCTCGGGCTGTCCGGCGCGGATGGCGAGGCCGCCGTACGGATCGGTCAGCTGCCACCAGCGCCGGCCCTCCAGGTCCTCTAACGGCAGGGCCTTTTCCAGCGGCTGTCCGAGGGCGTCCTCGGCGCGGACCGCGGTGATGCGCTCGGCGGCCGTGTTGAAGCAGATGACACGGCCCTGCTCGTCGGCGACGACGAGCCCGTCGGGCAACTGGTCGGGGTCGATGCCCAGGCCGGCCGGATCACCGGGTGGCCGGGACGCGGCGGGCGGGCTCCCGGCGTCCTGGGCTCCCGGTGCGCTGCTCGTGCCGCCACTCATCCCCGTACCCCACCTCCAAGGCTCCGCAGAGGGGTCCCTGAGCTGGTCACCCTACTAGTTCCCGGTGACGGAGCGGCACCCTCCGGAGGCGCGCTGTGCACGCGCCGACGCATAGAGACATACGGCGGCGGCGGTGGCGAGGTTCAGGCTCTCGGCCTTCCCGTGGATCGGAACGCGTACGACGGCGTCCGTGAGGGCCCGGGTCTCCTCCGGCAGGCCCCACGCCTCGTTGCCGAAGACCCAGGCGGTGGGCCCGCCCATGGTGCCCTTGTCGAGCTCGTCGTCGAGGTCGCGGTCGCCCGCCCCGTCGGCGGCGAGGACCCGGACCCCGGCGTCCCGCAGCGCGTCGACGGCCCGCTCCACGGGGACGCCGACGGCGACGGGCAAATGGAACAGGGAGCCGACGGAGGCGCGGACGGCCTTGGGGTTGTACACGTCGACGGAGGCGTCGGTCAGGACGACGGCCTCGGCGCCGGCCGCGTCGGCGCAGCGCAGCACGGTCCCGGCGTTGCCGGGGTCACGGACGTTGGCGAGGAGGGCGACGAGCCGGGGACGGGCCGCGAGGACCTCCTCGAACGGCGCGTCCAGGAACCGGCAGACACCGACGAGCCCTTGCGGGGTGACCGTGGTGGAGATGTCGGCGATGACCTGCTCGGCGGCGAGGTGCACCCGTGCTCCGGCGTCCCGGGCCGCACCGACGATGTCGGCGTAGCGCTCGGCGGCCTCCAGCGTCGTGAACAGCTCCACGAGCGTGGCCGCGCCCCCGGTCCGGTGCCCGGCCGCCTCCCGGACGGCCTGCGGCCCCTCAGCGAGGAACAGCCGCTCCTTTCCCCGGAAGTTCCGCTTGGCCAGCCGCCGCGCGGCCAGGACGCGGGGGGAGCGGGGGGAGATGAGCTCGGGGGTGGCGGGAGACATCCGGTTCGCTTTCTCGGTAGCTGCACAGCAGGACCCGCAGACCGTCCGGCCTGCGGGTCCTTCAGTCACATCGGCTCGAGCCGGTGTCACGCAGCCTTCGGCGCGTTCACGTCGCTCGGCAGCGCCTTCTGGGCGACCTCGACGAGCGCGGCGAACGCACCGGCGTCGTTGACGGCCAGCTCGGCCAGGATCTTGCGGTCGACCTCGACGTTCGCGGCCTTCAGACCCTGGATGAAGCGGTTGTAGGTCATGCCGTTGGCGCGGGCAGCGGCGTTGATGCGCTGGATCCACAGCTGACGGAAGTCGCCCTTGCGCTTCTTGCGGTCGTTGTAGTTGTAGACCAGCGAGTGGGTGACCTGCTCCTTGGCCTTGCGGTACAGGCGCGAGCGCTGACCGCGGTAGCCGGAGGCCTGCTCGAGGATCGCCCGGCGCTTCTTGTGGGCGTTGACTGCCCGCTTGACGCGTGCCACTAGTTAACTCCTTGTAGCGGGGTCGTGGGGGTGCTCACACGACCCGAAATCGATTGGGTCCCGGTCCGGCGTCCGTACGGCGCTCGCGCGCCGGGACGTCACTTGCCGAGAAGCTTCTTGATCTTCGCGGCGTCGCCCGGGGCCATCTCGGCGTTGCCCGTGAGGCGACGCGTCACGCGGGACGACTTGTGCTCGAGCAGGTGGCGCTTGCCGGCGCGCTCGCGCAGCACCTTGCCGGAGCCGGTGATCTTGAAGCGCTTGCTGGCACCGCTGTGCGACTTGTTCTTCGGCATAGCGCCGTTCTCTCCTCGTCGGTGGCGCTCCGGTGCCCGGTCGCGAAACCGGGCACGGTGGAGCGTCGTCTTGTTTCGGTTGCTTCCTGGGACTGGCGTCCCGGGGAGTCACGCCTCGGCGTGCTCCTCGGCGGGCTCCTCAGTCGGCGCCTCGGACTCCGCGGCGTTCTGCGACTTGCCGGGGTTGGCCTTCGCTTCCGCCTTGCGGGCTTCCTGCGCCTGGCGAGCCTCGGCCATCGCCTCGGTCTTCTTCTTGTGCGGACCGAGAACCATGATCATGTTTCGGCCGTCCTGCTTCGGGTTCGACTCAACGAAACCGAGATCGGCCACGTCCTCCGCGAGACGCTGCAGCAGTCGGTAGCCCAGCTCGGGCCGGGACTGCTCGCGACCACGGAACATGATCGTGATCTTGACCTTGTCGCCCTGCTTGAGGAACCGAACGACGTGACCCTTTTTGGTGTCATAGTCGTGCGGGTCGATCTTCGGCCGGAGCTTCATCTCCTTGATGACCGTGTGCGCCTGGTTCTTGCGCGCCTCACGGGCCTTCATGGCCGACTCGTACTTGAACTTCCCGTAGTCCATGAGCTTGCACACAGGCGGACGGGCGGTCGCCGCCACCTCGACCAGGTCCAGGTCGTACTCCTGCGCAAGCTCCAGTGCCTTGGCCAGGGGGACGATGCCCACCTGCTCGCCACTGGGACCGACAAGTCGCACCTCGGGAACGCGAATCCGGTCGTTGATGCGGGGCTCGGCGCTGATGGATCCTCCTCGGTAGCACCACGCGGCAGTCTGGCGGACGGCCGCGTTAACGTCTGTGTTCGATAGACCTAACCGCGCCGGAGCAACAAAAATGCCCCGGACGATCCCAGGCGGGGCTCCTCGAACTACCGGAGCACCGCCGCGGGAAGCCGCGGGGCACACTTTCGGACGGAACGCCGCCACTGGGACGGGACCGCCTGACCGGTGACCCGCCGCCCTGAGGGTGATCGGGTGGGAGTTCGAAAGCCTCCACTTGTGGGCCGGGCTCGCGGGCTGTGAGGCATACGTGTCCGACCGGTCGTTACATGAGGTTACCAGTAATGGCCAGGGACGGCCAATCGGGGCGTACCGGGGTCCCGTGGGGAGGATGCGCTCCCTGCGCCTATCGTGTGGGGCATGAGTGAGACCCCTCCTGAGTCCCCCGACTTCGACGCCATGGCCCGCGACATCGCCGAGGTCCCGGCCGTCGAGGTGATCGTGACGGTCGCCGTCAACCTGATGAGCGCGGCCGCCGTGAAGCTCGGTCTGACCGAGGAGGGCGAGAAGCACAAGGACCTCGACGAGGCCCGAAAGCTGGTGCACGCGCTGGCCGGTCTGCTGGACGCCTCCACGACCGAGATCAGCTCGTTCCACGCGGCTCCGCTGCGCGACGGCCTGAAGTCGCTGCAGCTGGCGTTCCGCGAGGCCTCGCTCCTCCCGGACGAGCCGGGCCAGGGCCCGGGCGAGAAGTACACGGGCCCGGTCTACGGCTAGCCCGGCCTCCTCAGCGCACGAACAGGGGCTCGCCCGGGGGCGTCGCCTCGGCCGGCAGCAGTGCCAGGTCGAGGCCGCGCACCAGGCGGGCCCTCAGTGTTTCGTCGGCGGCCAGGCGCTCGGCGACGGCCCGGGCGGCTTCGGCGGGGGCCGCGGACGGGTCCAGGACCAGGGCGAGGGTGCCGTCGGCCCGCCCCGGTCCGAGATGGGCGCGCAGGACGGCGGGCTCGGCGGCCGCGGCGTTCCGCACGGCCTCGACGACGGCCGGATCGGCGAGGGGGTCCGTGCTCGCGCGGCCTTCTGCCAGGGCGAGCAGGGCGGGGCCCGTCAGCTCGAAGGGCACCGGTCCGGCCAGGTCGAGCACGATCGTGTCCGCCTTCTCGTGCGCGGCGGCCTGGAGCGCCTGGTGCAGCGGTACGGCGACGGGGCGGGCGGCCGGGTCCCAGCGGGCGAGGGAGTCCGTGGAGGTGAAGGCGGGCAGGGCGGTCCGCTTCCCGGCTTTGAGGGTCGGTACGGCCATGTCGCTGGTCTTCTCGCGGCGCAGTCCCCGCTCGTCCTCCTCGACCTCGCCGAGCACGGCCACGACGGGCACGAGCAGCCGGGCGCCCTTGAGGGCGTCGAGGACCGGGCCCAGCGCGCCGCGGTCGGCGGACCAGGCGGCGAGTGCCGCGCTCAGCCGGGGGTCGGCGGAGCCGTCGTCGTCGGAGAAGCCGGGGTCCGGGATGTTCTTGTTCGCCACTCGTCGACCCTATCGGCCCGGGGGCGCCCCACCGGCGGCGGCTCAGACGTCTGCGCGGCCCGTACGGCGGCCCCGCCACAGGACCACCGCCGCGACCAGCAGGACGGCGCCGGCACCGCCCGCGAGGGGGGCGGCCCAGTCGGCGGTGCCGTCGTCGGAGGCGGCGGCGTCCGGGCCGCTGCCGAAGTACTTCGCGCCGTAGGACGCCGAGCGCAGGCCCTCCGGCTTCAGCCGGCCGGCGGCCTCGATGGCGGCGGCCGGGTCGATGAAGCCGAAGCCGCGGGAGTCGTCGCGGCCCCCGACGGGAGCGTTGCGGGCGGTGTCCTCGAGGAGGGATTTGATCTGGGCCGGGGTCAGGTCGGGATGAGCGGCCCTGACCAGGGCGGCGGCCCCGGAGACGAAGGCGGCGGCGGCACTGGTGCCCCAGCCCTCGTAGTACTTGTGGTCGGGGTCGGCGATGACGACGTCGACGCCCGGAGCGCTCACGGTGGCGTACCAGCGGCGGGTGGAGAACGGGGCGCGGGTCCCGGCGCGGTCGACGGCGGTGGCGGCGATCACGCCCGGATAGGCGGCCGGGTAGGAGATGCGGTCGCCCTTCTCCCCGCCGTTGCCGGCGGAGGCGACGACGACCACGCCTTTCTTCAGGGCGTACTGGACGGCCTGGTCCTCGGTGGGTTCGGGGTGCGCGGAGGCGGAGTCGTCGCCGAGGGAGAGGTTGATGACGTCGGCGCCGTGGTCGGCGGCCCAGCGGATGCCCTCGGCTAGGGCGTTGCCGCGGGTGCTGCGGGCCTTGGCGCGGGAGGGGTCGCCGTCCTCCAGGATGACGCGGACCGGGAGGATCTTCGCCTCGGGGGCGATGCCGAGGACGCCGTCGGCGTTGCCCGGGCCGTGTCCGTGGCCGGCGATGATGCCGGCCATGGCGGTGCCGTGCCGGGCCCAGGCACGGTCGCCCGGTTCGGCCCCGAAGCGGACCAGGTCCTTGCCGGGCAGGACGTTGCCGGACAGGTCCGGGTGGTCGGCCTCGACGCCGGTGTCCAGCACGGCGACGGTGACGCCCTCACCCTTCGTGATCTGCCAGGCCCGCTCGGTGTGCATGGCCTCCAGGGCCCACTGCTGGGCGCGGATGCCGTCGGCGTGCGCGGTGGCGGCGGGGAGGAGGACGAGGCCGGCGGTCAGCAGGACGCCGAGGGCGGCGGCCTTGCGGGACGGCCTGCGCGCGGGTTTTCCGGCCCGGGTGTGGTTCACGACGGCTGCTCCGAGGCCGAGCGGACGTTTCTGCGGAAGTCCCGTTCGACGCGGTCCGCGAGGCCCTGCGCCTCGTTGCCGAGGCCGGCCTGGGCGGCGGCGCTGGTGGCACCGGCCTCCATGGCGTCCCCGGCGGGCTGCGGGTCGTCGACGCTGCGGCCGTCGGCCCAGCCGGAGACGGCGTAGACGACGACGGGTGCCTCGGTGAGCACCGAGATGGTCCAGGAGGCGCGCTGCCCGGGGCCGAAGCCGGCGGCCGGCGTGCCCTCGGCGGCGTAGGGCAGGGGCATCAGGTCGCTGCGGCGGTCCAGGCGTTCGTTGCTGAAACGGTTCGCGAGGGCGGTCATGCCGGGGGCGTCGGCCGTGGTGAAGAGCAGGCCCACGGTGGTCACGTAGCTCTCGGTGGCGTCGGTGTAGGTGGCGCGCAGGAGGCGTTCGCAGCCGGCCGGGGCGAGGGCCTTGCGCAGCAGCGGGTCGAAGGCGTCCTTGCAGCCGCTGTCGGGGGCGACGGCGATGCGGGTCCAGGTGCGGTCGGCGCCGCCGGGACCGGCGCCCTTGCCCTGCACCGTCGGCGGGAACAGCTGGTCGACCGGGACGCTGTGCCAGAGGCTCCCCGCCGCGGCGAAGGTGCTGGGCGCGCCGTCCTTGCCGGAGCCTCCCACGAGCCAACTGCCGGTGACCGCGCCCGAGATGAGGCCCAGCCCGAGGACGAGGCAGACGGCGGCCGCGGCGGCCTGGGACGCGCCGCGCCCGCCGAGCGGCCGGGGCCGGGCGTCGCCGTCGTAGCCCTCGGGCTCACCGAACGACACCACAGGACGCGTGGCGCTCCAGGAGAGGGCGGGATCGGGAGAGACCGGGGCGGGGTTCCAGGGCGGTCGGGTGGGAGCCGGAGGCAGGCGCGTGCCGCGTCCGGCGGTCGCGTCGCCAGCGGTGGAGGTGGCGGCCGGCTCGTGTGCCGGGCGCGGCGGGGGGCCGGGGCGTACGGCCGTCGTCCTCTGCGCGGCCGGGTGGAGGGGAGGCCGGGCGGGCTCGTCCGGCGCGGGGGCGGCGGGGATCCGGCGCAGGCCCCCGGTCGTCTCGGACACCTGCTCGCCGGGGGCGCCGGTGCGGCGGGGCGTGGGGAGGCGGAACGGCCGGCCGGCCGTCTCCGGCTGCGCCCCGGCCGGGGCGTCCGTGGGGTCGGGCGAGAGACGGAACGGCCTGCCGGACGTCTGGGTCGTGGGCCCCTCCGGGCTGCCTGAACGCTCCGCCCGGCCGGGCGAGCCCGGGAGGTGGCGCGGCCGCGGAGGGGAGTTTGGTGCTGCGGCGTCGGGGTGCGTCTCGCGGCCGACGCCGGGCGGCGCGTCGGGGAAGCGGGTGGAGGCGCGGGGCGGGGGCGGTGCGACGGACTCGGTGCGCCGGGGTGCGGCGGCAGCGGGGTTCGCGGCCCCGAGGTGCGGGAACCGGGGGCGGCCGTTCGGCCGGTCGGAGGGTTGCGCGCCGCCCGCCCGGGGCGGGGTGGCTTCCGCTCTCGCGATGGGGCCGGAGGCGGTGCCCGGGGTGTCCTGCTCGTCGGGCGCCGGGTCCTCGGGCGCGGCCGGGGGGTGGGGCGGGCGGGGTGGGGTGGTGGGGCGTGGGGGGAAGGAGGCGCGCCGCGCTTGCGTGCTCATGCACCCCCCGTTTCCTCATGCCCGGGCCGCTCGTCTCGCCCGGGCCGGTGTCGCCTGCCCGAGGCCCGGCACGCCGATCGTCCCGGGCACACATACCCGTACGAACGGAGCGTCATCCCGGCGCGGATCCCCGGCCGGCGTCGTCCGCCGTACGTGCGCGTCACTCTACGGCTTGTTCCTGGGCGAACGGGAACCAGTCCGCGAGGCCGGGGCATCTGCCCGGAACATCCCCCTACCCAGCGGTAATCCGGTCTGGCAGGCTGCGTTCATGACTGCGCGCGCCGCCGACCGGGCCCGTTACGACCGGGCCACCGCCCATCTCGACGCCCCTCTCGCGATCGTGGACCTGGAGGCTTTCGACGCCAACGCCGCCGATCTGGTCCGCCGCGCCGGGGGCAAACCCGTCCGGGTCGCCAGCAAGTCCGTGCGCTGCCGGGCGCTGCTGGAGCGGGTCCTGGCCCGGGACGGCTTCGCCGGGATCATGTCGTTCACCCTCGCCGAGTCGCTGTGGCTGGCCCGGTCGGGGTTCGAGGACGTGCTGCTCGCCTACCCGTCCGCCGACCGCGCGGCGTACGCCGAACTCGCCGGTGACCCCAAGCTCGCCGCCGCCGTGACCGTCATGGTCGACGACGTGGCCCAGCTGGATCTGATCGACGCCTCCCGGGGCGGCGGGCGTGAAGTGGTGCGCGTGTGCCTGGAGTTGGACACCTCCCTGAGGCTGTTCGGCGGGCGGGTGCGGGTCGGGGCCCGGCGTTCGCCGCTGCACTCCCCCGCCGAGGTGGCCGACGTGGCGCGGGCGGTGGCCCGGCGCCCCGGCTTCGAGGTCGTGGGGCTCATGGCGTACGAGGGACATGTCGCCGGTGTCGGGGACGCGCCGGCCGGGCGTCCTTTGCGCTCCCGTGCGATCCGGCTGATGCAGGCGGCCGCCAGGCGCGAACTCGCCGAGCGACGCGCGGAGGTGGTGCGTGCGGTGCGCGCCGTCGTGCCGGGTCTGGAGTTCGTCAACGGCGGCGGCACCGGTTCGGTGCAGCACACGGCGGCCGAGGACGCGGTGACGGAGATCGCCGCCGGGTCGGGGCTGTACGTGCCGCGCCTGTTCGACAACTACACGTCGTTCAGCGGCCGTCCGGCGGCCCTCTTCGCCCAGCCCGTGGTGAGGCGGCCGGGGGTCGGGGTCGTGACGGTCCTCGGCGGTGGGTACCCCGCCTCGGGCGCGGCCGGGCCCGACCGGTCGCCGGTGCCGTATCTGCCCGAGGGGCTGCGCTACGACCCGCAGGAGGGTGCCGGTGAGGTGCAGACGCCGCTGCTCGGCTCGCCCGCCGACGACCTGCTGATCGGGGACAAGGTGTGGTTCCGGCACGCCAAGGCCGGTGAGCTGTGCGAGCGGTTCGACCGGCTGCACCTGGTCGAGGGTGACGCGGTGACGGCGACCGTGCCGACCTACCGCGGCGAGGGCCGGACGTTCCTGTAGGCCTGTGGGGCGTCAGTCCGCCGGGCCGATGCTGCTGCCGACGCCGCCGCCCGTGTCCGCGTCGCCGAACGGGCGGATGCCCTTGGTGACGCGGTCCATGTCGGCGAGCGGCGGTCCGTCCTCGCCGGCGTCGAAGACGTAACGGACGAGGACCGGTGACTCGGTGCCGACGCTGGAGGGGAAGACGAGCGACTGGACGTAGCCGCCCGGCCCTTTGGCGGTCGTGACGCGCCAGCGCACGAGGTACCCGGCGCGGCCCGCCACCGCGACCGGCCCGGATCTCACGACCTGGTGGGACGTCATGCCCCCGTAGAGCTCGCGGCCGAGCGTGTCGCGGTCGTAGGCCTCGTCGGCGGCCTCGGAGATGTCCGCCTCGGCGAGGGCCTCGGGGGACTTCTCGTCGTTCTTGGTCACCGTGCGGGAGAAGACCATGCCGTGGCGGCACAGGCCCACGCCGCCGGGGCAGTCGTAGGTGCCGTCGGTCGTCATGACGACGTCGTCCTGGGCGACGTGCTGGGGGCGGACCCAGCCGTCGAGCAGCGGGAACGTGATGCCGTTGAGCTGGTCCTCGACGAGCGCGGGGTCGTCCGCGGACGGCTCGGATGCGGACGCCTCGGGAGTCGGCTCCGGCGAGCCCGAGGTGGGCTCGCCGGCGGGGGTGGGGGCCGTCCTGGTCTCCGCGCCGCCGCCGTCGCCCCCGCCGAGGGCGACGGCTCCGGTGACGATCGCCGCGACCAGGACGACGCCCGTGGCGGTCAGGGCGACCACCTTCGTGCGGCCGGGGCCACCACCTGGCGGCGGGGTGGCGGGGGCCTCGGGCGCTCGGCGGTGCTCGGTCCAGGCCGTGCCGTCCCACCAGCGCTGGAGGTGCGGGGGGTGCGGGTCGGGATACCAGCCGGGCGGAGGCGTCATGCTCATCCCGGCACTGTAGGGCGCGAACCGGACCCGCCGGACACCGGCTTACAGGGGTGTGACGTACGCCCCCGCGATCCCGCCGTCCACCAGGAAGTCGGTGGCGTTGACGAAGGAGGAGTCGTCGCTGGCCAGGAAGGCGACGGCGGCGGCGATCTCCTCGGCCTCGGCGAACCGGCCCAGCGGGATGTGCACCAGGCGGCGCGCGGCCCGCTCGGGGTCCTTGGCGAACAGCTCCTGGAGGAGGGGCGTGTTGACCGGGCCGGGGCACAGGGCGTTCACACGGATGCCCTCCCGGGCGAACTGCACGCCCAGTTCCCGGGACATGGCGAGGACACCGCCCTTGGAGGCCGTGTACGAGATCTGCGAGGTCGCCGCGCCCATCCTGGCGACGAAGGACGCCGTGTTGATGATCGAGCCCTTGCCCTGGCGCCGCATGTAGGGGATGGCGGCCTTGCAGCACAGGTAGACGGAGGTGAGGTTGACCTCCTGGACGCGCTTCCAGGCCTCCAGGCCGGTCTCCAGGATGGAGTCGTCGTCGGGCGGGGAGATTCCGGCGTTGTTGAAGGCGATGTCGACGCTGCCGTAGGTGTCGTAAGCGGTCCTGAAGAGCGCCTCGACCTCGTCGGGATCGGTCACGTCCACCTTCACGAAGGTGCCGCCGGTCTCCTCGGCGGCGGCCTTGCCACGGGCCTCGTCGACGTCGCCGCAGACCACGTGCGCGCCCTCGGAGGCGAGACGGCGGGCGGCGGCCAGGCCGATGCCGCTGCCCGCTCCGGTGACGACGGCGGTACGGCCGACCAGGCGGCGGCAGATGTTTTCCTGGGCAGTCACTGTGCGGGGCCCTCCGTGTTGATGAAGACGTTCTTGGTTTCGGTGAAGGCGGCCAGGGCGTCGGGGCCGAGCTCGCGGCCGACACCGGACTGCTTGTAGCCGCCGAACGGGGTCCAGTAGCGGACGCTGGCGTGGGAGTTGACGGACAGGTTGCCGGCGCGGACGGCCTGGGAGACGCGAAGGGCGCGGCCGACGTCCCGGGTCCAGATGGAGCCGGAGAGGCCGTAGGGGGTGCCGTTGGCCAGCCGGATCGCGTCCTGCTCGTCGGTGAAGGGCAGCAGGACGGCGACCGGGCCGAAGATCTCCTCGCAGGCCGCCGCCGAGTCGGGGCTCTCCCCGGTGAGGACGGTGGGCGGGAACCAGAAGCCCGGGCCTTCGGGTGCGCTGCCGCGCAGGGCCGGGGCGTCGGCGGGTACGAACGCGCGGACGCGGTCCCGTTGCTGCCGGGAGATCAGCGGGCCCATCTGGGTCTTGTCGTCGGCCGGGTCGCCCACCACCACGGCGGCCAGCGCCTCGGCGAGCAGCTCGCGGACCTCGTCGTAGACGGACTCCTGGACCAGGACGCGGGTGCGGGCGCAGCAGTCCTGACCGGAGTTGTCGAGGAAGGAGAAGGGGTCGACGGCGGTCTTGAGGTCGGCGTCGGCGAAGACGATGTTGGGGCTCTTGCCGCCGAGTTCGAGGGTGACGGGCTTGACCTGTTCGGCGCCGAGGGCCGCGACGCGCGTCCCGGTCCGGGTCGAACCGGTGAAGACGATCTTGGCGACTCCGGGGTGCCGGACCAGGGCGTCGCCCGTGATGTCGCCGCGTCCCGGCAGGACCTGGAAGAGGTGCTCGGGGAGCCCGGCCTCCAGGGCGAGTTCGGCGAGGCGCAGCGCGGTGAGCGGCGTGGTCTCGGCGGGCTTGAGGAGGACGGCGTTGCCGGCCGCGAGGGCGGGGGCGGTGCCCCAGGCGGCGATCGGCATGGGGAAGTTCCAGGGCGCGATCACGCCGACGACGCCGAGCGGTTCGAGGATCGTGACGTTCAGGCCGCCGGGCACCGGGATCTGCCGGCCGGTGAGCCGCTCCACTCCCCCGGCCGCGTAGTCCAGCAGGTCGCGGACGTTGCCGGCCTCCCATCGGGCGTTGCCGATGAGGTGGCCGGCCTCGCGGACCTCCAGGCGGGCCAGTTCCTCGAGGTGCTCGTCGACGGTGGTGGCGAAGCGGCGCAGGAGGCGGGCGCGGTCGCCCGGGGCGAGGGAGGCCCAGATCCGCTGTGCCCTGGCGGCGTGGGTGACGGCCGCGTCGACGTCGGCAGGGCTCGCCCCGGCGACGGCGGCGACGACCTCCTCGGTCGCGGGGTTCAGTACTCCCAGAAGGTGCTCGGAAGACAAGAAGGGCCTCACAGACGTTCGAAGGAGCGGCGCAGCTCCCAGTCGGTCACCGCGGCGTCGAAGGCGTCCAGTTCGACGCGCGCCATGTTGCGGTAGTGCGCGACGACCTCGTCGCCGAAGGCGGCCCGGGCGATGGGGCTGTGCTCCCAGAGCTCGGCGGCCTCGCGCAGGGTGGTGGGGACGTGGTCGAGGTCGGCGGCGTAGGCGTTGCCGGGGCAGGGTTCGGGCAGCTCCAGCTTCTGTTCGATGCCGTGCAGTCCGGCCGCGACCAGTCCGGCGACGGCGAGGTAGGGGTTGACGTCGCCGCCGGGCAGTCGGTTCTCGAAGCGCAGGGAGCGGCCGTGGCCGACCACGCGCAGCGCGCAGGTGCGGTTGTCCTGGCCCCAGGCGACGGCGGTCGGCGCGAAGGAGCCGGGCTGGAACCGCTTGTAGGAGTTGATGTTGGGGGCGTAGAGGAGGGAGAAGTCGCGCAGGGCGGCGAGCTGGCCGGCGAGGAAGTGGCGCATGACCTCGGACATGCCGCCTTCGAGGTCGCCGGCCATGGCGTTGGTGCCGTCGGCGTCGGCGAGCGAGAGGTGGATGTGGCAGGAGTTGCCCTCGCGCTCGTTGTACTTGGCCATGAAGGTGATCGACATGCCCTCCTGGGCGGCGATCTCCTTGGCGCCGGTCTTGTAGACGGAGTGCTGGTCGCAGGTGACCAGGGCCTCGTCGTAGCGGAAGGCGATCTCGTGCTGGCCGGGGTTGCACTCGCCCTTGGCGGACTCGACGGTGAGGCCGGCGCCGGCCATCTCGTTGCGGATGCGGCGCAGCAGGGGCTCGATGCGGCCGGTGCCGAGGACCGAGTAGTCGATGTTGTACTGGTTGGCCGGGGTCAGGCCCTTGTAGCCGGCGTCCCAGGCCTGTTCGTAGGTGTCCTTGAAGACGATGAACTCCAGCTCGGTGCCGACCTGGGCGGTGTAACCGAGTTCGGCGAGGCGCTCCAGCTGGCGGCGCAGGATCTGCCGGGGGGCCGCGACGACCGGGGAGCCGTCGCTCCAGGCGAGGTCGGCGTGGAGCATGGCCGTGCCCGCGTTCCAGGGGACGCGGCGCAGGGTGGTGAGGTCGGGGTGCATCGCGAAGTCGCCGTAGCCGCGGTCCCAGGAGGACATCGCGTAGCCGTCGACGGTGTTCATCTCGGTGTCGACGGCGAGCAGGTAGTTGCAGCCCTCGGTGCCGTGCCGCAGGACCTCGTCGAGGAAGAAGCGTGCGGCGAACCGCTTGCCCTGGAGTCGCCCTTGCATGTCGGGGAAGGCCAGGACGACAGTGTCGATCTCACCGCCCGCGACGAGGGTGTGCAGTTCCTCGACGCTCAGCGGGGGTGTGCGGTCTGCCACGGGACGGCCTCCTAGGCTCCTTGGATCCGCTGCCTTGGATCCGCCGGGAGCCATAAGGTATTGCGGAGAACCATTGCTTGGGAAGGGGGTGCGGCCACATGCCGGAGGAAGCTGACGGCGGTTGGGTGGAGCGCGACGGGCTGACGCCGGTGCTGCGACCGGTGCGCGCGGGCAACGGCTTCGAGGAGGCGCTGGAGCAGATCCTGCAGGTCGTGCGGCTGGGCCTGGTGCCGGGGGGCGAGCGGCTGCCGGCCGAGCGGGAGCTGGCGGAGCGGCTGGGGATCAGCCGGGTGACGCTGCGCGAGGTGCTGAAGGTGCTCCAGGACCAAGGGCTCGTCGAGTCGCGGCGCGGGCGGTACGGCGGCACGTTCGTGCTGCCGCGCGCCGACGCCGTCGGCGAGGACGAGCTGCGGCGCCGGATCGCCGAGGTCGACATAGAGGACGTACTGCGGTTCCGGGAGGTGCTGGAGGTGGGCGCGGCCGGCTTGTGCGCGGCGCACGGACTGGAGCGCAAGCAGGCGGACCGGCTGCGCGAGGCCTTGGCGCGCACGCACGACGCGCCGCTCGCCGAGTACCGCCGCCTGGACACGCTGCTGCATCTCACGATCGCCGAGCTGTCCGGCTCCCCCACCCTCACCGCCCAGTACGCGGCGGTCCGCGCGACGGTCAACGACCTGCTCGACTGCATCCCGCTGCTGGTGCGCAACCTGGAGCACTCCCAGCGCCAGCACACCGCCCTGGTGGAGGCCGTGATCGAGGGCGAAGCCGACCAGGCGCGGGAGATCGCGCGCGAGCACTGCGGGGGGACGGCGGCGCTGCTGCGGGGCTTCCTCGGCTGAGCCGGACGGTGTCGCGGCGCGGTGAGGTTTTACGGGCGATTAACGCACGGGTCTTGCCTTCCCCCGGTCGGCACCGCAAAGGTATGGCTCCATTCCATTGAGCCGTAGCACGCTCGTCCCCGTGACCGCCGCCGCCCCGTCGGGAGTCAGCCCATGTCCCAGGAACCCACCGTCACACCCGCCGCCCCGGAGGGCGACGACTATCTGGAACGCAGAGCACTGCGCCGCGGCAGCGCCGGCTGGGTGCTGCTGACCGGCCTCGGCGTCGCCTACGTCGTCTCCGGCGACTACTCGGGCTGGAACTTCGGCCTCGCCGAAGGCGGCTTCGGGGGTCTGGCGATCGCCATGGTGCTGATGGGCGCGATGTACACGTGCATGGTCTTCGCGCTCGCCGAGCTGTCCTCGATCCTGCCCACGGCGGGCGGCGGCTACGGCTTCGCCCGGCGGGCGCTCGGCCCGTGGGGCGGCTTCCTGACCGGCACGGCGATCCTGATCGAGTACGTCCTCGCGCCGGCCGCCATCGTCATCTTCATCGGTGACTACGTCGAGTCGCTCGGCCTGTTCGGCCTGGAGTCCGGCTGGCCGATGTACCTGATCTGCTTCGCGATCTTCGTCGGCATCCACCTGTGGGGCGTCGGCGAGGCGCTGCGCTTCAGCTTCGTCGTGACCGGCATCGCGGTGGTCGCGCTGATCGTGTTCGCGCTGGCGGCGCTGCCCGAGTTCTCCTTCGCGTCGCTGGACGACATCCCGGTGGACTCCTCCGCCGCGGGATCGAGTTCCTGGCTGCCGTTCGGCCTGCTCGGGATCTGGGCGGCGTTCCCCTTCGGCATGTGGTTCTTCCTCGGAGTGGAGGGCGTGCCGCTGGCCGCCGAGGAGACGAGGGAGCCGGCCCGTACGCTGCCGAAGGCGATCCGCTGGTCGATGGGGATCCTGGTGGTGCTGGCGGTGGTCACGTTCTTCGCGGCGGCCGGCGCGCGCGGCTCCGCGGCCGTCCAGGAGGCCGGCAACCCGCTGGTCGAGGCGCTCCAGCCGAACGGCGAGGCGACGACCCTCAGCCGGATCGTGAACTACGCGGGCCTGGCCGGTCTGGTGGCGTCGTTCTTCTCCCTGATCTACGCGGGCTCACGCCAGCTGTTCGCCCTGTCCCGCGCCGGCTATCTGCCCCGCTTCCTGTCGCTGACCAGCCGCCGCAAGGCCCCGTATCTGGGCCTGCTGGTGCCCGGCACGATCGGCTTCCTGCTTGCGGCGGTGTCGGGCAACGGCGCGCGGATGCTGAACATCGCCGTCTTCGGCGCGACCATCTCCTACGCGCTGATGTCCCTGTCGCACATCGTGCTGCGCCGCAGGGAGCCGGAGCTGGAGCGGCCGTACCGCACGCCGGGCGGGGTGCTGACGTCCTCGGTGGCCCTGGTCCTGGCGTGCGCGGCGCTGGTCGCGACGTTCCTGGTGGACGTGACGGCGGCCCTGATCGCGCTGGCGGTGTACGCCGTGGCTGTCGGGTACTTCGGCCTGTACAGCCGCAAGCGGCTGGTGGCGAGCGCGCCGGAGGAGGAGTTCGCGGCGCTGGCGGCGGCCGAGGCAGAGTTGGCACGGGACTGAGGCGTCGAGCGGTGAGGGAGTTGTCGTGGGCAGGCCGTTGATCGGGGTCAGCACCTATCTGGAATCAGGTGCGCGGTGGGGCGTGTGGGAGCTGGAGGCCGCCCTGCTTCCGGTCGGCTACCCCCGGCTGGTGCAGCGGGCGGGCGGCCTGGCCGCCATGCTGCCGCCGGACGACCCGGAGCACGCGGCGGCTGCCGTCGCCCGCCTGGACGGGCTGGTCATCGCGGGCGGGCCGGACGTGGAGCCGGTGCGCTACGGGGCGGAGCGCGAACCGCGGACGGGACCGCCGGCGCCGGAGCGCGACGCGTGGGAGCTGGCGCTGATCCAGGCGGCACTGCGGGCCGGGGTGCCGTTGCTGGGCATCTGCCGGGGGATGCAACTGCTGAACGTCGCTCTCGGGGGGACGCTCGTGCAGCACATCGACGGTCACGCCGAGGTCGTGGGCGTCTTCGGGGGGCATGCCGTGAAGCCGGTGCCGGGGAGCCTGTACGCCGCTGTCGTGCCGGAGGAGACGTTCGTGCCGACGTACCACCATCAGGCGGTGGACCGTCTGGGCGCGGGCCTCGTCCCGTCGGCGTACGCGGCGGACGGGACGGTGGAGGCGGTGGAACTGCCCTCCGCCGACTGGGTCCTGGGTGTGCAGTGGCATCCGGAGATGGGCGAGGACGTACGAGTGATGCGGGCGTTGATGGAAGCGGCTTCCGGCGCCTGACACAGGGGACGGGACGCGCCAGGGGGGTCATCCCCGCGTCAGCGACAGCAGGTCCCGCGCCGGGCCCGTGGGGCGATGCCCCGTGGGCCACACCGCTCTCAGGTCCCGCGCCAGGGCCACCCCCTCCACGGGCACCCGCACCAGCCGCCGCATCGCCAGCTCCTCCCCCACGGCGAGTTCGCTCAGCACCGCCGGCCCCGCCCCGCTGACCGCCGCCGCCTTCACCGCCGTCGTGGAGGACAGCTCGATCAGCGGCCGGGCCAGCCCGCCGAGCGCCGCGTCCAGGACCTGACGCGTTCCCGAGCCCTTCTCGCGGAGGATCAACGGGGTCGTCGCCAGTTCGCCGGCGGCCAGCGGACGCCGCCGCCTCGCCCACGCGTGCGTGGGCGAGGCCACGACTATCAGCCGGTCGTGGGCGATGACCGCCGAGTCGAGACCGGCCGGCACCGACAGCCCCTCCACGAACCCCAGGTCCGCCTCGTCGGAGAGCAGCCGCTCCGCGACCACGGTCGAGTTCCCCGCGTGCAACGACACCGCCGTGTCGGGCCGCTGTGCGCGCAGCGCGAGCAGCCAGCCGGGCAGCAGGTACTCGGCGATGGTCATGCTCGCGGCCACCCGCAGCCGGGAGTCGCGGCGCACGCGCAGTGCCTGCGCCCCCACGTCGAACGCCTCGGCGGCCTCCACGATCCGCCGCGCCCAGTCCGTCACCAGCGCCCCGGCGTCCGTGAGCCGGGACCCCCGCGGTGACCGGTCCACCAGCGCCACGCCGAGCTGCCGCTCCATGGACCGGATCCGGCTGCTGGCCGCGGGCTGGGTGATGCCGATTTCCCGCGCCGCCCCACCGAGGCTGCCGAGCCGCGCCACCGCGAGCAGCAGCTCCAGGGCACCCAGATCCGGCACCCGGTGCGCCAGGGTCCCGGCGGCCGAGGGCCCGGACTGTTCATCCGCGTTGCTCATAAACCCAGCTTATGTCGCCATAGAGGCGGGCTCCCTGGTGGTGCGCCTCACCCGGCCCCACCGTGGAGACATGGTCACCGCAGCCCAGCCCCTCACGTACCCGCTCTCCGTCCGCCACCTCGGACCCAACTGGTACGCCACCGTGATGGGCACCGCCGTCGTCGCCACCGCCGGCGCGGCCCTCCCACCGCACGTCCCGGGGCTGCGGGGCGTGCTCACGGGGGTGTGGGCCCTGTCGTTCCTCCTGCTCCTGGCCCTCCTCGCGGGGCGGGCCGCGCACTGGAGCCGGCACCGGGACCAGGCACGCGCCCACCTCCTCGACCCGGCGACGGCGCCGTTCTACGGCTGCCTCGCCATGGCCCTGCTGGCCGTGGGCGGCGGCGCCCTCACCGTCGGCCGGACTTGGATCGGCCTGCGGGCGGCCGTCGCGCTCGACGCGGTGCTGTTCACCGCCGGTACGGTCCTCGGAGTCGCGGCGGCTGTCGCGGTGCCGTATCTGATGGCCGTACGGCACCGGGTGGAGCCCGGGCAGGCCACTCCGGTCTGGCTGCTGCCGCTCGTCGCGCCCATGGTGTCGGCCGCCGTCGGGCCGCTCCTGGTGCCGCATCTGCCGCCCGGTCAGGCCCGGGAGACGCTGCTCCTGTTCTGCTTCGCGCTGTTCGGGCTCAGCCTGCTCGCGACCCTGGTCATGCTGCCGCTGGTCTTCGCGCGTCTGGTGACCGGCGGGCCGCTGCCCCTCGCCCTCACCCCGACGCTGTTCCTGGTGCTGGGCCCGCTCGGGCAGTCCGCCACGGCCGTCGGCGCCTTCGCGGACGTCGCTCCCGGGGTCGTGCCGGAGCCGTACGGCGAGGGCTTCGGCATCCTGGCCGTGCTCTACGGCGTGCCCGCCATGGGGTTCGCGCTGCTGTGGTTCTTCCTGGCGACCGCCCTGGTGCTGCGTGCGCTGCGGCACGGAATGCGGTTCTCGATGACCTGGTGGTCGTTCACCTTCCCGGTCGGCACCTGTGTCACCGCCGCCGAGGCCCTGGGACGCGACACCGGGCTCATCGCCTACGCGGGTCCGGCGGTCGTGCTGTACGCGGTGCTGGTCGCGGCGTGGGGGACCGCCGTCGCGGGCACCGTACGCGGGCTGTTCAGGGGTGAGCTGCTCGCAGCGCCCGGCCCAGTACCCGCGGCGCCTCGGCCAGTGACGGTCCGTACCACGTCAGGTGCCGTCCGCTGACGAGCGCGCAGGGCAGGCCGGGGAAGGCCTCGGGGCCGTCGCCGGCGGTGAAGCGGTACGGCTCGTCGGGGAGGACCACCAGATCCGGTGCCGAGGCGCGGAGTTCCTCCAGCGCAACGCGGGGGTAGCGGTCGGGATGGGTCGCGTGCACGAGGTCGACGCCGAGGCGGGCGAGGACGTCGCCCGCGAAGGTGTCGCGTCCCAGGACCATCCACGGGCGGCGCCAGATCGGCACGACCGCCCTCCGCCGCGTCCCGGGCTCCGGCAGGGACGACCAGACGGCCTCCGCCTCGTCCAGCCAGCGCGGGCGGGCCGTCACCCCGCAGGCGTCCAGCACCCGGGCCAGTTCCCGGAAGGCCTGCGGCACGTCGCGGATCTCCGTCACCAGGACCTCGGCGCCCGCCGCCCGCAGGGCCTGGAGGTCGGGCGCGCGGTTCTCCTCCTCGTTGGCGATCACCAGGTCGGGCGCGAGGGAGAAGATCCTGCCGGTGTCGGGGTTCTTCGTGCCGCCGACGCGCACGACGTCCAGGTCCGGGGGATGCGTGCACCAGTCGGTGGCACCGGCCAGGGCTCCGGGCGCGGACAGGGCCACGGCCTCGGTCAGCGAGGGGACGAGCGAGACCGCCCTCACCGGCGCGGCCGGTCCCGGACCGCCTCGATGTGCTCCGCCACCGCGACGACGATCACGCGGGTGTCCGACTCCGCCGCCCGCCAGCGGTGCCGTACGCCGCCGGTGAGGTACAGCGTGTCGCCGCGGCCCAGGCGGTAGGCGCGCCCCTCCGCCTCGATCTCCACGGCGCCGTCGGCGACGTACATCAACTGGTCGTTGCGGTACTGGAGTTCACGGCCAGCGTCATGGTCGCCGGTGAATTCGGAGGCGTGCATCTGGTGATGCCCGCGCACGAGGGACCGGGTCCGGGGCAGCGGCTCGGTGCCGTCGGCGCGGACCACGTCCACGCTGCACGCCGGGTCGGCCGCGGCGAGCAGTTCCACCGCCGTGGTGCGCAGGGCGTCGGCGACCTTCTCCAGGGAGCCGGTGCTGGGGCGTGCCCGGTCGTTCTCGATCTGGCTCAGGAACGGGACCGACAGGCCGCTGCGCGCGGCGACGACGGCGAGGGTGAGCTCCAGCGCGCGGCGCCGCCGGCGCACGGCCGCACCCACCCGAAGAGGTTGCTCTTTGTGGTCGCCCATCGCTCCGGCTCCCTCCTTCGCCCGTCGATCCGCTCCCCGTGCGACGGTGTCCCGGCGCACTGCTCCTGTCGAGTTGTCTGCACCCTACGCATGTCCGGCAAACCGTTTCATGCGCCCGTCACATCGACGTCATACGGGATGCCGCACGACCTCACACTTCGCGCCAGGGGATCCGCCGACGACGGGGGCGGGGCAGGTCTTGCGCCTGCCGGAGGATCAGGGCACGAGAGGAGGTTCGGGTGTGACGTGGCGCTCTGTGGTTGTCCGGATCCCGCTCGTGGGACCGGGGGTGGGGCCGGGACGCGGCGTGTCGCGCGTCCCACCCCGGAACCCTACTGCGGTGTCATGCGGTTCACCATGTCCGGGTGCTGCCTGGCGAGGGCAGGGCGCCGGCGGTCGACATGCGCAACCAGCCTCGCTCCGGGATGACGTCACCCGATCCCGCCGTCGAACGAAATGCGGGGCGGCTTACACGCAACGCGCACGGCGCAGCGCGTTGCGCAGCGGCGAGTGGCTGTCGGCGGGGTACGGCATGATGCGTGGCGTGACCGGACGACTGATGCTCCTCGACACCGCTTCCCTGTACTTCCGCGCCTACTTCGGCGTCCCGGACTCGGTCAGGGCCCCGGACGGCACGCCGGTGAACGCCGTGCGCGGACTTCTCGACTTCATCGACCGCCTGGTCAAGGACCACCGGCCGGACCTTCTGGTCGCCTGCATGGACGCCGACTGGCGGCCGCAGTGGCGGGTGGAGCTGATCCCCTCGTACAAGGCCCACCGCGTCGCCGAGGAACACGCGACCGGGCCGGACGAGGAGGAGGTGCCCGACACGCTGTCGCCGCAGGTGCCGGTCATCGAGGCGGTGCTGGACGCGGTGGGCATCGCGCGGGTGGGTGTCGCCGGGTACGAGGCGGACGACGTGATCGGCACCTTCACCGCGCGGGCGAAGGGCCCGGTCGACATCGTCACGGGCGACCGCGACCTGTACCAGCTGGTGGACGACGCCCGCGGGGTGCGGGTGCTGTACCCGCTGAAGGGCGTGGGCACCCTGCAGCACACCGATGAGGCGGTGCTGCGTGAGAAGTATGGGGTGGGCGGCAGCGGGTACGCGGATCTGGCCCTGCTGCGCGGCGACCCCAGCGACGGCCTGCCGGGCGTGCCGGGCATCGGCGAGAAGACGGCCGCCAAGCTGCTGGCGGAGTTCGGGGACCTGGCCGGGATTCTGGCGGCGGTGGAGGACCGGCGGTCGAAACTGACTCCGACGCAGCGCAGGCGGCTGGACGAGGCGCGTCCGTATCTCGCGGTCGCCCCGAAGGTGGTACGAGTAGCGGACGACGTGCCCCTGCCGGACGTCTCGACGGCGCTGCCGCGGGCGCCGCGCGACCCGGAGGCCCTTCAGGCGCTGGCGGCCCGCTGGGGACTGGGTGGGTCACTGGAGCGCCTGTTGACGACGCTCGCACGGTGACTTCCTCGCCACAAGAGGTGTGGAGTGGGGACGAGGTGCTAACTTAGGTTAGCCTAACTATGCGAGACAGGGAGTCCTCATGGCAGAGCGACCGGGACGCCAGCCGCGCCGGATCCACTGCGCGCAGGTCGTCCGCACCGAACGGCTGACCCCGCACATGCAGCGCGTGGTGCTCGGCGGCGAGGGCCTCGCCGGCTTCTCGGCGGACACGTGCACCGACCACTATGTGAAGCTGCTGTTCCCGCCCGTGGGCGTGACCTATCCGGAACCCTTCGACCTGCAGCGCGTCCGGGACGAGCTGCCGCGCGAACAGTGGCCGGTCACCCGGACGTACACGGTGCGCCAGTGGGACGCCGAGCACCGCGAGCTGACCCTGGACTTCGTCATCCATGGCGACGAGGGCCTGGCGGGACCGTGGGCCGTGCGCGTCCGGCCGGGCGAGACGGTGCGCTTCATGGGACCCGGTGGGGCGTACGCGCCCGACCCGGACGCCGACTGGCATCTGCTCGTGGGTGACGAGAGCGCGCTGCCCGCGATCGCCTGCGCCCTGGAGGCGCTGCCGCGCGGCGCCAGGGCCTTCGCCTTCGTGGAGGTCTCCGGCCCCGAGGAGGAACAGAAGATCGACTCGGACGTGGAGGTCGTCTGGCTGCACCGCGGCGCCCGCCCGCGCGGCGAGGCGCTGGTCGAGGCCGTGCGGGGCCTGGCGTTCCCCGAGGGCCGGGTGCACGCCTTCGTCCACGGCGAGGCGCACTTCGTCAAGCAGCTGCGCCATCTGCTCCGCGTGGAGCGCCACGTCCCGCGCGAGGACCTCTCGATCTCCGGCTACTGGCGCCGCGGCCACAACGAGGACGGCTGGCAGGCCTCCAAGCGCGAGTGGAACGCCCGGATCGAGGCGGAGCAGGAGAGCGTGTCCGCGGCCTGAGGGCGGTCAGCCACCGGGCGGCGCGGTGCGCGGGCCCGGCTGATCCCCCCCGGCCCGCACCTGTGCATGCAGATGCATGTCGTGCCATCCGTCCGGCTGCCGGACGGCACTGCGCTTGGTGCCCTCCAGCGCGAAACCGCTCCTGGTCGCGACACGGCATGACGCCTCGTTGCGCACCGCGTGCAGGAGTTCCAGCCGATGGAAACCGGCCTCGTCGAAAGCCCAGTGGGTGAGCGCGGCCGTGGCGCGGGCCGCCACGCCCCGGCCCCGGGCCGCCGGAGCGGTCCAGTACGCCACCTCCGCCGTACCGTCGTCGAGCCGTAGCTCGCGCAGCGCCACCCGGCCCACCAGCGCGCCGGAGTCCGCGCCGGCCACGGCCCAGTGCGCCTCCCGCTCGCCCTCCCACGCCTGGTGCCAGGCGTGGATCCAGCCGGTGACCTCCGCCACGGAGTCCGCGGCGCGGGCGTGCCACTGGTGCATCACCGGGTCCTGGAAGACCTCGTACACCGCGGGCGCGTCCCCGGCCCGCCAGGGCCTCAGGACGAGTCCGCCGTCGGCGGGAAACGTGGGTTGCGGACGGCCTGCGAGTGTCCCGGCGGTCAGGACCGGGCCGATGAGGAACGGCATGCCCGCATCCTGACAAGGACCCGCCGGTGCTCCCAGTGGTTTTTCCCGCGCACCGGCCTCGTACGCTGGGCCGCGATGAGACGCAAGACCCCCACCCCGCCCTCTCCCCTGCCGCAGCGCCACGGCGTGGACCCGGTGCGGGTGCGGCTGCCCGTCGCGGGGCCGTGGCGCACGGTGCGCGAGCATCTGGTGGAGCGGCTCTCCGGGGCGGGCGCCGGAGTCGTCGACGGCATGTTCGACGCGGGCCGGATCGTCGGGGCGGACGGGCGGCCCGTCGCGGCGGAGGCGCCCTATGTGCCCGGGATGTTCGTGTGGTTCCACCGGGACCTGCCCGACGAGGTACCGGTGCCTTTCCCGCTGGAGGTCGTGCACCGGGACGAGCACATCGTCGTCGCCGACAAGCCGCACTTCCTCGCCACCACCCCGCGCGGCGGCCATGTCGCCGAGACCGCGCTGGCCCGGCTCCGCCGCGAACTGGACCTCCCTGCGCTCACCGCCGCGCACCGCCTGGACCGGCTCACCGCGGGACTCGTGCTGTTCACCGTGCGCCCCGAGGAGCGCGGCGCCTACCAGACGCTGTTCCGCGACCGCCGGATCCACAAGGAGTACGAGGCCGTCGCCCCGTACGACCCCGCCCTTCCCCTGCCCCGGACCGTGCGCAGCCGGATCGTGAAGGAGCGCGGGGTGCTCACCGCCCGGGAGGTGCCGGGCGAGCCCAACGCCGTGAGCCGCGTCGAGCTGGTCGAACACCGCGACCCGGGCGGACTCGCCCGGTACCGGCTCACGCCCGCCACCGGGCAGACCCACCAGTTGCGCGTCCACATGTGCGCCCTGGGCGTACCGGTCCTCGGCGACCCCCTCTACCCCGAGGTGACCACCCCCGTGCCGGCCGGTGACTTCCGGCGACCGCTCCAACTGCTGGCGCGGATCCTGGAGTTCACCGACCCGGTCACGGGCGTGGAGCACCGGTTCCGCAGCGGCCGGGCGCTCGCGGCCTGGGCGTCCTACGACCGGTGGGTCGCCGGGACGTACCACGGCCCGCCGGACGGTCAGTAGCCGCGCCACCAGCTCAGGAAGCGCTGCCAGACACCCCCCCGGCCATGCGGTTCCGCGACGGCCGGCTGCGGCGGCACCGGGGCCGGCTGGGGCTGCACCGGTGCGGGCTGCGGCTGGGCGACCGGGGGCCGGGGCTGTGCGGCGGCCGGCTGAGGCTGCGCCCCGGCCGGTACGGCCTGCGGCTGCGCGGTGCCGATCTGCCAGTCCGAGCGCTGCGCGGTGACCGGCTTGTGGTTCGGCACCTCCTGCACGTCCTGCGGCGGCTTGGGCGAGAACTGCACCGGCAGTTCCATCAGGTGCCGGGAGGCGATGGACGCCGTCCAGCGCAGCTCCTCCTCGTCGCAGTCGAGTTCGACGTCCGGCAGCCGCATCAGCAGCGCGTCGACGCCCACGTCGGCGATGGAGCGGCCGATGTCCTGCCCGGGGCACTCGTGCGGGCCGCCGCCGAAGGCGAGGTGGGAGCGGTTGCCCTGCATGCTGGCCTTGAGGTCCGGCCGCACCCGCGGGTCGACGTTGGCGGGAAGCGGCGCGAAGAGCAGCCCGTCGCCCCGGCGGATGCGCTGCCCGCCCAACTCGGTCTCCTGCTTGGCGAAGTAGGCGAAGACCGTGCTGAACGGCGGCTCGTTCCACAGGGACTGTTCCACCGCCTCCGGCACCGTCATCTGACCACCGTTGAGCTGGGCCCGGAAGCGCGGGTCGATCAGGACCGTGAGCAGCACGTTGGACAGCAGGTTGGTGGTGGCCTCGTAGGCGGCGAAGAGCACCAGGCGCAGGTGCTCCCTGACTTCGTCGTCGCTCAGCCGGGACGGGTGGGTGATCAGATAGCTGGCGAGGTCCTCCTCCGGCTGGGCGCGGCGGGCCGCGGTGAGCCGGCTGAGGGCGTCCATGACGTGGGAGTGGCTGGCGATCGCGGTCTCGGTGCCTTTGAGCGCGTCACGGGCGGCCTCGACGAGCCGGTCGTCGTACTCGTCGGGCATGCCGAGGATCTCGCACATCACCGCCATCGGCAGGTGCTCGGTGAACTGGCTGACGAGGTCCGCCTCGCCCGCCTCGCAGAACCGGTTGACGATCGCCTGCGTGCTGCGGTTGATGTAACGGCGCAGACTCCGGAAGTCGATGGTGGAGATGGCGCCCATGACCGCGCCGCGCAGCCGCTTGTGCTCGTCGCCCTCGGCGTGCGAGGCGATGGGCTGCCAGGCGATGTGCGGCATCAGCGGGTGATCGGGCTTGACGAGGCCCTCCCTGAGCGGGGTCCAGATACGGCTGTCCCGGCAGAACTGCGAGGGCGAGCGCACCATGTGCAGGTTCTCGGCGTGGCCGAGGACGATCCACACGGGCACGTCGTCGTGGAGCAGTACGGGCGCCACGGGACCGTGCTGGTCCCGCAGTTGCTCGTACAGCGCTCCCAGGTCCTCCGCCTCGTGCAGCCGGTGCAGTCCCCCGGGCCCGAGGCCGTGCGCGGGGCAGCCGGGGGGCGGGCCGGGCCGGAGGTCGTCCGTACTGGTCGGGGCGTGGGATTCAGGCGTCACAGTGATCGCTCCGAAACTGAAGGGAATCCAGGTGTCTGGGGGGAGGTGTGGGGGTGGGCGCTACGGGTCAGGTGAGCGAGCCCGTCATGGCGAGCGAGTGCAGGAAGCGCATGAGGGTCATCAGGACATCCCGGCTGGAGGCCCGCCGCCGTGCGTCACACTCGATGATCGGGATGTCCGGCGTGAGGTCGAGGGCCGTGCGCAGCTCCTCGACGGCGTAACGCGGGGCGTCCGGGAAGGAGTTGATGGCGACCACGAACGGCACGCCGCGTTCCTCCAGGCGCCCCATGACGTCGAAGCTGACCTCCAGCCGCCGGGTGTCGACCAGTACCACCGCGCCGAGCGCACCCTCGAACAGGCCGTTCCACAGGAACCAGAAGCGCTGCTGGCCGGGTGTGCCGAAGAGGTACAGCACGAGCTGGTCGGTGATGCTGATCCGGCCGAAGTCCATGGCGACGGTGGTGGCCGTCTTGGACGCGGAGCCGAAGTTGTCGTCGACACCGATGCCGGCCTGCGTCATGGTCTCCTCGGTCGTCAGCGGTGTGATCTCGCTGACGGAGCCGACCATGGTCGTCTTGCCGACGCCGAAGCCACCCACGATCACGATCTTGGCCGCGGCCTGTGCCGTGTGGGGCAGCTGGTCCTCGGTCCGGGGGCCCGGGATGGTGTCAGAGCCGTTGAAGTCCATTCATCACCGCTTCGAGGAGGGAACGGTCGGTGCGCGCCTTGCGGACGATCGGGGCGCGCGCCTGCACCAGTTCCGCCGTCAGCAACTCGGTGAGCAGTACGCCCATCGCGCTGAACGGCAGGTGGAGGTAGGCCGACAGCTCGGCCACGGACAGGGGGGCGGCGCAGAGTCGGAGCAGCGCCGCCTGCTCGGGAGAGGCGGAGGGCGGCGGGTCCGTGGCACGTGCCACGATCAACGTCACCAGGTCGAGCTCGGCACGTTCACCGTCCGGGCCGGCCACCACGTACATCCGCTCGGGGTTACCGGGTTTGCCCTCACTCTCCTCGGGCGTGGGCGGTTCCGATGCGACATCGCGCCTCTGGCGTCGGGGAGGAGTCATACGATCTGCCCGTTCCGCCGGGGCGGACTGGTGAGGTGTCCGCCGATCCGGACGACCAGGTCGCGCATCATCGCGCTCATCCGGCCGGGTTCGCACCGCACGTCGGAGAGCACCGCGAGGAAGGCGTTGGCTCCGGCGCTCATCAGGTAGAAGTAGCCGCGGTCGATCTCGATCATGACCAGCTTCATCTCGCCGTCACCGACGGTGAGTTCCTGGCAGATGCTGCCCGCGAGGGACTGCAGGCCGGCGCAGGCCGCGGCGACCCGGTCGGCCGCGTCGGGCTCCCCGCCGTAGCGGGCGATGCGCAGACCGTCGGCCGAGAGCACCACGATCATCTCGATGCCCGGCACGCCGTCGGCGAGCTGCTTGAGCATCCAGTCGAAGTTGCCCCGTTGCTGGATCACTTGAGGTCCCCCTCGTCGTCGGCCTCCATGGGGGCCGGGTCGTTGATCAGGTGCAGGTACTTGGTCGGGTTCCGAATGAAGTCGGTCGGGTGCGTGCCGGGCTCGATGCCCTGCTTGAGCCCCTCCCAGAAGGCTTCGAGGCCCTTGCCGGGGGCATCGGGGGCCGACATGTCGAGCAGGGGCTTCTGCTCGGGCTCCTCGGTGGCCCAGGGGTTGAACTCGCCCCGTTCGGCGGCCTCCCGGTCGGCCTTCTCATTGGCGGCCTGCTGGGCGAGCCGCTCGGCGAGGGGCATCTTCACCCTGCTGCGGCGCTGCGGCAGGCCGTTCGCGGTCCACTCGGTGACCTCGGGGACGTCGTCGTCCTCCAGGGAGACCGTGGCGGGGATCTTCGGGCTGGTGGGGCGGCGCCTCTTCGGCGCGCGCTTCGGGCCCTCGGGAATGCCGACCGTCATGGGGATACCGGTGGCGCCGATGCCGTGGGCGAGTCCGACACCGGGCTCGTGGGTGATCATCTCGCTCGGCACGATGAGGATGGCCCGCACGCCTCCGTACGCGGAGGCGCGCAGCGAGACCTGCATGTTGTACGCCGTGCAGAGGCGGCCCACGACGGCCAGCCCCAGGCGTGGGTGCTCGCCGATGTCCTGGAGGTCGACGCCCGCCTTGGCGGCCTCCAGCATGCCCTCGATCCGGGCGCGGGCCTCCTCGTTGAGGTTGACACCGCCGTCCTCGATCTCGATGCACACGCCGGTCTGCACCTCGGTGGCGGTGACGTGCACCTTGGTCTGGGGCGGCGAGTAGCGCGTGGCGTTGTCGAGGAGTTCGGCGGCGGCGTGGATGACCGGCTCGACGTAGATGCCCTTGACGCTGACCTTGGCGATGGAGGACAGCTGGATGCGCCGGTACTCCAGGATGCGGGACATGGCGCCGCGCAGGGTGCTGTACAGGGACACCGGCTCGGGCCACTGCCGTCCGGGGCGGCCACCGCCGAGGACGGAGACGGAGTCGGCCAGGCGGCCGATCAGGGCGTTGCCGTGGTCGATGCGCAGCAGGTCGTCGAAGACCTCCGGGTTGCGCCCGTGGTCCTCCTCCATCTCCCGGAGTTCCTCGGCCTGCTGGTGGATGATCGCCTGGACGCGGCGGGCGACACTGACGAAGGAGCGCGCGGCGGCGTCACGCATGGTCACTTCGCGGTCGACGATCTTGAGCACCGTCAGCAGTGTCTCGGCTTGCGGCGCGGGGAGGTCACGGAACGCGGGGTTGGCGAAACCGAGTTTGCGAATCACCTCCCTGGGAGGTTCCCCGGTGCGCAGCAGGTCGAGCGCGGCGGGGACGAGTTCCCGCGAGAAGCGGACGAGTGCGCTCTCGTGGGCGGCGATCCGCTGCTCCAGATGCTCGGCGTGCCGGGTGTGCTCCGCACGCTGGTTGCGCAGGTCACGGCCGCGGCGCACCGCCTCGGCCGCCGTGGCGAGCACCAGCGCGGTGGCGATGCCGCCGCACCAGCCGACGGCACCCCGGGCAGGCTCCGCCACCAGGGCGACGGCGGCTCCGGTCGCCGCGGCCATGACTATGGCGGGCAGCAACAGCACGCGCGCGTAGGGGAGTTCACGGCGACCGGGAGGGGATTGAACACTCACCATGTGGGCCTTCTGACAGGAGTCGACTGAGGTTCGGGGGGACTTACAGGGGGTAGGTCAGGAAGATGTCGGGTGCTTCCGCATATTGGGGAACAAGCGCACGAATTCAGCTCAAGCCGGTGCGCTGCGGGCGAGCTTAGTCCGACCGGATCATCGCCATGTCATATTCAGCAACTGCCGGAAACCGGATGCGAAGGGATAGTACGCTCAGTCGTTTGCACGCTACGACACCGTTCGAATACTGCGCGTAGCAGCGAACGAGCGTACGAAAGCCCACTCACCGCGACGGGTGAATGGGCTTCAGTACACCGTTGCTCCCGGGGGTGCGCCTCACCCCACCGACGAGTAGGCGACGACTCCTCGCAGCAGCAGATCAACGGCCTTGCGCGCGTTCTTCACCACGGAAGACCCCTGCGGAGCAGCCGCGGCGATCTGCCCCAGCACATCGATGACCTGCTTGCACCAGCGCACGAAGTCCCCCGCCGGCATCTCCGCCTCGCGCAGCACCTCGTCGAGGCCCTTCCCGGAAGCCCACATGTACGCGGCCCAGGCGAATCCCAGATCGGGCTCACGCTGCCCGACCCCTTCGGTCTGGGTGATCCGGAACTCCTCCTCCAGCGCGTCCAGCCGCCCCCAGATCCGCACCATCTCGCCCAGCGCGGCCTTGGCCTTCCCGGACGGCACCTTCGGCGCCATGGCATCGTCCGCGGCCCGCGCCTCGAACACCAGCGCCGAGACACACCCGGCCAGTTCGGCCGGGCCGAGGTCCTCCCAGACACCGGCACGCAGACACTCGCTGGCGAGCAGGTCCAGCTCGCCGTACAGCCGTGCGAGCCGCTTGCCGTGCTCGGTGACCTCGTCGCCGCGCAGGTAGTCCAGCTCGGTGAGCAGCGCCACGATGCGGTCGAACGTGCGGGCGATGGTGTTCGTACGGCCCTCGATCCGCCGCTCCAGCTGCGAGGTGTCGCGCAGCAGCCGGTGGTACCGCTCGGCCCAACGGGCGTGGTCCTCACGGTCGTTGCAGCCGTGGCAGGGGTGCGCACGCAGCGCGGCGCGCAGCCGGGCGATCTCGCGGTCGTCGGCCGCCTGGGAGCGCCGCTTGCGATGCCGATCGGCCGGGATGTGCCCGGCCTTGGTGCGCAGCGCCGACGCGAGGTCCCGACGCGACTGCGGGGAACGAGGGTTGAAGGACTTCGGGATCCGCATCCGCTCCAGCGGCTCGACCGGCACCGGGAAGTCCATGGACGCCAGCCGCTTCACCTGCCGCTCGGCGGTCAGCACCAGCGGGCGCGGCCCGTCGTGGTGCTCGAAGCCGCGATGGCCGTTCGAACGGCCCGCGGGCAGGCCAGGGTCCAGCACCAGCGCCAGGCCCGCGTACTTGCCGGTGGGCACGTGGATGACGTCACCGGGCTTGAGCTTCTCCAGCGCCACGGCGGCCTCCGCCCGCCGCTCCGCCGCGCCCTGCCGGGCGATCTCGTTCTCCCGGTCCTTCAGCTCCCGGCGCAGCCGCGCGTACTCCTCGAAGTCGCCGAGGTGGCAGGTCATGGAGGCCTTGTAGCCCTCCAGGCCCTCCTCGTTGCGCTGCACCTGCCGGGAGATGCCGACGACCGACTTGTCCGCCTGGAACTGCGCGAACGACGTCTCCAGCAGCTCGCGCGAGCGGTGCCGCCCGAACTGCTCGACCAGGTTGACCGCCATGTTGTACGACGGCTTGAAGCTGGAGCGCAGCGGATACGTGCGCGTCCCGGCCAGACCCGCGAGGTGCTCGGGGCTCATGCCGCGCTGCCACAGCACCACGGCGTGGCCCTCGACATCGATGCCGCGCCGTCCGGCCCGGCCCGTCAGCTGGGTGAACTCGCCCGGGGTGATGTCCGCGTGCTGCTCGCCGTTCCACTTGACAAGCTTCTCCAGCACCACCGACCGGGCGGGCATGTTGATGCCGAGGGCGAGAGTCTCGGTGGCGAACACGGCCTTGACCAGGCCGCGCACGAACAGCTCCTCGACGACCTCCTTGAAGGTCGGCAGCATGCCCGCGTGGTGGGCGGCGATGCCGCGCTCCAGGCCCTCCAGCCACTCGTAGTAGCCGAGGACGTGCAGGTCTTCCGTCGGGATGGACGCCGTGCGCTCCTCGACCAGGGCGCGGACCCGCTCGCGTGCCTCCTCGTCGTTGAGCCGGAGTCCCGCGAACAGGCACTGCTGGACGGCGGCCTCGCAGGCGGCGCGGCTGAAGATGAACGTGATGGCGGGCAGCAGCCCCTCGGCGTCGAGCCGCTCGATGACCTCGGGCCGGCTCGGCGTCCAGATGCGGGAGCGCTGCCGGCGCTCACGCTCGCGGTCGGCCTCGCGCATGGACCGGCCGCGCCGGCGGTCCTGGTACGACGGCCGGCTCGCCTCCATGCGCGCCATGCGCGTGAGGTCGGGGTTGACGGCCTTCTTGTGGCCCTCGCCCTCCTCGAACAGGTCGTACATCCGCCGCCCGGCCAGCACGTGCTGGAACAGCGGCACGGGCCGGTGCTCGGAGACGATCACCTCGGTGTCGCCGCGGACCGTGTCGAGCCAGTCGCCGAACTCCTCGGCGTTCGACACGGTCGCCGAGAGCGAGACCAGCGTGACCGACTCGGGGAGGTGGATGATCACCTCTTCCCATACGGCGCCCCGGAACCGGTCGGAGAGGTAGTGCACCTCGTCCATGACCACGTAGCCGAGGCCCAGGAGGGTCTGGGAACCGGCGTACAGCATGTTCCGCAGCACCTCGGTGGTCATCACGACCACGGGCGCCTCGGAATTGACGCTGTTGTCGCCGGTGAGCAGGCCCACCTTGTCCGTGCCGTAGCGGCGGCACAGGTCGGCGTACTTCTGGTTCGACAGCGCCTTGATGGGTGTCGTGTAGAAGCACTTCCTGCCCTGCTGGAGGGCGAGGTGGACGGCGAACTCGCCGACGATCGTCTTGCCGGAGCCGGTGGGCGCCGCGACGAGCACGCCCTTCCCCGCCTCGAGCGCCTGGCAGGCCTCGATCTGGAAGGGGTCGAGGCCGAAGTCGTACATCTCGCGGAAGGCGGCGAGTGCGGTGGCCTGCTCGACAGCACGCTTGCGGGCTGCCGCGTACCGCTCGGCCGGGGAGAGATCCTCTGTCATCGTGCTGTCGAGCGTACCGGGCCGCACTGACAACAGGACGATCATTATCCGGATCCGTTCCTGTGAAACCTCGGATCCGCGCAGCTCAGGGGCCGACGACCCGCACGCCCCCGCGTACGCAGCGCACGCTCAGCGGCATCGGCCCGAGTGGCTCCCCGTCGGCGTAGCCGGTGACGCCCTCGGCGGCGATCTCCACCCTGGCCGCCCGCACCACGGTCACCTTCGGATGCTCCACGTGCGTCCCCCGGTACACCCTCGGGAACACCCGCAGCAGCGTCCCGCGGCCGCAGTCCCCGACGACGGTGACGTCGAACAGCCCGTCGGTCAGGTCGGCGTCCGGGCAGATCCGCATCCCGCCTCCGTAGGAGGAGCCGTTGCCGACGGCCACCAGGGTCGCCTCGACCTCGCGGACCTCACCGTCGTCGAGCCGTATGCGATAGGGGACGGGCCGCAGCCCCGCGAGTTCGGAGATCATCGCCAGGTCGTACTTGAGGCGGCCGGTGGGCCATCGCATGCGGTTGCCCCGGTCGTTGACACGGGAGTCGAAGCCGGAGGCGAGGACCGTGCCGAACCAGCGTTCGCCGACCCGCCCGAGGTCGATGTCGCGGATCCGGCCGCGCTTGAGGGCGTCGGCGATCATGCGGCCCGCGGCGGCCGGCTCCCGCACGGGCAGGCCGAGGGCACGGGCGAAGTCGTTGCCGGTGCCGACGGCGACCAGGCCGAGCGGGATGCGGGTGCCGGCGACGGCCCGCAGAGCGAGGCTCGCCATGCCGTCGCCGCCGACGGCGATCAGCGCGCCGGTGCCCGCCTCGACGGCCGCACGCGCACGTGCGAGGGCGTCCGCGGCGTCCTCCCCGAGTACCGTACGGACCGAGAAGCCGGCCGCCCGCAACGCGGAAGCGGCCGGCTGCGCCGCGCGGGCGCCCCGGCCGCGGCCCGCGGTGGGGTTGACGAAGAGGGTGATCTCGCTGGTCACGCGACCGACCCTACGATCCGCCGCCTATCTTCAGGTCACGTCGTCATAACCGTTGACCCGCTCCGAGCGGTCCGCGCTCGCCTGCTCGGGCAGGGCGGCCCGGCTGGTGGTGACGGGCTCGATCTCGCCGATGTCGTCCGGGGTGAGGTCCAGCTCGGACGCCTCGTCGTCGGCCGGCCCTGCCGCGTCGCGACGGGCCCGTCGCCTGTCGTTCGCGAGGGCGATCCCGCTCGCTGCGAAGTACAGCACCCAGATGGGGCCTGCCAGGGCAAGCATGGAGATCGGGTCGGTGCTGGGAGTGGCGATCGCGGCGAACAAAGTGATGCCCATGATCATGGCTCGCCACCACCCGGCGATCTTCTTGCCGGAGAGGACACCGCCGAAATTCAGCATGACCAGCAGCAACGGCAACTCGAAGGAGAGCCCGAAGACGATGATCATCCGCATCACCAGCTGCAGAAGATCATCGAGAGGAAGCTGGTTGTCGCTGCCGATGATCGAGAACTCGAGCATCACGGACGCCATCTTGGGCAGCGACCAGTAGGCGAAGTACGCCCCCGTGAGAAACAGCGGGAATCCCGCGGCCACGAAGGCCAGCGAGTACTTCTTTTCGTGCCGGTGAAGGCCTGGCGCAACGAAGGCCCACAACTGGTACAGCCACACCGGAGCCGCGAGGGCCACACCCGAGGACAGCGAGACGGTGAGAGCGAGCGTGAACGGGCTCAGCAGGCCGTTCTGCACGATCCGCGCACACTGGGTGTCCTCGGTGCCCTTCGCCAGTTCGGCGAAGCTGTACTGGCATCCCACCGCATCGAGGATGGGATCCGTGAAGAACTGGATGATGTCCTTGTAGAAGAAGGCGGCGACCACTGTCGTGACGACGATCGCCAGCAGGCTCTTCACGAGCCGGTTGCGGAGCTCGCGAAGGTGCTCCGCGAGGGGCATCCGCCCCTCGGGATCCTTCTCCTGCTTGCGGGCAGACTTCAGCAACCCACGTTCCCATCTCGTGCGGCGGGCCGGAGGTCACCGGCCCTGCGTCAGCGCTTGGTCGTGTCCGTCGGCTCGTTGACCGGGCGCGAGCTGGTCACGTCACCGGGCGCTGCCTGGATGGTGCGCTGCGAGGGCTCGTCGTTGTTGGGCGGGCCGGCGGGGGTCGTGGAGGACTTGTTCTCGTCCTTCATCGCCTTGGCCTCGCTCTTGAGGATGCGGGCCGACTTGCCGAGCGACCGAGCCATGTCCGGAAGCTTCTTCGCGCCGAACAGCAGGATGATGACGACGAGGATGAGAATGATCTCGGGGGCTCCGAGCCTTCCGAACATAAGTCTTTACCTTCTCACCGAGGCGGCTGTGTGGGGTGCTGTCCGACCGGTCGGACACTTGTCCGAACGATCGTGCTGGCAGCGATCGTAACGCTCGGGGGTAAACGTGAGGCAATCCCTCTGCATCCCCTGTGCGTACTCCCGTCCGCGACCAGTGCCTCGTTAACCGGGCCGCGACCAGCAGAGTACCTGTACGAACCGTCGGCGTGACAGGGCGAAGTGTCCCGAAACGCAACTCCCTGCCGCGCCCGCCGGACGTCTCACAGAGCGTCGACGGAACGGGCGGCGCTCTCCGCGGCCCGCTCCAGGTCCTCCGCGGCCCGGTTGATACGGCGCGCCGAGTCCGTGACCTGCCTGCCCAGGCGCTGCGCCTCCACGAACACCCGCACGGCGAACACCCCGAGCACGACCAGACCCACAAAACCCACGGCAACCGCGAACATCGGCCAGAACATGACGCCGAGCCTAGACCTTCCCGACGGGGCGAACGCCCCGACCCACTAGACGGTGGAGTGCAGCCTGAGGGTCCGCACCCCACCGCCGGTGAGCAGTTCCACGATCCGCTCCCCCGCCGGCTTGCGGACGGACGCGCCGCACTCGGGGCAGGTGAAGGAGTAGAAGGTGGTGCGGCTCGTGGCACCGATGGCCAGGCGCAGGGCGCCCGCGGCGAGCTCGAAGCACCCCCGGCAGTCCGGGCAGCCCGCCCTGAAGACCACCGGGGCCACGCTTCTCATCCCGGCGAACGCGGACTCCGCCGTCATGCCCCCGACACCGGACGTCGCCGACTCGCTCAAGCCCTCGCTCCTCTTCCTGGGGTCGTTCGCCTCCGGAGCACCCCGGCCGGCGCCACGACCGGTGCCATGGCCGGCGTCCCGGCCCGGCCGTGCCCGGCCACGGATTCCGGCGGGCACCTGTGGCTCACTCGCGGCCGCCGCCCGGCCCGTCCGGGACCGGCTGCGGCCCGCCCGCATCGGCGGGCTCAGCGGCGCGAGCCGTCTTCACCGGCTCGATCCCGTCGTACGCCGCCAGCGCCTCGCGGGCCGCCAGCCGGGCGCTGTCCGCGAGCTCCGGCGGCGAGACGATCCGGCCGTCCCGGCCGAGCCGCAGCGCCAGACGCCGCAGCGACGCCGGTTCCGGGGTCCGCAGAGTGATACGCAGTCCGCCGTCCGGGAGCTCATCCGCACTGTCGTGCGGGTAGTACTCCGCGACCCAGCGACCACCGGGCCCGACCTCGACCACGACCTCCGGGTCCTCGGCCGCGGGCTGCACCAGCGCCTCCGAGAGGTCACGCAGCTCGATCTCGGGCGGCGCCGACGGCTCGTCCAGGATCTTGATCTCGGCGACCCGGTCGAGCCGGAAGGTGCGGCGCGCCTCGGAGCGGCGGCACCAGGCCTCCACGTACGTGTGCCCGACGCTGACCAGGCGGATGGGGTCGATCTCCCGCTCGGTGACCTCGTCGCGCGCGGGCGAGTAGTAGCGGATCCACAGTCGGCGGCGCTCGGCGATGGCCCGGTCGACGTCCGCGAAGACGCCGCCCTCGGACTCGAAGGTCACCGACAGCCGCGAGCTGGCGCCCGCCGCCTCGCCGGCAGCGGTCTCCACCTTGGCCGTCGCCCGCAGCAGCGCCTGCCGGTCGCCCTCGCGCAGGCCCGGCAGGGTGGAGACCGCCCGGGCGGCCACGAGCAGGGCGGTGGCCTCGTCGGCGGCGAGCCGGAGCGGCTCGGCCGCCTCGGCCGCGAGGGCGGCCGGGTTGTGCCACCAGATGCGCTCGCCGTCGGTGTCGATGTCGAGCAGGTCGCCGCCGCGGAAGCTGGTGCCGCACATGGGCAGGACGTCGAGGTCGGAGACGAGCTCGTCCTCGCTGATACCGAAGGCGCGCGCGACGTCCTCGACCCGGGCTCCGGGACGCTCCCTCAGATACGTCACCAGCGAGAGCATCCGCCGGGTCTGGTCGATGGCGTTCACGGGCCTGACCGGTTTGCCTGCCACTGTCTTTCCGCTCCCCCTCAGCCCTTGGCCACGGCGCGCAGCCGGTCCACCACGTCGGCCCGCAGCTCGGCAGGCTCCAGGACGACCACGTCCGGCCCGAACTCCACCAGCCAGGCGTCCAGCCCGTGGCCGTACGGAATCTCCAACTCGTCCCAGCCGTCCCCGAGTTCCCGAACGGAGGCGGCCTTCGCCCGCAGGGGGTACCCCGCGCCCGCGCGCAACCGGATCCGCGCCGAGCGGTCGGCCATCTCCCCGGCCCAGCTCGCGACGGTCTCCCGGACGGTGACGACGTCCGGCACGGGAGCGGTGTAGCGGCCGCCGCGCGAGCGGACCTTGCCGGTGATCCGGGAGAGCCGGAAGACCCGCTCGGCGCCCCGGTCGCGGTCCCAGCCCGCCAGGTACCAGTGGCCCCGCCAGCACTCCAGCGCCCACGGCTCCACGTGCCGCTGCTCGGGGTGGGCGGCGGTGGCCTTGCGGTAGTCGAAGGCGACGGGCCTGCGGTCCCGGCAGGCCAGCATCAGCGGCTCGAACGCCGCCTCGTGCACGGGGATGCGCGGTTCGAGCGCGCCGTGCGACCCGTACGGGTCGACGTCCTCGGGGAGTCCGGCGGCGCGCAGCTTCTGCAGGGCGCCGCTGGCGGCTGCGGCCAGCCGGGCCTGCTGCCACACCTTGGCGGCGAGACCGAGGGCGGCGGCCTCCTCGGCGTCGAGCGTGATGGGCGGGAGGCGGTTGCTGTCGCGGCGGGCCATGTAGCCGACGTCGCCGTCGAGACTCTCGACGGTCTCGATGACCAACCCGAGTTCCCTCAGGTCGTCCTTGTCACGCTCGAACATGCGGTTGAAGGAATCATCGGAGCCGGTCGCGCTGTTGCCCGGCCCGAAGGCCTCGACGTAGGCCTCGATGGAGTCGCGCAGTTCACGCTTGCTGAGCGGCCGACGCGTCCCGAGCAGACACAGCGCCAGATTCATCAGCCGCTCGGCCTTGGCAATGGCCATCGACGCGCTTCGCCTCCCTATGGTGCTTACGAGCGATGACCGTACCGCCACACGGTGGCACGGCAAAAGCCGAGGGCCCATGCCCGAACAGGCATGGGCCCCACATGATCGAGTCTGTTCGGATCCTGCTCAGACTCCGAGCAGGTCGACCACGAAGATCAGCGTCTCGCCGGGCTTGATCGCCGGGGTCGGGCTCTGATTGCCGTAGGCGAGGTGCGCGGGGATGGTCAGCTGGCGGCGGCCGCCGACCTTCATGCCCTGCACGCCTTGGTCCCAGCCCTTGATGACCCGGCCGCCGCCCAGCGGGAAGCGGAACGGGGTGCCGCGGTTCCAGCTGGCGTCGAACTCCTCACCCGTGCTGAAGGCGACACCGACGTAGTGCACGGTGACCGTCTGGCCGGCCTGCGCGACCGGGCCGTCGCCCTCCCAGATGTCCTTGATCTCGAGGTCCGCCGGGGGCTCGCCGCCCGGGAAGTCGATCTCGGGCTTGTCGATGCTCACTTCATCTCTCCTTGTTACGTGACCTGCGTCGAGGACAGTCTCACAGACCGGCCGGTCAGACCGTGCCGAGGATGTCCACCGTGAAGACCAGGGTGTTCTTGGCCAGCTCACTGCTCGGGCTCGCGCCGTAGCCGAGCGAGGGCGGGATCACCAGCAGCACGCGGTCGCCCACGTGCTTGCCGACGAGGCCCTTGTCCCAGCCTGCCACCACGGAGCCGTTGCCGATCTGGAAGGCGGTGGCGCCGCCGTGGTCCCAGGAGGAGTCGAACTTCTTGCCGTCCTCCCACTTGACCCCGGTGTACTGGGCGATCAGGCCCTGGCCGGCCTCGACCTTCTTGCCGTCGCCCTTGATCAGCACCTGCTCCTTGAGGTCCTTGGGAGCCTTCTCGCCCTTGGGGACGGCGATGTCCGCGGCCTTCTGCGACGGGGACTTCACCTCGGGCATGCCCGCCTCGGAGGGCACCTGCTCGCCCTTGGCCTCGGCCTTGACGTCGACGCTCGCGGCACCGACCGGGTCGACCACCCAGATCAGCACGTCCTTCGCGGCGATCCCGGAGGAGGTGTTCAGGCTCTGGCCGATCAGGTCGCCCGCGGTGCCCTGCACCAGGATCCGGCTGCCGGGCTTCTTGCCCTTCACCGCGTCGAGGACCTTCTCGGGGAGCTGCTGGCTCGGCTTGCCGATCTGCTCGATGGACTGCCGCCGGGGCGCCTTGTCACCCGTCGATCCCGCGGCCCAGGTACCGCCGAGCTCCTGGTCACCGCCCCACTTCTCGACGGTCCAGTCCAGGCGGACGAAATCCGAGCCCTTGATCGGGGTCCCGCTGCCCGCCGCGACCGTCTTGACCACGGTCTTGTCGGACGGCTTGCCGTCCTTGGGCACGGAGATCTCGGGCTTCGCCCCGACCTTCCCCTTGACCTCGGCGACGCCTCCCGCCGTGTCGCCGTTGTTCCCGTCGTCCGATCCGCACGCGGCGGTGAACAACAGGGCGGGAACGGCCAGCAGCGCGGCCACACGTCGTTTCGTGTTGTAGTTCATCAGTCCAACTGGGATCGGTGGTGTGGGGGCAATGGCCGCCACTCTACGGCGTACACGCTCCTCACTGGCCTCATCGCGCGACACCACGGCACCCGGGCGGCTCCCGTGGGGGCGGGTCGGGAACGGAAAGGGCCGATGCCCACAGGTCCGAAAACCTCCGGGCATCGGCTCCCAGGACTGGCCGGAACCGGCTCACATTCCGGCGATCAGCTTCTCCACCCGGTCGTCCACGGAACGGAACGGGTCCTTGCACAGCACCGTCCGCTGGGCCTGGTCGTTGAGCTTGAGGTGCACCCAGTCCACCGTGAAGTCACGGCGCTGTTCCTGGGCCCGCCGGATGAAGTCACCGCGCAGCCGGGCCCGAGTGGTCTGCGGCGGAACGGACTTGCCCTCGAAGATCTTCAAGTCGTTGCAGATGCGGGCCGCCTGGCCCTTCTTCTCGAGCAGGTAGTACAGGCCACGACGGCGGTGGATGTCGTGGTAGGCGAGGTCTATCTGCGCGACCCGTGGGTGCGACATGGTCATGTTGTGCTTGGCGCGGTACCGCTCGATGAGCTTGTACTTCATGACCCAGTCGATCTCGGTGCCGATGCGGTCGAGGTCCTCGGCCTCGATCGCGTCCAGCGTGCGGCCCCACAGCTCCAGGACCTGCTCGACGGTGCCGGTGCGGATGCCCCGGCGCTCGCAGAAGTCCAGGGCCTTCTCGTAGTACTCGCGCTGCACCTCCAGAGCGGAGGCCTCGCGTCCGCTGGCCAGGCGGACCTTGCGGCGGCCGGTGATGTCGTGGCTGACCTCACGGATCGCCCGGATCGGGTTCTCCAGGGTGAGGTCCCGCATCACCGTGCCCGCCTCGATCATGCGCAGTACCAGGTCGGTGGCGCCGACCTTGAGCAGCATGGTCGTCTCGGACATGTTGGAGTCGCCCACGATGACGTGCAGGCGGCGGTAGCGCTCGGCGTCCGCGTGCGGCTCGTCGCGCGTGTTGATGATGGGCCGGGAGCGGGTCGTCGCCGAGGAGACGCCCTCCCAGATGTGCTCGGCCCGCTGACTGACGCAGTACACGGCACCGCGCGGCGTCTGCAGCACCTTGCCGGCGCCGCACAGCAGCTGCCGTGTGACCAGGAACGGAATGAGAATGTCCGCGAGCCGGGAGAACTCCCCGTGCCGGGCGACGAGATAGTTCTCGTGGCAGCCGTAGGAGTTGCCCGCCGAGTCGGTGTTGTTCTTGAAGAGGTAGACGTCGCCCGCGATTCCCTCCTCGTGCAGGCGTCGTTCGGCGTCCACCAGGAGTCCTTCGAGAATGCGCTCGCCTGCTTTGTCGTGGGTGACCAGTTCGGTCACGTTGTCGCATTCCGGTGTCGCGTATTCCGGATGCGATCCCACGTCGAGATAGAGGCGGGCGCCGTTTCGCAGAAAGACATTGCTGCTGCGGCCCCATGACACGACACGGCGGAAGAGGTACCGCGCCACCTCGTCAGGAGACAGGCGGCGCTGTCCCCTGAACGTGCATGTGACGCCGTACTCGTTCTCCAGCCCGAAAATGCGGCGGTCCATGAGGGAACATTACGCCCGATCCCCTGAACTGAAACGGGGTTCGACGGCACGGTTTGGATCATTTTCCGAACCGGCCGCAACAATCGCCTCCTGGCCGGGAGCTGCGACTACCCTTCCTGTGGCGGTCAAAACCAGCAGAGACACGCCACCGGCGACAGCCGGCACGGCGAATCCCCACAGGGCCCCGCCCGTCTCGACCACGGGCCCCGCGACGCCCGTTCCGACCGAGTGGCCCACGGTGAACGTGGTCACCAGCCAGGAGAACGCCTCGGTGACCGTGCCCCGCGGGGCGTGCCGGTCGACCAGGACGAACGCGCAGGCGATGGCGGGCGCGAGGAAGACGCCGGCGAGCGCGGTGAGCGCCACCATGGGCACCGCGTCCGGCATCAGCATCAGCGGCAGATAACACACCACCAGAAGGGCCACCAGCACCCGCAGTCGCCGCGCGGGCTCACCGGCCCACTGGCGGGCCCCGTAGACGGCGCCGCCGACCAGCGCCCCGAAGCCCAGGGCGGCCATCAGCCAGCCGTACACGGCGTCCCCGCCGTGGTCGTCCGCGTAGGGCACCGAGGCGACCGTGATGGACCCGAGCGCCATCCCGACGAACAGGAACGCCGCCAGCAGCGCCAGCAGTCCGGGGGAGCGCAGCGCGCCCAGCCAGTGCGCCTCCCGCGGCGCCGACCGCCAGGCACGCGAGGGCTGCGAGACCACCACGGACAGCGCCCCCAGCACCCCGACCACGTTCAGCACGAGCAGCGCGGCCTGGGCCGACCACAGGGACATGCACAACGTCACGAGCAGCGGCCCGACGGTGAACATCACCTCCTGGGCCACGGCGTCCATGGCGTACGCGGTGTGCACCTGGTCCTCCCGCCGCAGGACGGAGGGCCACAGCGCGCGCAGCCCGCCCTCCAGGGGCGGCGTGAAGAGCCCGGCACCGGCCACGGCGGCATACGCGAGCGGCAGCGTCCCGATGCCCGAGAAGGCGAAGACCGCCATCGCCAGCGCGGAGAGGACGGCCGCCGGAAGCTGCACACGCGGCTGTCCGCGCAGATCCACGATCCGGCCCAGCACGGGCTGCCCGACGGCGTTGGCGACCCCGTAGACGGCCGCCAGCGCCCCCGCCAGGCTGTAGGTGCCGCCCTCCGCCCGGACGAACAGCACGATCGCGATGGCGGCCGTGGCGTTGGGCAGCCGACCGACCAGTGTGCCGACGAGCAGTCGGGCGGCGTGTCGCGCCCGAAGGATCTCCAGGTATCCCGTGGCCATGCCCCCGCCTAGGTTTTACGTATAACGTCGGCTTCCATACGTACCATGTCCGCTGTTCACGAGTCCAGACGAAAGAGCAGGCCGACGGTGGCACGAGGCAGCACCCGCCCCACGAGCCGGGACGTCGCCCAGGCCGCCGGCGTCTCCCAGGCGGCCGTCTCCCTGGTCCTCGGCGACAAATGGCGCGGCCGCGTCTCCGAGGCGACCGCAGAGCGCGTCCGCGAAGCCGCCCGCGACCTGGGCTACCGCCCGAACCTGGCCGCCCGCAATCTGCGCCTGGGCCGCACCCGCACGGTCCTCCTGGTCGTCCCGGCCCTCACCACGGAGTTCTTCGCCGGCGTCTACACGGGCGCCGCCCGCGTCGCCGCCGAGCACGGCTTCGGGGTGGTCCTCTACCCCTCCCCCGAGGGCATCGGCCCCGCCCGCGACCCCTTCGCCTCCGCGCAGTCCGCGCTGGACGGCGTCCTCGCCTCCTCCATGGCAGCGGACGCCCTGACCGCGATCCGCGGCGAGGCGCTGCCGCTGGTGATGCTGGACAGCGACCCCGAGGGCAGCCTGGGCGCGGCGACGGTGAACCTGGACATCGCCGACGGAATCCGCCAGGCAGCGGCTCACCTGCTCTCCCTGGGACACCGCCGCTTCCTCCATCTGGCGGCGGACGTCCCCTCCTGGACCTTCGACGTACGCGCCCGGGAACTGGCCGCGCGGCTGGACGAGGTACCGGGCACCTCGGTGCGCACGGCCCGCTCCCCCATCTCCATCGAGGCAGCGGTCACCGCCGCCGAAGCGGCCCTGACGGCTCCCGGCCCCCGTCCCACCGCCGTGATCTGCGACGACGACCAGCTCGCGGCCGGCACGTACAAGGCGGCCCGTCGGCTGGGCCTGCGCATCCCGGACGACCTGTCGGTCACGGGCGTCGACGACCTGGCCCTGGCCACGGCCATGGACCCGGAACTGACCACGGTCCACCTGAACGCCGAGCTCTTCGGCGAGCGGGGCATGCGGGCCCTGCTGGCCGTCCTGGAGGACCGCACGCCCGAGGGCGGGGACATCCCGGTCCACCTGGTGGTTCGGAGCTCCACGGCACCGCCTCGCTAGCGGTGGGGGCGTTGCCGCGGAGACCGGGTGGCCGCCGCCGGCCGCCCGCAGACAGCGGCGCGCCCCGGCCACAACCCGGCCGGGGCGCGTCGACCACGTCGGGACTACTCGGTGTCCTCCGGCGTCGAGTCCTCCGCACCGCCGCCGTCCGCACCGAGCAGCCGCGACAGCTGAGGGCCGCTGATCCGCTTGAACTTGCGCTTCTGCGGGCGCGTGCGGTCCAGCACCGCCACCTCCAGCCGCTCCGCGGGAATCTCCCGCTCGCTGCCGTTGGTGTCGCGGGACAGCGCCTGGACCGCCAGCTTCAGCGCCTCCGCGAGCGTCATGCCCTCCCGGTGGCGCTGGTCGAGATAGCTGCTGATCTGCTCGGCGTTGCCGCCCACCGCGACCGAGCCGTGCTCGTCCACGATGGAGCCGTCGTGCGGCAGCCGGTAGATCTGGTCACCCTCCGGGGTCTCCCCGACCTCGGCGACGACCAGTTCCACCTCGTACGGCTTCTCGGCGGCGCTGGAGAAGATCGTGCCCAGCGTCTGCGCGTACACGTTCGCCAGGCCCCGGGCCGTCACATCGTCCCGGTCGTAGGTGTAACCCCGCAGGTCGGCGTAGCGCACCCCGCCGATCCGCAGGTTCTCGTACTCGTTGTACTTGCCGGCGGCCGCGAAGCCGATCCGGTCGTAGATCTCGCTGAACTTGTGCAGCGCACGGGACGGGTTCTCGCCGACGAACACGATGCCGTCGGCGAACTGCAGCACGACCAGGCTGCGACCACGGGCGATGCCCTTCCGGGCGTACTCCGCCCGGTCGGCCATGGCCTGCTGGGGTGAGACATAGAACGGCGTCGACACCGGTTATCCGTCCCTCTCTTGAAGATTCCGTCGGTTCACAGGACCACCTTCACGAAGACGACCGCCGCTTACAGCAGCGCGGCCCGCGGCCCGTCGGGCTGCTCCAGCCGCCGCTCGAGAATCGAGCGTGCGATCTCGGACGCCTCGGTCTCGGTGAGCCGGCGGAAGCCGTCGTCGGTGATCACGGTGACGATGGGATAGATCCGGCGGGCGACATCGGGACCGCCGGTCGCCGAGTCGTCGTCTGCCGCGTCGTAGAGTGCCTGGATCACGAGTGTGGTGGCCTCGGACTCGCTGAGGTCGTCCCTGAAGAGCTTCTTCATGGCGCCCCGCGCGAAGATCGACCCGGAGCCGGTGGCCGCGTAGTTCAGTTCCTCGGAGCGGCCGCCGGTGACGTCGTAGGAGAAGATGCGGCCCTTGCCTCGGTCCACGTCGTACCCGGCGAACAGCGGCACCACGGCCAGGCCCTGCATGGCCATGCCGAGGTTGGAACGGATCATCGTCGACAACCGGTTCGCCTTGCCCTCCAGGGACAGCTGCGCACCCTCGACCTTCTCGAAGTGCTCCAGCTCCAGCTGGAACAGCTTCACCATCTCGACGGCCAGGCCCGCCGTGCCGGCGATGCCCACCGCCGAGTACTCGTCGGCCGGGAAAACCTTCTCGATGTCCCGCTGCGCGATGACGTTGCCCATGGTGGCCCGCCGGTCACCGGCGAGGACCACACCCCCGGGGAACGTCACGGCGACGATCGTGGTGCCGTGCGGCGCCTCGATCACGCCCTGCGTGGGAGGCAGTTGCCGGTTGCCGGGCAGGATCTCCGGCTGGTGCTCGGAGAGGAAGTCCATGAAGGAGGAGGACCCTGGCGTCAGGAAGGCAGCTGGTAGACGCCCGGTGCTACGAGTGTTGGCTTCCACGCGATTCCTTCCACGTATGCGACAGCCCGCCCTGTGACGTCGGGCCGATCCTTGGAACAACCCCGGTCCGGTTGCGACCGGGAGCTCGGTATGCCTCGGACCCTACCCGTCCTTCGGCGGTGATCCACATGCCCGGCGGAACCAACTCCGCCGGGGCGACGCCACACTTGCCGGGCGCGCATCCTCGGGCGGGCCGGCGCTGCGGACGCCACCGACGCCCGGAGCGCCGCACACGAGGGCACCACGTCAGGTACTGCCCCGCGCGCAGCGCTCCGCGCTCGGCTCGCCCGTCACTCAGGCACCCCGTTCACCTTCGGAAGGAAGGTCAGGCGCCTTACTGGCCACCCTTTTGCACGAAGGACCGCACGAAATCCTCGGCATTTTCCTCGAGTACGTCGTCGATCTCGTCCAGAACCGAGTCCACGTCGTCGTTCAGCTTCTCCTGACGCTCCTTGAGGTCCTCGGAACCCTGCGCGTCCTGCGCCTGCTCCTCGACCTCCTCGGTGGACCGGGTGGCCTTCTGCTGTCCGCCGCCGGTGTCCTTGGTCGCCATATCCCTCACCCCGCTCGGTTCGCCCGACACAGTTGCTCGGTCAAGATCAGACCCTACTCGCCGGGTCTGACAATGGCCCCGCAGTTGCTCCAACGTACGGGGACCATCTCGATGATTCCCGGACCAGGGCTTTTCCACCCTGTCCGGCCGGTTCCCGACGCGTACCCGTTCAACGCGTTCACCCGCCCGCAAGCACCCTGACCAGGTCTTCCGCGGTGCGGCAGCGGTCCAGGAGCTCCTTGACGTGATTACGCGTTCCGCGAAGCGGTTCCAGGGTTGGGACGCGCTGCAGCGAGTCCCGGCCCGGCAGGTCGAAGATCACCGAGTCCCAGGAGGCCGCCGCCACGTCGTCCGCGTACTGCTCCAGGCAGCGCCCGCGGAAGTACGCACGGGTGTCCTCGGGCGGCACCGTACGGGCCCGCTCGACGTCCGGGTCGGTCAGCAGCCGCTTCATGCGCCCGCGGGCGACCAGACGGTTGTAGAGGCCCTTCTCGGGCCGCACGTCGGCGTACTGGAGGTCGACCAGGTGCAGTCGGGCGGCGTCCCAGTCGAGGCTGTCCCGGCGCCGGTAGCCCTCCATGAGCTCCCGCTTGGCGACCCAGTCCAGCTCACCGGCCAGACTCATCGGGTCGTGCTCCAGACGGGTGAGGGTGTCCTCCCAGCGGGACAGGACGTCCTTGGTCTGGTCGTCGGCGTCGGCGCCGAACCGCTCCTCCACGTACTTGCGCGCCAGCTCGTAGTACTCCATCTGCAGCTGGACCGCCGTGAGCGTACGGCCGCTGCGGAGTGTGACCAGGCGCTTCAGGGACGGGTCGTGCGAGACCTGGTGGAGCGTGCGGACGGGCTGGTCGACGGCCAGGTCGACCGCGATGAAACCGTCCTCGATCATCGACAGCACCAGCGAGGTCGTGCCCAGCTTGAGGTAGGTCGAGATCTCCGACAGGTTCGCGTCGCCGATGATCACATGCAGGCGGCGGTACCTCTCGGCGTCCGCGTGCGGCTCGTCACGGGTGTTGATGATCGGGCGCTTGAGCGTCGTCTCGAGGCCGACCTCGACCTCGAAGTAGTCGGCTCGCTGGCTGAGCTGGAAGCCGTGCTCGTGTCCGTCCTGGCCGATGCCGACGCGGCCCGCTCCGGCGAAGACCTGGCGGGAGACGAAGAACGGGGTCAGGTGGCGCACGATGTCCGAGAAGGGGGTCTCCCGCTTCATCAGATAGTTCTCGTGCGTGCCGTAGGACGCGCCCTTGTTGTCGGTGTTGTTCTTGTACAGGTGGATCGGCTGGGCACCGGGCAGCTGGGCGGCCCGTTCCGCGGCCTCGGCCATGATTCGCTCGCCGGCCTTGTCCCAGAGGACGGCGTCCCGGGGGTTGGTCACCTCGGGGGAGCTGTACTCGGGGTGTGCGTGGTCGACGTAGAGCCGTGCGCCGTTGGTGAGGATCACGTTGGCCAGGCCGATGTCCTCATCAGTGAGCTGGCTGGAGTCGGCGGCCTCACGGGCGAGGTCGAAGCCTCGCGCGTCCCGCAGCGGATTCTCCTCCTCGAAGTCCCAGCGGGCCCGGCGGGCCCGGTGCATCGCCGCCGCGTAGGCGTTCACGATCTGGGACGAGGTGAGCATGGCATTGGCGTTGGGGTGGCCGGGGACGGAGATCCCGTACTCCGTCTCGATGCCCATTACTCGCCGTACGGTCATGCGGCCCTCCTTGCCCGGCGGCACCCTCGGTCGTGGGCGCCGCTCAGATACCGCTGGCGCTCGGTTGCGTGTGCGGTGCCCGTCCCCGCACTGCGCGACGTGGCGGTACGCAAGAGCCTAGAACGCCTTTGCGCTGGTGGGGAGATCATTTGCATCCTCGCGAGCGTTCACCTGGAAAACAGTCGGCTGCGGGTACCCGCCGAGGGCACCCGCAGCCGCCCTGCCTTTTACAGGTACTGACCGGTGTTCGCCACCGTGTCGATGGAGCGTCCGGTGTCCGCGCCCTGCTTTCCGGTGATGAGCGTACGGATGTACACGATCCGTTCGCCCTTCTTTCCGGAGATCCGGGCCCAGTCGTCCGGGTTGGTGGTGTTCGGCAGGTCCTCATTCTCCTTGAACTCGTCCACGCAGGCCTGGAGGAGGTGGGAGACGCGGAGGCCCTTCTGGTTCTTCTCGAGGAAGTCCTTGATCGCCATCTTCTTGGCGCGGCCGACGATGTTCTCGATCATGGCGCCGGAGTTGAAGTCCTTGAAATAGAGGACTTCCTTGTCACCGTTGGCGTAGGTGACTTCCAGGAAGCGGTTCTCCTCGGACTCGGCGTACATGTGTTCCACAGCCGTCTGGATCATGCTCTGGACCGTGGAGGCCTTGGAGCCGCTGTGCTCGGCGAGGTCGTCGCCGTGCAGCGGGAGGCGCTCGGTGAGGTACTTGCCGAAGATGTCCTTGGCCGCCTCGGCGTCCGGACGCTCGATCTTGATCTTCACATCGAGCCGGCCGGGCCGCAGGATGGCCGGGTCGATCATGTCCTCGCGGTTGGAGGCGCCGATCACGACCACGTTCTGCAGGCCCTCCACACCGTCGATCTCGGCGAGCAGCTGCGGGACGATGGTGTTCTCCACGTCCGAGCTGACACCGGAGCCACGGGTACGGAAGAGCGACTCCATCTCGTCGAAGAAGACGATGACGGGGGTGCCCTCGCTGGCCTTCTCACGGGCCCGCTGGAAGACGAGGCGGATCTGCCGCTCCGTCTCACCGACGTACTTGTTCAGGAGCTCGGGGCCCTTGATGTTCAGGAAGAAGCTCTTGCCGGCGGCCTGGCCGGTCACCTCGGCGACCTTCTTGGCCAGTGAGTTGGCCACGGCCTTGGCGATGAGCGTCTTGCCGCATCCGGGGGGCCCGTACAGCAGGACACCCTTCGGCGGCCGCAGTTCGTGCTCCTTGAACAGATCCGGGTAGAGGTACGGCAGCTCGACCGCGTCGCGGATGGCCTCGATCTGGCCGCCGAGACCGCCGATCTGCTCGTAGCCGATGTCGGGGACCTCTTCGAGGACGAGTTCCTCGACCTCGCTCTTCGGAACGATCTCGTAGACGTAGCCCGAGCGGGGTTCGAGCAGCAGGGCGTCACCGGGGCGGATGTTCACGTCCAGCAGCGGCTCGGCGAGCCGTACCACCCGCTCCTCGTCGGTGTGCCCGAGCACGAGGGCCCGCTCGCCGTCCTCGAGGATCTCCTTGAGGGTGACGATGTCACCGACGCGCTCGTACTCCATGGCCTCGACCACGTTGAGCGCTTCGTTGAGCATTACTTCCTGGCCGCGCCGGAGCTCTTCGAGCTCGACGCTGGGGCTGACGTTCACCCTGAGCTTTCGACCGCCGGTGAAGATGTCGGCGGTGCCGTCCTCGTTGGCCGTCAGGAAGACACCGAAACCGGCCGGCGGCTGTGCGAGCCGGTCGACTTCCTCCTTCAGAGCCACAATCTGGTCACGGGCCTCACGGAGCGTGTTGGCGAGTCGCTCGTTCTGCGCGGACACGCCGGCCAGATTGGTCTGCAGCTCGACGATCCGCTCTTCGAGAATCCTCGTGTGTCGCGGAGAGTCGGCGAGCTTGCGTCGCAGGACGGCGATCTCCTGCTCAAGGTAGGCGATCTGCCCGGCCGGGTCGTCGGACCCGCGTCCCGGGCGGATGCCGCGGTTCATGTCGTCGTCGTGGGCTGCCACGGTCCTCACCTCCTCCAAGGGGAGCTGGACGCTTCCAGACCCTACCTGGGCGGGTGTCGATTGAAACCCCTAGATCACAAAGACGGTCGGGGTGTGTCCGATCTTCACCCTTGCGCTCTCCCTCACGCCAGGGGAATACCCAGCGAACATGATTGGAACCCAGCCGAGGGTAGGGTCGAACTGTTCAACACCCGCCGGAGCTGGCCGGATTCCCGACCCGGCTCGGCGGAGAAACGGCAGGAGAGATGAGCGTGCAGCAGGTGGCCGGGGCCGACGGCGAGGAGCTGGAGGTCTGGATCGACCAGGACCTGTGTACCGGCGACGGCATCTGCGCCCAGTACGCGCCCGAGGTGTTCGAGCTGGACATCGACGGTCTGGCCTATGTGAAGAGCGCCGACGACGAGTTGCTCCAGGACAAGGGCGCGACAACGCCCGTTCCGCTCCCGCTCCTCACGGACGTGATCGACTCCGCGAAGGAGTGTCCGGGCGAGTGCATCCACGTACGTCGGGTTTCGGACAGGGCCGAGGTCTTCGGACCGGACGCACAGTGACCACTTCTCTACGTACCGTCACTACTGTCTGATATCTCACACGGGCCGGCTCACACGCCTCACACGCTGCGGGCCCCCGCCTGAGTCGAGCGGACGAACGAGCCGTTCCGCCAACGCCATTTCGCGTCGCTCTTCTCGTCGGGACAGCAACGCGGCACGTCGGCAGACGAGTAGCCGAGCAGTGTGGCCGTGACGGAGCCGGAGCGGACGGCGAAGCCGGTGACGATGGTGCCGTCCTTGGGGTCGAGCAGCGTGGCCACGACCCGCGGCTTGCCGCCGTCGGCGTCGCGCGTGAGGACGTACACGCCGTCCGGCGGGGTGCCCATCGGGGAGTCGCAGTGGACCACGGCGACCGTCTCGGGCCTGTCGTCGCCGTCGAGGTCTCCGAAAGCCCGTTTCTTCACCACGGCCTTCACGGGGCCGCAGTCGACAGGGAACGTCACCGCGTTCGGGTCGGGCGGAGTCGTGTGCGCCGGAGCGCTCCTGGTCTCGGGGGCGGCCGGCTGGGCCGCCGTCGCCGCGCCGGGCTGCAGGACCGAGGAGAAGGCCACGACGCCGGCGACGGCCGTCGCGGTGGCGAGCCAGTGGATGGGGCGGGTGTGGGTGTGGGCGAGCTCCGGGACGGCGGAAGACTGCACTAGGAGTGTCTCCTGAGGCTGTGCCGGTGGGGTGGCCAGCATGGTGCCACACGTCACATCGCGAGGGAACGGCGGGGTGTGCACGTCCGTTGCCGGGGAAGTCGGAAGGGTTACGGTTCCTGCCGCCGTGTCAGCGGACTTGTCCGGTCCCGGCCGCTGCCACGGCGCGACCTCGGCCGGGTCGGTCGCCGCGCCAGGTACACGGCATTGCGCGAGGGTTCACCCGGGCGGCAACGGAAAGGCGCCGTGGCGCAGTTCCGGTACGGATCCGGGAACTGCGCCACGGCGCCTGTGCGTTGAGGCGGTGACGGGCCGGCTCAGCGGGCGGCGCCGCCGTCGGCGTTGGGGCCGGCGTAGTCCTCGCCGTAGGCGCCCTTGGCGGGGCGGCGGCGGCGCATGGGCGGCTCGACGCCGTCGGCGAGGCGCCGGGCGGTGAGCAGGAAGCCGGTGTGGCCGATCATCCGGTGGTCCGGGCGGACGGCCAGACCCTCGATGTGCCAGTTGCGGATCATCGTCTCCCAGGAGGTCGGCTCGTTGAAGCAGCCGATCTCACGGATGGACTCGACGGTCCGGGCGAGCTGGGTGGTGGTCGCCACGTAGCAGCACAGGATGCCGCCGGGCACGAGTGCCTTGGAGACGGCCTCCAGGCACTCCCAGGGGGCCAGCATGTCGAGGATGACGCGGTCGACGTCGGCGTCGGACAGGTTGTCCTGGAGGTCGCCGACGGTGAGCTGCCAGGCGGGGTGCGGGCCGCCGAAGTAGCGCTCCACGTTCGCCTGGGCGATCTCGGCGAAGTCGGCGCGGCGCTCGTAGCTGTGCAGCATGCCCTGGTCGCCGATGGCCCGCAGCAGGAAGCTGCTGAGCGAGCCGGAGCCGACGCCCGCTTCCACGACGCGCGCGCCGGGGAAGATGTCGGCGAAGGCCAGGATCTGCCCCGCGTCCTTGGGGTAGACCACGGCGGCGCCGCGGGGCATGGACAGGACGTAGTCGGGGAGCAGGGGGCGCAGCGCGAGGTAGGCGACGTTTCCGGTGGTGCGGACAACGCTGCCCTCGGGAGCACCGATCAGTTCGTCGTGCGGGAAGGAACCCTTGTGGGTGTGGAAGTTCTTCCCGGCCTCGAGCGTGAACGTGTAGTGGCGGCCCTTGGGGTCGGTCAGCTGAACCTGGTCCCCGACCTTGAAGGGCCCGCGCCTGCGGGCGGCACCGGTCGGTTCGGACATGTGACCAGCCTACCGGCCCCGGAGAGGACCACCGACCACTAGGACGGCCTCGCCATCGCCTTGACGAAGGCACGCTCCACGTCGGCCGCCGACAGGACGCCGTAGATCTCGCCGGTCTCCTCCACCACCAGGTACTCGGTGGCCGGGGTGGCGCGCAGGGCGTCCAGGAGTTCCTCGCCCGACAGTTCCGCCGAGACGCGCATGCTGTCGGTGAGGTCCTGGGCGAGGCCGCTGACGGCGACCCAGGGGCGGCGGTGCTCGGGCACGCCGACGATGGCGGCCTCGCGGACGAGGGAGAGGGGCTGGCCGTCGGCGTCGACGACGACCAGGGCGCGCGCTCCGGCCGCGTTGGCGCGGCGCAGGGCCTCCGAGAGGGGGGTGTCGCTCTCGACGGGGACCGCACGGCGGGTGAGCGCCCGGGCGCGCAGTTCGGGCAGGTGCTCGCGCAGGCGGGCCATGCGCAGGCTGTTGCCGGCGCCGGTCCAGATGATCGCGGCGAGGATGGCGGCGAGCAGGGCGTCGAGGACGGTGTCCATGCCGACGTTGTCGACGGCGTCGGTGCCGAGGGCGCCGGACTGGGTCAGCAGGGGCAGCCCGATGAGCACGCAGACGGCGAGGGCGCGGCCGACCCAGGCGGCGGCGATGGTGCCCTTCATCGGCTTGCCGGTGATCTTCCACACGACGGCGCGGAGCATGCGTCCGCCGTCGAGTGGCAGGCCGGGCAGGAGGTTGAACGCTGCCACGATGAGGTTGGAGATCATCAGGCCCGCGAGCAGGACGCCGGGAACGGTGCCGGGTTCCACGGTCTGCATGGCGGCGTAGAAGACGCCGGCGAGGAGGAGGGAGAGCAGGGGCCCGACGAAGGCGAGCACGAACTCCCGGCCGGGGGTCTCGGCCTCCTTCTCGATCTCGGAGACGCCACCGAAGAACTGGAGCTGGATGCGGCGGACCGGGAGCTTGAAGCGGAGGGCGGCGACCGTGTGCGCCAGTTCGTGGATGAGCACGGAGGCGTAGAAGGCGACCGCGAAGAACAGGGAGACCAGGTAGCGGGCGGCACCGAGCTCGGGCAGCACGCGCTCCAGCTGGCCGCCGAAGACCCAGGTGATCAGCGCGGCGACGAGGAACCAGCTGGGCGCGACGTACACGGGCACGCCGAAGGGCCGCCCCATGAGCAGCCCGCCCCGTGGCTCCGGCCGCTGGGGGGCGGGGCCCTTGCCGTCGGCGGAGTGGGCGAGGGGACGGTCGCCGTGCAGGGGGGCGGGGCCGGAAGGGTCGGGGTCGCCGGAGCCCGGCGCCGGGGCCTTGTGCAGCCGGCCGGTCTCGGGCCGGCCGGTGGCGGGGGCCGAGTGGGGGCCACTGGCGTAGGCGCGGTCGGGGTGCGTGTCGCCCTCCGGCGGGCGACCGTCGTGCTCGCCCGGGGTGGGGGCCGTGTGCGGACCGTCGGCGGAAGCCTCGTGCGGGCTGCCGGTGGGCGCTTGGTGCGGGCCATAGGTGGGCGCTTCGTGCGGGCCGTTCGCGGAAGCTCCGTACGGGCCCTCGGCGGAAGCCGCGTGCGGGCCATCGGTGGACGCTCCGTGCGGGCCGTTCGCGGAAGCTCCGTACGGGCCCTCGGCGGACGCCGCGTGCGGACTACCGGTGGACGCTCCGTGCGGGCCGTTCGCGGAAGCCCCGTGCGGGCCCTCGGCGGAAGCCGCGTGCGGACTACCGGTGGGCGCTTGGTGCGGGCCGTTCGCGGAAGCCCCGTGCGGGCCCTCGGCGGACGCCGCGTGCGGACTACCGGTGGGCGCTTGGTGCGGGCCGTTCGCGGAAGCCCCGTGCGGGCCGTCGGCGGACGCCGCGTGCGGGCTGCCGGTGGGCGCTTGGTGCGGGCCGTCGGCGGACGCCGCATGCGGGCCATCGGTGGACGCTCCGTGCGGGCCGTTCGCGGAAGCCCCGTACGGGCCCTCGGCAGAAGCCGCGTGCGGACTGCCGGTGGACGCTCCGTGCGGGCCGTTCGCGGAAGCCCCGTACGGGCCCTCGGCGGAAGCCGCGTGCGGACTGCCGGTGGACGCTCCGTGCGGGCCGTTCGCGGAAGCCCCGTACGGGCCCTCGGCGGACGCCGCGTGCGGACTGCCGGTGGACGCTCCGTGCGGGCCGTTCGCGGAAGCCCCGTACGGGCCCTCGGCGGAGGCTCCGTGCGGGCCGTCGGCGGAGGCGGCAGGCGGGACATCGGCGGGGGCCGGGTGTTCGTGATCGGCAGGTGCCGGGGGTGGGCCGGTGGTCTCGGCGGGCCCGTCGTGGGAACCGCCGGTGGCGGCGGCACGGTCCGGGGACGGGTCGTCCTCGCGGGCGTCCGGCCGGGTAGCCGGTGTGTTCGTCGCCGGGGCGTCGGCGGGCCCGTCGGGCACGACGGGCTCTGCTCCCGGGGTGGGCGCTGCCGGGGTGGGCTGCTCAGGGGTGAAACGCCGCTCGTCCGTGGGCTGTTCGTCGGCGGGGGCCGGGTCGGCGGCCCGGGCCGGAAGCCCTGCGTGGCGCTCGGCCGACTCGTCGTTGCCGGACTGCGGCCGCCCGTGCCCGCCGCTCTGGTCCACCGGTGTCCCCTCGATCGAAGCGTCTCCCGCGCCTGCCGGACGGGAGGGTCTCGAGTCGATGGTATGCGTCCGTCGAGGCGCGTTCCGCCCCGGCACCCCCGGTGTTTCCCGTACTCACCCTCCCCTCACGGCTTCCGACCTCGTGTACGGCGCGACCGCGACTGGGTCACTGTCAGTGGCGGGCCGTATGGTCTGGGACATGGAGACGAGCACCGAGGGCGCGGCGCAGCCCGACAGCGGCCCGGCCGCGGCGATGGATCCGCCGGTACCGGCCGGGCCCGCGACGGCAGCAGTGGAGACGGTGGAGACGACCGCCCCGACCGGCACCGCCGCCATAGCGCCCGCCTCGCTGTCCCCCTCGCGCGCCAGTGACTTCATGCAGTGCCCGCTGCTCTACCGTTTCCGGGTCATCGACCGGCTGCCGGAGAAGCCGAGCGAGGCGGCGACCCGGGGGACGCTGGTGCACGCGGTCCTGGAGCGGCTCTTCGACGCCCCGGCCGCCGAGCGCACGGCGCCCCGGGCGAAGTCCTTGATCCCCGGCCAGTGGGACCGGCTGCGCGAGACGCGGCCGGAGGTGGTGGAGCTGTTCGCCGACGATCCGCAGGGCGAGCGGCTGGCCCGCTGGCTGGGCGAGGCGGAGCAACTCGTCGAGCGCTGGTTCACCCTGGAGGACCCCAGCCGGCTGGAGCCGGCCGAACGGGAGCTGTTCGTCGAGACCGAGCTGGAGTCGGGCCTGCGGCTGCGCGGCATCATCGACCGGGTCGACGTGGCTCCCACGGGCGAGGTCCGGATCGTCGACTACAAGACGGGCAAGGCGCCCCGGCCCGAGTACTCCGAGGGCGCGCTGTTCCAGATGAAGTTCTACGCCCTGGTGGTGTGGCGGCTGAAGAACGTGATCCCACGGCGGCTCCAGCTGGTCTACCTCGGCAGCGGCCAGGTGCTGACATACGACCCGGTCCTCGCCGATCTGGAGCGGGTGGAGCGCAAGCTGCTGGCGCTGTGGGAGGCGATCCGGCTGGCCACCGAGACGGGTGACTGGCGTCCGCGCCCCACGAAGCTGTGCGGCTGGTGCGACCACCAGACCCACTGCCCGGAGTTCGGCGGCACTCCCCCGCCGTATCCGCTGCCGGTGCGCGCGGCGGAGCTGCCGGTGCAGGGGGCCGGCCGGGACGGGCCCGGCGCCGGCCCCGATGGTGACGCGGTCGTCGCCTGTGAGGGCGGCTGAGTCCGGCGGGCCCGCGCAGGGCAGAATGGGGCCGGACTAGCGAAGGAGACTTACGTGGCCATCCGCGTCCTACTGGTCGACGACCAGCCGCTGCTCCGTACCGGCTTCCGGATGATCCTGGAGGCCGAGCAGGACCTCGCGGTCGTCGGCGAGGCCGGAGACGGCCTCCAGGCGCTCGACCAAGTGCGGGTCCTGCAGCCCGACGTGGTCCTGATGGACATCCGCATGCCGCGGATGGACGGTGTGGAGGCGACCCGGCAGATCACCGGGCCCGGGCGGGACGGCCCGGCCAAGGTGCTGGTGCTGACCACCTTCGACCTCGATGAGTACGTGGTGGAGGCGCTGCGCGCCGGGGCGAGCGGGTTCCTGCTCAAGGACGCGCCCGCCGATGAGTTGGTGCAGGCCATCCGGGTCGTGGCCGCGGGTGAGGCGATGCTCGCGCCGAGCATCACGCGCCGGCTGCTCGACAAGTACGCCACGCATCTGCCGTCGGGAGACGAGCCGGTGCCGGACACGCTGCACACGCTCACCGACCGTGAAGTCGAGGTCCTGAAGCTGGTGGCGCGCGGGCTGTCCAACGCGGAGATCGCCGCGGACCTGTTCGTCAGCGAGACGACCGTCAAGACGCACGTCGGGCACGTGCTGACCAAGCTGGGCCTGCGCGACCGTGTGCAGGCCGCGGTGTACGCGTACGAGAGCGGGCTGGTGCGCCCCGGCGCGCAGTAGCGCCCGGCCGGCTGATACACGACAGGGCGCCCCCCGCCGCGCGGGGGGCGCCCTTCTTCACACCTGTGCGTCGGGCCCCTGTGCGTCAGGTGCCCATGCGTCAGGCGTCCTTGCTGAGCTCCCAGAAGCGGAACACCGTCGACGCGTCGAGGCAGTACTCCAGGCCGTAGACGCCGTCACGGACGACCGCGTACTGCTTGGCCTGCCACACCGGCAGGATGGGGAGTTCGTCGGCGACGATGTCCTGCAGCTCGCCGAACTCCTTGTCCGTGGCGGCCCGGTTGGTCAGGGCGGCGGTGCGTGGGATGAGCGAACCGGTGATCGTGCCGTTGGTGTAGTTGTTGCTCAGCACGTTGCCCTTGCCGAAGAACGGGGCCGTGAAGTTGTCGGCGTCCGGGTAGTCCGGCACCCAGCCCTTCACGTACACGCCGTACTTGCCGGCGGCGATGCCCTTCTCGTACTGGCCGAACGGGACGGACTTGACGCTCGCGTCGAACAGGCCGCTGGCGTTGAGCTGGCCGGCGATGGCGTTCAGCTCCTGGTCGGTCGCGGGGCCGTAGCGGGACGGGGTCGACCAGAGGGTCAGCTTCACCTTGCCGGTGATGCCGTCCTCGCGCAGCGCGGCCTGGGCCTTGGACCGGGAGGGGCGGGCGCCGTAGGTGTCGAAGAAGGCCGTGTTGTGGCCCGCGATGCCCGCCGGGATGATCGAGTACAGCGGGGTCGCGGTGCCCTGGTAGACGTCCTTGATGAGGGCCTCGCGGTCGAGCAGGTGGGCGATGGCCTTGCGGACGCCGAGCTTTCCGGCGACCGGGTCGTCCATGTTGAACACCAGGTGCTGGACCTCGGCGCTGCTGCCCTCGACGACCTCGACGCCGGTGCCGTCGTCGGCCTTCTCGGTCTCCGCGATGTCGCCGGCGGTGAGACCGCGGTAGGCGATGTCGACGTCGCCGTTCTGGATGGCCTGCTTCAGGGCCGTCTGGTCACCGTCGAAGAACTTGAGCGTCACGCCGGTGTTGTTCACCTCGGCGGTGCCCTTGTAGTTCTCGTTGACGGAGAAGACCGCCTGCCCGTCGTCGAACGAGTCGAGCTTGTAAGGGCCGGAGCCGACCGCCTCGCCGTCCTTGCGCAGCCCGTCCGCGTCGTACTGGCTGTGGTCGACGATGGAGCCGGCGCCGGAGGCGATCTTGCTCGGGAAGGTGGCGTCGGCCGTGTTGAGGCGGAAGACGACCGTCTTCGCGTCCGGCGTCTCGACCTTCTCCAGCATGGGGAACATGATCGCGGGCCCGTCGGGGTCGTTGATCTTCAGCATGCGGTCGAAGGAGAACTTGACGTCCTTCGAGGTGAGCTCGTCACCGTTGCTGAACTTGAGGCCGTCCTTCAGCGTGCACGTGTAGACCGTGGTCTGCGTGTCGGTGAAGGCACAGCTCTCGGCGGCCTCGGGCTGCGGTTCCGTGGCGCCCTTGGGGAAGCTCAGCAGAGACTGGAAGACGTTGTTGAACAACAGCCAGGAGCCGGGGTCGTAGCCGGAGGCCGGGTCCGTGGCCAGGACGTCGTCGGACATCCCCACCACCACGTTGGAGCCGTCCCCCGCGGAGTCTCCGCTCTCCGTGCCACAGCCGGTCAGCAGTCCGGAGGCGAGGCCCGCCACGATGGGCAGGACCGGCCACTGGTTGCGTATCTTCACGTGTGTGCCTTGTCGTCGGTTCTCGAGAACCCCCGGAGCGTGTTCCTGGCTCCGGGGCGCGGCGCCCCGGGGCCGCGGTCAGGGGCCCCGGGGATCCAGCGGGTCCGTCAGCCGCTCACGCCCCGCCCGAGCTCCCACAGCTGGAGCGTCGAGGCGGAGTTGAGGGCGTAGGCGGTACCCGTGATGTCATCGCGCGCGGCGACGTACTGCTTGCCCTGCCACAGGGGCAGAACCGGCACGTCGCCTGCGACGATGTCCTGAATGTCCGTCAGGCTGGTGGAGGCGGACAGCCGGTCCGCCTCGCGGCGGGACTCGGGGATCAGGGTGTTGCGGATCTGCCGGTTGTCGTACGGCGAGCCGAGGGTGTTGTCCGCGTCGAGGAACGGCGCGAGGAAGTTGTCGGCGTCCGGGAAGTCCGGGAACCAGCCCATGCCGTAGACGTCGTACTCGCCCTTCTTCTCGGCCGGGCGGAACGTGTCCCACGGGGTGCCCTTGATGCCGACCTCGAACAGCCCGCTGGAGTTGAGCTGGTCGCGCAGGACCTCGAACTCCTTCTTGGTGGCCGGGCCGTAGTGGTCGGTCGTGTAGTGCAGCGTCAGCTTCACCGGGGTGGTGATGTTCGCCTGGTTGAGCAGGGAACGGGCCTTGGTGACGTTCGGCTCGCCGTACTTGTTGAAGAACGAGTTGGAGTGGCCTGTGACGCTGGCCGGGACGAGCGAGTACAGCGGCTCGGCCTGGGAGCCGTAGACCTTGGAGATCAGGGCGCTGCGGTTGACGATCTGGGCCATCGCCTGGCGCACGGCCTTGGACTTCACCGTCGGGGCGTCGGTGTTGAAGCCCAGGTAGCGGATCTCCAGACCGGGCATCTCGACGAGGTCGATGTCGGGGTCCGCGTCGCCCGACAGCTCGCGGATCTGGTCCGGCGACATGGCGCGGGTCATCAGGTCGATGTCGCCCTTGTCCAGCGCCTCGCCCATGGCGGCGGCGCTCTTGAAGGAGACCATGTCGACCTTGTCGTTGTTCACCTCGATGGTCCCCTCGTACTCGGGGTTCTTGGTGAACTCGGCCTTGACCAGCTCGCCGTTCTCGACGTCGGCCTTGAGGGTGTACGGGCCGGAGCCGTCCAGCTCGAAGCCGTCGCGCAGCTTGTTCTTCGGGTAGTCGTCGGGGTCGACGATGCCCGCCACCGGGGTCGACAGCTTGTACGGGAAGGTCGCGTCGGCGGTCTTGAGGTGGAAGATGACCTCGCGGTCGCCCTGCGTCTCGACGGTGTCGACGGTGGACAGCAGCGCGAACACGCCGCTGTCGGCCTTGAGGGAGCGAGCGCGGTCGATGGAGTACTTCACGTCGGCCGCGGTGACGGAGTCGCCGTTCGCGAACTTCAGGCCGTCGCGCAGGGTGCAGGCGTAGCGCTCGTTGCCGGTGTCGGTGAAGCCGCAGCGCTCGGCGGCCTCCGGTACCGGCTCGCCCTCGCCGCGCGGCTGGATCATCAGGGTCTGCACGGTCTGGCGCAGGATGTTCCAGGTGCCGACATCGTAGGCGTACGCCGGGTCGAGGGGCGCCGGGGCGTCCTTCGAGGCGGTGAACCGGTCCGTGGTGCCGACGACGATCGCGCCGCTGTCGCCGCTCCCGCTGTCGGACCCGCCGCAGGCGGCGAGCACCGGCGCGAGCAGGCCGATCACGGCCGGCAGCACCAAAGTCTTGCGGTTCATGCTCGAGTTTCTCCAGAGCTGTCGACTCCGTGTACCCGGCATGCAGGGGTGGCGCAGCGGATCACGGGGGGTGGGGCGATGTTCTCGCGACGAGATTAGTCGGGGCCGGCAGGGAGGTTCGCAGCCACCGGAGTTGAGTACCCATCACGCTGCGGAACCGGGTGCGGACACACCGAAAACCCGACAGTGGAAGCTTTGGTGCAGCGTTCCATCAATCGGGACACAAGGGCACGCCCGCAGCCCCCCGGAGGGGGTGCGCAGCACATGCCGGAACCGCTGTCGAGCCCGGGTCGCGTGGGGAAGGTCACACGCGTAAACGGGTTCGGAGGTACGGGAATTCGCTCATCCGGAAGGGTTCGAATTCGCCTTCCGAATTGCCGCTCTAACACCGCCGCACGCTGGGTGAACGCCTAGCGCATTTCCGTCATCAGCCCGTGCAGGAATGTCAGGTCCACCTCTTCCAGGGAGGTGACGACCGTACGGCGCAGGGCGGGGGCGATGGGAGCCACGGAGGGCACGGCCACGACGTGGCAGCCCGCGGCCTCGGCGGAGGCGACCCCGGTGGCGGTGTCCTCGACGACGGCGCACCGGGCCGGGTCGGCGCCGAGGCCTGCGGCGGCGGCCAGGTAGGGGTCGGGGTGGGGCTTGGTGCGCGGCACCTCGTCGCCGGCCACCGTGAGGCTGAAGTGGTGGGCACCCAGCGAGGTCAGCACCCGGTCGATGATGCGCCGGTGCGAGGCGGAGACCAGGGCGGTGGGGACCTCGTACTCGTACAGCTCCGCCAGCAGCCGTCCGGCACCCGGCATCAGCGGCAGGGCGCGGCCGATGCGGGCCTCGAAGCCGTCGTTGAGGAGCACCGTGAGTTCGTCGAGGGTGATGTCGGCGCCGGTGGCCTCGATGAGGAAGCCCGCGCTGCGGGTCATGGGGCCGCCCACCACCACGTGCCGCCAGGACTCGTCGAGTCTGTGGCCGAGGGAGGCGAAGACCTCGACCTCGACGTCCCACCAGAAGCCCTCCGTGTCCACCAGGGTGCCGTCCATGTCGAGGAGCACCGCCTGCAGGGCCGACCCCTCGGCCGTACTGATACCGAGCGCGGGGACCGTACTGGTCATCCACCTACCTCCTTGAAGGGACGATCAGGCCGGCTCCCACGAGGGGAGCCGGCCTGCAGTGGACCGACCAGTCTACTTCGTGCACGGGTGAAACGCTCGTTCAACCGGCGAGCCCGGCCCGTGGCTCAGCGGGCGTTGAAGTACTTCGCCTCCGGGTGGTGGATCACGATGGCGTCCGTGGACTGCTCCGGGTGCAACTGGAACTCCTCGGACAGCTGGACACCGATGCGCTCCGGTTCGAGCAGGTCCGCGATCTTGGCCCGGTCCTCCAGGTTGGGGCAGGCGCCGTAGCCGAGGGAGAAGCGGGCGCCGCGGTACTTCAGCTCGAACATGCCCTGCATCCCGTCCGGGTCCTCGCTCGCGAAGCCGAGTTCGGAGCGCACGCGGGCGTGCCAGTACTCGGCGAGTGCCTCGGCCAACTGCACGGACAGTCCGTGCAGTTCGAGGTAGTCGCGGTAGGCGTTGGCCTCGAAGAGCCGCGCGGTCTCCTCGCCGATGCGCGAGCCGACGGTGACGACCTGGAGGCCGACGACGTCGATCTCGCCGGACTCCTCCGGGCGGAAGAAGTCGGCCAGACACAGGCGGCGGCCCCGGCGCTGGCGGGGGAAGGTGAAGCGGGTGCGCTCGTTGCCCTGCTCGTCCAGGATGATCAGGTCGTCGTCCTTGGAGACGCACGGGAAGTAGCCGTAGACCACGGCCGCCTCCAGCAGGTTGTCCGTCTGGAGCCGGTCCAGCAGACCGCGCAGCCGGGGCCGGCCCTCGCTCTCGACGAGTTCCTCGTAGGAGGGGCCCTCGCCGGTGCGGGCCTGCTTGAGGCCCCACTGACCCTTGAACAGGGCGCCCTCGTCGAGCCAGCTCGCGTACTCCTTGAGCTGGATGCCCTTGATCACGCGGGTGCCGCGGAAGGGCGGCTCGGGGACGGGGTTGTCGGTGGCGACGTCGGAGCGGACGTGCCCCTCCTCAGGGCGCTCCTCCACGACGGCCGGGGCCGCGGCCCGCACGCGGCGCTGCTTCAGCTCGGGCAGCTTCGCGCCGGGCACGCCCCGCTTGACGCCGATGAGGGCGTCCATCAGGCGCAGGCCCTCGAAGGCGTCGCGGGCGTAGCGGACCTCGCCCTCGTAGATCTCGTGCAGGTCCTGCTCGACGTAGGCCCGGGTGAGGGCGGCACCGCCGAGGATGACCGGGAAGTTCGCCGCCAGGCCGCGCTGGTTCAGCTCCTCCAGGTTCTCCTTCATGATCACCGTGGACTTGACCAGGAGACCGGACATGCCGATGACGTCGGCCTTGTGCTCCTCGGCTGCGTCCAGAATCGCGGAGACCGGCTGCTTGATGCCCAGGTTGACGACGTTGTAGCCGTTGTTGGTCAGGATGATGTCGACGAGGTTCTTACCGATGTCGTGCACATCACCGCGCACGGTGGCCAGCACGATGGTGCCCTTGCCGGCCTCGTCGCCCTCGACCTTCTCCATGTGCGGTTCGAGGTGGGCGACGGCCGTCTTCATCACCTCGGCGGACTGCAGGACGAACGGCAGCTGCATCTGCCCGGAGCCGAACAGCTCGCCGACGACCTTCATGCCGTCCAGGAGGGTCTCGTTGACGATGTCGAGCGCGGGCCGCTCCTGGAGGGCCTGGTCGAGGTCCGCTTCGAGGCCGTTCTTCTCGCCGTCGATGATGCGCCGCTTCAGGCGCTCGTCCAGCGGCAGGGCGGCCAGCTCCTCGGCCTTGCCGGCCTTGAGGGACTTGGCGGTGGCTCCCTCGAACAGCTGCATGAGCTTTTGCAGCGGGTCGTAGTCCTCGGCGCGGCGGTCGTAGATGAGGTCCAGAGCCGTCCGGACCTCCTCCTCGCTGAAGCGGGCGATCGGCAGGATCTTCGAGGCGTGCACGATCGCCGAGTCCAGGCCCGCCTTGACGCACTCGTCGAGGAAGACGGAGTTCAGCAGGATGCGGGCGGCCGGGTTGAGGCCGAAGGAGATGTTGGACAGACCGAGCGTGGTCTGCACCTTGGGATGGCGCCGCTTGAGCTCGCGGATGCCCTCGATGGTGGCGACGCCGTCCCCCCGGGACTCCTCCTGCCCGGTGCAGATGGTGAAGGTCAGGCAGTCGACGAGGATGTCCTCCTCGTGGATGCCCCAGTTGCCGGTCAGGTCGTCGATGAGCCGTTCGGCGATCTCGACCTTCTTCTCGGCGGTGCGGGCCTGGCCCTCCTCGTCGATGGTGAGCGCGATGAGGGCGGCGCCGTGCTCCTTGGCGAGGGCCGTGACCTTGGCGAAGCGGGACTCGGGGCCGTCGCCGTCCTCGTAGTTCACCGAGTTGATCACCGCGCGGCCGCCGAGCTTCTCCAAGCCGGCGCGGATGACGTCGACCTCGGTGGAGTCCAGCACGATCGGGAGCGTGGAGGCGGTGGCGAAACGGCCGGCCAGCTCCTCCATGTCGGCGACGCCGTCGCGTCCGACGTAGTCCACGCACAGGTCGAGCATGTGCGCGCCCTCGCGGATCTGGTCGCGGGCCATCTCCACACAGTCGTCCCAGCGGCCCTCCAGCATGGCCTCGCGGAACTTCTTCGAACCGTTGGCGTTGGTGCGCTCGCCGATGGCCAGGTAGGAGGTGTCCTGCCGGAACGGCACGGTCTGGTACAGGGAGGCCGCGCCCGGCTCGGGCTGCGGGCTGCGCTCGCTCGGGGTGACGTCCCGGACGCGCTCGACCAGCTGACGCAGGTGCTCGGGGGTCGTGCCGCAGCAGCCGCCCACGAGGGAGAGGCCGTAGTCCCGGACGAAGTTCTGCTGGGCGTCGGCCAGGCCCTCGGGGTCGAGCGGGAAGTGCGCGCCGTCCTTGGTGAGGATCGGCAGGCCGGCGTTCGGCATGCAGAGCAGCGGGATGCGCGAGTGACGGGTCAGGTAGCGCAGGTGCTCGCTCATCTCGGCCGGGCCGGTGGAGCAGTTCAGGCCGATCATGTCGATGCCGAGGGGCTCCAGCGCGGTCAGCGCCGCGCCGATCTCGGAGCCGAGCAGCATGGTGCCCGTGGTCTCGAAGGCCATGGAGCACAGCAGGGGCACCTCGACGCCGACGGCCTCCATGGCCCGGCGGGCGCCCAGGACGGAGGCCTTCGTCTGGAGCAGGTCCTGGGTGGTCTCCACGAGCAGCGCGTCCGCGCCGCCGGCGAGCAGCCCCTCGGCGTTGGCCTGGTAGCCGTCACGGATCGTGCCGTAGCCGACGTGGCCGAGCGTGGGCAGCTTGGTGCCGGGACCGACCGAGCCGAGCACCCACCGCGGCCGGCCGTCCCGGGCGGCGTACTCGTCGGCCACCTCGCGGGCGATCCGGGCACCGGCCTCGGACAGCTCGTGCAAGCGGTCGGCGATCTCGTACTCGGCGGCGGCGGTGTGGTTGGCGCCGAACGTGTTGGTCTCGACGCAGTCCACACCCACCGCGAAGTAGGCGTCATGGACCGAACGGACGATGTCCGGCCGCGTCAGGTTGAGGATCTCGTTGCAGCCCTCGAGATTCTCGAAGTCCTCGAGCGTGGGGTCCTGCGCCTGGAGCATGGTGCCCATGGCTCCGTCGGCCACGACCACTCGGGTGGCCAGGGCTTCTCGGAGCGCGGACACACGGGTCCGGCTGTCTGCGGAAGGGGTCGGCGGCAACGAGGCCATGTAAAGGGCTCCCTCGGATGCGACGGCTGTCGGCTTTGCGGCTTCCCGGACAGCCGGAAGGCTTCCGGGGAAGGGCGCACCGCGCCAGCGTAACCGGGAGTCGGCTTGGATGGGCAGCGCCGTCCACGAGCCGGACTCGAACGGCGCCGGAGACGGCCGCCGGACGACCCGCGGGTCATCAGCGGCGCAACAAAGGGCGGCGCGCCATTAGCGAGAGGTCGGTATCGACCGGTAGTGTTCGACATTGCCGAACGAGGGCTGCGGTGCCGCTTGTCGGCGGTCGAAGGGGACGGAGGCAGTACGGCGATGGCACGGAACATCCAGTCGCTCGAACGGGCGGCCGCGATGCTGCGGCTGCTCGCGGGCGGCGAGCGGCGGCTCGGCCTGTCGGACATCGCCTCGTCGCTGGGCCTGGCCAAAGGCACCGCCCACGGCATCCTGCGCACCCTCCAGCAGGAGGGCTTCGTGGAACAGGACGACGCCTCCGGGCGCTACCAGCTGGGCGCGGAGCTGCTGCGCCTGGGCACCACCTACCTCGATGTGCACGAGCTTCGGGCGCGCGCCCTGGTGTGGACCGACGACCTGGCCCGCTCCAGTGGCGAGAGCGTCTACCTGGGCGTCCTGCACCAGCAGGGGGTGCTGATCGTGCACCACGTCTTCCGGCCCGACGACAGCCGGCAGGTCCTGGAGATCGGGGCCATGCAGCCGCTGCACTCCACGGCCCTGGGCAAGGTGCTGTCGGCCTACGACCCGGTGGCGCACAGCGAGGCCCTGGAGGCCGACCGCAAGGCGTTCACCGACCGGACCGTGTGCGAGCCGGAGGCCTTCGAGCACATCCTCGACGTCACGCGCGCGCGGGGGTACGCGGCCGACGTGGAGGAGACCTGGGAGGGCGTGGCCTCCCTCGCCGCCCCCATCCACGACCGGCGGCGCATGCCGGTCGGCGCGGTCGGCATCACCGGCGCCGTGGAGCGGCTGTGCCGGTCCGACGAGGAGGGCGCACTGCGGCCCGAGCTGATCGCGGCGGTGCGGGACTGCGCCCGCGCGGTCTCGCGGGATCTGGGCGCCGGGCGGTTCTGACCGCACACGAGCGGACCGGGGCGTCGTACGGCGTTCCGGTCCTCGGCATGCCCGCGCTCACCTGCGGCAAAGATCTTTGAGCCCGGGGCGATCAGTAACGATCGTGTTTTCGACAACACAGCTCTTGACGTGCTCGTAACGCCGAAGCAAGACTCCCGTCCATCGGTCGACATTGTCGAACAGCTACCGGCAATACGCGCTAGAGTGTGACAACGCCAGGCCGGTATCGAACTTCCCTGGACGTAGGACAAAGGAGTCGCGGGTGTCCAGCTCCGACATCTTCATCGGCGAGACCATCGGTACCGCCATACTCATCCTCCTCGGCGGTGGCGTCTGCGCCGCCGTCACGCTGAAGGCTTCCAAAGCACGCAACGCCGGCTGGCTCGCCATCACCTTCGGGTGGGGCTTCGCGGTGCTCACGGCCGTCTACACCTCGGCGCCGCTGTCCGGCGCCCATCTGAACCCGGCCGTCACCCTCGCGCTCGCGATCAAGGACGGCGACTGGAAGAACGTCCCGGTCTACTGGGCCGGTCAGATCCTGGGCGCCATGATCGGCGCGGCCCTGGTCTGGATCGCTTACTACGGTCAGTTCCACGCGCACCTCACCGACCGCGAGATAGTCGGCGCTCTGGGCGCGCAGGACACGGCGGCCAAGGCCGTCGAGGCCCGGGAGAAGGGCGCCGGCCCCGTGCTGGGCGTCTTCTCCACCGGCCCCGAGGTCCGCGTCGCCTGGCAGAACGTCGCCACGGAGATCATCGGCACCGTCGTGCTGGTGCTCGCCGTGCTGACCCAGGGCCTGAACGACAAGGGCAACGGCCTGGGCACCCTGGGCGCCCTCGTCACCGCGCTCGTCGTGGTCTCCATCGGCCTGTCCCTCGGCGGTCCGACGGGTTACGCCATCAACCCGGCCCGTGACCTCGGTCCGCGCATCGTGCACGCCCTGCTGCCGCTGCCCAACAAGGGCGGCTCCGACTGGGGCTACGCCTGGGTCCCGGTGGTCGGCCCGCTGATCGGCGGGGCTATCGCCGCAGGCATCTACAACGTCGCGTTCGCCTAGGAGCGGCATTTACCCCCGCTTCGCGAAACTCTCGGCACGCGCCGTACGTAAAGCCCCATAAACACGGAACTTTCCAGGAGACACAGTGACCGACGCGCACACCGCCGGCCCCTTCATCGCCGCCATCGACCAGGGCACCACCTCCAGCCGCTGCATCGTCTTCGACCGGGACGGCCGGATCGTCTCCGTCGACCAGAAGGAGCACGAGCAGATCTTCCCGAAGCCGGGCTGGGTCGAGCACGACGCCACCGAGATCTGGACCAACGTCCAGGATGTCGTCGCCGGGGCCATCGAGAAGGCCGGCATCACCCACGAGGACATCAAGGCCATCGGCATCACCAACCAGCGCGAGACGACCGTGCTGTGGGACAAGAACACCGGTGAGCCCGTCCACAACGCCATCGTCTGGCAGGACACCCGCACCGACGCCCTGTGCCGCGAGCTCGGGCGCAACGTCGGCCAGGACCGCTTCCGCCGCGAGACGGGCCTGCCGCTGGCCTCCTACTTCGCCGGCCCGAAGGCCCGCTGGCTGCTCGACAACGTCGACGGCCTGAAGGAGCGCGCCGAGGCCGGCGACATCCTCTTCGGCACCATGGACAGCTGGGTCATCTGGAACCTGACCGGCGGCACCGACGGCGGCAAGCACGTCACGGACGTCACCAACGCCTCGCGCACCATGCTCATGAACCTGCACACCATGCAGTGGGACGACAAGATCTGCGAGTCCATCGGCGTCCCGAAGCAGATCCTGCCCGAGATCCGCTCCTCCGCGGAGGTCTACGGCGAGATCACCGGCGGCAGGCTGGGCGACCTGCTCGGCGGCATCCCCGTCGCCTCCGCGCTGGGCGACCAGCAGGCGGCCCTGTTCGGCCAGACCTGTTTCGCCGAGGGCGAGACCAAGTCGACCTACGGCACCGGCACCTTCATGGTGATGAACACCGGCGACAAGATCATCAACTCCTACAGCGGCCTGCTGACCACCGTCGGCTACAAGATCGGCGACCAGAAGACGGTCTACGCCCTGGAGGGCTCGATCGCGGTCACCGGTTCGCTGGTGCAGTGGATGCGCGACCAGATGGGCCTGATCTCCACCGCAGCCGAGATCGAGACCCTCGCCCTGTCGGTCGAGGACAACGGCGGCGCCTACTTCGTGCCGGCCTTCTCCGGGCTGTTCGCCCCGTACTGGCGCTCCGACGCCCGCGGTGTGATCGCCGGCCTGACCCGGTACGTCACCAAGGCACACCTGGCGCGTGCCGTCCTGGAGGCGACCGCCTGGCAGACGCGGGAGATCGCCGACGCCATGACCAAGGACTCCGGCGTGGAGCTGGCCGCCCTGAAGGTCGACGGCGGCATGACCTCCAACAACCTGCTGATGCAGACCCTCGCCGACTTCGTGGACGCCCCCGTGGTGCGCCCGATGGTCGCCGAGACCACCTGCCTCGGCGCCGCCTACGCCGCCGGTCTCGCCGTCGGCTTCTGGAACAGCACCGACGACCTGCGCGCCAACTGGCGGCGGGCCGCCGAGTGGACCCCCCGCATGGACGCGGAGACCCGCGCCCGTGAGTACAAGAACTGGCTCAAGGCCGTCGAGCGGACCATGGGCTGGCTCGAGGACGAGGAGTAAGAAACAGCATGACCACCAAGTCCACCCTGCAGTCCGTGCCTGCCCTGGGGACGCACCCGGCCTCCGGCTCGAACCCGAGCCGAGCCGAGACCAGGGAGCAGCTCTCCAAGGCGTCGTACGACCTTCTCGTGATCGGCGGCGGCATCCTGGGCATCTCCACCGCCTGGCACGCCGCGCAGTCCGGCCTCAGGGTGGCTCTGGTGGACGCCGGCGACTTCGCCGGTGCCACGTCCTCCGCCTCCTCCAAGCTCCTCCACGGCGGTCTGCGCTACCTGCAGACCGGCGCGGTGAAGCTGGTGGCGGAGAACCACTTCGAGCGCCGTGCGGTCTCCCGCCAGGTGGCTCCCCACCTGGCGAACCCGCTCACGTTCTACCTCCCCGTGTACAAGGGCGGGCCGCACGGCGCGGCGAAGCTCGGCGCGGGCGTCTTCGCCTACTCCGCGCTCTCCGCGTTCGGTGACGGCGTCGGCCACCTGCTCTCGCCGGCCAAGGCCGCGCAGGACGTGCCCGAGCTGCGCACCGAGAACCTCAAGGCCGTGGCCGTCTACGGCGACGACCAGATGAACGACGCCCGCATGGCGCTGATGACGGTGCGCGGGGCCGTCGAGGCGGGCGCGGTCGTCCTCAACCACGCCGAGGTCACGGGCCTGCGCTTCACCCAGGGCCGCGTCACCGGCGCCGAGCTCAGGGACCGCCTGTCCGGCGACGAGTTCGGCGTCGGCGCCCGGCTGGTGCTGAACGCGACCGGCCCGTGGGTCGACCACCTGCGGAGGATGGAGGACCCGAACGCGGCGCCGTCCATCCGACTGTCGAAGGGCGCGCACCTGGTCCTCAAGCGCACCTCCCCCTGGAAGGCCGCGCTCGCCACCCCGATCGACAAGTACCGCATCACCTTCGCCCTCCCCTGGGAGGACATGCTGCTGCTCGGCACCACCGACGAGGAGTTCGAGGGCGACCCGGCGGACGTGTCGGTCACCGAGCAGGACATATCGCAGATCCTCGACGAGGCCGCCTTCTCGGTGCGCGACCAGCAGCTCAGCCGCGACCTCATCACGTACTCCTTCGCGGGTCTGCGCGTGCTGCCGGGCGGCCCCGGCGACACTGCCAAGGCCAAGCGCGAAACGGTGGTGACCGAGGGCCGGGGCGGCATGCTGTCCGTCGCGGGCGGCAAGTGGACCACCTTCCGCCACATCGGCCGGACGATCATGAAGAAGCTGGAGGCGCTGCCGGGGCACCCGCTGGGCGACGACTTCGAGCCGATCAGCGCGCTGCCGAAGAAGCTGCCGCTGCCCGGCATCGCCAACCCCCGCGCGGTCGCCCACCGGCTGCTCACGGACCGGCCGGCGCCGGGCCCGCGCATGGCGGCCGACACGGCCAGGCACCTGGCCACGCACTACGGCTCGCTGGCCTTCGACATCGCCCGCCTGGCCAACGAGAGCCCCGAGCTCGCCGAGCGCGTCCACCCCGACGCCCCGGAGATCTGGGCGCAGGTCGTCTGGGCCCGGGACCACGAGTGGGCCGAGACGCAGGACGACGTGCTGCGCCGCCGTACGACGCTGACGATCCGGGGTCTCGCCACGGACGACGTCCGCGCCAAGGTGCAGGACCTGCTCGACAAGAAGTAGGCACGGTCCGGGGGACCTCGTGCCGGAAGGGGCGGCTCCACGCCGACGGAGCCGCCCCTTCCGCGTTCCCGACCCCCCATAATGACCTGATACGTCGGAGGTCTTGGGCGACAGGGAGGCCGGCCATGGCAGTGACGGACGAGGCGATCGAGAAGATCAAGGAAATGATCGTCTCCGGCGGGCTGCGTCCGGGCGACCGGCTGCCCAAGGAGAGCGAACTGGCCGCCGGCCTCGGGCTGTCCCGCAACTCCCTGCGGGAGGCCGTGCGTGCCCTGTCGCTGATGCGGATCCTGGACGTCCGGCAGGGCGACGGCACCTACGTCACCAGCCTCGCCCCGCAACTCCTGCTGGAGGCGCTGAGCTTCGTCGTCGACTTCCACCGCGACGACACGGTCCTGGAGTTCCTGGCCGTACGCCGCATCCTGGAGCCGGCCGCGACCGCCATGGCCGCCGTGCGAATCAGCGAGCAGCAGTTGGACGCGCTGACGGCCCAGTTGGACAAGCTCGGCGAGGCCCCGTCCGTGGAGGATCTCGTCGCCTGCGACCTGGAGTTCCACCGGGGCATCGTGCACAGCTCGGGCAACTCCGTGCTCTGTTCGCTGCTCGACGGGCTGTCGGGCCCCACCACCCGGGCCCGGATCTGGCGCGGCCTCACCCAGGAGGACGCCGTCGCCCGCACCCTGCGCGAGCACCGGGCGATCCTCGCCGCGCTGCGCGACCGGGACGCCGAGGCGGCGCGCTCGTGGGCGACCGTGCACATCGCGAGCGTGGAGCAGTGGCTGCGCTCCACGCTGTGACCGGCGCCCCGCGCACCGCTCGGAAGGGTCCGGGGTGTTCGGGGGCGGATCGCGGGGCAGTGATGGGGCACTCCCCCTGCAAGGGGGCTGCGGGCGCCCCCGCGGCACGCCGTAAGGTTGGGTGGTCAAGCGAGGGCACGTCGGAAGGAGGCGCTGGGTGATCGAGCTCGAGGGGGTTCCCGAGCTGGTCGACCCGGTCATGGTGGCCGCGTTCGAGGGCTGGAACGATGCCGGCGACGCCGCCTCCACCGCGGTCGCGCATCTGGACAGGGAATGGAAGGGCGAGGTGTTCGCGGCGCTGGACGCCGAGGACTACTACGACTTCCAGGTGAACCGCCCCACGGTGTTCATGGAGGCGGGCGTCCGGAAGATCACCTGGCCCACGACGAGGCTGTCGGTGGTCCGCGTCGGCGGTGAGAAGCCGCGCGACCTCGTCCTCGTCCGGGGCATCGAACCGTCCATGCGGTGGCGTTCGTTCTGCAACGAACTGCTCGGCTTCGCGCACGAACTGGGGGTGGAGCTGGTGGTCGTCCTGGGGGCCCTGCTGGGCGACACCCCGCACACCCGCCCGGTTCCGATCAGCGGGACGACGTCCGACCCGGACCTGGCCCGCCGCATGGACCTGGAGGAGACCAAGTACGAGGGCCCCACGGGCATCGTCGGTGTCCTCCAGGAGGCCTGCACGCACGCGGGCGTCCCGGCCGTCTCGCTCTGGGCGGCCGTTCCGCACTACGTGTCGCAACCGCCGAACCCGAAGGCCACGCTGGCCCTGCTGAACCGCCTGGAGGACCTGATCGACGTGCGCATCCCGCTGGGCGAGCTGCCCGAGGACGCGCGCGCCTGGCAGGTCGGAGTGGACCAGCTGGCCGCCGAGGACAGCGAGGTCGCCGAGTACGTCCAGTCGCTGGAGGAGGCCCGGGACACCGCCGAGCTGCCGGAGGCGTCGGGCGAGGCGATCGCCCGGGAGTTCGAGCGCTACCTGCGGCGCCGCGACGGCGGCGGACCGCCCGCCACCGGCGGTCACGCCACGGCGGACGGCAGCGACAGCACCTCGTACCTGCGGGACAACCCGGGCGGCCGCACCCGCCCGCCGAAGCCGTCGAAGCCGGGCACGGACGACGACGAGTCGTCGGACGACTGAGGGCACCGCACGAACGCTGAAGGGGCGTCTCCCGGCCGGGAGACGCCCCTTTGCTCGTTCTGTCCGCCGGCCGGCTAGAGCGCCACGCCCAGCAGCGCGTCCACGGCTCGGGAGACCACCCCGGGCGCACCGATGTCCGTGCCGCCGCTCTGCTCCTGGAGCGCGACCCAGCGGTCGACCGCGGTGAGCGCGGCCGGGGCGTCCAGATCGTCGGCGAGGGCCTCGCGGATCTCCTCGACGAGCGCCTCCGCCGGCGGCCCGTCGGGCCGGGACACGGCGGCCCGCCAGCGGCCGAGCCGTGCGACGGCGTCCTGGAGGACCTGGTCGGTCCACTCCCAGTCGGCGCGGTAGTGGTGGGCGAGCAGCGCGAGCCGGATGGCGGCCGGGTCGACACCGTCGTGCCGCAGCCTGGAGACGAAGACCAGGTTGCCCTTGGACTTGGACATCTTCTCGCCGTCGAGGGCGACCATGCCGGCGTGCACGTACGCCTTGGCCATGGGGAACTCGCCGGTCAGGGCCTGGGCGTGCGAGGCGCCCATCTCGTGGTGCGGGAAGGCGAGGTCGGAGCCGCCGCCCTGGATGTCGAAGCCCATGCCGAGGTGGTCCAGGGCGATGGCCACGCACTCGATGTGCCAGCCGGGCCGGCCTCGTCCGAGCGATCCGCCGTCCCAGCTGGGCTCGCCCTCGCGGGCCGCCATCCACAGCATCGGGTCGAGCGGGTTCTTCTTGCCCGGGCGGTCCGGGTCGCCGCCGCGCTCGGCGGACAGCAGCCGCATCGCCGCGGCGTCGAGGTTGGAGACCTTGCCGAAGTGCGGGTCGGACTCGACGGAGAAGTAGACGTCACCGTCGAGTTCATAGGCGGCGCCGGCGTCCCGGAGCCGCTCGACGAGCGGGACGATCCCGGGTATGGCCTCGACGGCGCCTATGTACTGCCGCGGCGGCAGCATCCGCAGGGCCGTCATGTCCTCGCGGAAAAGGGCCGTCTCCTTCTCGGCGAGCGCGGCCCAGTCGATGCCGTCGCGCTGCGCCCGCTCCAGGAGGGGGTCGTCGACGTCGGTGACGTTCTGGACGTAGTGAACCTGCCGCTTGGTGTCGAGCCACACGCGCTGCACGAGGTCGAACGCGTTGTAGGTCGCCGCGTGTCCCAGGTGAGTGGCGTCGTACGGGGTGATGCCGCAGACGTAGATACGGGCGACGGGACCGGGGTCGAGGGTGACGAGGCCGCCGGTCGCGGTGTCGTGGATCCTCAGGTCGCGGCCCTGACCAGGCAGGGCGGGGACCTCGGAAGCGGGCCAGGCATGCATGCCATGAGCCTAACCGGACTGGAGTTCCAGATACGAACGGGAGCGGGCCACACGGCCGAGAAGGCGCTCTTGCGGCGACCCGGCGACTGTGCTGCTACACGGGTGGCCAGGGAATCGCCGGCCACTCGCCGCTCGGTTCCGGGTGGGTCCCCGAGGCGAGCAGCGCGCCGACCCGCGCGCGGGTGGCGTCGATCTCGGCGCGGGTGATCAGCGGTTCGAGCCGCGCGGCCAGCGCCCCGCCCTCCGCCAGGCCCTTCCGGAGGCCTTCGAGGACCTCGACGGCCTCCTGGGGCAGGGGCTCTCCCGCCCAGCCCCACAGCAGGGTCCGCAGCTTGTTCTCGGCGTTGAACGTGACCCCGTGGTCGATCCCGTACAACCGTCCCTCATCGGTGGGCAGCAGGTGGCCGCCCTTGCGGTCGGCGTTGTTGATCACGGCGTCGAGCACGGCGAGCCGCCGCAGCCGCTCGTCGTCGGCGTGCACGAGCAGCGCGGTGCGTCCCTCGCCGACCTCGGCGAAGCCGATCGCCCTCCAGCCCGGCTCCGGTTCCTCGCCGTCGACCAGGGCGAGCAGTTCCGCCTCGGGCGTCACCTCGACCCACAGCTGGCACATGCCCTCTCCGTAGGGCCCGTCGCGCAGCACGGTGGGCGGCACCAGGCCCCAGCCCGTCGCCTCGGAGACCTCGTACGCGGCGACCTCACGCTGGGCCAGCGTCCCGTCGGGGAAGTCCCACAGGGGCCTCTCCCCCGCGACCGGCTTGTAGATGCAGGCCGCGTCCCGGCCGTCGGAGGACACCGTGCAGTACAGGGCCGCGTTGGAGGCCTCCCGGATGCGTCCGCGGACGGTCAGTTCGCCCCGGGCGAGCAGCTCGGCGGCGTCTGGCGGCGGCGTCACACTCCGCGGCGGTATCCGTTCTGGCGCGGACATACGTGTCCTTCCGGGTCGAGCGGGAGGCTGCACAGCGGGCACGGCGGCCGCCCGGCGTTGACGACGTCGAGGGCGCGCTTGGCAAAGGCCCTGGCCTGCGCGCCGGTGAGCCGGACCCGCAGCATCGGGGGCCCGTTCTCCTCGTCCTGGAGCAGCCGCTCCTCGGCCTCGGCGAGGTCCTCCTCGGTCTCCGCGTCGAGCTCCACGAGTGCCTGCGCCTCGACGATCATGAGCTGCTCGTCGCCGTCCCAGGCGAGCGCCATGGTGCCGACCCGGAACTCCTCCTCGATGGGGGTGTCCAGCGGGGCGGTGTCGGTGTCCGAGGGTGCGACGGCGGGGACGTGGGCGCTGCCACCGCTACGGCGTACGACCTCGTCGAGCAGTTCGTCCATGCGTTCGGCGAGCGCGGCGACCTGGGTCTTCTCCAGGGCCACGCTGGTCACGCGGGAGCCGGCGGAGGCCTGGAGGAAGAACGAACGGCGCCCGGGCAGTCCGACCGTGCCGGCCACGAAACGCTCCGGATGGTCGTAGAGGAACACCTGACGGGACACGTCCTGTCTCCATTGGGATCGTGGGAAACGTATGAGCACGGCACTGCTGCGACCGCTTCACCCTACTGCTGCGAACGATCACGGTGCGCCCGCACCACCCCCGACTTCGGCCTCGCCGCCCGGTGGTTCCTCGCGCGGCGCCAGGGACGTGAAGTCTCCGGTGTCACCGAGCCGGACGAGAAACGGCCGCAGTCGTGTGTAACGGATCGCGGTGATGGAACACGGTTCGACGGAAATGCGTTGGAAGAGGTCCAGATGCAGTCCGAGTGCGTCGGCGACGAGCGACTTGATGATGTCGCCGTGCGAACAGACGAGGTAGACGGCGTCGGCGCCATGGTCGCGCTCCACGCGCGCGTTCCACTCGCGGACGGCCTCGGCCGCGCGCGTCTGCATGGCCCGCATGGACTCGCCACCGGGGAACGCCGCCGCGGAGGGGTGCGCCTGCACCACCTCCATCAGGGGTTCGTCCTTGAGTTCGGCGAGCTTGCGTCCGGACCAGTCGCCGTAGTGGCACTCGCCGATGCGCTCGTCGGTGTGCGGGCTCAGGTCCGGCCGGGCGTCGAGCAGCGGCCGGATCGTTTCCTGGCAGCGCTGGAGCGGGCTGGTGACGATTTCGGCGAGGGGCAGTCCGGCCAGCCGCCCGGGAAGCGCGGCGGCCTGCGCGGCGCCGCGCTCGTCGAGGGCGACACCGGGCGTCCAGCCGGCGAGCAGTCCCTCGGTGTTGGCGGTGGAGCGTCCGTGCCTGACCAGGATCAGCGTGGGCATGCGGTCCAGCGTAGGCGCACGCGCGCGTGCGGTGTCGTTCGAGTGACAGGAGACTCGCTTCGTGATCGTCGACTGTGCCATCTACCGCGACGGACAGCGGACGGAAGGGCCCGAAGACCTCTCCGACGCCCTGGGTGAGGCCCGCACGGCGGGCGGATTCGTGTGGATCGGGCTGCACGAGCCGACGGAGGGCGAATTCGACCATGTGACCCGGGAGTTCGGGCTGCACCCGCTGGCCGTCGAGGACGCCCTCAAGGCCCACCAGCGGCCCAAGCTGGAGGTGTACGACGACTCGCTCTTCGTGGTGCTCAAGCCGGTGGCGTACGAGCCGCAGAGCGACACCGTCTCCTCCGGCGAGATCATGATCTTCCTGGGCGACTCGTTCGTGGTGACCGTCCGGCACGGCGAGGGCTCCCCGCTCAAGGCCGTGCGCCGGCGGCTGGAGCAGGAGCAGGAGCTGCTCGTCAAGGGCCCCACGGCCGTGCTCTACGCGGTCGCCGACGCCACCGTCGACCACTACCTGGAGGTGGCGACCGAGTTGCAGACCGACCTTGAGGGCCTGGAGGCGGAGGTGTTCTCGCCGGACGCCGGGGGCACGCGGAACACGGCGTCCCGGATCTACGGCTTCAAGCGGCAGGTCCTGGAGTTCCGCCGGGCGACCGGGCCGCTGGCCCCGCCGATGAGCCGGCTGGCGGGCACGGCGTCGACCGGCGTGGCCGTGCCGTTCGTGGACGACCGGGCCCGGCCGTTCTTCCGCGACGTCAACGACCACCTGACGCGCGTCAACGACTCCGTGGAGAACCTGGACCGGCTGGTGTCGGACATCCTCTCGGCGCACCTGGCGCAGATGAGCGTCCGGCAGAACGACGACATGCGGAAGATCTCCGCGTGGGCGGCCATGGCCGCGATCCCCACGATGGTGGCGGGGATCTACGGCATGAACTTCGATCACATGCCCGAGCTGCGCTGGGTCTGGTCGTATCCGGCCCTGCTCGTCGTGATGGCCGCCCTGGAGGTGATGATCTTCCGGCTTTTCAAGCGCCGCGGGTGGCTGTAACCGGAAGGCCGGCTCAGGCGAACTCCGGTTCCGGGGTCGCGGGGCCGCCGAGGGCGTTACGGCGCTCGGGTGTCTCCAGCGACACCATGCGGCGCCAGCCGCCCAGGCGTTCGTACGCGTACACGGCGTGGATGCCCGCCGCGAGCACGGCAGACTTGGCCCTGGACCAGCCGAGGATGCGGCCCATGTGCGCCATGACGGCGAGGCTGACGTCCCGGTGGATCCGGATCTCGGCGAGCGCGCACTCGCGCAGGGTGCGCTGGATGGCCCGGCCGTGGCCCGCGTAGGCGAAGCGCAGCAGTTCCTCGTGGCAGTAGGCGAGGTGGTTGTCCTCGTCGTGGGAGATCTGCTTGACCGCGCGGCCGATGCCGGGGTGGTCGGCGAAGTGCTTGCGGAGCAGGTCCATCTGCTCGGAGGCCCGCTGCTCGGTGACCCTGCTGTGCGCGAGGTAGGTGACGATGTCCTGGATCGTGAGCCGCTCGTCGCGCTTCAGCCGGTCGTGCGCGAGGCCGATGCCGTTCTTCTCCAGGAGCATGGTGTAGTCGGTCTCCGGCGGGACCGGGACGGGGTCGAGGCCGCGCTTGTTCATCAGGGCGCTGAAGATCCGGCCGTGCTTGTCCTCGTCGGCGCCGTGCCGGCTGATCTTGGGGGCGAGCGCACGCTCGGCCTCCGGCACGAGCGCGGCGATACGGGCGTTCTCCCAGCCGCCCTGGGACTCACCGCTCGCGGCGATGGAGCAGAACAGGGCGAAGGACTCGTCGTTGTCGAGGATCTCCTGGAACAGACTCTTGGCCGAAAGCATCGTGGGCACCTCTCCCGCGCGCGTGGGCGAACTGCGGCATTCCGCAGGTTTCCGCGAAGAACGAGTCAAGTGCGGGGTGGAGAGTGCCGCAACAGGGGTGAGGGATGACTGGGCCGAATGGCGGACACGGGGGCGGGAGTGCCGAGCCGGGCGGGGCGCCGTAACCGGCGGCGGCCCCGCGCGTTGTTCCGCGTGACGGCCGTGGCGGGGAAGACCCCCAAGCCCCCACCACGGCCGCGGAAAACTTCTAGGCGAGCCCGGCGCGCTCCAGCGCCTCGGTGCCGGCCCTCAGGGACGCGAGCCGCTCGTCGAGCGTGAAGCCCGCCGGCGCGAGGGACAGTGTGGTGACCCCGGCCGCGGCGTATGCCTTCATCCGGTCCGCAATGCGGTCCACGGAACCGAGCAGAGTCGTCTTGTCGATCAGGTCGTGCGGCACGGCGGCCGCGGCGCCCTGCTTGTCGCCGGAGAGGTACTTGCTCTGGATCTCGGCGGCTTCCCGCTCGTAGCCCATGCGCTGGGCGAGCTGGTTGTAGAAGTTCTGCTTGGGGCTGCCCATGCCCCCGACGTACAGCGCGGTGTACGGGCGGAAGGTGTCGGCGAGCGCGGCCACGTCCTTGTCGTCGCCGACGGCGAGCGGCAGGGTCGGGCAGACGTCGAACCCGTCGAGGGTCTTGCCGGCCTTCTCACGCCCGGCGCGCAGATACGAGATCGTCGTGTCCTCGAGGTGCTCGGCGGCCGGGAAGATCAGCAGGGCGCCGTCGGCGATCTCGCCGGTCTGCTCCAGGTTCTTGGGGCCGATCGCGGCGATGTACAGGGGGATGTGCTCGCGCTGCGGGTGCACGGTCAGCTTGATCGGCTTGCCGGGGCCGCCGGGCAGGGGCAGGGTCCAGTGCTGTCCCTCGTAGGACAGGCGCTCGCGGGTCATGGCCTTGCGGACGATCTCGACATACTCGCGGGTGCGGGCCAGCGGCTTGTCGAACTTGACGCCGTACCAGCCCTCGGAGACCTGCGGGCCGGAGACGCCGAGGCCGAGACGGAAGCGGCCGCCGGAGAGGGAGTCGAGGGTGGCGGCGGTCATGGCGGTCATCGCGGGCTGGCGGGCCGGGATCTGGAAGATGGCGGAGCCGACGTCGATGCGCTCGGTCTGGGCGGCGACCCAGCTCAGTACGGTGGCGGCGTCGGATCCGTAGGCCTCGGCGGCCCAGCAGACGGCGTAGCCGAGCCGGTCGGCCTCCTGGGCGACGGCCAGGTTGTCCGCGTCCATTCCGGCACCCCAGTAGCCGAGGTTGATACCGAGCTGCATGCCGCATCCCCTTACTGATCAGTAACGTGCCTTGTGCGGGCACCTTAGCGCGGGGACGGGGGCGAGGTACACGGCCGCAGCCCCTCAGTCGTTTAGATGAGTGAACAGGAATCATGGACGCGACCATTGACGCGCTCACAGCAAGTTCGTACGTTCACTGGAAAGCGCTTTCCGTCACCACCGTCCGAAGACGAACGGAGAGGCAAGGATGAAGCGAACACTGCCCCTGAGGCTCCACGCCACGCTGGCCACGATGGCCCTCGCCGCAGCGGCCGGCACTCTCGTGTCGATGCCCGAGGCGTCGGCGGCGACCGGCAACGCCACCGGCTACGCGGCCCAGAACGGCGGAACCACCGGCGGCGCCGGAGGTCAGACAGTCCGGGCGACGACCGGGACGGCGATCCACCAGGCCCTGTGCGGCCGGGCGAGCACCAGCACCCCCATCACCATCGAGGTGACCGGGATCATCAACCACGGCAACACCAAGAAGGTCTCCGGCGCCGGCTGCGACACCGCCGACGGTGTGATCGAGCTCAAGAAGGTCAGCAACGTGACCGTCGTCGGGGTCGGCACCGGCGCCGTCTTCGATCAACTGGGCATCCACATCCGCGAATCGAAGAACATCATCGTCCAGAACGTGACTGTCCGGAACGTCAAGAAGTCCGGCTCTCCCACGTCCAACGGCGGGGACGCCATCGGCATCGAGCGCAACGTCCGCAATGTGTGGATCGATCACACCACCCTGGAGGCGTCGGGCGGTGAGTCGGAGGGCTTCGACGGTCTGTTCGACCTCAAGGACAACACCCAGTACGTGACCCTGTCCTACAGCGTCCTGCGCAACTCCGGCCGCGGGGGCCTCGTCGGCAACAGCGAGAGCGACCGGTCGAACGGCTACATCACCTACCACCACAACCGGTACGAGAACATCGACTCCCGGGCCCCGTTGCTGCGCGGCGGCATCGCGCACATCTACAACAACCACTATGTGCGCCTCAACGAATCCGGCATCAACTCCCGGGCCGGCGCCCGCGCCAAGGTGGACAACAACTACTTCGAGGACTCCAAGGACGTCCTGGGCACCTTCTACACCGACGAGGCCGGCTACTGGCAGGTCGGGGGCAACATCTTCGACAACGTGACCTGGTCCGCTCCCGGCAGCGAGAACCACCCGGCCGGACCCGACCCGAAGTCGAACACCACCGTCGGCATCCCGTACGCGTTCCGTGCGGACGCCGCCGGTTGCGTGCCGGCCGTCGTGAGCCGAACGGCGGGCGCGAACAAGGGCCTTCAGGTGTCGGACGGCGCGTGCTAGACCAGGACACCCGGCGTCGTCGGATCCGGGGACCTCACGGTCCCGCTCCTGGAAATCGGTGGTCCACAGCCACCCACACCGTAGGTTCTGGCCAGTAATCTCGGCGTTCATGGAGCAGAGGCAACTCGGCCGCACCGGCCTTCGTGTGTCCCGGATCGGGCTCGGCACCCTGACCTGGGGGCGGGACACCGACGAGCACGACGCCGCGGACCTCATGAAGACGTTCTGGGAAGCGGGCGGGACCCTCGTCGACACCGCGGACGTGTACGGCGACGGTGAGGCCGAGTACCTGCTCGGAAAGCTCATCGACGGCCTGGTGCCCCGCCGCGACCTCGTCATCTCGACCAAGGCGGGCAGCGTTCCCGACCCCGACCGCCGCTTCGACGGGTCGCGCGGCCATCTGCTCTCCGCGCTGGACGGCTCGCTCGCCCGGCTCGGCACCGACCATGTCGACCTGTGGCACGTCCACGCGTACGACCCGGACACGCCGCTGGAGGAGACCCTCCAGGCTCTCGACCTCGCGGTCTCCAGCGGGCGGGCCCGCTACGGCGCCGTCTCCAACTTCTGCGGCTGGCAGCTGGCCAAGGCCGCGACCTGGCAGCTCTCTTCTCCCGGAAGGACCCGCCTCGCCGGTACGCAGCTGGAGTACTCCCTGCTCCAGCGCGGTGTGGAGCGCGAGGTGCTGCCGGCCGCGCTGGACCTGGGCATAGGCCTGCTGCCGTCCTCGCCGCTCGGGCGCGGGGTGCTGACGGGCAAGTACCGGGGCGACTCGATGCCGCCGGACTCGCGCGGCGCATCGGAACATCTCGCGCCGTTCGTCGCGCCGTACCTCGACGACACGGCGAGCCGCATCGTGGACGCCGTGACCACCGCGGCCGACGGGCTGGCGGTGACGCCGCTCCAGGTGGCCCTGGCGTGGGTCCGCGACCGGCCGGGGGTGGCCGCGCCGATCGTCGGCGCGCGCAACGCGCAGCAGCTCACGGCGGCGTTGTCAGTGGAGACCCTTAGTCTTCCTGACGAGATCTGCCGGGCGCTCGACGATGTGTCGGCGCCCGTGCACCGCTATCCCGATCACGACTGGAGCACGCTGTGAGCACGGAGCCCGAGACCACGGAGGACACCGAGCCGGGGACACCGGGCGCCGAGAGCACACCGGCCGGAGCTGCCGAGACCGACCGGGGTGAGGGCGGCGCCGGGCAGAGGGCCGGCACCGGGAGTTCCGAAGCGGGCGCCGGGCAGCAGTCCGACACCGAGGACTCGAGGGCCGCAGACGGGCAGGAGCCCGCCACCGAGGGCGCGAGGGCCGCAGACGGGCAGGAGTCCGCCGCCGAGGACGCCGAAGCAGGCGCAGGGCACCAGCCCGACACCGAGGACGCAGGGGCCGCAGACGGACAGGAGCCCGCCACCGAAGACGCCGAAACAGGCGCAGGGCAGCAGTCCGCCACCGAGGACGCGAGGGCCGCAGACGGACAGGAGCCCGCCACCGAAGACGCCGAAGCCGCAGACGGGCAGGAGTCCCAGATCGAGGGCGCCGAAGCAGGCGCCGGGCAGATGTCCGAGGCCGAGGCCGAGTTGCGAGCGCAGCAGGCCGAGCGGGAGCGCATCGAACAGCGCAAGGCCGAGAAGAAGACGCCCATCGAGGCCGGCACCAAACTGAGCGGCAAGGCCGCCGACCTGCTCGCGGCCGTACGGGCCGTCGAGAGCGGCGAGAAGCCGGCTGCCACCGTGTTCGAAGAGCCCCGGCCCGCTCCCCGCCGCTCCGCCCCCGAGCCGGAACGGCGGCCTCAGCCGGTGGTGTCCGAGCCCGCCGCCGCCTCGGTGGCTCCCGCGCCGGAGGCGGTCCGGTCCGTGCAGCGGGTGCTCGGCGAGGGCGGGGCACCCGAGGCGCTCGCGCCGCAGCTCGCCGCCGCACTCGGTGAGGGAGCGGACGAACGGCTGCGCGCCGACCCCTGGCAGTTGCTGCGGATCCCCGGCCTGCGCCCCGAGCAGGCCGACGGTTTCGCGCGGGCCCTGCTCGGAGCCGAGTGCGGCCCGGACGACGAGCGGCGGGGCCGGGCCCTCACCGGCTGGCTCCTGGAGCAGGCGGCGCTGGCCGGGCACACCGCCCTGGAGATGTCGGCGCTCCTCGCCGCCCTGGCCCAGCGGGGTGTCCAGGAGCCCGACAGTGCCGTGCAGGACGCGATCGCGGAGGGCGAGGCCCTGGTCTTCCAGGACGCGCTGGAGGAGAAGGCCGCCACCCCGGCCCGGAGCGACGAGGAGGGCGCGGCGGAGGACGAGGAGCGCCCGGTCCGTGTCCTGGTCGGACTGGAGCGGTACGCGCTGGCGGAGGAGAGCCTGGCCGACGGCCTGGCCCGGCTGGTCAACTCGGTGCCCAAGCAGGACGGTTCGGCCGAGGATTGGGAGCGGGCCGCCGCCGCGGCCCAGGGGTCGACGGCGGAGCTGATCCGCGCGGTCGCCGGTCAGGGCCTGGTGCTGCACACCGGCGGCGAGGCGTCTCTGGCCGAGCCCGCGGCGCTGCTGGACACCGCGCGGTCCCTCGGGCTGCGGGCCTGGGCGGCCGCGCACGGCCCGATCGGCCGCAACCGTTTCGCGGCCCTGCTGCGCCGGTCCGGCCAGGCGGCGGACGGCCCCGAGCGGGCGGACGAGACACCCGCCGCTTCCCCCGTGGCCACCGTCGCCGGACTGCTCTCCGGCCTCGAAGGGCCCGGCCGGGACGCGGACGGGACCCTCGATCTCGATCTGCTCGTCGTGCTCGACGCGCCGCAGCTGGATGTCGAGGCGGCGGCTCTGCTGACGGAGTCGCTGCCGGACGGGGCGCGTCTGGTGCTGGCCGGGGATCCGGCGGTGCTGTGGTCCGTCGGACCGGGCCGCGTGTTCGCGGATCTGCTCGCGGCGCGGATCTGCCCCCAGGTGGCCTCGCGGCGGCCGGATGCGGGGCCGCTGGGCGAGCTGGTGTCCGGTATCGGCATCGGTGAGCTGAACCAGGTGGAGGCCCCGGGCAAGGAGGTCGTGATCGTGCCGGTGCGGGACGCGGGCGAGGCCGTGCACCGGACGGTGCAGCTCGTCGTGGACTCGGTGCCGCGGGCGATCGGCGTACCGGCCGACGAGACCCAGGTGATCACGCCGGGGCACGGCGGAGCGGTCGGGACGCGTGTGCTCAACGCGGCGCTGAAGGAGCGGCTCAACCCCGGCCCGGGCCGCTTCGGCGGCTTCGACCCCGGTGACCGGATCGTCTACTCCCCCGTCCCGGGGCGTGCGCTGCCGGGACGGGTGGTGCAGGCCGATGCCGAGGGCCTGCATCTGTCGTGCGCGGGTGAGGCCGTCGTCGTGGCGAAGGAGCGGGTGGAGCAGACCGTGCGGCACGGGTGGGCGCTGACCGCGCACCAGGCCGTGGGGAGCCGGTGGCCAGCGGTGGTCGTGGTGCTGCCCGGCGACGCGGCGCAGGCGCTCAGCCGGCCCTGGGTGTACACGGCGTTCGGGCGGGCCGACCGGCATCTGTCCGTGGTGCACGGCGTGGAACAGGCGCTCCCCCGGGCCGTGGCCGAGGTTCCGGCGAAGCCGCGGACGACCCGGCTTCCGGTGCTGCTCGCACCGCAGATCAGCGGTACGTGACGGGGTGGTGGGGGGGGGGGGGGGGCCGCCGCGGGCCCCCGCCCCCCCGGGGGGGTGCCCCCCCCCCCCCCCGGGCCCCCCCCCCTCCGCCGACGCTTGTAGCCCCAACAAGGCAAACTCCTACTGCGACTA
>NZ_JBIVQO010000008.1:0-365973 GCF_044755265.1 Streptomyces sp. NPDC092370 | reverse complement strand
GGGCTGCCGCGCGGGCAGACCATCGGGCGCGCGAGCAGACCATCAGGCACGCGGGCAGGGCTGCCGCGCGGGCAGACCATCGGGCGCGCGAGCAGTCCGTCAGGCACGCGGGCAGGGCTGTCGCGCGTGCAGACCATCGGGCGCGCGAGCAGGCCGTCAGGCGGGGCGGACCGGTGAGCGCGGAGGCGGGGCGGACCGGTGAGCGCGGAGGCGGGGACTAAGGCGCCGGTGCGGAAGGGGCCGTGCGTACGAAGAGCAGAAGGTCACGCCGAGCAGGAGAGCACGACGGGCTCATGGCACGACGGTCGAAGACCGCGGACAGGGCGATGGGTCCGCCCCCGTTCGGGGAGCGGACCCATCGATGTGCACTACGGCGTCGTTCAGCCGGTGAAGGCTGTACTCAGTTGCCGAGAATGGCGCGCGCCAGCTTGGCGGTCTCGGTCGGGGTCTTGCCCACCTTGACGCCGGCGGCCTCGAGGGCCTCCTTCTTCGCGGCGGCCGTGCCCGAGGAGCCGGAGACGATGGCGCCGGCGTGGCCCATGGTCTTGCCCTCGGGCGCGGTGAAGCCCGCGACGTAGCCGACGACCGGCTTCTTCACGTTCTCCTTGATGAAGGCCGCGGCCCGCTCCTCGGCGTCGCCGCCGATCTCACCGATCATGACGATCAGGTCGGTGTCGGGGTCGGCCTCGAACGCGGCGAGGGCGTCGATGTGGGTCGTCCCGATGACCGGGTCGCCACCGATGCCGACGGCGGAGGAGAAGCCGATGTCGCGCAGCTCGTACATCATCTGGTACGTCAGCGTGCCGGACTTCGAGACCAGGCCGATGCGGCCCGGCTTGGTGATGTCGCCCGGGATGATGCCGGCGTTGGACTGGCCCGGCGTGATGAGACCGGGGCAGTTCGGGCCGATGATCCGGGTCTTGTTGCCCTTGGACACGGCGTAGGCGTAGAACGCGGCCGAGTCGTGGACCGCGATGCCCTCGGTGATGACGACCGCGAGCGGGATCTCGGCGTCGATGGCCTCGACGACGGCGGCCTTGGCGAAGGCCGGCGGGACGAAGAGCACGGACACGTTCGCGCCCGTCTTCTCGATCGCCTCGGCGACCGTACCGAAGACCGGGATGTCGTTGCCGTCGATGTCGACGGACGTGCCGGCCTTGCGGGGGTTCACGCCACCGACGATGTTGGTGCCGTCGGCCAGCATGAGCTTGGTGTGCTTCATGCCCGTGGCACCGGTCATGCCCTGGACGATGACCTTGCTGTCCTTGTTGAGGAAGATAGCCATGGCTGTTTAGTCCCTCGTCCCTTACTTCGCAGCCGCGAGCTCGGCGGCCTTGTCGGCCGCGCCGTCCATGGTGTCCACGCGCTGGACCAGCGGGTGGTTGGCGTCGGAGAGGATCTTGCGACCCAGCTCGGCGTTGTTGCCGTCCAGACGGACGACGAGGGGCTTGGTGACGTCCTCGCCCTTGTCCTTCAGCAGCTGCAGCGCCTGGACGATGCCGTTGGCGACCTCGTCGCAGGCGGTGATGCCGCCGAAGACGTTGACGAAGACGGACTTGACGTCCGGGTCGCCGAGGATGATCTCCAGGCCGTTCGCCATGACGGCGGCGGAGGCGCCACCGCCGATGTCGAGGAAGTTGGCGGGCTTGACGCCACCGTGCGCCTCACCGGCGTACGCGACGACGTCCAAGGTGCTCATGACGAGACCCGCGCCGTTGCCGATGATGCCGACCTCGCCGTCGAGCTTGACGTAGTTGAGGTTCTTCGCCTTGGCGGCGGCCTCGAGCGGGTTGGCCGCGTCCTTGTCCTGGAGGGCCTCGTGCTCCGGCTGACGGAACTCGGCGTTCTCGTCCAGGGAGACCTTGCCGTCCAGGGCGATGACGTCACCGGAGGCGACCTTGGCCAGCGGGTTGACCTCGACGAGGAGGGCGTCCTCCTTGATGAAGGTGTCCCACAGCTTGACGAGGACGTTCACGACCTTGTCGGCGACCTCGGCCGGGAACTTGGCGGCCGCGACGATCTCGCGGGCCTTGGCCTCGGTGACACCCTCGTTGGCGTCGATCGGCGTCTTGGCGACGGCGTCGGGGCGGGTGGCCGCCACCTCCTCGATCTCCATGCCGCCCTCGACGGAGGCGATGGAGAGGAAGGTGCGGTTGGCACGGTCCAGGAGGAAGGAGACGTAGTACTCCTCCACGATCTCCGGGGCCGTCTCGGCGATCATCACCTTGTGGACCGTGTGGCCCTTGATGTCCATGCCGAGGATGTTGGTCGCGTGCTCGACCGCCTCGTCGGGGGTGGCGGCGAGCTTGACGCCACCGGCCTTGCCACGGCCGCCGACCTTCACCTGGGCCTTGACGACGGACTTGCCACCGAGGCGCTCGGTGGCTGCGCGGGCCGCCTCAGGCGTGTCGATGACTTCACCGGCCAGCACCGGTACATCGTGCTTGGCGAAGAGGTCCCTCGCCTGGTACTCGAACAGGTCCACGCGCTTCCGTCCCTATCAGTGATCTCGCGGTTCGTTGTCTGCGTGGGCGTGCCGCGAGGGCAACGTGACGTCCGCTGTCTGTCACAAGGGAGGCGCACACGGTGTCCGAGCGCGCGGCATGTCCGTCTCGCAGGTTATCGCTGCTTGCGGGGGGCCTCTAAATCGAGGGTCACACCTGAGCGGTGATACCTGTCACATGATGCCGTGCTCTCTGGCACGGCGTGCCGGGGGTGAGGGGCCTCACCGGGCTGGGGTTGACCCGGTGAGGCCCGCCGGACACCTCCGGAGGAGCGCCGAGGCCCTGTTCAGGACCCGGCTCTCCGGGGTGCGGGCCGGGTGGTCCCCGCCCCGACGGGGACCATCCGGCCCTTTTCCACGAGGTTTCGGTCCCGGACAACCGACGGCTTTCGGCCGTCCGGGCGTGAGGCCTCGTGAAGCACTTGGGAGAAGGCCGCCGTGAGCGCCCCCGGCCGGGTCTGCGGCAAGCCGCCCGGGCGATCCGCCGGTACTAGCCGGGGAAGAGGGGGCTGTCCCGTTGACCGCCCATGGCGCCGGCCACGTGGGTGCGGGCCACGGCACCGGGCACGAGCCTGAGCGACGCCCGGCGGCCCGGGGTGACGGCATGGGCGTCGCCGTGACGCGACGAGCCGCTGTCGGCCATGACCCGATTCCCGAGCACGCCCTCGGGACGGCCGTCCGACGGGTGACCGGCCGGGGCAGGCCCGGGGTACGTGGAGGGACTGGCCGGGCGGGGGTGACGTGAGTGGCTCGGACGGCCGGGGTGACCCGCTGGTCGGACGTGGTGGGCGCGGGTGGCGTACGGCCCGCTGCCCTGACCGCCGGCGCCCAGCGCCGTGATCCGCTTCGGGAGAACGGCTCCTCGCGCCGCCGTCCCTTCCGGTTGCGGAGCAGCCATGACCGTGGCGGGGAGAGGGTGGCCCGGTGGTGCCCACTGGCCGGGCAGCGGGGGGAGCCCGGGCAGATGGCCCGGTGGTGCCCACTGCCCGGGCAGCGGAGGGAGCCCGGGCGCTCCGGGCGGCCCTGCGTGCTCGCCGGGCGGGACGGGGAGGGCCGGCAGCGCGGCTGATCCGAGCGGTCCGGGCAGGTCCGGCAGCGGTTGCAGGTCCGGCCGCCCGGACGAGGCGGGCAGCACCGACACGGCAGGAAGCCCGGGCTTGCCGCGCGGCCCCGGCTTGCCCGACAACCCGGCCAGCAGCAGCGCCACATGGAGCGCGTGTCGCCCGGCCGCTGTGCGCGGCATGTGCGACGCGGCGCCGGGCAGGGCTGCTGACCAGATCAAGTGGGGGCTTCCTCCCGTGCGACGGAAGCGGTACCGCCCGGCCGGCATCACGCACGGCCGAGCAGGCGCCGATCCTCGCACGGGAGTACGGAGGTTGCGCAAGCCCTTACCCACCGACGGGCCGTCATGTCCGCTCCGCCGCCGCACGCCGGACGACTATGCATGGACAAGGCGCCATCCGCCCCTCACGCGCAGCCCCTTAGGCGTAACACCTCACGCTGAGCCCTTTCCCGGAACCCTCACGCGGAGCCCTCACGCGGAGCCCTTCCAAGCCGAGCTCTTCACGCCGCGTCCGGTATCGGCAACGGCCGCTTCTCGATCGCCGCCGCCATCACCTCGGGGAACAGATCGGGCGTGCACGCGAACGCCGGTGCCCCCAGCGCCGCCAGCGCCGCCGCGTGCTCCCGGTCGTACGCAGGTGCCCCCTCGTCCGAGAGCGCCAGCAGCGTCACGAACTGCACGCCCGAGGCCTTCATGGCGGAGACCCGCTTGAGCATCTCGTTGCGGATGCCGCCTTCGTAGAGGTCGCTGATCAGCACGACCACCGTCTCCGCGGGCCGGGTGATCTGCGACTGGCAGTACGCGAGCGCCCGGTTGATGTCCGTGCCACCGCCGAGCTGCGTGCCGAACAGCACGTCGACCGGGTCGTCCAGCTGGTCCGTGAGGTCGACGACCGCCGTGTCGAAGACGACGAGTCGCGTGGAGATCGTCCGCATCGAGGCGAGCACCGCCCCGAACACCGATGCGTAGACAACGGATGCCGCCATGGATCCCGACTGATCGATACAGAGGATGACCTCCTTCTTCGTGCTACGGGCCGCCCGCCCGTAGCCGATGAGCCGTTCCGGCACGATGGTTCGGTACTCGGGCAGGTAGTGCTTGAGGTTGGCCGCGATCGTGCGGTTCCAGTCGATGTCGTGGTGGCGGGGCCGGCTGATGCGGGCGCTGCGGTTCAACGCGCCGGTGAGGGTGGCCCGGGTGCGGGTGGCGAGCTGCTTCTCCAGGTCCTCGACGACCTTGCGCACGACGGCCCGGGCCGTCTCCTTCGTCGTCTCCGGCATCGCCTTGTTGAGTGAAAGGAGCGTGCCGACGAGGTGCACGTCGGCCTCCACCGCCTCCAGCATCTCCGGCTCCAGCAGCAGCGTGGCGAGTCCGAGCCGGTCGATGGCGTCGCGCTGCATGACCTGCACGACGGAGGACGGGAAATAGGTGCGGATGTCTCCGAGCCAGCGGGCCACGGACGGTGCCGACGCCCCGAGCCCCGCCGAACGGTCCCGGCCGCCCTGTGACGCGCCGTCCTTCCTGCCGTAGAGCGCGGTGAGCGCCCCGTCCATCGCCGCGTCCTGCCCGGACAGGGCGCAGCCGGTGCCGTCCGCCGCGTCGCCTCCGAGCACCAGCCGCCACCGCCGCAGCCGCTCCTGAGCCGGGTCCGTCGTCCGGGACGTCATCCCCGTCCTCCCTTGCGAGGCCGTTCCCACAGCGGGATCACCGGCACGGCCGTCGCCGGCCGCCCTTCCGCCCGGAGCCCGCCCGTCACGGTGTCCGCGGTGTCCCCTCCCTCCGGTGTCCTCGCCCGCTCCGTCAGTGTCTGGGTCGTCATCCCGTCACCCCCGCCAGGTCGTTGCCGGTGTTCTCGTCCACTTCGTCCAGCCCGAGCAGCAGCCGCACGACCGGCAGCACGGCGTCCGCGCGCGCCGGGTCGAGCTCGGCCGCGAAGCCGGGTGTCGCTGCGCCGGTGACGGTCGCGCCGCCTCCGGCTCCCGGTCCGCGTCGGACCAGTTCACCGATGGTCCGGCGCACGCCGGGCTCGTACGCCGAGAACGTCCGCCGCAGCAGGGGCAGTACGTCCGTGAAGGCCTCGGCCGGCACGCCGGTCAGCCACGCGTCGACCAGCCCGAGCAGCCGTTCGTCGTGCAGCAGGAGCATCCCGCCCCCCGAGCCCCCTCCGACGAACCCCTCGATCCACGCGGCGGCGTCCGCGGGCGGTGTGCCGGGGGACAGGACGAGTCCCATCAGCAGCGCCGCCTCGTCCTGTGCCAGCTCCCCGTCGTCGAGCAGGAGCCGCACGGCCCGCCCCCGGATCACGCCGGGCACGGTGTCCCGCCCGGACAGCACCCGCAGCACCGCCTGCCAACGGCCTCTCAGGTGTCCGTGTCCCTCCGCGGGGGCGTCCCCCAGGAGCCCGACGGCTCCGTGCACCGCGTCCACATGGCCTCGCATCTCCTCGGCGGCGTCCGCGTCGAGCGCGGCGCAGGCGGGGGGCAGTCCGACGAAGACCCGCTCGGCGAGTCCCGCCGCGACCTCCGCCAGGGCGCCGGTGTCCGTGCCGCGCACGTCGCCGTAGCGCAGGGAGCGGACCAGGGCCGGGAGTGCCTGGGCGAGATGGCCGACGTCGGTGTCGAGGGCCGCCCGGTCGGCGAGGACCCGCATCACGGTGGGCAGCGCGTCGGGCAGTCCGGCCAGCAGGCAGCGCTCGGCCAGCCCCGTGACGTCGGCGAGGCTCTCCGCGGTGACGGCTTCCCCCTCCGCCCTGGCCGTCGCGGCGGACAGGACGGTCGTCCCCCACACCCCGGCCTCGGCGACCCGCACGGCCAGCTCGGGCTCCCAGCGCAGCCGCCACGTCTCCCGGAAGGTGCCCGTGCTGCCCCGAGAGGCGGCCGGTTCGCCCCACACGATGCCGAGCAGCCGCAGCCGGTGCAGCAGCCTGCTGCGGGCGGCGTCGTTCTCCTTGCGCAGGTCGAGCTCGACCTCCCGCTCCAGCGCCTCCGGCTTCAGCCGCAGCCGGCGTTGCAAACGGGTGAGATCCCGCTGCAACGGCACGGCCGGCGCCGACGGCGGCACTCGTCCCAGCACGTCCCCGACGACGAGCCGGTCCCGCACCAGTGCCAGCGGCACGTCCGAGCCCTCGCACATCACCGCCCGCACCGCGTCGGTCGTCTCGCTCAGGCCGGGCAGCGGACGGCCGCGCATCGCCGCCAGGGTCTCGGCCAGCCGCACCGCCTCGATGACGTGCGCGGAGGAGACGATCCGGTCCTCGGCGCGCAGCAGCCCCGCCACCTTGGTCAGCCACCGCTCGACCGGCCGGTCCGGGGCGGTGAACAAGTGCCCGTACCAGCCCGGCGAGTCGATGCCGGCCCCGTACCCGCTGTCCCGGGACAACCGGCGGTGGGTCCACGGCACCCAGGTCATGTCCGTCTTGACCTTGGGCAGCCCCTTCAGCAGCGCCTTGTCGGCGGCGACGGTGGTCTTCTGCCGCAGGGCGGGAACGTGCCAGGCTCCGCAGACGACCGCCACGGCGTCCTCGAACTCCCGCTGGGCGGAGCGCACCTGGAGCCGCATGTACGCCTCCCGCACGAGGTCCCGGTCGTGTCCCCCGCTGCCGTAGGTCTCCCGCAGCGCGGTCATGGCCTCCTCGAGCGCGGTGAACGGCGCGAGCGCGTCGCCCGCTCCCGCGCTCCGGTGTTCCACAACGTCCTCCCACCACCGCTCCGGGTCGTCGTAACCGGCGGTTTCGGCGAGCACTCCGAGCGGATCGATCCGCAGGTCGGCCGGGCCGGGGGCGTCGTCCCCGTCCGTCACCTTCTCGGCATCCAGGGGCCGTTCGCCCTCCACCGCCGCCTCGTTCTCCGGCAGCCCCCGGGCCAGCGTGTGGGTGGCGGGCAGGTCGATGAAGCGGGCCGGTACGTCGTGTTCCAGGGCCCAGCGGAGGGCGACCCACTCCGGGGAGAACTCGGCCAGCGGCCAGAATGCCGACCGGCCGGGCTCGTCCACGGCGTGGGCGAGCAGGGCGACCGGCGGACGCATGTCCTGATCTGCGGCGAGCGGGACCAGCGCGTCGGCCTCGGGTGGCCCCTCGATCAGCACGACCCGCGGCCGGACCTCCTCCAGCGCCGCCCGCACCGCCCGCGCGGATCCGGGCCCGTGATGCCGCACTCCGAGCAGCACCGGCCCCGCCCCGGCCTCCTGGCCGACGGCCCTTTCCACACCGGTCACTTCATCCCCCTCCCGTTCCGCATGCCCGGTCCGAACCCGTCGGCGACCACCGCCCCCACCGTCCGGGGCCAGCGCCGCGCGTCACTCACACGCTCACCTCGCGGCAGGCCCGGTAGAAGTCCTTCCAGCCGTCGCGCTCGCGGACGACCGTCTCCAGGTACTCCTGCCAGATGACGCGGTCCGCCGCCGGGTCGCGGACCACCGCGCCGAGGATGCCCGCGGCGACATCGCCCGGCCGCAGCACGCCGTCGCCGAAGTGGGCTGCCAGGGCCAGGCCGTTGGTGACGACGGAGATCGCCTCGGCCGTGGACAGCGTGCCACTGGGCGACTTCAGCTTTGTCCGGCCGTCGGCCGTGACGCCGTCGCGCAGCTCACGGAAGACCGTGACGACCCGTCGGATCTCGTCGAGGCCCTCGGGCGCGGCCGGCAGGTCGAGGGAGCGGCCGATCTGGTCGACGCGCCGCGAGACGATGTCGACCTCGGCCTCGGGGCTCTCCGGCAGCGGCAGCACCACGGTGTTGAAGCGGCGGCGCAGGGCGCTGGACAGGTCGTTGACCCCGCGGTCGCGGTCGTTGGCCGTGGCGATCAGGTTGAAGCCACCAACCGCCTGCACCTCCTGGCCCAGTTCCGGTATCGGCAGCGTCTTCTCCGAAAGGATCGTGATGAGCGTGTCCTGCACGTCGGCCGGGATCCGGGTCAGCTCCTCCACGCGGGCCGTCATGCCCTCCGCCATGGCCCGCATGACGGGGCTGGGCACGAGGGCGTCGCGGCTCGGGCCGTGGGCGAGCAGCTGCGCGTAGTTCCAGCCGTAGCGGATGGCCTCCTCCGGGGTGCCGGCGGTGCCCTGCACCAGCAGCGTGGAGTCACCGCTGACCGCCGCCGCCAGATGCTCGGACACCCAGGTCTTCGCCGTGCCCGGCACGCCGAGCAGGAGCAGGGCGCGGTCGGTGGCGAGCGTGGTGACGGCGACCTCGACGATGCGGCGCGGACCGACGTACTTGGGGCTGATCACCGTGCCGTCCGGCAGGGCGCCTCCGAGCAGGTAGGTCGCGACGGCCCAGGGCGACAGCTTCCAGCGGGCCGGGCGCGGACGGTCGTCCTGGGCGGCCAGCGCGGCGAGTTCATGGGCGAAGGCGTCCTCCGCGTGCGGTCGCAACGCCTGGGCCGCGTTCGTCTCCCCCGCTTCGACGGACGTCGGCTCAACGGACACAGTCATGGCAAAGTCCCCCTCCAGCTCGGCCGGTTCGGATCTGGCGCCAACGTTGCACCACCCCACTGACAATGCGTTCCGACCTGCGAAAACATCCCACCGGGGGCGTTCGCGGACCCGATTGTCAGTGGTGGGATCTACCTTCGATGGCATGACTCAGCAGGGGGTGCGCTGGACGGCGGACCAGGTGCTGGCACTGGCACCTGACGCCGCATCACGCAAAGCGGGAAGCAAACTCGGCGTGGCGGGGCCGTGGTCCGAGGCGGGGAGTTCCGACGAGGGGGCGGTGTGGGGGCTGTGCAAGGGCAGCGGAAGCAAGCCGTATCAGACGGTCGTGGACATCGCGGACGCCGCCGGGCCCGCGTACAAGTGCAGTTGTCCGAGCCGCAAGTTCCCGTGCAAGCACGCGCTCGGGCTGCTGCTGCTCTGGGCCGGCGACGACGCGGCGGTGCCGCCGGGGCGGGCGCCGGAGTGGGCCGGGCAGTGGATGGCGGGGCGGCGCAAGCGCGTGGAGGAGAAGAAGGCCGGGGACGGCTCCGGTGCGCCGTCCGGGTCCGCTGATCCGGAGGCGGCGCGGCGCCGGGCGGAGCGCCGGGCCGAGCGGGTCACGGCGGGCGCCGTGGAGCTGGAGCAGCGTCTGAAGGATCTGCTGCGGGGCGGCCTGGCGACGGCGGAGCAGGCGGGGTACGGCCTGTGGGAGGAGACGGCGGCCCGCATGGTCGACGCCCAGGCCCAAGGTCTGGCCGGCAGAGTGCGGGAGTTGGGAGCGATCCCGGCGACGGGGCCTGGCTGGCCGGTGCGGTTGCTGGAGGAGTGTGCGCTGCTGCATCTCCTCGGTCAGGGCTGGTTGCGCCGCGAGCGGCTCCCGGACTGCCTCGCCGCCACGGTCCGCTCCCGGATCGGGCTCCCGGCCTCCGCGGACGGCCCGCCGCTGCGGGACCGCTGGCTGGTCCTCGCGCAGTACGACACGACGGACTCGCGTCTGACGACCCGCCGGATCTGGCTGCACGGCGCCGATTCGCGCCGGACGGTGCTGCTCCTCTCCTATGGCGCCGCCGGACGCGCCCCGGAGCTGGCACTGCCGGTGGGGCTGGCCCTGGAGGCGGAGGTGTCCGCGTACCCGGGCGCCGGGCGACTGCGGGTGGCTCTGGGCGAACAGTTCGCCCCACCCGCGCCCGCGGCGATACGTCCGCCGGGGATGACGACGTCCCAGGCGCTGGCCCGTTACGGCGACGCCCTGCGCGAGGACCCGTGGCTGGAGTCCGTCCCGGTGACGCTGGACCGGGTCGTCCCGGCGCCGGACGGCGGCTCTTGGCAACTGGCGGACGCCGACGAGGACGCGGCGTTGCCGATCACTCGCGCCGCGCGTTCGCGGCCGGGCCTGTGGCGGCTGGTCGCCCTGTCGGGCGGGGCCCCGGTCAGGGTGTTCGGCGAATGCGGCCACCAGGGCTTCACGCCGCTGACGGCTTGGTCCGAGGGGCCGGGCGAGGCGGTCGCCCTCTGCTGAGCCGACGGCACCGGCCCCGGCACGAGTACCAGTACCCAGCGCCCAACACCAGTACCGGCACCGGCACCGGCAAGTCATCGGCCCCGGCCCCACCCGGCCGCTGGGCCCGGCGCACGCATCCCACACATCCACGAATCTTTCAGGCATCGCGGGACAACCGATAAGGGCGAGCCTTCAACCACCGGGTGCCCCGCGGAAAGGAAGCTCATGACCAGGACCTCCGCTCCTGTGGACGCGCCCGGCGCGGACGCCTGGGAGGGGCTCGTCACCACCGCGCTGCTGGGCACCGACCGGCGCACCCCGCCGGGCAGCGCTCCCGGCCCGGACGCACCCGTGGCCCTGCTGGACGCGGCGGCCGTGCAGACCGTGCGGCGACGGGCCGGTCTGCGCCCGGCGCGGGCGGCCGAGCGGCCGCAGCCGGCTCCGGAGGACGCGCGTCCGGCCCTGCCGCCGGCGGCCGCCCGCAGACTCGAGATGCTGTTGGCCGACCGGCCCGGCCCGTCCGGCGGTGGCCGGCGGGGCGCCGCACCCGACCTGGTGGAGCTGCTGCCGCAATGGCTCGCGGTGGCGAACGCCCGTGGTTTTGCACCGCCTCCGCAGGTGCTTCCGGCGCTGCTGGACGCGGCCCGGGGGCGTACCGACCTGCGCCCGGCGGCACTGGAGTTCGCGGGGCCGCGGGCCCTGTGGCTGGCGCGGCTCAACCCGGACTGGCGCTTCGCCCTGCGCGCGACCCCGGGCGGCGGAGCGGCCCTGCCACGGCCCGAGGACGACGACAGGATCCAGCGGCTGTGGCAGGAGGGCCTGTTCGCCGAGCGGGTCGCCCTGCTGTCCGCGCTGCGCTCCCGTGAACCGGCCGCCGCACGCGACCTGCTGACGACGAGCTGGGCGACGGAACGGGCCGAGGACCGGCTGATGTTCCTCGACTCCCTGCGCGCGGGCCTGGGCCCGGACGACGAGCCGTTCCTGGAGCAGGCCCTGGCCGACCGCAGCCGTAACGTCCGGGCGACGGCGGCGGAGCTGCTGTCGTCCCTGCCGGGTTCGGCGCTCGCCGCACGCATGGCGGTCCGGGCGGAAGCCTGCGTCGCCATCGACCACATGCTGACCGCGCCGCCGTCGGGGACCGGCGGCGAGAAGGACGGACCGGGGGGAGCCGCGCAGAACACCCCGACGATCGTCGTCGAGGCGCCGCACGAGTGCGATGCGGCCATGGAGCGCGACGGCGTCGTGGCGAAGGCCCCGGCGGGACGGGGAGAACGGTCCTGGTGGCTGGGCCAGTTGGTGGAGGCGGCACCGCTCGGAACCTGGTCACGGCGGCTCGGCGGGCGTACGCCCCGGGAGATCGTGGCGCTCCCGGTGGCGGACGACTGGCAGGGCGAGCTGCACGCCGCGTGGTGCCGGGCGGCGGTGCGCCAGGAGGACGCCGAGTGGGCACGCGCACTGCTCGGCGAGCCGTCGGCGCCGGAGGCGGGCGGCCCGGGGGCGGTGTCACTGGCCGAACGCTCCAGGCTGCTCGGGACGCTGGGCGCCACGGAACGGGCCGAGTGGGTGGCCGGCTTCATCGCCACGCACGGCCTGTCCGAGGCCTTCCAACTGCTCGGGGTGTGCGCGGTGCCCTGGGCCGCGCCGCTCGGTGGGGCCGTGGTGGACGCGCTCAACATCGCTCGGGACGCGGGGAGCTATCCATGGAGTTTCAGCGGGGTCATGGGCCTGGCCGAGCGCTGCCTCGACCCGTCCGAAGGCGCCCGGCTCGACGCCCTGCTGGCCGTGCCGGACGAACCGGAGAACGCGTCCCCGGGAGCGGGCGGCTACTGGGCGGAGGCCTTCCAGCGTCTGGTCACGACACTGCGTCTGCGTGCGGCGATGGCCGAGGAGCTGGGAGCGGCCTGACTCCTGCCCGTCCGTCCGGCGACGGCCGCCCACCAGCAGCCGACCGCTGCCGAGCGTGCCGACGGCCGGAACAGCCGGAACAGCCGGAACCAACGGAACAGCCGCAACGAACGGGACGACCGCCAACGGCGGCCGTCCCGCCGAAAGGTCTCACCCCAAGCGAGGAGGCTCCGACTCCGGCCCCGGCTGGACATGGCGACCCCGGCCGGGCCGCCGGAGGCCTACGCTTCGGCGGGCTGGCGCGCGTTGGTCCGCACCCAGTCCACGATCGACGCCGTCGTCGCGCCCGGAGTGAAGATCTCCGCGACGCCCTTCTCCTTCAACAGGGGAATGTCCGCCTCGGGAATGATCCCGCCGCCGAAGACCAGGATGTCCTGCGCGTCCCGCTCCTTGAGCAGGTCGATCACGGCCGCGAAGAGCGTGTTGTGCGCCCCGGAGAGGATGGACAGCCCGATCGCGTCGGCATCCTCCTGGAGCGCCGTGTCGACGATCTGCTCGGGAGTCTGGTGGAGCCCGGTGTAGATGACCTCCATACCGGCGTCGCGCAGGGCCCGCGCGATCACCTTGGCCCCGCGATCGTGGCCGTCGAGCCCCGGCTTGGCCACCACGACGCGGATCGGACCGGCTGCCACACCCATCACTGCCTCCATGAAGCGACTACATCCATCCGTACCGACAAGTACCGCACACATCGGGCAAGCCGCACACGCCGCACCGCACGGACACCCCACCCCGAACCGTCCGGGCAAGTGAACGCACGTTATCTCCAGCATCCCGCAACCGGCAGTTTCGCGGCGCATACCGAGGGGGAAATCACATGGTGGGACAAGCGCAAGGGGAGCCGCATCGAGGTTGCCGTACCGCCGCGCCGTCCACCACACACAGCGGCGGTCAGGTGCTTCGGCGAAGGCACGCAGGGCAAGCACCGCACGTACAGCACGCAGGGCAGACACGGCACACCAGCGGGGAACCTCGTCACCCCACCGATCGGGGACCTCCGTCGCACCTCCGGCGTCACACACGCCACACGCCGCGATCCAACCCCGCAGCTCACGCGGCTCACGCCGCTCTTGCGGTCATCGCCGGCCGTCTTCGCAGCCGCTTCCCACGAGGGCACACGGGGGGCGGAGCCGTCCTCCGGCGTGCCGACAGGAGGTCGGCCATGAAGGTCACCAGGGCTGCTCTGCCCTTTCTGCCGCTCTGCGAGCGCCTGCTGCCGAGCAGGATGGCGGGACTCCCCCTGGCCCTGGTGAAGGCCACCGCCCTGGAGCTCGCGATCCTGGCCGGGCATCTCCTCCTCTACCCGTCGGGCATCACCCAGGAGCGACGCGCCCCCGTTCCGGCACTGCCCACGGACGGCGCCGCCCAACTGCCCACGCGGGCCAAGCCCCCGGTCGTCCTGCTGCACGGCTTCATCGACAACCGCTCGGTCTTCGTCCTGCTGCGCCGCAGCCTCGCCCAGCACGGCAGGCAGCGGATCGAGTCGCTCAACTACTCGCCGCTGACCTGCGACATCCGCGCCGCGGCCGAGTTGTTCGGCCGGCACATCGAGGAGATCTGCGAGCGCACCGGCTCCCCGCAGGTCGATGTCGTCGGGCACAGCCTCGGCGGTCTGATAGCGCGTTACTACGTACAGCGCCTCGGCGGCGACCAGCGCGTGCGGACCCTTGTCACGCTCGGCACGCCGCACGCGGGAACCCGAGTGATGCCCCTGGCGAACGCGCACCCCATCGTGCGCCAGATGCGCCCCGGCTCATCGGTGCTCGATGAGCTCGCTCTGCCCGCCCCTGACTGCCGTACGCACTTCGTCAGCTTCTGGAGCGACCTGGACCATGTGATGGACCCGGTGGAGACGGCCCGCATCGACCATCCCGACCTGACGGCGGAGAACGTACGCGTGACCGGCATCGGCCATCTCGCCCTGCCCGTGCACCCCGCCGTCGCCAACGGCATTCGGCAGGTCCTCGACACGGCCCACCCGGGTGAACCGGCCGCCGAACACCCCGGCGGCCTGACGGTCGCCTGAGACTCGCCACACAGCGGGCACACAACGCCGAAGCATCGATCAACATCGAACAAACTTCGAACACAGAATCAAACCCGTGCCCGCAGTCCTCCGAAACACGGCCGAATGCCCGTTTCCTGCGTACGTGAAACCTGCCGAAGATTGTCGTGCCCGCGTACCGCCGGGTACAGTCGCCGCACTGCTCTGGCAGCCCCTGTTGTCGAGGCGAAAGAGAAGTTGGTGAACGACCGTCACCCGTCGGGGACCATGACCCCGGCTCCGGCTTCCGACGCCGCTTCGGCGCACTACGCGTCGCGCGGCACCGAGGAAGCCCAGTACGGCGACTTCACCACGTACGGCGACCACGCCGCCACCGGATTCGACACCTCCGGTACCCACGGCGCCGGTTTCGATGCCTCCGGACTCGCCACGACGAGCTTCGCCACGGACCCCCTCTTCGGCGACATGCCGGGCAGCGGCCATGACACGGGCACCTACGACACTGGTCAATGGCCCACCGGCACGCACCAGAACGCGCACTACGACGCGTACGCGGCCCAGCACCACGCCGTCTACGACACCGGCGTCTACGACACGACGTCCTGGACGGGCGAGCAGCCGATGTCGGCCATCCCGTCACCGGCCCCGTCTCCCGACGCCACCGGGCAGTGGGAAGCAGGCGCCTGGCTCCAGCCCGACCAGTCCGGCAACCCCGCCGACCACACCCAACAGTGGGACTGGGGCACGCAGACCTTCGACACGGGCGCCTACGACGCCACGCAGTGGAACTCCGACGGCACCGCCGCGCCTTCCCCCGAGGCGTACGAGCACTCTGCCGAAACCTTCGACCAGCACGAGACCGCGACGTTCGAGCAGGCCGCCTACGACGAGTCCGACGGGGCCGGCTACCAGGACCCCGCCGGGGACGGCGACGAACCGGCCGCCACCGGCGAACTGCCCGTCGTCGCCCCCCTCCTGGACGGCCAGGAGGACGTCGACCTCGCTCCGTCACCGCGGGCGGCCTCGCGCGCCGGGTCACGTTCCCGCCGCCGTACGCCCCCCAAACGCTCGGCGCTGATGACCATCGCGGTGCCCTCGGCGTGCGTGATGGGTGTCGCCGGGATCGCCGCCGCCTCCGTCGGCAGCTTCGCCGACGACAGCGCCGCCGAGGCGCGGACGACCGCGGCGGACGCACAGCCCGTCAAGCCTGCCGCTGCCAACAACAAGCTGGACACCCAGCTGCAGAGCCTCGCCGCCGGCGCCGACGACTTCGCCGACCGGGCCAGTCGTACGCAGGAGCGCATCGACCTCAAGGCCCAGCAGGCGGCCGAGAAGAAGCGGGCGGCGGAGGAAGCGGCCCGCAAGGAGCGGCTGCGTCCCAAGTTCGCCCTGCCGGTCGCGCGGCACGGACTCAGCGCCTACTACGGCCAGTCCGGCATCAACTGGATGTCCCTGCACACCGGCATCGACTTCCCCGTCTCGTACGGCACGACCGTGATGGCCGCCACCGACGGCACCGTGCGCACGCAGTGGAACAGCGCGTACGGCAACATGCTCATCCTCACCGCGAAGGACGGCACGGAGACGTGGTACTGCCACCTCTCCACCTACACGGTCCCCTCGGGTACGGCCGTGAAGGCCGGCGATCCGATCGCGCGCTCCGGCAACTCCGGCAACTCCACCGGCCCACACCTGCACTTCGAGGTGCGTCCGGGCGGCGGCTCGGCGATCGACCCGCTCCCGTGGCTGCGCAGCCACGGCATCGACCCGGCGTAGCGTCCCGGCAGCCCCCGCTCATCGGGTGAGCGGGAGCCTCACCGGCTCATCTCACCGGGCTACAGCTTCTCCACCGGCGCGTACCGCAGCAGCAGCCGCTTCGGCTTGGTGTCTCCGAAGTCGATCGTCGCCTCGGCGTTGCCGCCCGTGCCCTTGACCGCGACGACGGTCCCGAGCCCGAACTGGTCGTGCGTGACCCGGTCCCCGACCGCGAGCGACACCACCGGCTTCTCCGAGGTGCGCCGCGTGGCGAAACCGGAGGCGCCCGAGGCCGACGAGCGGGAGCGGGACGAGGACAGCGAGGCCGCCACCGCCGAGACCGGCCCGGAGGACGCCGGCCCGGTCGCACCCGTCCGCTTCCACTCCACGTACGTGGCGGGGATCTCCTCCAGGAACCGGGAGGGCGGGTTGTACGAGGGCTGGCCCCAGGCGCTGCGCAGCGTGGACCGTGTCAGATACAGCCGCTCGCGCGCACGGGTGATGCCGACGTAGGCCAGGCGTCGCTCCTCCTCCAGCTCCTTGGCCTGGCCGAGGGCGCGCATGTGCGGGAAGACGCCGTCCTCCATGCCGGTCAGGAAGACGACCGGGAACTCGAGGCCCTTGGCGGTGTGCAGGGTCATCAGGGTGATGACGCCGTCGCCGTCCTCCTCGTCGGGGATCTGGTCGGAGTCGGCGACCAGCGCGACCTGTTCGAGGAAGTCGGACAGGGTGCTCTGCTCCTCCTCGCCGCGCTCCTGCTCGAACTCCATGGCGACGGCGGCGAGTTCCTGGAGGTTCTCGATCCGGGTCTCGTCCTGCGGGTCGGTGGAGGCCTGGAGCTCGGCGAGGTATCCGGTGCGCTCCAGGACGGCCTCCAGCACCGTGGCCGGTCCGGCGCCGGACTCGACGATGGTGCGGAGGTCCTCCATCAGTGTGTTGAACCGCTTGACGGCGTTGGTGGAGCGTGCGGCCATGCCGAACGCCTCGTCGACGCGCTTGAGCGCCTGCGGGAAGCTGATCTTCTCCCGCTGGGACAGGGCGTCGATCATCGCCTCGGCGCGGTCGCCGATGCCCCGCTTGGGGACATTGAGGATCCGGCGCAGTGGCACCGAGTCCTCGGGGTTGGCCAGCACCCGCAGGTAGGCCAGGACGTCCCGGACCTCCTTGCGCTCGTAGAAGCGGACGCCGCCGACGACCTTGTAGGGCAGCCCGACGCGGATGAAGACCTCTTCGAAGACACGGGACTGGGCGTTGGTGCGGTAGAAGACGGCGACATCGCCGGCCTTGGCCTCTCCGGCGTCCGTGAGGCGGTCTATCTCGTCGGCGACGAACTGAGCCTCGTCGTGCTCGGTGTCGGCGACGTAACCGGTGATCGTGGCGCCCGCGCCCGCGTTGGTCCACAGGTTCTTGGGGCGGCGGGACTCGTTGCGTTCGATGACCGCGTTGGCGGCACTGAGGATGGTCTGCGTGGAGCGGTAGTTCTGCTCCAGGAGGATCGTCGTCGCGTCCGGGTAGTCCTCCTCGAACTGGAGGATGTTGCGGATCGTGGCGCCGCGGAAGGCGTAGATCGACTGGTCGGCGTCACCCACCACGCACAGCTCGGCCGGCGGCACGTCGTCCGGGCCGGGGGGTACGTCGACGGGGTGCTCGCAGGTGCCGACCAGCTCGCGGACCAGGGCGTACTGGGCGTGGTTGGTGTCCTGGTACTCGTCCACCAGCACGTGGCGGAAGCGTCGGCGGTAGTGCTCGGCGACGTCCGGGAAGGCGCGCAGCAGATTGACCGTCGTCATGATCAGGTCGTCGAAGTCGAGGGCGTTCGCCTCGCGCAGCCGCGACTGGTACATGGCGTAGGCCTGGGCGAGGGTCTTCTCGAAGCCGTCGGTGGCCTGGGCGGCGAAGTCCTCCTCGTCGATCAGCTCGTTCTTCAGGTTGCTGATCTTGGCGCTGAAGGACTTCGGCGGGAAGCGCTTGGGGTCGAGGTCCAGGTCGCGGCAGACCAGGGCCATCAGACGCTTGGAGTCGGCGGCGTCGTAGATCGAGAAGGACGAGGTGAAGCCGAGCTTCTTGCTCTCCCGCCTCAGGATGCGCACGCACGCGCTGTGGAACGTCATGACCCACATGGCGTTCGCGCGCGGGCCGACGAGCTGCTCGACGCGCTCCTTCATCTCGCCGGCGGCCTTGTTGGTGAAGGTGATCGCGAGGACCTGGCCCGGGTGCACGTCCCGCTCGGCGAGCAGGTGGGCGATGCGGTGCGTGAGCACGCGGGTCTTGCCGGAGCCGGCGCCGGCCACGATGAGCAGCGGGGAGCCGGAGTGGATGACGGCGGCGCGCTGGTTGTCGTTCAGCCCTTCCAGGAGGGTGGCGGTGTCCACCACCGGGCGGGGGGCGCCGTCCCGGTAGTAGCCTCCCCCGCTCTCGGCTCCGCTCGAGCGGGGGGACCCCCATCGGTCCGGGGGCAGGTCGAACTTCCCGCCGAACAGATCGTCCGGAATCGACTCCGGTACGTGATCGTCCTCGGGTGGCGGCGAGGGCTCGTCCGCGGGGCCCCGCTGGGCCTGGAGGTTCGCCAGGAAGTTGTCGTCAAAGAGGCTGCTCATCGCTCTCCGAGTCTAGGGCGCCCCACTGACAGCCCGCCGCCGCCCTGGAAACATCGCCGCGCGCACGGGCTCCCGTCGGCCATCCGGCGGCGCGTTATCGCCCTGCATGACGGCATGATCACAGGCTGCTACGCCTGATCCAATTGCGGATAACTCATGACCAAACTCCCTCGATCAGTCACTGTGCGCAACGCTCATGGGGGAGGTCACGAAAATGTATCGGGCATATCACCCATCAACCTTCACAGGGGCCACACGAATTGGCTACGGTGCGACCAGGCCGCATGACCCCCACCGGCGAACGTCGCCGGGCCGCGCGGCCTCCGCCGAGTCCGGTGTGCCGCAGCGGCAGCCGGAGCCGGGGACCCAACCGTGAACCTGGGGTGAATCGGCCCGACTCCCTGTGCGGAGAAGGCCGTAGGGCAACCCTTCCGAACCATCCGCCCGAACCCGACAGCTAACCCGGTAGGCGGAACGTGGAAGGAGTCGCCTCCCTTGGCGTCGCACCGCAAGTCGCGTCCTACGGGTACGCGCGTAGCAGGCATACGGACCCCCGCCCTCGCAACGGCGGCCCTCACCTCCGTGGCCCTGCTGTCCCAGTCGGCCAACGCCACTCCCGAGGCCGACGGCAAGCCCAGCCTGGAGGAAGTCGAGAAGAAGGTCGACGACCTGTACCGGCAGGCCGAGTCGGCGACCGACAAGTACAACGCGGCCAAGGAGAAGACCGCGAAGCAGCGCAAGCGCGTCGACACCCTCCTGGACGACGTGGCCCAGCGCACACAGAAGCTCAACGAGGCGCGTGATCAGCTCGGTTCCTACGCCTCCGCCCAGTACCGCACCGGTGTCGCCGCCCCGGACACGGCGACGTTCCTGCTCGCGGACACCCCGCAGGACTACTTCGACCAGGCCCAGCTGATGGACCGGATGACGGGCCGTCAGAAGGTCGCGGTCGACGACTACGTCACGCAGCAGTCCGAAACGATGAAGAAGCGTCAGGAGGCCACCGAGAGCCTGGAGACGCTCACCGAGTCGCAGGGCGATCTGAAGACGGCCAAGGCCACCGTCCAGCGCAAGCTCGCGGACGCGCGCGAGCTGATGTCGAGGCTGACCGCCGAGGAGAAGGCGCGGCTCGCGGCGATCGAGAGGGAGCAGCGGGAGGAGGCCGCGCGCAAGGCCGACGAGCTGGCCCGGCAGCAGGCCGCGCGGCAGCAGGCACAGGAAGAGGCCGCGCGGCAGCAGGAGGGCGGCTCGTCGTCGGGGCCGTCGGGCTCCGGTTCGTCCACCTCGACGGTCCCGGCCGACTCCTCGTACGCCACCAAGGCCGACAAGGCGCTCGCCTTCGCGCGCGCCCAGATCGGCAAGCCGTACGTGTGGGGCGCCGTCGGGCCCGGTTCCTACGACTGCTCCGGCCTCACCCAGGCCGCCTGGAAGGCCGCGGGCGTCGACCTGCCGCGCACCACCTACGACCAGGTCGACGCCGGCACCACGGTCCCGCTCTCCCAGGCCCAGCCCGGCGACCTTGTCTTCTTCTACGACGATGTCACCCACGTCGGGATCTACATCGGCAACGGCATGATGATCCACGCCCCGAAGCCCGGCACGTACGTGCGCGAGGAGTCGATCTTCTACGACGGTGAGTCGGCCGTCCACAGCGTGGTGCGGCCGGCCTGAGCGGTCTCGTCGCGATGTGAGGGGCACGTGCGCGTGCCCCTCTCCTCGCGCGTCCGACGCCCTCCAGTGCCGCGGCAGGCAACGTTTGCCCGTTGAGGCGCGGCGTCCGGTGCGTGCTCTGGGGGTGCCCCCTGTTCGAAGAGCTCGGGAAAGTGCCGGCCGGACGTCCTCGTACGGGATGCGCTTGGGTTTTCGGCCGGTGCGGCGAGTGGGGGTGCCCCCTGCTCGCAGAGCTCAAGGGAGCGTGCCGGGCGTCGCGACGGGGCGAACGTTGCCTGCCGCGGCACTAGCATCGGCACCATGTCCGGTCCCTCCCCGTTTGCCACCTGGTGGGCGACGTATGCGCTGGCGACCGGTGTCGTGTCGGTCGGTCTCGACTCGGCGGGCTACGAGGTCCTCTCCCGCATCACCCTCGCTCTGGCCTGTACGGCCTGGCTGGTGGCGGCCACGGGCCTCGCCCAGCGGGCCCACGGCGAGTGGCGGGCGGAGATGGCGGCGGCGCTCACCACCGTGGCGACGACCGCCGTGCTCGGCACCGGCTTCTCCGCGACCGGTCCGCAGCCGCTCGCCGAGGCGCTGCTGGCACTCGCCATGCTGCTCTGGGCGGCGCTGCTCGGCGTGCAGGCCACAGGGCGGCGCGGAACGGTCTTCCTGCGCTGCGTGGCCACCCAGGGCCTCGCCGTGCTCGGCGCCACGCTCGCCGCTGCGGATGCGGTGGCCTGGCTCGCCCACGCGGCCCTGGTCCTGTTCTGGCTGGGCCTCGCGCTCTACTGCCTCGCACTGTTCCGCTTCCAGCCCCGGCAGGTGGAGGAAGGGCGCGGCGATCACTGGCTCGCGGCCGGCGCCCTCGCCCTCTCCTCACTGGCCGGGGCGAAGCTCCTCAGCGCCGACAGCGCACACCTGTACCTGTGGAACGAGGAGAACACCGACTCCCTGCGCACGACGACCGTCACGCTGCTCGTGCTCGCCCTGATCGCGTGCGTCGCCCTGTTCCTCGCCGAGCTCTTCTGGCCCCGGCACCAGTACGACGTGCGGCGCTGGTCGACGGTGTTCGCCGCGGTCGTGACGGCGGCGGCCGCCCTGGCCGTCGCCGACGCCCTGGACGCCCCCTGGCTCGGCGTCGCCGGAGAGGCGCTGCTGTGGGTCGCGGTGGCCGCCTGGGTCGGGTGCACGGCCTGGGCGCTCGCCTCGGCCCGCGCTCGGCGCTCCCGGATCAGGTCCAGAGCACGGCGATGAAGATGTTCGCCGTCGTCAGCAGACCGACCAGGCCGAAGAGGCCCTTGTCCACCTTCTCGTCGTCCCGCTTCACGTAGACCAGGCCCAGGATCACGATCAGCAGGGCCAGCTTCACGCCGATCTTGACGTTGTTCACGGACTGGTCGTCGGCCTGGTTGAGGCCCACCAGGATCACACCGGTGACCAGCATCGTCAGCGCGCCGTGCAGCATCGCGGGGGTGTAGCGTGCGGTCCCCTCGCCCATCGCCTTCATCTGGGTCAGGAAGCCGCCCAGGAGCGAGGCGATGCCGATGATGTGGAGGCCGACGAAGAGGTGGATGAGTACGTCCATGGGGCCGGAGCCTAATCAGGGGCTCGGAGACCGCCCGACACCGGGCCACTGACGCATATATGCGCCCCATAGCACCCGATCAGGGTCACTCGCCCGCGATGCGACGCATCGGTCATCACGCTGAGTGAAGTAGACGGGCTCGGGGCGGGACCGCGGTCGCATACGGTCACCGTCGGTCCTCTCGAATCACTTCCGCACACCTGCCACCGGCCCGCCACGGCGGCGCTTAGCGTCCCCTCCAGGTGCCCGGCTCCCCACCGCCGCCCGGGCCAGGGGCGGCAGTCGGACACCACCGCCGAGAAGTCCGGCGGCGGTCCGCTCCCCCTGTGCGGGCCGTCGCCGGACGCGCAGGCCGCCCGTCCGCTCCCCCCGGCGGCCGCACGCACCGACCGGCGGTCGAGGAAAGGACGTGGCCTCCAGGTGGCAGCGCACCGCAAGCCCCGACAGCGCGCAATGGGTGGCAGCAAGGCCCGAACGGCCGCCACGATCGCCCTGGCGGGCGCGGCGACGGCGACGGGCTTCGACGGGACCGGACACGCCGACCCACAGCTCACCCCCGGCCAGGTCAAGGCCGAGGTGGACAAGCTGTACCAGCAGGCGGAGGTCGCCACCGAGAAGTACAACGGCGCGAAGGAGAAGGCCGAAGCGGCCGGGCAGCGGCTGAGGGACCTCCAGGACCGGGCGGCGCGCACGGAGGAACGGCTCAGCTCGTCACGTGAAGCCCTCGGGTCGGTCGCCGCCGCGCAGTACCGCGCAGGCGGTCTCGACCCCGCGATGCAGCTCGCCCTGTCCGACGACCCCGACCGGTACCTGCAGAACGCCGAGTTCGTCGAGCGGGCCGGCAACCGGCAGCACGCCGCCGTCGCGGGCGTGCGCAGACAGCTCCGGGAGATCGAGCAGCTGCGCGGGGCCGCCCACATCGAGCTGACCTCCCTGAGGTCGCGGCAGACGGAGCTGAAGCGGCACAAGAAGACGATCACCGGCAAGCTGGGCTCCGCCCGGCAGCTGCTGTCCCGGCTCGACCCGCAGGAACGTTCCCGGCTCGGCGTTTCGCCGGAGCGGTCCTCACGCTCGACGGGCGCGCGGGACAATGTGGCGGCCGCCGGCTCCACCTCGCCCCAGGCGCCCGGCTCCCGCGCGTCCGCCGCCGTCTCCTACGCCTACCAGAAGCTCGGCAGCCCCTATGTGTGGGGCGCCACCGGCCCGAACGCCTTCGACTGCTCGGGCCTGGTCCAGGCCGCGTACCGCGCCGCGGGCGTCTCCCTGCCCCGCACGACGTACTCCCAGATCGCCGCCGGCCGCCGCGTCTCCCGCTCCGAACTCCTCCCGGGCGACCTGGTCTTCTTCTACGCCGGCATCAGCCATGTGGGCATCTACGTGGGCAACGGGCGGATGATCCACGCGCCGAACCCCTCGGCGCCGGTACGCGTCGCCCCGCTCGACGAGATGCCGTTCGCGGGGGCGACGCGGGTGGTGTGAGGACCGGCGTCACACCAGCCGGCGGGCCGTCGCCCAGCGCGTCAGCTCATGCCGGTTCGACAGCTGGAGCTTGCGCAGCACCGCCGAGACGTGGGACTCGACCGTCTTCACGGAGATGAACAGCTGCTTGGCGATCTCCTTGTAGGCGTATCCCCGGGCGATGAGCCGCAGCACCTCGCGCTCGCGCTGGGTGAGGCGGTCCAGGTCCTCGTCGACCGGTGGGGCGTCCGTGGAGGCGAAGGCGTCCAGGACGAACCCGGCCAGGCGCGGGGAGAAGACGGCGTCGCCCTCCTGGACGCGGAAGATCGACTCGACGAGGTCGGTGCCGGTGATCGTCTTGGTGACGTATCCGCGGGCCCCGCCGCGGATCACGCCGATCACGTCCTCCGCGGCGTCCGACACGGACAGCGCGAGGAAGCGGACCGGCTGCTCGGTGTCGCCCATCAACGGGGCGCAGCGCCGCAGCACTTCGACGCCGCCCCCACCGGGCAGGTGCACGTCGAGGAGGACCACCTCGGGCCGGGTCGCGGTGATGACCGTGACGGCCTGGTCGACGTCCGCGGCCTCTCCTACGACCTCGACACCGGTCTGCTCGGTCTGCCCGATCTCGGCCTGGACCCCCGTGCGGAACATGCGGTGGTCGTCCACCAGGACCACGCGCACGTGACGCCCGGGCCCGCCGCCCGGGGCCGCGGGCCCGGCCGCCTCCGCCGATCCCGCCGTACCGTTCGTCTCGGTCGGGTCGCTCATGACGTCTTCTCCGCCCTCTCCATCTCCAGCTCGACCTCCGTGCCGCCGTCCGGCACCGCGCGCAACCGCGCCGTACCTCCGTGGCGCTCCATGCGGCCGATGATCGATTCTCTGACACCCATCCGGTCGGCGGGTATCGAGTCGAGGTCGAAGCCGGGACCGCGATCCCGGACGGACACGAACACCGTCCTCGCCTCCACCTCGGCGAAGACCTGTACGGCTCCGCCCTCGCCACCGTACTTGGCGGCGTTCACCATTGCTTCGCGCGCGGCCTGCATCTGTGCGGCGATCCTCTCGTCGAGCGGGCAGTCGCCCACGACCACGACCTCGAGGGGCACTCCGTGCTTGTCCTCCACCTCGGCCGCGTTGCGCCGCACGGCGTCGGCGAGGGTGGTCGGTTCGTCGGCCTCGTCCTTGCCGGTGCCCTCGGGCTTGTAGAGCCAGGTGCGCAGGTCACGCTCCTGGGCACGCGCCAGACGGCGCACCTCGTTCGCGTTCTCCGCGTTGCGCTGGATCAGGGTGAGCGTGTGCAGCACCGAGTCGTGCACATGGGCGGCGACCTCCGCGCGCTCCTGGGCACGGATGCGCATCAGGCGCTCCTCGGAGAGGTCCTGCGTCATGCGGACGAGATACGGGCCCGCGAGGAGCGTTATCCCGACGAGGACCGCGAGGGCCGCCTGCAGGACGGAGCCGAGGTGGGCAGCGGAGCCCTGGAGGACGAAGATGCCGGAGACGCCGGCCGTCACCAGCAGCACGCCGCCCACCGAGCGCAGCAGCGTCACCGTGCGCCGACGGCGGCCGACCTCGGCCCAGCGGGCCCGGCGGGCGTTGTCCGCCTGCCGCCAGACCAGGGCGACGCCCGCGCCGACGAGCACCATCGGCCACAGATACGCCCTGGCTCCGCCGCTGAGGTTCACATTGCCCACGAAGACCATGGCCACCACGACCATGAGGAGCAGGGCCACGATCTGGCCCTTGTCGGGTCTGCGCGCGACCACTCTGCGGCGGCCGTCGGGCGAGGTCTCCGCGGCCAGGGGCGACGGCGGCTTCTGCGCCTCGACACCGCCGACCCCGAGCGGCACGAAGAACCAGAACGCGGCGTACAGCAGAGCGCCGAGGCCGTCGGCCATGAACAGGCCGACGAAGACCAGCCGGACCCAGATCACGGGCAGCCCGAGGTGCCCGGCGAGCCCTCGCGCGACGCCCCCGAGCCAGCGTCCGTCACCGCTGCGGTAGAGCTTGCGCGGCGGCCGCGGTTCGGCGAGTGGCGCTGCTGCGGCTTCCGACATGCCATTGATGGTCACATGGGCGAGAGGCCGGAGCATCAGGGTCGACCCCTAGGGCTCCCCTGATCTCCCCCAGGCCTCCCCTGGAACGGTTCCCGAGCCGCCTCTCAGGGCCGATATCAGGGTCCGGCCAGGGTCGTTCCGGCTCCCGCCCGGGCGTCGCGCCCGTCACCATGGACCCATGACCGATCACGAGCACGCCGCGACGGGTCCGGGACCCGGCTCCGGCCCGCGTCCCGCTGCGGGCGCCGGGCCGCAGGATGCCGCGCCCGCCGCGGGCTCCGCGCCCGGGAGCGCGGACGCGGGAGAGCAGGGAGGAGCACCCGGCGGACCGGCCGAGGAAGCCGTCCCGGCCGGTCCGCCGCATGCCTTCCGCCGCGACCGCCGGCACAAGACCCTGGCCGGTGTCTGCGCCGGGCTCGGACGGCAGTGCGACATGGACCCGGTGATCTTCCGCATCACCCTCGCCGTGCTCTCCGCCACCGGCGGCATCGGCCTGATCTTCTACGGCTTCGCCTGGCTCTTCGTCCCGTACGACGGCGAGGAGAACGAGGTCCGCAAACTGCTCACCGGCCGCGTCGACGGCCAGGCCCTGGCGGCCGTGCTGTTCGCGCTGGTGGGGTGCGGGGTGTTCCTGACCATGCTGAACAACGGCGGTGTGCTGACCTTCGCCGTCGTCCTCTCCCTCCTCCTCGCGGGCGCCGGCTACTGGTCGCGCCAGCGCGGCGCCCCCAGCCCCGACCAGCTGGCCGCCCAGGCCGTCGCCGACGCCCCACCGGAGCCCCAGGCGCCGCCGGTGCTCCTCACCGCCCCCTCCTGGTGGCGTGACCCGATCGTCAAGGACGGCACCCACATCGGCGGCACGGGGTATCTGTGGGGGCCCCGGGACACCCACGACCTGGACGTAGCGGCGGCCGCCGACATCAGCCTCGGCACCCGGCCGGGCGCGCGCGAGGACCTACCCGCCCCGCGCCCCCGGCCGCCCCGTGCGCACGGACCCCGCTGGATCGGCGGCTGGGTCTTCCTGCTGGCCCTGCTCGCGGGGGCCCTGGGCACCAGCCGCACCTGGGACGGGCACCCGCTCGGCACCAGCCTCCAGACGGGGCTGGCCTGCGCGCTCGCCGTCCTTGGCCTGGGCATAGCCGTCAGCGCCTTCCTGGGCCGGACCGGTGCCGGATCGATCTTCCTGGCGATCGTCACGGCCGGACTGCTCGCCGGCGCGGCGGCCGTGCCCAAGGACATCGACACCCACTGGTCGCGCACCACCTGGCAGCCCGCCACGGCGGCGGACGTACGGCAGCGCTACGAACTGGGCACGGGCGTCGGCACGCTGGATCTGAGCAGGCTGGACGTGACCGGCAAGCAGACGGTGACGACGCGGGCGGAGGTCGGCGTGGGCCGGATCAGGGTGCTCGTGCCCAAGGACGTGACCGTGCGGCTGAGCGTCGAGGTGGGCATCGGCGACCTCCAGCTGCCGGGCGACGATCCGAAGGACGTGGACGTGCAGCCGGGCCGCCACAAGGAGATCACCCTCTCCCCCGCCGAGGGCTCGAAGAAGTCCGGCACCATCGACCTGGATCTCCAGGTCGGTATGGGACAGGCGGAGGTGACCCGTGCTACGTCATGAATTCCGGCCCGGAAAGCTGGTCGCCGGCGCCGTCCTGGTCTTGGTGGGCGTCCTCTACGCGGGCGACGCGGGCGACGCCTGGCAGATCCCGTGGTTCGTGGCGATCCCCCTGGTGGCGGGCGGGCTGTGCCTGGCGGGCGCGGTGGCGCTCCTGACCGGCCGCGTACGGCGCCGCCGGGCAAGCCGTTCGGGCGCCGACCCGGCGTGACGGTGAGCGGGCCTGTTACCGGTATCCGCTTACCGGTATCCGCCGCTGCGCTGCCGTCGTCGCGTCCGCAGCGCGGCGTCGACGGACAGCAGGGGTGCGCCCGCCAGGATCAAAGGGGTCCAGGCCATGAGGTAGGCGAGGTCGTTGCCGTAGTAGTACGGGTCGGAGGCCCAGCTCACGGTCAGCCACAGGCTGAGGGAGATCAGCGCGCCGCCGAGCGCGGCCGGCCGGGCGAGCAGTCCGAGCAGGGTGCCGAGACCGACGGCCAGTTCTCCGAACGCGATGGCGTAGCCGAAACCGACCGGGCTCTTGAGGGAGAGGTCGACCAGGGCGGGAAGGGCGGAGGAGTCCCGTACGGCACGCATCATGTCGCCGATCGACCCGGTGCCGGAGTCCTTCATGAACGCGCTGTCGGTGAGTTTGTCCAGACCGGCGTAGAGGAAGGTGACGCCGAGGAAGATGCGCAGGGGCAGCAGGGCGTAGCGGGTGGCGTTGTCCCGCCAGCTTCCTCCCTCGCCGAAGTGCGGGGTGCGCGTGTCCGTTCGCATACCGTGAGTCATCGTTGGTGGCCGCCTCTCGCCCGCCGGTGCCGAGCCCCTTCGACAGACCATACGTACGACGGACGAAGCGCGCTCATCCCCGGGCGGACGGCTTCTTCCCGTCGCGCCGGCGGTGGGGGCGCCCGGGGGCGTCCTCACTCACTCGGTGACGTCGACCGCGTAACGATTGGTCTCCACCCCGGCCGCCGTGACCACCTGCACCTCCACCCTCCCCGGTTCCACGTCCGCCGGCACCGGGACCGTCAGCCGGGTGTCCGTGGGGTTGCGGAACCCGCCGGGCACCGGCACCAGCGGCACGTGGACATGGACGACGCCCACGCGCACGACCATCCGGGCCAGCCGGTCGGCCCCCTGTGCGCCCGGCGGCACGAACCCGGCGCCCCGGATCTCGATGTCGTCCCCGGTGCGGATCGGCCCGTCCAGGTCACCCGCCTCCCGGGCCCGGACCACGGAAAGGATGACCGGCCGGCCGCCCTCCGCGTACTTGCCGGCCAGATACGTCGCCGCCGACACCAGCATGACCAGCGTCAGGCCCCACGGCAGGTCCGGCAGCTGCTCCGGCCGCCTGGCCAGCCGCACCGCGGCGAAGACCAGGGCGACACCGCTGATCACGACGTACTGGATGTCGGCGAAGGTGCCCCGCCCCGCGTCGTCGGTCAGCAGGTCGGCGGCCCGGGGCCGGTCGGCGCGTACCTTCTGCAGCCGCTGCCCCAGGACCCGCAGTCCCACCACCCGCCGCACGAGCACGGCGATCCCGCATACCACGGCGAGCACGGTCACGACCCCGGCACCCCGGGCGAGGTCCAGCCCGGAGATCAGCGCGTCCCGCTCCCGGTGGTGGGAGGCGGCGGCCAGCCGCCCCGCGAGGACGAGGACCGCGTAGGCCACGAAGAGCACCCAGGCCGCGGCGACCGTTCGGGACGTGGACAGCCGGTTGTCCTCACCGATCAGGGGCGCCAGCACCCCGCCCTTGGCGCGGTGGAACCACGAAGCGGCGGTCAGCGACAGGGCCGTCACCAGCGCCGCGGCCAGGCCGGCCGTACGCGCCGCCGTCCAGCCCGCCCCGACCGCCGTGAGGGCCTGCCCGAGGAGCAGCAGCACCACGGCCGCCCCCACCACACCCGAAGTGCGCCGCCACAGGCCCGTCAGCCAGGCATGTCCCTCGGCCCGCCCCCGTTCGGCGACGTACTCGGCGGACTGCGCCAGTTCCTCGGAGACCCACTGGCGGGACGCCGACGCGGAGTGGGCCACGGCGGCCGGCAGCCCCTGCCCGGCCGCGAACTCGTCCCGTCGGCGCAGGAACGCGGCGACGGCCCGCCGGTGCCCTTCGCGCGCACCGTGCGGGCAGTCCCCACAGGCGCACCCGCCTCCGTGGTCGCTCCCGGAGCCGCCCGGCTGCCCGCCGGTCCGACCACCCGAGTACCCCCCGGCATGGGCACCCGCGTAACCGCCCGCGTCCGCGCCGCCTTGTCCCGCCTCCCGCACCGCCACGCCCGACGCCCGCCCTTCCCGCGACCCAACCACCGCCGGCCTTCCGGACCCCGGAAACACCGCTGTACAACTCCCCTGCGCCGACAGCGAATTGTGCCCTACACCACCCGGTTCGCGTCCGACCGGTCTGGTCAACACGGGTGAAGTTCGACGTGCCGTGTTGACCCGGCTGGGAGAATTCCCCCAGGGCCGAGATCATCCAGCGTGACGGGACCCGGGCCTTCGACGGCGACACGATCCGGATCACGCCCGGCCCGCACCGCTGCGTTCCGCTGTTCCGGCGGAGGTACGGGAAGATCACCATGCCGTTCACGGCGGTCTCGGGCATCGTCCTGGAACCCGAACGGAGGCGAGGACGGCTGCGGCCGCGCCCACGTGCCGCCCTCCGCCTCGGACCCCCATGCCGTACTGCTGCGCCGACTCGCGAGCCGGGCCGGCCGCACCGTGACGGCGTCCTCACCGAGGAGGAGTTCGCGAGGTCGAAGGCAGCGGTGCTGCGCGGCTTGTGAGAGGCCCAGGGGGCCTGTCATGTGGATCAGGCCGCCGCAGCGGGGCTCACCCGCATGGGGAAGCACCGCCGATTCCCCGCGACCTGAGCCAGACGACGGGCCCTAGCCCAGCAGACCCGGCTCGCTGCGGCTGACGTCCTCCCACATCGGCTGGTAGTTGATCCACGCCACGAGGTCCCCACCCAGCTGCTCCCGTGTCGCCACCGCCATCCGGTGGTCGATCCGGACCGGGCGCCCGGCCGCCTGGGCCGTCAGTTGCACCTGGCAGGAGCGCTCCATGGACACGAACCACCAGGCCGCCGCGTCCACCGAGTCGCCGACGGTCAGCAACCCGTGGTTGCGCAGCACGAGCGCCTTGCGGGAGCCGAGCACGGCTGCGATGCGCCGCCCCTCCTCGGCGTCGACGGAGACGCCGGTGTACGTGTCGTAGAGGGCGTGATCCTCGTAGAAGGCGCAGCTCTCCTGGGTGATCGGCTCCAGCAGCTCGCCCAGGGCCGCGAGCGCCCGGCCGTGCACGGAGTGGCAGTGGGCGACGGCGACGACGTCGGGCCGGGCGGCGTGGACCTGGGCGTGCACGGTGAAGGCCGCCTGGTTGACGTGGTACCGGCCCTCGACGACCTGGCCGTCCTGGTTGGCGAGCACGAGGTCGCTCACGGTGACGTGCCGGAAGGGCATCCCGAACGGGTTGACCCAGAAGCAGTCGGAGTACTCCGGGTCGCGGGCGGTGATGTGCCCGGAGACGCCGTCCTCGTAGCCAAGCCGGCCGAAGATCCGGAGGGCGCCCGCGAGGCGTTCCTTGCGGTGCCGGCGCTCGTCCTCGACCGACTCGTGCATCGGCGGCATCGCGAACTGCAGGCGGTCGGTGGGAACCGGGTCAGGCGGCGTGGGCCCGTGCATGTTTCCTCCGGCACTGGGGTTGTTCTAGGGGCGGAAGCTACCGCCGGTGAGGTGGGGTGAACAGAGGTGTTCCGTGAAGATGATCCGCGCAACCCCTGCGGGGCGCATGGGTCTGGTGTCACGAACAAAGCATGCGGCGTCCGGTTGCGGCCGGCGCGGAACAGCACCATCGGACCTCTCCTTGAGCATCGACCGCCACCTCAAGCCCTTCATGCGGCAGATCGCGACCCGGGACGGCATCGAGATCGTCGCCGCGGGCGACACCGAGACGGCCGGTGCGCTCGCCCATGTCGCCGAGCGCTTCGGCTTCCGGTACGCGGGTGTGCGTGCGTGGGGTACTTCCGCCCCGCACACGGAGCCGCATGACACGGGCCGGCACCGGGACCGATACCTGACGGAGGATGTCGGATTTCGACGCCACACTCTCCGTATGACAACGAACTGGGCGGCATTCACCACCGCCGAACCGGATCTGGCCCACACGGTAGAGAAGCGTTTCGGCGCCTTCACCCACCACATCCTCGCCACTGTGCGCAAGGACGGTTCGCCCCGCACCAGCGGTCTGGAGGTGCGGTTCCTGAGCGGCGAACTGTGGCTCGGCATGCTGCCGGGTTCACTCAAGGCCCTCGACCTGCGCCGCGACTCACGCTTCGCACTCCAGTCGAACCCCGGGGAGGGCACGGGCATGGGCGGCGGCGACGTCCGGATCAGCGGCCGGGCGATCGAGGTCGACGATGGGGAGACGAAGGCCGGATACGTCGAAGAGGTGGAACCGCCGGAGCCGTTCCACCTCTTCCGCGCCGAGCTGACGGAGGTCGTACGCACCTACGTCGAGGACGACACGTACCTCGTCGTCCAGGTCTGGACGCCCGGCGCGCCCCTGCGCACGATCAAGCGCACCTAGGCAGGGGGTCACTCCCACTCGATGGTGCCCGGCGGCTTGGAGGTGACGTCGAGGACGACGCGGTTGACGTCCTTGACCTCGTTGGTGATCCGGGTGGAGATCCGGGCGAGGATCTCGTAGGGCAGGCGCGACCAGTCGGCCGTCATGGCGTCCTCGGACGAGACGGGACGCAGCACGATCGGGTGACCGTAGGTGCGGCCGTCGCCCTGGACGCCGACGCTGCGGACGTCGGCGAGCAGGACCACCGGGCACTGCCAGATGTCGCGGTCGAGGCCGGCCGCCGTCAGCTCCTCGCGGGCGATGGCGTCGGCCTCGCGCAGCAGGTCCAGGCGCTCCTTGGTGACCTCGCCGACGATGCGGATGCCGAGGCCCGGGCCGGGGAAGGGCTGGCGCTGGACGATCTCCTCCGGCAGGCCGAGCTCCTGGCCGACCATGCGGACCTCGTCCTTGAAGAGCTTGCGCAGCGGCTCGATCAGCTGGAACTCGAGATCCTCGGGCAGGCCGCCCACGTTGTGGTGGGACTTGATGTTGGCCGTGCCGGTGCCGCCGCCGGACTCGACGACGTCCGGGTAGAGCGTGCCCTGGACGAGGAACTCCACGGCCGGGCCCTCGTCGGCGATGATCTCGGCCTGGGCCTGCTCGAAGACCCGGATGAACTCGCGGCCGATGATCTTCCGCTTCTCTTCGGGGTCGGAGACCCCGGCCAGCGCCTTGAGGAACCGCTCCTGAGCGTCCACGACCTTCAGCTGCACGCCGGTCGCCGCGACAAAGTCCTTCTCGACCTGCTCGGTCTCGCCCTTGCGCATCAGGCCGTGGTCGACGTACACGCAGGTCAGCTGGGAGCCGATGGCCTTCTGGACGAGGGCCGCGGCGACCGCCGAGTCCACACCGCCGGACAGGCCGCAGATGGCGCGCTTGTCGCCGACCTGCTCGCGGATCGCGGCGACCTGCTCCTCGATCACGTTGCCCGTGGTCCAGGACGGGGTCAGGCCCGCGCCCCGGTAGAGGAAGTGCTCCAGCACCTGCTGCCCGTGCGTGGAGTGCATCACCTCGGGGTGGTACTGGACGCCGTAGAGCTTCTTCTCGTCGTTCTCGAAGGCGGCGACCGGCACGACGTCCGTGGAGGCGGTGACGGAGAAGCCCTCGGGGGCGGCGGAGCAGGCGTCGCCGTGCGACATCCAGACGGCCTGCTCGGCCGGGGTGCCCTCGAAGAGGGTGGAGGACACCTTGGAGACGTGCAGGTCGGTGCGGCCGTACTCACGGGCGCCGGTGTTGTCGACGGTGCCGCCGAGGGTCCGCGCCATCAGCTGGAAGCCGTAGCACATGCCGAAGACGGGGACGTCGGCCTCGAAGATCGCACGGTCCAGGCTGGGGGCGCCCTCTTCGTAGACCGACGAGGGGCCGCCGGAGAGGATGATCGCCGCGGGGTTCTTGGCGAGCATCTCCTGGACCGGCATGGTGCTCGGCACGATCTCGCTGTAGACCCGCGCCTCGCGGACACGACGGGCGATGAGCTGGGCGTACTGCGCACCGAAGTCGACGACCAGGACGGTGTCGGCGGCGTTGGCAGCGGGAGTCGCTGATGACACGGGGTGCCTTCCGGCGGTGGGGCGGGGGTCCTTGTGCCATCCGATTCTACCGGGGGGCCGTGCGGCTGTTTCCGTGTGCCGGGCAGCCGTCCCGTCTCAGGATGCGAACCGGCTTGGACGCCTCTCCGGCGCGGTGCATACTTGCCCCCATGTTCAAGCACCAGACGTTCGTCTTTACCTATGGCATCCGGCCCGCCGGACGCCATGGTCGTGCTGCTTGAGCTACTGACAAGCGACTTCCCAGGCGCCCCGGGCCGACAAGGCCCGGGGCGTCTGTCGTAGTCCGGGCCCTGTCGCCCCGGGGCAGCCCCTGACCACCAGGAGCCCCTTATGACCGCCATCGACGTGACCGGCGCACGTACGCCCGAGGCCGCCGGCGTGATCACCGGAGCGCGCGAGCGGATCGACGCGCTCGACGACCGGATCATCGGCCTGATCCAGGAACGGGCGGCCGTCTCGGCCGTCATCCAGGAGGCGCGGATCGCCTCCGGCGGCCGACGCGTGAACCTCTCCCGCGAGATGGACGTCCTCGGCCACTACAGGGAGGCACTGGGCAAGCCGGGCACCGCGCTCGCGATGACCCTGCTGGAGCTGTGCCGCGGCAGGATCTGAAGCCGCCCCGCGACTGGGACCGGTGTTCCCGGGACAGAGGTGCGCATCCCTCTCACCCGTACGGCGCGTGACCACCCCGGCACGACCTCGTTGGTCCCGGTGTCCGTGCCAGCCAGGCGCGGGCCCGAAGGAACCACGCGTGGCTCACTGGGGCGATGAGACGCACGGATCATGCCGTGCGTCGTGGGACCTCGCTCCAGGGAAGTGACCGGACGGCAGGGGACAGCAGTCCGGTCACCCAAGAGAACGGTCGGCTCCGGGGACGCCCGGGGCCGACCGGCGGACTGCACAAATACACCATTCTGGGTCAAACGGTTGCAAGCGCCACGTTCACCCAGCACGATGCGTACACCGCCCAAGTCCCCCGCGAGCAGCCGCGTGCCGCCCTTCCAGAGGCACAGACCAGCGGCGCTACCCCCCGGCGCCGCTTCCCGGCACCGACCCTGCCCTGACGTCGGTGCTGACGAGAAGAAGGGCCCCACGGCTCCATCCCGCGGGGCCCTTCCGCTCTGCTCAGGTGTGGGTCAGCGTGCCGCCTTCATCGCCGTCGCCGTGGCCGATGTCCTTGCTGCGGTCGTACAGGTCCGCGGCCGGGCCGCTCGGGTACGGGCCGGCGGACCTGTACGACGGGAACTCCGGGTGCGGGTAGCCGTCGCGGACGAAGCAGGAGGAGTTGCCTGTCTCATCGGGGCCGAAGCGGCTGAACAGGGTGACCGGGTCGTGCTTCATGCTCGGGGAGCGCAGCCCGGTTGTCGAGGTCACCGAGGAGTTCGGACTGCTTGGGGCCGAGGACGCGGAACGCGGCCCCGGGGCGTGCCCCGCGGAGTGTGCCGGATCGAGGTCGACCCCCCACCAGCAGCTCCTTCGTCAGCTCGAGCGCCACTTCCACCCGGCCCTCAAGGACCGGGCCGACGGCGTTGGCCCCGGGCAGGACGATGCCGGCCTGGCCGTCGGTCCAGCGCTCGTCCGGCAAGCCGGAGAACGGCTGGTCCCGCGTGGGCGCCGGACGTCTCCTCAGACGCGGTCAAGCTCTGAGTCGGGGTGGAAAGCACCTTCAGAAGAAGCCCTTGTGTGTGACTCAGCCCACATAAGGATTCTGTGAATGCCAGCACAACCATTCACAGGTCCTACGGATCAAACCTGCCGAACCAAGGGCCACTCCCGCGCCCCACACGCGGAGGCCTCCCCCAACGTTCGTGCCGCACCTCGCGGTACGCCGGACTCTCCGAGGTCTTCATGAAGCTTCGCCGCGCCATGGCAGCAGCGGCCGCTACGGCGGTCATCGCCCCGGTGGCACTGCTCGCGGCACCGGCCGCGTACGCCACCGACGAAACGACGCCCCCGCCGAGCGCGTCCGTGAGCGAGTCCGCCTCCGAGACGTCGCCGGCTCCGAGCACCTCCGTGAGCGAGTCCGCTCCCGAGACGTCGCCGGCTCCGAGCACCTCCGTGAGCGAGTCCGCTCCCGAGACGTCCAGCTCGCCGAGCGCCTCCGCGAGCCAGTCCTCCCCGGCGCCGAGTGCCTCCGAGCCCGAGGAGTCGGAGTCCCCCGACCCCGAGCCCTCGCTGTGTGCGGACACCAAGGTCGACGTCGGCATCTCCGGTCTGCCCGGCAAGATCGCGGCGGGCAGCGGCTGGCACAAGTTCTCGCTGAACGTGTCGAACAACTCCGACTCCACGCTGAACGACCTCGACTTCTTCGCCGGGGCCTCCCCCGACGAGAACGGCGAGGAGCTGTTCTCCAGCAAGCAGGTCCGGCTTCAGGCCTGGGACCCCCAGGACAAGATCTGGGTCGACCTCAACGAGGGCGGCTACGCCGTCGGTTACGTCGGCTACACCGACGAGCTGAAGCCCGGGTACGAGGTGAACATCCCGCTGCGCCTCAACGTCGGCAAGTCCGCCCCGGTCGGCGCCGGCTTCTCGCTCGGCGCGACGATCTACGGCGACAACGACGACGAGTGCACCGGCTTCGGCGACGTGTCGTACAAGTTCCAGATCGTCTCCTCGGGTACGGACACCGGCGGCACCAAGCCGCAGGAAGGCGGCAAGGCGCCCGTCACCGACGAGAAGCCGAGCGGCAACACGCCGGAGGTCACCGGCAGCCTCGCCGAGACCGGCTCCAGCTCCGCCCTGCCGGTGATCAGCCTCGTCGGCGGTGCCGCGGTCGTCGCCGGTGCCGGCGCGATCTTCGTCGTGCGTCGCCGCAAGGCCGGCGTGCAGGCGTAAGCCACAGCGGCCGGTACAGGCCGCCGCACCAAGCAGAAGAGGGACCTGCGCTCGGAGGGGGGCGCAGGTCCCTCTTCCGTATTCCTCTGTCGCTTTCCTCTGCTCAGTTCTTCGGCGGTACGGCCGGCATGCCGAGGAACGGCAGCCGCAGCGCGCCGAACGCCTCCGCCGGGACCGCCGGGGACTTCGGCTCGACCGGCTGGAGACGCTCGTAGGCCGCGCCCTGCTGCGGACGCGCGTCGGGCTCGCCCTTGTTGGGCCAGTACGACATCGCCCGCTCGGCCTGGGCGGTGATGGTGAGGGACGGGTTGACGCCCAGGTTGGCGGAGACCGCCGCGCCGTCGACGACCGAGATGCCGGGGTGGCCGTAGAGGCGGTGGTACGGGTCGATCACGCCGGACTCGCGGGAGTCGCCGATGGGGCAGCCGCCCAGGAAGTGGGCCGTGAGCGGGGTGCCCATCAGCTCACCGACGTTGGAGCCGGCGAAACCGTTGATCTCGGCGGCCAGCGCCGAGGCGCTTTCCGTCGCCGCCTTGATCTGCTTGGGGTTGGGGGCTCCGTGGCCCTGCCGGGCGGTGAGCAGGCCGCGGCCCACACCCGACGGTTTCACGTACGTCGTCAGGGAGTTGTCCAGCGACTGCATCACCAGGCCGATGATGGTCCGCTCCGACCAGCGGCGGTTCGACAGGGAGCGCAGCACCAGCAGCGGGTGCCTCGCGGCGTTGGCGAGGAAGCCCAGGACCCGCGAGGCACCCGAGTTCGTCCCGGCGTAAGGCACCTGGAGGATGGACAGGCTGCCCATCGCATTGGAGCCCTTGCCGTAACGGACCGGCTCGATGTGGGTGTTCGCGTCCGGGTGGATCGAGGATGTGATGGCCACGCCCCGCGTGAAGTCGGCCTTCGGCGCGCCGTGCGCCTTGCGGTAGCGCCGGTCGTCGGTCTGGGCGCCGACCAGGGCCTCGGAGTTGGTGCGGGTCAGCTCCCCCAGCCTGTCGGAGAGGTGGGGCAGCTGGCCGCCCGCCTTCATACGGTGCAGCAGCGTCTGGGTGCCGTAGGTGCCGGCCGCGAGGACGACCCGGCGGGCCGTGTAGGTGCGGCCCTTCTTCTTGCCGCGGTCGTCGGTGGGCAGGGTGGCGACGGCGTAGCCGCCGCGCGAGTCGTCGGTGAGCGACACGACCGTCGTCATGGGGTGGACGACCGCGCCGGCCTTCTCGGCGAGGTGCAGGTAGTTCTCGTTGAGGGTGTTCTTCGCGCCGTGGCGGCAGCCGGTCATGCACTCGCCGCACTCCGCGCAGGCCCTGCGGGACGGGCCCGCGCCGCCGAAGTACGGGTCGGGCACCTCCTGGCCGGGCTTGGCCTTCACCGTGCCGTCGGCGTCTTCGCCGTCGCCGAAGAAGACGCCGACCGGAGCCATGTGGAAGGAGTCGGCGCAGCCCATCCGCTCCGCGGCGGCCTTCAGATGGACGTCCGAGGACGTCATGGTCGGGTTGAGCCGTACGCCCAGCATGCGGCGGGCCTGGTCGTAGTACGGCTTCAGCTCCTCCTGCCAGTCGGTGATGTCACGCCACTGGGGGTCCTCGAAGAACGGCTTCGGCGGGACGTAGAGGGTGTTGGCGTAGTTGAGGGAGCCGCCGCCGACGCCCGCGCCCGCCAGGACCATGACGTTGCCCAGCAGGTGGATGCGCTGGATGCCGTACATGCCGAGCTTCGGGGCCCAGAGGTAGTTCTTGAGGTCCCAGGAGTTCTTGGGGAGGGTCTCTCGGGTGAAGCGCCGGCCCGCCTCCAGGACGCCTACGCGGTAGCCCTTCTCCGTGAGGCGCAGGGCGGTCACCGAGCCGCCGAATCCGGAACCCACGACGATGACGTCGTAGTCGTAAGCGTCCTGAGGCACGTGCCGTCTCCCCTTCGAGTGTGCAGTGCGGTTGGTCTAGCGGAACCTGAACGCCTTCATCAGGCGGAGGCTGCGGCTCATGAACTGGGCGTACTTCTCGTCGTCCATGCCCAGCGAGGGGGCCATGGGGAGCACGCGCTGGTGGGCGACCGTCTGGGCCTCGGTGTACTTGAGGATGCCCTCGGAGCCGTGGCGGCGGCCGAGGCCCGAGTCCTTCATGCCGCCCATCGGGGACTGGACGCTGCCGTAGGCGGGGGCGTAGCCCTCGTTGATGTTGACCGTGCCGGTGCGCAGGCGGGCCGCGACCTCCCGGCCCCGGCGGCCGTTCCTCGTCCAGACCGAGGAGTTCAGGCCGTACGCCGTGGCGTTGGCGCGGTCGATCACCTCGTCCTCGTCGGTGAAGCGGTAGACCGAGACGACCGGGCCGAAGGTCTCCTCCGTGCAGACGGACATGTCCGTGGCGACGCCGTCGAGGATCGTGGGCTCGAAGAAGTAGGGGCCGATGTCCGGGCGCGCCACCCCGCCCGCGACGACCCTCGCGCCCTTGGCGACGGCCTCCTCGACATGCCGCGTGACGGTCTCCAGCTGGCGTTCGCCGACCAGGGAACCCATGTCGGCCCCGTACGCCAGGGACGTGCCGAGGCGGATGGCCTTCGTGCGGGCGGCGAAGCGCTGCAGGAAGGCGTCCGCGATGGACTCGTGGACGTACAGCCGCTCGATGGAGATGCACAGCTGCCCGGCGGAGGAGAAGCAGGCCCGGACGGCACCGGCCGCGGCCTTCTCGATGTCGGCGTCCTCCAGCACCAGCATGGCGTTTTTGCCGCCGAGTTCGAGGGAGACGCCGATCAGCCGGGCGGCGGCGCCCTGGGCGACCTCGCGGCCGGTGCGGGTGGAGCCGGTGAAGGAGACGTAGTCGGCGTGCCGGACGACCTCGGGGCCGACGACCGGGCCGTCGCCGAGGACGACCTGGAAGACGTCGGCGGGCAGCCCTGCCTCGATGAGCAGGTCGCGGGCCCACAGGGCGGTCAGGCAGGTCTCGGTGTCCGGCTTCATGACGACCGCGTTGCCCGCCACGAAGGCCGGGAGCGCGTCACCGACGGACAGTTCCAGGGGGTAGTTCCAGGGGGCGATCTGGCCGACGACGCCGCGCGGGTGGCGCAGTTCGGTGACCTTGGTGAGGGTCGGCATGGCGCCGGCGTGCCGCTTGGGCCGGAGGTAGGCCGGGGCCTTTCGGCCGTAGTGCCGGGCGGAGACCGCGACGGCCTGCACCTCCTCGTGGGCGTGCAGGCGGGCCTTGCCGGTCTCCAGCTGGATGAGGTCGAGGACCTCGGCCTGGCGCTCCAGCATCAGGTCGTGGAAGCGGAGCAGGACGGCGGCTCGCTGCCGTACGGGCATCTGCGCCCACACGGCCTGTGCGGCGCGGGCCTGTTCGAAGGCCTTCGCCACGTCCTCGGGCGTCGACTCGGGGAGATCGGCCAGCTTCTCGCCGGTGAACGGCGTGTGGTTGGCGGTCCGGCCGGAGCCGGCGACGCCCTTGGTGAGCTGGGCGATCAACTCGGGCGTGACCACGTCCGCTGCGGTGCGGGCGCCCTCCGGGGCGGGGGCGAGGGGGTTCGTGCCGGTCTGTACCGTGCCGGTCACTGCCGTCTTCTCGGGGGCCTGCGCGTCCGTCATGAGCCGCAGGGTATGCCGCGACGGAGACTTTGGGTACCCGTCAGTAACACGACTTCACCGAGTACACACACGACGCCAGTGACTGCTGGCAACAAATGCGCTGATCAGGACGTTGTGCGGTGACCGGCGGGTGTGGTTCAGGCTTTCACGATCCTGAGCCGGTCCTGAGCGCCCTGGAACACCGAGGCGCCTTCCTCCTCCTCGGGTGTGCCCTTGGGCATGTCGACCCGCAGTTCGTACATGCGGTCGTCCCCGGTGCGGACCACCATCCGCAGGACCCGCCTGGGAGTCTCGCCCCGCAGGTACGTGGTGTCGGCGAGGGCGGCTTCCCAGCCCTGGACGCGGGTGCGGGTGTACCGCGTCTGCCCACCGGCCTCCTCCCCCTCCCTGACCCGATCCATCGGGGAGGCCGGGGCCTCGTCCCAGGAGAGGAGACGAACCTGGATCGCTCCGGTCCGCTCGTCGCCGTAGAGCGCCGTGCGGGGCCGGCCGGAAACACCGCCGGACCGGTCCAGCGGGCGGTAGTGGCGCGGGAGGTGGAGGACGGCCGCCATGTCCGGCTCGGGGTGCGCAGTCCAGGCGTCCGTCACGTCGGCGGCCCGTTGGGCATCCTCGGCACTGCTGGTCTCGACGAGCTGGGTGACGGCCCCCATGCCACCGGAGAACAACGCGCCGAGGAGCGCGAGGGGGCTGGAGCGGAGGAGGTTTTGGCGCTTGGGGTGCGGGGGGTCTGCCCGCGGGAGGGGGATGGGCGAGGTGGCGGATGGAGAGCCGGGTGAGCTTGGGGGAGCGGGGGCCGGCGGGGTGGCGGGAAGGGGGCCGGGGCCCGGCGAGGCTCCGGCCGGAGGGCCGGGAGCCGGCGAGGTCGCGGGCAGAGGGCCGGGGTGTCCGGTGAGTGCGGGTGCGGGGGGTGCGGGGGCCATGGGGTCCGGCTGCACGGCGGGCGCGGGGCCATCGGGCCGCGCGGCGGGAACACCGGGCTGTACGACGGGCGCGGGGCCATCGGGCCGCGCGGCGGGAACACCGGGCTGTACGACGGACGCGGGGCCATCGGGCCTCACGGCGGGAACACCGGGCTGTACGACGGGCGCGGGGCCATCGGGCCTCACAGCGGGAACGCCGGGCTGCACGGGGGATGCCAGGCCGCCGGGCTGTACGGCGGGAACGCCGGGCTGCACGGCGGATGCCAGGCCGCCGGGCTGTACGGCGGGCACCGGAGCGCCGGGCTGTCGTTCGCCGGGCACGGGATCGCCGGGCCGTCCACCGGGCCCAGGGCCACCGCGCTGTGCGATGGGTGCAGGGCCGCCGGGCACCGGGCCGACGGACTGAGCGGCGGGCACGCCCGGCGTTGCGGCGGGCGCGAGATCGCCGGGCCGCGCGGCGGGCACACCGGGCTGTGCGGCGGGCGCGGGGCCGAATGGTGCCGCGGTCTGCTCGTCGGGCATCCGTGGCTGCTCGGCCGCTTGTGGCGCCGCCTGCGTCGAGGTGGGTCGCGCCACCGCCTCCAGCTCCTTCGCGACCTCCTCGGCGTCCGGACGCCGACCGGGGTCCGGCACCAACAGCCGCGCTATCAGCGGCCCCAGGGGCCCCGCCGACTTCGGCTCGGGCGGCTCGGCGCCGGGGATCGCGGCGAGCGTGGCCTCCGGCGTGGTCCGCAGGAAGGGGGAGGAACCCTCGACGGCCGCGTACAGCAGAACGCCCAGGGACCACAGGTCGGAGGCCGGCCCGGCGATGCGGCCGGACATCCGCTCGGGCGCGACGAACTCCAGCGAGCCGGCGGACTCCCCACACGCGGTGAGCGTGCCCTCGCCCTGCCCTTGGGCGATGCCGAAATCGGTGACGACGACGCGCCGGTCCGGGCCGAGCAGCACGTTGGCGGGCTTCACGTCCCGGTGCACGATGCCGACGGAGTGCGCGGCGCGCAGCGCTCCGAGGACGGCGAGGCCGATACGGGCGGCTTCGGTGGCGTCGACCGGGCCGCGCCGGAGCGTCTCGTGCAGGGACTCGCCGGGCACCAACTCCATGACGATCCACGGGAGTCCGTCCAGCGCCTCGGCCGCGTCGAGCTCGTCGGGGCCCTTGGGTCCCGGACGTTCGTCCCGCCGCTCCGCCTCGACGACCACGTCGTGGATGGTGACGGCGGCGGGATGGTCGACGCGGGCGGCGGCGCGGGCCTCGCGGTGGAGCCGGTGCGCGGCCCGCCGGTGACTCTCGTCCTCCGGCCCGCCCGGCAACCGAGGCTGCTTGACGGCGACTTCGCGCTGCGCGACCTCGTCATGGGCGCGCCAGACGGAGCCCGTCCCGCCGGAGCCGATGCGCTCGATCAGCCGGTACCGCCCGCCGATGATCCGGCCCCGGACGTCGTCCGTCCCGCCCCCGTCGTTGCTCATGCCCCATCAGTACCCCGCGGGACGCATTCTTGTCGACGCGGGTCGTCTCCGGGGTGTTGGGGAAGCGGGATCAGGTCTTTGGGGAGGCGGGGCTCCTTGACGGCGACCTCCCGGTCCACCGTCTCGCCCTTGGCCCGCCACCGTGCCCATCCCGCCGTGCCCGAGCTTCGCCAGCAGCCGGTGACGACCGGCGATGAGCCGCCCGGAACCGCGGCCCTCGGGCGGGTGGGCGGACTGGACGAACTGGGGTGGCACGGCCTGGGTGGGTGACGTGGACGGCGTCGCGTACGGATTGCCCGGTACCGGCGCCTGCCGGTTCGGCGGTTGCGGTACGGAACTCGTCGGCTCGTCGGCCCCGGATCGGGCTCCCCCGTTGTCGCTCATGGTTCATCCACATCGTGCCAACCGCTCGCGTAGCCACGAAGGATGCGCGCCGGTCACGGACCCGTGACTTCGGGCTGGGGTTTTCTCCCCCTAGGGGGCGGTTCGGGGCGCGGCGCTCAGGGCACGCGCACGGGAGTGCTCGGCGAGGCCGGCCGGGGCGTCGGCGCCTCCGACGACCTCGGCGCCCTCGGTGTCTCCGCCGTCTCCGGCGTCTTCGGTGTCCTGGGCGCCGAACTCGTCGGCGTGGGGACGCCGCCCCCGCTGCCGTCCCCTCTGAGCAGGGCCGCCGCGGACACCCCCGCCCCCGCCATCGCGGCGACCAGCAGCGCTGCGATGAGCACCCGCCGCGCGGGCTGCCGGAGGAACGGTTCGTACGGACGGCCCGGGCCGTCCGGGAAAGGCTGGGGCGCTTCGGGATCCTGCGGACGTCCGCGCGGCGTGTCCCCCACCGTCGGCGCGTACCCGGGCGGCGGCGACAGCGGCGTACGGCCCGTGTCACGGAAGGCCCGCAGCATTCGCTCCGCCCGGTCCGCGTCCAGCCGTCGGTCCGGATCGCGCTCCAACAGGCCGTGGACGACGGGCAGGAGCGGCCCGGCCTGTGCGGGCGGCTGGATATCGCCCACGACGACCGCGTGCAGGATGCCACCGAGCGAATCGCGGTGGAAGGGCGATTCCCCGCTGAGGGCCGCGCACAGCAGCGCACCCAGTGACCAAAGGTCGGACTCGGGCCCGGTCCTGACCCCGGACATCCGCTCGGGCGCGGTGTACTCGGGTGAGCCGACGAACGCCCCGTTCTCGGTGAGTGTGGGGGTGCCCGCGACCTGGGCGATGCCGAAGTCGGTGAGGACGACCCGGTCGGTGCCGGTCTCCAGTAGCACGTTGTCCGGTTTGAGGTCGCGGTGCAGGACTCCGGCCGCGTGCGCGGCGCGCAGTGCGCCGAGCAGGGCGATGCCGATGCGGGCGGCCTCACCGGCGTCGACGGGGCCATGCTGGGCCAGCCGGTCGGCGAGCGAACCGCCCTCGATCAACTCCATGACGATGTACGGGCGTTCGTCGTCCTCGACGACATCGTGGACGACGATGATGTGCGGGTGGCTCAGCTGGGCGACGGCCCGGGCCTCGCGCAGCGTCCGGTCCCGCTGCCGGCGCGCCTCCGCGACGGAGAGCGTCTCGTCGTAGGGGAGCTCCTTGACGGCCACGCCCCGGCCGAGCAGTTGGTCGGTCGCCCGCCAGACCACGCCCATGCCACCGCGACCGAGTTTCTGCTCCAGGCGGTAACGCCCCGCGATCACACGGAAGTTGGCCCCCTCGGTCCCCATGCGCCCCATCATGCCGCAGACGTCGTCAGCGCCCACGAAATCCGGTCGCCGCCCGACGCCACGCAGAGCTTCGGGCTGCCGTGGTGCCTACCTCGGCTGCTGCCAGCCTTGCAGGACCCACTTGAACTGCCGGCTCGTCTTCGCCCAGTCCTCCTCCGGTGCCGACATGTAGATCGCGTACTCGGCGCCGTCCCGCGAGAAGTACGTCTCCTCGACGGCGTGGCGCGGCCCGGCGACATAGGGCGGATCCTTGGCCAGCGCCGTCCAGGTGTACTCCCACAGCGAGCCCTTGCAGTCCCGGTAGGTGTTCTCCTCCATGGTCACGCGCTCGTAGTCGACCAGCCTCTGGACCTGCTGCTCGAGATCCTCCTGGTGGGACTTGGCGTCGGCGAAGTCCGGTGACTCGTCGATGGCGACGCGGACGAAGTGTCGGCCGCCGTCCGGGGTGTAGTCGATCTGCTTGAGCTCGCCCTGCGGGCCGAAGGGCTTGCGCTTCCAGCCCTTGGGCAGGTGGAGGCTGAACCCGGCGGGGTCGTCGTAGCGGACCCAGTCGGCCGGAACCGACCCCCCGGACTGCTCCGTGCTCTCGGACGTCTGCGAGGCGGACCCGTCGCCCTGCGACGTCCGGCTCTCGTTCCACTGCTGGAGCACCACGGCCGTGCCCCCGCCGATGATGGCGGCGAGAGCGACGACGAGGGCGAGGGTGCGCAGTCGGCGCCGCTTCCCCGGCCCGGCCGGCTGCGGGCCGGTGGCCATCGGGGCGTTCACGGTGGGACCGTAGGGCGGAGTGCCGGCCGGGGCCGTCCCGGTGGCCGGGGTGCCGGCCAGCGGCGGGAGCGGTGTGCCGGTGTGCGAACCCGAGCCGGTGTTGAGCCGACCCGTGCCGAGCGGGCCGGTGCCGGACGTCCCCGTGGAGGTGGCGGCCCCCGCCCCCGTGCCGCTGTGGGCGTCCCGGTACGGCGCGGTGCCCCCGTACTGCGTCGGCACATACGCCTGTGCGCCGCTCGGCCGCCGCCCCTCCGCGGCCTCGGCGAGCATCTGTTCGGCCTCGGCCGCGCCGGGCCGGGTGCCCGGATCCTTGCGCAGCAGGGCGGTGATGACGGGCGCGAGCGGACCGGCGTGCCGGAGCTCGGCGGCCTCCTCCTCGACCACGGCCTGCATGGTGGTCAGCGGTGTCGTGCGGCGGAACGGCGACCGGCCTTCCACCGCCGTGTAGAGCGTCGCGCCGAGCGCCCAGAGGTCGGAGGACGGGCCGGGGTCGTGGCCGCGGACGCGCTCGGGCGCCAAGTAGTCGACCGAGCCGACGACCTCTCCGGTCCGCGTGATGGTCGTGTCACCCTCGATCTGGGCGATGCCGAAGTCGGTGAGCAGCACCCGGCGGTCGCGGGCGAGGAGCACGTTGCCCGGCTTGATGTCACGGTGCAGGACGCCGGCGGTGTGCGCGGCGCGCAGGGCCCGCAGCACCCAGAGCCCTATGCGCGCCGCCTCACGCGGCTCGACGCGGCCCTCCTCCTTGACCGCGTCGGCCAGGGAGCGGCCCTCGACCAGCTCCATGACGATCCAGGGGCGGCCGTCGTGCTCCAGCACGTCGTGCACCGTGACGACCGCGGAGTGGTTGATCCGTGCCGCGGCACGCGCCTCGGCCCGGGTGCGGGCCAGCAGGATCGCCTGCTCGCTCTCGGAGACGTAGAGGGCGGCCGTCAACTCCTTGATGGCGACCGACCGGTGCAGCACCTCGTCATGTGCACGCCAGACCCGGCCCATGCCGCCACTGCCGATGGATTCGGCCAGCCGGTAGCGGCCCGCGACGAGCAGGCCCTGCATCTGATTCACGTTGCCCCGCAATGGTCTTGACAGGGTCAGCGTAAAGACCCTCCCTCACCCAGGGAACAAGCGGGGTACCACGGTGACCGCACTGTGACGGTTGTGCCTGCCGGGACGGGAGACAACCAGATGCCGAACAGCGGCGTACAGACGGCGAGCCGGTCGCTCAGCCCGTGGCCTTGTACGTCGCCGCTGCCTGCTCGTACAGCCGCGTCACCTCGTCCCGCTCGGACTCCGGGCCGCGCACCTGTACGACGTGGTAGCGCCCGTCGACCAGCATCGCGAGGTTGCGGACGAACAGGTCGCCCCCGTTCCCGGTCCAGGTGAACTGTCCCTCGGCCATGGTCCGCCCTCCCACCTCGATCCTCTTCAGGCCGGTGGAGGTGGCCCAGCTGGAGTCGCGGTACGGCTGCAACTCGCGCTCCGACTCCCGCTGGTAGGCCATCGGATCGCTGCCGTACTCCGACGCGCTGTCCCGGCCCGCCACCACGATCAGCTCGAAGCCGCCCTTGGAGTAGACGACCTGACCGCTGCCGTTGCGCGGTGCGCGGTCCCAGCCCTTGGCGACGGCGACCTGGAAACCGGCCGAGTCCTTGCGCAGTGTGAAGCCGTCGGCGACGTCGGGGCCGGTGGTCTGCGTCTCGGTGGTGCCGGCCGACGACGACGGACTCGTCTCCGGCTCGGGCGAGGTCTGCTCGGGCCGGGGGTCGCTGCTGGCGTCGGGCTCGGGCGCCTGGCTCACCTCACCGGCGGCACCGGTGCGGTCGGCGCCGTCCGCGCCCTCGGTCCCCGACTTGGGCATGAAGAGCATGGCGTAGGCGATCGCCGCGGCCATCGCGAGCAGCACCAGCAGGAGCAGGGTGCGGCCGAGCCGGCCCGGTGAACCGGACTCCTTCTTCGCCCGCTTGTGCCGCCCGTGGTGCGCGGGCAGCCCGGCCTTCCGCCTGCGCACGAGTTCACCCCGGCGCCGTACGACGGGCAGCCGGCCGGGATCCACGGGCGGCGCCGGGACGACGTGCAGCCCGGCCTCCGGCTCGGGCGCCGAACGCACCAGCGAGCGCAGCCAGCCGCGCACCTCCTCGAAGTCGAGGCGCTCGGTGGGGTCCTGGCGCAGCAGCGACTCCACCACCGGCCGCAGCGGACCGCACTCCTCGGCGTAGGCGGGCGGCTCCGCGCACACCATCTGCACCAGCTCGGCCGTCGACTCCTCGGGATAGGGCGCGTGTCCCTGCACGGACCTGAAGAGCAACGCGCCGAGCGCCCACAGGTCGGTCGCGGGGCCGATCGGTGCGGCCAACTGCCAGTTCTCGTGCACGGGCCCGGCCTGCTCCGGCGCCCAGCGCTCGGTGACGGGCCCGACCACGGCCATCCTCGCCTGCCGCGCCCGCTCGGCGGCCAGCGCCGTCGCCGGACCGCGCCGGGGGGCGGGGGTGTCGGCGACCAGGTCGTCCCATCGCGTGGACTCGCCGTGGGTTGCGGTGTCCGGGGCCGGCGGGAGTGCCGTCTGCTCCCGGCCCTGCGGCGCGGGCCCGCCACCGGTCGCTCCACGGGGCGTCGCACCGTGCCAGCCGGTCGTCCGCGGGCTGCCGCCCACGCCGTAGGGGTCGGCGATCCGCCCGGGCGGCTGGGACCCCGGGGCCGCGCCCTGCCCGGGGATGTACGGGGCATGCGCCGATCCGTTGCCGTAGGGCGCGACACCACCGTCGGGGGCGGGCCGTGCGCCGGGCAGTGCCGCCCGCTCGCCCTGCTGTGCCTCCTGCACCCGCGCCGCTGCCCGGGCACCGGCGCGGTAGGCCGCGATCGCCCCGGCACGCGCCGCCCGCGGGTCCCCGCTCTCCTCCACCGCCTTGCGCGCCGGCACCACCGATCCACGACCGGGGCCCTCACCCCCGGCCGAGGGCAGGACCCTGGACTCCCGGGCCTCTATGGCGGCGCGCCGCGCGGCCTCGGGATCACCCGCGCCCCCGACGCCGCCGACCGGCCCGGAACGTCCCCCGACGCCATGGACCGGTCCGGCGCCGCCGCCTTCCTGCCCCGGCCGCTGCCCGGACTCGTCGAAGGCCGCGTCCGGCACCGGGTCGTAACCGCACAGCGCCTCCTCGGCGGCGCCCACCGCCAGCCCGGTCAGCATCACCCGGCCGTCGTCGCAGACGAGAACCGTCCGCGCGGTGATGTTGCGGTGCACCCAGCCGTGCGCGTGCAGCACTCGAAGGGCCATCAGTACGTCGGAGGCGACTTCTGCCGCCCGGTACGGCGTCAGCGGCTTCTCGGCGAGCAGCGCCGCCAGCGGACGCGCCGCCACCAGCTCACTGACGATCCAGAGCGAACCGCCCTCGGCGAACACGTCGAAGACCTGGTCGAGTCGCGGATGGTCGGGAATGGCCGCCGCGGCCTGTGCCGCCTCGACCGCGCGCCGCACGACCGGATCCGTGGGCCGCCGCACGCCCGGCCGTGCGCCCACACGCCCCCCGGGTCGCCGCGCACCACCGTCACGTGCCGTGAAACCGTCGGGCAGCCCCTCCGCGTCGAGGACCTCCGCCTCGACCACCTCCGGCAACGGCACCTGTCGGACCAGGACTTCCTGTCCGCTGTAGGTGTCGAAGGCCCGGGTCTCGGTGAGTTCGTACTCGTCGGACGGCGGCAGCGGCAGGCGGTAGCGGTCGGCGAGTACCCGGCCCGCGTAGTCGTCCACGTTGCCTCCCCCGGCAGCCCGGTCGGTCACATCCGTTCGCCCCGCGGTCCGATTCGGCTGCGCACGGTCCGCAAACATTTACGATACGTGCCACAGGCAACCCGCATTGCGGGGATGCCAGATCTCACTCCCCAAACCCGGGGCGCCTCATGCTCAGGACTTGGGTTCGAAGGTCTTCGTGAGCGTCCGCCACGTCTCCTTGCGCGACTCGCCGTCCCAGCCGGCCGCCTTGGCCGTGTACATCAGCGCGTACCCCTGCCGGTCGTCGACCACGAAACCGCGGTCGATCGTCCGGTACCGGGTGCCCCCGTCCGTGTAGGTGAACTCCCAGTCGGCCGTGTTCCAGCCGCGGTAGTCCACCTTCTCTATACGGATCTTCTTGTACTGCGCGCGCTGCATGTAGCGCTCCTGGCTCTTCCAGTCCGCCACCGGGTCTCCCTTGGGCGTGGACGTCCAGGCGATGAGCAGCTTCTGCCCGTCGGGTCCGGTGAAGCGGTCGCCCGCCGCGCCCGTGGACTGGTACTTCCAGCCCTTCGGCAGACCGATCGAGTACCCCTGGTTGCCCCGGTGAGTCGACTCCGCCGCGGTGCCCTTCCCGCCGCCGGAGCCGCCCTCGTCCGCCGAGCCGCTCGTCTGGCCGCTCGGCGTGCTGTTCGAGGCGGACCCGGGCGGCGCGGGCTGGGTCTCCGCACCGTCCGTGTGTGTGCCGTCGCTCTCGTCGCCCTTGGTGTCGGGACTGCCCGGCGCGGTGGCGGCGGGCTTCCCACCGCCCTTGCCGGAGGCACCCTTCGAACCCTCGTCGTCACTGCCGAAGGCGAGGGCGAGGACGGTGCCGATCACGGCCAGCACCACCACCACGGCGATGATCAGCAGAGTCCGCCGCGGTACCACGTCGGTGAGCGGCGCACGGGCCACGGGCCTCGGCGGCATGTCCGGCGGCGGCACGACGGGCCATCCCGAACTGCGCACACCCGCGGCCGTCTTCGATTCCGTCGCGCCCCATGCGCTGCCGCCGGCAGTCGCACCCGAGCCCGACTGCGCCACCGACGCACCCGCGTCGTCCCCGGTCCGGTCCGCACCGCTGTCCGGCTCGGAGGGGTCCTCGCCCGCCGCAGGTGAAGAGGCGGCAGCCGTACCGGACTTGGCGGCGAGCGCGCCCGGTCCCGCAGCGGCCTTGCGCACGGAACGCAGTGCTCCGCGCAGCCGCTCCCCGGCCTCCTCCCCCCGCTTGCCTGCGGCCCCCGCCGAACTCCCCTTGCCCGAGGACCTGTCCGGCTGCGCCGGCAGCGGCACGACCTTCGTCGCGTCCATGGGCTCCGGCTCGGCCTTGTCCGGCGCGCGCAGGACCGAGTTCAGCATCGCCCGGGCGCCCGTGTCGTCGAGCCGCTGCTCGGGGTCCTTGGTGAGCAGTCCGTAGATGACGTCCTTCAGCGGGCCCGCGTTCTTCGGCTCCTCCAGCGGCTCGGTCATCACAGCCGTGAGAGTCGCTATGGCCGACCCCTTGTCGTACGGCGGCGCACCCTCCACCGCCGCGTACAGCAGCCCGCCGAGGGACCACAGGTCAGCCGCCGGGCCCGGCTTGTGACCGCGTGCCCGTTCCGGGGAGATGTAGGAGGGCGCGCCGACGAGCATGCCGGTCGAGGTGATGGACGGGTCGCCCTCGACCTGGGCGATGCCGAAGTCGGTGAGCACGACCCGGCCGTCCTCGGCGATCAGCACGTTGGACGGCTTCACGTCACGGTGCAGGATTCCCTCGCGGTGGGCGGACCGCAGCACGTCGAGGACGGCGAGCCCGACCTCGGCGGCGCGCTTGGGTTCGAGGAGGCCGTCCTCCCGGATGACCTCGGCGAGCGACTTGCCCTCGACGAGCTCCATCACGATCCAGGGCCGGTCGTCCTCCTGGACGACGTCGAAGACCGTCACGGCGCTGTTGTTGCGGATGCGCGCGATCGCCTTGGCCTCGCGCAGCGTCCGTGTGATCAGCCGCCGCTTCTCCTCCTCGTCGATGTTCGACGGGAACCGCAGCTCCTTGACGGCGACCGTCCGCCCGAGGGTCTCGTCCTGGGCCCGCCAGACGGTGCCCATGCCTCCGCGGCCCAGCACCTTGCCCAGTCGGTAACGCCCCGCGAGGAGACGCTCCCTGTTGTCCTGACGAGTGTCCTGACGAGATGTGCCCGCCCGCTTCGCCTCCGACATGCGTCCCCTCATACAACCCGCCCTGACAGAGCCTCCATTGTCTCTCACCCGACAAGTGCCCGGCGCCCAGGGGCCCCCTGGTGAACACCCACGGCCCCGCCCCCCGGGAACCCGGGTGCGCCACGCCCCGCGCGGCCTTGCATGATGGGCCCTCACCAGGGAGGAAACCGTATGCCGCCGATTCGGACATTGCTGGCCCTGCCGGTGGCCGCCGCCCTGTTCGGTCTGCCCCCGGCCGACTCGTCGGCCCTGTCGATGCCGCGCACCGACGCGGTGCTGCCGCTGCTGGTGACGCAGGGCCGAGTCCCGGCCGCGGCCCTGCTGGCCCGGGAGGGGACCACCACCCGCTACGCCACCGCCGGTTCGGGAATCGCCCGGGCGGACCGTTTCCGCGCCGGCAGCATCACCAAGACGTTCATCGCGACGGTCGTGCTGCACCTTGCCGCCGAGCACCGTCTGTCCCTGTCCGACACGGTGGAGCAGCACCTGCCCGGCGTGGTGCGAGGAGCCGGCAACGACGGCCGCGCGCTGACCCTGCGCTCCCTGCTCACCCACACCAGCGGCCTGTACGACTTCACCGCGGACACCGGCGGAACCGTGCCCGTCACACCCCGTCAGGCCCTGGGTCTCGCTCTCACCCACCCTCCGGCCGAACGCGGCCGCTTCTCCTACTCGAACACCAACTACGTCCTGCTCGGCCTGGTCATCCAGCAGGTGACCGGCCACTCGTACGCCACGGAGGCCGAGCACCGCATCATCACCCCCCTGCGTCTGACGGGCACCTCCTTCCCCGGATCCCGCTCCTCGCTGCCCTCTCCGCACGGCCGCGCCTACGCCGCCGACGGAACCGACGTCACCGACCTCGACCCTCGCGTGGCGGGCGCCGCGGGCGAGCTGGTGACCACCCTCGCCGATCTGGACCGCTTCTACACAGCCCTGCTCGGGGGGCGTCTGCTGCCCCCGCACTGGCTGCGCGAGATGCTCGACACCCGTGCCGCACAGGGCGCGTACGGCATGGGTCTGTTCCCCGAGAGGCTTCCGTGCGGACTCACGGTGTGGGGGCACAGCGGGCACATATCCGGCAGTTACGTGCGCACTGCGGCCACCGTCGACGGCCGGCGGGTCCTCACCTTCCGCGTGAACACGGATGCGATCGCAGACCCCGGTCTCGAACCCGCGGTGCTCGCCGCCGAGTTCTGCCCCCGCACCTCGTAGAACGACCCGGTTCCGAACGAGGATCCCGTTTCCCGACACTCGTTGGGGTGATGTGTCCGGCAGGACCCGTCAGGGTCCCAGCGGCACGATGTCCGGCGCCCCCAGTCGCGCCGCGTCCGCGGTCAGGTCGTCCGGCTGGCGCTGCGACTCCCGCTCGGCCTCCACCCGCTTCCGGTAGTGCTCGACCTCGCGCTCGATCTGGTCCTTGTCCCAGCCGAGCACGGGCGCCATCAGCTCCGCGGCGTCGCGAGCGCTGCGGGCACCCCGGTCGAAGGTCTCGATCGAGATGCGCGTCCGCCGTGTCAGCACGTCGTCCAAATGCCGCGCCCCCTCGTGGGAGGCCGCGTAGACGATCTCGGCGCGCAGATAGTCGTCGGCCGCCACCAGGGGTTCGCCCAGGGACGGGTCCTCGGCGATGAGCTCGAGGAGCTCCTCGGTCAGCGTCCCGTAGCGGTTCAGCAGATGCTCGACCCGGACCACGTGGAGACCGGTCCGGGCGGCGATCCGCGCCCGCGCGTTCCACAGCGCCCGGTAGCCCTCGGCGCCCAGCAGCGGCACGTCCTCGGTGACGCACTCGGCGACGCGCATGTCGAGTCCGTGCACCGCCGCGTCCACCGCGTCCTTGGCCATGACCCGGTACGTCGTGTACTTGCCGCCCGCCACGACGACCAGCCCGGGCACCGGATGCGCCACGGTGTGCTCGCGCGACAGTTTGCTGGTGGCGTCCGACTCGCCCGCGAGCAGCGGCCGCAGGCCCGCGTACACGCCCTGGACGTCGTCCCTGGTCAGCGGCACCGCGAGCACCGAGTTCACATGGTCCAGCAGGTAGTCGATGTCCGCGCTGGAGGCGGCCGGGTGGGCCTTGTCGAGGTCCCAGTCGGTGTCGGTGGTGCCGACGATCCAGTGCCGGCCCCAGGGGATGACGAACAGCACGGACTTCTCCGTGCGCAGGATCAGCCCGGTCGTGGAGTGGATCCGGTCGCGCGGCACGACCAGGTGGATGCCCTTGGACGCGCGGACGTGGAACTGGCCGCGCTCCCCGACCATCGCCTGGGTGTCGTCCGTCCACACACCGGTCGCGTTGACCACCTGCTTGGCGCGGATCTCGTACTCGCCGCCCGCCTCGACGTCCTGCACCCGGGCGCCGACGACCCGCTCGCCCTCACGAAGGAAGCCCGTCACCCGCGCGCGATTGGCGGCCTTCGCGCCGTACGCCACCGCCGTGCGCACCAGGTTCGTCACGTACCGGGCGTCGTCCATCTGCGCGTCGTAGTACTGCAGCGCGCCGACCAGCGCGTCCTTCTTCAAACAGGGGGCGACGCGCAGGGCGTGAGAGCGGGTCAGATGGCGGTGCATCGGCAGGCCCCGGCCGTGCCCGCGGGCCATGGACATGGCGTCGTACATCGCGACGCCCGATCCGGCGTACAGCCGCTCCCAGCCCTTGTGCTGCAACGGGTACAGGAAGGGCACCGGTTTCACCAGATGCGGGGCGAGCCGCTCCAGCAGCAGACCGCGCTCCTTCAGGGCCTCGCGGACGAGCGCGAAGTCGAGCATCTCCAGATACCGCAGGCCACCGTGGATGAGTTTGCTGGACCGGCTGGAGGTGCCGGACGCCCAGTCCCGTGCTTCGACCAGACCTGTGGACAAACCCCGGGTCACGGCGTCGAGCGCGGTGCCCGCACCGACCACGCCTGCGCCCACGACCAGCACATCCAGCTCGCGCTCGGCCATGGATGCGAGTGACTCGGCGCGCTGCGCCGGTCCGAGTGTCGCTGTCCTCACCGCTGCCTCCCGCTCATCGGTAGCGCCGGCCGCACCCGTCGGGTGAGACCCCGCCCGTATCCCCCTGCCCAGATTCTGACCGCGTTGCCCGACTTCAGCCACCACGGATCCGCAGCCTGTGGACAACGCTCACGGAACACTCACCGAAACTCGGCCGAGCAATCCCGCATATCGGTCATATTTACTCCTAGTCTGACATTGCGCTCGCCCGTCCTGTCCACAGGGCTTGCGCACCTGTCCCACTTCGGCTATCGGGAAGGACGGCCACGCCATGCCCGCAGATCTCGCCGTCATCGGACTCGGCCCGTACGGCCTGCCCCTGGCTCAGGCCGCCGTCGCCGCCGGCATCCCCACCATCGGCTACCGGACCGGACCCGAGGCGGGCTCGCTCAGCCCCGCCGAACTGCGCCGGATGCTCTCGGGGGGCTTCCGGCCGACCAGCGACCCGGCCGAGCTCGGCCGGGTGCGCACCGCGGTCATCTGCGCGCCGACGCCACACGGAGCGGACGGCGGGCTCGACCTGAGCCAGCTGGAGGTGGCCGCCCGGACCCTGGCCGCCCGTCTGCGCCCGCACACCACCGTGATCCTGGAGTCACCCGTGCGCCCGGGGGCGACAGAGGAGTTCCTGTGTCCGCTCCTCGAAGAGGGCTCCGGTCTGCGCGCGGGCCGCGACTTCCACCTCGCGTACTCCCCCAGCCGGGTCGACCCCGGCAACCGTGACGTCACGCCCGCCACCACGCCCAAGGTCATCGGCGGCCTCACCCCGGCCTGCACCGAGTCGGCCGCCGCGTTCTACGGACGGCTGACCGACAAGGTGGTACGCGCGCGTGGCCCCCGCGAGGCGGAGACCGTGCAGCTGCTGGAGACCAACTACCGGCACGTGAACATCGCCCTCGTGAACGAGATGGCCGTCCTCTGCAACGACCTGGGCGTCGACCTCTGGGACGTCGTCCGCTGCGCGGAGACCAAGCCGTTCGGTTTCCAGGCCTTCCGCCCGGGTCCCGGCGTCGGCGGCCACTCCGTGCCCCAGGACATGACCGCCGTCGGTGGCCGCGGCCTGCGCATGGTGGAACTGGCCCAGCAGGTCAACCGTCGTATGCCCGGCTACGTCGTCCAGCGCGCCGCCACGCTCCTCAACGAACACGGCAAGTCGGCCCGCGGTGCCCGGGTGCTCCTCCTCGGCGTCACCTACAAGCCCGACCTCGCCGACCTCCAGGGCACCCCGGCCCAGGAGATCGCCCTGCGCCTGCTGGAACTGGGTGCCTCGGTCAGCTACCACGACCCCCACATCCCCGCCTGGAGCGTCCTCGACCGCCCCATCCCCCGCGCGGACTCCCTCTACGAGGCAGCCGCCGACGCCGACCTGACCATCCTGCTCCAGCAGCACCGCACGTACGACCTCCAAGGCCTGTCGGTGAAGGCCCAGCTGCTGCTGGACACGCGGGGCGCGGCGCCCACGGGGGCGGCGCATCGGTTGTGAAGGGGGGCGTGTGGGGTGCGTGAGCCCTGGTGGCATGCGCACGCCGCGCGGGCACCTTACGGACACAGGTGGAGCCCACCGCAGCGGTCACTGCGGCAGGCTCCTGGAGGGATCACGGAGTGTGCGCCCCTGCTTCTCATGGGGGCGGCCGCTCACCATCCGAAAATCCGCAAGATCCACCTCCTCCGGCACTGCACCGTCCGACGACGGAGTCGGTCCCGGCGAGTGGGCTTGCGGTGACGTCCCATGGGCGCCCCCTCCCACGACGCCGCCCATTGACCCGGTGGACGGCACGTCGGACTTCGGGCCGGGCCCCGAGGGCGGGGTCCGGACCGTGTCCTTGGAAGGGCGCACCGAGAAGAACCCGGGCGCCGATCAGGGACCAGCGCCTCGAAACCGTCTTCCACGGGGCCGAACAGCCGAAGGCAGCCATGCGCTCCCGACGGCAACACGCGCCCCTCGAGGCCGGTGGACATGCGAAAGGGCCCGGCCACTCCCCCGAGTGACCAGGCCCTTCTCGGCTCCGGGACCGCCTACCGCCGGTGCTGCGAGTCCGCCACCGTCACCTCGACGCGCTGGAACTCCTTCAGCTCGCTGTAACCGGTCGTGGACATGGCCCGGCGCAGCGCGCCGAAGAGGTTCATCGAGCCGTCCGGCGTGTGGGACGGGCCCGTGAGGATCTCCTCCAGGGTGCCGACCGTGCCGAGGGCGACCTTCTTGCCGCGCGGCAGCTCCTCGTTCACGGCCTCCATGCCCCAGTGGTGCCCCTTGCCCGGACCGTCGGTCGCACGGGCCAGCGGGGAGCCCATCATGACCGCGTCGGCGCCGCAGGCGATCGCCTTGGGCAGGTCGCCGGACCAGCCGACACCGCCGTCGGCGATCACGTGCACGTACCGGCCACCCGACTCGTCCATGTAGTCGCGGCGGGCGGCGGCCACGTCGGCGACCGCCGTCGCCATGGGGACCTGGATGCCGAGGACGTTGCGCGTGGTGTGCGCGGCGCCGCCGCCGAAGCCGACCAGCACACCGGCCGCGCCGGTGCGCATCAGGTGCAGGGCCGCCGTGTACGTGGCGCAGCCGCCGACGATCACCGGGACGTCCAGCTCGTAGATGAACTGCTTCAGGTTCAGCGGCTCGTGCGCGCCGGAGACGTGCTCGGCGGAGACCGTCGTACCGCGGATGACGAAGATGTCCACGCCCGCGTCCACGACGGCCTTGGAGAACTGCGCGGTGCGCTGCGGGGAGAGCGCGGCGGCGGTGACGACGCCGGAGTCGCGCACCTCCTTGATGCGCTGCCCGATCAGCTCCTCCTTGATGGGAGCCGCGTAGATCTCCTGCAGACGGCGGGTCGCGGTCTCCGAATCCAGCTCGGCGATCTCGTCGAGCAGCGGCTGCGGGTCCTCGTAGCGCGTCCACAGGCCTTCGAGGTTCAGCACGCCGAGGCCGCCGAGCTCGCCGATGCGGATCGCGGTGGCCGGGGAGACGACCGAGTCCATGGGGGCGGCCAGGAAGGGGAGCTCGAAGCGGTAGGCGTCGATCTGCCAGGCGATCGAGACCTCCTTCGGGTCCCGCGTACGGCGGCTGGGGACGACGGCGATGTCGTCGAAGGCGTACGCCCGGCGGCCGCGCTTGCCGCGCCCGATCTCGATCTCAGTCACGTCTGTGGCCTTTCCCTGATGCGTTGCAGCGTCTTCCAGTATCGCCGACGGGCACGGCGAGGGCGGCCCCGGATGCTCCGGAGCCGCCCTCGGAAGACCGGGCCGCTACTTGTTGCGGCTGTAGTTCGGTGCCTCGACCGTCATCTGGATGTCGTGCGGGTGGCTCTCCTTGAGACCCGCGGAGGTGATCCTGACGAAGCGGCCCTTGGTCTCCATCTCCTCGATGGAGGCGGCGCCCACGTAGCCCATCGTCTGGCGCAGGCCGCCGACGAGCTGGTGCAGGACGTTGGCCAGCGGACCGCGGTAGGGCACCTGGCCCTCGATGCCCTCGGGCACGAGCTTGTCGTCGGAACCGACCTCGGCCTGGAAGTAGCGGTCCTTGGAGTACGACTTGGCCTGGCCGCGGGACTGCATCGCACCGAGCGAGCCCATGCCGCGGTACGACTTGAACTGCTTGCCGTTGATGAACTGCAGCTCGCCCGGGGACTCCTCACAGCCGGCGAGGAGACTGCCCAGCATCACGGTGTCGGCGCCGGCGGCCAGGGCCTTGCCGATGTCGCCGGAGTACTGCAGGCCGCCGTCGCCGATCAGCGGGATGCCCGCCGGACGGGCCGCGAGGGACGCCTCGTAGATGGCGGTGACCTGCGGGACGCCGATGCCGGCGACCACACGGGTGGTGCAGATCGAGCCCGGGCCCACACCGACCTTGATGCCGTCGACGCCGGCGTCGATCAGCGCCTGGGCGCCGTCACGCGTGGCGACGTTGCCGCCGATCACGTCGACACCCACGCTCGACTTGATCTTCGCCATCCAGCTGAGCGCGTTGCTGTTGTGGCCGTGCGAGGTGTCGACGACCAGGAAGTCCACGCCCGCGCCGGCCAGCGCCTGGGCGCGCTCCAGGGCCTCGGGGCTGGCGCCCACGGCCGCACCGACGAGCAGCCGGCCCTCGGCGTCCTTCGCCGCGTTGGGGTACTGCTCGGCCTTGACGAAGTCCTTGACCGTGATGAGGCCCTTGAGGACACCCGCGTCGTCGACCAGCGGAAGCTTCTCGATCTTGTGGCGGCGCAGCAGCTCCATGGCGTCGGCACCGGAGATGCCGACCTTGCCGGTGACCAGCGGCATCGGCGTCATGACCTCGCGCACCTGACGCGTGCGGTCGGTCTCGAAGGCCATGTCGCGGTTGGTGACGATGCCGAGCAGCTTCTTGTTGCCGTCGGTGACCGGGACGCCGCTGATGCGGAACTTGGCGCACAGGGCGTCGGCCTCGCCCAGCGTCGCGTCCGGGTGCACCGTGATCGGGTCGGTGACCATGCCGGACTCGGACCGCTTGACGAGGTCGACCTGGTTGACCTGGTCCTCGATGGAGAGGTTGCGGTGCAGCACGCCGACGCCGCCCTGGCGGGCCATCGCGATCGCCATGCGGGACTCGGTCACCTTGTCCATCGCCGCGGACAGCAGTGGGATGTTCACCCGGACGTTGCGCGAGATGCGGGACGAGGTGTCGACCGCGTTGGGGAGCACCTCGGATGCACCCGGCAGCAGCAGCACGTCGTCGTAGGTCAGCCCGAGTGTCGCGAATTTACCGGGCACTCCGTCGACGTTGGCAGTCATGACACCTTCCCCAAATGGCCTTGATCGGTGCGGATGTCCATGCTAACGGGAAGCGCGGCTGTCTCATTCCACGGTTCCGCCTGGCTCCGGGCCTCGTATGTTCGTACGGAAGCGGCGCACCGCCTGTTCAACAGAAGGGTCGTTGCGGCAGGACTACTGCTCGGCCAGCGCCCGCAGCCGGCTCAGCGCCCTGTGCTGGGCCACTCGGACCGCACCGGGTGACATTCCCAACATCTGGCCGGTCTCCTCGGCCGTCAGCCCCACCGCGATCCGCAGCAGCAGCAGCTCCCGCTGGTTCTCGGGCAGGTTGGCCAGGAGTTTCTTGGCCCACTCCGCGTCACTGCTGAGCAGGGCGCGCTCCTCCGGGCCGAGGGAGTCGTCGGGGCGCTCGGGCATCTCGTCGGAGGGGACGGCCGTCGAGCCGGGGTGACGCATGGCCGCGCGCTGCAGGTCGGCGACCTTGTGGGCGGCGATGGCGAAGACGAACGCCTCGAAGGGGCGCCCGGTGTCCCGGTAGCGGGGCAGTGCGAGGAGCACCGCCACACAGACCTCCTGGGCGAGGTCCTCCACGAAGTGCCGGGCGTCGCCCGGGAGGCGGGACAGACGGGTGCGGCAGTAGCGCAGGGCCAGCGGGTGGACATGGGCGAGCAGGTCGTGCGTCGCCTGCTCGTCCCCGTCGACGGCGCGGTGGACGAGCGCACCGATCGAGCCCTGGGCATGGGCCGCCTCGTCGTCGCGCATCGGTCCATGGTGCCTTGCGGCCACCGGGTCCGCGGCACCGCGCCCGTTGTTGTGCACCGAAGCGTTATGAGCAGGTGCGCCGGCACTCATCCCCTGCGCCCTCCCCTTCCGCTCGACCGACTCGTCCCCGAGGAACTCCACACCCTCAAGGATGCGGCATCCGCGGCGAAACGAGCATCGGGCCTCCGGCGGACCGCCGGTCCACCCGCGCCCACCTGGCCTTCCATGCCCTCACCACGACCGCTGGGGCCTGCCGTCCGGATCAACCCGGGGACGTGGACCCTCGCCTGTGCCCTCCCGCGCTCTCGACCTCGCTCGGGCAGGGGCGGTTCCCCGCCGGCGCCGCCGTCGGCCGCCGGCTCCGGTCCGCGCGTGTGCGGCTCGCGCGGGGGCATCCATGTGCCCCCGCTCTCCGGTCCTGGCCGGAGGCCGCGCGGCGTCGAAGCCGGCCCGATCCGAAGGACAGGCCCTAGCGCACCAGACCCCACCGGAAGCCGAGCGCCACCGCGTGGGCCCGGTCCGAGGCGCCGAGCTTCTTGAACAGGCGCCGGGCGTGGGTCTTGACGGTGTCCTCGGAGAGGAACAGCTCGCGGCCGATCTCCGCGTTGGAGCGGCCGTGGCTCATGCCTTCGAGGACCTGGATCTCACGCGCCGTGAGCGTGGGCGCGGCGCCCATCTCGGCCGAGCGCAGCCGGCGCGGGGCGAGCCGCCAGGTCGGGTCGGCCAGGGCCTGGGTCACCGTCGCGCGCAGTTCCGCGCGGGAGGCGTCCTTGTGCAGATAGCCGCGGGCACCGGCGGCGACCGCGAGGGCCACACCGTCCAGGTCCTCGGCGACGGTGAGCATGATGATGCGCGCACCGGGGTCGGCGGACAGCAGCCGACGGACCGTCTCGACGCCGCCCAGTCCGGGCATGCGCACGTCCATCAGAATCAGGTCCGAGCGGTCGGCCCCCCAGCGGCGGAGGACTTCCTCGCCGTTGGCCGCCGTCGTCACGCGCTCTACGCCGGGCACGGTCGCGACCGCACGACGGAGCGCCTCTCGGGCAAGCGGGGAGTCGTCGCAGACGAGGACGGATGTCATGACCGCCCTCCGCAGCTGATGCACGTCACCTTGAGCCTCCAGGCTGGTACGAAATCGTCACCTGTGCGGTCGACCGTCTCGGACGCCCGTCCGAGCGCTTGTTGCTTCAACCGCCTCGCACTCTCAACGACGGTCACTCGAAAGAGTTACGGGGCCGGCTGCCATCTTCGGCACTCTACGTGAGGGGTCGGACACGGTGCTGATATGCGCAGCAGACCCTCGAACTTTCATCACAACCTATGCCCCATTCAGACCCATTTCTTCCGCTTTGCCAGTGTCTGGAGCTAGATTCGCAATGAGTCATATTTTCATCTCCTTAGATCGTAGTTGTACGGTCGTAGACACCGGATCCGCCCAGAACGGCTACAAGGGGTCACGTAATGGCAGATTTCTCCCGCCTTCCCGGACCGAACGCGGACCTGTGGGACTGGCAGCTGCTGGCTGCCTGTCGCGGGGTGGACAGCTCGCTCTTCTTCCATCCGGAGGGCGAGCGCGGTGCGGCGAGGAGCGCTCGTGAGAACTCGGCCAAAGAGGTCTGCATGAGGTGCCCGGTACGTGCCGAGTGCGCCGCCCACGCCCTGGCGGTGCGCGAGCCGTACGGCGTGTGGGGCGGGCTGACCGAGGACGAGCGCGAAGAGCTCATGGGGCGGGCCCGCAACCGGCTGGTGTCGGCGTCGGCATCGGGCGGGCATTCCGCCTCGAACAACTGAAGGAACGTTTCTTCGAACAGGCACGCGCACGCGTGCCGTTGGTTTTTGACGCCGTTGGGCGGCCGCTAGCGACGGGCGGCCCGGGCCAGCTGGTCGAGCGTCGCGGCCACCGCCGGGACCTGTGCGAGGTCGGGCAGCGTGAGCGCGACGATCTCCCGCCGCACCGCCGGTTCGAGCCGCACGGTGCGCACCCCCCGGGGCCGTACCGACTCAATGGCCAGCTGGGGCAGCACGGCCACGCCCAGGCCGGCGCCGACGAGGCCGACGACGGCCGGGTAGTCGTCGGTCGCGAAGTCGATGCGCGGGGTGAAACCGGCCGCCGCGCACACCTCGATCAGCTGTCCGCGGCAGCGGGGGCAGCCCGCGATCCACGGCTCCCCGGTGAGCTCGCCGATGGCGACGGACTCCGCGCCGGCCAGCCGATGCCGCTCCGGCACGAGCGCGACGAGCCGGTCCGACAGCAGCGGCCGTACCACCAGGTCGTCCCATTCCCCGGCGCCCGCCGCCCCCTCGTAGCGGAAGGCGAGTGCCACGTCGCAGTCGCCCTCGCGCAGCAGGCCGACGGACGTGGGCGGTTCGGCCTCCTCCAGCGAGACGCGGGTGCCGGGGTGTGCCTCGCGGAGTGCGGCGAGGGCCGTGGGGACGAGGGTGGAACTGCCGCTGGGAAAGGAGACGAGCCGGACCCGGCCCGCGCGCAGTCCGGCGATGGCGGCGACCTCCTCCTCGGCGGCCGTGAGCCCGGCGAGAATTCCGGCGGCGTGCCGCACCAGGGCCTCACCGGCCTGCGTCAGGCGCATCTCCCGGCCGGTGCGGATCAGCAGCGGCGTGCCGACGGAGGCTTCCAGGGCCTTCATCTGCTGGCTGACGGCGGGCTGGGTGCAGCCCAGTTCGCGGCCCGCGGCGGAGAAGGAGCCGGTGGTCGCGACGGCGCGCAGGACACGGAGATGACGAGCTTCGATCACCCTTCGAGGATAAGGGGCGCTTTGACGCCGCTGCCGATAATGCGTCGACGCTTTGAGGGCCGGTCGCCTACCGTGCGGGCATGAGGCTTCTGTCAGTGAATCTGGGCCGTGCGGCGGCCGTGCCCTACACGGACAACCCGCAGGGCGTGACCGGGATCGACAAGCGGCCGGTGGACGGGCCGGTGCGGGTGTCCGCGCCCGGGCCCAAGGGCGTCGGCGGCAGCGGGCTGGCCGGCGACGCGGTGTGCAAGCTGGAGCACCACGGCGGCGACGACCAGGCGGTGTACGCCATGGCCCGCGAGGACCTGGACGAGTGGGAGCGCGAGCTGGGCCGGACGCTGGCCGACGGCGCGTTCGGCGAGAACCTCACCACCCAGGGCCTGGACGTGTCCGGGGCCCTGATCGGGGAGCGCTGGCGCGTGGGGCCCGACGTGGTGCTGGAGATCACCTCCGGGCGGATTCCGTGCCGTACGTTCCAGGGCCATATGGACGAGAAGGGCTGGGTGAGGCGGTTCACCCAGCGGGGCGCGCCGGGGGCGTATCTGCGGGTGATCGTGCCCGGGGAGATCCGGGCGGGCGATGCCGTCGAGATCGTGCACCGGCCCGACCACGAGGTGACCGTGGCCCTGCAGTTCCGGGCGGTGACGACCGAGCGGACCCTGCTGCCGCGCCTGCTGGCGGCGGGCGAGGCACTGCACCCGGAGCTGCTGAGGACGGCACGGGAGTACGAAGAGAAGTACGGGTCCTGACGGCCCTCACCGCGCCCGTCTCCACCGACCCTTCACCACGGGCGGCCCTACGGGGAAGCGGATGCACACGCTCCAGGTCACTAACCTTCTGCCATGACAACGGCTCTGATTACGGGATCGACGGCAGGCATCGGGGCCGCGTTCGCGCGGCGACTGGCGGCGGACGGGCACAACCTGGTGCTGGTGGCCCGCGACACCAAGCGGCTCCGGGAACAGGCGACCGAGCTGCACGACCGGCACGGCATCGAGGCGGAGGTGCTGACGGCCGACCTGGCCGAGGACGAGGGCATCGAGGCGGTGGCCGCACGCCTGGGCGACCGCAAGAGCCCCGTCGACCTGCTGATCAACAACGCCGGGTTCGGCAACAAGGGCCGCTACCTCGACGTCTCGATGGCCGACGAGCTGCGGATGCTGAAGGTGCACTGCGAGGCGGTGCTGCGGCTGACGTCGGCGGCGACCGAGGCCATGCGCGAGCGCGGCCGCGGCGGCGTCGTCAACGTCGCGTCGGTGGCCGCGTTCGTCCCCCGGGGCACCTACGGCGCGTCCAAGGCCTGGGTCGTGCAGTTCACCCAGGGCGCGGCGCGTGACCTGGCGGGCAGCGGCGTACGGCTGATGGCGCTGTGCCCGGGGTTCGTGCGCACCGAGTTCCACGACCGGGCCGGCATGGGCACGGACAACATCCCGGGCTGGATGTGGCTCGACGCGGACAAGCTGGCGGCGGCGGCGCTGCACGATCTGGCGCGCGGCAAGACGCTGTCCATTCCGGACCCGCGTTACAAGGCGCTGATGGGGGCGGCGAAGCTGGTGCCGCGGGGGATGCTCGGGGCCGTGTCGTCCAGGACGGGTCGGAAGTACGGGCCGCAGTAGGGGCACGCGGTCGGTCGGCCGCGTGCGGCCCGGCCGGCTCCTTTCGCCCGGTGGGCCGGGAGGCATCCGTGCCGTCCCCTTGGGACAATGAGACTGTTCCAGCCGGACCCAGGGGGGCCGGAGGCGAGGCCATGACCTTCGTACAGCTCATCGAATGCAGGACCAGCCGGCTCGACGAGATGAACCGGCTGATGGACCGGTGGGTCGAGCAGACCAAGGGGAAGCGGACCGCGTCGCACAGCGTGGTGGCGAAGGACCGGGCCGACGCCTCGCACATCGTGGAGATCGTGGAGTTCCCGTCGTACGAGGAGGCGATGCGCAACTCCGGGCTGCCGGAGACCGACCGGATCTTCCAGGACATGGTGGCGCTCTGCGAGGGGACGCCGACCTTCACGGACCTGGACGTGGTGCGGGACGAGCAGCTGTACGCGGCCACCGCGCGCAGGTTCTTCGAGCTCGCTCCCGGCCAGGGGGACGCGCCTGCGTTCAACGACGTGTTCATCGAGGACTACCACGACCACGATCCCGCCAACGTGCAGGACGTCATCGGGCTGGACGCCGTCCGGCGCGAGGTGGAGGTGTGGCGGGGCGGGTTCGACTTCTCGTTCACGATCGACGACCAGATGGCGCAGGGCGACCGGGTGTGCACCCGGTGGACCTTCCACGGGCGTCACACCGGCGACTTCCTCGGCATCCCGCCGACCGGGCAGGACGTCACGATGACGGGGACAACCGTGCACCGCTGCACACCGGACGGGAAGATCGCCGAGGGCTGGTGGCAGTACGACCGGCTGGGGCTGATGCAGCAGCTCGGGGCGCTGGAGCCTACGGAGCTCTGAGCCCTCGGCGCTCCTTGGGCCAGCCGGCCCGGCGGGCGACGCCGCGCGCACAGACGGATGCGCGCGCTCGTATTCCTCGTGCCGGACCGTGAGCGTGGCAATCAGTGCGACGGCCGCGATGAGCAGTTGGAACGTCCCTGCGAACGGGTGTGCCGAGCGCAGGAAGGCCCAGGCGATCACGAGAGTGACCAGGGTGAAGGCACCGAGCCACAGGACCGGCACCCAGTCCATCGAGGGCGGCCCGGCATGCTCGTCCGTGCGGCTGCCCCATCCCCGTATCACCAAGACCAGGACCAGCAGGAACGCGGTGGGCAGCTGCATGAGCAGCACGATCAGGGTCAGGCAGCCACCCGCGATCCCGTCGCCCCGAGAGGACGGGGACAGTCCCGGTTGCCGGTCCTTCTCGACCATCTTCGTCTCCCAGGGCCTGAAGCCAGGGGCATGGCCACCATCCGCATGCCTCGAGGCCCGGATCATGGAAGCCGGCCGCAGCACGTCTTGGTGAGCCGCGGGTGTCAGGAGATGTGCCGGGTGCCGCCGGCAGCCGGCTAGTCGCCTCCGCCACCGCCTCCGCCGTCCCCGCCGCCACCGCCGCCGTCGCTGCCGCCTCCGTCGCCGCCGTCCCCGCCGTCGCTGCCCCAGCCGTCGCCGCCGCCGGGTTCGTTGTCGTCGCGGTCCCTGCCGAGGTTGCTGAACCAGGGGCGCTCCCAGATGTCGTCGCCCGTGTTCCGGCGGAAGCTCACAGCGCGGAACCTGGCCAGGCCCGTGGTGTCGCCGAGGCCGAAAGACACCGCGACCGCGTGGGCCATCACGGCGTCCAGGGGGTCGGGGCTCTCGTGGCGCACGTCGGCCAGCGGCAGCAGCACCGAGCCGGGCGGGGGGCCGGGCCACCGTGAGGGCCGGGTCAGCAGCGCGACGTGCCGGTCGTCGCGCAGCAGCCACGAGCTCTCGGCGTTCTCGCGGCGCAAGGTCCACTGCCGGTCGGGCAGGCGGATCTCGACGCTGCTCTTGGACTTGCGCATCTTCTTGCGGAGTTCGAGCCGTGCGGTGATGTCGCCGACGGTCATGACCAGGCCGCCCGACCGGTCGCCGGTGTCGGGGCGGTAGCCGTACGGCGCCCTGAGCCGTACGACGGGAGCTTGCGGGCCCCAGACGTCCACGCGGACCAGACGCCGGTCCACGGCGACGGCGAGCGGCCCGGCGGGACCCGGCGCGTACCGGCGTGCGATCCACAGGGGCACGCCCTCCGCCTGGGCCCGCGCGGCGAGTGCGGCCACCTGGTGCGCGCCGCCGCTCCTGCGCACGGCCAGTGCGCCGAGCGCGCGGGCGAAGTCGGCGGGCCGGCGCACCTTGAGGGGCGTAGTGGTGCCGGTCACGCGGGTGACCGGGACGATGCCCGGGCCCTGCGCCAGCGACTCCAGGGGGCGTTCGGTACCGCCACCGCCGAGCCAGCGTCCCCGCAGGTACGCCTCGGCCATGGCGACGAGGTTCAGCTCCTCCAGCGGTGTGGTCCGGCCGCCTCTGCGCAGCCGGTCCTCGGTGAGTTCCGCGGTGCGCGCCAACGGATTACGGGACCGTTCCTCGTAGAGCGCCTGGCTCATCGCCACCCCCTTCTGCTCCGGTGTGTAGGAGGGCGCCGACCGGTGCGCCGGTTCCCTGATCGGCGGACGGCACGGCGAAGGCCCGGCATCCCGTCTCCGGGGTGCCGGGCCTTCGCTCGGGCTCGGGCGGCCTGACGTCGTCAGCCCTCAGCCGTCATGCCTCAGTGGGAGTGGCCGTGGCTGTGGCCGCCGGCGGCCGGCTCCTCCTCTTCCTTCTTCTCGACGACCAGGGTCTCGGTCGTGAGGAGGAGGGAGGCGATGGAGGCGGCGTTCTCCAGGGCGGAGCGGGTGACCTTGACCGGGTCGATGACGCCGGCCTTGACCAGGTCGCCGTACTCGCCGGTGGCGGCGTTGAAGCCCTGGCCCTTGTCGAGCTCGGCGACCTTGGAGGTGATGACGTAGCCCTCGAGGCCGGCGTTCTCGGCGATCCAGCGCAGCGGCTCGACGGCGGCCTTGCGGACGACCGCGACACCCGTGGCCTCGTCGCCGGTCTTGCCGAGGTTGCCCTCGAGGACCTTGACGGCGTGGACCAGCGCGGAGCCACCACCGGAGACGATGCCCTCCTCGACCGCGGCGCGGGTCGCGGAGATGGCGTCCTCCAGACGGTGCTTGCGCTCCTTGAGCTCGACCTCGGTGGCCGCGCCCACACGGATGACGCACACGCCGCCGGCCAGCTTCGCGAGCCGCTCCTGGAGCTTCTCGCGGTCCCAGTCGGAGTCGGTGGACTCGATCTCGGCCTTGATCTGGGCGACGCGGCCCTGCACGTCGTCCTTGTTGCCGGCGCCGTCGACGACCGTGGTGTCGTCCTTGGTGACGGTGACGCGGCGGGCGGAGCCGAGCACGTCCAGGCCGACCTGGTCGAGCTTGAGGCCGACCTCCTCGGAGACGACCGTGGCGCCGGTGAGGACGGCCAGGTCCTGCAGCATCGCCTTGCGGCGGTCGCCGAAGCCGGGGGCCTTCACCGCGACGGCGTTGAAGGTGCCGCGGATCTTGTTCACGACGAGGGTGGAGAGGGCCTCGCCCTCGACGTCCTCGGCGATGATCAGCAGCGGCTTGGAGGCGTTGGACTGGATGACCTTCTCCAGCAGCGGCAGGAGGTCCGCGATGGCAGAGATCTTGCCCTGCGTGATGAGGATGTACGGGTCGTCCAGGACGGCTTCCATGCGCTCCTGGTCCGTCACGAAGTACGGCGACAGGTAGCCCTTGTCGAAGGCCATGCCCTCGGTGAAGTCCAGCTCCAGACCGAAGGTGTTGGACTCCTCGACGGTGATGACACCGTCCTTGCCGACCTTGTCCATCGCCTCGGCGATGAGCTCGCCGACCTGGCTGTCCTGGGCGGACAGGGCGGCGACGGCGGCGATGTCGGACTTCTCGTCGATCGGGCGGGCCGACGCGAGCAGTTCCTCGGAGACAGCGGCGACGGCGGCGTCGATGCCCTTCTTCAGGGCGGCCGGGGAAGCACCGGCGGCGACGTTCTTCAGGCCCTCACGCACGAGCGCCTGGGCGAGCACGGTCGCGGTGGTCGTACCGTCACCCGCGATGTCGTTGGTCTTGGTCGCCACCTCCTTGACCAGCTGGGCACCGAGGTTCTCGTACGGGTCCTCGATCTCGACCTCACGGGCGATCGTGACACCGTCGTTGGTGATGGTGGGAGCGCCGAACTTCTTGTCGATGACGACGTTGCGGCCCTTGGGGCCGATCGTCACCTTGACCGTGTCGGCAAGCTTGTTGACGCCGCGCTCGAGGGCGCGACGGGCGTCCTCGTCGAACTTCAGGATCTTCGCCATGGGAGCGTGAGCCCTCTTCCGGAATCAGGGGTAACGGCACTGCGCCCCGGGCGCCCGGCTCAATAGCGATCGCGGGGGCCAGGGGCGCAGTTCAAAGCAATGTGCTTGGGGTGAATTACTTCTCGACGATCGCGAGCACGTCGCGGGCCGAGAGGACGAGGTACTCCTCGCCGTTGTACTTCACCTCGGTGCCGCCGTACTTGCTGTAGAGCACGACGTCGCCGACGGAGACGTCGAGCGGAAGACGGTTGCCGTCCTCGAAGCGGCCCGGGCCCACGGCCAGGACGACGCCCTCCTGGGGCTTCTCCTTGGCGGTGTCCGGGATGACCAGGCCAGAGGCGGTGGTCTGCTCGGCGTCGAGCGGCTGGACCACAATGCGGTCCTCGAGCGGCTTGATGGCAACCTTGGAGCTGGTGGTCGTCACGATCCGACCTCCCCCTTCGGAGATCTCACGGGGTTAACTGTCTGAGGTGGCGACCAGGTGGATCCGTCGTCGCGGGTGCCGGACCTGCCCGTCGCTGTGTTGGCACTCTCCTAGGGGGAGTGCCAGAGCCGAGACTATGACTGTGATTAGCACTCGGTCAAGCGGACTGCTAATTGCCCGCGGCGCGTCGGCCGGGTGTTCTCTCCAGGTGGTCCTCCAGCCGCCCCACCCGCAGGCCCCTCCGCTCGATCTCCCGCAGCAGCCGCACGGTCCGTTCCGTCAGGGTCGGGGAGTCCGTCTCGCCCGACGGGACCGAGACGATGTCCCCGGGCCGCAGCCCGGCGCGGCCACGGGTGTACGTCAGCTCACCCTCGGCGTTCAGGGACGCCCGCCACAGGACGACCGCCGTGATGCCGCAGTCGGCCGCGGCGCGCAGGGTCGTCGTGTCGTAGGTGCCGTAGGGCGGGCGGAAGAGGCGGGGGATGATGCCGAAGCGGGAGCGCAGTTTCTGCTGCTGGCCGCAGATCTCGGCGCGCTGGCCGGCGTAGGGCAGGCCGCGCAGGGCGGGGTGGTCGAGCGTGTGGTTCTGGATGGACGCGCCGACCGCGCGCAGCCGGGCGAAGTGGCCGTAGCCGGGCCCCACGACGCTGTCCGTGAGGAACATGCTGACGGGGAGCCGCCGCTCGCGCACGAGGGCGACGAAGCGGGGGTCGCGTTCGGCGCCGTCGTCGTAGGTGAGGAAGACGACCGGGTCTCGGGTGTCGACGCGGTCCACGACGGGCGGCAGCCGGCGGGGGCCGCTCACCGCGCCGGGGTCCTGGGCCCGCCCGTCGGAGGTGCCCGGCCGCTGCCCCGCCCCGGCACAGCCGGCCAGCAGGACGGCGCACAGCAGCGCGGCGGCCGGCCGCCTCACAGGTAGTCCTCCAGCCGCCCGACCGCGTAACCCTGGGCCGTGACCTTGTTGAGGAAACGGCGGACCATGTCGGCCATCGTGCCCTTCCACTGGTCGCGGCCCCGGAAGTGCGTGAGGACGATGTCGCCCGGGCGCAGCTTCCGGTCCGCCTCGCGGTACTCCCAGTGGTCGGCGAAGACCTCCTCGTTCCACAGGGGCACGTAGGCGATGCCGCAGGTCTTGGCGGCGCGCAGGGTCGCCCGGTCGTAGCTGCCGAAGGGCGGGCGGAAGAGGACGGGGCGTTTGCCGAACCGCCGCTCCATGTAGCGCTGCATGCCGCAGATCTCGCGCTTCTGCGCGCGGTACGACAGGCCGCGCAGGTCGGGATGGTGGAGCGTGTGGTTGTTCAGGACCACGCCCTGGGACTGCATCCTCCGGAAGTAGCGGGGGTCGTCCTTGACCAGGTAGCCGCTGAGGAAGGCCGTGTACGGGACGTCCAGGTCGCTCATCATCCGCAGGAACGCCGGGTCCTTCTCGGCGCCGTCGTCGATGGTGAGGAAGACGACCTTGTCCCGGGTGGGGACCGTGGTGAAGACGGGCGGGAGGTCCAGCTTCCGGTGGCCGTCCACCTCGAAGCCCTTGCGGGTCCTGATCCTGGGCTTCGTCGCGGGAGGCGGCGGGGCGGCCAGGGGGACCTCGCGCAGGTTCCAGCGGTGTGCGGCGGCGATCCGGGCGGCGTGCGCGGCGCGCAGCTTGGTGGCGTAGGAGTCGAGCGCTCGGGCCGGCGGCGCGTCGAGGGGCTGCTGGCCGCCGGCCGGGGTGACCCGTTCGCTGCCGCCGCCCTGCGCGCAGCCGGAGGCGATGGCGGCGAGGACGAGCACGGCCAGGACGATCCGCGCGCCGGCGGACGCCCGTCCCGATGCCCGGCTTTTGTCATTTTGTACGACTGCTCGCATGGTGCCGGATCCTCGCAGCCCTCTCCGGCTGATCCCGCCCCGACACCGCGGCCGGTGGCCCACCATCCACCGACTGGCCCACACGGTCCCCGGAAGCCGCCGTGGCCGACAATGATCGGGTGAACGACCTCGCTCCCCTCCTCAGCCCCGAAGGCCGCGCCCTCCTCGACGAGGTGCGGGACACCGATCCGGCGCAGGAGCTGGCCGTCGCGACCCGGCTGCGCCGCGAGCATCCCGCCGAGCTGGTGTCGGCGGCGCTGGGCCAGGCGCGGCTGCGGCAGCGGGCGGCCGTGAAGTTCGGGGCCGAGGACGCGGGCCGGATGTTCTTCACGCCGAACGGGGTCGAGCAGTCGACCCGGGCGAGCGTGGCGGCCTACCGGGCCCGGCGCATGGCCGACCTGGGCGTCACCTCGGTCGCCGACCTGTGCTGCGGCATCGGCGGTGACGCGATCGCGCTGGCCCGCGCCGGGATCCGGGTGCTGGCCGTGGACCGGGACCCGCAGACGGCCGCGGCGGCCCGGGCCAACGCCGACGCGCTGGGCCTGGCCGGCCTCATCGAGGTGCGCGAGACGGACGTCACGGAGGTGGACACGGCCGGCTTCGACGCCGTGTTCGTCGACCCCGCCCGGCGCGGCGGCCGGGGCCGGATCTTCGACCCCGAGGCCTACTCACCGCCCCTGTCCTGGGCGGTCTCCGCAGCCCGCCGAGCCCCCCGGGCCGCCGCGCTGAAGGTCGCCCCCGGCATCCCGCACGAGGCGGTCCCCGAGGACGCGGAGGCCGAGTGGATCTCCGACGGCGGGGACGTCAAGGAGGCGGTGCTGTGGTTCGGCACCGAGCCCGCGGCGGTCCGGGCCACCCTCCTGCCGGGCCCCCGCACTCTGCTCTCCCGCGGCCTGCCCGACCCCGAGGTCCGCCCGCCCGGCCGCTACCTGTACGAGCCCGACGGCGCCGTCATCCGCGCCCACCTGGTCGCCGAGGTGGCCGACCGGGTGGGCGGCGGGCTGCTCGACGCGACCATCGCGTACGTCACGGCCGACGCCCTGCACCCCACCCCGTACGCCACGGCCTACGAGATCACCGACCATCTGCCCTTCAACCTCAAGAGGCTGAAGGCGCTGCTGCGCGAGCGGCGGGTGGGCACCCTCACCGTCAAGAAGCGGGGCTCGGCGGTGGAGCCGGAGGAGCTCCGCAGGAAGGTCAAGCCGCAGGGTCCGCACGCGGCCACGGTGTTCCTGACCCGGGTCGCGGGGGCACCGGCGATGCTCATCGGGCACCCCGCCTGACCGTCACGGCTGTTCGGCGGCCCGGCGCAGCGGCTGTACCCGCTCCCGCTCGTTCCGGGGGGACGCCGCCCGTTCGACCGGCCGTCGCACCGGTCCGTACGCGGTTCGCTCCCAGGCCTGAGTGATCCGCGGTCCAGGCACCGAACGTCCCGTTCCCCTTCCACGACGACAGCGGGGCGCCCGGGCGGGCGATACACACCCGCCCCGCGCGACCCGCTCCACTGGCCGGTGACGCCGTACGCCGCCGTACGTCGGGGGGCGGGTCGTCGTCCCCGCCCGGGGCCATCCGCCCAGGGCTTCACCGACTCGGCGCGGGGGTGCGTCGGCGGCGTGCGAGGCGGGGCCGAGAGCGGCAGGGAGGCGACCACGGGCACTCCGGCCGGCGGGGGATGGCGGTGAGCCCGGTCTCAGGGAGCTCACCGCGGAACACACGAAAGTTTCGGCGGTGTATCCGATTGGCTTCGGTGCGGTGCGGAGGCATCCGGAAAACCCGCCGACGCAGCGCCTACGCCTCGGCGGGCCCCGCCGTGCTGCTGCGCACGACCAGGCTCGTCGCCAGCTCGACCCGGGTCGCCGGGGTCCCCTCGTCCCGCCCGAGGTCGAGGACCAGCTTGGCCGCGGCCTCGGCCATCTCCGTCAGCGGCTGCCGCACGGTCGTCAGCGGCGGCCCGACCCAGGGCGCCACCGGCAGATCGTCGAACCCGACCACGCTCAGGTCCTCGGGGATGCGCAGCTCCAGCTCGCGCGCGGCCTCGTACAGCCCGAGCGCCTGGAGGTCGTTCCCGGCGAAGACGGCGGTCGGCCGGTCCGGGCGGCGCAGCAGCTCCAGGCCCCGCCGGTAGCCGGCCTCGTGGTGGAAGTCGCCGATCGCGATCAGCTCGGGATCCACCGGCAGCCCGGCCGTCTCCAGCGCGGCCCGGTAGCCGTCGATCCTGGCCCGGCTGCACATCATCTGCGAGGGGCCGCTGATCGCGCCGATCCTGCGGTGTCCCAGCTCGACCAGATGCCGGGTGGCCGCGAGACCGCCCTGCCAGTTGGTCGCGCCGATCGACGGCACGTCGGCGCCGGGGTCGCCGGCCGGGTCCATCACCACGAACGGGATGGAGCGGCTGGTCAGCAGGGCCCGCTGCGACTCGTCGAGGCCGGACAGGACCAGGATCACGCCGTGCGGCCGGCGTGCGGCGACCTGGTCGGCCCAGGTCCGGCCGGGGGTGAGCCGCCCCGCGCTCTCGGACAGCACGACACTGAGCCCGGCGTCCCGCGCCACGTTCTCCACGCCCCGGATGACCTCCATCGCCCAGGCGCTCTCCAGCTCGTGGAAGACCAGGTCGATCAAGGGCGAGCGGGTCGCCTCGGCGCGGCGGCGCCGGTAGCCGTGGGCGCGCAGCAGGTCCTCGACGCGGGACCGGGTGGCCGGGGCGACGTCGGCCCGGCCGTTGAGGACCTTCGAAACAGTCGGCGCCGACACGCCCGCCTCACGGGCGATCTCGGCAAGCGTCGCGGTCTGCGCGGTGCGCCCCTGCGTCCGGATCTGCGTCCGGCTTTCAACGGGCTCCGGGGATGTCATGGCGGCGATCGTAACCCTGTCGGCCCCCTTGACGAAGTCCTCAGGGCGCCATAGGTTCCCGGAACATTCGACATACACATCGAAACATTCGTAGAAGCGGGCGCGGGAAACGATCGTCAGGAGCCTCCACGCGCTCGTGAGAGGGCCGTCCCGTCCACCCGACAGGAGCTTCATGACCACCGCGCCCTGGCGTGATCCCGCGCTGCCCGCCGCCGCCCGCGTCGACGACCTGCTCCCGCGGATGACCCTGGAGGAGAAGACCGCCCAGTTGTACGGCGTGTGGGTGGGCGCCGCGACGGACGGCGGCGGAGTCGCTCCGCACCAGCACGACATGACCGTCGAGCGCTCCGACGAGGAGTGGGACGAGCTGATCACCCACGGTCTGGGCCAGCTCACCCGTTCCTTCGGCACCGCACCCGTGGACCCGGCGCTCGGCGCGCAGGCACTGGCCCGCGCCCAGCGCCGTATCACCGCAGCCGGCCGCTTCGGCATCCCGGCGATCGCGCACGAGGAGTGCCTGGCCGGCTTCACCGCCTGGCAGGCCACGGCCTACCCGGTCCCGCTCGCCTGGGGGGCGACCTGGGATCCGCCGCTGGTCGAGGAGATGGCCCGGCGCATCGGCGCCGACCTGCGCTCGGCCGGTGTCCACCAGGGTCTCGCTCCCGTGCTGGACGTCGTACGCGATCCGCGCTGGGGCCGGGTGGAGGAGACGATCGGCGAGGACCCCTACCTGGTCGGCACGGTCGGCACCGCGTATGTGCGGGGCCTGGAGTCGGCCGGTGTCATCGCCACGCTCAAGCACTTCGCCGGGTACGCCTCCTCGGCCGGTGCCCGCAACCTCGCTCCGGTCCGGGCCGGCGTCCGCGAGTTCGCCGACGTCACCCTCCCGCCCTTCGAGATGGCCCTGCGCGAGGGCGGCGCCCGCTCGGTGATGGCCGCCTACACCGAGACGGACGGCGTCCCGGCCTCCGCGGACCCCGGGCTGCTGACCCGTCTCCTGCGCGAGGAGTGGGGCTTCACCGGCACGGTCGTGGCCGACTACTTCGGCATCGGATTCCTCCAGACCCTCCACCGGGTCGCGGGCACCCCCGCCGAGGCGGCCCACGCGGCCCTCACCGCCGGCATCGACGTGGAGCTCCCCACTGTCAGCTGCTACGGCCCACCGCTGCTGGAGGCGGTCCGCGCGGGCGAGGTCCCCGAGGAACTCGTCGACCGGGCGGCCCGCCACGTCCTGCTCCAGAAGTGCGAACTGGGCCTGCTGGACGAGGACTGGACCCCCGAGCCGGCCACCGAGATCAACCTCGACTCGACGGGCAACCGCATCCTGGCCCGCCGCCTGGCCGAGGAGTCGGTGGTCCTGCTCGACAACCCCGACGGCCTGCTGCCCCTGGCCCCCGACACCCGGATCGCGGTCGTCGGGCCCCGGGCGGCCGACGCCCTGGCTATGCTGGGGTGCTACTCCTTCCCGTCCCACGTCCTCACGCACCACCCCGAGGTGCCGGCCGGCATCGAGATCCCGACGGTCCTGGACGCCCTGCGCACCGAACTCCCCGACGCCAAGGTGACGTTCGCGCAAGGGTGTGACGTGACCGACCCGGACACCGCGGGCTTCGAGGAGGCGATCGCCCGCACCGCCGAGGCGGACGTGTGCGTGGCGGTCCTCGGCGACCGGGCGGGCCTGTTCGGCCGCGGCACCTCGGGCGAGGGCTGCGACGTGACGGACCTCGGCCTGCCGGGCGCCCAAGGCGATCTGCTGGACGCGCTGGTCGCCACGGGCGTCCCCGTGGTGCTGGTGCTGCTGACCGGCCGCCCCTACGCCCTGGGCCGCTGGCACCGCCGCCTCGGCGCGGTCGTCCAGGCGTTCTTCCCCGGCGAGGAGGGCGGCCCGGCCGTCGCGGGTGTCCTGTCGGGCCGCGTGAACCCCTCGGGCCGCCTGCCCGTGAGCGTCCCCCAGGTCCCGGGCGGCCAGCCCTGGACCTACCTCCAGCCGCCCCTGGGTCTCGCGGGCGAGGTCAGCAACCTCGACCCGACCCCCCTGTACGCCTTCGGACACGGCCGCTCGTACACGGCGTTCACCTGGGAGGACTGCTCCGCGACCGAACCGGCCGAACTCGGCACGGACGGCTCCCACGACGTGTCGGTGACCGTGCGGAACACGGGCGGGCGCGAGGGTGCGGAGGTCGTGCAGTTGTACCTGCACGACCCGGTGGCCTCGGTGACCCGCCCCGACGTCCGGCTGATCGGTTACCAGCGGGTGGAGCTGGCCCCGGGCGAGGCGGCCCGGGTGACGTTCCGTTTCCACACGGACCTTTCGGCGTTCACCGACCGTTCGGGCCGAAGGGTGGTCGAACCGGGCGCCCTGGAACTGCGGTTGGCGGCGTCCAGCGCGGACGTACGCCACACGGCACGACTCACCCTCACCGGCCCGCTCAGGATCCTCGGCCCCGATCGGCGGCTCCGGTGCGAGACGGAGGTGTCGGAGGCGGTGTGAGACCCGCGCCGGGAGCACGAGGGCGGGACGGACAGGTAGATCCAGGTGAAACTGCGGCAGGCGGCGTCCAGCGCGGACGTACGCCACACGCCACGGCTCACCCTCACCGGCCCGCTCAGGATCCTCGGCCCCGATCGGCGGCTCCGGTGCGAGACGGAGGTCTCGGGGGCGGTGTGAGACCCGCGCCGGGAGCACGAGGGCGGGACGGACAGGTAGATCCAGGTGAAACCGCGGGGCGGCGTCTCGGCGTTCACCGGCACCGCGGTCGCCGCTGCGGTGTTCACCGGCCTGCGCGGACACCTGCCGATCAGGCCGCACGGACTGCCGTTGGCCGGCCATCGGCGTCGGGCTCGCGTTCGTGGCCGCGTCCGCGCTCTGAGGGGGTCCCGGCTCAGGTCTGCGGTGTGGTCCCCGAGTTCGACACCGCGCCGTCCGTGGAGGACACGGGCGCGACACCGCCCGCCGCGGTCTCCCTGCGACGCCGCCCGTTCGGCCCGGGGGCCCTCGCCTTCAGCTTGGTCTTCGCTCTGCTGGTGGCCCTCCTCGCGGAGCCTTCCCTGCAGCCCGGGGGCCCTCGCCTTCAGCCTGGTCTTCGCTCTGCTGGTGGCCCCCCTCGCGGAGCCTTCCCTGCAGCCCGGGGTCCTCGCCTTCAGCCTGTCTTCGCGCTGCTGGTCGCCCTCCTCGCGGAGCCTTCCCTGCTCCTCGTCCCGCCGTGGCCGGCATCCGGCCGGCCGGCCGGGCCCTGGTGGCCGCCCGCCGGGAGAGCGCGAACGGACTGGTGCTGTGGCGGGGCCACATCCCGGAGGAGCCCTGAGGACTCTCGGTCAGCCGGCGTCCACCGACTCGAACCGCCACCGGTGCACCGCCCGCGTGACCAGGCCCTCGTCCGGCTCCGGCAGTTCCGGCAGCTCGGCGTCGTGGGCCGCGTCCCACCAGGTGATGACGAGGACCCGGTCCTGAGGCGCCCGGAAGGTCTCCCGGCGCAGGGGCTTCAGGGGGAGCTCCTGGGCGCGCGCCCAAACCAGCAGTTCCTCGCCCCGTCCCTCGGACGCCCGGGCCTCCCACATCAACGCGACCGTCACGAGTAGAGGTTCTCCTTGCTGACCTCGTGCACGTGGTCGTGGTCGTGCCCGGGCACGTGCGGTTCGGTGACCGGCAGGGACGAGTCCGCCGACAGGTCCCAGGACGATGCCGCCCGGCCCCGGGCGACCATCTCGGCGCCGAGGGCGGCGACCATCGCGCCGTTGTCCGTGCACAGCTTGGGCCGCGGCACCCGTAGCCGGATCCCCGCGGCCTCGCAACGCTCCTGGGCGAGGACGCGCAGGCGGGAGTTGGCGGCCACGCCGCCGCCGATCATCAGGTGGTCGACGCCCTCGTCCTTGCAGGCCCGGACGGCCTTGCGAGTCAGCACGTCCACGACCGCCTCCTGGAAGGAGGCCGCCACGTCCCGCACCGGGACCTCCTCCCCCGCCGCCCGCTTGGCCTCGATCCAGCGCGCCACGGCGGTCTTCAGCCCCGAGAAGGAGAAGTCGTAGACCGGGTCGCGCGGGCCGGTCAGACCCCGGGGGAAGGAGATCGCGTTCGGGTCGCCCTCCTTCGCGTACCGGTCGATGACCGGGCCGCCCGGGAAGCCGAGGTTCAGCACGCGGGCGATCTTGTCGAAGGCCTCGCCGGCCGCGTCGTCGATGGTGGCGCCCATCGGGCGGACGTCGGAGGTGATGTCCGAGGACAGCAGCAGCGAGGAGTGGCCGCCGGAGACCAGCAGGGCCATCGTCGGCTCGGGCAGCGCCCCGTGCTCCAGCTGGTCCACGCAGATGTGCGAGGCGAGGTGGTTGACGCCGTAGAGGGGCTTGCCGAGCGCGTACGCGTAGGCCTTCGCCGCGGAGACGCCGACCAGCAGGGCACCGGCGAGACCGGGACCGGCGGTGACGGCGATGCCGTCGAGGTCGCGGGCGCTGACGCCCGCCTCCTTCAGGGCGCGGTCGATGGTGGGGACCATCGCCTCCAGGTGGGCGCGGCTCGCCACCTCCGGTACGACACCGCCGAAGCGGGCGTGCTCGTCGACGCTGGAGGCGACGGCGTCGGCCAGCAGGGTGGTGCCCCGCACGATGCCGACGCCGGTCTCGTCGCAGGAGGTCTCGATTCCCAGTACGAGGGGTTCGTCAGCCATTGATCTCGGTTCCTTGTACGGAGTTCTCGGGGGCGGTCAGGCGCATCACCAGGGCGTCCACGTTTCCCGGCTGGTAGTAGCCACGCCGGAAACCGATGGGCTCGAAGCCGAAGCGCTCGTACAGCTTCTGTGCGCGGACGTTGTCGACCCGGCACTCCAGCATCACCTCGGCGCACTCGAAGGTGGTGGCCGCCCGCAGCAGTTCGGCCAGCAGCCGTCCGCCGAGACCGGTGCCCCACAGCTCACGGGACACGGCGATGGTCTGGACGTCGGCCTGCTCACCGGTGGCGACCAGACCGGCGTAGCCGACGATCCGGGAGCCGGCCTCGGCGACCACGTACCGCCGGTTGGCCTCGGGCCCCCGCGCATGGGCGAGTTCGGACCAGAACATGCCCCGGGACCAGGCGTCCTCGGGGAACAGGTTTCGCTCCAGTTCCAGCACGGAGTCGATGTCCCACCAGCGCATCTCGCGCAGCGTGCACGTCACGGGTTCGGTCACTTGGGGGTGACCACCTTGTAGTTCTTGGGGACCTGGGCGTCGGGGCGACGCAGATACAGCGGCCGGGGCGCGGGCAGTTCCTCGCCGGCGGCCAGCTTCTCCGCGGCCAGCCGGGCGAGGGCGGCGGCGGACACGTGCTCCGGCTCGTACGCCTTGGGGAAGGTGTCGGGGTACAGCAACGCGCCCGCGCCGACCGCGGGCAGCCCCTCGACCTGCTCGGCGATGTCGGCGGGCCGGTCGACGGCCGGGTCGGTGACCCGGGTGCGGGAGTCGGCGTAGCGGGCCCAGTACACCTCCTTGCGGCGGGCGTCGGTCGCGACGACGAACGGGCCCTCCAGGTCGGCGGCGTAGGCGAGGCCGTCCAGCGTGCACACGCCGTGCACGGGGACACCGAGCGCGAGCCCGAAGGTGTCCGCGGTCATCAGTCCGACGCGCAGCCCGGTGTACGGTCCCGGACCGATCCCGGCGACGACCCCGGTGACGGCGTCGAGCCGCAGACCGGCCTCGGCGAGCACCCGGTCGATCGCCGGCAGCAGCAGTTCCCCGTGCCGCCGCGCGTCCACCTGACTGGACGAGGCGATGACATCGCGTCCGTCGTGCAGCGCGACGGTGACAGCGGGCGTGGCGGTATCCAGAGCGAGCAAGAGCACGCAAACAGCCTACGGCTCCCCGGGGCCCGGCACGGTCGCGACGGTCGGGTCGTCACGTGCTGCTACCGTCACCTGACGTCACGACAGGGATGCACGACGTGAGGTGGACGCAGGTGGCAGCTAGCAGCTCGGGAATCGTGGCCGGGCTCACCGCCGCGGCCCTCGCCACGGTCGGATACCTCGCCCACCAGGCGGCCGAGACCGTCCCGGCCGGGCTGGGACGGTCGGCGCAGGCGGGCGCCACGCCGGCGGCCGGTGCGTCGAAGGCGCCCCGGAAGGACCCCGCCGCGCTGCCCGACGGCTCCGGCAAGGGCGCCCGGGTCGTGTACTCGCTGCGCGATGACCGGGTGTGGCTGGTCGCCGGGGACGGGACGGTCAGCCGCACGTTCAAGGTCGAGCCGAGCGCGGTGGATCCGGCGCCGGGCAGCTACTCGGTGACGTCCCGCTCGAACGCGGTCACCGGCTCCGACGGCGTCCCCGTCGAGCACGTGGTGCGCTTCGCCGCCGTGAACGGCGTGGTCATCGGCTTCAGTGCGGCCGTGGGCGGCCCCACCGCCCCCGCACCCGACCCGAAGGCCCGTACGGGTGGCATCCGTGAGTCCCGTGCGGACGGGAACGCGATGTGGACGTTCGCGACGATCGGCCGCACGGTCGTGGTCGTCCGCTAGGGCCTCCCCCGCGAGGGCTCTAAGCGGCTTCCCGGTGCACGGGGGCCTGCTCGGAGAGCTCCGGCTCGGGCGCGCGCGGGGGCGTGGAGACCAGTGCCGCCGCCTCGCCGGCCGCCAGCAGGTCCCGCATGGACACCCCGGCGACCGCGAACCGCTGCGGCTGCCCCTTACTCTCTGTAGCCGACATGGACGCCTCCCGAAGGGCCGGGGCAACATAGTTAGGTAGACCTAACTACGGACTGGATACCATGTGACCACGCACAAGACGCCGAACGCAACATCTTGCCGACGTCTTGTCGGAACGTTCATCGGATGACCGCACATCGCACTCAGGCGGCGAGCACGCTCAGGTCCGCCGCGGCCCAGCGTTCGCCCACGCCGGTGACCGTCATGTGCCGGACCTCGTCGGTCGTGTCACCCACCGCCCGGTGGATCACGACCTGGAGCCGGTCCTCGGTCAGCTCCTCGACCTTGCCCTCGCCCCACTCCACGACGACCACGGAGTCGGGCAACGAGACGTCGAGGTCCAGGTCCTCCATCTCGTCGAGACCGCCGGAGAGCCGGTAGGCGTCGACATGGACGAGCGGTGGCCCGTCCCCCAGGGAGGGATGCACCCGGGCGATCACGAAGGTCGGCGAGGTGACGGCTCCGCGGACGCCGAGCCCCTCGCCCAGGCCGCGGGTCAGCGTCGTCTTGCCCGCGCCGAGCTCCCCGCTGAGCATCACCAGATCACCCGCGCGGAGCAGTTTCGAGAGCCGGCGGCCCAGCTCTCGCATCTGCTCGGGGGACGTGACGACGGTCTGGACGGATCCGGGCTCAGCCGGGCTGTGCGGTGCTGCTGCTTCCATAGCCCTTCACGGTAGCCCCTGCGGGCACGGCACCCGCGCGGGTGAGCAGGTCGGCGAAGCGGTCGGTGACCACTTCCGGGTGTTCCAGCATCACCAGGTGCCCCGCGTCCGGCACCAGCACCAGTTCGGCCTCGGGGAGCAGATCGGCGATGGCCTCGCTGTGCTCACTCGGCGTGACGAGGTCCTGCACCCCGGCCAGGACGAGCACCGGCAGGTCCGCGAAGTGGACGAGCGCCTCGGTCTTGTCGTGGTCGTTGAACGCCGGGTAGTACTCGGCGACCACGTCGATCGGCGTGCTCTCGATCATCCGCTCGGCGAACCGGGCGACGGCCGGATCGACGTCCCGGGAGGCGAACGAGTACCGCTTGATGATCCCGGCGAACAGGTCGGCCGTCGCCCGGCGCCCCTTCTCCACGAGCTCGGCCCGCTGTCCCAGCGCCTTCAGCACCCCGGGCAGCACCCGCCGCACCACGTTGACCCCGGCGACGGGCAGGCCGTAGTTGACCTCGCCGAGCCGCCCCGAGGACGTCCCCACGAAGGCGACCCCGACCACCCGCTCGCGGATCAGCTCCGGGTACTGGTCGGCCAGCGCCATCACGGTCATGCCGCCCATGGAGTGCCCGACCAGCACCAGCGGGCCCTCGGGGGCTGCCGCGTCTATGACGGCCTTCAGGTCCCGGCCCAGCTGCTCGATGGTGATCGGCTCGTCGTCCCGCGTCTGCGCCACACCCCGCCCGGACCGGCCATGGCTGCGCTGGTCCCAGTGCACGGTCCGTACGACGCCCCGCAGGGCCGCCCGCTGGAAGTGCCAGGAGTCCTGGCTCAGGCAGTAGCCGTGGCTGAAGACGACGGTGACGGGCGCGGGGGACTTGCGGCCGAAGAGCCGGCGGCGGCGGGGGCCGATGGCCGCCGGGGCGGCCTCCTGGTCGATGTCGTCGACCTCGTAGTACAGCTCGGTGCCGTCGTCCGCGAACGCCTTGCCGGGCATGCCGCGCAACGAGCCGTACGGTCCCGCCGAGTCCAGGGCGAGCCGGGCTTTCTGGCGCATGCCCCGGCCGACCGTCATCCGCTCCAGGGCGACACCGGCGGCCGCGCCCGTGGCCACCACGCCTATCGCCACGCCGGCGAGACCGGTCGCCCGGCGCCAGCCTCCCGCCGCCCCCGCGGCGGAGGCCGCGACGGCCGCGGAGGCGACGTCGACGACGACCTCCGCACTGCTCTCGCTCACGTAACGCTCCTCTTCGCCGGGCTGCCGATCGGGTGACTCGTCGGGTCCGGTGATGCCGGTGTTGCCTGGGTGACCGTCGCTTCTCGCGTGACAGGTTCTCTGGACGAGTTACCCGTCCTGTTCCTCATTCACATAGACGCGAGGAACACGCGTTCCGATTCGGGTCACGATTTCGTAGGCGATGGTTCCGGCCGCCTGGGCCCAGTCCTCGGCGGTGGGCTCGCCGCGGCCCCCGGGGCCGAAGAGGACCGCCTCGGCCCCCGCGGCGGGCTCGTCGCCGCCCAGATCCACCACGAACTGGTCCATGGCGACCCGCCCGGCGATGGTGCGCCACTTGCCCTCGACCAGGACCGGCCCGGCCGAGGAGGCGTGCCGCGGGACGCCGTCCGCGTAGCCCAGCGGAACCAGGCCGAGAGTGGTCTCGCCGGGAGTCACGTACCCGTGTCCGTAGCTGACGCCGTGCCCGGCCGGTACGCGCTTGACCAGGGCCAGCGAGGCGGACAGCGTCATGACGGGGCGCAGTCCGAAGTCGGCCGGGGTGCCGAGCTCGGGGCTGGGCGAGATGCCGTAGGTGGCGATGCCGGTGCGGACCAGGTCGAAGTGGCTCTCGGGGAGCGTGAGGGTGGCCGGCGAGTTGGCGATGTGCCGGACCTCGGGCCGCACGCCCCGCTCCTCGGCGTACGCGACCATCTCGCGGAAGACGGCGAGCTGGGCGGCGATGGAGGGATGCCCGGGCTCGTCCGCGCAGGCGAAGTGCGACCACAGGCCCGTGACGCGCAGCAGCCCCTCGGCCTCGGCCCGCAGCGCCTCGCGGACCAGCGCTGCCCAGTCGTCCCCGGGCTGGCAGCCGTTGCGCCCGAGCCCCGTGTCCGCCTTCAACTGCACCCGGGCGGGCCGGCCGGCCCCCCTGGCCGCCTCGACGACCTCCTCCAGGGCCCACATGCCGCTGACGGACACGTCCAGCTCGGCCTCGATCGCCTCACGCCACGGTCCGCCGGGCGTCCACAGCCAGCACATGATGCGGCCCGGCAGTCCGGCGGCCCGCAGGGCCAGGGCCTCCTCGGGCGTGGCCGTGCCCAGCCAGGTCGCCCCCGCGGCCACGGCCGCCCGGGCACACGGCACAGCCCCGTGGCCGTATGCCTCGGACTTCACCACGGCCATCACGGCCGCGCCCGGCGCATGGGCACGCAGGGCCCGCACATTGGCCCGCAGGGCGGCCAGGTCGATCTCGGCACGGGCCCGCAGGAACGCGGTCCGCGGGGCTGTTCTCTCGCTCATCGCGCCCAGTGTCTCAGAGGGCTCCGTCGACGGTTCGGCTACGTCCCGGGCCGGCCGGCCCCGCACGAACACCCGGCCGCCCTTCCTGAGCACGCCCCCCGGCCTCGCGCGTCGCCCACGCTGAGATCGACGCGGCCATCGTGCCGACGGCGGTGCGGAGCGAGCCGTGGACACCGGGGAGCGCCTGCCCGCCGCTGAAGAAGCGGGAGTACGGCATGGGCGTGTCGTACAGCGTCGACCACAGCCTCACGGCCCTCGGTCCCCGGCCGGCGGCTCAGCCCAGCACGTTCCGCCAGGCCTGCGGAATGGCCGCCGCCACATCATGTGCCCCCACCGGCGCCCCGTCCGCCGCCAGCCTCCCGGCCAGCCCGTGCACATACGCCCCCACACTCCCGGCGTCCCTCGCGGACAGCCCCGCCGCCAGCAACGACCCGGCCAGCCCCGACAGCACGTCCCCGCTCCCGGCCGTGGCCAGCCACCCCGTGCCCGTCGGGTTCACCCGCACCGCCCCGCCCCCGGAGTCGGCCACCAAGGTCGTGGACCCCTTCAGCAACACGGTCGCCCCGTACCGCCGCGCCAGGTCCCGCACCGCGGTCAGCCGACCCCTTTCGACCTCCCCCCGCTCCACCCCCAGCAGCGCCGCCGCTTCGCCCGCATGCGGCGTCATGAGCGTCGGCGCCCGCCGCCCCCGAACGACCTCCGCGTCCGCCAGCCGCAACCCGTCCGCGTCGATCAGCACCGGCACCTCCGCCGCCAGCACCTCCGCCACCGTCGCCGCGTCGTCCCCGGCCCCCGGTCCGACGACCCACGCCTGCACCCGCCCGGCGTGCTTCGGCCCCTGATCCGACACCAGCGTCTCGGGGAACCGCGCGATGACCGCGTCCCCGGCCGGTCCGACGTACCGAACCGCCCCGGCCCCACCCCGCAGCGCGCCCGCGACGGCCAGCACGGCGGCCCCCGGGTAGCGCGCCGACCCGGCGGCGATGCCGACCACGCCCCGCCGGTACTTGTCGCTCTCCGCCCGCGGCACCGGCAGCAACCGGGCCGCGTCCCGGTGCTGCAACGCCTCCAGCTCCGCCTCGGCCGGCAGCTCCAGCCCGATGTCGACCAGGCGCACCGACCCCGCGTACTCGCGTGCGGGGTCGATCAGGAGCCCCGGCTTGTGCGTCCCGAAGGTGACGGTCAGATCGGCCCGGACCGCGATTCCGTGGACCTCCCCCGTGTCGGCGTCGACACCGCTCGGAAGATCGACGGCGACCACGGCCCCCCTCGACCGCCCCGCGGCTGCGGCCAACGGCACGGCGTCCGGCCGCAGCCCGCCTTTCCCGCCGATCCCGACGATGCCGTCGACGACGAGGTCCGCGCCCTCGGCCAGCGGCTCGCCCTCACCGGCCCCGACGGCCCGCCCCCCGGCCCGCCGCAACGCCGCGAGTCCCGCCGTGTGTGCCCGGTCCGGGGCGAGCAGCACGGCCGTGACCCCGGCCCCCCGACGAGCCAGCCGGGCCCCGGCGAACAGGGCGTCGCCCCCGTTGTCGCCGCTGCCGACCAGCAGCACGACCCTGCTGCCGTACACCCGCCCCAGCAGGTCGGCGCAGGCCGCGGCGAGCCCGGCGGCGGCACGTTGCATCAGCGCCCCCTCCGGCAGCCGCGCCATCAGCTCCCGTTCGGCGTTCCGGACCGTCTCCACGCTGTACGCAGTACGCATGCGGTGGAGTTTCCCGTACGGCCGCCGGGCCACTCCCCCTCACACGCACCTCCCGCATCTCCCCCCTCTGCGAACCGTGTCGCATCCATTGACGCCTTGCCGCCCCTTTGCCAGACTCCCGGCCGCGCAGAAAGCGCTTGCACACTCCCCCACACCCGACGAAACCGAGGCCCCCCATGGGACGCAGAGCCGCATTACTGGCCGCCGCCGGTGCCACCGCCCTCCTCACCGCGGCCGGCACCCTGACCGCCCCCGCCACGGCCGCCCCCACGCGAGCACTGGCCTGCGGAGACGGCTCCTACCAGGCCGAGGCCGTGCAGAGCGGCGGCAACTGGACCGCCCGGCGCGGCGGCAGCACGGTCTACACCGGAACCGACATGCGCGCGGCCGTCCAGGCGGCCGTCAACAGCCTCAGCGCCGGGCGCACGTCAAAGGAACGGGTCGTGGTCCGCGGCTCGGGTTCCGTCTCGGCGGGCTCGCGCATCTCCCTGCCGAGCTACACGATCCTCGACGTCTGCGGCACGATCAACGTCACCGGCAGCGGCTCGGGCGACCAGGCGCCGGTCTACTCGCGCGGCACCCGCGACGTGGAGGTCCAGAACCTCAAGCTCACCGGCACCCCGCTGTACGGCATCTTCCTGCGCAACGTCCAGAACGTGGTGCTGGGCCAGATCGACATGCGCCTCTCACGCGGCCTGGGCGTCCGCATCGACAACCGGGGCGACACCAGCCAGTGGACGCGCAACGTCCGCATCGACAACGTCTACGTCTCCGGCGCGTCCAGCCACGCGGTGGAGACCTACGGCGTCGACGGCATCACCATCGGCACGGTCACCGCACGCAACGTGGGCGAGTCCGGTCTGCTGCTCAACCAGACCGTCAACGCCACCGTCACCAAGGTCGACGCGGAGAACGCGGGCACCGGCACCGGTTACGCCGCCTTCCGCATGGCCAACCGCAACGGCCGGGTCGGCAGCGGCTACCCCACCAACATCCGCGTCGGCGAGGTCATCGCGCGCGGCGGCGGGCGCGGGGTGTTCTGCGTCTCGGAGAGCGGCGGGGCCGTCATCGACAGGGTGACGCTCTCGAACACGGGCAACAACTCGGTCCTGATCGAGAACTGCTACAACGTCAGCCTCGCGACGCAAAGGGGCACGGTCACCGGCGGCGGTGAACTGCGGCTTGCCGCCCGCTCGGAGTTCCCGAACAACAAGGACATCACCATCCAGAACCTGACGGTCACCAACTCGGCCATCAGGGAGAGCCCGTGTGGCGAGAACACGACGTTCCGCAACATCACGCGGGTGAACAGCAGCCAGTCGATCTGCTGACTCGGCTCCCCGCAGCCTCCGCCGCCACACCCGGCGGGGGCTTCGGGGCCTTCTCCTCAGGGACCGCACCGCGGGCGTATGCTCGAACCGTGTTTTGAACTCGTTCAAAACGGGGAGCGGTGAAGCATGACCGGTTCGGCAGCACTCAACGAAGCAGACAGCCCCGCCACCGCCTTGGGCCCCACCGCCCTGATCCTCGGCGCCTTCTCGGCCGTGACCGCGTGGGCGTTCCTGATCCCCTTCTCGCTGCTGGCCGGCGCGCTCGCGGTGACCTTCGGGGCGATGGGTGTCCACTACGCCCGCAAGGGCACGGGCCGGCTCTGGTCGGCGGCGGCGGGTGCGACCCTGGGCACCGTCGGCGTCATCGGCACGGCGACGCTCGTCTGGGCCATGTCCTGACGCGCCCCGGGCCGCTCCTCAGCCCTCGGCGATCACGACGGCGGAGGCCACGCCCGCGTCGTGACTCAGCGACACATGCCAGGACCGCACCCCGAGTTCGGCGGCCCGGGCGGCGACGGTACCGCTCACCCGCAGCCGGGGCTGCCCACTGTCCTCGACACACACCTCGGCGTCGGTCCAGAGCAGCCCGGCCGGAGCGCCGAGCGCCTTGGCCAGGGCCTCCTTGGCCGCGAACCGCGCGGCAAGGGAGGCCACCCCTCGCCGCTCCCCGCTGGGCAGCAACAGCTCCCGCTCCACGAACAGCCGCTCGGCCAGCGCGGGCGTACGCTCCAGCGACGCCGCGAACCGCTCGATCTCGGCGACGTCGATTCCGACCCCGATGATGCTCATCCGGGCACTCTACGGGCCCTCCGACACCTGCGGACCGCTCACCGGCGACCAGGTCGACTCAAGCCCGTTCAGGACCGGCCCCCGGAACCTCCGGGTCCTCGACGAACAGGTCCTCCGCGCGCGCGACGGTGCGGGAACGCTCCAGCCACGCATCGAGACGCTCCAGGTCCTTGCAGGTCGTGACACGTTCGCGTACGAAGTCCGGTACGGGGATACCGCGCACCTCCAGAACGTACAGGACGCCCTTGGCCTCCCCCTCGGCCTTGCCTTCCGCCTTGCCTTCTGCCTTGCCTTCGAGGTAGGCCGTCTCGCGGACCGTCCCCCGGCCGGGGAAGTAGTTGACGAACGACATGATTTCCTTCAGTTTCTTTCCGGCTGGGCTGTCGCCCAGGCTGATTTCCAGGAAGTCGTAGAAGTAGTCGGCGGTTTCAGGGTCCGTTTTGCGCGTCTCATGAAGGGCGGTCGTCAGCGCATTCAGTATGGCGTCGGAGTCGGCACTGCGGGCGTGCGCCAGGGCCGAAAGCACGGCCAGCGCGAGGTTCTTCGCCGCGGTCCGGGTGTCCGTGATCACCGGCAGGTTCTCCGGCCCGACGACCAGCGGGTGGGTTCGCTGTGCCGTCCACCCCCGCGTGCCGCAGTCGAAGGGACCGGCCGCCCACTTGGCTGTGGCTCTGTCCTGGCAGACCACGAGAAGCAGGACGGGCAGGCCGTACTTCGCCTGGAGAAAGGCGACGTAGTACGCCCAGCTCCGCTCCTTGCCGGCGACCTTGCCCGACTGCGACTCGATCGCGAGCAGAAAGTCCTCGCCATCGGACGGGCCGATGCGCAGCACGGTGTCCACACGCCGCTCCAACGGCCGGGCCTCCGTCACGTCGGTCGTGACAGCGTCCACGGTCGCCTTCGCGGATAACGGGACACCCAGCACCCCGAACACGGGAGCCAGGATCTCGGGCCGCTCCTGAAAGATGCGATGCATGCCCTCGTGAGCTGATGTGACCATGTGTGCACCGGGAAAACGTTCACGCAGCCGGAGTCAGCTCGCACCACACGTACTTGCCCCGGTTGCCGTCTCTCGTCAGCGGCTGCCAGCCCCACAGGTCGGAACACGCCCGGACCAGCGCGAGTCCCCGCCCCTCCTCGGAGTCGGCGGCCCGCTCGAACGACCCTGGCGGCCCGGGTGGCTCCGGGTCGGCGTCCCACGCCCCGATGCGCAGCACCCCGGCCGACCATCGCACGCGCAGGGCGGCGGGCCCCTTGGTGTGACGTACGGCGTTGGAGACCAGCTCGGCCGCCAGCAGCTCGGCTACGTCACCCAGGCGGATCAGCCCGTGCATCGTGAGGATCAGGCGGAGAGTACGGCGACTGACCGTGACGGCACGCAGGTCGTTCGGGATGTACAGGGTGTACTCCCAGGGCCCGTCGGACTCGCATTCAGGCATGCGTGAACTCCCGTTCCAGAGTGGAGGGTTGAGGTCATGAGGGGCGGTGTCATTGCCGCAGCCGTCACGGCAGGACGGGGCGGTGCGCTTCCGGAATCCCCGGCAATCCGCAGCGTGTGCGTCGCATCACGGACAGTAGGTCTTACTGTTTAAGTTCTGCAAGCCGATCGCATACCCTGACACCCGAACGAGTCGCGCTGACAGGCGCATTGGGAGGCAAGCGATGGCACTGAGGAGCGAGCCAACCGCGCGACAGATGCGCCTGGCCCTCGAACTGCGAAGACTCCGCGACGCAGCGGGTCTCACAGCCCGCGAGGCGGCGGCCCTACTCGGGGTCAGCGCCCCGCAGATCAGCCAGATCGAGGCCGGCCTCGCCGGGGTGAGCGCGAAGCGCCTGCGCCGCCTGGCGGCCCACTACGTGTGCACGGACGAGGTGTTCATCGACGCTCTGGTTGCGGTGGCAACCGATCGGACACGCGGTTGGTGGGAGGACTACCGGGGGCTGCTGCCCACACCCTTCCTCGCCCTCGCCGAGTTGGAGCACCACGCCACCTTCCTACGGGAGGCGCAGTTCCTGTACATCCCAGGTCCGCTCCAGACCGAGGCCTACGCTCGCGCCGTCTTCGCCTACAGGATCCCCGAACTCCCGGAGGATGAAGTCGAGTTGCGCGTCCGGCACCGGATGCAGCGCAAGGTGATCCTCAACGGCCCTGCTCCCAAGCCTTACGAAGCCGTCATTCACGAGGCGGCCTTGCGCATCATGGTCAGTGACCGCGCCACCTCACGAGCCCAACTCGTTCACTTGCTCGAACTCTCCGAAGCGGACGACGTGACCGTGCGCGTCATCCCCTTCGACTTGGAGGACTTCGCCGGAGCCGCGAGCGCCATGACGTACGCAGGCGGCGCCGTCCCCAAGCTCGACACAGTCGTACGTGACGGGCCGCAAGGCGCCGCCTTCATCGACTCCGAAGCCCAGCTCGCCGCCTTTCGAACGCTCTTCCGTAAAGTGGAGTCGGTGTCGCTCGACGCCGAGCGGTCCCGCGAATTCATCCACAGGCTGGCTAAGGAGCTGTGAGGCGCCCTATGGACACCACCGGCAACTGGCGAAAGTCATCCTATTCAGGGCCTGGCGACGGCGACTCCTGCGTGGAGATCGCCCCGGCCCCCACCCACATAGCCATCCGCGACTCAAAAACCCCGGCCAGAGCGACTGTCACCGTCCCGACCGGTGCCTTCACCGCCTTCGTCGACGCCCTCAAGGCCGACTACTCCACCGTCACCGACTTCGCCAGGTTCCGAGGCTGATCCACCTCGTTGCCCCGGGCCGTGGCCAGCTCACAGGCGAACACCTGCAACGGCACGGTCGCCACCATCGGCTGAAGCAGCGTCGGCGTGACCGGGATCCGGATCAGATGGTCGGCGTACGGCACCACCGCCTCGTCGCCCTCCTCCGCGATCACGATCGTCCGCGCGCCCCGGGCCCGGATCTCCTGGATGTTGGAAACGATCTTGTCGTGCAGCACCGACCGCCCGCGCGGCGACGGCACCACCACGACCACCGGCAGGTCCTCCTCGATCAGGGCGATCGGCCCGTGCTTCAACTCCCCCGCCGCGAACCCCTCGGCGTGCATGTACGCCAGTTCCTTCAGCTTCAGCGCGCCCTCCAGCGCCACGGGGTAGCCGACGTGCCGCCCCAGGAACAGCACGGTGTCCTTCGAGGCGAGCGAGCGCGCCAGCTCCCGTACGGGCTCCATGGTCCCGAGCACCTGCTCCACCGCACCGGCGATCGACGACAGGTCGCGGACCACCGCCCGGATCTCGTCGCCCCACTTGGTGCCCCGGACCTGGCCCAGATACAGGGCGACCAGGTAACAGGCCACCAGCTGCGTCAGGAACGCCTTGGTCGAGGCGACGGCCACCTCCGGCCCGGCGTGCGTGTACAGCGCCGCGTCCGACTCACGGGGAATCGTCGAACCGTTGGTGTTGCAAATCGCCAGCACCCTGGAGCCCTGCTCGCGGGCGTGCCGCAGCGCCATCAGCGTGTCCATGGTCTCGCCGGACTGGGAGATGGCGATGACGAGCGTCTGCGCGTCCAGGATCGGGTCCCGGTAGCGGAACTCGCTCGCCAGCTCCACCTCGCACGGCAGCCGCGTCCAGTGCTCGATCGCGTACTTGGCGATCATCCCGGCGTGGAAGGCCGTACCACAGGCGATGATGACGACCTTGTCGATCTCCCGCAGCACCCGCGGGGGAATCCGCACCTCGTCCAGGGTCAGTGAACCGGACCCGTCGATACGGCCCAGGAGCGTGTCGGCGACCGCCTTGGGCTGCTCGGCGATCTCCTTGAGCATGAAGTAGTCGTAGCCGCCCTTCTCGGCGGCCGACGCGTCCCAGTCGACGTGGTATGAGCGCACGTCGGCGGAGCGGCCGTCGAAGCCCGTGACCGTCACGCCGTCCCGGCGCAGCTCCACCACCTGGTCCTGGCCGAGCTCGATCGCGGAGCGCGTGTGGGCGATGAACGCGGCGACGTCCGAGGCGAGGAAGGCCTCGCCCTCACCCACGCCGACCACCAGGGGCGAGTTCCGCCGGGCGCCCACCACCACGTCCGGCTCGTCGGCGTGCACGGCGACCAGCGTGAAAGCGCCCTCCAGCCGCCGGCACACCAGCCGCATCGCCTCGGCGAGGTCCGCGCAGGAGGAGAACTCCTCGGCGAGCAGGTGGGCGACGACCTCGGTGTCCGTCTCCGAGGCCAGGTCGTGGCCGCGCTCCGCGAGCTCGGCCCGCAGTGGGGCGAAGTTCTCGATGATGCCGTTGTGCACCACCGCGACCCGTCCCGCGTTGTCGATGTGCGGGTGGGCGTTGGAGTCCGTCGGCCCGCCGTGCGTGGCCCAGCGGGTGTGCCCGATGCCCGTCGCGCCGGTCGGCAGCGGCCTGCCCTCCAGTTCCTTCTCCAGGTTGAGGAGCTTGCCGGCCCTCTTGGCCGTCGCCAGCCCGCCGTCGGCCAGGACGGCGACACCCGCCGAGTCGTACCCCCGGTACTCCAGCCGCTTCAGCCCGGCCATCACGACATCGAGCGCGGACTGCGGCCCCACGTATCCCACGATTCCACACATGGGCGGCAGCTTAGGGGCGATTCCCGCGCCGAACCGGCCGAAGCGTGCCCGGAATCGGAAATTCCCACCGGGGTACGAACCCCTCAGCCCGCGAGAGGCCCGGCCGGTTTCCGCCTTCCCGGGGCGAGAGAAGAGCCCGCGTGACGGATCCCACCTCACCATCCGTTCGTACGCCCGTCACAATGGACTGTGATCTCTCCGGTCTCCTCGATGCCCCGGAGCGCCCACCGGCCCCGCCCGGAGGCGACTCCCTACGTCGACCTCACCCGAGCCGAGTGGAGCGCGTTGCGTGACAAGACGCCGCTGCCACTGACGGCCGAGGAGGTCGAGAAGCTGCGCGGTCTCGGCGACGTGATCGACCTCGACGAGGTGCGGGACATCTACCTCCCGCTGTCCCGGCTTCTCAACCTCTACGTCGGCGCCACCGACGGCCTGAGAGGAGCGCTGAACACCTTCCTGGGCGAAAAGGGCTCCCAGTCGGGCACCCCGTTCGTCATAGGCGTGGCCGGCTCGGTCGCCGTGGGCAAGTCGACGGTCGCCCGCCTCCTCCAGGCGCTGCTCTCGCGCTGGCCCGAGCACCCACGCGTCGAGCTGGTCACCACCGACGGCTTCCTGCTGCCCACCCGGGAGCTCCAGGCCCGCGGCCTGATGTCCCGCAAGGGCTTCCCGGAGTCATACGACCGCCGCGCCCTGACCCGTTTCGTCGCCGACATCAAGGCCGGCAAGGACGAGGTCACCGCGCCCGTCTACTCCCACCTGATCTACGACATCGTCCCGGACAAGAGGCTCACGGTCCGCCGCCCCGACATCCTGATCGTCGAGGGCCTGAACGTCCTCCAGCCGGCCCTGCCCGGCAAGGACGGCCGCACCCGCGTCGGTCTCGCCGACTACTTCGACTTCAGCGTGTACGTCGACGCCCGCGTCGAGGACATCGAGACCTGGTACCTCAGCCGCTTCCGCAAGCTGCGTGCGACCGCCTTCCAGAACCCGTCCTCGTACTTCCGCAAGTACACCCAGGTCTCGGAGGAGGAGGCCCTGGACTACGCCCGGACGATGTGGCGCACCATCAACCGGCCCAACCTGGTGGAGAACATCGCCCCCACCCGGGGCCGCGCCACCCTCGTCGTGCGCAAGGGCCCGGACCACAAGGTGCAGCGGCTCAGCCTGCGCAAGTTGTGACGTCCGGAGAAAAGCGGGTTGGATGAGCGCCATGCTCCATCTGCGTCTGATCACACCGTCCGGGAAGACCGACGAGGTGCTGCGGCTCATCGGCAAGACGGTCGGTACCACCCACCTCGTCGTGCTGCCGGGCGCCGCCCGCGACCCCGCGGGGGACGTGGTGATGTGCGACGTGGCACGAGAGGCGGGTGACGAACTGCTCGCCAGGCTGCGGGACGTGGGGATCGACACGGATGGTTCGATCGCCGTCGAGGCCATCGACCTGTCCCTGTCGGAGCGGGCCGACCAGGCCGAGGCGGACGCCCCGGGCGAGGGCGCGGACGCCGTGCTCTGGGAGCAGCTGACCGAGGCGACCCACGAGGAGTCGACCCTCTCGGCCACCTACCTGGCCTTCATCACGCTCGCCACGCTGATCGCGGCCTGCGGTGTGGTCCTGGACAACGCGATCCTGATCGTGGGCGCCATGGCGGTGGGCCCCGAGTTCGGCCCCCTCGCCGGCCTCAGCACCGCGATCGTGCGCCACCGGCCGCGCCTCGCGCTGCGCTCACTGATCGCCCTGCTGGCGGGCTTCGCTGCGGCGATGGCGGCGACGGTCGGCTTCAGCCTCTTCATGGACGCGGTCGGCCTGTTCACCGAGGCCCGGCTGGAAGCCGACCGGCCCAACACGGGCTTCATCTACGCCCCCGACCTGCTGTCCTTCGTCGTGGCGGTCCTCGCCGGAATCGCCGGAACCCTCTCCCTGACCTCCGCCAAGTCGGGCGCCCTGGTCGGGGTGGCCATCTCGGTGACCACGATCCCGGCCGCCGCGAACGCGGCGGTGGCCCTGAGCTACGGCGACATGGGTCAGACCTGGGGCTCCACCCAGCAGCTCCTGCTGAACCTGCTGGGCATCATCCTGGCCGGGACGCTGACCCTGCTGGCGCAGAAGTGGTTCTGGGGGAAGCAACGCCGGCGGCTCTAGAAAGGGACCGGGGGCAGCGCCCTCAGGGGCGCGGGGCCGTGTCCACGGGCGGCTCCGCCGCGTGGCGCGACGAGCCACGAGCAACCCGCGGCCCGCAGACGATCGCAGCCCCCGCCGCTTTCCCTAACCGAGCGCGGACTTCACCTCGTCGGCGAGCCGCCCCGCGACAGACCGGGCCTGCTCGATATCGGCCGCCTCGACCATCACGCGCACCAACGGCTCGGTCCCGGAGGGCCGAAGCAGCACCCGCCCGGTCGCCCCCAGCTCCCGCTCCGCGTCCGCGACGGCCGTCGCGAGCTCCGCGGACGTCCCCACCCGGGACCTGTCGACGTCCGGCACATTGATCAGCACCTGCGGCAACCGCTCCATGACCCCGGCGAGTTCGCGCAGCGTACGCCCGCTCTCGGCGACCCGGGCCGCCAGCAGCAGCCCGGTCAGCGTTCCGTCCCCGGTCGTCGCGTGGTCGAGGATGATGACGTGCCCGGACTGTTCGCCCCCGAGGGCGAATCCGTGCTCCTTCATCTCCTCCAGCACGTACCGGTCGCCGACGGCGGTCTGCACCAGCCGGATGCCCTCGCGCTCCATGGCCAGCTTGAACCCGAGGTTGGACATCACGGTGGCCACGACCGTCTCGGACCGCAGCGCGGAGCGCTCCCGCATCGCCAGGGCGAGCACGGCGAGGATCTGGTCCCCGTCGACCTCCTCGCCGGTGTGGTCGACGGCGAGGCACCGGTCGGCGTCCCCGTCGTGCGCGATGCCCAGATCGGCTCCGTGCTCGAGGACGGCGGCCTTGATCTTGTCCAGGTGCGTCGAACCGCACCCGTCGTTGATGTTGAGCCCGTCCGGCTCCGCCCCGATGGTGACGACGTCGGCACCGGCCCGCTGGAACGCCTCGGGCGAGACCCGGGAGGCGGCGCCGTGCGCCTCGTCGAGGACGACCTTCAGCCCGTCGAGCCGGTTCGGCAGGGCACCCAGCAGATGCGCGATGTACCGGTCGAAGCCCTCGTCGTACTCGCGTACGCGGCCCACGCCGGAGCCGGTCGGGCGGTCCCACGGGGCGCCGGTGCGGTGCTCCTCGTAGACGGACTCGATCCGGTCCTCCAGCTCGTCGGCGAGCTTGTGCCCACCGCGGGCGAAGAACTTGATGCCGTTGTCGGGCATGGCGTTGTGGCTCGCGGAGAGCATCACACCGAGGTCGGCACCGAGTTCTCCGGTCAGATACGCCACGGCGGGCGTCGGCAGCACGCCGACCCGCAGGACGTCCAAGCCCGCGCTGGCGAGGCCCGCGACGACGGCGGCTTCCAGGAACTCCCCGGACGCACGGGGGTCACGCCCGACCACGGCGCTCGGCCGGTGTCCTTCGAACGTGCCCGCCTCGGCCAGTACGTGTGCCGCGGCCACGGAGAGGCCGAGGGCCATCTCCGCCGTCAGATCCGCGTTGGCGACACCGCGCACGCCGTCCGTGCCGAAGAGTCGTCCCACAGTGGTGTCCTCCGAATTGCTGAAGAGAATGCGGCTCACACCCCCAGTACATCCCTTGAGCCTGTCCGGGAACTGTAGGGGTTGTGTAAACGAACCGCCCCGGCAGCACGTCCGTGCCGCCGGGGCGATCGTTGCGAAGCCAGTCGCAAGGACAGGCGACGCGATTAGCGCTTGCTGTACTGCGGAGCCTTGCGGGCCTTCTTCAGACCGGCCTTCTTGCGCTCGACCGCACGGTCGTCGCGCTTGAGGAAGCCGGCCTTCTTCAGCGGACCGCGGTTGTTGTCGACGTCCGCCTCGTTCAGCGCACGGGCGACACCGAGACGGAGCGCACCGGCCTGACCGGAGACACCGCCACCGGCGATGCGGGCGATGACGTCGTAGCGGCCCTCGAGCTCGAGAACCTTGAACGGCTCGTTGACTTCCTGCTGGTGCACCTTGTTCGGGAAGTAGTCCTCGAGGGTGCGACCGTTGATCTTCCACTTGCCGGTGCCCGGGACGATCCGGACGCGGGCGATGGCGTTCTTGCGACGGCCCAGGCCGGCGGCCGGCTGGGGCTCGCCGAAGCGGGAGGCCATGGACTCCGAGGTGTACTCGCCCTCGACGGGCACCTCGGACTCGGTGGTGTAGCTGTCGATGTCAAGCTCTTCGAGCGGCTGCTCGGCAGTGGTCTCGGCCACGATTCTCCTCAGATTCTGTTCAGTCTTAGGGGGTGGCCGGACTTACTGCGCGACCTGGGTGATCTCGTACGGCTGCGGCTGCTGCGCGCCGTGCGGGTGCTGGTCACCCTTGTAGACCTTCAGCTTCGAGAGCATCTGACGGCCCAGCGTGTTCTTGGGAAGCATGCCCTTGACGGCCTTCTCGATGGCCTTCTCGGGGTTCTTGTCGAGCAGCTCGTCGTAACGGACGGAGCGCAGACCACCCGGGTAGCCGGAGTGGCGGTACGCCATCTTCTGGGTCCGCTTGTTGCCGGAAAGGTGCACCTTGTCGGCGTTGATGATGATGACGAAGTCACCAGCGTCGACGTGCGGCGCGTAGATCGGCTTGTGCTTGCCCCGGAGGAGCGTCGCGGCAGTGGTGGCGAGACGACCCAGGACAACGTCCTGAGCGTCGATGACGTGCCACTGGCGCGTCACATCGCCGGGCTTGGGGCTGTACGTACGCACGGTTCGTAGCCTTCGCTTCGAGTGAATGGTCCATAACTGGTCACCGAAACGATCACGACAGCCTGGACCGCACTGCGGCGACGCATACCGCGTACGTGGGGTCGCTGGTCATCGGCCCGGTGGACCGGTGTAAGGGCCCGTCCCGTGAGAATGAGCAAGCCAATACACAACGAACAAGCAGAATACCGGGGTACACCACAAGGGTCAAAACGCGGTATCACCGCAGCCGCTCGGTCACCGAAACATACAGGACGGCACAGACCGTGACGGCCTTCCGCAGCGTCCTGCGCCGCACCGGCCGGACCCAGGGGACGACCGGGGAGAGCAGCACGTCGACGGCGGCCCCGGCGCACCACCGGACCACGGAACGGCCACCGCGCGGACGACCGAACCCCCGCAGCACACCCACCACGACCGACGGCCACACCCCGGCCGCGAGGCCCTGCCACGACGGCGGAAACACCAGCAGCACCACGGCCGGCAGCAGTCGCCCCAACCACCCGGAGATGTCGCCTTTGCCCGTGTGCATGGGAGGAACGCTAAGGGCTGGAGAACCGATCCGGGCGGACCAGCACACCCCTTGCCCCGTCTAAGATGCGGCCCATGAGCTACGGGCAGCAGGGGGGACCTCCGTCCCAGTGGGATCCCTGGAAACCACAATCGCAGCAGCCCTGGACCAGCGGGGGCGGCCAGTCTCCGGACTGGGCGGCGCTCGCCGAGGCCTCCGAGGCCCGCAACAAGCGACGCCGGCTGCTGCTGATCGGCGGCGGCGCGTTCGCCACCGTCGCGGTCGGCACCGCTGTCGCGGTGGCCGTCGTCTCGGCGGGCGGCGACAACAAGGGCACCCCGACCTCCCTGCCGTCGGCCGACATCCCGAGCCAGTCCGCCTCGGCCCCGTCGTTCGCCCCGACCAGCGCCCCTCCCCCGCTGGACCCGAAGGACTTCATCGACAGCGCGAAGAAGGACAAGGCCCCGCTCAGTCCGGCCACCCTCTTCCCGGGCACCCAGCTCACCATGGGTGAGACGGTCTACAAGAAGGGCCCCACGGCGGACACGAGGAACTGCGCCTCGGCGGCCGGAGGCACCCTCCCCAAGGTCGTCACCGCCCATGGCTGCACGCGCCTGATGCGCGTGACCTACGTCAAGGACGGCATCGCGGTGACGGTCGGAGTGGCGGTCTTCGACACCGAGGCACAGGCCCTCAAGGCCAAGGGCCAGACCGACAAGAGGAGCTTCGTCAAGTCGCTCTCCGGCGGCGGCGTCAAGCCCTTCTGCGAATCGGGTTTCTGCCGCACGACCAGCAACTCCTACGGCCGCTACGCCTACTTCACCAACGCCGGCTTCACCAACGGCAAGGACGTGACGCCCAAGGACACCGCGGTCTACAAGACCGGGGACGACCTGGCCCAGTTCACGTTCAACCAGATCCGCCGCCGGGGCGAGGCCCAGGCCTCGGCCGCGGCCGAGGGGTGACCGCCCGCCGCCGCGGGCCGGTCACAGCCTCTTCGCGCTGCGCAGCGTCTTGGCGTAGTAGCCGTTGCCGTCGAGCCGGGACACTCCGCCGACATCACCGATGGTCGGTCCGTTGACCTCCTCGCGGCTGGAGACGAAGAGCAGGTGGCCCTCGGTGTCGTAGCCGAGCACCATGCCGACGTGGTCCAGGCGCTCCTTGGTCCGGGTGTCGAGCTTGAAGAAGACGAGGTCCCCGGGCTGGAGCTGGTCGATACCGGTGGGCCGGTCCTTGGGCGATATGCCGCTGAGCGGCAGGATGTCGGCACCCTGCTTGGAGCGGGCCATGCCGTTGGCGGTGCGCGGCAGGCCGTCGCCCGAGGTGTCCGAGGACATGAGCGGGTAGCGGGCGCGGTAGCCGAACATCATCCGCATGTAGCCCGAGCAGTCGATCGACCGGGCGCGCGCGGTCTCCGGCTGCCCGATCACGCCGTCCCGGAAGGGATACGGGACGCCGAGGTAGTCGTAGAAGTCGGACTGCTCCAGGCGCAGGTCGCCGCCCTCGTCCCCGCTCGTGTTGAGGGGGCCGAAGTTGGCGTCACCGGCGTAGACGGCGCCCTGCTCGTCCTTCTTCTCCTTGGCGCCCGCGACGTATTGGAAGGCGATGGCCAGGAGGTCGTCCTCCTTGCTGGCCTTGTACTCGGCGTACCAGTCCTTGAACCACTTCTGCTGGTCCGCCCCCTTCTTCCAGGGCTCGGGCATGAGGCGGACCCAGTCCGTCGTGGAGACCTTGGAGCTCGTCGACGAGGGCTCGGCGAAGGTGCGGGCCGGTCCGGCCAGGGTCGCGGTGCGCGCCCCGTCGGTGAACACCGCCTTGACCTGGCCGTCGGACCCGCGCAGCACGGAGCGGGCGGGGTTCTCCAGCCGGGACCAGCTCTCCCCGCCCTTGTCACGGGTCTGCGCCGCGCCGCCGGCCCGGTCCGAACCGTCCAGCACGCCGACGTTCGTGATCTCCGGGACGCCCTTGTCCTCCTGCTTGCGCAGCTCCACGGTGAGGTAGCCGGAGGTCGCGACGAGCCCCAGCACCACGAGGCCGGAGAGGACCGGCCTCGATTTCTTCTTCCCTGCCATGTGTTCTCTCCTGGGTTGTCGGTCGCCGGGACGCCGGTTCTCAGACGGTGGGCATGATGCCGAGCAGCAGTCCGGCGGCGACGACGATGTAGGCCATGAGCGAGACGGTGCCGGTCGCCAGCAGCGTCGGCCCCTTGGGCTGGCGGACCATCTGGTAGGCGATCAGGCCGGGCACGATGAAGCCGAGGGTCTGGTTGCCGTACAGCAGCGGGAACTCGATCGAGAGCACGATCATCACGGTGGCCTGGAGCAGCACGCCCAGCAGGACCACCGCGGCGAACAGCCGCTTGCCGTAGAGGATCACCAGCCGCTGCATGATCTTGGTGCCCGCGTAGGTGAGGGCGGTGACGCCGACCACCATCGCCGCCCGCTGGAGGTCCTCGATGAGCGTCAGGGCGAGCCAGCCGGGCGTGATCATGCCACCGGGCGACAGGTTGGTGGTCAGGTAGCACAGCAACGAGAAGAACAGGCCGATGGCGATGCCGAGGGCGGCCATCTCGGGGGTCAGGGCGGCGGTGGTCAACGGGGTCTCCGGGCACGGGGTACGGGTGCGGGTTCGGTGCGGGGCGATCGGCGGTCCTGCGCGAGGCGCTGGCCCCGCCCGTGGACGTCAGGAACGGGGAGGCTGTCCCCCGTCGTCTGCCGGGGCGTACCCGTAGGGCTCGTCGGCGTACTGCCATGTCTGCTGGGCCGGAGCGGCGTACGGCCCTTGCTGGTAGGGGGCCGGCTCGGGGTACCCGGCGTCGGGGTACGGCCCCGACGGCTGGGCGGGGATGCGGACCACTGGGATCTCCTGGGTCTGGGAGGCCTGGTAGCGCTCCTCGTAGGCCATGGGGTACGAGGCGTAGGGGTCCAGGCGCGCCGGCTGGGCCGGCGTCGCCGTCGCCGTGGGCCGGTCGGCCTCGGCGGCGGCGGACTCGTCCGCGGGGAGTTCGGCCAGGTACTCCAGTAGTTCCTCGCCCTGGCCGTGGATGTTGCCGATGGCGACCAGGGAGGAGTCGGCGGACAGTCGCTCCAGCAAGGCGGGCATGAACTCCTCGGCCGACCGCCGTTCGCCGCCGAGGTCGATCGCGCGGTCGCGCCACTCGGCGGGGATGGCGTCGATCGCGCTCTTGGCGGGGTGCCCGATGACGAAGACGTGGTCCGGCTTGAGGTCGGGGATGATCTCGCCCATCTGGCCGTTGCGCTCCACACGGTCGGGCCGGCAGTTGATCACGACGTTCAGCGGCCGGTGGATGGCTCCGAGGTCGAGCAGCTGGTTGATGTTCATCAGCGTCGACTCGGGGTCGTTGGCCGCGAAGACGTTGGCGAAGGCGAGCCGCTTGCCCTCGGGCGTCGCGTAACGCTCGACGGAGAGCACGCCCGGGTCCGGCGGGGCGTCGTACATGCCCTGCAGGGCGACCCGCCGTTCCACGCCGAGCAGGTCGGCCACGACGAGGGCGATCGCCACGTTCTCCTTGAAGGTGAACCAGCTGAAGCCGCGCAGTTCCTCGTCGGTGACGGTCTCCGGGTCGGCGTAGACCAACTGGCAGTTACGGGCGTCGGCCTCCTCCTGGAGGATGTGGAAGCGTTCCTTCTCCGCGGTGACGCAGATGCCGTCCTCCGGCATGGAGCGGCACAGCGACCGCGCCACGTCGTCGAGGGTCGGTCCCATCTCGGCGAGGTGGTCCTCGCGGACGTTGCACAGCACGCCGATCGTGGAGCGGATCAGTTTGCTCTGGTTCACCTCCTGCAGGGCCGGCATGACGGCCATGCACTCGATGACGAGGGCGTCGGGCCGGTAGGTGGCGGCCCGGCGCACGATGCCGATCTGCTCCACCACGTTGGCGATGCCGAACTTGCGGTAGACCGGCTCCTCGGTGGCGTCGGGGTGGATGAACCGGGCCGCCGTGCCCGTGGTCTTCGCCACGGTGACCAGATCGCCGCCGCGCAGCGCCCCGGCGCACAGCCGGGTGATGGAGGACTTGCCGCGGATGCCGTTCACCAGCACGCGCGACGGAATGCTGTGCAGGCTGGCGTAGTGCCGGCGCTGTTCCACGATGCCCGCCACGAGCAGCACCGCACTGCCGGTGAGCAGGACGAAGTACAGATAGAGCACGGCTGGGTCACCTTCCCCGAACGCCGGCCTCCGGCTCCGCGAGCCGGCGTGCCTGGGTCTGCTTACGGGCCTGGAGTTGCTGGCGCAGCAGTTCGAGGCTGCGTACGACGGCGCCGACCTCGTCCTGGTAGCGGGGGTACAACACGGACTTGAGGTCGCCGTCGGCCAGCTTCTCCGCGCTGGTGGCCAGGGCACGCATCGGCCGGGCCACGACCAGGTACACCCAGCCGAGGCAGACGACGATCAGCGCGAGACCGAGCAGTCCCGCCAGGACGCTGCGGTCCTCGCGCTGGTACGGGGTGATCTGGAAGTCCTTGGCGTTCTGCCAGCTCACCACGGTCCAGCCGATGTCGGCCGCCACGCCGCCGCCGGAGAACGGGGCGGCCGCGGCGACCGTGGTCCCGCGTCCTTCGCGGATCAGCAGGCCATTCTCGACGGGGCCGGCGCCGGCGTGGACACGGCCGGCCCGGACGAGGTCGGCGAGCGCGTCGCGCGGCAGGTCCTCGAAGGCCAGGAAGCCGTCGCTGGCGGCGATGGTCTCGACCTTGGAGTCCACCACGCGGACCTCGCCGAGCCCGGGCCGCTTCAGCAGCGAGTTGAGGAACTCGACCCGGATCTCGCCGACCAGGGTCATGCCCGTGCGGTCCGGCACGGGCGCCCCGGCCTGGACGACCGGCTTCTTCGCGCCCTTGCCGGCCACCCGGACCAGCGGCAGGTCGTCCGTGTCGGCGAAGCCGGCGCGCGGCTTCTCACCCGCCCGGGCGACGACCTCGCCGTCCTCGTCGAGGAGGTACAGCGCCTGGTAGCGGGTGTGCTCGCGCAAGGTTCTCTCGAGCAGTGCGCGGCCGGTGTCGGCATCGTCGGGGTCGATCAGCCGGGACGTGGAGACCAGGTCCGCCTGTGCCTCGTTGAGGGCCCGGCGCACCCGGTCGGCGACCAGGTCGGTACGGTCGCGCTGATCCGCGACCATGCTGGCCGGGATGCTGACGGAGTCGTCGGTGCGGTTCAGCAGGAGGCCGACGGGCACACACCACAGCAGCAGCAGTACGGCGGTCAGCGCGAGTGGCCCGCGCACCCCGAACCGCCCCTTGACGCGCTGGCGCCCCGCGGGATCACCGGCCGGGCCGCCCAGCTGCGCGCGCAGCTTCTCCAGTGCGGAGCCGACGCGCGCGGCCTCACCCCAGCGGGGCGCGTCCACCGGGCGGGTCAGGTCACCCCGGGCCAGTCGGCGGGACTCCAGGAACAGCCGCAGCAGTGGCCGCTGCACGGTCGCCCACAGCACGGCCGCGGCGAGCAGTCCGAGCACCACCAGGGCTCCGGCCGCCAGCAGCCCGTACAGCTCCCGGCCCGGAGCGGCGGCCTGCTGCTGGACCACGGGCAACAGGGCGACGACGGTGAGCCCGAGGCCCGCGCCGACGCTCTTCTTCTCCTCCGGGTCCGAGGAGGAGAGGGAGGCATAACCGGCCGTGGCGACACGGCCGTTGTAGCTGCCGCCGACCAAGGTCCCGCTGACTCCGGGGTAGCCGCGGGAGCCCGGTTCCCTGGCGCTGACCGGGTCCTGCTCGGTCTCCCGTGCCGCCTGGGCGGACAGCCCGCTCATCTGCTTCCGCAGGAACGCCAGTTCCTTGCGCTCCTGGTCGGTGTTGAGCGCCTCGGACTGTTCGAAGCCTGCGGTGGCGAGGATCTCCCCGCCGGTGGCGACGACCGCCATGGAGCGGAACTGGCCCAGGTTGATGGCGGGCACGGACAGGCTGTTGGAGGCGAGCAGCAACTGCTGCGGACGGTCCTCGAAGTCGAGGACCGCCATGGTCATCAGGCGTACGTCACCGGTCTCCAGCCGCACCATGCGGGGTTTGAGAGCCGTGTCCCCGGTGAGGACGTCCTTGTCCAGCCATCCGAGGGGAATCGTTTCACCCCTGGCGGCCAGCACCTTGCCGCTCTCCAGGTCCAGGACCGTGGTGCCGGTCCACTTCTGGTATGTCTTCCCCAGGTCGGACAGGACGCGCTCGGGCTTCACCGGCGGTCCCGCGTTCAGCGCGGCGGCGGTGCGGTTCAGGTCGGTGACCCGCTCGTCGATCGAGGCACGCAGGGCGATGGCGCCGTCCTGCGCGAAGTGCTGCTGCGAGGAGAGCACCGCCTGCGGTACGGCCTGCTCGCCGGCGGGGCCGAGCACCTGCGCGGTGAGGCCCGCGAGGGCGAGCACCAGTACGCACAGCAGCGCGATCGGGGGACGGACGCCGCCCAGCAGCGGCATGTCCGCGCGTCTCCGGCTGCGCCGCCGTCCTCCCTTCACGGGGCGCACGGCGCGGGTGGGTGTCACCGGTGGTCTCCTCCGGCCTCTCTGGGTGAAGGACGGCCGCGCAAGGACGCCCCTCCCGCGGGAGGGGCAACGGGCCGTCGTTTACAAGACTGTTGGGGAGGGGCGAGGTTGCGTCGCCCGGCCCCGATGCGCTGTGGCGCTAGTCACGCTCCAGCGTGAGCTCCTTCAGGCCGTCGCCGCCCGGCGCCCCGCGGTTGTACAGGAAGCCACGCGTGCGGTCGGCGGCCAGCCGGTAGCGGGCGAGGCGCTCCTCGGACAGGTCGCCCGGCGCGTCGAGGGCCCGCCGCACGTCCACCACCCGGTGGTCCTCCACCGCGCCGGCGGGCGGCTTCTCACCGGTCTCCACCTCGGGCGGGATGTCCACGAGCGTCGTGGCGTAGCGGGCGGAGACGTCCCAGCCGTCGGTCGTCTCACGGAACTCGAACCAGCCGATCGCGCCCTCCTCGGTGAGCCCGGTGGGCGAGGAGTGACGGGCGACCTGGTTGCCCAGGCTGTAGGCGACCCAGGTGCCGTTCACCTTCTGAATCGGCTGCACCGCATGGGAGTGGTGCCCGATCACCAGGTCGATCCCGGTCTCCGTGGTGAGCCGCTCCGCCAACCGCAGCTGGGGGGCGCTCGGTTCGTTGTAGTGCTCGGCCCCCCAGTGGACCGACAGGATGACCACCTCGGCGCCCTTCTCGCGGGCCCGGGCCTCGGCGGCCTTGATCGCGTCCGCGTCGAGCTCGTTGAACGCCCACTTCTCCTTCTCCGGCGTCGGGTGGCGGAACGACATCCAGGAGAACGAGAGGTGGGCGACCTTGACGCCGTTGACGTCACGAATGGCGACCTTCTCCGCTTCCCCCGGCGTGCGGGCGGAGCCCGTGTGTCCGAGGCCGGCCTTGTCCATGGCGTTCAAGGTGCGCCGCACGGCGCCCAGGCCGTGGTCGTAGGTGTGGTTGGAGGCCGTCGAGCAGGTGTCGTAGCCCACGTCCTTGAGCGCCGTCAGGATCTGCGGCGGGACGAGGAACTCCGGGTATCCCTCGAAGGGCCCACGCGGATTCCCGACGGGCGTCTCCATGTGACAGACGGCCAGATCGGCCGTGCTGATGACTGGCTTCACCCCGGCGAGCAGCGGTCCGAAGTCCAGCCCGGCCTCTCCCTTGCCGGTCTTCTTGGCATCCTTGGCGGCCTGATCGACCAACTCGGGGTGGATCAGCACGTCACCGGCGGCGGCGACCGTGAACGAGCGACCGCCCGGCTTCACCTGGGGCGCGGAGGCCGCGGAGGTGCACGCGGTCGTCACGGCAACGGTGGCCACGAAGGCGGCTGCCGCCCGAGCGATCCGGAGAGGATTACGAAGTGTCACCGCATCATGTTCACATGAACCCCACATGTACCATGCGAATAATCGTCACAAGGCAGCCACATTTGGTTCGAATTTTGGCCCAAATGGGAGTCCTCCTGGCCCTGTTCGGCTGCCAGTCGGCTCCCGACCGGTCAACGGACGATTCCATTCCCCACGCCCGGGAGCTGGTGGACCTCCGCAGCAGGATCCTCACGTACACGGCGGGCCTGGAACCCGGCGGCGCGTACGCCCCGCCGGACGACACCCAGCGCGAGCGGGTAGCCGAGGGTGTCGGCCACCTCCTGGACGGCGACGCCACGAAGGCCGAAAGACTCCTCGCCCCCCTCGGCCTCAAGCTCACCCGCCTCACCGACACCGAGTCCGGCCGCAGATACGACGAGATCGCCGCCGCCCGCCCGGGCCGGACCGAACGCTGGGGACGCTTCTACCTGACCGCTGATGCCGACGTCCGCTGGAACGCGCAGGTACCGCACCCGGTCTCCGACCGGGACACGGAACGCCTCGGCGTGCGACTCCTGGAGAACAACCCCGGCGGCTCACTGGTCCTCGCCGGCGCGCACCGCCAGGCGGGCCGGGGCGATGCCGCCGACGTCGCCCACCGGGAGGACAGCGTGTTCCACACCATCGTCGTGGAACTCCAAAAACGCGACGTACCGGGCGTGCAACTGCACGGCTTCGCCAAGAAGTCAGACCATCCCTACGAGGCCGTGCTCTCCACCGGAGCCGCCCGGAGCGCCCTCACCGAGGCCGCCGCCCTGGCGGACGGCATGCAGACCGAGGGGCTCCGGGTCTGCCGGGGCTGGTCGGCCCGCTGCCCCCTGGAAGGCACCACGAACGTCCAGGGCAGGGCCGCGAAGCGCCATCACGCCACGTTCCTCCACGTCGAACTCTCCCCCGACGCACGCGGCGACGGCCCCGACGCCGACGCCGCCGCCACGGCCCTTTCCGGACTGGTCACGACCTGGAACTCCGCCCACCGGTGAGAAAAGGGCGAAGCCGGTCAGCAGCACCCCGACGACGGCAACGACCGCTTGTTCCGCGCCTCCTTGCTGCGCGCGGCGAGCAGTTCGTCGGCCGGGTAGCCGACCTCCTCCAGCGTCAGGCCGTGCGGCCGTACGACGTGCACGGCCGAGTCCCGTACGCCGGCCGCCAGCACCTTCCCCGGCCAGTCGGCCGGCCGGTGCCCGTCGCCCACGAACAGCAGCGCCCCGATGAGCGAACGCACCATGTTGTGGCAGAAGGCGTCGGCCCGCACGGTGGCCGTGATGATCCCTTCGTCGCCCCGCGCCAGGCTCAGCTCCTGGAGCGTGCGGATGGTGGTGGCGCCCTCGCGCTTCTTGCAGTAGGCGGCGAAGTCGTGCTCGCCCAGCAGCCCCCGTGCGGCCTCGTTCATCGCCTCCACATCGAGGGGCCAGTCGTGCCACAGGACATGCCCGCGCAGCAGCGGATCGACGCCCCCGGGGTTGTCGGTGACCCGGTACGCGTAGCGCCTCCAGACCGCCGAGAAGCGGGCGTTGAAGCCACTGGGCGCCTCCCTGAGGGCCCAGACGCGCACGTCCCGGGGCAGCCGCCCGGCGAGCCGCTTGAGCAGCTTCTGGTGGTGCTCGGCCCACACCTCACGCGGCAGATCGACATGGGCGACCTGCCCCCGCGCATGCACGCCGGCGTCGGTACGCCCCGCGACGGTCAGCTCGTACGTCTCCCGCGACCGCGTCACGGTCCGCAGGGCGTCCTCGATCTCCCCCTGAACGGTCCGCCGTCCCCCGGCCTGCTTGGCCCACCCGGAGAACTCACTGCCGTCGTACGACAGGTCGAGCCGGACACGGACATAGCCAGGTGCTGCTTCATCACTCACGAACCAATCCTCTCAAGACACAAAAGCGGGCCCGCTCCTGGAAAGGAACGGGCCCGCCAACGCCCTGAAGGGGCGCGGGGAACTGCGCGACAGGCGACAACAAACCCGCAGCCGCCGACGAACGGTCCCCGGTAGACGCTCAGGCGTCCTTGGACTCCTCGGCGGCGTCCTCGGCCTTGGTCGTGTCGACCTGAGCCTCAGTGGCCTCGGCGTCCTTCGCGGCACGCTTCGTCGCGGCCTCGGCCTCGCCGGTCGCCTCCTGCGCCACCGTCAGCGCCTCGACCAGCTCGATGACGGCCATGGGCGCGTTGTCGCCCCGGCGGTTACCGATCTTGGTGATGCGGGTGTAGCCACCCGGACGGTTCTCGTAGCGCGGACCGATCTCGGTGAAGAGCGTGTGCACGATGCTCTTGTCCGTGATGACCTGGAGCACCTGACGGCGGTTGTGAAGGTCGCCCTTCTTCGCCTTGGTGACCAGACGCTCGGCGTACGGCCGCAGCTTGCGGGCCTTCGCCTCGGTGGTGGTGATACGACCGTGCTCGAAGAGCGACTTCGCGAGGTTCGCGAGGAGGAGCTTCTCGTGCGCGGCGCTGCCGCCCATACGGGCACCCTTGGTGGGCTTCGGCATGGTGTTTCTCCTAGGTGTCTGCCCCGGCCGTATCAGGTACCGGGGTCAGTATCCGAGCGGGCGGTTGCCCGTCGGAGATCCAGCTGCCCCCGAAGGGACAGCTGGAAGGGGCGCGGGGAACTGCACGACCAGCCACAACCGGCCGACAGACACAGTACGGCCTCCCCGCGGAGCGCTCAGTACTGCTCGGTCTCCACGAAACCCGCGTCCGCGTCGTCGTCCGCGCCGAAGGCGTCCGCGGCGGCGGTCGGGTCGAATCCGGGCGGGCTGTCCTTCAGGGCCAGGCCCATGCCGGCCAGCTTCGCCTTGACCTCGTCGATCGACTTCGCACCGAAGTTGCGGATGTCGAGCAGGTCCGCCTCGGAACGGGCGACGAGCTCACCCACGGAGTGGATGCCCTCGCGCTTGAGGCAGTTGTACGACCGAACGGTGAGCTCCAGCTCCTCGATCGGCAGGGCCAGATCGGCGGCCAGGGCGGCGTCCGTGGGCGAGGGGCCCATGTCGATGCCCTCGGCGTCGATGTTGAGCTCACGGGCCAGACCGAACAGCTCGACCAGGGTCTTGCCGGCGGACGCCATGGCGTCACGCGGACGCATGGCCTGCTTGGTCTCGACGTCGACGATCAGCTTGTCGAAGTCGGTCCGCTGCTCGACACGCGTGGCCTCGACCTTGTACGTGACCTTGAGCACCGGCGAGTAGATCGAGTCGACCGGGATCCGGCCGATCTCCTGGCCGACCTGCTTGTTCTGCACGGCGGAGACGTAACCGCGGCCACGCTCGACCGTCAGCTCCATCTCCAGCTTGCCCTTGCCGTTGAGCGTGGCCAGGACCAGGTCGGGGTTGTGCACCTCCACACCGGCCGGAGGCGCAATGTCGGCGGCGGTGACCAGACCCGGACCCTGCTTGCGCAGGTACATCACGACCGGCTCGTCGTGCTCCGAGGAGACGACCAGCTGCTTGATGTTGAGGATCAGGTCGGTGACGTCCTCCTTGACGCCCGGCACGGTGGTGAACTCGTGCAGGACACCGTCGATACGGATGGACGTGACCGCCGCACCCGGGATCGAGGACAGGAGCGTACGACGCAGGGAGTTGCCGAGGGTGTAACCGAAGCCCGGCTCCAGCGGCTCGATCACGAACCGGGACCGGAACTCGTCGACGACCTCTTCGGTCAACGAGGGACGCTGAGCAATCAGCATGTGTGGATCAGATCCTTCAGTCGTGGGCGCCCGCTATTTGACACCCGACGTGAGCCGTCCCCGGCACAAAAGGGACGGGTACTGCAAGGGTACGGGCGATACGGCCCCTTTACGGAGCCGTACCGCCCGGCTGTTACATGTGGGGGACAACCCCCACGCCCCCGGCCGAAAAGCCCGGAGGCACAGCAAGCCCTGAAAGCGCTGGCGTCAGACGCGACGGCGCTTCGGCGGACGGCAGCCGTTGTGCGGGGTCGGCGTGACGTCCTGGATCGAGCCGACCTCGAGGCCGGTCGCCTGGAGGGAGCGGATCGCGGTCTCACGACCGGAGCCCGGGCCCTTGACGAAGACGTCGACCTTGCGCATGCCGTGCTCCTGGGCGCGGCGGGCAGCCGACTCGGCGGCCATCTGCGCGGCGAACGGCGTGGACTTCCGGGAGCCCTTGAAGCCGACGTGGCCGGCGGAGGCCCAGGAGATCACGTTGCCGGACGGGTCCGTGATCGAGACGATCGTGTTGTTGAACGTGCTCTTGATGTGCGCGTGGCCGTGAGCGACGTTCTTCTTTTCCTTGCGGCGCACCTTCTTGGCAGCGCCCTGACGACCCTTGGGGGGCATCTATAACTCCTACGGGAGGTGGTCGGTCCTACAGCGAAGACCGTGGACAGGCGTCCGCTGTGGACTACTTCTTGCCCGGCTTCTTCTTGCCGGCGATGGCGCGACGCGGTCCCTTGCGGGTACGAGCGTTGGTGCTGGTGCGCTGACCGCGGACGGGCAGGCCACGACGGTGACGCAGACCCTGGTAGGTACCGATCTCGACCTTGCGGCGGATGTCGGCCTGGATCTCGCGACGGAGGTCACCCTCGGTCTTGATGTTGTTGTCGACGTACTCGCGGATCGCGACCAGCTGCTCCTCGGAGAGGTCACGAACACGGGTGTTCGGGTCCACGCCGGTGGCGGCCAGCGTCTGCTGGGAGAGGGTCCGGCCGATGCCGAACACGTAGGTGAGGGCGATCTCCACGCGCTTTTCGCGCGGGATGTCAACACCGGAAACGCGTGCCATTCAATGGCTCCAGTTACTTGTCGGAGGTCTTCCGCAGAACCGACTCCCAGCCGCCGTACCAGGTACGAACTGGGTCCCCAGCCTCCGAACCGGGGGTGTCAGGCGAACGCTCGTTCCCCTGGGTCCTGCGTATGAACATATTCAGCTTGCGTCGCGCGAAACCCTGCGATGAATGCAGAGGGATCGGTCGTGCGTCAGCCCTGGCGCTGCTTGTGGCGCGGGTTGTCGCAGATGACCATGACCCGGCCGTGACGGCGGATCACCCTGCACTTGTCGCAGATCTTCTTGACGCTCGGCTTGACCTTCATGTTGAGGTTCTCCGGGTCAGTGCCGGCAGTCCCACCGCACGCGGCGGCAGGGCACAGGCAAGATCTACTTGTAGCGGTAGACGATCCGGCCACGCGTCAGGTCGTACGGAGACAGCTCCACCACGACCCGGTCGTCAGGGAGGATGCGGATGTAGTGCATACGCATCTTGCCGCTGATGTGTGCCAGGACCTGGTGGCCGTTCTGGAGCTCGACCTTGAACATGGCGTTCGGAAGAGACTCGACGACAGTGCCCTCGATCTCGATGGCACCTTGCTTCTTGGCCACGCTTCGCCCTTCGAATCGACTACCTTGATCGACTCTGTGCTGGCGCATGCAGGCATGCGAGTACACAAGAGCCGACGAGTCAGTCTACGACAGGGCCCTCGGAAACACGAATCGAGAGATCTTGCCCCGCGCGACAGATCCTTAAGCGCACCGCGAGGGGGCGCGAGGCGGAGTCGACGTGCGCGCCGCGTGGGCGCGAACAACCCTGCGCGCCCGCAGACGCAGGCGGCGCTCAGCCCAGCGGATCGGGCGCGGCGACGATCCCCAGCTCGGCGAGCTTCGCCTTGCCCCCGTCGGGAGACGTCAGCACCAGCGGGCCCTCCTCCGTCAGCGCGACGGAGTGCTCCCAGTGGGAGGACCAGGTGCCGTCCGTCGTGATGACGGTCCAGTCGTCCTGGAGGACCTCGGTCTTCGGCGTCCCCAGGGACACCATCGGCTCGATCGCGAGGCAGAAGCCGGGCACCAGCTTCGGGCCCTTGCCGCGCCGCCGGTCGACGTAGTTCAGCAGGTGCGGGTCCATGTGCATCTCGGTGCCGATGCCGTGGCCGCCGTAGTCCTCGACGATCCCGTACTTGCCGCCGCCGGGCTTGGGCTGGCGGCGGATGTAGGTCTCGATGGCCCGGGAGATGTCCACCAGGCGGTTGCCCTGCTTCATGGCGGCGATGCCGGCCCACATCGACTCCTCGGTCACCCGGGAGAGCTCGACGAGCTCCGGAGCGTGACCGGAACCCACGAAGGCCGTGTAGGCCGCGTCGCCGTGCCAGCCGTCGATGATCGCGCCGCAGTCGATGGAGATGACGTCCCCGTCCTTGAGGACGACGTCGTCGGAGGGGATGCCGTGGACGACGACCTCGTTCACGGACGTGCAGATCGTCGCCGGGAAGCCGCCGTAGCCGAGGAAGTTCGACTTGGCGTTGTGCTCGGCGAGCACCTTGCGGGCGACCTCGTCCAGATCCTTCGTCGTGGCCCCGGGCACGGCGGCCTCACGGGTCGCCGCGTGAATGGCTGCGACCACCAGCCCCGCCTCACGCATCTTGGCGATCTGCTCGGGGGTCTTGATCTGCACCATGGGAGCTACGGCCTTTCTGGACCTGCGGCGACTGCGGACGCCTTCAACGATACGGGGCCGCTCACCCGACCCCGCCCACACAGCAGCCGCGGCCCCCGAGGGGAACCGCGGCCGTAGCTGCGTACGGACGACTACTTGTCGTCCTCGCCACGCTTGAGCGCCTCCATGGCGCGCGTCGTGACGTCCTCCACCTTGCCGAGCGCCGAGATCGTGACCACCAGGCCCTGGGCCTTGTAGTAGTCGATGATCGGCTCGGTCTGGGTGTGGTAGACCTCCAGCCGCGTCCGGACCGTCTCCTCGGAGTCGTCGTCACGCTGGTACAGCTCGCCGCCGCAGACGTCGCAGACGCCGTCCTTGGCCGGCTGCTTGTACGTCACGTGGAAGACGTGCGAGGAGTCGTTGCGGCAGATGCGGCGGCCGGCGATCCGCTTGACGACCTCGTCCTCGGGGACCTCCAGGTCCAGCACCGCGTCGAGCTGCATGTTCTCGGTCTCGAGCAGCTCGTCGAGCGCCTCGGCCTGCGACACGTTGCGGGGGAAGCCGTCCAGCAGGAAACCGTTCTCGGCGTCCGGCTGCTCCATGCGGTCCTTCGCCATGGCGATGGTGACCTCGTCGGGCACCAGGTTGCCCGCGTCCATGTAGGACTTCGCCAGTTTGCCGAGTTCCGTCTGCCGGCTGATGTTGGCCCGGAACAGGTCGCCCGTAGAGATGTGCGGGATCGACAGGTTCTTGGCCAGGAACGCGGCCTGCGTTCCCTTACCGGCGCCCGGTGGCCCGACGAGGACGATACGCATCAGCGGAGGAACCCTTCGTAATTGCGCTGCTGGAGCTGGCTCTCGATCTGCTTCACCGTCTCGAGACCGACACCCACGATGATCAGGATGCTCGTCCCGCCGAACGGGAAGTTCTGGTTTGCCCCGAAACCAGCCAACGCCATCGTCGGCACGAGAGCGATCAGCCCCAGGTACAGCGAACCCGGCCAGGTGATCCGGTTGAGTACGTAGCTCAGGTACTCAGCGGTCGGTCGGCCAGCCCGGATGCCCGGGATGAAGCCACCATACTTCTTCATGTTGTCGGCGACTTCCTCGGGGTTGAAGGAGATCGCCACGTAGAAGAACGCGAAGAAAATGATCAGGAAGAAGTAGAGGACGATGTGCATCGGGGCGTCCGGCAGCGCGAGATTCTTCTCGATCCAGATCTTCCAGCCGGAGTTTCCACCGGCGAACTGCGCGACCAGGGCCGGGATGTAAAGCAGGGACGAGGCAAAGATCACAGGGATGATGCCGGCCTGGTTGACCTTCAGCGGAATGTACGTCGACGTACCGCCGTAGGACCGGCGGCCGATCATGCGCTTCGCGTACTGGACCGGAATACGGCGCTGAGCCTGCTCGACGAAGACCACCAGGCCGATCACGACGAGACCGACCACGATGACGGTGCCGAACTCGATCCAGCCGCCGGCCAGGGAACCCTGCGTCTTGATGGCCCACAGGGCGGACGGGAAGGTGGCGGCGATCGAGATGAACATCAGGATCGACATGCCGTTGCCGATGCCGCGGTCGGTGATGAGCTCACCGAGCCACATCACGGCCGCCGTACCGGCGGTCATCGTGATGACCATGGTGATGGTGACGAAGACCGACTGGTCCGGGACGATCTGGCTGGCCACCGGGCAGTTCTGGAACAGCGCGCCGCTGCGGGCGGTGGCGACGAGACCGGTGCCCTGGAGAATGGCGAGGGCGATCGTCAGGTATCGGGTGTACTGCGTGATCTTCGCCGTACCGGCCTGGCCCTCCTTCTTCAGGGCTTCCAGACGCGGGATCACCACAGTCAGCAGCTGCAGAATGATGCTCGCCGTGATGTACGGCATGATGCCCAGGGCGAAGATCGTGATCTGCAGCAGCGCGCCGCCACTGAACATGTTGACCAGGCCGAAGAGACCCTGGTTGGCCTGGGCGTTGTCGATACAGGTCTGGACGTTCCGGTAGTCGACGCCCGGGATCGGGACGTGCGTACCGACCCGGTAGACCACGATGATGCCGAGCGTGAAGAGCAGCTTCTTGCGCAGGTCGGGCGTCTTGAACGCCCGGGCGAACGCGGTGAGCACGGTGCCTCCTGCGACCCCCGCGCAACTGCGTCAAGGGTGACGGTCTTGAGGTTCGACGAATAGGTAACGGTCAACTGCCGCTCAGAGTGCCCGAAGTGAAGCACCCTGTGAAAAGAGGGCAGTGCAGGCCACCTTACCGGCGAGACTGCCGCCCTAGGAACGACCAACCGGGGATACCCCATATGTTGGGGTATCCCCGGTCGGGATCACTCAGGTCATCGAGACGCCTGTGGTGTTCAGACGAGCTCGGTGACGGAACCGCCGGCGGCGGTGATCTTCTCCTTGGCGGAGCCGGAGACGGCGTCGACCGTCACCTGCAGCGCCACGGAGATCTCGCCCTGGCCGAGGACCTTGACGAGGCTGTTCTTGCGAACGGCACCCTTGGCCACCAGACCCTCGACGGTGACCTCGCCACCCTCGGGGTAGAGCGCGGCCAGCTTGTCGAGGTTCACGACCTGGAACTCGGTCTTGAACGGGTTCTTGAAGCCCTTCAGCTTCGGGAGGCGCATGTGGAGGGGCATCTGCCCACCCTCGAAGCGCTCCGGAACCTGGTAACGGGCCTTCGTGCCCTTGGTACCACGACCGGCCGTCTTACCCTTCGACGCCTCACCACGACCCACACGGGTCTTGGCGGTCTTGGCGCCCGGGGCGGGACGGAGGTTGTGGATCTTGAGCGGGTTGTTCTCCGCCATGATCAGTCGACCTCCTCGACCGTCACGAGGTGGCGGACGGTGTGCACCATGCCGCGGAACTCGGGGCGGTCCTCCTTGACGACCTGCGTGTTGATGCCCTTGAGACCAAGGGAGCGCAGGGTGTCACGGTGGTTCTGCTTGCTGCCGATGTACGACTTCGTCTGCGTGATCTTGAGCTGAGCCATTACGCAGCACCAGCCCCGGCACGCGCACGCAGCAGAGCCGCGGGAGCGACGTCCTCGAGCGGCAGACCACGGCGGGCCGCGATCTCCTCGGGACGCTGCAGACCCTTGAGGGCCTCCACGGTCGCGTGCACGATGTTGATCGCGTTCGACGAGCCGAGCGACTTCGACAGGATGTCGTGCACACCGGCGCACTCGAGCACGGCACGCACCGGACCACCGGCGATAACGCCGGTACCGGGGGAAGCAGGCTTGAGCAGGACGACGCCCGCGGCCTTCTCGCCCGTGATCGGGTGCGGGATGGTGCCCTGGATGCGGGGGACCTTGAAGAAGTGCTTCTTGGCCTCCTCAACACCCTTGGCGATGGCGGCCGGCACCTCCTTGGCCTTGCCGTATCCGACACCCACGGTGCCGTCACCGTCGCCCACCACGACCAGCGCGGTGAAGCTGAAGCGACGACCACCCTTCACAACCTTGGCGACGCGGTTGATCGCGACGACGCGCTCAACGTACGCGGTCTTCTCGGCGGCAGCAGCGCCGCCGTCACGGCCCTTCCGGTCCCGCCGCTCGCCGCCACCGGCACCGCCACCGCGGCGCTGGGGTCCAGCCATTGGAATTACCTCTCTCTGTTTCCGCTAGCTACGGAACCGACTCAGAACTTGAGTCCGGCCTCGCGGGCGGCGTCCGCCAGGGCGGCGATGCGCCCCGCGTACTGGTTACCACCACGGTCGAACACGACGGCCTCGACACCGGCGGCCTTGGCGCGCTCGGCGACCAGGGCGCCGACCTGCTTGGCCTGCGCGGACTTGTCGCCCTCGCCACCGCGGATCGAGGTGTCCAGGGTGGACGCCGACGCAAGGGTGTGACCCTTGATGTCGTCGATCACCTGGGCCACGATGTGGCGGTTCGAGCGGGTAACGACCAGACGCGGACGCTCCGCCGTACCGTTGATGTGCTTACGGATCCGGATGTGGCGGCGCTTGATCGCGGCGCGCTTGTAGGCGTCGCCCTTAAGGATCTTCTGTCCGTATGCCATGGCTTACTTACCCGCCTTTCCGACCTTGCGGCGGATGACTTCGCCCTCGTACTTGACGCCCTTGGCCTTGTACGGGTCGGGCTTGCGCAGCTTGCGGATGTTGGCCGCAACCTCGCCGACCTTCTGCTTGTCGATGCCCTCGACCGAGAAACGGGTCGGGGACTCCACCTTGAAGGTGATGCCCTCGGGGGCCTCGACCAGGATCGGGTGGCTGTAGCCGAGGGAGAACTCCAGGTTGGAGCCCTTCGCCACGACACGGTAACCGACACCGCTGATTTCGAGCTTCTTGACGTATCCCTGGGTCACACCGGTGATCATGTTCGCCACCAGCGTGCGGGACAGGCCGTGCAAGGCCTTGCTCTGCCGCTCGTCGTTGGGCCGGAGCACCTGAAGGGTGCCGTCCTCGGCCTTCGCGATGTCGATCGGCGCGATGACGGTGTGGGTCAGTTCGCCCTTGGGGCCCTTGACCGCGACCGTACGGCCGTCGATGGTGACGTCCACGCCGGCGGGAACCGGGATGGGGAGCTTGCCGATACGCGACATTGCTGTCTCTCCTCCGTTCCCGAATTACCAGACGTAGGCGAGGACTTCCCCACCCACGCCCTTCTTCTGCGCCTGCTTGTCGGTCAGGAGCCCGTGGGACGTGGAGATGATCGCCACGCCCAGACCGCCCAGAACCTTCGGCAGATTGGTGGACTTCGCGTACACCCGGAGACCGGGCTTCGAGATCCGCTTGATGCCCGCGATGGAGCGCTCACGGTTGGGGCCGAACTTCAGCTCCAGGACGAGGTTCTTGCCGACCTCGGCGTCCTCGACCTTCCAGCCCGTGATGAAGCCCTCCTGCTGGAGGATCTCCGCGATGTGCGACTTGATCTTGGACGCTGGCATCGTCACGGAGTCGTGGTACGCCGAGTTCGCGTTCCGCAGACGCGTCAGCATGTCTGCGATCGGATCAGTCATGGTCATGAATTGGCCTGTGGCCTCTCTCGCCGGGGTTTCCTGGTGCGCCATCCCTCTCCCCGATCCGAGACGGGACGGGTGCGGCGCGGTGGACCTACGGCGTAGTAAGTCGTAAGGGCGGCGGCAGACGCCCAACCCCACAAGCCTAAGGCATGTGGGCTGGGCGTCCTGCCGCCCCAGATGCTTACCGAGAGTCCTGCAAATCCCTTATTAGGGGGATTACCAGGAGCTCTTGGTCACGCCCGGCAGCTCGCCACGGTGAGCCATCTCACGAAGGCACACGCGGCAGAGGCCGAACTTGCGGTACACGGAGTGCGGGCGGCCGCAGCGCTGGCAGCGGGTGTAGCCACGCACACCGAACTTGGGCTTGCGAGCAGCCTTAGCGATCAGAGCCTTCTTCGCCATCTCGCTCACGCCTCCTTGAAGGGGAAGCCGAGGTGACGAAGGAGCGCGCGGCCCTCAGCGTCGTTGGTCGCCGTGGTCACCACGGTGATGTCCATACCCCGGGTGCGGTCGATCTTGTCCTGGTCGATCTCGTGGAACATGACCTGCTCCGTGAGACCGAAGGTGTAGTTGCCACGGCCGTCGAACTGCTTGGGGGACAGGCCGCGGAAGTCGCGGATGCGCGGCAGCGCGAGCGACAGGGTGCGGTCCAGGAACTCCCACATGCGGTCGCCACGGAGCGTGACGTGGGCACCGATCGGCTGGCCCTCACGCAGCTTGAACTGCGCGATGGACTTGCGAGCCTTGGTGACGGCCGGCTTCTGGCCGGTGATCGTGGTGAGGTCGCGGATGGCGCCCTCGATCAGCTTGGAGTCGCGGGCGGCGTCGCCCACACCCATGTTGACCACGATCTTGACGAGACCGGGGATCTGCATGACGTTCTCGTACTTGAACTCGTCACGCAGCTTGCCCGTGATCTCGTCGCGGTACTTCTGCTTCAGACGCGGAGTGGTGGTGGTAGCCATCAGATGTCCTCACCCGTCCGCTTGGCAACGCGGATCTTGTTGCCTTCGTCGTCGAAGCGGTAACCGACGCGGGTCACGACCTTGTTGCCGTCCTTCTCCACGACCAGCTGGACGTTGGAGACGTGGATCGGCGCCTCGGTGGTGACGATGCCGCCGGCCTGCGAACCGCGAGCCGTCGGACCGGCCTTGGTGTGCTTCTTGACCCGGTTGACACCCTCGACCAGGACACGGTCCTCACGGGGGAAGGCCGCGATGACCTTGCCCTGCTTGCCCTTGTCCTTACCGGTGATGACCTGGACCAGGTCGCCCTTCTTGATCTTCATGCTCACAGCACCTCCGGCGCGAGGGAGATGATCTTCATGAACTTCTTCTCGCGCAGCTCCCGGCCGACCGGGCCGAAGATACGGGTGCCACGAGGGTCGCCGTCGTTCTTGAGAATGACAGCGGCGTTCTCGTCGAAGCGGATGTACGAGCCGTCCGGACGGCGGCGCTCCTTGACGGTGCGAACGATGACCGCCTTGATGACGTCACCCTTCTTCACGTTGCCACCGGGGATCGCGTCCTTGACGGTGGCGACGATGACGTCACCGATACCCGCGTAGCGGCGACCGGAGCCGCCGAGCACACGGATGCAAAGGATCTCCTTCGCACCAGTGTTGTCGGCGACACGCAGTCGCGACTCCTGCTGGATCACGTCTATCTCCTGATTGTCTGCCGGTTCCCGGGGCGGCTGCGCAGCTGCACACCCGCCCCGAGCCTGGCGGAACGATGCCTAGGGGGTCCCCCTAGGAGGGATTACTTGGCCTTCTCGAGGATCTCGACGACGCGCCAGCGCTTGGTCGCGGACAGCGGCCGGGTCTCCATGAGGAGGACACGGTCGCCGACACCCGCGGCGTTCTGCTCGTCGTGGGCCTTGAGCTTGCTCGTACGGCGGATGACCTTGCCGTACAGCGCGTGCTTGACGCGGTCCTCGACGGCGACGACGACGGTCTTGTCCATCTTGTCGCTGACGACCAGACCCTCGCGGGTCTTGCGGAAACCGCGGTCCGTCTTGGTCTCTTCAGTCACGTTGCTCTCGCTCATCAGGCGCTCTCCACCGTCTCGATGCCCAGCTCGCGCTCACGCATCAGGGTGTAGATCCGCGCGATGTCCTTACGGACGGCCTTGAGCCGGCCGTGGTTCTCGAGCTGGCCCGTCGCCGCCTGGAAGCGGAGGTTGAACAGCTCTTCCTTGGCCTCGCGGAGCTTGTTGAGAAGCTCCTCGTTGCCCAGCTCGCGCAGCTCCGACGCCTTGGTACCGGCCGACATCACGCTTCACCTGCCTCGCGCTTGACGATCTTGCACTTCATCGGCAGCTTGTGAGCCGCACGGGTCAGGGCCTCGCGCGCGATCTTCTCGTTGGGGTACGACAGCTCGAACATGACGCGTCCGGGCTTGACGTTGGCGATCCACCACTCAGGAGAACCCTTACCGGAACCCATGCGGGTCTCGGCGGGCTTCTTGGTGAGGGGGCGGTCCGGGTAGATGTTGATCCAGACCTTGCCGCCACGCTTGATGTGGCGGGTCATGGCGATACGAGCGGCCTCGATCTGACGGTTCGTCACATACGCCGGGGTCAGCGCCTGGATGCCGTACTCGCCGAACGCGACCTGCGTGCCACCCTTGGCCATACCGTTGCGCTTCGGGTGGTGCTGCTTGCGGTGCTTGACCCTACGGGGGATCAGCATGTCGGTCAGGCCTCCGTTCCGGTGCTCTCAGCCGGAGCGGCGGCAGCGGGAGCCTCGGCCTTGGGGGCCTCGGCGCCGGCAGCCTGCTGCGGCTTGCGACCGCGCCCGCCACGCTCGCCACCACGGCCACCACGGGCCGGGCGGTCGGCGCCACCACGGGCCGGGCGGTTACCCGCACGGGCCGCAGCGTTCTCGGCGCGGACCTCGGCGATGTTCTTGACGTCGCCCTTGTAGATCCAGACCTTCACGCCGATGCGGCCGAAGGTCGTCTTGGCCTCGAAGAAGCCGTAGTCCACGTTCGCGCGGAGCGTGTGCAGGGGCACGCGGCCCTCGCGGTAGAACTCCGAGCGGGACATCTCGGCGCCACCGAGGCGGCCACCGCACTGGATCTTGATGCCCTTGGCGCCGGCCTTCATCGCCGACTGCATGCTCTTGCGCATGGCACGGCGGAAGGAGACGCGGGAGGAGAGCTGCTCGGCGACGGCCTGGGCAACCAGCTGAGCGTCGGTCTCGGGGTTCTTGACCTCGAGGATGTTCAGCTGGACCTGCTTGCCCGTGAGCTTCTCGAGGTCACCGCGGATGCGGTCGGCCTCGGCGCCACGGCGGCCGATGACGATGCCCGGACGAGCGGTGTGGATGTCCACACGCACACGGTCACGGGTGCGCTCGATCTCGACCTTGGAGATGCCGGCGCGCTCCATGCCGGACGTCATCATCCGACGGATGGCGACGTCTTCCTTGACGTAGTCCTTGTACAGCTTGTCGGCGTACCAACGCGACTTGAAGTCGGTCGTGACACCGAGCCGGAACCCGTGCGGGTTTACCTTCTGGCCCATTACCGGGTTCCTTCCTTGCTGCTGACGACCACGGTGATGTGGCTGGTCCGCTTGCGGATCCGGTAGGCACGGCCCTGGGCCCGCGGACGGAACCGCTTCAGGGTCGGGCCCTCGTCGACGTACGCCTCGGAGATGTAGAGGCTGTCGACATCGGTGTGGTCGTAGTTGTGCGCGGCGTTGGCGATGGCGCTGTCCAGCACCTTGCCGACCGGCACGCTCGCGGCCTGCGGGGCGAAACGCAGGACCGCCTGAGCCTCCGTGGCGTTGAGGCCACGGATGAGGTCCACCACGCGGCGGGCCTTCATGGGCGTGACGCGGATGTACCGCGCCTGGGCCCTGGCTTCCATGGTTGTCCTTCCAGTGTCTGTCATGGTCATTCCACCCCGCGCTTAGCGGCGCTTCGACTTCCGGTCGTCCTTGACGTGACCCCGGAAGGTGCGGGTCGGCGAGAACTCGCCGAGCTTGTGGCCGACCATCGACTCGGTGACGAACACCGGAATGTGGGTCTTGCCGTTGTGCACCGCGAGCGTGTGGCCGAGCATGGCCGGCACGATCATCGAGCGACGGGACCAGGTCTTGATGACGTTCTTGGTGCCGGCTTCGTTCTGGGCGTCCACCTTCTTGATCAGGTGGTCGTCGACGAAGGGCCCCTTCTTCAAGCTACGAGGCATCTCAACCCGTCCTTAGCGCTTCTTGTTCGTCTTGCGGCGGCGGACGATGTACTTGTTCGACGCCTTCTTGGGCGAACGAGTACGGCCTTCCTTCTTGCCCCAGGGGGACACCGGGTGACGACCACCCGAGGTACGGCCCTCGCCACCACCGTGCGGGTGGTCCACCGGGTTCATGACCACACCACGCACGGTCGGGCGAACGCCCAGCCAGCGCTTACGGCCCGCCTTACCCCAGTTGATGTTGCTCTGTTCGGCGTTGCCCACCTCGCCGACGGTGGCGCGGCAGCGCACGTCGACCAGGCGGATCTCACCGGACGGCATGCGCAGGTGGGCCATGGAGCCCTCCTTCGCGAGCAGCTGCACGGAGGCGCCGGCGGAGCGGGCGAACTTCGCGCCGCCGCCCGGACGCAGCTCGATGGCGTGCAGCGTGGTACCGACCGGGATGTTGCGCAGGGCAAGGTTGTTGCCCGGCTTGATGTCGGCCCCGGGACCGTTCTCGACGCGGTCACCCTGCTGCAGGTTGCGCGGGGCGAGGATGTAGCGCTTCTCGCCGTCGGCGTAGTGCAGCAGCGCGATGCGCGCGGTGCGGTTGGGGTCGTACTCGATGTGCGCGACCTTCGCCGGCACGCCGTCCTTGTCGTGACGACGGAAGTCGATCACGCGGTAGGCGCGCTTGTGGCCACCACCCTGGTGGCGGACGGTCACACGACCGGAGTTGTTACGGCCACCCTTGCTGTGCAGGGGGCGGACCAACGACTTCTCCGGCGTGGACCGCGTGACCTCGACGAAGTCGGCGACGCTCGAGCCACGACGGCCCGGCGTAGTCGGCTTGTACTTGCGGATTCCCATTTCTCAGTCCTCGTCCGATATCGGACGATCCGGACCGCCCTCAGGCGGTCGGACCGCCGAAGATGTCGATACGGTCGCCCTCAGCGAGGGTCACGATCGCGCGCTTGGTGCCGGCACGCTGACCGAAACCGGTCTTGGTGCGCTTGCGCTTGCCCTGGCGGTTGATCGTGTTGACCCCGGTGACCTTGACCGAGAAGACCGACTGCACGGCCTGCTTGATCTGGGTCTTGTTGGCGTTCGGGGCGACGATGAACGTGTACTTGCCCTCGTCGAGGAGCGCGTAGCTCTTCTCGGAGACGACCGGCTTGAGCAGCACGTCACGGGGGTCCGTGAAGGACTTGCTCAGCGGGGTCTCGACGGTGTTCTTGCCCTCGGCGGCGTGGCGGCGCGCCTTGGCGACGCGCGCGGCCTTGGCCTTCTTCGCCGCCTTGGAGGCGATTGCGGGGTGACGGATGGCCATCAGACCTCGCTCCCTTCGGTGTCATTGGCCTTCGGGCCGGACACGAAGGACTCGAAGGCGGCCTGGGTGAAGACCACGTCGTCCGAGACGAGAACGTCGTACGTGTTCAGCTGGCCCGGCTCCAGGATGTGGACCTGGGGCAGGTTGCGGGCGGACAGCCACGCGGCCTCGTCGGCGCGGTCGATGACCAGGAGCAGGTTCTTGCGCTCCGAGATCTTGCCGAACAGCGTCCGAGCGGCCTTCGTCGACGGGTTCTCACCCTCGATGACGCCGGAGACGACGTGGATGCGGTTGTGGCGGGCCCGGTCGGTGAGGGCGTGACGCAGCGCGGCAGCCTTCATCTTCTTGGGCGTCCGCTGCGAGTAGTCACGCGGCACGGGACCGTGCACGACGCCACCACCGGCGAACTGCGGCGCGCGGGTCGAACCCTGACGGGCGCGACCGGTGCCCTTCTGGCGGTACGGCTTCTTGCCGCCACCACGGACTTCACCGCGACGCTTGGTCTTGTGCGTGCCCTGGCGGGCAGCGGCGTTCTGCGCGACGACGACCTGGTGGATCAGCGGAATGCTGATCTTCTCCACGCCGAAGATCTCCGCGGGGAGCTCGACGCTACCGGTCTTCTCGCCTGCAGGCGAAAGGATGTCAACAGTGCTCATCGGTACCTCAGGCCCCCTTGGCCGCGGTGCGGACCAGGACGAGGCCGCCGTTCGGACCGGGAACCGCGCCCTTGATGAGCAGCAGACCCTTCTCCGCGTCAACGGCGTGGACGGTCAGGTTCTGGGTGGTGACCCGCTCGTTGCCCATGCGACCCGCCATGCGGAGGCCCTTGAACACACGGCCCGGGGTGGCGCAGCCACCGATGGAACCGGGGGAGCGGTGCTTGCGCTGGGTGCCGTGTCCGGCGCCGAGGCCCTTGAAGTTGTGACGCTTCATGACACCGGCGAAGCCCTTGCCCTTGCTCTTGCCGGTCACGTCGACCTTGATGCCGGCCTCGAACACCTCAGCGGTGATCTCCTGGCCGAGGGTGTACTCGCTGGCGTCAGCTGTACGGATCTCGACGAGGTGGCGGCGGGGAGTGACGTCGGCCTTGGCGAAGTGGCCCTTGAGGGGCTTGTTCACCTTGCGCGGGTCGATCTCGCCGAACGCGATCTGGACGGACTCGTAGCCGTCGGTGTCGTTCGTGCGGACCTGGGTGACGACGTTGGGGCCGGCCTTGACGACGGTGACCGGAACAACACGGTTGTTCGCGTCCCACACCTGCGTCATGCCGAGCTTCTCGCCCAGGATGCCCTTGATCTGCTTAGCCATTCTCAGATCACCAGCCCTCAGAGCTTGATCTCGATGTCGACACCGGCCGGGAGGTCGAGTCGCATCAGAGAGTCAACGGTCTTGGGGGTCGGGTCGAGGATGTCGATCAGGCGCTTGTGCGTGCGCATCTCGAAGTGCTCGCGCGAGTCCTTGTACTTGTGCGGCGACTTGATGACGCAGTACACGTTCTTCTCAGTGGGCAGCGGCACCGGGCCTGCGACCGACGCACCAGTGCGCGTCACCGTCTCGACGATCTTCTTCGCCGAAGAGTCGATGACCTCGTGGTCGTAGGCCTTGAGCCGGATGCGGATCTTCTGTCCCGCCATGGCTACTAGTAGTCCTGTCTCTCGTAACGCTCTGGAACCCGGCGTTCCAGCCCTTCTCTCCGACCCACGCGGTCGGGCGTGTCGCTCTTCCGCTGACACAGATGCCCCTTGTTCGAACATCCCTGCAGGGATTGCGCACGGCCCTTCCGGAACCGCAGACCGGGACCTAGAAGGCCACCGGGTGCCTGGCCGGTGCCGCACTGACACTTCCCGGAAGATTCCCGTACGTCCGCCCCAGCGCTGCCGTGGTGGCAGTTAGGGCGACGAGTACTGTGGGACTCGCTTCCGGTCCCCCCGGCGGGAGGCGCGCAGCATCAACACTCGACCGAGCAACTCGGACAGTCTGCCATATGGGGCAGGGCCGACGCCAATCGAGCCGAGGAGAATACCCCGGGGGTGACGTAGGTCAAACGGGGGCTCGCGCCCCGGGCCCGTGTGCGGCATCCCGCTCGGCCCCGCAGCCGGGTTTTTCTGTCGGCGCCGTCGCCGCAGGGCCTTCCAGCCGTCACTGACCGCGTAGGCGGCCTCCAGCCGCCAGGTCTCCAGCTTGTCCTGGACCGCCGACACGACCGTCCACCCCTTGAGCCACAGCGGCAGCTTCCGGAACGGCACGTAGTCGAGGGTGTCGTCGATGGCGTTCACGGCCGGGCTCTGAGAACGGCCCGCGGCGTCGAGGCACAGCCGTGCTCCTCCCAGCGGTCACACCACGCCCTACCGCCCTCTCCTACCAGCCGTCGTTCAGTAGGACGCCGTCGGCTGGATTCTGCTCGTGAGCTTCTGCAAGGCCTCGTCGGGTGTGGGAGCCAGCAGCCAGACGCTGTCCATGCCGGCATAGACCGAGCCGTCCTCCGCCATGGCCAGATACTGATTCCCGCGGTCGCGCATGCCGATCGGGTACAGGTCGGCACCCGCCTGCTCGGCGAGATCGTCGATGATCTCCGCGTCCCAGACGGCGAGCAGCGGGTCCAGTGAGAACTCCATCCACGGCATCGAGTCCCACGGCTCACGGTAGGGAACGCCTACGGCGCCGAACTCCCCCAGGAAACGCCGTGCCGCGTCGTGCATCTCGAACTCGCCGGTCTGCAGAAGGATGCTTTCCCACGTCTCCGTGGGAACGGACCTGCCCGGGAACCAGCCGCCGGCACGCAGTACCCGGTCGGTCTCCTCCGGCCAGCGGGACCCGGCGTCCGGACCGGTACCCACCGTATGCAGTCGACTCCAGAAAGGAGCTTCGGCCGTCGGAACGCCGGGCCTCCAGAGAGCGGACCGGGCGCCCTGGGTCTCGACCAGCCGGACCAGCGCCCCGTCGGTGGTCGGGGCAAGGGGTTCCACACGGTCTCCCCTCACGAGGTGAAGGGCTCCGTCCTCGGTCATGCCCAGGAAACTGGCGCCCTCGTCCGCCGTGCCTACGGGGTAGAGGAGCGCTCCCGCTTCCCGGCCGGCCCTCGCGAAGTGCTCGTCCTGCCACTGGGCGCGGAGGGGATCGAACCGGATGGCGGACGACGTGGTGATCGAATCGGCGGGCCAGCCGTAGGTCACCAGCCCGCCGAATTCGCGGAGGAACCGGCGTGCCGCGTCGTGGGCCACAAAGGCTCCACGCTCGTTCAGGACCGACTCCCAGGTGACGGTCGGTACCGAGCGCCCAGGACGCCAGCCCGCGCGGCGCAGCACGTCTTCGGTCTGCGGGGACCAGTCCCGCGTGTAGCCGTCGCTCACTTACAACACCGTCCGAACGCCTAGTTCCTCAAGAACATGCCTGCACGACGGGCAGGCCGGCTTGGGTTGGCCGTGAACCGGATTGCCCGGCGCGCGAACCTCCACTGCCGCCATCACCCCGCCTCGGGGGTCGACCCCCGCCCTCATGGCGTGCGAAAGGGCCTCGGCCTCGCCGCACCTCGAATGCGCGCCACCGACCTGCTCCCTGATGTGGTCCGGGACCCGATCATAAGCAGCCTGCACGTCAGGGTGGAGGTTGTGGCTTCCCCCACCCTTGATGCTGGCGCCGTGGAAAGGCGTCTCGTGCCCTGGAACCGACAGTCCCGCAGCACTCGTGGGCCTGGTCTTCTTGCTTGCTCCCGGCCGCTGCTGTTCCACGTCCGCCCGACGCTCGGCGGCACTGCGGGCCGCATCCTCACAGGAAGGTGCGAGGCCGAAGGGGTCGACGGCCGTGAACGGGTTGGCCACGTAGGTCCGCGGATTCGGCCCGGGAGACAGACCGAGCGGATCCAGGGACGCATACCGTCCCGTCTCCGGGTCGTAATGGCGTTGGTAGTTGTAATGGAGTGCCGTCTCGGGGTCGTCGTACTGCCCAGGGAAGCGCAGCGGGCAGTACGCACCGTCCGGACCCGCGGATCGAAGTGGCGCCCCCCACGCCGTGGTCCGCGCCTGCCAGGCCACTTCCCCGGGTTCCGTGACCATCTCGGTGGGGGTCCCGACCAGGTCCGTGACGATGGAGTAGAACTCGTGGTCGATCCACTCCTGCGACACGTCCGGCGACGCCACTCGCTCGATCTGTGTGATCGGGCTGAAGCGATCCTGCTCCCAATCCCACACAGTGCACCGGGGGGCCTCGTCGACGGACCTGGTGACCTGTTCGGCCAGCACGAAGCCGTCCCAGACGAACCTGGTCTCCTCCACCACCGTCTCGCCGTCCGGACCGAGCCGCCGTTTGGCTATGCGGCGGCCGTACGGGTCGTACGCGTAAGTCCACTCCGTTCCGTCCGGGGTGATGACAGCGACCAGACGGTCCTGACTGTCCCAGGTGTAGCGCCATACGTCGGGTTTCCGGGACAACCGCTTCTTCCGCCGGACGACGACCCGGCCTTGGTCGTCGTACTCATAGCCGATGTCCCCGACCCGCCGGAGCGGTACGTGCCCTCCCGGCGGTACCACGCGGGCGGGCGACGCGGGTTGCCACTCCCCCTCAGCGAGGTTGCCGGCCGCGTCGTACGCGTAGCGTTCCGACCAGTCCGCCGACCGCACAGCGGCGACTCGGCCGTGACCGTCGATATCGACGACGCGGTCACCCTGCAGCATGTCGGTGATCGCGGCGACCGTTCCGTCAGGCCGGTAACGGTAAGCGCGGTGCTGGAGAGGCTCGGGTTCCTCCACCGGAACAGGCCCGTTCACCGGACCGGCAGCAGCCAGGGTCTGAGAGCTCAGCCTGCCGACCGCGTCCCAGGTCTGGCTCAGCGTGACCCCGCCCACGCGCCGTTCGGTCTCACGCCCCGCCTGGTCGTAGGCGAACGCGACGGTTCGTCCGGCCGTCCTCAGCAGTACGGGCCGGTCCCGCCCGTCGTACTCCCACATGCTCACCGCGTTCGACGGGGTCACGCGGCTCACGCGCCTGCCCAGTACGTCGTAGGCCGAGCGCACGGTGGCTCCGTTGCAGGTCTCCGCCAGGATCCGGCCCCGGGCATCACGCTCGTAGGTCAGTTCCGCCCCGGGACCGACCACTCGGCGCACCTGCCCGCGGGCGTCGTACTCGTAGCGTGTGACGCCCTCGGCTGTACGTTGCTCCGTCACCTTGCCGAGGTCGTCGCGGACATACTCGATGGACTGGCCCGCGCCGTTGGTCTGACCGATAAGACGCCCGATTGCGTCGAAGCGGTAGGACTGGACCCGGCCGCCGAAATCCCGCTCCCGGACCAGACGGCCCGCCTCGTCGTAGAAGTACTCCCAAGCCAAGGCTTGCTGGTTGGTCACGGAGGTGACGCGCAGTTCGCCGTCGTAGGCGAACCGCACCTGCGAGCCGTCGGGGTCCGTGCGCGCCAGGAGCAGGTCGAAGCCGCCGTACTCGAAGCGAGTCACCCGGCCCTGTGCGTCGACGTGCTCAACGAGGTTGCCCTCAGCGTCGTAGCGGCGTCGTTCCGTGCTGCCGTCGGGCAGGTCGAGCGCGAGCTGACGACCTTCCGGGCTCCAGCTCATCCTCGTGACGGACCCGTCGGGGCCCACCTGAGCGACCACCCTTCCGAACGCATCACGGCTGTACCGTGTGATGCCGCCCTCGGCATCCGTGGCCGTAAGGGGCAGCCCCGCTGCGTCAGGCTCCAGAACAGCGAGACGACCGAGCGCGTCAGTGATTTCGGTGAGTGCGCCGTCGGCCCGGTACCGGTAGCTGACTCGGGCTCCCGCGGGATCGGTCTCGGCGATCAGATTGCCGTGCTCGTCGTACTCCAGGTGCCATGTGTGACCATCGGCTTGGACCACGGCGACGGGTTGCCCCCACGCATTGTTCTCGGCCGTCTCCTGGCTGCCGTCGGGCCGGGTGACGGCGGTTGGGGCACCCGTTCCGTCGTACGTGTAGCGGGTTGTACGGCCGCATGCGTCCGTCCGTGTGAGCAGCCGGTCGTACCGGTCCCACTCGGAGCGGGTGGTGTGCCCCAGAGGGTCCGTCACGGCGACGATCTGGTACAGCTCGTTCCAGCGATATGTCGTCGTGTTGCCCGACGCGTCGGTGTAGCGGGTCTCACGGTTGTCGGTGCTGTAGGCAATGGTGCACCGCAGGAGGCCGTCGGTGCCCTCACCGGCTACGCAGCGGTCCTGGTCGTCGTAAGTGAAGCGGTACCAGTAGCCATTGCGATCGGTCCAGGAGGTGATGCGGGAATGATCGTCATACGTGAGCTTCAGCGGGAGACCGCTTGAGTCACGGATCTCGGTGAGATCACCTTCGGGGTTGTAGTCGAAGCGCCTGAGCAACGTGCCCTCGGAGCCGGCCTCCGGATCGCGCAGCCTCAGCGCCGTGACCCGCCCGTTCTCCGTGTCCACGTGAACGTGTCGGCCTCCGGAGTCTCGCACGGCGACCGGCGTGCCGTCGGCGCTGCGGTCGATGTCGATCCGGTAGCCATTGCGGTCGGTCAGGGCGACGAGGAGGAGAGAGAACGCCTCGTCGCCGGCGACAGGCCGCCGTGGGGCGGCGAAATGACGGGTGACTGCCGTGAGTGGATCCGTAATGGTGACCGGCGCCCCGGGGCCGCCGTCCCAGTGCATCGGCCGGCGCGGCCCTTCCTGCGGCATCACCGAAGCGCCGGGCTCGGGCACCGGATAGAGGAGGATCATTCCGTCCTCAGTGGCATAGACGGCGCCTCGGTCGTCCAGCTCCAGACGTTCGTCCAGGGTCGAAGCCCAGGACGGGCCGAAGGAACGCCCGGCCCGGTAGGACGACAAGTGAGTACGCCGCAGGATCAAGGGCAGCAGCCCGGAGAGCTCGACATCAGTCTCGGCCATGTACATCTCGCCGGAGACCATGTCGATCGGGTCGCCGTTCAGGCACCGCCCCTTACCGGGCTTGGCGCTGGCTACGGCGTCATCGACTTCCCCTCGGAGCCCCTTCTTCCCGAGCCCCTTCGCCATGGCCTTGAGTCCGCCCTTGCCCAGGGCCTTCATCCCCTTGGCCAGTCCACCCAGGGTCGTCAGGCCCTTCATGCCCGGTATGCAGTCCAGCGCCGCGAGGCCCACATCCCATAGGGACGCCCGCCCCTTGGAGTATTTGTAGAGCGTGTCGGCGAGCACCACCGCGGCCGCGATCAGCACGATCGCGCCCAGGATCGGCCCCCCGATGATCATCGCCACGATCCCGACGACCGCCACGACGACCTTGCAGACCGCGACGATGGTGTCCCAGTTGTCGACGAACCAGTCGCCGACGTCCTCCCACCACGACCGGTTCTGAATACCGGCGTCCGAGGCCTCGTCGATCTTCGACTTGGCCTCTCGGGCGGCCTCGTCGCGCATCTTGCGCGCGTCCTCGGCCATCTTCTTGGCGGCGGCGAGCGCGTCCTGCGCGTCGGAGACATCCGACTGGGCCTTGGACTGGGCCGACTTGGCGTGCTGCACGTCCCGGGTCGCGGCCCGCACCTTGGCCTCGTCCGGCTTGTCGGCGTCGGACTTGCTGCCGGTCGGGTCGTCCTTGTACTTGTCGGCCTCCTTGCCGGCCCGTGTCACCCACGAGTCGGCCGACGCCAGGCGGGACTGGGCCGAGGAGAGGCTGTCCCGGGCCTCACGCCCCTTGCGCAGAGCCTTGTCCGCCAGCGACTGCGCCCGCTCCAGCTTCGGCCAGAAGTCCGCCAGTGCGTCACCGCACATCTCATAGGACTTCTTCAGCTTCTTGAGGTTCTTCGGGACATCCGCGAAGTCCTCCTTGAACACGTCCGCGGACTTGCCCGCCCACTCCAGGAGCGTGCCCTCACCCGCCATGCCCTTGACCAGACGCAGCGCGTCGGAGACATCGTCGGCGAAGTCGTGCAGGTGCTTCGCGAGTGTGCGCACCCGCTGCGGGTCACCCGGCGTCGGATCCTTGTCCAGATCCAGGACATGCCAGTCCGAAGGCCTGTGCCCCGCCATACCGCAACCCCCGTCACGTGCACATCCACTGCAACAACCGTATGCACACGTGAACTTACAAGGCACAGCAGTTCGATGGAAAGGCGGGATTCGTAGCGCGGACTGCGGTGGCCGACGTCAGGAGCGCCCGCGTACGGCCCGCCGGGCATCCTCGACGGCGTACGCGCACCGCAGCCACCAGGATTGCAGTTTGTCCCGCACCGCCACATACACCCACCGCCGCTTGAACCACGGCGGCAGCTTCCGGAACGGCACGAAGGTGAGGGTGTCCCTGTTGGGGTGCTCGGCGATGCCGCCGGGCCCCTCCGCACGCAGGGCCGCGTACAGCTCCGGACTCAACTCCCCGTTCAGACGGGCGGCGTGGCCAACCGCCGTGAAGGCGAACCCCCGCTGTCCGGCGTCCGGCAACCGCATCGCCATGACGATCCGCGGAGACACCTCCGCCAGCGAGCAGTGCAACGCCAGGCCGATCACCGCCGTCCCGAGACCCGCCTCACCACGTTCGAACGCGGCGTCCCATTCCTCGGGGTCATCCAGCCTCAGCTGGCCCTCACCGCTCCCCCAGTCCCCCTCCACGGGGCATCAGCCCGTGAACCGGAACGTCGACGTGATCGCGTCGAAGATGTCGAAGAAGGAGTCCGCGAGGTCGAGGACCTGGCTGCTTCCGGCGACCAGGGCCACCTTGCCCTCCTGGCCGGGCACCGGGATGTACGTCTGCATCAGCACGGCGCGGACGGTCCGGTCGAGCGCGTCACCGGGAACGGCGATGTCCTCGATGCCGTGCGTGCGCGCGGCCGGGCCGACTCCGGGGATGTCGACGGTCGTGACCTTCCGCCAGGAGTCGCCCTCCCTCTTGGCCTCCTTGACCGCGAGCTGGCTCGCGATGACGGCGGGGTCGTTCGACAAAGGCTCGCCGCGCTCGTTGCGGCCGCCGACGAGGGAGACGGTCACCGAACCCGTGATCGGCGTGTCCCCGCCGAAGCTCTCCGCCATGCAGCCGCAGTACATCGCGCCCGACTTCCAGGCATCCGCGGCGGCCTTCCGGAGGAAGTCGACGTACGCGTCCCGGTACTGCTCCAGCTCCGGGCGCTGCCGCACGCGCTCGCTCACCATCCGCCGGATCGAGTCGTCCCGCGACTCCGGCCGTACGTCGAACTCCCACCAGGACTCCGGCACCTTGATCCGGAAACCGCCCCGCTCGACGGTCAGTGTCTCCATGTAGCGGGCCATGACGCCGGTCTCCCCGTTCGCTCGATCACGTGTGCGCACATCGTGCCACTACTCCTCCAGCGTCCAGAACGGTGAGTCCTTCACAGGTGCCGGGCGGACGGGATGGGTGCCGAAGTCGATGTCCGCGTCGGCGGTCGGGTCTCCGACGGGAAGACGGTCCCGGTGGTCCCGGCTGTAGTAGGTCCCGTAGGCCCAGTACTCCGGGAGCTCGTGGCCCATGAGGCCCACACCGAAAGCAACCGACTCCCGCGTCCCGTACACGGCGTTGATCCTGGCGACCGCCTCCGCCCGGCGGATACCGACGCGTTCCACCAGGACGTCCACCATCTCCCGGAAGTACACGAGCATCTCGTCGTCGAGGGGCATGACGAACTCCGTGCCTGTCGTGCCGGCCGTGGGGCACGCCCCGAATTCCACGAGCCACCGCAGGCGCCTGACCTCTGCCACGAGCTGTGGTACCGCCTGTCTGGCCATGGCGATGAACACGGCGTTCTGGTCCCAGAGTCCGTCGGCGCAGTCGACGTAGCGAGGGTGCTGGACGAGGGTGGCCGCGATCAGTTCCCCGTGGTCGAAGTCGGGCCATCGCTCGGCCCGGTCCGTGCCCTGCATCGTGCTGACCGCCACCAGGTTCATGGCGTGGTCGTCGTCGAGGTTCCTGACGAACCAGGGCCCCGGGGTGGCGGCCTCGCACACTTCCTCGATGGCGTCCAGGTCCAGCTCGTCGCGGGCGGGGTCCGAAGTCATGCCCCCAGTGTCACCGCCCTGGGACGGACTCGATTTGCGGGGGCTGCCCCCACCTCCGTCCACCGGCCCACCGGATGGCCCGGCCTCGCTCCCCCGGGCACCGTAGGGGCACACGGCCGACTACATGACTGGGGAATTCACCATGCGCACCGCCGGCGCCACCGCCACCGCCTTGGTCCTGACCCTCGCCGCGGCAGCCGCAGTACCCGCCACGGCCGCCTCCATCCCCGGCAGGCCGGGCACCGACGGCCTCTGGCGCATGGACGGCTACGGCACGGTCCTCTCCCTCGACGGCGACACCCTCCAGGAGTTCCAGACGACATCCGTCAGCTGCATCGCGGGCGACACGGCCCGCAGGACCGCCCCCGGCACCTACGCGACCGCCGACGGCACCACACTGACCGTCCGTCCCGGCCCCGGCGGGAACCGCGCCACCCTCGGTTACGACACCTCGGTCGGACACCGTTCGCTGCGGCGGATCCAGGAACTGCCGGCCGACTGCACCCGCCCCACCCCCAAGGACCCCGGCGCCGCCTTCGACGTCTTCTGGCACTCCTTCGCCGAGAACTACCCTTTCTTCGCGGCGAAACGTGTGGACTGGCAGCACATGCGCGATCGGTACCGGCCGAAGGTCCACACGGACACCGGCCGTGAGGAGCTCTTCCAGATTTTCAGCGACATGGTCCGGCCGTTGTACGACGCCCATGTCGCCGTACTGGACGGAGAACGGGTCTTCGCCCAGGTGCGTCCCGGCACCGAGATGCCCAGCCCCCAACTCGACGCCAAGGTCGAGAAGTTCATCACCGAACGCGACCTCAAGGGCGCCCCGTACCGCCAGGACTTCGCCAACGGCCGGATCACCTACGCCGACCTTTCCGGCGGCGGGGACCGGGGTTACCTCCGCATCTCCGGTTTCGCCGGCTACACCGCCGAGGACGCCCCCCACCCCGCCCACCTCGCCGAGCTGGACAAGGCCCTGGACGCCATCCTCACCAAGGACCGCACCCGGCGGCTCAAGGGCCTGATCATCGACCTGCGCATCAACGGCGGCGGCTCCGACGCCCTCGGCATCCACATCGCCGAACGCCTCACGGACAAGCCCTACGTCGCCTACGCCAAGCGCGCCCGCAACCACCCCACCGACCCGGACCGGCACACCCGCCCCGAGCCCATCCGGGTCGTACCGGCGTCCGGGCCCCGCTACACCGGGCCCATCGCCGTACTGACCTCGGGCACGACCGTCAGCGCGGGTGAGACCTTCACGCAGGCCCTGATCGACCGTCCGGGCGGCACGGTCCGCATCGGGCAGCCGACCCAGGGTGTGTTCTCCGACGTCATGCAGCGCAACCTGCCGAACGGGATGACGGCGATCCTCCCGAACGAGGAGTTCCTGAACCGGTCGGGCCGGACCTACGACGGCACGGGCATCCCGCCCCACCTGACCGAACCGGTCTTCACGAAGGAGGAGTTCGCCAAGAAGCGGGACTCGGCGTTCGACCGCGCGGTGCGCGTCCTGAGGAACGAGGACTAGACGAAGGCCACGAAGTCCGACCAGGCCTCCGGCGTGAGCGTGAGCCGGGGGCCCTGGGTGGCGTGCTTGGAGTCGCGGACGTGGATGGTGTGGGGGGCTATGGCGATCTCGACGCAGGAGTTGCCGTCCGTGCCACTGCTGTAGCTGCTCTTGAACCAGGCCAGTTCGGAGGTATCCCCGGCAGAAGCGTTGCGGATCATGTTTCTCCCAGCACTTGCTCGATGAAGGCCAGCGACTCCCGAGGGGAGAGAGCCTGCGCACGGATGGTGCCATACCGCAGCTCAAGGATGCGGAGCTGCTTGGGATCACTGGTCGGCCGTCCACTGAACGCTCCGTCGGAGCGACCCACCGCCGTACCGTCCGGGAACTTCAGCAGCTCGATCTTGCCGTCCACCCCGGGGTGAGCATCCGTCTCGGTCGGCATGATCTGAAAGGTCACGTTGCGCAAGCGGCCCACCTCCAACAGCCGTTCGAGCTGTTGTCGCCACACCATTGTGCCCCCGACCCGTCGACGCAGCACCGCCTCCTCCAGGACGTAGTGCACCGACGGGGCAGGGTCTCGTTGGAAGACCGACTGCCGGGCCATGCGGGCAGCAACCATCCGTTCCACGTCGTCCGGCGCGTACGGCGGCTGCGCTGCCTCGAACAAGGCCCGCGCATGCTCCGGGGTCTGCAACAAGCCATGGACGCTGTTGCACTCATACACCCCGATCTCCACCGCTTGCCCCTCCAGCTTGGCAAGCTCCCGCACCTTCTTGGGATACCGGACCTTCTTCACGTCCTCCCACGCCGCCGCGACCAGCCCGCCCGCCCCCAGCACCTCATCAGCCCTGACCAGATAGTCCTGCCGGGGAATCCGCTTCCCGCCCTCGATCTTGTAGACCATGTCCTCGCCGTACCCCACGGCCGTCCCGAACTCGGAGGCCCGCATCCCCACCGCCTCACGCCGCAGCTTCAGCTGCCGCCCGACCGTGGCGATGACCGCGACGCCCCACTCGTCGTCCGGGTCCACCTCCCAACCCGGCTCGTCCGCCTCGCCCTTGAGCCGCCCCGCGTCCGCCTCGACCGTCATCCCGCACCCTTCCGCCGTCGTACGACCGTGCCCGGCGCCCTACCCGTACGCCCGGCCCCGACAGCCCGGACAACGCCGGACAAGCTCCGGACAGTCACCGTACGCACTCGCCGAGTCACTGTTCACGGTAAGCGCGGACGGCCACGCTGAGTGACGTGAAGCAGAACTCCCCCGAACTCGGCACTCCTGTCCGCAACTTCAGCCTCCAGCTGTCCCCCACCCCGCGCGGGGCCCGCCTGGCGCGTCTCCTCGCCACGGAACAACTGCGCTCCTGGGGACTGCCCCTGGACCCGGCGCGGCAGGTCATCGCCGAGTTGTCGAACAACGCCGCGACGCACGGCCGCGCCCCCGGCCGTGACTTCCGCCTGCTCCTCTACGTCGTCGCCGGCACCCTCCGCATCGAGGTGACGGACACCCGCGCCGACCGGCTGCCGACGGCACGACCCGGCCTGGGTCTCCTCCTGGTCGACGCGCTCGCCGATCGCTGGGGCGTCACCCGGGGGCTGCCACCCCGCAAGACCGTCTGGGCCGAGATCGACCTCGCGCCGGAGCCTGAAAACCCACACTCCGGCGGCACAGGCGCCCTCCTCAAAGGACCACAAGGGTGAAAGGACCTGACCAAACCCCACCCCTCCTCCCAGCCTCAGGGCCGCCTCACCCTCGCGAGTGAACATCGCCAACTCAGCTGGATTCCGGGGCCCTTGCCTGCCCTACGCTCAGCGCAACACAACCGCAGACATGCGACGGCCCCCGCCGGGACGGCAATCCCAGTGCGAGGGCCTGACCACCGAGGAAGGCTCCAACTTCCTGATGGATACGCAGAACCCTAACGTGCCCGCGCACGCCCACACCCGGGTTGCCGGAAAGAAGCACCCGAACCGGCGGCATCCCCACGTCGGCCTGGTGCACGACAACACCCGCCACACCACCCGCTTCACGGTGATCGGCAACCACCTGGCCCAGCACCCGGAGCTGTCACTGCTCGCGATCGGGCTCTCGGTGCACATCCAGTCGCTCCCGGCGGGCTCCCGCATCGACATCAAGTCCCTGGCCGCCCGCTTCCCGGAGGGCACCACCCGTATCGCCGCCGGCCTGCGCGAGCTCGAAGCCCACGGCTACCTGCGCCGCACCCACGAACGCGTCCCGGACGGCCGGATCATCACCCGCACGACCTCCTGCAACCAGCCGGGCCACAGCGGTGCGGACACCCCGCGCCCGGCCCCGAGGAGGCGGACGAGGCAGCCCGGCGGCAAACCCCTCCCCGCGCTACCGCGCCCGGCCTGCCCCGCCCCCGCCCTCCTCCAACGGGCCACCGACCTCCTCGCCGGCCTGCGCCGGGACGACCCCCGCCTTCTCCTGTCCGGGTGCGACACGGCCCACCTCGCCCCGGGGGTCGCCGCCTGGCTCGAACGGGACGTCACCCCGGCCGCCGTACGCCACGCCCTGACGACGGACCTCCCACCGGAGCCCCTCCACCGCCCGGCCGCCCTCCTCGCCCACCGCCTCACAGCCCAGCTGCCGCCCCCACCGCCCTTCGGGGCACCGCAGGCGCCACCGCCGCCCACCCGGCACCCCCTCCAGACCTGCGACGGCTGCGACCGCGCGTTCCGCGCACCGGCGCCCGGCCACTGCCGCGACTGCCGATCCAGCCGAACCGAACTCCTGGAAGCCGCATGAGGCGAGCAACGGCCACACATGTCGCCTCGCTCCCCCGCCGACCGAGCGGGTTAGCCTGGCCGGGGCACTCCCTGGAGGTGGACGCGATGAGCACTCAGGCTGACCACGGACATGAGCTGGCCCCCCGCCCTCAGCACACTCCTGACGCCCTGCGTGCGGCCCTCGCCGCTGTCGATCCGGCCCGTCTGGAAGAGATGCAGGCCACGAAGGACGACGCCTTCGCCAAGGCGGTCGAGTGGCAGTCCCTCAGCCCTGTGCAGAGCTGGGTGCTGACCTGGGCCCGCGACATCGAGATCGCCCGGCGTCCTGACCTGTCCACCCGTTACGCCCGCGCGAAGGGCAACCTGGAGCACGAGAAGCCCGCCATCGCGCAAGAGGCCCTGCGTGAACTGAGCGCTGTCCTGGACGAAGCCATGAACGCAGTCCGCGAGTGAGCTGGAAGTGGGAGTACGCCTTCGGCGCGGAGGAAGCGGCCCGAACCGCTCCCGCCGGCTTCCTCGCGGAGGTGGAACGCACGGCGGATGAGCTGGTCAGGGCCGCCGAAGCCCTGCACATTCACGGACAGGCGCATGAGAGCGTCGACCCGAAGGTCGGCGACGTCATCGTGCCCGGCGGCATGTTCACGTATCAGGTCGTCGTCCGCAGCGAGCGGATCTACGTCGTCCAGATCACGTACCTGGGCTTCTGACCCGACCGCTCGAAACACACCTGCCGTGTGGCTGCGCCCCCTGGGCCGGTGAGCCCGACCACCCGCGTGTGCGGAACAGGCCGTGACCACCCCGGGCACGGCAAAGGGACCCGCACGACCGAAGTCGTACGGGCCCCTTCGAGCCACTCAGGTCAGTAGACCCTCAAGCCAGTCCGAGGACTCACTTGGTGATCTTGGTGACCTGGCCGGCGCCCACGGTCCGGCCACCCTCACGGATGGCGAACTTCAGGCCCTCTTCCATGGCGACGGGCTGGATGAGCTCCACCTTCATCTCGGTGTTGTCACCCGGCATGACCATCTCGGTGCCCTCGGGGAGGGTCACCACGCCGGTCACGTCCGTCGTACGGAAGTAGAACTGCGGGCGGTAGTTGTTGAAGAACGGCGTGTGGCGGCCACCCTCGTCCTTGGACAGGATGTAGGCCTGCGCCTCGAACTCGGTGTGCGGCGTGACCGAGCCCGGCTTGATGATGACCTGGCCGCGCTCGACGTCCTCGCGCTTGATGCCACGGAGGAGCAGACCGACGTTCTCACCGGCCTGGCCCTCGTCGAGCAGCTTGCGGAACATCTCGATGCCGGTGACCGTGGTGGTGGTCTTCTCCTGCTTGATGCCCACGATGTCAACGGTCTCGTTGACCTTGAGGACACCACGCTCGATACGGCCGGTGACGACCGTACCGCGACCGGTGATCGTGAAGACGTCCTCGATCGGCATGAGGAACGGCTTGTCGACGTCACGCTCGGGCTGCGGGATGTTCTCGTCCACGGCCTTCATGAGCTCGAGGACGGAGTTGCCCCACTCCTTGTCGCCCTCGAGGGCCTTGAGCGCCGAGACCTTGACGACCGGCAGGTCGTCGCCCGGGAACTCGTACTCGGAGAGGAGCTCACGAACCTCGAGCTCGACGAGCTCCAGGATCTCCTCGTCGTCCACCATGTCGGCCTTGTTCAGCGCGACGACGATGTACGGAACGCCGACCTGGCGGGCCAGGAGCACGTGCTCCTTGGTCTGCGGCATCGGGCCGTCGGTGGCGGCGACCACGAGGATGGCGCCGTCCATCTGCGCCGCACCCGTGATCATGTTCTTGATGTAGTCCGCGTGACCGGGGCAGTCGACGTGGGCGTAGTGACGCGTCTCGGTCTGGTACTCGACGTGCGCGATGGAGATGGTGATACCGCGCTGGCGCTCTTCAGGAGCCTTGTCGATCTGGTCGAAGGCCGAGGCCTCGTTCAGGTCCGGGTACGCGTCGTGCAGCACCTTGGTAATGGCGGCCGTGAGGGTCGTCTTACCGTGGTCGATGTGACCGATGGTGCCGATGTTGACGTGCGGCTTAGTCCGCTCGAACTTCGCCTTCGCCACGGGGGTCCTCCTGGGGAGTGGTTCTGGTACGCCTTACTCATCGGCGCCAGGTGATCTTTGCTGGAAAGCCCGGGCCCCGGGGCACTCGCACCGCGATTGCGGCGGAATGCCCCTCAAGGCTCCGGAGTCAAGCCTACGGCGTGTAGACGCGGTGCGTTACTCGCCCTTGGCCTTCGCGATGATCTCCTCGGCGACGTTCCGCGGAACCTCGGCGTAGGAGTCGAACTGCATGGAGTAGCTCGCACGGCCGGACGTCTTGCTGCGCAGGTCGCCGACGTAGCCGAACATCTCCGAGAGGGGCACGAGGCCCTTCACGACGCGGGCACCCGCCCGCTCCTCCATGGCCTGGATCTGGCCACGGCGGGAGTTGATGTCACCGATGACCTCGCCCATGTAGTCCTCGGGCGTGGTGACCTCGACGGCCATCATCGGCTCGAGCAGCACGGGGCTGGCCTTGCGCGCGGCCTCCTTGAAGGCCTGCGAACCGGCGATCTTGAACGCGAGCTCGGAGGAGTCGACCTCGTGGTAGCCACCGTCGATGAGCGTGACGCGGACGCCCGTCATCTCGTAGCCCGCGAGGATGCCGAACTGCATGGCCTCCTGCGCACCGGCGTCCACCGAAGGGATGTACTCCTTCGGGATACGGCCACCGGTGACCTTGTTCACGAACTCGTACGAGGCGTCGCCGCCCTCGATCGGCTCGATCGCGATCTGCACCTTGGCGAACTGGCCGGTACCACCAGTCTGCTTCTTGTGCGTGTAGTCGACGCGCTCGACCGCCTTGCGGATGGTCTCACGGTAGGCGACCTGCGGCTTGCCGACGTTGGCCTCGACCTTGAACTCACGGCGCATACGGTCGACCAGCACCTCGAGGTGCAGTTCACCCATACCGCCGATGATGGTCTGGCCGGTCTCCTCGTCCGAGTGAACCTGGAAGGACGGGTCCTCCTCGGCCAGGCGCTGGATCGCGACGCCCAGCTTCTCCTGGTCACCCTTCGACTTGGGCTCGATGGCGACCTGGATGACCGGCGCCGGGAAGTCCATGGACTCCAGGATCACCGGGTTCTTGTCGTCGGACAGCGTCTCACCGGTGGTGGTCTGCTTCAGGCCCATCACGGCGACGATGTCGCCGGCGCCCACCGAGTCGATCTCCTCACGCTTGTTCGCGTGCATGCGGTAGATCTTGCCGATGCGCTCCTTCTTGCCCTTGACGGAGTTCAGCACCGCGGTGCCGGACTCCAGGCGGCCCGAGTAAACCCGGACGAAGGTGAGCTTGCCGAGGTGCGGGTCGCTCATGATCTTGAACGCGAGCGCGGCGAGGGGCTCGTCCTCCGACGGCTTGCGCGCGACGACCAGCTCCGGGTCCTTGACGTCGTGGCCCTCGATGGCCTCGACGTCGAGCGGAGTGGGCAGGTAGCGCACGACCGCGTCGAGCAGGGGCTGAACGCCCTTGTTCTTGAACGCGGTGCCGCAGAACACGGGGGTGACGGTGGTGCCGCCGCCCTTGCCGGACGCGATCGTGATACGGCGGATCGCGGCGTAGAGCTGCTCCACGGTGGGCTCGGTGCCCTCCAGGTACAGCTCCATCAGCTCTTCGTCGTTCTCGGCGACGGCCTCGAGCAGCTTGCCGCGGTACTCCTCGGCAGCCTCGACGTGGGTGTCCGGGATGTCGACGGTGTCGTACATCTCACCCTTGGTCGCCTCGGCCGACCAGACCAGGGCCTTCATCGTCACGAGGTCGATGACGCCCTTGAAGTCCGCCTCCGCACCGATCGGCAGCTGCATGACCAGCGGCTGCGCGCCCAGGCGGTCCGAGATCATGTCCACGCAGCGGTGGAACTCGGCGCCGGTACGGTCCAGCTTGTTGACGAAGCAGATACGCGGCACACCGTAACGGTCGGCCTGACGCCACACCGTCTCGGACTGCGGCTCGACACCGGCGACACCGTCGAACACCGTCACGGCACCGTCGAGCACGCGCAGGGAGCGCTCCACCTCGACGGTGAAGTCGACGTGACCCGGGGTGTCGATGATGTTGATGGTGTAGTCGTTGTCCTCGAGCGGCCAGTGACAGGTGGTCGCAGCAGACGTGATCGTGATGCCACGCTCCTGCTCCTGCTCCATCCAGTCCATGGTGGCAGCGCCGTCGTGGACCTCACCGATCTTGTACGACACGCCCGTGTAGAACAGGATCCGCTCGGTGGTGGTCGTCTTGCCCGCGTCGATGTGGGCCATGATCCCGATGTTGCGGACCTTGGCCAGGTCAAGTGAAGTGGTAGCCATAAGGCTTCAGTCTTCTCTCGGTCTCGATGTGGGTAGCGACTACCAGCGGTAGTGCGCGAAGGCCTTGTTGGACTCGGCCATCTTGTGGGTGTCCTCGCGCTTCTTCACAGCGGCACCGAGGCCGTTGGAGGCGTCGAGAAGCTCGTTGAGCAGACGCTCGGTCATGGTCTTCTCGCGACGGGCGCGGGAGTAACCGACCAGCCAGCGCAGCGCGAGCGTGTTGGCGCGACCGGGCTTGACCTCGATCGGAACCTGGTACGTCGCACCACCGACACGGCGGGACTTGACCTCGAGGGTCGGCTTGATGTTCTCCAGCGCGCGCTTCAGCGTGATGATCGGGTCGTTGCCCGTCTTCTCACGCAGACCCTCCATGGCGCCGTAGACGATGCGCTCGGCGGTGGAGCGCTTGCCGTTCAGCAGCACCTTGTTGATGAGGGAGGTCACCAGAGGAGAACCGTAGACCGGGTCGATGATGACCGGGCGCTTCGGGGCGGGGCCCTTACGAGGCATTCTTACTTCTCCTTCTTGGCGCCGTAGCGGGAACGGGCCTGCTTGCGGTTCTTGACACCCTGGGTGTCGAGGGAGCCACGGATGATCTTGTAGCGAACACCCGGCAGGTCCTTCACACGGCCGCCGCGCACGAGCACGATGGAGTGCTCCTGCAGGTTGTGTCCCTCACCCGGAATGTAAGCGGTGACCTCGATCCCGCTGGTCAGACGCACACGCGCGACCTTACGCAGGGCCGAGTTCGGCTTCTTCGGGGTGGTCGTGAACACACGCGTGCAGACGCCCCGACGCTGAGGGGAACCCTCGAGTGCGGGCGTCTTGTTCTTCTCGACCTTGTCCTGCCGGCCCTTACGGACCAGCTGCTGGATCGTAGGCACTACTTCTCCGGTTTCTGTGTGCCGAATGGTGAAGCTAACCTGGAACACCTCCGACCCACGCGGTCGGGTGTGTCGAATCACGCGGACTCCCGCCGCCAGGCAGAAATAAGCGCAGATTGCGGTGGCCGGTGTCAGCCCGCCGTGCGGTTCATGGCACACACGCGAGCCAGGGCACACCCCAGGCACAAGGTCTGAGCGTACCTACCGCATTCGCTGCGGTCAAAACAAATGGGCACCGCCCGCATCGCCCCGCGGGACATGTCAAGCCCCCCGACCCTTGTCGATCTTCAATTCGGTGGCGTGTGTCCGATATGCACACACCTTCACGATGCTACGACGGACACGACCGTCAGCAACACCAGAACGAGTGCCCAACCCGCCGTGGACAACCACCCGAGCACCAGTCCGGTCAGCGCCAGCCCGTCCCCCAGCTCTCCGCGGCTGCGGATCTCCGCCCGGGCCACATGCCCCAGCACGACGGCCGGAATGCCGGTCAGCCCCATGGTCGGCACGCACAGCAGCCCGCAGACGCCCGCCGCGACGGCCTTCCCGTTGGTTCGCGTGCGGGGCACGGGCAGGAACGCCGGTGGCACGGACACGACCGAGGCCGGCTGCGACAGCGGCCCCTGCGGCAGATCCGCGACGAGCATCGCCAGCTCCCCCACGGTCCGCGCCGCGTACGCCCGCCCCACCCGCTTCTCGAACTCGTCCCGTTCCATCCGGCCTTCGCCGTACCCGGCTCTGAGCACGTCCACGGCCCGCTCCCGATCCGCGTGCGACGCGAGCATCGACGGAGCACCGGAGCCCTGCCAGGGCTGCCAGGACGGATAGTGCGGCTGCGACACGGGGCACCTCCCCGGGGTCCGGAGTCCTTCCATGATGCGCCCGGGCGCATGGTTCCGGCACCGGTGCGTGGCGAGGGAGGCACCGCATGTCGGCCAGACAGCCGACAGACGCCCTCCCAGCACGGGAACGCGCCCCGGCCTCACCGCACTCCCCGGGACGCGCCGCAGGCCCGCCGGGACGGCGTACGAGTCCGCCCCACCCGGGACACCGGCCCGCGGAAAACGCCGAAGGGCGGCCACCCGGCAGGGTGACCGCCCTTCGACTCAAGCGACTCGCTTACTGGTTGTACGGACCGTAGTCGTAGTCCTCCAGCGGAACGGCCTGGCCGGAGCCCGTGCCGAACGGCGAGTAGTCGATGTCGTCGTAGCCGACGGCCGAGTACATCGCGGCCTTGGCCTCCTCGGTCGGCTCGACCCGGATGTTGCGGTAGCGGGACAGACCCGTACCGGCCGGGATGAGCTTACCGATGATGACGTTCTCCTTGAGGCCGATGAGGCTGTCGGACTTGGCGTTGATCGCCGCGTCCGTCAGGACTCGGGTCGTCTCCTGGAAGGAGGCGGCCGACAGCCAGGATTCCGTCGCCAGCGAGGCCTTGGTGATACCCATGAGCTGCGGACGACCCGAGGCCGGGTGACCACCCTCCTGGACCACACGACGGTTCTCGGTCTCGAACTTCGAGCGCTCGACCAGCTCGCCGGGCAGCAGCTCGGCGTCGCCCGACTCGATGATCGTCACACGGCGGAGCATCTGCCGGATGATGATCTCGATGTGCTTGTCGTGGATCGACACACCCTGCGAGTTGTAGACCTTCTGGACCTCGCCGACCAGGTGGACCTGGACGGCACGCTGGCCCAGGATGCGCAGCACGTCGTGCGGGTTGGTGGCACCCACGGTGAGCTTCTGGCCCACCTCGACGTGCTCGCCCTCGCTGACCAGGAGACGGGCACGCTTCGAGATCGGGAACGCCGTCTCGTCGCTGCCGTCGTCCGGGGTGACGACGATCTTCTTGGTCTTCTCGGTCTCCTCGATCCGCACGCGGCCCTGGGCCTCGGAGATCGGGGCGACACCCTTCGGGGTACGGGCCTCGAAGAGCTCGACGACACGCGGCAGACCCTGGGTGATGTCGTCACCGGCCACACCACCGGTGTGGAAGGTACGCATCGTCAGCTGGGTACCGGGCTCACCGATGGACTGGGCGGCGATGATGCCGACCGCCTCACCGATGTCGACCAGCTTGCCGGTGGCGAGCGAACGGCCGTAGCACATCGCGCAGGTGCCGACGGCGGACTCGCAGGTCAGGACCGAGCGGGTCTTGACCTCCTCGACGCCGCGCCGCACGAGCTCCTCGATGAGGACGTCGCCCAGGTCGGTACCGGCCGGGGCCAGCACCTGCCCGTCGACGACGATGTCCTCGGCGAGGCAGCGCGCGTACACGGAGGTCTCGACGTCCTCCGTCTTGACCAGCGTGCCCTCGGCGTTCCGGTCGGCGATCTTCAGACGCAGACCGCGCTCGGTGCCGCAGTCCTCCTCGCGAATGATGACGTCCTGGGAGACGTCGACCAGACGACGCGTGAGGTAACCCGAGTCGGCGGTACGCAGAGCGGTGTCCGCCAGACCCTTACGGGCACCGTGCGTGGAGATGAAGTACTCCAGCACGGACAGGCCCTCACGGAAGGAGGCCTTGATCGGACGCGGGATCGTCTCGTTCTTCGCGTTCGACACCAGACCACGCATACCGGCGATCTGACGCATCTGCATCATGTTGCCTCGTGCACCCGAGTTCACCATCATGAAGATCGGGTTGGTCTTCGGGAAGTTGTCGTTCATCGCCTCGGCGACCTCGTTGGTCGCCTTGGTCCAGATCGCGATGAGCTCCTGCGTGCGCTCGTCCTTGGTGATCAGACCGCGCTCGTACTGCTTCTGGACCTTCTCGTCCTGCGCCTCGTAGCCCTTGACGATCTCCTTCTTCGCCTCGGGAACGACGACGTCGGAGATGGCCACGGTCACGCCGGAACGGGTGGCCCAGTAGAAGCCGGACGCCTTCAGGTTGTCGAGCGTCGCCGCCACGATGACCTTCGGGTAGCGCTCGGCGAGGTCGTTGACGATCTCCGAGAGCTGCTTCTTGCCGACCTCGTAGTCGACGAACGGGTAGTCCTCGGGCAGCAGCTCGTTGAAGAGCGCACGGCCCAGGGTGGTGTTCAGCCGGAAGCTGTCACCCTGCTGCCACTCGGGCTCGCCCTCCTCACGCGCCGGCGGGGTCCAGCCACGCGGCGGGATGGTGCCGACCGGGAAGCGGACGTCGATCCTCGACTGGAGCGACAGCTCGCCCGCGTCGAAGGCCATGATCGCCTCGGCGACCGAGGAGAAGGAACGGCCCTCGCCCTTGAGGTCGCGCATCTCGCCGTCGGTGGTGAGGAAGAACAGACCGAGGACCATGTCCTGGGTCGGCATCGTCACCGGGCGGCCGTCGGCCGGCTTGAGGATGTTGTTCGAGGACAGCATCAGGATGCGGGCCTCGGCCTGCGCCTCCGCGGACAGCGGCAGGTGCACGGCCATCTGGTCACCGTCGAAGTCCGCGTTGAACGCGGTGCAGACGAGCGGGTGGATCTGGATGGCCTTGCCCTCGACCAGCTGCGGCTCGAAGGCCTGGATACCGAGGCGGTGCAGCGTGGGCGCACGGTTCAGCAGAACCGGGTGCTCCGCGATGACCTCTTCCAGCACGTCGTACACGACCGTGCGGCCGCGCTCGACCATGCGCTTGGCGCTCTTGATGTTCTGCGCGTGGTTCAGGTCCACCAGGCGCTTCATCACGAACGGCTTGAAGAGCTCCAGCGCCATCGCCTTCGGCAGACCGCACTGGTGCAGCTTCAGCTGCGGACCGACGACGATCACGGAACGCGCGGAGTAGTCCACACGCTTACCGAGCAGGTTCTGACGGAAGCGACCCTGCTTGCCCTTCAGCATGTCGCTGAGGGACTTCAGCGGGCGGTTACCGGGACCGGTGACCGGGCGACCACGGCGGCCGTTGTCGAACAGCGCGTCGACGGCCTCCTGGAGCATGCGCTTCTCGTTGTTCACGATGATCTCGGGCGCACCGAGGTCGAGAAGGCGCTTCAGTCGGTTGTTCCGGTTGATCACACGGCGGTACAGGTCGTTCAGGTCGGAGGTCGCGAAGCGGCCACCGTCCAGCTGCACCATCGGGCGAAGGTCCGGCGGGATGACCGGCACGCAGTCCAGCACCATGCCCTTGGGGCTGTTGCTGGTCTGCAGGAACGCGGAGACGACCTTCAGGCGCTTGAGCGCACGGGTCTTCTTCTGGCCCTTGCCGGTGCGGATGATCTCGCGGAGGCGCTCGGCCTCCTCGTCGAGGTCGAAGGACTCCAGACGCTTCTGCAGCGCCGCGGCACCCATCGAGCCGTCGAAGTACGTGCCGAAGCGGTCACGCAGTTCGCGGTAGAGCAGCTCGTCGCCCTCGAGGTCCTGGACCTTGAGGTTCTTGAAGCGGTTCCACACCTCGTCGAGGCGGTCGATCTCGCGCTGCGCACGGTCGCGCAGCTGCTTCATCTCGCGCTCGGCACCCTCGCGCACCTTGCGGCGCACGTCGGCCTTGGCGCCCTCGGCCTCCAGCTCGGCCAGGTCGGTCTCGAGCTTCTTGGCGCGGGCCTCCAGGTCGGCGTCGCGGCGCTGCTCGATCTGCTGGCGCTCGACGGAGACGTGGGCCTCCAGCGAGGGCAGGTCACGCGTACGGCGCTCCTCGTCGACGTACGTGATCATGTACGCCGCGAAGTAGATGACCTTCTCGAGGTCCTTGGGGGCCAGGTCGAGCAGGTAGCCCAGACGCGACGGGACGCCCTTGAAGTACCAGATGTGGGTGACCGGGGCGGCGAGCTCGATGTGGCCCATCCGCTCACGGCGCACCTTGGCGCGGGTGACCTCGACGCCACACCGCTCACAGATGATGCCCTTGAAGCGGACACGCTTGTACTTGCCGCAGTAGCACTCCCAGTCCCGGGTCGGACCGAAGATCTTCTCGCAGAAGAGTCCGTCCTTTTCGGGCTTGAGCGTGCGGTAGTTGATCGTCTCGGGCTTCTTGACCTCGCCGTGGCTCCACTGACGGATGTCGTCAGCGGTGGCCAGACCGATCCGGAGCTCGTCGAAGAAGTTGACGTCGAGCACTATGCGTCAATCCCTCTCAGGGTTGTAAGTCATGGGGTCTGATACGGGGGTCCTGGGGCCGGAGGCCTTCATGACGAAGGCCTCCGAACTCCCGTCAGACCTCTTCGACGCTGCTCGGCTCACGCCGGGACAGGTCGATGCCAAGCTCCTCCGCAGCGCGGAAGACGTCCTCGTCGGTGTCGCGCATCTCGATGGACATGCCGTCCGAGGACAGCACCTCCACGTTGAGGCACAGGGACTGCATCTCCTTGATGAGCACCTTGAAGGACTCGGGGATGCCGGGCTCGGGAATGTTCTCGCCCTTGACGATGGCCTCGTAGACCTTCACGCGGCCGGTGACGTCGTCGGACTTGATGGTCAGCAGCTCCTGGAGGGCGTACGCGGCGCCGTAAGCCTCCAGCGCCCACACCTCCATCTCACCGAAGCGCTGGCCACCGAACTGGGCCTTACCACCCAGCGGCTGCTGGGTGATCATCGAGTACGGACCGGTCGACCGGGCGTGCAGCTTGTCGTCGACCAGGTGGTGCAGCTTGAGGATGTACATGTAGCCGACCGAGATCGGCTCCGGGAACGGCTCGCCGGAGCGGCCGTCGAACAGCGGCGCCTTACCGGTCGGGAGCACCATGCGCTCGCCGTCGCGGTTCGGGATGGTGTGGTTCAGCAGACCGGCCAGCTCGTCCTCACGCGCACCGTCGAAGACGGGGGTGGCGACGTTCGTGCCCGGCGCGACCTGGTCGGCCTCGATGGCCTGCAGGCGCTGAGCCCAGTCGTCCGCGAGCCCGGAGACGTCCCAGCCGCGGCTGGCGAGCCAGCCGAGGTGGATCTCCAGGACCTGCCCCGGGTTCATTCGGGACGGCACACCGAGCGGGTTGAGGATGATGTCGACCGGAGTGCCGTCCTCCAGGAACGGCATGTCCTCGATCGGCAGGATCTTCGAGATGACGCCCTTGTTGCCGTGACGGCCGGCGAGCTTGTCACCGTCGGTGATCTTCCGCTTCTGCGCGACGTACACGCGCACCAGCTGGTTCACACCGGGGGGAAGCTCGTCGCCCTCCTCGCGGTCGAAGACGCGGACGCCGATGACCTTGCCGATCTCGCCGTGCGGCACCTTCAGCGAGGTGTCACGGACCTCACGGGCCTTCTCACCGAAGATGGCGCGCAGCAGGCGCTCTTCCGGCGTCAGCTCGGTCTCACCCTTGGGCGTGACCTTACCGACGAGGATGTCGCCGGCGACGACCTCGGCACCGATGCGGATGATGCCGCGCTCGTCGAGGTCGGCGAGGACCTCCTCGGAGACGTTCGGGATGTCCCGGGTGATCTCCTCGGGGCCGAGCTTGGTGTCACGGGCGTCGACCTCGTGCTCCTCGATGTGGATCGAGGAGAGGACGTCGTCCTGCACGAGGCGCTGCGACAGGATGATCGCGTCCTCGTAGTTGTGACCCTCCCACGGCATGAACGCCACGAGCAGGTTCTTGCCGAGCGCCATCTCGCCGTTCTCGGTGGCCGGACCGTCGGCCAGGACCTGGCCCTCGATGATCCGGTCGCCCTCGTTGACGATGACCTTCTGGTTGACCGAGGTGCCCTGGTTGGAGCGGGCGAACTTGGCCAGGCGGTACGTGATGTACGTGCCGTCGTCGTTGGCGGTGGTGATGTAGTCCGCGGAGACCTCCTGGACCACACCGGCCTTCTCGGCCTTGACCACGTCGCCGGCGTCGACCGCGGAGCGGTACTCCATGCCGGTACCGACGAGTGGGGCCTCGGACTTAATCAGCGGCACGGCCTGACGCATCATGTTCGCGCCCATGAGGGCACGGTTGGCGTCGTCGTGCTCGAGGAAGGGGATCATGGCCGTCGCGACCGACACCATCTGGCGCGGCGAGACGTCCATGTAGTCCACGTCCTCGGGGCCGACGTAGTCGACCTCGCCGCCCTTGCGGCGGACGAGCACCCGGGCCTCGGCGAACCGCATGTCGTCACCCAGCGTGGCGTTCGCCTGCGCGATGACGAAGCGGTCCTCCTCGTCGGCGGTCAGGTAGTCGACGTCGTCGGTGACCTGGCCGTCGATGACCTTGCGGTAGGGGGTCTCGACGAAACCGAACGCGTTGACCCGGCCGTAGGAGGCGAGCGAGCCGATCAGACCGATGTTCGGGCCTTCGGGCGTCTCGATCGGGCACATGCGGCCGTAGTGCGAGGGGTGCACGTCACGGACCTCGAAGCCGGCCCGCTCACGGGAGAGACCACCCGGGCCAAGCGCCGACAGACGGCGCTTGTGGGTGAGACCCGACAGCGGGTTGTTCTGGTCCATGAACTGCGACAGCTGGCTGGTGCCGAAGAACTCCTTGATGGAGGCGACGACCGGCCGGATGTTGATCAGGGTCTGCGGCGTGATCGCCTCGACGTCCTGGGTCGTCATCCGCTCGCGGACGACACGCTCCATACGCGCCAGACCCGTACGGACCTGGTTCTGGATGAGCTCGCCGACGCTGCGCAGGCGGCGGTTGCCGAAGTGGTCGATGTCGTCGGTCTCGACGACGATGTTCGTACCACTGTCGCCGACCGTCTCGGTCTCGCCCGCGTGCAGCTTCACCAGGTACTTGATCGTCGAGATGATGTCCTCGACGGTCAGGATCCCCGCGTCCAGCGGAGCGTCCGCACCCAGCTTCTTGTTGACCTTGTAGCGGCCGACCTTGGCCAGGTCGTAGCGCTTGGGGTTGAAGTACAGGTTCTCCAGCAGCGTCTGCGCGGCCTCACGCGTGGGGGGCTCGCCCGGACGCAGCTTGCGGTAGATGTCGAGCAGCGCGTCGTCCTGGCCCTGGGTGTGGTCCTTCTCCAGGGTGGCGCGCATCGACTCGTACTCGCCGAACTCCTCGAGGATCTGCTCGGTGGTCCAGCCGAGCGCCTTGAGCAGGACGGTGACGGACTGCTTGCGCTTGCGGTCGATGCGGACACCGACCATGTCGCGCTTGTCGATCTCCATCTCCAGCCAGGCACCCCGGGACGGGATGATCTTCGCGGAGAAGATGTCCTTGTCGGACGTCTTGTCGATGGAGGAGTCGAAGTAGACACCGGGCGAACGGACGAGCTGCGACACCACGACACGCTCGGTGCCGTTGATGACGAAGGTGCCCTTGTTCGTCATGAGCGGGAAGTCGCCCATGAAGACCGTCTGGGACTTGATCTCGCCGGTCTCGTTGTTCGTGAACTCGGCGGTGACGAAGAGCGGGGCCGCGTACGTGAAGTCGCGGTCCTTGCACTCGTCGATGGAGTTCTTCGGCGGCTCGAAGCGGTGGTCGCGGAAGGTCAGCGACATCGACCCGCTGAAGTCCTCGATCGGGGAGATCTCCTCGAAGATCTCCTCGAGCCCGGACTTGGTGGGGACGTCCTGACCGTTCTCGAGAGCCTCCTCGACCCGACTCTGCCAGGCGGTGTTGCCGAGGAGCCAGTCGAAGCTCTCGGTCTGCAGCGCGAGCAGGTTCGGAACCTCGAGAGGCTCCTTGATCTTTGCAAAAGAGATGCGCAGCGGGGCAGTGCTGGCGGCGTTGTTCGTATTCGCGGTCGAGGCGTTGCGCGAGGCGGCCAAGAGGGGGTCCTTCCGAGGGCTCGGACTCACTACGCGCGTACCGGCCCCTCTCCCGTACACGGAGACAAGCCGCGCCGATCCGGCCAAAGGCCAGGTCAACAGGTCTTGTCGTCGATGCTCGGGCGAGGGCAGACCCCTGGTGACGGGCAGGGGACAGCTAACAGGCAGCGCAAAGGGTCAGTGTAGCCACTTGGCACACTGATGTCCAGTGCGGGTTGTGAAACCCGTGTTCACCCTCGTTGTTCCACTCCTGCGACACGGCGCTGCCCTCAACGCACGTTGATACTGCCCTCTTCGTCGCCGATCCATGCCTCGGATTCGGATCCTGTGACGACGCGTCCTGAGAATTGCGCGCTGCGTGCGGTTCGTCAAGGCCCCCCTGCCCGATCCGGAGCCGCCCGGGGGCACGACGAAGATCACCATACCCCCCGTCACAGAGGGTTCAAGGCAACCGCGGCCGACCCCCGAGAACGCCGAAGAGCGACCACCCGGATGGATGATCGCTCTTCCGCGCTTACGCGTTACACGTCCAGCCGGACGTGTTGCGGATCCTGACGGATCCGAGGGTCTTACTTGACCTCGACGGAGGCGCCGGCGCCCTTGAGGGACTCGGCGGCCTTCTCGGCGGCGTCCTTGGCGACCTTCTCGAGAACGGGCTTCGGGGCGCCGTCCACGAGGTCCTTGGCCTCCTTCAGACCCAGGGAGGTCAGCTCACGCACGACCTTGATGACCTGGATCTTCTTGTCGCCGGCACCGGTGAGGATGACGTCGAACTCGTCCTGCTCCTCAGCGGCCTCGGCCGGGGCGGCCGGACCGGCCGGGCCGGCGACGGCGACGGCCGCGGCGGCGGTGACGTCGAACTTCTCCTCGAACGCCTTCACGAACTCGGAGAGCTCGATGAGGGTCATCTCCTCGAACTGCGCGAGCAGGTCTTCCTGGCTGAGCTTCGCCATGATGGCGGTCCTTCCACTAAATCGGCAGGTGCCGGATGTACATGTGAGGCGGGCGTACTACTGGCCCGCGACGGTCGCCGCGTTCAGGCAGCGGCGGCCGGGATGCGAGCCGAGTTACTCGGCACCGCCCTGCTCGTCCTGCTTGGCACGGAGCGCGTCCACGGTGCGGACGAGCTTCGAGGGAAGCGCCTGGAAGAGCTGAGCAGCCTGGGACTGCTTGCCCTTGAAGGCACCCGCCAGCTTGGAGAGCAGAACCTCGCGGGACTCGAGGTCCGCAAGCTTCTTGATCTCATCGGCGGACATCGCCTTGCCGTCAAGGACGCCGCCCTTGATGACGAGGTTGGGGTTGTCCTTGGCGAAGTCACGGAGACCCTTCGCCGCCTCGACCGGGTCACCGGTCACGAAGGCGACGGCCGACGAACCCGCAAAGAGGTCGTCCAGCGTCGTGATCCCGGCCTCGTTGGCCGCAATCTTGGTCAGCGTGTTCTTCGCCACACGGTACTGAGCGTTCTCACCGAGTGAACGACGCAGCTGCTGGAGCTGCGCGACGGTGAGACCGGTGTACGCGGTAACGACAGCAGCGTTGGAGTTGCGGAACTTCTCCCGCATCTCCTCGACGGCATCGACCTTGTCTGGCCTCGCCATGAGCCTCGGCCTCCTTCCGGGTGATTCGGACCGCGCGGACCCGAAGGAGGACTGGGGAAAACGAAACGCCCCGGCGCAAGCGCACGGGGCGTAGCTCGACCGGATTCACGCACACACGAGGCGGCGGACTCCGGGAGCTTCTCCAGTGTCACCTGCGCGGGTCGTCCGCCGTTCAGCGGATCCTTCGGCCACCGCACCCTCTGATGAGCGCGCGGTAACGACCAGCGGTCTTTGGCTTCTGTAGGAGAGTACGGGAACGGATCGCCGTCAAGCAAATCCGCCCGTACGGCTGATCAGCGCGGGGCGGTTCAGCCCTGCTCCAGCTCCTTGAACATCTCGCCCAGGTCCGCGACGTCCTTGGCCGGCGGGGCCGCGACGGTGACCGGCTTGTTGTAGTCGAGGAAGGTGATCGTCATGTCCATGGGGCCCTTGTCGGCCTGGCCCTTCATGCGGAACTGCTTGGTGTGGTCCTCGCCGTCGACCCACATGTCCATCGTGAACTTGTCGACGCCGAGCTTCTCGTACTGCTTGATGCTCTTCTCGCGCTGCTTGCGGGTCTCCGCCTTCTCGTCCTTCAGCGAAGCGCGCAGGTCGGCGAGGGTGACCGTGCCCGTGTAATGGGTGGTCTCGACTCCGTCGACCTTCTCGCTGCCGACCTCCTTCACGTCCTTGGCGCCCGTGAGGAAGGTGGACTCAGCCGCCGGGTTCTGCTCGGCCTGGCTCGTGGACCCCATCCGGTCCAGGTCCTTGGCGGCGTCGGAGCCGGACAGGTCGAACTTCAGCCAGCGCTTGCCGTCCATCTCCTTGGCCATCTCGGCTCCCCCGCCGAGGTACATGGCCTTGTCGACGAGACGGATCTCCACGGTCTCGCCCGCCGCCTGGTCGGGGGCCTGCATCTTCATGCTCATGGCGATCGTGGGCTTCAGGCGCATGGAGGCCTCGCCCTCGACCCGACCGGACTCGGGGACCGAGCCCTTCATGCGGTACTGGAGGGACGTGATGTCCTCCGTGTTCTTCGCCGCCTTGGCGACGGCCGCCGCGGGCGTCATCTCCGGCGACTCCTCGGAACCGCAGCCGACGGCACCGGCGGCGAGAAGCAGAGCGCCCAGGCCGGCGGCAGGTATGGACTTCTTCATCGGATTCCCCCCAAGGAATACATGCTTGCTTCACAGCAAGGCCGCGAGCCTATCTCAGGCGCACACAAGTGATCTATCCGATAAGGCAGGGCTCAGGACGTACCGGACTGCTTCCGCATCAGGTCCTCGAAGTCCCCGGTGTCGGACTGCGGGGGCCGCTCGGCCCGGACCGCCACGCCGTAGTCGGTGTAGTGCGCGGTCTGGGTCATCAGGCCCGTGGCCATCCGCGCCTTCTCCACCTTCTTGACCAGCAGGTTCCGCTTGTCGACCCAGATGTCGACCGTCTCGGTGGTGACACCCGCCTCGGTGAGCTGCTTCCTCAGGCCGGCATCGGCGACGTCGGCCGCCGCCACGGTGCCCGACCAGTGCGTGGCGGTCCGGCCGCGGACGGTTTCCTCGCCGATCTTCCTGACGTCGCCGGAGGACAGCAGGAGCTTCACGGACTGATTGGGCGTCGTGCTGCGCATCTGGTCGCCGAGTCGGCCGCCCGAGCCGCCGGTGAGGGCTTCGAGATCCTCGTAGGCGTACCGGATCCAGTGCTTGCCGCCGGCCTGCTCCGCGAACTTCTCGCCCATCCGCGCGTAGTACGCGTCGGGCAGGTACCGGGCCTCCATCGAGGTGCTGCCCAGCCGGCGCATGGTGTCGGCCATGGTGCCGCCGGTGTAGGTGATGGTGAGGGTGCCGGAGATGCCGTCGCTCCAGCCGAGCGTGCCGGCGGCGGTCATGGACATCAGGGAGCCCATGGTCGTCGTGGACTCGACCCGGGCGGACGCCGCCTGCTCGGTGGCGCGTTCGGCCGAGCGCAGGGCCGCCGGGGACCGGCCGCGCCCAGCACGGTCGTTCTGGCCGGGTCCGTCGGAGGAGTCCTGAGAGGTGCAGGAGGCCACCCCCGTCAGCGCGGTCGCCACGAGCACCAGGCCCACGCGGCGCACGGTCGTGCCCTGCATACGTCCCCCCGTTCGCATCCGGTTCCCGCACGTTAACCCAGGCCACCGGCGTACGTACCGGAAAAAGGGAACGGGCCCCGCACCTGTGAGAGGTGCGGGGCCCGTGACCGGTTGGGTGAGCCGTCAGGCTCAGACCGCAGCCGGGTCCTCCTCGACGAGGAGGTTGCGGGTGCGGTTGGAGTCGACCGGAATGCCGGGGCCCATCGTGGTGCTGATGGCGGCCTTCTTGATGTAGCGACCCTTGGCGGCGGAGGGCTTCAGACGGAGGATCTCCTCCAGCGCCGCGCCGTAGTTCTCCACCAGCTTGGTGTCGTCGAACGACGTCTTGCCGATGATGAAGTGCAGGTTCGAGTGCTTGTCGACGCGGAACTCGATCTTGCCACCCTTGATCTCGGTCACGGCCTTGGTGACGTCGGGGGTGACGGTGCCGGTCTTCGGGTTCGGCATCAGACCACGCGGACCGAGCACACGGCCGAGGCGGCCGACCTTGCCCATGAGGTCCGGGGTGGCGACGACGGCGTCGAAGTCCAGACGGCCCTTCGACACCTCGTCGATGAGCTCGTCGGCGCCGACGATGTCGGCGCCCGCGGCACGAGCGGCCTCGGCACGGTCACCGGTCGCGAAGACCAGGACCCGGGCGGTCTTACCGGTGCCGTGCGGGAGGTTCACGGTGCCACGGACCATCTGGTCGGCCTTGCGCGGGTCGACACCCAGACGGAAGGCGACCTCGACGGTGCCGTCGAACTTGGTCGTGGAGGTCTCCTTGGCGAGACGGACGGCCTCGAGCGGGGCGTAGAGCTTCTCCCGGTCGACCTTGGCGTCCGCAGCGCGAAGGGACTTGCTGCGCTTGCTCACTACTGCTCCTGTGGATTCTTAGGAGTCGTGGTCCGGGCCGAGCAGGCCCTGCCACTTCTGCTGATGGGGTTGGGGCTCAGCCCTCGACCGTGACGCCCATGGAACGGGCGGTGCCGGCGATGATCTTCTCGGCGGCGTCCAGGTCGTTGGCGTTGAGGTCGGGCATCTTGGTCGTGGCGATCTCGCGGACCTGGTCACGCGTGATCTTCGCGACCTTGGTCTTGTGCGGCTCGCCCGAGCCCTTCTCGATGCCCGCGGCCTTCAGGATCATCTTCGCGGCCGGCGGCGTCTTGGTGATGAAGGTGAAGGAACGGTCTTCGTAGACCGTGATCTCCACCGGGATCACCCAGCCACGCTGCGACTCGGTCGCGGCGTTGTAGGCCTTGCAGAACTCCATGATGTTCACGCCGTGCTGACCCAGCGCGGGGCCGACCGGCGGAGCCGGGTTGGCGGCACCGGCCTGGATCTGGAGCTTGATGAGCCCCGTGACCTTCTTCTTCTTGGGAGGCATGTGCTCTCTCCGGGTCCTAGTGAGAGTTTTTCAGCCTCCGAACCGGATCATCCGGATGGAGGCATACCGCACAACGATAACGGGTATCCATGTGCGGCCAAAAACCGAGCAGGTCAGACGGGCTGTGAGGCCTGTCTGACCTGTTCGGAAGCGGTGCGTCCAGAAGCGGTTAGTTCTTCTGGATCTGGTCGAAGGAGAGCTCGACCGGCGTCTCACGGCCGAAGATCTCCACGAGACCCTTGACCTTCTTCGAGTCCGGGTTGATCTCGTTGATGGTCGCCTGCAGCGTGGCGAACGGGCCGTCGGTGACGGTGACCGAGTCGCCCACCTCGAAGTCCAGCACCTGGACCTCGACCTTGCGCTGCGGAGCCGGCTTGCCCTCGGCCTCGGCGGCCTCGCGGGCGGCCTTCTCCTCGGCCTCGGGGGCGAGCATCTTGACGATCTCGTCCAGGGTCAGCGGGTACGGGTCGTAGGCGTTGCCCACGAAGCCGGTGACGCCGGGGGTGTTGCGGACGACGCCCCAGGACTCGTTCGTCAGGTCCATGCGGACGAGGACGTAGCCCGGAAGCTTGTTCTGCTTGATCGTCTTGCGGTCGCCGTTCTTGATCTGGACGACCTCTTCCTGCGGCACCTCGGCCTGGAAGATGTAGTCCTCGACGTTCAGCGAGACGGCGCGCTGCTCCAGGTTGGTCTTCACGCGGTTCTCGTAGCCGGCGTAGGTGTGGATGACGTACCACTCGCCGGGCAGGACCCGCAGTTCCTCGCGGAGCTTCTCGATCGGGTCGCGGTCGTCCTCGGGCTCTTCCTCGAGTTCTTCCGCGGCCTCTTCGCCGTCCTCGGTCTCCGCCTCGGCGGCGTCGTCCGCGACGGCGTCGGCAGCCTCGACCTCGGCGGAGGCCTCGGTGTCCTCGCTGTCCGCGCCCTCGACGACGTCGAGCTCGTCCTCGACGGACTCGACAGGCTCGATGGCGTCGTTCACGTTCGGGTCAGACACGGTGGCTGCTTCTTCCTGGATACATAGGGGTGGAACATGCGAAAGGAGCGCCGGGTACCTCGGCGCTCTTCGCGGACTGCTCAGCCGAACACGTACTTGGCTGCGTTGCTGAGCCCATAGTCAATCACGGTGACCAGGCCGATCATGATGACGACGAAGATGATCACCACGGTCGTGTAGGTCGTCAGCTGGTTACGGGTCGGCCAGACGACCTTGCGCAGTTCCGCGACGATCTGGCGGTAGAAGAGGGCGAGCCGCTTCAGCGGGCCCTTCTTTCCGCGCTTGCCGCCCTTGCGAGCCTTCTTGGACTCCGGCGCCTCGTCCTGGGCATCAGGCATGTCGATGGAGCCCACGGCGTCCGTCACTCGTCCTCACCTGATTCCGGGTCGTGGCCGTGCCGCGCCCGGTCTGAGCCGCACGGCGGTGCATTGCTGTACGTACATGCGCACACATCCTGGCGATGGAGTGTGTAGCAGGGCCGGAGGGACTTGAACCCCCAACCGCTGGTTTTGGAGACCAGTGCTCTACCAATTGAGCTACGACCCTTTGTGTGTCCCCCAACGTACCGCATCCATCCGGATGCTTGGTGTGCACCGAACGGGCGCGGCCTGCTGAAGGCCAACGAGGTGAGAGTGTACGTGCTCGGCGGCCGGTCGTCGAACAGAAAGGGCGCGGCGCAGGGCTCGTTGGCGGAAGATCGCCTCGGGAGCGGGGGCCGGACTGACGTGAATTCGCTGAAGGCCGCCCAGGCCGTGCAGGCGATCCGCACTGTTGTTCAGGGGTCTGCCCGACGTTGTTCAGTCTGTGAAACCCCTGTGCCGCGCGCGTTTCCGGTCTGAAACGATGGGGTCCATGAGCGCTGCAACCCCTCCCACCGAGCGCCGGGTCTCCGCCCGAGTCGGCGCGATCTCCGAGTCCGCCACCCTCGCCGTGGACGCCAAGGCCAAAGCCCTCAAGGCCGCAGGGCGGCCGGTGATCGGCTTCGGCGCCGGTGAACCCGACTTCCCGACCCCGGACTACATCGTCGAGGCCGCGATCGAGGCCTGCAAGAACCCGAAGTTCCACCGCTACACGCCGGCCGGCGGCCTGCCCGAGCTGAAGGCCGCGATCGCCGCGAAGACGCTGCGCGACTCCGGCTACGAGCCGGACGTCTCCCAGATCCTGGTCACCAACGGTGGCAAGCAGGCCATCTACGAGGCCTTCGCCGCGATCCTCGACCCGGGCGACGAGGTCATCGTGCCCGCGCCGTACTGGACGACGTACCCGGAGTCGATCCGGCTGGCCGGGGGTGTCCCGGTGGAGGTCGTCGCCGACGAGACGACCGGGTACCGGGTGACCGTCGAGCAGCTGGAGGCGGCCCGCACGGAGAAGACGAAGGTCGTCCTCTTCGTCTCCCCGTCCAACCCGACCGGCGCGGTCTACAGCGAGCACGAGACCGAGGCGATCGGCCACTGGGCCGTCGAGCACGGCCTGTGGGTGCTGACCGACGAGATCTACGAGCACCTGGTCTACGGCGACGCCTCGGCCGTGTCGCTGCCGGCGGTGCTGCCCGAGCTGCGCGACAAGTGCGTCGTGGTCAACGGTGTCGCGAAGACGTACGCGATGACCGGCTGGCGCGTGGGGTGGATCATCGGCCCCAAGGACGTCGTCAAGGCCGCGACGAACCTGCAGTCGCACGCCACGTCGAACGTGTCCAACGTCGCCCAGGCCGCCGCGCTGGCCGCCGTCTCCGGTGACCTGGACGCCGTCGCGACGATGCGCGAGGCGTTCGACCGGCGCCGCAAGACCATCGTGCGGATGCTGAACGAGATCGACGGCGTGGTGTGCCCGGAGCCGGAGGGTGCCTTTTACGCGTACCCGTCGGTGAAGGCGCTGGTCGGCAAGGAGATCCGGGGCAGGCGCCCCAAGGACACCGTCGAGCTGGCCGCACTGATCCTGGAGGAGTCCGAGGTCGCGGTCGTACCGGGTGAGGCCTTCGGCACGCCGGGCTACCTGCGGCTGTCGTACGCGCTGGGTGACGAGGATCTGGTCGAGGGCGTGAGCCGGATCCAGAAGCTGCTGGCGGAGGCGCGGGACTGACGTCCGCTTCGTCGGTCCTCCGGCTCGGGGCACATGCCGTTTTCGGCATGTGCCCCATTTGTTTGTGCGAGCAAGACCACGAAAGGGGAAACGGCTACCGGGACGGCCGGGACGTACGGCAGGATCCTGGGATGGAGCGTGTACGTGATGTCTCTGAGCTGCCGAAAGCCCATCTGCACCTGCACTTCACCGGGTCGATGCGGCCCTACACCGTGCTGGAACTGGCCGATAAGTACGGGGTGCGGCTGCCCGACGCGCTGACCGAGGCGCTGGCCGGCGGGGAGCCGCCGAGCCTGCGGGCGACGGACGAACGGGGTTGGTTCCGTTTTCAGCGGCTGTACGACGCGGCCCGCTCGTGTCTTCAGGAGCCGGAGGACATCCAGCGGCTGGTGCGGGAGGCCGCGGAGGAGGATCTGCGGGACGGGTCGGGGTGGCTGGAGATCCAGGTCGACCCGACGTCGTACGCGCCGCGGCTGGGCGGTCTGATCCCGGCGCTGGAGATCATCCTGGACGCGGTGGAGACGACGTCGCGGGAGACCGGGCTCGGGATGCGGGTACTGGTCGCGGCGAACCGGATGAAGCACCCGCTGGACGCGCGGACGCTGGCGCGGCTGGCGACGCGGTACGCCGACCGGGGCGTGGTCGGCTTCGGGCTGTCGAACGACGAGCGGCGGGGCATGGCACGTGACTTCGACCGGGCGTTCGCGATCGCGCGGGAGGCCGGACTGCTGTCGGCGCCGCACGGGGGTGAGCTGGCGGGTCCGTCCTCGGTGCGGGACTGTCTGGACGACCTGGGGGCGAACCGGGTGGGGCACGGGGTGCGGGCGGCGGAGGATCCGCGGCTGATGAAACGGCTGGCGGACCGGCAGGTGACGTGCGAGGTGTGCCCGGCGTCGAACGTGGCACTGGGCGTGTACGAGAAGCCGGAGGACGTGCCGCTGCGGACCCTGTTCGAGGCGGGCGTGCCGTTGGCGCTGGGCGCGGACGATCCCCTGCTGTTCGGATCACGTCTCGCCGCGCAGTACGAGATCGCGCGGCAGTATCACGGGTTCACGGATGCGGAGCTGGCGGAGGTGGCGCGGCAGTCGGTGCGGGGGTCGGCGGCACCGGAGGACGTGAAGACGAAGCTGCTGGCGGGGGTGGACGACTGGCTGACCGCGTAGCTCGCGTCGTCGCCTGCCGGCGGGGGCGGGTCCGGGCCGTCCCGCCTGGCGGCGGGCATGCGTACTGCCAGGGCGGCACGGGTGGGCGCGCCGCACGCCGCGCCGCCGGGCTGCGGGCGCTGCCATGTCGGGCGTCCGGATGTGCATCCCTATCAGCACACCGATCACGATGAGCGCCACCAGCAGGTGGAGCCCATCGACCTCGGCGGCACCGCCGGGTGCCTACAGGCTGACCCCGACCGTCACCGGCTCGTTGACCAGGGTGATGCCGAAGGCCTCCCGGACACCGGCCACGACCTCGCGGGCCAGGGCGAGGAGGTCCTCCGTCGTGGCGCTCCCCCGGTTGGTGAGCGCCAGGGTGTGCTTCGTGGAGATGCGGGCGGGGCCGTCGCCGTAGCCCTTGGTGAAGCCCGCCTTGTCGATCAGCCAGGCCGCGGAGGTCTTGGTGCGACCCTCGCCGGCGGGGTACGCGGGCGGCTCCACCCCGTCGCCCAGCCGCTCCCGCACGCGTGCCCGGAACGTCGCGAAGTCCGCGTCCGTGAGGATCGGGTTGGTGAAGAAGGACCCGGCCGACCAGGTGTCGTGATCCTCGCTGTCCAGGACCATGCCCTTGCCGGCGCGCAGCTTGAGCACGGTGTCGCGGGCGGAGGCGAGGGGGACGCGGTCGCCCGCTGCCACGCCGAGGGCTCGGGCCGTCTCGGCGTACCGGAGGGGCGCGGAGAGCCCCTCGGCGTCCTCCAGACGGAAGCGGACGCGCAGGACGACGTAACGCTCGGGGTCGGACTTGAAGCGGCTGTGGCGGTAGGAGAAGGCGCAGTCCTCGTTGGCCAGGGTGACCGTCTCGCCGGTGCGGCGGTCGTAGGCGACGACCTCGGTGATCGTCGAGGACACCTCCTGGCCGTAGGCCCCGACGTTCTGGATCGGTGTCGCGCCCGCCGAGCCGGGGATGCCGGCCAGGCATTCGATGCCGGCCAGACCCGCCTCGACCGTGCGGGCGACGGCGTCGGTCCAGACCTCGCCCGCGGCCAGCTCCAGCGTCGTGCCGTCGAGGGAGAAGCCCTTGGTGGCGATGACGAGGGCGGTGCCCTCGAAGCCCTTGTCGCCGATGACAAGGTTCGAGCCGCCACCGATGAGCAGCAGCGGGGTGCCCGCCTCGTCGGCTTCGCGGACGGCGGCGATCACCTCGTCGTCCGTCGTCGCGGTGACCAGCCGGGTCGCGGGGCCGCCCAGGCGGAAGGTCGTCAACGGGGCGAGGGGGGCGTCGTGGAGTTCCTGCACGGGCTCAAGACTACGAGACGGCACTGACAGGGTCGGGCACGCGTGCGTGCGGCCACGTTCGCGGGAACGTGGCCGCACGCACGCTGGTGGCCGTCAGGAAAGCCGGCGGAGGGCCTCCGGCCAGGAGAGCGGGAGGTCTTCGCTGTTCACCTGCCAGGTGGTGAAGGCCGAGTCCCTCATCTGCGGGGCCAGGCGCCGGGAGGCGGGGCCGTGGGCACCGGCGCGGACGAAGGCGTGGAGCGCGTCCTTGGACTCCCAGGCCGACAGGGTCCAGAAGGTCCGCTTCAGCGGCTGCGCCTTCAAGGTCGCCCCGTAGGCGCCGGGGCTGCGGCGGACCTGCCGCCAGACGGCGGGCGTACCGGCGAGGAACCTGAGGGCGCCCCACAGGGTGCGGGTCTCGAAGCGGGAGGCGAAGACGTGCACCTCGGTGTCGCGGGGCGGGGTGTTCGGGACGGTCCAGGGAAGGGTAGGCATGGCCGCTTCTCCTTGCTCGGGTTCGTCGGGGTCAGGGGGAGACCGTCTCCCGCACCGGTGTGGGTTCGGCCGTCCGCGCCTGTCGTTCCGTGCGCCGCCGGGTCGGAATCAGCAGGGCCGCGATGCCCGCGAGGGCGACCACCGCCGAGCCGGTCACGAGGGCCGGTCGCATGCCGTCGACGAAGGTCTGGCCGGTTTCGTAGCCGCCCCGCGCCGCGAAGATCGACGCCATGACGGCGATGCCGAGCGCCCCGCCGACCTCGCGCAGAGCGTTGTTGGCGCCGGAGGCGACGCCCTGTTCCGAGGGTCGCACGCTGGACATCACCAGGTGCGAGGCGGGGGCGAAGAACAGCGCCATGCCGATGCCGCTGACGATCAGGGCGGGCAGCTGGGCGGTGTAGGCGGCGTCGGCCGTGGCGACCACTGCCATGTAGCCGAGGCCCAGGGCCTGCAGGAAGAGGCCCGTGGCGACGACGGGGCGTCCGCCGATGCGGTCGGCCAGGATGCCGGCGACGGGGGCGACGAGCATCGGCATGCCGGTCCAGGGCAGCATCCTGAGGCCCGCCTCGGTGGGCGAGTAGCCGAGGACGCCCTGCATGTACTGGCTGAGCAGGAAGATCGAGCCGAACATGCCGAGGAACATCATCAGGCTCGCCGCGTTGATGCCGGCGAAGGCCCGGGAGCGGAACAGCCGCATCGGGAGCATGGGGTTCTTGGCGCGGGTGCTGTAGAGGACGAACCCGGCGAGCAGGGCCGAGCCCGCGAACAGGCCTGTCAGGACGAGGGAAGAGGTCCAGCCGTCGGCCGGGCCGCGGACCAGGCCGTAGACGATGCCGAAGAGGCCGCCGCTGGCGAGCAGGGTGCCGGGGACGTCGAGCGGGGCTCCGGTGCCGTGGGACTCGGCGAGTCGCAGCCGGGCGAGCGGCAGCAGCACCAGGCCCAGCGGGACGTTCAGCCAGAAGATCCACTGCCAGGAGAGGTGTTCGGTGAGGGTGCCGCCGACGAGCGGCCCGGAGGCCACGGCGAGTCCGTTGACGGCGCCCCAGATGCCGTAGGCCATGCCGCGCTTGGCAGCGGGCACGGCGGCGGTGAGCAGGGTGAGCGTCAGCGGCATCATCACGGCCGCGCCGGCGCCCTGGACCGCGCGGGCGGCGATGAGGGAGTCGATGCCGGGCGCCATGGCAGCCGCGGCGGAGGCTCCGGTGAAGACGGCGATCCCGGCGATGAACAGCCGGCGGCGACCGAAGCGGTCGCCGAGGGCCGCGCCGAACATCAGCAGGACGGCGAAGGTGAGCGTGTAGGCGCTCACGGTCCATTCCAGGTCGTGCAGTCCTCCGCCGAGGTCCTCGCGGATGGAGGGCAGGGCGGTGGTGACGACGAGGTTGTCGAGGGCCGCCATGAATCCGGCGACGCTGGTGAGGACGAGGGCCCAGGCGGCTCCCCCGCGATGTGCGGTCTGCTGTGACATCTCTCCCCCAGAGAGGTGGTTCACTTGAGTAATTAGTTATTGATTACTAACTTTCGCGGCCATGGAAAGGCGCCTCGATGCGCCCTTCCCCCGTCATGCCTCCAGCCGGCCCGTGAGTTTCGCCGACGGGTACAGCCCCTCCCAGACGCGGTGCTCGGGAGGGAAGCCCATTCCCAGCAGACAGTTGATGAGCATCCCGTACGCCAGGAAGGTCGTCGTCTCTTTGACGTCGGCACCCAGCGGCACGTGGACGGTGTCCCACAGCCGCATCCAGCCGGCCCGGACCGACTCACCGAACTCGTGGTCGCCCTCCTGCTCGGCGGCCGCCACGGCGACGTACATCTGCATCTGCATCATCAGCCGCTCAGGCCGTTCCGCGATGACCCTGGTGTACGCGTTCGCCATGGCGTGCTGGGCCTCTTCGCCCTCCAGGCCCTCGGCAGCCTCCTCGAAGGTGTGGATGGACTCCTCGACGCAGCGCTGCGCCGCCGCCAGGAAGATCGCCTTCTTGCCCGGGAAGAGCCGGAAGAGGTACGGCTGCGAGACGCCGACCCGGCGGGCGATCGCCTCGGTGGACGTGCCGTGGTAACCACCGCGGGCGAACTCGGTCGTCGCCGCCCGGATCACACTCTCGCGCCGCTCTTCGGCGCTCATCCTTGCCATGCCCTCGAAGTTAGTACTCAATCACTAACTAGGTCAAGTGAAGGTCCGGGTGCCTTACGCGTAAGGGGCGCCCCGCAGTGGAGAGCGCCCCTTACACCGTGTCGCGACCGGTCTCAGGCCAGTCGGACAACCGCCCTGGACATGCCCAGCACCTTCTGCCCCGCGCTGGTCGCGGTCAGGTCCACGCGGACGGTGTTGTCGTCGAGCTTGGCGGCGACCTTGCCGGCGACCTCGATCACGGCTCCCTGGTCGTCGTTCGGGACGACGACCGGCTTGGTGAAGCGGACGCCGTACTCGACGACCGCACCCGGGTCGCCGGCCCAGTCGGTGACCACGCGGATCGCTTCGGCCATGGTGAACATGCCGTGCGCGATGACGTCCGGCAGGCCGACCTCCTTGGCGAACTTCTCGTTCCAGTGGATCGGGTTGAAGTCGCCGGAGGCGCCCGCGTACCGGACGAGGGTCGCGCGGGTCACGGGGAAGGTCTGGGCGGGCAGCTCGGTGCCGACCTCGACGTCGGAGTAGGAGATCTTCGCGGTCATGTCGCTCACGCCCCCTCGGCCGCGCGGGCCACGAGCTTGGTCCAGGCGGTCACGACGTGCTCGCCGGCCTCGTCGTGCACCTCACCGCGGATGTCGACGATGTCGTTGCCCGCGAGGGATTTGATCGCCTCGATCGTCGAGGTGACCGTGAGCCGGTCGCCGGCGCGGACCGGACGGCGGTAGGCGAACTTCTGGTCGCCGTGCACCACGCGGCTGTAGTCCAGGCCGAGCTGTGGGTCCTGAACGACCTCGCCCGCGGCCTTGAAGGTGATCGCGAAGACGAAGGTCGGCGGGGCGATCACGTCGGGGTGACCGAGTGCCTTGGCGGCCTCCGCGTCCGTGTACGCCGGGTTGGCGTCGCCGACCGCCTCGGCGAACTCACGGATCTTCTCCCGGCCCACCTCGTAGGGCGCGGTGGGCGGGTACGTCCGCCCCACGAAGGACTGGTCGAGCGCCATGGCTCGGCACCTCCTGGTAGCTCTACTGACCGGTACGGGTCCCTCAACGACACGAGGCCGCCCCCGATCACTCGGGAACGGCCTCGTGTACGAGCCTGTTTTATCGCGTTTCGCGGTGCGCGGTGTGCGCATTGCAACGCGGGCAGTGCTTCTTCATCTCAAGACGATCCGGGTTGTTACGCCGGTTCTTCTTGGTGATGTAGTTCCGCTCCTTGCACTCCACGCAGGCCAGCGTGATCTTCGGGCGGACGTCGGTGGCAGCCACGTGAGTGCTCCTAAGACGAACGGATGGACTGTTTAACGCAAGAAGAGTAGCCGATCGAAGGACCGACCCCGCAATCGGCTACTGTCAGTAGCGGTGACCGGACTTGAACCGGTGACACAGCGATTATGAGCCGCTTGCTCTACCGACTGAGCTACACCGCTTTGATGTGTCAGGGCCCCGTCTCGCGACGGGAACCAGTCACACCAGAGCCCCAAAACGGAATCGAACCGTTGACCTTCTCCTTACCATGGAGACGCTCTGCCGACTGAGCTATTGGGGCGAGCGATGAAGACATTACACGCTCGGCCGCCGTTCGCCCAAATCCGTTTCGAGGCCCCCACCCCGGGCGCCCGGACCCTCCTCCCGGCAGCCTCGTCAGTGACTCCGTTGCGTGAGCGGACCACGCCGGTACGACTATTGCGCTCCTCCCCGTCCCACGCGGGAGGCCGTCCTAGGCTCGTCTCACTCTGCGTGATCACGCGTCCTCCCGCGCGCAGCCCGAGCCCCTGGAGTGCGATGCCCGACAGCCGGCCGCAGCCACCACCGCCCCCGTCGTCCTCGCCGGGTCCGGCCGACCCGTCGTCGCTGCTGCTGTGCGGAGCGCGGCTCACCGACGGACGGACCGTGGACGTGCGGCTGGGCGGCGGGCGCATCGAGGCGGTCGGCACGGCCGGCAGTCTGGGTGCGGGCGCGCCGCGCGCGTGCGGCGCGCGGGTGGACCTCAGCGGCTATCTGCTGCTGCCGGCCCCGGCCGAGCCGCACGCCCACGCCGACACGGCCCTGTCGGCCGACACCGAGGGGCCCGTCTCGTACGAGCCGCAGGATGTGCAGCGCCGGGCCACCGAGGCCGCGCTGATCCAGCTCGGGCAGGGGGCGACGGCGACGCGGGCGCACGTGCGCGTGGGCGACGTCCAGGGGCTCGGCGCGCTGGCGGCCGTTCTGCAGGCGCGGCGGGCGCTGCGGGGGCTGGCGGAGCTGACGACGGTGGCGATGCCCCGGGTGCTGACCGGAGTGGCCGGTGCGGACGGGCTGGCGATGCTGAGGGACGCCGTGAAGATGGGCGCCTCGGTGGTGGGCGGCCGACCGGACCTGGACCCGGATCCGACCGGCTACGCGGAGGCGGTCCTGGAGGTGGCCTCCGAGCACGGCTGCCCCGTCGACCTGCACACGGACGCCGCGGATCCGGCCCGGCTGGCCCGGCTCGCGGCGATGGCCGGCGGACTGCGCCCCGGGGTGACCCTCAGCCCGTGCGGCGACCTCGGCCGGCTGCCGTCCGACGTGGCCTCGCGCACCGCCGACCAGCTCGCGGCCGCCGGGGTGGCGGTGGTGTGCCTGCCGCAGGGCGGATGCGGTGGGGTCGACAAGCGAGGAGCGGCCCCGGTACGGCTGCTGCGCGCGGCCGGGGTGCGGGTGGCCGCCGGGAGCGGGGCGCTGCGGGACGTGTCCAACCCGGTGGGGCGCGGTGATCCGCTGGAGGCGGCCTTCCTGCTGGCCTCGCGCTACGGGCTGTCGCCCGAGGAGGCGTACGACGGGGTGAGTTCCTCGGCACGGGCGGTGCTGGGGCTGCCCGAGGTGCGGGTGGAGGCGGGTTTCCCGGCCGAGCTGCTGGCGGTGCGCGGGGACCGGCTGGCGGGGGTGCTGTCCCTGGCGTACAGCCGGATCGTCGTGCACCAGGGGCGCGTGGTGGCACGGACCAGCGCGGTGCGGGAGTACTGCAGTTCGGCGGCCTCGGCGGAACTGGGGCTGCCGCGGCAGGGGCGGGGCGAAGTGCCGTAAGGCCGGGACGGCGCGGGGCCGGTGTCGTGCGGCGCACGATGCCGTCCGGGCGTACGGTCGAAGGCATGCGCATTGTCATTGCTGGTGGTCATGGTCAGATCGCGTTGCGGCTGGAGCGGCTGCTCGCCGCGCGCGGGGACGAGGCAGCGGGGATCATCCGCAAGCCCGAACAGGCCGACGATCTGCGGCAGGCCGGTGCCGAACCGGTCGTGCTCGACCTGGAGTCGGCGTCCGTGGACGAGGTCGCGGAGCGGCTGAGGGGCGCCGACGCCGCGGTCTTCGCGGCGGGCGCGGGCCCGGGCAGCGGTGCGACCCGCAAGGACACGGTGGACAAGGCCGCGGCGGTCCTCTTCGCGGACGCGGCGGTGAAGGCGGGCGTACGGCGGTTCGTGGTCGTGTCGTCCATGGGCGCCGACCCGCGCCACCAGGGCGACGAGATCTTCGACGTGTACCTGCGCGCCAAGGGCGAGGCGGACGCGTACGTGCGCGGGCTGGACGCCCTGGACTGGACGATCCTGCGTCCCGGCCGGCTCACCGACGACGCCGGTACGGGTCTGGTGCGCCTGGAGGCGCGGACGGGCCGCGGCCCGATTCCGCGGGACGACGTGGCCGCGGTGCTGGCGGAACTGGTGGACACCTCGGCGACGGCCGGGCTCACCCTGGAGCTGATCAGCGGGTCCGCACCGGTGTCCGTGGCCGTGAAGTCCGTGGCCGGCAACTGAGGTTCGCGACCGGCCGCTCGACGGGGTTCAGAACAGGGGCAGTTGACCGGCGAAGTCCGGGACCGTGTAGCCGTCGAGGGACGGCTGCTCGGGGCCCGGACGGGCCTGGCGGCGGGAGCCGGGGCACGAGGTGAGTTCGCCGTGCTCGCGGGCGCCGGGCGGGTCGTGGCGGGCATACCGCCCCGCGACGACGGCGATCTCGCGGCGGCACTCGGGGCAGATCCTGCGGCGGGAGGACATGGGGCCAGTGTGCCGCGCGAGCGGCCCGGCCACGCCTCTCCCCTGCGGGGACTGCCCTCTCCGGGGCGAGCAGGACAGGCGGGGGGCGCCCCGCATGCCCCCGTCCCGGCCGCACCACCGGGGCCTCTCAGCCGGTTGCCCTTCCGAACCACCTCGGCAGCCGGTCGAGCAGGTCCTGCTGGTCGCCGCCGGCCCAGGCCACGTGGCCGTCCGGTCGCAGCAGCACCGCGGGCACGTCGAGTTCCTCGCTGACGTCGACGACGTGGTCGACCCGGTCCGCCCAGCCCGCCGGAGACAGTCCGCCGGTCTGGTCGAGCAGCAGTCCGCGACCACCGCGCATCCGCTCGTAGAGGCGGCCCCGCCGCAACCGCACGTCGCGCAGCCGCCGTCCGAGCAGTTCGTGTCCCTCGCCGAAGTCGTAGCGGACGGCGATGGCGGTGGTCTTCTCGGTCAGGTACCGGTTCACCTCCTCGAAGTCCATCAGTTCCCCCATCAGCCGGCGCACGGCCCGCGGCCCCGGCTCGGGCGACAACAGGTGCATCTGCGCACGGGTGTTGTCCAGCACGGCGGCGGCCACCGGGTGGCGTTCGCAGTGGTAGCTGTCCAGCAGTCCCTCCGGTGCCCAGCCGCGCACTTCGGCGGCCAGTTTCCAGCCGAGGTTGAACGCGTCCTGGATACCGAGGTTGAGCCCCTGTCCGCCGGTCGGCGGGTGGATGTGCGCGGCGTCGCCGGCCAGCAGGACCCGGTCGACGCGGTAGCGCTCGGCCAGCCGGGTGGCGTCACCGAAGCGGGAAAGCCAGCGCGGCGAGTGCACGCCGAAGTCGGTGCCGGCGAACTTCCGCAGCTGCCGCTTGAACTCCTCGAAGGTCGGCGGAACCGTGCGGTCCTCGGCCACTCCCTCGGCGGGCACGATGACGCGGTACGCCCCGTCCCGCACGGGCATGGCGCCGAACCGGAAGTGCGTCTTGCGGACTTCGGCCATCACGGCCGCCAGCTCCTCCGGTGACGCGGCCGCCTCCATCTCGCCCAGCAGCGTCTCGACCCTGGAGGGCTCACCGGGGAAACCGACGCCGAGCAGGGTGCGCACCGTGCTGCGGCCGCCGTCGCAGCCGACGAGGTAGCGGGAGCGCAGCCGCGTGCCGTCGGCCAGCTCGGCGGTCACACCGTCGCCGTCCTGGCTCAGCCCGGCCAGCGCGCGGCCGCGCCGGATCTCGGCTCCGAGCTCGGCGGCATGCTCGGCCAGCAGGCGGTCGGTGACGGGCTGCGGGATGGCGAGGACGTACCCGTGTGCGGTGTCGAGCCGGCCGGGCGGTGGCTTGGTGAGGCCGGCGAAGCCGCCGACCGGGTGCCTGCCGCCCTGGGCGAGGAAGCGCTCCAGCAGACCGCGCTGGTCCAGCACCTCGATGCTGCGCACGTGCAGACCGAGCGCACGCACGTACGGGGGCGGGTCCGCCTCCTTCTCCAGCACGAGCACCCGCACCCCGTGCAGCCGCAGCTCCCCGGCCAGCATCATTCCGGTCGGACCACCGCCGACGATGATCACATCAATCATGACATCCCCCGATTGTCGCCGGTTTCCGGCTTCAGGCCGAAGATTCTGCGGCACCCAGGGGGCCTTGCCGCAAGGCCCCCCATGCGCTATATGTTGAGAGCGGCAAGGAGCAGGCGACTCCTTGCCATTTCTTTTGACGCCTCCTTTCCTTTATGAAATGGACCGACAGCGCCGACCACGGGTGTACCGGCAAAAAGGCCGAGCAGCGGTTCAACAGCCGGTGACCATGCCCCGTCCAGGGGCCACCAGGACCCCCAGTCCCTTCTCGACGCCGACCCCCAGCGTGGGTAACGGCAGGTCAGGATGTGGCCCACTGCCGGGGACCGTCGACCCAGGCGCGGACGGCGGACTGGGGTGTGCCGGGATCGGCGGCGACGTCTCTCGGCGACGAGGCCCGCAGCCGTCCGGAGCGCCAATCGACCCGGTTCCGCTGCCGGTTGACGAAATCGACGGCTTCGGCCGCCACATCGTCACGGACCCGGCCCGGGCGGGTGTCGGTGGTGCTGTCCCTGATTGCGCCGGCCAGGGCGCCGACGGGGGGCCACGAGGGCGCTTCGCGCCAGGGCGACGGCATCGGCACGGGCGGCCCGGCGCAGATGGGAAGGAGGGCTCCCAGAGCGAGCGCGGCTGCCCCCATCCCGGCCGCCTTCTCCCTCTTCCATTCTTTGCCTTTCCCTCCGCGAACCGCACTCAACACCGTGGATATCCGTGTCCGCTGTTGCGTCCAGCCGTTCATCCGGGACAACAGGGCATGTGAAGCGCCGCTTCGGGAGTTTCTCCTTCCTCTCGTTGTGAAGATTCATGGTGCTCGAGTGGATTCTGACCGCGCCGACGAGCGGGTGAAGACGAAGAACCCCCTCCCGCCTGCGGCTGCGCAGGCGAGAGGGGGTCGTCTCCCCCGCTCCCGATCGTGTCCTGAGGGAGTCAGCGCACGTCGACGTAGTCGGCCGCGCTGGTGGCGACGCCCGTCGTGGAGTTGCCGTAGTACACCCAGCGGTAGGAGCCGTCCACCGAGGCGGTGACCGTGGTCCTCAGACCTCCGGTACTGCCGGTGGTGGCCTTCTTGACCGTCTTGTACGTGTCGGTGCCCTTGGCGCGGAACTGGAGGCTGACCGTACGGCCGCTGTAGGCGTCGTACTTCTTCGTGCTCCAGTTCGCCCGGGTCAGCTTGCCCGTGACGGTGATGGTCTTGCCCTTGGTGACCGGCTCCGGTGAGGCGTTGGTGGTGGCCTTGGCCGCCCGCTTGAGCTGGACGGCCGTGGACCTCGTCTCCAGTTCCCCGGTCTTGAGGCCGCCGTCGGCCTTCCACAGCCGCAGCGCGACGCCGACCTTCCAGGTCGTGGCGTCACTGTTGGAGTCGACGTGCTCCTGGCTCGGGTGCGGGTCGATGTAGAGGCTGCCCTCGCACTGAGCGTGCTTGGCGTCGACCTCGTAGCAGGTGTAGCTGCCCGGCTGGATGAAGTTCTCTCCCGTGTCGGCCGCCGTCGTGATGCTGCCGCGGTAGAGGAAGGGGTAGGCGTCGTAGCGGGAGGGGTCGGCGGTGGTGTAGCCGGAGGGCAGCGCGATGTCGAAGCTGACCGGCGGCTCCACCGGCTTCGACGTACCGACGACGATCGGCTTGCCCTTGTTGATGACGATGTCCGACACGGTGATACCGGTGTCCGCCGCCTGAGCCGCCGGCGCGCTCAGCACCGCAAGCCCCAGCGCCCCCACGAGCGTGGCCACCGCGACGGTTCGTCTGCCAGTTTTCATTCACACCTCATCAGGAGGATGCCGTTACAAGAGGCGGCAGCCTATCTGACGCGTCCATGCCGTCCGGCCGACGGCCGAGCTCCACCCACGGCAGACTTCGACCTAACGAAAAACCCCCTCTGACCAGGTAAGGAACCTGATCAGAGGGGGTCTTCCCCAGTGTGGCGGCGCCAGGATTCGAACCTGGGAAGGCTGAGCCGGCAGATTTACAGTCTGCTCCCTTTGGCCGCTCGGGCACACCGCCGGGGTAGCTGCCCGTCGAGCCGCTTTTCCGCGGCGCTCCGTGGCAACGACGTAAACAATACCCGATGCGCAGGGGTGCTTCGCCACCCGATTGATCGGCGCTCGGAGGGCCGGGGGTGGCTAGGCTTGTCCGGATGCGGCCCGGGACCCGAACGGGCCCTGCGGCCGCCCACATACGCCGGTACGCACGATACGCACCCCGATACAAGGAGCCACAGGACATGGCCGACTCCAGTTTCGACATCGTCTCGAAGGTCGAGCGGCAGGAGGTCGACAACGCACTCAACCAGGCCGCCAAGGAGATCTCGCAGCGCTACGACTTCAAGGGCGTGGGGGCCTCGATCTCGTGGTCCGGTGAGCAGATCCTCATGGAGGCGAACTCCGAGGACCGGGTGAAGGCCATCCTCGACGTCTTCCAGTCCAAGCTGATCAAGCGGGGCATCTCGCTGAAGGCTCTGGACGCAGGCGAGCCCCAGCTCTCCGGCAAGGAGTACAAGATCTTCTCGTCGATCAAGGAGGGCATCTCCCAGGAGAACGCCAAGAAGGTGGCGAAGACCATCCGCGACGAGGGTCCCAAGGGCGTGAAGGCGCAGGTGCAGGGCGAGGAGCTGCGGGTCAGCTCCAAGAGCCGTGACGACCTGCAGGCCGTCATCAACCTGCTGAAGGGCAAGGACTTCGACTTCGCGATGCAGTTCGTGAACTACCGGTAGTCCGGTCCCCCGGGCTTCCGCCCGCAGGGTCACGAGGAAGGGTGGGCACCGCCGGTGTCCGCCCTTCCCGTCTGCCGGTCGCGGTCGGCGGGCGCGGTCAGTCGCGCGAGTTGCCGAACAGAAGGCGATAGGCGATCAGAAGGACGAGCGATCCTCCGATCGCCGCCGCCCAGGTCGCACCGTCGTAGAAGTCCTTGGTGATCGGGTGGTCCATCCAGCGGGCCGATATCCAACCGCCGATGAACGCGCCCGCGATACCGATCAGCGTCGTGCCGATGAGGCCACCCGGGTCGCGCCCCGGCAGCAGGAACTTCGCTATGGCTCCGGCCAACAGCCCGAGGATGATCCAGCTGATGATGGTCATGCCGTGACCTGCCCTTTCACGCTGTGCCCGCACTGTCCCGACCCTGTGATCTTGCTCCGGCAGGCCGAGACCCTGCGTCGTAGGTCGGACGTCTCGCGTGCGGCGGCCTTGCCGCGCCCGTTAACGCCCTGTTGGTGGACAAGACGCCTCGGCTCTGCCCGCCGGTTGCGCTGATCAGTAAGGTGCGACGCATGACAACCCCCGGTTCCGGACTGCGCCGCACCCTCGGTGTGGGCGACGCCGTCGTCATCGGACTCGGCTCGATGGTGGGAGCCGGGATCTTCGCCGCCCTGGCGCCCGCGGCACACGCAGCCGGCTCGGGGCTGCTCCTCGGACTCGCCCTCGCCGCCGTGGTCGCGTACTGCAACGCCATGTCGTCGGCCCGTCTTGCCGCCCTGTATCCGGCGTCGGGTGGCACGTACGTGTACGGGCGGGAGCGGCTCGGGGAGTTCTGGGGGTATCTCGCGGGCTGGTCGTTCGTGGTCGGGAAGACGGCCTCCTGTGCGGCGATGGCACTCACCGTGGGCACGTACGTCTGGCCGGGGCAGGCGCACGCGGTGGCGGTCGGGGCCGTGGTGGCGCTGACGGCCGTGAACTACGGCGGTATCCAGAAGTCCGCGTGGCTGACGCGGGTGATCGTGGCGCTGGTCCTGGCTGTCCTCGCTTTCGTGGTGGTCGTGTGTCTGGTGTCCGGTGCAGCCGATGCCGGGCGGCTGGACATCGGTGCCTCGGGTGGTGCGGACGGGGTGCTGGAGGCGGCAGGTCTGCTGTTCTTCGCGTTCGCGGGGTACGCCAGGATCGCGACCCTCGGTGAGGAGGTGCGGGATCCGGCTCGCACCATTCCGCGCGCGATCCCGCTGGCGCTGGGCATCACCCTGGTGGTGTACGCGTGTGTGGCGGTGGCTGTCCTTTCGGTCCTCGGGCCGGCCGGTCTCGGGGAGGCGACAGCACCGCTGGCCGACGCGGTGAGGGCGGCCGGGGCGCCCTGGCTCGTGCCGGTGGTGCGGATCGGTGCGGCGGTGGCCGCGATGGGGTCGCTGCTCGCTCTGATCCTGGGGGTGTCCCGGACGACGCTGGCCATGGCGCGGGACCGGCATCTGCCGTCGGCGCTGGCGGCCGTGCATCCGCGTTTCCAGGTGCCGCACCGGGCGGAGCTGGCCGTGGGTGCGGTGGTCGCGGTCCTGGCCGCCACCGTGGACGTCCGGGGCGCGATCGGGTTCTCCTCCTTCGGTGTGCTGGCGTACTACGCCGTGGCCAACGCATCGGCCTGGACCTTGTCATCGGCGCCGACGGCGCGGATGGTGCCGGTGGTGGGACTGGCCGGGTGCGCGGTGCTGGCGTTCTCGCTGCCCGGGGTTTCCGTGGTGGTGGGCACGGGGGTGCTGGCGGTGGGGGCCGTTGCGTACGCGGTGCGGCGGGGAGTGAAGGCGGGGGGCGCCGGGAGGCGTTAGGGCCCGACAACGACCCTTGCGGCCCGGGCGCTCATCGGTCTCTCGGCCCGGGTCTTCCGAGTGCTCTCGCGTTGGCGGCCGGGCCTCGCGAAGTACTGGCCTCTGGGTGGGTGTTGGGTGTCTGGGTCGTCACTCGGGCGGGCAACTGCTCGATCGCGGTCATGGGTTCATCATGCAGGCCGCCACCGACAGCCGGACGGGCCTGTGGACAACCCATGGCCTGTGGATATCGAGGAGGGATGGCCCTCTCTCTTCCTTCCGTCAGCGCGCCGCGAACGGCTCGTCCGTCCGCACGATGTCCCGCCCCAGCGGGAGCAGCGAGACGGGGATGAGCTTGAAGTTGGCGATGCCCAGCGGAATGCCGATGATCGTGACGCACAGGGCGATGCCGGTGGCGATGTGGCCGAGGGTGAGCCACCAGCCCGCGAGCACCAGCCACAGCACATTGCCCACACAGGACGGGGCGCCCGCGTCACGGCGTTCGACCGTCGTGTACCCGAAGGGCCACAGGGCGTAGACGCCGATGCGGAAGGCCGCGATGCCGAACGGGATGCCGATGATCGTGATGCACAGGAGCAGGCCCGCGAGCATGTAGGCGAGGAACAGCCAGAAGCCGCTCAGGACGAGCCATATGACGTTGAGAATGGTCCTCACTGGTTCCCACCTGCCATCTTCTCGAGCCGGGCGATGCGTTCCGCCATCGGCGGGTGTGTGGAGAACATCTTCGAGAGGCCCTGACCGGGCCGGAACGGATTCGCGATCATCATGTGACTGGCGGTCTCGATGCGCGGCTCGGGCGGCAGCGGCAGCTGCTTCGTGCCGAGTTCGAGCTTGCGCAGGGCGCTGGCCAGGGCGAGCGGATCGCCGGTCAGCTGGGCACCGGAGGCGTCCGCCTGGTACTCCCGGGAGCGGCTGATGGCCAGTTGGATGAGCGAGGCGGCGAGCGGGCCCAGGAGCATGATCAGCAGCATGCCGAGCAGGCCGGGGCCGTCGTCGTCGTCCGAGCGCCCGATGGGGATGAGCCAGGCGAAGTTGACCAGGAACATGATGACCGAGGCGAGGGCGCCGGCCACCGACGAGATGAGGATGTCGCGGTTGTAGACGTGGCTGAGCTCGTGGCCGATGACGCCGCGCAGCTCGCGCTCGTCCAGCAGGCGCAGGATGCCGTCGGTGCAGCACACCGCGGCGTTGCGTGGATTGCGGCCGGTGGCGAAGGCGTTGGGCGCTTCCGTCGGGGAGATGTACAGGCGCGGCATGGGCTGGCGGGCCTGGGTGGAGAGCTCGCGGACCATGCGGTAGAGGCCGGGGGCCTCGAACTCGCTCACCGGGCGGGCGCGCATGGCGCGCAGTGCCAGTTTGTCGCTGTTCCAGTACGCGTACGCGTTGGTGGCCAGTGCGACCACGACGGCGATGACGAGCCCCATGCGGCCGAAGAAGCTGCCGATGACGATGATGAGTGCGGACAGTCCTCCGAGGAGGATCGCTGTCCTGAGCCCGTTGTGCCGGCGGTGCACGGTGCGCCCTCCAAGTGGTGCGGCAGGGGGACCTTTGCTTGCTGGATGTCGGTGCCACTGGTGCCGCGTTCTCACGTCCAGTGGAACCTCCCGTACTGGTCAACGCCAGGCGGGAGGCTCTAGTTCCCTTGCGCGTGCGGCGCCGGGTGTGGACCGTCCGGGTGACGGCGCCGGGCAGCGGCACGCGCGCGTCGGGGCGAGTGCCCCACGCGCGCGCGGTGTAAGCGGCTGGTTTTCCGGGAAGCCCGGTCTGTTCAGAAGAGCCCGGTGTCGGTGAAGCGCAGGACGAGCTGGGGTGCGCCGGACAGGGCGATGCCGAGGACACCGGTCAGGGCGATCGCTGCCGTGACCGGGCCGGGGACGCGGTGCTTCTCGGGTTCGCCCTCGGGGGCGCGGAAGAGCAGGGCCGTCCACTGGAGGTAGTAGAACAGCGCGATGACGACGTTGACGGCCATGATCACGGCCAGCCAGCCGAGGCCGGCGTCGACGGCCGCCGAGAAGACGGTGACCTTGGCGAAGAGGCCGATGACGCCCGGTGGCAGTCCGGCGAGGCAGAGCAGGAAGAACGCCAGGAGCAGCGCGGACAGGGGGCTCGAGGCGTAGAGGCCGCGGTAGTCGGCGACGCGGTTGAGGGATTTCGTACGGCCGACCAGCGCGGCCACGGCGAAGGCGCCCAGGTTCACCGCGCCGTACATCAGGGCGTAGGCGACGGTGGAGCCGATCGACTTCTCCGCGTCCCCGGAGTACGCGGCGGCGGCGATCGGCACCAGGAGGTAGCCGGCCTGGCCCACGGAGGACCAGGCGAGCAGGCGGACCGCGCTGTACGCGCGCGTGGCCTGCTGGTGCAGGGCCCCGACGTTGCCCACGGTCATGGTGAGCGCGGCCAGGGCCGCCAGGGCGGGGCCCCAGACGGCGGCGTACGACGGGAGAGCCACGACCGTGACGAGGATCAGGCCGCTGAAGCCGACGGCTTTGCCGATGACCGACAGGTAGGCCGCGATGGGCAGGGGCGCCCCCACGTACGTGTCGGGCACCCAGAAGTGGAAGGGCACGGCGGCCGTCTTGAAGGCGAAGCCGACGAGGGTCAGGACGACGCCGGTCTGGGCGAGGGTGTGGAACTGCCCGTCGACGTTCTGGATGCGGTCGGCGACCTGTGTGAGGTAGAGGGTGCCGGTGGTGGCGTACACGAAGCTGATGCCCATGAGGCTGACCGCGGTCGCGGTGACCGAGGACAGGAAGAACTTCAGGGCTGCCTCGGAGGACTTCCGGTCGCCGTAGCGCAGGCCGACCAGAGCGAAGGCGGGCAGAGAAGCGACCTCCAGGGCGACGATCAACGTCGCGAGGTCGCGGGAGGCGGGCAGCAGGGCGGCGCCGGCCGCTGAGGACAGCAGCAGGAACCAGTACTCGCCTTCGGGAAGCTCCTTGCGGGCGTCCTTCAGCGCGGTGACGGACAGGAGGGCGGCGAGGAGGGCTCCGCCGAGGACCAGGAACTGGATGACCAGGGTGAAGCGGTCGGCCGTGTAGCTGCACACGGCGGCGTCACCGGTCAGGCAGAAGGTGCTGCGGTCGCCGTCCAGCAGGGGCAGCAACATCACCGTGGCGACGGCCAGGCCCGCCGCCGACGTCCAGCCGAGCAGTGCCTTGCGGTGCTCGGCGACGAACAGGTCGGCGACCAGCACCACGAGTCCGACGACCGCCACGATGGTGGGCGGTGCGATGGCGAGCCAGTCGACGGACTGGACCAGTGAGGCGGCCGGGGGCTGGGCCGGGGAGCTCATCGGGTGCCTCCTGCGAGGAGCTGCTGGACGGCCGGGTCGCTCAGGCCGAGGAGAGCTTTGGGCCACAGGCCCGCGACGACGGTGAGGACGACGAGCGGGGTCCACGCCGCGAACTCGTACGAGCGGACGTCGGTGAGCCGGGGGGCGTCCTTGGGCAGGGCGCCCATGCAGACGCGGCGGACCACGATCAGCAGGTACGCGGCCGTCAGCAGCGTGCCGAACGCGCCGATGGCCATGAAGGTGAGGAACGCCGGCCGGCTGAGGCCCTCGGCCGGCCGGAACGCGCCGAACAGGGCCAGCATCTCGCCCCAGAAGCCGGCCAGGCCCGGCAGGCCGAGCGAGGCGACCGCGGCGAAGGCGAGCAGACCTCCCAGGCGCGGGGCCCTGCCGTACAGGGCGGCTCCGGTCTCCTCGGCGAGGGTGTCGAGGTCGGTGGTGCCGGTGCGGTCCTTCAGGGCGCCGACCAGGAAGAACAGCAGGCCGGTGATGAGGCCGTGGGCGATGTTCGCGAACAGGGCCCCGTTCACGCCGGTCGGGGTCATCGTCGAGATGCCGAGCAGGACGAAGCCCATGTGGCCGACGGAGGAGTAGGCGATGAGGCGTTTGAGATCGCCTTTCGCACCCTGCTTGGCGAGGGCCAGGCAGGCCAGCGATCCGTAGATGATGCCGACGACGGCCAGGGCGGCGAGGTAAGGCGCGAAGGTGCGGAACCCGTCCGGTGCGATGGGGAGCAGGATCCGAACGAATCCATACGTACCCATCTTCAGCAGGACACCGGCCAGGAGGACCGAGCCGACGGTGGGCGCGGCGGTGTGGGCGTCGGGCAACCAGCTGTGCAGCGGCCACATCGGCGTCTTCACGGCGAGCCCGATCCCGACCGCGAGAACGGCGATGACCTGCACGGATGCGGTCAGGGACCGGCCGTTGTCAGTGGCGAGTGCCATCATGTCGAACGTGCCCGCCTTGATTCCGATCAGGAGCAGGCCGAGCAGCATGACCACGGAGCCGAGCAGCGTGTAGAGGATGAACCGCCACGCGGCCTGGCTCCGGCCCTCGCCGCCCCAGCGGGCGATGAGGAAGTACATCGGGATGAGGACCATCTCGAAGGCGAGGAAGAACAGCAGCAGGTCGAGGACGGCGAAGGTCGCCAGCGTGCCGGACTCGAGGACGAGCAGCAGGGCGACGAAGGCCTTCGGGGTCGGACCCGCTGGCGTCTTGAAGTACGAGTAGAGCGCGCAGAGGAAGGTCAGCAGCGCGGTCAGGACCAGAAGGGGGAGGGAAATGCCGTCGATGCCGAGGTGGATGCGTACGTCGAGTGCGGGAATCCAGCTGATGTCGGTGCTGGCCTGCATCTTCGACGGCTGGTCGTGGTCGAAGCCGAGCGCGAGGACGATCACCGCGATGAGGACCGCGCCCGTGACGGTGACGCCATGCCGGAGCACGGCCTGCTCGGGTGACTTCCCCTTCAGCCCGGGCGGGGCGGGCAGGAGAGCGGCGGCGGCGCCGAGGAGCGGGCCGACGACGACGAACGCCAGAAGGAACTGCATCACGGATTCGTTGATATCGATCACGCCTGCTCACGCTCCCGTGGCGACGAGGACGACGGCGACCGCGAGGACGACGGTGCCGGCGAGCAGCGCGCTCACATAGGTCTGGACGTTGCCGGTCTGGGCGCGCCGCACGGCGGCGCCGAGCCAGCGGGGCAGCGCACCCGCACCGCGCACGTAGGTCTCGACGACCTCGCGGTCGAGGAACCGGACGAGGCCGGCTCCGGCCTGGACCGGGCGGACGAAGAGGGCCGAGTACACGGCGTCCAGGTGGAAGCCGGCGGCGGCGTGCCGGTGCAGGGGGCCGAGCAGCAGCCGTCCCGGGTCGGCGGGGTCCGGCGCGTAGGCGATGTCCCCGTAGGCCGGCTCGTGCGTGGCGATGGCTTCCGCCTCGACCCGCGCGGCGTCGCCCTCGGGGTGGGCCGCGACGGCGCCGAGCGGGACGCGGGCGGTGAGCGCGGTGCTGTGCCGCCAGGCGGCGTAGGTGACGATGCCGCCGACCAGGGCCACACCCGTGCCGAGCACCGAGGTGGTCAGAGTCGGGCCGAGGTCGCGGCCGTCGAACCAGTCGGGCAGCAGGCGGAAGGTGAACCCGCCGAGGGCCAGGGACGGGACGGCCAGCACCCACAGCACGACGGTCATCGTCAGCGGCTGCCTGCCGTGGTCGGGGGCCTCGGTGCCCCGGCCCCGGAAGGCCAGCAGCCACAGGCGCGTCGCGTAGGCGGCGGTGAGCACGGCCGTGAGCAGACCGGCGACGAGGACGATCCAGCCCGCGGCGGCGGGGGCGTGCTCGGTGTGTCCGGTGACGACGTGCTCGGCGACGCCGAGGACGGCCTCCTTGGAGAAGAAGCCGCTGAACGGCGGGATCGCGGCGAGTGCGAGGAGCGCCACGGTCATCGTCCAGTAGGCGTCGGGAACGCGGTCGCGCAGGTGCCGCATGCGGGACATGGCGGCGAGCGAGTTGGTGCCGGCGGCGTGGATGATCACGCCCGCGGCGAGGAACAGCAGCGCCTTGAAGGCGCCGTGGGACAGGAGGTGGAAGACGGCGGCTCCGCGGTCGCCGACGGCGAGGGCGCCCGTCATGTAGCCGAGCTGGCCGATCGTCGAGTAGGCGAGGACGCGCTTGATGTCGCCCTGGGCGAGCGCGGCGAGCGCCGAGCCGGTCATCGTGACGGCGGCCATGACGGCGAGGACGGCCATCGCGGCCTGGGAGGCTTCGAAGACCGGGAGGAGACGGGCGATGAAGTAGACGCCGGCGGCGACCATGGTCGCGGCGTGGATCAGCGCGGAGACGGGGGTCGGGCCCGCCATCGCGTCGGGGAGCCAGGTGTGCAGCGGGAACTGCGCCGACTTGCCCGCCACACCCGCGAGGAGCAGCAGGGCGATCAGCGTCGGATGGTCGAGTCCGCCACTCGCGACGGTGCCCAGGATTCGGGTGATGCGGAACGAGCCGGCGTCGGTGGCCAGGGCGAACAGGCCGATGAGGAAGGGGACGTCGCCGAGCTTGGTGACCAGGAAGGCCTTGAGGGAGGCGGCCCGGGCCTCCGGGGTCTCCCAGTAGTGCCCGACGAGGAAGTAGGAGCAGATGCCCATGACTTCCCAGCCGACCAGCAGCACCATCAGGTCACCCGAGTAGACGACCAGGAGCATCGCGGAGGTGAACAGGGAGACGAGGGCGGCGTAGGAGGGGTAACGCGGATCGTCGCGCAGGTAGCCCGTCGAGTAGATCTGCACGCAGGAGGCGACCAGGCCGACCAGGACGGCGACGAGGGCGGCGAAGCCGTCGATGTGCAGGGCGAGCTCGATCGGGACCGAGCCGGTGGGGGTGAGTTCCGTGGCCGAGTCGACGGCCGCGTCGCCGCCCTGGCGTACGGCGACCAGCGCGGCGAGCACCAGCGAGGTGAGCGTCGGCAGGACGGCGAGCGGGCGGACGAAGCCGGGTGCCGTGCGGCCGAGGAGCAGGCCGGCGGCGGCGCCGAGGAAAGGAAGGAGGGGGACGAGGACGGCGAGGGTGGTCGTGGTCACGCGGTGGCCTCAGCCTTCTGGGCCTCGTCGGGCGTCCCGGCCGTGCGGGCGTCGTGGTCGGGGTCGTCGGGGTCGTGCCGTTCGGCGGTGTCGCGGAGCCTGTCGATGTCCGCGGTGCCGCGGTTGCGGTGGACGGCGAGGACGATCGCCAGGCCGATGCCGATCTCGGCGGCGGCGATGGCGATGGTGAAAAGGGTCAGGGCCTGGCCGGAGTGCAGGGTCTCCTCGGCGGTCTTGCTCAGCCAGACGTCGAAGGCGACCAGGTTGAGGTTGACGGCGTTGAGCATCAGCTCGACCGACATCAGGACCAGGATCGCGTTGCGGCGGGCGAGGACGCCGTACAGGCCCGTGCAGAAGAGGAGGGCGGAGAGCACGGCGGGATAGGCGAGGTGCATCAGCGGGCCCCTTCCGTGTCACGCCCGGGGTCCGCGCCGCTCGGGGTGGTGGCGTCGGCCTTCGCCTTGCGGGACAGGACGATCGCGCCGACCAGGGCGGCGAGGAGGAGGACGGAGAGGGCCTCGAAGGGGAGGACCCAGTTCTGGAAGAGGCTCGCGCCGGTCACCTCGGTGGAGCCGGCGGCGGGGCCGTCCAGGTCGATCCAGGTCGTGCGGAAGGCGTCGACGACGACCCAGACCAGCGCGGCGGCCGCGGCGACGGCCACGGTGAGGGCGGCCCAGCGGTTGCCCGAGTCGGCGTCCGGGGAGCGGCCGATGGGGGCCCGGGTGAGCATCAGGCCGAACAGGAGGAGGACGACGACGGAACCGACGTAGATGAGGACCTGAACCCAGGCGATGAATTCCGCGGTGAGCAGGAGGTACTCGACGGCCAGGCCGCCGAGGGTGACCACCAGCCACAGGGCGGCGTGCACCAGCTGCCGGGTGGTGACGGTGACGAGCGCGGCGCCGAAGGTGACCAGGCCGACGAGGAGGAAGGCGATCTCGACGCCGGTCGGGGAGAGGAAACCGTGGGTTTCGGCGGCGGCCCCGGTGGTCCGGCCCGTCGCGAGGAGAGCTGCGGTCACGGCGAAGGTCATGCCTGGCCCTCCTGATCCGGCCTCGGCTGACCCGACCCGGACTGGCCCGGCTCGGGTGGGCCAGGGTTCTTCGGCTGGTCCGTCTGCTGTGGGGAGTCGCCCTGGGGACGCGTGGGCTGCTCGGCGGCGCGGGCCTGCTCGTCGGCGTGCGGTTCGGTGACCGGCGGGGCCTGCTGGGCGGCCAGCTTCTCGGCGGTCTTGCGGGCCGTGGCGAGTTCCTTCGGTTCCTCCGCGCCGGGGTCGAGGGCGGGCGGGGCCGGGACGGTCCACATCCACTCGCGGAGCTTGTCGCGCTCATGGGTGAGGTCACGGATGTCGGTCTCGGCGTACTCGAACTCCGGGGACCAGAACAAGGCGTCGAAAGGACAGACCTCGATGCAGATACCGCAGTACATGCACAGGGAGAAGTCGATGGCGAACCGGTCGAGGACGTTGCGGCTGCGCTCGCGGCCTCCCGGGGTCGCGGCCGGGACCGTCTCCTTGTGGGAGTCGATGTAGATGCACCAGTCCGGGCACTCGCGCGCGCACAGCATGCAGACCGTGCAGTTCTCCTCGAACAGGCCGATCACACCGCGGCTGCGGGGCGGGAGGTCGGGCTGGGCGTCCGGGTACTGCGCGGTGACGGACTTCTTCGTCATCGTGCGGAGGGTGACGGCCAGGCCCTTGGCGAGGCCACTGCCGGGAAGGGGGGCCATGGTTACTGGATCACCACCTTGACGATGCCGGTGAGGGCGATCTGGGCGAGGGCGAGGGGGACGAGAAGGGTCCAGGCGAGCTTCTGAAGCTGGTCCTCGCGCAGGCGGGGATAGGTGACGCGCAGCCAGATCACGAGGAAGGCGAGGACGGCGGTCTTCAACAGGGTCCAGACCCAGCCGAGGCCGTCGGCGCCCCAGGGGCCGTGCCAGCCGCCCAGGAAGAGGACGGTGGTCAGGCCGCACAGGACGACGATTCCGGCGTACTCGGCGAGGAGGAAGAGGGCGAAACGCAGGCCGGTGTACTCGGTGTAGGCGCCGAAGATGATCTCCGAGTCGGCGACGGGCATGTCAAAGGGAGGCCGCTGGAGTTCGGCGAGACCGGCCACGAAGAAGACGATCGCGCCGACGATCTGCCACGGCAGCCACCACCACTCGAAGGCGTCGAGGATGCCGGGGAGGGAGACGGTGCCGGCCGCCATCGCCACCGAGGCGGCGGTCAGGAGCATCGGCAGTTCGTAGGCGAGGAGCTGGGCGGCGGTGCGCAGGCCCCCGAGCAGGGAGAACTTGTTCGCGGACGCCCAGCCGGCCATGAGCGAGCCGAGGACGCCGACGCCCATGACGGCCAGGACGAAGAAGACACCCGCGTCGATGACCTGGCCGACGGCTCCCTCGCCCGGGCCGATGGGGATGGCGAGCAGGACGAGGAGATACGGCAGGAGCGCGACGGCCGGGGCCAGTTGAAAGATGCGGCGGTCGGCGCCCGCGGGGACGATGTCCTCCTTCTGCGCGAACTTCACACCGTCGGCGACGAGCTGGGCCCAGCCGTGGAAGCCGCCGGCGTACATGGGGCCGAGGCGGCCCTGCATGTGGGCCATCACCTTGTGTTCGGTCTGGCCGATGACCAGGGGGAAGGTGAGGAAGACGGCGAAGACGACCAGCAGTCGCAGGGCGACGTCGAGCACGTCATTCACTGCGAGCCTCCTGCGGGGTCCTCGGGGCTTTGGGGGTTGCCGGGGTTGCCGGTGGGCTTGGTGTCGTCGTCCGTGGGGCCGGAGGCCTGCGACCCGTCCGGCTGCTCCGGGGACGGCAACTGTCCCGTCTCCGGCGAGGGTCCGGGGGCCGGTTCGTCGAAGGCCGGGCGGGCGTGGTGCCAAGGGGCGTCCGAGCTGCGCGAAGGGCTCGAAGCCCTGCCCGGCCGGCTGTCACCACGACCGGGCGCGCCCCGCCGACTCCCCCCGCCCTCCGGACCGGGCGTCCCGGAGTCGGGGCCAGGTGACGCGGACTCGGGGTGAGGTGCCGCGGACTCAGGGTGAGGTGTCGCGGACTCGGGGCCAGGCGAAGCGGACTCGGGGCCAGGTGACGCGGCTGCCGGTCCGGTCGGCTGCTGACTCGCCGAGCCCTCCGACGCCGAGCGATTGCGCCGCGGTCGGGCCGAAGCAGGGGCGGCCGACCCGCCGGACGGGGGCTGACCCGTCCCACCCGGAACCTGTGGCGTGGGCTGGCCCGCCGCACCCTGCGCAACCGGCTCCCCCGCCGCGGACGGACCCACCGAAGCCGGAGCAGTCGCGTCACCCGACGCGGACTGGCCCGCCGCGCCCCGCGCAACCGGCTCCCCCGCCGCGGACGGACCCACCGAAGCCGGAGCAGTCGCGTCACCCGACGCGGACTGGCTCGCGGAGCCCTCCGCCGCCGTACGCGTCCGCCGTGGGGAAGAAGCCGGGGTGGCGGTCTCCGCGGCACCGGACTGGCCCGCCGAGCCCTCCGCCGCCGTACCCGTCCGCCGTGGGGAAGAAGCCGGGGTGGCAGTCTCCGCGGCACCGGACTGGCTCGCCGAGCCCTCCGAGGCCGAGCGGGTCCGGCGTGCCGGGCGTTCTCCCGCGGGACGTGCCGCGGCTCGGGCGGGGCGTTCGCCTGCCGCGCGTCCCGCGCCCCGGGCCGGACGGGCGGGGGCGGGAGGAAGTTGGCCCTTGAGGGGGCCCCACTCGTTGGGGTCGGGGACGCCGGGGGGGAGCATCTGACGGCGCTTGGGGCCGCCGTGTTCCGACTCCCCCGGCTCCTTCGCACCGGGCCAGGCCTTGGCGACGCGGGCGGCCAGGACGAAGTCCTTCCGCAGGGGGTGGCCCTCGAAGTTCTCGGGCAGGAGCAGATGGTCCAGCCCCGGGTGGCCTTCGAAGGTGATGCCGAACATCTCGTGGGTCTCGCGCTCGTGCCAGGCGGCACCCGCGTAGACGTCGACCGCCGAGGGCAGGGCGGGGGTCTCGTGCGGGACGGTCGTGCGCAGGAGGAGACGTCGTACGGGAGTGAGCGCCGCGACGTGGGCCGTGACGCGGAAGCCCGTGCCCGGTTCGTCGACCGCGCTCAACCAGTCGAAGTAGGTGCAGCCGAGCCGGTCGCGGGCGGTCCGCAGGGCGGCGATCCAGGCAGCCGGCGGAACGTCGACCGTCAGGACCTCGTAGGACTCCTCGGCGGTGGCGTCGGGGCCGAAGAGTTCCTCGGCGTCGGTGGGCAGCCAGCCGACCGCGGTCATCGCCCCTCCCCCGGCGAGTCGGAGCCCCGGGCGGGGGCGGGCGGCTGCACCAGGCCGCTCTGCAGCGCCGCCGCCGACGGACGGGCGGTGCCGTACCGCTCCCCCAGCGACTCGCGGGCGATCTTCTCCTGAAGCTTGAGGATGCCCTGGAGCAACGCCTCGGGCCGGGGCGGGCAGCCGGGGACGTAGACGTCGACGGGGATGATCTGGTCGACGCCCTTGGTGACGGAGTACGAGTCCCAGTAGGGGCCGCCGCAGTTGCTGCACGCGCCGAAGGAGATGACGTACTTCGGTTCCGGCATCTGCTCGTAGAGGCGCTTGACCGCCGGTGCCATCTTGTCCGTGACCGTGCCGGACACCACCATCAGGTCGGCCTGGCGCGGCCCCGGGGCGAACGGGATGACGCCGAGCCGGATGAAGTCGTGGCGGGCCATCGACGCGGCGATGAACTCGATCGCGCAGCAGGCGAGGCCGAAGTTGAAGACCCAGAGCGAGTAGCGGCGGCCCCAGTTGAGGATCACCTTCATCGGCTCGGGTGCGAGGCGCGCGAGGGCACCCAGCCGCTTGGGCTCGGGCAGCGGAACGGGCTCGGACACCGAGGGGTTCACGTCCATGCCAGGACGCCCTTCTTGTATGCGTAGAGCAGGCCCACGGCCAGGAAGCCGAGGAAGATGAACATCTCGACCAGGGTCGCGGCGCCGTAGCCGGGGGCGGCGAAGACGGTCGCCCAGGGGAACAGGAAGATCGAGTCGACGGCGAAGATCACATAGAGGAAGGCGTACACGTAGTAGCGGACCTGGGTGTGGGCCCAGCCCTCCCCCACCGGGTCCACGCCGCACTCGTACGTCAGGAGCTTCTCGGGGGTGGGGACCACGGGCCGCAGCAGGCGGCCGGCCCCGAAGGCGACGGCAACGAACAGCACACCGACGACGGCGAGCAGTCCGACGACCGAGTAGGACTGGAAGTAGTCCGCCGCGACGACGGTCGTGGTGACGACGGTCGGTTCCGGCACGTCCGTCCCTCGCTCCCTGAAACTCGGACCTGGATCCTGCGACGATGCTGCGGCTCACTCGGACGCCGCCGTTCGACGATCTGTACGCACGGGAGTCTAGGCCCTGATAAAGGCAGGGTAAGCAGCCCGTCACCACCCGGCATGCGGGGGTGGGGTTTTCCTCAGTTGATCCTGGCGGTCCACCTCATGGCGCAGCCGCCGGCCGCCGGGCACGCTAACGCATATGACCTCACACATCCCGCCCCCGGGCACGAAGGCGGCCTCGACGGCGGCCGGGCCGGACGACCGTCCGCCGCCACCGCGTCTCGCCTATGACCGGCACACCTGGAAAGAGATCGCGCACCTGCTGGCCAACCTTCCGGTCGCGCTGCTCGGATTCACCTACGTCGTGACGGTGCTGTTCACCGGTTTCGGACTGACCGTCACGGTGATCGGGTTCCCGCTGCTCGCCGCCGGTCTCATGGGCGCGCGGCAGTTGGGCAGGCTGGAGCGTGCGCGGGCCAGGGCGCTGCTCGGAGTGCGGGTGGACGAGCCGAGCCGGCTGCGGCTGCGCGGCGAGGGCGGCTTCTTCCAGCGGCTGTGGATGCAGCTGAAGGACCCGGTGGGCTGGCGCACGGTCCTGTACGAGTTCATCCGGCTGCCGTGGGGCGTCCTCACCTTCACCGTCACGCTGACCTCGCTGTTCGTGCTGTGGCCGGTGCTGCCGTTCATCGCCCGCGGGCTGACCAACGCCGACCGGGCCATGGTGCGGGGACTGCTGTCGCCCTCCGACGAGCTGGAGCGGCGGATCGCCGAGCTGGAGTCGGACCGGGGGGTCGTGGTGGACACGGCGGCGGCCGACCTGCGGCGCATCGAGCGGGATCTGCACGACGGGGCGCAAGCCCGGCTGGTGGCGCTGGCGATGGGTCTCGGCCTGGCCAAGGAGAAGGTGCTGGAGGATCCCGACGCGGCGGCGGCGATGGTCGAGGAGGCGCACGGCGAGGTGAAGCTCGCGCTCCAGGAGCTGCGTGACCTGGCGCGCGGTATCCATCCGGCGGTCCTGACCGACCGCGGGCTGGACGCGGCCCTGTCGTCGGTCGCCTCGCGCTGCACGGTTCCGGTGAAGGTGACGGTCGATCTGCCGGAGCGGCCGGCCGCGGCCATCGAGGGCATCGCCTACTTCACCGTCTCGGAGCTGCTGCAGAACGTTAGCAAGCACAGCGGGGCGAAGTCGGCCTCGGTGGATGTGTGGCGGACGGACACCCGGCTCCTCATACAGGTGTGGGACGACGGGGGCGGGGGGGCGAGCCTCGACGGCGGTACGGGGATGAAAGGCCTGGCGGACCGGCTGAACGCCGTCGACGGGCTGTTCGTCCTGGAGTCGCCTCCGGGCGGCCCGACGACGATCACCGCGGAGCTGCCGTGGCGTACCCGCGACGACGCCACCGTCGCCACGGCCGCACGTTAGGCCTCCGGCCCGGTGCCCAGCACGCCGTGACCCACCCAGGCCGGGGCCCAGCACGCCCTGGCCCTCCGGGACGGGGCCCTGCGTGACCCACCGGGCCGGAATCCGGCACGCCGTGACCCACCGGCCCGGTGCCCAGCACGCCGTGACCCACCGGGGCCGGAGCCCAGCACGCCCTGGCCCTCCGGGCCGGGGCCCTGCCTGACCCACCGGGACGGAATCCGGCACGCCGTGACCCTCCGGGCCGGAGCCCAGCACGCCGTGACCCACCCAGGCCGGGGCCCAGCACGCCCTGGCCCTCCGGGACGGGGCCCTGCCTGACCCACCGGGACGGAATCCGGCACGCCGTGACCCCGGGCCGGGGCCCAGCACGCCCTGACCCACCGGGCCGGGGCCCTGCGTGACCCACCGGGCCGGAATCCGGCACGCAGTGACCCCCTCGGACGGAGCCCAGCACACCGTGACCCACCGGGAGGGTGTCCGCCGAGTCTCAGCCCAGCGAACCGCGGCCCAGCAGGCCGTACTCCACCGGGCCGCGGCCCAGCAGGCCGTACTCCCCCAGGCCACAGCCCAGCAAGCCGTACTCCGCCGGGCCGCGGCCCAGCAGGCCGTACTCCCCCAGGCCGCAGCCCAGCAAGCCGTACTCCACCGGGCCACAGCGCTGCAGGCCGCGGCCCGGTGGGTCGGAGCCCACCGGGCCACAGGTGGGGAAAACCCCCCTCCACAGAGGCCGACGGACTCCATGGTCCGGCGACCCGCGGCGGAGCAGGGTGGGGGTACGGGAGCACAGCCGCAGGACGAGGAGAAGGACGACGCCGATGGCCACGGAGTACGGGCAGGGATACGGGTTCGACAGCGGGTCCGGGTTCACCGGGAGCACCGAAGGGCGGCACCGGCTGCCCGCCGCGCTGCGGGCGCCGGTCGAGGGCCGCACGTGGCGCGAGCTCGCCCATGTGCTGCTCAGCCTGCCGATCAGCATCCTGCTGTTCACCTATGCGGTCACGATGGTGTCGCTGGGGGCGGGCCTGCTGGTCACGTTCCTGGGCATCCCGGTGCTGGCGGCGGCCCTCGCCGGGTGCCGCGGCTTCGGCGCGATGGAGCGCACGCGGGCACGGGCCCTGCTGGGTCTGGAGGTGGCCGAGCCGGAGCCGCTGCGGGTGAGGAAGGCGGGGGCCCTGGCGTGGATGGGGGCCGTCCTCAAGAGCGGTGCCTCCTGGCGGGCGCTGCTGTACGCGGTGCTGCAGCTGCCCTGGGCGGTGTTCTCGTTCGTCGTCGCCGTGAACGTCTGGGTGCTGGGGTGGGCGCTGCTGACGTACCCGCTGTGGTTCTGGGTGTTCCCGGCGTACGCCGGGCAGGACGGCGTCCAGCTGTACGGCGACGAGGCGCACCGGATCTACCTGGACAACCCCTTCGAGATCACGGTGACCGCGCTGGTGGGTCTGCTGGTCACGATCGCCACGCCGTGGATCGTGCGGGCGCTGACGATGGTGGACCGGCTGCTGGTGCACGGGCTGCTCGGGCCGTCGCGGCTGGTCTCGCGGGTGGTGGAGCTGGAGTCGGACCGGGGGGTCGTGGTGGACACGGCGGCGGCCGACCTGCGGCGCATCGAGCGGGATCTGCACGACGGGGCGCAAGCCCGGCTGGTGGCGCTGGCCATGGATCTGGGGCTGGCGAAGGAGAAACTGCAGGAGGACCCGGAGACGGCCGCGCGGATGGTGGACGAGGCACACGGAGAGGTGAAGACGGCGCTCCAGGAGCTGCGGGACCTCGCCCGGGGGATCCATCCGGCGGTCCTGACCGACCGGGGGCTGGACGCGGCCCTGTCGTCGGTCGCCTCGCGCTGCACGGTGCCCGTGCAGGTCGAGGTCGACCTGGCGGAACGGCCGGCGCCGGCGATCGAGGGGATCGCGTACTTCACGGTGTCGGAGCTGCTCCAGAACGTCAGCAAGCACGCCCGGGCCACCTGGGCGGGCGTCGAGGTGTGGCGGACGGAGAACCGGCTGCTGCTGCAGGTCGTGGACAACGGCGTGGGCGGGGCCGACACGGCCCGGGGGTCGGGACTCGCGGGGCTGGCGGAACGGCTCGACGCGGTGGACGGGATCCTGGTGGTGGACTCGCCGGCGGGCGGTCCGACCCGGGTGACCGCGGAGTTGCCGTGGCGGGGGGCGCACGTGCGCTGACCGCCGCGGGGGGGGGCGGCCCCCGTGATCCGTGACGGGGCCAGGGGTCTTCGCCTCTGGCCCCGAAGCTTCTCCCCACCACCCGTTTCGGCCAGTCAAGAAGCCGGTCCCGTCCCCATCCACCCCCCGATCCTGAAATGCTGGACCGGTCGCACGGGTGGGCGCGCAGCCGATGTGGGCTGTGGACGGGCGGCATCGGGCTGTGGGGGCCGAACATCGTGGAGGACAGGGTGCGGGTGGTCATCGCCGAGGATTCAGTGCTGCTCAGGGAGGGCCTGACCCGGTTGCTGACCGACCGGGGGCTCGACGTCGTCGCCGGGGTGGGCGACGGTGAGGCACTGATCAAGACCATTACCGAGCTGGACGCGCAGGGTGAGCTGCCTGACGTGGTCGTGGCGGACGTGCGGATGCCGCCGACGCACACGGACGAGGGAGTGCGGGCGGCGGTGCAGCTGCGCAAGGCGCACCCGGGGCTCGGGGTCCTGGTGCTGTCGCAGTACGTGGAGGAGCGTTACGCCACGGAGCTGCTGGCGGGATCCAGCCGGGGTGTCGGTTATCTGCTGAAGGACCGGGTCGCAGAGGTGCGGGAGTTCGTGGACGCCGTGGTGCGGGTGGCGGAGGGCGGTACGGCGCTCGACCCGGAGGTGGTCGCGCAGCTGCTGGGCCGCAGCCGTAAGCAGGACGTGCTCGCGGGGCTCACCCCCAGGGAGCGTGAGGTGCTGGGGCTGATGGCCGAGGGGCGGACGAACTCGGCGATCGCGCGGCAGCTCGTGGTGAGCGACGGGGCGGTCGAGAAGCACGTCAGCAACATCTTCCTGAAGCTGGGGCTGTCCCCGAGCGAGGGTGACCACCGCAGGGTGCTGGCGGTGCTGACGTACCTCAACTCCTGACGCACTTCGACATGAGGCGTACGGATAATCCGGACAAGTCCGGGCGCGTGCGACCGTCTCAAAAGTCGTGTCCAAGATACGAATGACCCGAAGAAGGCGACCCTTGCGGTCGTAGGGTTGATCCTGGGAGGGCCTGCGGGAAGGCTTCTCCCGGACAGCCGCCTCTAGGGAGGTCCAGTTCAGTGACCAGCCAGGTCAGTAGTCCAGCGGAGCAGGCCGACGGAGCAGTCGCAGGAGAGCAGCGCGAAGCGGCGGGCGCGAAGGATGTCCGTCGTCTGGACCGGGTGATCATCAGGTTCGCGGGGGACTCGGGTGACGGTATGCAGCTCACCGGTGACCGTTTCACCTCGGAGACGGCGTCGTTCGGCAACGACCTGTCGACGCTGCCGAACTTCCCGGCCGAGATCAGGGCGCCCGCGGGGACGCTGCCGGGTGTGTCGTCCTTCCAGCTGCACTTCGCCGACCACGACATCCTCACACCCGGGGATGCGCCGAACGTGCTGGTGGCGATGAACCCGGCCGCGCTGAAGGCGAACATCGGCGACCTGCCGCGCGGGGCGGAGGTGATCGTCAACACGGACGAGTTCACCAAGCGGGCGATGCAGAAGGTCGGCTACGAGAGCAGTCCGCTGGAGGACGGGTCGCTGGACGGCTATCACCTGCACCCCGTGCCGCTGACCACGCTCACGGTCGAGGCGCTGAAGGAGTTCGACCTCAGCCGCAAGGAGGCCGAGCGCAGCAAGAACATGTTCGCGCTGGGTCTGCTGAGCTGGATGTACCACCGGCCCACCGAGGGCACGGAGAAGTTCCTGAAGTCGAAGTTCGCGAAGAAGCCCGACATCGCGGCGGCCAACATCGCCGCGTTCCGGGCGGGCTGGAACTTCGGTGAGACGACGGAGGACTTCGCGGTCTCCTATGAGGTGGCGCCGGCGGCGACGGCGTTCCCGCCGGGTGTGTACCGCAACATCTCCGGCAACCTCGCCCTGTCCTACGGTCTGATCGCCGCCTCACGGCAGGCTGATCTTCCGCTGTACCTGGGGTCGTACCCGATCACTCCGGCGTCGGACATCCTGCACGAGCTGAGCCGGCACAAGAACTTCGGGGTGCGCACGTTCCAGGCGGAGGACGAGATCGCCGGGATCGGGGCGGCGCTGGGCGCGGCGTTCGGCGGTTCGCTGGCGGTGACGACGACATCCGGCCCGGGTGTGGCGCTGAAGTCGGAGACGATCGGCCTCGCGGTCTCCCTGGAGCTGCCTCTGCTGATCGTGGACATCCAGCGGGGCGGGCCGTCGACGGGTCTGCCCACCAAGACCGAGCAGGCGGATCTGCTGCAGGCGATGTACGGGCGCAACGGCGAGGCTCCGGTCCCCGTGGTCGCCCCGCGCACCCCGGCGGACTGCTTCGACGCCGCGCTGGAAGCCGTCCGTATCGCCCTGACCTACCGCACGCCCGTCTTCCTGCTGTCGGACGGGTATCTGGCGAACGGTTCGGAGCCGTGGCGGATCCCGGAGCTGGACGAACTCCCGGACCTGCGCGTGCGGTTCGCACAGGGCCCCAACCACACGCTGGACGACGGCACCGAGGTGTTCTGGCCGTACAAGCGGGACCCGCACACCCTGGCCCGCCCCTGGGCGATTCCGGGCACGCCGGGTCTGGAGCACCGGATCGGCGGCATCGAGAAGCAGGACGGCACCGGGAACATCTCCTACGACCCGGCCAACCACGACTTCATGGTGCGCACCCGGCAGGCGAAGATCGACGGCATCGACGTCCCCGACATCGAGGTCGACGACCCGCATGGCGCCCGTACCCTCGTGCTGGGCTGGGGCTCGACGTACGGGCCGATCACGGCGGCGGTGCGGCGGCTGCGGCGGGCCGGTGAGTCCGTCGCGCAGGCGCATCTGCGCCATCTCAACCCCTTCCCGCGGAATCTGGGCTCTGTACTGGAGCGTTACGACAAGGTGGTGATCCCCGAGATGAACCTCGGGCAGCTCGCCACGCTCATCCGGGCGAAGTACCTGGTCGACGCCCACTCGTACAACCAGGTCAACGGCATGCCGTTCAAGGCGGAGCAGCTCGCCGCGGCTCTGAAGGAGGCCATCGATGGCTGAGACGTCCACGCACGGAACGGGCACCGTCGAGGCGCTTTCCCTGGTCCCCAAGGCCGAGGGCAAGCAGTCGATGAAGGACTTCAAGTCCGATCAGGAAGTGCGCTGGTGCCCCGGCTGCGGCGACTACGCCATCCTCGCCGCGGTGCAGGGCTTCATGCCGGAGCTGGGCCTGGCGAAGGAGAACATCGTCTTCGTCTCGGGCATCGGCTGCTCCTCGCGGTTCCCGTACTACATGAACACCTACGGGATGCACTCCATCCACGGCCGCGCCCCGGCCATCGCCACGGGTCTGGCGAGCTCCCGCCGCGACCTGTCGGTGTGGGTGGTCACCGGTGACGGCGACGCGCTGTCCATCGGCGGCAACCATCTGATCCACGCGCTGCGCCGCAACGTCAACCTCAAGATCCTGCTGTTCAACAACCGGATCTACGGTCTGACCAAGGGCCAGTACTCGCCGACCTCGGAGGTCGGGAAGATCACGAAATCGACGCCGATGGGTTCGCTGGACGCGCCCTTCAACCCGGTGTCGCTGGCGATCGGCGCGGAGGCGTCGTTCGTGGCGCGGACGGTGGACTCGGACCGCAAGCACCTGACGGAGGTGCTGCGCCAGGCCGCCGCCCACCAGGGCACGGCGTTGATCGAGATCTACCAGAACTGCAACATCTTCAACGACGGCGCCTTCGACGCGCTGAAGGACAAGCAGCAGGCCGAGGAGGCCGTGATCCGGCTGGAGCACGGCAAGCCGATCCGCTTCGGCGCCGACCTGGCCAAGGGCGTCGTGCGGGACCCGCTGACCGGCGATCTGAAGGTGGTCGCGGTGACGCCGGACAACGAGGACCGGGTGCTCGTCCACGACGCGCACTCCCCGTCCCCGACGACTGCGTTCGCACTGTCCCGGCTCGCCGACCCGGACACCCTGCACCACACGCCGATCGGTGTCCTGCGCTCGGTCGACCGGCCCGTCTACGACACGCAGATGGCCGACCAGCTCGACACGGCGATCGAGCAGCACGGCAAGGGCGACCTGGGCGCGCTGCTTGCGGGCGGCGACACCTGGACGGTCGTCGGCTGACGCCGTTCGCAAGGCACCCTCAGGGCCCGGGCCGCCTAAGACGCGGCCCGGGCCTCGTCGTACGCCCGGCGGGCCTTCTCCACCTCACCCAAGCGCTGGTGCGTCCATGCCGCGAGGCCCCGGACCTGCTCGGCGGCCTCGCGGCCCAGGTCGGTGAGGGAGTAGTCGACGCGCGGTGGAATCACGGCCTTGGCGTCGCGGTGGACGAGGCCGTCGCGCTCCAGGGTCTGGAGGGTCTGCGTGAGCATCTTCTCGCTGACGCCCCTGCCGCCGGCGCCGATCGCACGGCGCAGTTCGCTGAAACGGTAGTCGCGGTCCAGGAGCTCGATCAGGACGAGCACGCCCCAGCGGCTGGTGACGTGCTCCAGGACCAGCCGGTGGGGGCACATCGCCTCGGGGTCGCTCACACTCATACTTACTGGCATGCCAGTACCTTACTTCAAAGTGGGTACTTTCCAAGAGTTAGCGCAGCTCCTATGGTTAGTGCCAACGCACCCCCACAAGGAGAGCCCACCATGAGCATCGTCGTCACCGGAGCCACCGGACACCTCGGCAGTCACGTCGTGGAGCAGCTGCTGGAGAAGGTCCCCGCCGAGCAGATCACCGCGGTCGTGCGCACCGCGGAGAAGGCCGCCGGCCTCGCGGCCCGCGGTGTGCGGATCGCGATCGCCGACTACAACACCCCCGCCTCCTTCGACGGCCTGTTCGCCGCCGGTGACAAGGTGCTGCTGATCTCCGGCACCGAGTTCGACAAGGGCCGCGTGCAGCAGCACAAGGTGGTCATCGACGCCGCGAAGGCCGCCGGTGTCGCCCTGCTCGCCTACACCAGCGCCCCCAGCACCCTGACCGCCGCGCTCGCCGACGACCACCGCGGCACCGAGGAGCTCCTGCTGGACTCGGGTGTGCCGTACGCGCTGCTGCGCAACGGCTGGTACCACGAGAACTACACCGAGAACCTCGCCCCGGTGCTGGAGCACAACGCGGTCGTCGCCGCCGCCGGCGAGGGCAAGGTCTCCTCCGCCGCCCGCGCCGACTACGCCGCTGCCGCCGTCGCGGTACTGACCGGCGAGGGACACGAGAACAAGACGTACGAGCTGGGCGGCGACACCCCCTGGAGCTTCGCCGAATACGCGGCCGAGCTGAGCCGGCAGACCGGCAAGGAGATCGCCTACCACGCCGTCTCCCCCGAAGCCCTCGTCGGCATCCTGACCGGCGCGGGCCTGCCCGAGCCGTTCGCGCAGATCCTCGCGGGTGTCGACGCCGCCATCGAGAAGGGCCAGCTGGTCGTGTCCACCGGTGACCTGTCCCGCCTGACCGGCCGCCCGACCACCCCGTTCTCCGAGGCGATCGCGGCCGCCCTCAAGAGCTGACTCCCCGCCTCACTCCCCCACCCCCGGGATGTCATGACCGTATGCCGATACGGACATGACATCCGGGGGCGCTCGGCGTTACCGTCGAGGACGCGGACACACGCCAGGCGCGAAGGAGGGGCCCGTGACCGGCAAGCCGAGGGGTGAGCGGCACATAGGACTGCTGAACGGCTTCGCGGCCTACGGGATGTGGGGGCTCGTCCCCCTGTTCTGGCCCCTGCTGAAGCCCGCCGGCGCGGTGGAGATCCTGGCCCACCGGATGGTGTGGTCGCTGGTCTTCGTGGGCGCCGCCCTGCTCCTGCTCCGCCGCTGGGCCTGGGCCGGTGAGCTGCTGCGGCAGCCGCGCAAGCTGGCGCTGATCACGGTCGCCGCGGCGGTCATCACCCTCAACTGGGGCCTGTACATCTGGGCCGTGAACTCCGGGCACGTGGTCGAGGCCTCCCTCGGGTACTTCATCAACCCGCTGGTCACCATCGCGATCGGCGTGCTGCTGCTGAAGGAGCGGCTGCGGCCGGTGCAGTGGACGGCCGTCGGAACCGGATGCGCCGCGGTCGTCGTACTGACCGTCGGCTACGGCCGGCCCCCGTGGATCTCCCTCTGCCTCGCCTTCACCTTCGCCACGTACGGGCTGGTGAAGAAGAAGGTGAACCTCGGCGGCATCGAGTCGCTGGCCGCCGAGACCGCGATCCAGTTCCTGCCCGCCGTCGCCTTCCTGGTGTGGCTGACCGCGCGGGGCGACTCCACCTTCGCCGCCGAGGGCGCGGGGCACGCGGCGCTGCTCGCCTCGGCCGGCATCGTCACCGCGCTCCCCCTGGTGTGCTTCGGCGCGGCCGCCATCCGCGTGCCCCTGTCCACCATCGGTCTGCTGCAGTACTCGACGCCGGTCCTCCAGTTCCTGCTCGGCATCCTCTACTTCCACGAGGAGATGCCGCCGGAGCGCTGGGCCGGGTTCACGCTGGTGTGGCTGGCGTTGGCACTGCTCACCTGGGACGCCTTGCGCACCGCCCGCCGAGCCTCCCGCACGCTCACCAGCGAGATCGGCGTGCCCGGCACCACCAGGGCGACCGGCACGGTCAGTGCCACGCGGAACGCCGACAGCGTGGCCCCGGGGCCGGACCCGGTGGACGCCAGGCCGTAGACCGCGGCCACCGCCGAGAGCCCGATCGCCGAGCCGAACCGGGTGGCGGCCATCAGCAGTCCGCCGCCAGGCCACGCTCCGGCCCCGCGACCCCGTCCGTCACCGCGATCGTCAGCGGTCCGTGGGCCAGGGCCGAGCAGGCCCGGAGGCTACGGCTTCGCAGGGGCGTGGCGGGCCCGGTGCGCCCGGACCTTCTCGCGGTTCCCGCAGTGCTCCATCGCGCACCAGCGGCGGCGCCCCGGGCGGGAGGTGTCGACGAAGAGCAGGTGGCAGTCGTGGGCGCCGCACTCACGGATCCGGTCGGCGAACGGCCCGGTGAACAGGTCGATGGCGTCGCGGGCGATGGTGGAGAGCAGCTGGGCGCCGGTGGCACCGGGAGCCCAGGAGCGGGTGCCGCCGGGCTCGATGCGGGCGACGAGCGGGGGCCCGGCCGCGGCGGCGTTGACGACGTCCAGGTGGGCCGGCTCCAGGGGGCGGCCGTGGGCACGACCGGCGGCGAGCAGGAACACGGCGTCGCGCAGGGCACGCACCCGCTCCAGCTGCGCGGCGGAGACGGTGAGGTCGAGCCCGTCCGGCAGCCGGCTGCGCCCGGCCCAGGTGACCAGGTGTGAGGGCTCGTGCAGCACCTCCCAGCGGGCGAAGGCCCCGGGGCCGCCCGTCGCCGTCAGCTCCAGGCACAGGGTGCCCGGGTCGAAGCAGTAGGGCTTGCCCTCGTGCGGGACCAGTGTCAGACCGGGCGGTCGTTCCGGCGTTTCCCCTGCGCGTCCACTCACCTAACCAGTATAAGTGGTTACATGACGCAGACACCGGCATCACCCACTCCCGTGCACTGGAAACTCGTCATCGACGCCGATGACCCGCACGCCCAGGCCGACTTCTGGGCGGCCGCCCTCCGCTACGAGACCGAGGACAACAGCGCCCTGATCGGGAAGCTGCTCGGCTTCGGCGCCCTGCCGGAGGAGGCCACGGTCGACTTCCACGGCCGCCGCGCCTTCCGGGACCTGATCGCCGTACGGCACCCCGAGGACCCGTTCGACGAGGAGAGCGGGACCGGGCTGGGGCGGCGGCTGCTGTTCCAGCGGGTGCCGGAGGCGAAGACGGTCAAGAACCGGCTGCACCTCGATCTGCACCCGGGTGAGGGGCGGTGCGACGAGGAGGTCGCACGACTGGAGGAGCTCGGGGCGAGCACGCTGCGGCGGGTGAAGGAGCAGGGCGGTGAATGGGTCGTGATGGCGGACCCGGAGGGGAACGAGTTCTGCGTGCAGTGACAGGGGCACCAAAGGCCTGCACTCCGTGATGCCCTGGCCGAATACATACCTTGACGGAGAGTCAGTACCAGCTTCACCATCCAGGCACCCCATTCACTGCGGGCGGCCCGTGGACACCCCACGGGCTTCCCGACGGAATCCGGAGCCCCCACATGAAGCTCTCCGTTTCCGCGCGCGCCGTCGCGGCAGGCGGCATGGCAACAGCCATGCTCCTGACCGGCGGTGCCGTGGCCGACGCCGCGTCCTCCGCTCCTTCCAGAGCGGCCGCCGCGCCGGACATCCCCGTGGCGAACGTCAAGGCCCACCTGTCCCAGTTGCAGTCCATAGCCACCGCCAACGGCGGCAACCGGGCGCACGGCCGGGCCGGCTACAAGGCCTCGCTCGACTACATGAAGGCCAGGCTGGACGCGGCCGGGTACACCACCACGATCCAGCAGTTCACCGCCTCCGGCCGCACCGGCTACAACCTGATCGCCGACTGGCCGGGCGGCGACGCGAACCAGGTCGTGATGGCCGGCTCGCACCTCGACAGCGTCTCCTCGGGGCCCGGCATCAACGACAACGGCTCCGGCTCGGCCGCCGTCCTGGAGACCGCCCTGGCCGTGTCCCGGGCGCAGTACAAGCCCACCAAGCATCTGCGGTTCGCCTGGTGGGGCGCGGAGGAGCTCGGCCTGGTCGGCTCCCGCTACTACGTCAACCGGCTGACCACCGGCGACCGTTCCCGGATCAGCGCCTACCTGAACTTCGACATGATCGGCTCCCCGAACCCCGGCTACTTCGTCTACGACGACGACCCGGCGATCGAGAAGACCTTCAAGGACTACTTCGGCGGCATCGGCGTCCCGACCGAGATCGAGACCGAGGGCGACGGCCGCTCCGACCACGCGCCGTTCAAGAGCGCGGGTGTGCCGGTGGGCGGGCTGTTCACGGGGGCGAGCCGGACGATGACGGCGGCGCAGGCGGCCAAGTGGGGCGGCACGGCGGGGCGGGCCTTCGACCGCTGCTACCACTCCTCCTGCGACACCACCGCCAACATCAACGACACCGCCCTGAACCGCAACAGCGACGCCCTCGCGTACGCGGTGTGGGAGCTGTCGGAGTAGCCCTCCCGGGCCACGCCACGCCTACTGCTTGCGGGCGCGTTCGGTGAGACGGCCCATGCGCGCGCGGGCCGACTCCAGTTGCTCGACCTCCTCGGCGGCCGGGCCGCCCTCGGCGGCGAGCTCCGTCCACAGGCCGATCAGGGCGCGACCCAGCTCCAGCCCCGGCGCCGGGTCGCGCACCGCACGCCACGCGGTGGCCGCGCTCTCCACGTTGCCGTAGGCGGCCTCCGCGTCGCCGGCCCGGCGGCGGGCACCGGCCAGGTCGAGCGACAGCCGGCAGGCACGGACCGGGTCGCCCGCCAAGTAGGCGATGTACGCGGTGAGTTCGCGCAGCCGGAGCACCTCGGGGTGCTCCGGCCCCAGCGTCCCCGACGCCTGCGCGACGGTCTGCTCCGCCAGGTCGGCGGCCGCGTCGATCCGGCCCTCCTTCACGGCCTCGTTGATCCTCGCGACGGGCTCCGCGAGGAGTGCGGGCGCGGCGGGATCACCCGGAGCGGTCAGGGGCTCGTCCCCGAGCACGGCCTCCGCGACGGCGTCGAAACCGCGCGGGGGCGTGGGCTTGGGGTCGGGGTCGGCGGCGATCAGGGCCTCTTCGGGGACCGGTACGGGTCGCGGAGCCGGACGGGTCTCGGGGACGGGGAGCGGCCTGGCGTCCATGGGCGGGGGCGGGCCGAACGCGCCGGTGGGCGGCGCGACGGTGCCGGGCGGCGTCGCCGTGCCCGGGGCCGGTGGCCCGTCGTCCGGCACGGGCTCCGCCGACCCCGGCACGGCTCGCAGCTCGAACGTCGGTACGGGTTCATCGGCCGACTGCGGCTCGGGCACCGCCCGGAGCCGGAACGTCGGCGCCGAGTCCCGGCCGGACTCCTCCGCGGGGCGCAGCACATGCGTGGCACTGTCACCCCGGGCAGGCGGGGCGTGCGGCGGCTGCGGCGGCACAGGGGCACCGTTGTCCCGGACGGACCGCGGCTCCGGCGGCGCCGCGGCGCTGCCGCTCCGGACGTGCTGCGGCTCGGCCGGGGTCACGGTCCCGCCCGGGGCGTGCGGCGGCACAGGGGCGCCGTTGTCCCGGACGGACCGCGGCTCCGGCGGCGTGAGGGCGCCGTTGCCCCCGGCGTGCCGGGGCGCCGGTGGGGGCGCGGCGACCGGCTCGGCCGTGAAGCGGCTGGAGCCGTCCGGGTCGACCTGGAGCGGGACGACGTAGCCGATGCGCTCGTCGTGGATCGTGGCGAGAACGGGGTGGCCGGTGGCGAGGGCGATGTGGTGCAGGCGGTTCAGGACGGCCCGCTGGATCTCCTCACCAGGGGCCGCGAAGACCGGCACCCCTCCGACGGAGGCCCCGTCGGACACCCCACCGGCTGCCCCTCCCGCGTCCGTTCCGGCCCGGGGGACATGGACCTCGATCGGCGCCGCCGGGGTGGCCGCGCGTGCGGCCTGCTTCTGTTCCCGCTTCTTCTCGCGGCTGAGTCGCGACATCGTCCCCTCACTGGGCGTCGTACACCTACTGTCGAGTGTGTCCGCTCGCCCCCGTTTCTCACGTCACCACGGTGTCACAGGCTCGTCCCAAGGGCCGCCGGCCCCGGCACGGGTGTTCCGGGGGCGTGAGGGCCGGGCGTACGAGGGAGGAGAGGGGCATGCACACAGGCACGCGACAGGGACCGGAGATCTGGCTGCGAGGCCCGGTGACCACGCCGGAGCCGGGACCGCCGGAGCCCGCGCACGCCCATGCCGCAGGGCGGCGCTTCTCCTGGGTGGGCACGCACGGCGGCGCGGGCGTCTCCACCCTCGTGGCGGTCTACGGCGGCCATGACAGCGGCCGGTCCTGGCCCGGGCCCGGTGATCCCCCGTCCGTGTTGCTGGTCGCCCGGACGCACGCGGCCGGGCTGGACTCGGTCGCCGGGACGGTGGAGCTCTTCCGGCGCCGTCAGGCTCCGCCGGGGCTCGACCTGGACGCCGTCGTCCTCGTGGCGGACGCCCCGGGCCGGCTGCCGCGCCCGCTCGTCCAGCGGGTCAGGTCCCTGGAGTCGGTCATCGACGTGTACCGCGTGCCGTGGGTGCCGTCCTGGCGGCTCGGCGAAACGGGCCACCCGCCGCGCGAGACGGCGGACCTGGCCCGGCTGACGGGAGCGGCGCGCTGACGGCCGCGCCCCTGTCGGACCTGCCCCTGCCGGACCTGCCCCTGTCGGCCGGGGAGATCGCGGCGGGCGTACGCGCCCGGGCGCTGCGTGCGACGGACGTCGTCGCGGCGGCGCTGGAGCGGGTCGAGCGGGCCGATCCCGACCTGTGCGCGTTCGTCGAGGTGTGGGGCGAGGAGGCGTTGCGGCGGGCGGGTGAGGTGGACACCCGACTCGACCGGCGGGGTGCTCACCCGTTGCTGCCGCTCGCCGGTGTACCGATCGCCGTCAAGGGGCGGCACGGGCTGCGCGCGGCGGACGCGCTGCTCGCCGCCGGGTGTGTGGCGGTGGGGGCGACGTCCGTGCCCGGGCCGGGCACGCCCTGGCAGACCTGGGGGCTCGGAGCCGGGGGCCGGACCCTCAACCCGTGGCGGGCCGACCGTACACCGGGCGGTTCGTCGGCCGGGGCCGCGGCGGCCGTGGCGGCCGGGCTGGTGCCGTTGGCGACGGGCGGCGACGGGGCCGGGTCGGTGCGCATCCCGGCGGCATGGTGCGGGGTCGTCGGGCTGAAGACGACGCGGGGACGGCTGCCGTCGGGCGATCGTACGGGGCTCAGGGTGCGCGGGGTGCTCGCCCGCTCGGCACGGGACGCGGAGCTGTGGTGGCGCGTTGAGGCCCAGGAGCCGGCGCCGGCCCCGGCGGCTCTTCCCGTCACCGCCGTCTGGTCCCCGGACCTCGGTTTCGCCGGGCCCGACCCGGAGCCCGTCACGCTCGCCCGGGCTGCGGTGGAACGGCTCGTGGCGGCAGGGGTGCTACGGCTGGTCCGGCCGCGCACGCCGGTGCGGCTCGCGGACCCCGGGCCGGCCTGGCTCGCCCTGCGCACACCCGGTGCCGACCCGGCCCGGGCCCACCGTGTCCGGGCGGCGAACGACCGGCGGCTCGCGGAATTGTTCGCCGGTGCCGATCTGCTGCTGACCCCGACGGCACCCACCGCCCCGCACGGCCACGAGGGCCCCGGGGACCGCTACTCAACTGCTTTGACCTGGGCGTTCAATCTCAGTGGGCACCCGGCGCTGAGCCTGCCCGCGGGGATCGGTGACGACGGCTGCCCGGCCGGGCTTCAGCTGGTGGCACCGCACGGGCGGGAGGCGCTTCTGCTGGCGGTGGCGCGGGAGGCGGAGACGCGGGAGGCGGGCTGACCAGGCCCCGGCGGGCGCCCGCAGCGGGCACCCCTGGCGCATTTACTTGCGTACGCATATGATGCACACGCGTGTAGTTGACGTACGCCGAATTTCCAGAGGGGGACCCATGACCCGCCGTTTCCTTTTCGTCCTGGGCAGCGCTCGCGCCGAGGGCAACTCCGAGCTGCTGGCACGCCGGGCCGCCGAGCAACTGCCCCCGGACGTCGAGCAGGAGTGGATCGACCTCACCGAATTCCCCCTGCCGGACTTCGAGGACCTGCGCCACGACAGCGACCACGTCCGGCCGACCGAGGGCAACGTGGCCCGGCTGCTCGACGCCACGCTCGCGGCGACGGACATCGTGATCGTCTCGCCGCTGTACTGGTACTCGGTCTCCGCGCAGACCAAGCGCTACCTGGACCACTGGTCGGGCTGGCTGCGCACGCCGGGCCTCGACTTCAAGGCGACCCTGGCCGGGCGCACCCTGTGGGGCGTCACCGCCCTCGCGCACACGCAGGAGGTGGTCGCCGACCCGCTCGTCGGGACGCTCCACAACTCGGCCGCGTACATGGGGATGCGCTTCGGCGGGGTGCTGCTCGGCAACGGCAGCAAGCCCGGTGACGTGCTGACCGACACCGCGGCGCTGACCCGGGCGAAGACCTTCTTCGCGCAGGAGGCACCGCTCGCCCGGTTCCTGTACGAGCGGTGACTCCGGGCGGCCCTACGCCGTGATGTCCTTCGCCGTGAAGCGTGCCCACGCCGCCGACCCGAACACCGCCGCGTACAGGGCCTGGAGGCCGAGGTTCTTCGCCAGGTCGTCCCAGTAGACCGGCTCGCGCATGAGGTCGGCGAAGGAGAGCCAGTAGTGGGAGAAGAAGTACGGCTGAAGGGCGTGCAGTTGGGGGATCTGGTCGAGGATCTGGACCGTGATCAGCAGGCCGACCGTCGTCGCCATCGCCGCGATGCCGCTGTCCGTCAGGGTCGACACGAAGAGGCCGAGCGCGGCGACGCCGATCAGTGACGCGGCGACGGCCAGGGAGATCAGCAGCGCTCTGCCCAGGCCTTCGGCGAAGCCGATGCGCGTACCGGAGATGGTCGTCAGGTCCCCGAGCGGGAAGAGCAACGCGCCGACCGTCAGGGCCGATACGACGACCACCAGCGTGGCGGCCAGGCAGAAGAGGACGACCGTCGCGTACTTGGTGAGCAGCAGACGGCTGCGGCCGGCCGGGGCGACCAGCAGATAGCGGAGCGTGCCGGAGTTGGCCTCGCCGGCGATCGCGTCGCCCGCCACCACCCCGACCGCCATGGGCAGGAAGAACGGGAGCGTGGCGGCCAAGGCGGTGAAGACCAGGAACAGGCCGTTGTTGGTGATCTGCGCGATGAAGGCCGGACCTCCGCCGCCGGGCGACGAACCGTCCCCTGTCTCGATCTTGACGGCGATGCCGACGAGGATCGGCACACCCGCCAGCACGGTCAGCAGCGCGAGCGTACGCCAGCGCCGGAAGGTGGTGACGAGCTCGTTGCGCAGCAGCCCGACCTCGGCGAGATCGCGCTCCGGTGGTTCGCCGGTCACCCTCTCGCCGGTGACGACGATGTCTCCGACGCCCTGTTCCTTCAGCACCCGGGCCGCCTCCGCCGGGTCCGGCGTGGTCACCACCAGCCGGCCGCGCGCCCCGGCGGACAGCTCGGCGACCGGTCCCTGTGTGATCAGCCGGCCCTGCGCCATCACGGCCGCGTGCGTGCAGACCTGCTCGATCTCGTCGAGGAGGTGGGAGGAGAGGAAGACGGTCGTGCCGTCCGAGGCCAGCTCCCGGATCAGGGTGCGTATCTCCCGCATGCCCTGCGGATCCAGGCCGTTGGTCGGCTCGTCGAGGACGAGCAGCCGGCGCGGCCGGAGCAGCGCGGCGGCAAGGCCCAGGCGCTGTTTCATGCCCAGGGAGTACGCCTTGGCCTTCTTGGACCCGGCGGCCGTCAAACCCACCCGGTCCAGGGCCGAGGCGACCCGGGCCGAGCGGGTGCGTGGGCTGGCGGCCGGGTCGGCGCTGTCGTAGCGGATCAGGTTGTCGCGGCCGGAGAGGAAGCCGTAGAGGGCCGGTCCCTCGATGAGGGCGCCGACGTGCGGCAGCACGGCGCGGGTGGCCCGGGGCATGGGCTGCCCCAGGACCCGGGCCGTGCCGGAGGTGGGCTCGACGAGGCCCATCAGCATGCGGATGGTGGTGGTCTTGCCGGAGCCGTTGGGGCCGAGGAAGCCGAAGACGCTGCCCGCCGGGACGGTCAGGTCGAGACCGTCGACGGCGAGCTGTCCGCCGCGGTAGCGCTTGGTGAGCGCGTGGGTGGCGATGACCGGTTCGCCGGTCTCGGCCCGCGCCTCTTCCTCCGGTTCCGTGGCGGACGGTTCGCCCATCGGCTTCCTCGTTCTCTCGACGTCCCGTACGCCTACGGGCCTACTTCCCGGCGTCGGCCGCCTTCACGAGCGCGTCCTTGGTGACCAGGCCCGCGTAGACCTTGCCGTCGTCGGTGATGAGGGCGTTGACCAGGCGGGTCGAGAAGACCGTGCCCGAGCCGAACTTCCCGTGGACCTTGTCGCCGAGCGAGTCCATGAAGCCGCCGAGGTCGCCGCCGGCCTTGCCCGAGGGCACGCCCTCGCCGCCGGTGTCGAAGGTGGCTATGGCGGTCCAGCCCTCGCCGATGGTCTTCATGCCGTCGTGGCCGCCGAGGACCTTGCCGGCCCCGGGGGCGTGCCCCGGTGCCTCACCCAGGTCGAAGGGCTTGCCCGGCGCCTCGCGCGGCGTCCGACCCGAGGCCTTGCCGGAGTCCTTCTCCTCGGTGACCTTCGCGCCCTTGGGAGGGGTGAAGTCGAAGGTCGAGGCGGCCGGCTTGGCGAAGCTGACCTTCGTGAAACCCGCGTCGACGACGGCGGCGCCGCCGCTCGCCGGGGTGAGCGTGAACTTCAGCGGCATGCCGGTCCGCGCGTCCACCGCCACGGTGATCGCGCCGACCGTCGAGCCGGACTGCTTCGGCTCGACGACCAGCTTGTAAGCGTCGCGGCCGGCGACCTGGGCGGTGCCGTCCACGGTGACGGACGTCGTGTCGTCGACCGCCTTCAGGGCCTCCTCGGCGAAGTCCTTCGGCAGGGCCGGCGGCCGCTGGTCCTTCCCGCGCTCCGGGCTCTCGGAGGCGGTGCCGTGGTAGACCTCGTTGGACTTGCTGTCGTAGCCCCAGACGTCCTTGCCGTTGTGGATGACGCTGTACTCGGCGGCGTTCTCCAGCAGCGACAGCTTCTGCCGGTCCGGGCCGTCGGCCGCCACGCGCAGGGTGTGCGTGCCGGAGGCCAGTTCGGTGAGCTTGGCGGTCGGGTCGGCGGAGGAGCCGCCCTCGCCCTGGCCCGCGGCACCGGACAGCAGGCCGGACTCCAGGCCGCCGAGGTTCGGCAGGCCGAGGTCGGTGCTGATCTTCACCGTGCCGGACAGCTGCTCGACGTCGGACTTGGCGATTTTCTCGATGAGTTGCCGAGCGGTGATCTTCGGGAGGTCGGGGTCGCCGGAGTCGGCGAGTGCGGGGACCAGGCCGATCGTCGCGGCCGCCACCCCGATCACCGTGACCGGGACGATGTACCGCGCGGCTGTGCGCCGCCCGGAGCGCTGCTCGTCGGCCTGCCCGGCGGTCGTGCTGTCGTCGGATGCGTACGGTGCCATGTGTGCCCTACCTCCGTGATCGGCGGCGGCTGTCCGTGTCGTGCACGCACTCGTCCCTGAGCCGCCATTCTCACCCGAACAGGTGAGGAGTGGTGTTTTCCGTGGTGTCCATCTGACCAAATCGGCCAGGGAGATACGTCAGACCCCGGACTCAACTCCGTGTACTGCTCGGGTATGACACGGGCGGGTGTCTTCTCCCCCGACCCGTAGGGGTCGGGGAGAAGAGGAGGCCCTAGCCGGCCCGGTGCACCACCGCGTCGCACAGCTCCAGGAGCGCCGTCTTCGCTGCGCACTCCTTCAGGGGCGCCAGCGCCGAACGGGCGTCCTGGGCGTAGCGCACGGTGTCCCGCCGGGCCTGCTCCAGCGCCGGGTGGGCCCGCAGCAGGCGCAGGGCCTCGGCGTGCCGTTCGTCGTCGGTGAGGTCGGAGTCCAGCAGCTCACACAGGGCGATGTCCTCGGCGAGTCCGAGGCGGGCCGCCCGCTCGCGCAGCCGCAGCACCGGCAGGGTGGGGATGCCCTCGCGCAGGTCGGTGCCGGGGGTCTTGCCGGACTCGTGGGAGTCGGAGGCGATGTCCAGGACGTCGTCCGCGAGCTGGAAGGCGACGCCGAGCCGCTCGCCGTACTGGGTCAGCACGTGCACGACCGTCTCGTCGGCGCCGGACATCATCGCGCCGAAGCGGCACGAGACGGCGACCAGCGAGCCGGTCTTGCCGCCCAGGACGTCCAGGTAGTGCTCGATGGGGTCGCGGCCGTCCTGCGGTCCGGCCGTCTCCAGGATCTGGCCGGTCACCAGGCGCTCGAACGCCTCGGCCTGCACCCGCACGGCCTCCGGGCCGAGGTCGGCCAGGATGTGCGAGGCGCGGGCGAAGAGGAAGTCGCCGGTGAGGACCGCGACGGAGTTGCCCCAGCGGGTGTTGGCGCTCGCGACGCCCCGGCGCACGGCGGCCTCGTCCATGACGTCGTCGTGGTACAGCGTGGCCAGGTGGGTCAGCTCCACGACGACGGCCGACGGCACGATCCCGGGTGCGTGCCGGTCACCGAACTGGGCGGAGAGCATCACGAGCAGCGGACGGAACCGCTTGCCGCCGGCCCGCACCAGGTGCTGGGCGGCCTCCGTGATGAAGGGCACCTCACTCTTGGTGGCCTCGAGCAAGCCTTCCTCGACAGCCGTCAGTCCGGCCTGGACATCGGCTTCCAGAGCCTGGTCCCGCACGCTCAGCCCGAACGGCCCGACGTCGGTCACGAGGGGTCTCCTGTCTGCTGTGTCTGCCGGTGATTACGCGGTTTGTCGATAGGTCGCTGTCCTCACTCGAGTCAGCGTATCCGGTCACGTTTCGATCACCGCCAGCGCCCATGGTTACAGGCCGGGTGGTATCCGATCACGCCCGCTATGTTTTCGATCAACCCATAAGAACAGATATTTATCGACTTACCCAGGGGTACCGAAGTATGCACGATTTGCCGCTTTAGGTAAGTGAATTCCCCTTGGTGGAAATCGCCCCGCCGACTTGTGATCAGTGAGTTGAATCACTTCTTCCGCTTTTCTCTCCCGCCCTCGCACCGACCCGTACCCCCTTCCCCCGAAAGCCAGTTGACCCTTGGCTCCCGCAAAGGATCAAGCGGCCCAAACACCCCCGACCAAGGTCATCCGCGTGATATGTGACCAAGGCGCTTGTTCCCGACATGTGCTCTCGCATACGTTCCCGGCCTGTCCGGCGGACGCCTAATCCTGCCGCCGCCCGGACTCCCCACAGGAACCGACTCACTCACGCAGGGCAGGAGCGGGGGACCCAGGTAAGTCGCCGGTCCGCACAGCGGCACGGCTCGGGGTGAAGCCGCGCACGGCACACAGCGCCGTACGCGGCCGGGCACCTCCCGGCCCGAACCCGACAGCTCACCTCGCAGGCGCCGGAGAGGAATATCGCCATGCCCGGACGAGGCAAGCACCGTCGCCCCAGAATCAACCCGCTGACCCGAGGCTTCATCGCCGCCGGCACCGGCGGAGCCGCACTCACCCTCCCGCTCCTCGGCGCCACACACGCGAGCGCCGCCGAGCCCCAGAGCACACCCGCCGCCGTACAGTCCGTGCCGCGGGCGGTCCAGCCCGCCAAGTCCCTCACGTACACCGTGACCAAGGGCGACTCGCTCGCCCGCATCGCGGACACGTACGACGTCTCGGGCGGCTGGAAACAGCTCTACAAGGACAACCGCGCCGCCGTCGGCGACAACCCGAAGCTGATCCACCCGGGTCTGAAGCTGAAGGTGAAGACCACCAAGGCGCACGCCGCGAAGAAGACCGCGACCCCGTCGTCCGCCCCGGCCAAGCCGGCCGCGAAGCCCGCCACGGGCGTCGCCCAGGCCACCCAGGCGTCCGCGAAGACCTACGCGAACAACCTCGACGGCTGGATCCGCGAAGCGCTGGACATCATGGCGCAGAAGGGGATCCCCGGGTCCTACGACGGCATCCACCGCAACATCATGCGCGAGTCGTCGGGCAACCCGCTGGCGATCAACAACTGGGACTCGAACGCCGCCGCGGGCACCCCGTCCAAGGGTCTGCTCCAGGTCATCGACCCGACCTTCGCCGCGTACCACGTCCCCGGCACCCCCTTCGACCCGTTCGACCCGGTCGCCAACATCACCGCGGCCTGCAACTACGCGGCCGACCGCTACGGCTCGATCGACAACGTCAACGGCCCGTACTGAGCGGTCCCGCCCAGCAGTCGCTCGAGGACGACGGCGACGCCGTCGTCCTCGTTCGACAGGGTGACCTCGTCGGCCACGGCCTTGAGTTCGGGATGGGCGTTGGCCATCGCGACACCGTGGCCGGCCCAGTCGAACATCGGGATGTCGTTGGGCATGTCGCCGAAGGCGATGGTGTCCGCCGGCCGCAGCCCCAGATGCTCGGCGGCCAGCGCCAGGCCCGTCGCCTTGGTGATCCCGCACGGCTGGAGTTCCACCGTGCCGGGCCCCGACATCGTCACCGTCGCCAGTGAGCCGATCACCGAGCGGGCCGTCGCCGCCAGTTCGTCGTCCGACAGGTGCGGATGGCGCAGCAACACCTTGCTGATGGGCTCACCCCACAGGTCGTCGCGCCGGTCGACCCGTACCGCGGGCAGGGTCGGGTGCGGCATGAGATAACCCGGCTCGATCAGCGTGAGCCCGTCGACCCCGTCCTGGTCGACCGCCGCGTACACCTGCCCCACCTCCGCCTCGATCTTGCCGAGGGCGGTCTCGGCCAGTTCCCGGTCCAGGGTGATGGACCACAGCAGCCGGTCCGCGCCGGCGTCGTACACCTGCGCGCCCTGCCCGCACACCGCGAGTCCCCTGCATCCGAGGTCGTCCAGGAGCGGCCGCACTCTCGGCGCCGGCCGGCCCGTCACCACGAGGTGCTGGGCACCGGCGTCCGCCACCCGCGCGAGCACGGCGAGGGACCGGTCGGAGAGGGTGTCGTCGCCGCGCAGCAGCGTCCCGTCCAGATCGGTGGCGATGAGTGAATGTGCGAGGGGTGCGGCCATGATCAGAGAATACGGACAACGCGCCCCCTCGTTTCATCGCCCGACGGACGCCGATTGCCCGGTTGAAGGCCTCTGCACCGGTTGGCAACAACATGCTCCGCTACCTACCGGAGAGGCCGCATCGAGCGGTACCTTCCATGTGTCCAGGGGGGACTTGATCGGGGGGTCAGGTTGAGCAGTGGGCGCATTCGCGTGGCTGGGCCCGGGGAGCTCGATGAAGGGGAGAGGGAGCGCTGGCGTGCGCTGCGCGCGGTCTCCGAGGCACCGCGCAACCCCTTCATGGAACCGGAGTTCACCGAAGCCGTCGGCCGGGTCAGGCCGCGGGCCCGGGTCGCCGTGGTGTACGAGGGGCCGGAGCCGGCCGGCTTCCTGCCCTATGAGCGGGGCCCGTTGGGGCAGGGCCGGGCGATCGGTCTCGGCGTCTCGGACGCGCAGGGCGCGATTCTGCGGCCGGGGCTGAACCTGGAGACGGGCGAACTGCTGAGGGCCTGTTCGGTGTCGAGCTTCGCCTTCGACAATCTGGAGGCCGAACAGCGGCTGTTCGTCCGGTACGCGGCCGCGGAGCACGCCACCTACGTCATCGACGTGGAGAAGGGCTACGAGACGTACGAGTCGGTGCTGCGCGCGCAGTCGCCGAAGTTCCTGAAGACCACGCTGGCCAAGGAGCGCAAGCTGGGCCGACAGGCCGGTGAGCTGCGGTTCGTGTTCGACGAACGCGACCCTGCCGCGCTGCGCACCCTCATGGGGTGGAAGTCGGCGCAGTACCGCAGGACCGGGCGCCGGGACCGGTTCGCCCAGGAGTGGATCATCCGGCTCGTCGGGCAGCTGGCCCGGACCCGGGCGCCGGAGTGCAGCGGCACCCTGTCCGTGCTGTACGCCGGTGAGCGGCCCGTCGCCGCGCACTTCGGGCTGCGCTCGGCCTCGGTACTGGCCTGCTGGTTCCCGGCCTACGACCCGGAGTTCGCGAAGTTCTCACCGGGTCTGGTGCTGCACCTGCGCATGGCGGAGGCGGCGGCCGCCGGTGGCGTCGGCATGCTCGACCTGGGCCGGGGCGCTGCCGAGTACAAGGACGCGCTGAAGACGGGCGAACTGCCCGTGTACGAGGGGGCGGTGACGCGGCCGGGGGCCGGCGCGGCACTGCACTGGCTGAGCCGCGAGCCGGCGCGCCGCGCGCACAGCTTCGTCCGCAGCCGGCCGCGGCTTGCCTCGTTGGCGGCGCGGACGCTGAAGGGCGCGGCCCGGCTGCGCCACACCTGAACGCAAGGCGTACCTGACACAAGGGGGGTGGGGCGCATGGCCCGTTCGGCGCGTGCGCAGGAGGAGATACGGCGGTTCCTGGACATCGGGGCGGTGCAGGTCGCCGAGCTGGACCTCGACGGGGACGAGGCGGTGCTCAGACCGGGCCCAGGGAGTCCGCCGGTGACGCACGGAGAGGTGTTCGTGCTGGTCAGAAGGAGCGGCCGACCCGTGGGCACGCTGCTCGGGCGGGTGCCGGAGGGGGCGGATCCGAAGGCCGTGCTGGCGGGGCGGGCACGGGCGGAGTGCGGGCCGGCCGTCTTCGGCGAGCCCGCGGAGCCCCCGTACACGAGTGTCGTCGTCGCGACGCGGGAGCGTGCCGGGCAGCTGGCGCGGGCGCTGGACTCGCTGCTGGCGCAGGACCATCCGCGGTTCGAGATCGTCGTCGTCGACAACGCGCCCGTCACGAACGAGACGCGGGAGCTGATCGAGCGGAAGTACGCCGAGCGCGTGCGGTACGTCCGTGAGCCTGTTCCGGGGCTCGCGGGCGCGCACAACACGGGGCTGGACGCCGTGCGCGGCGAGGTGGTCGCCTTCACCGACGACGACGTGGTCGCCGACCCGCGCTGGCTGACCGAACTGACCGCGCCCTTCGCCGCCGACGCCCGGCTCGGGTGCAGCACCGGGCTGATCCTGCCCGCGCGGCTCACCACCCCGGCCCAGGTACTGCTGGAGAGCCATGGCGGCTTCGCGAAAGGCTTCACTCCAAGGACGTACGACCCGGCGAGCCCGCCGGGCGACGAGCCGCTGTTCCCGTTCACGGCGGGGCGGTTCGGATCGGGCGCGAACATGGCGTTCCGCACGGCGGTACTGCGTTCCGTCGGCGGTTTCGATCCGGCCACCGGCGCCGGGACGGCCGCCCGGGGCGGAGACGACCTCTACGGTTTCGTGCGCGTCCTGGCCGAGGGCCACCGGCTGCGCTACACGCCGTACGCCCTGGTGTGGCACCACCACCGGGAGACCTGGCGGGACCTGGAGACGCAGGCGTACGGCTACGGCGCCGGGCTCACGGCGTATCTCACCGCGGTGCTCGTGAACCGGCCCGCGCTGCTGCCGGCGTTCCTCGCGCGGCTGCCCCGCGGCCTCGCCCACGCCCGCGCGCTGACGGCCGTGCGGGAGACGGAGGCAGCGCACGGCGCGGGGATGCCGGGCGATCACGACGGGCGGACCCATCCCTGGCCGCGGCGGCTGTCGCGGTTGCAGCGCCGCGGGATGGTGTACGGGCCGGTCGGCTATCTGAAGGCGCGGCGGGCACTGCGCTCGTCCGCTCGGGAGAAGACAGCTCGGGGGGCAGAATGAAGACGGACGGCAGAAGCCGGGCGGAGCGGGGTGCGCAGGACAGCAGAAGCCGGGCGGAGCGGGGTGCGCAGGACAGCAGAAGCCGGGCGGAGCGGGGTGCGCAGGACAGCAGAAGCCGGCCCGAGCGGCGTGCGCAAGACGGCAAAAGCCAGCCCGAGCGGCGTGCGCAAGACGGCAAAAGCCAGCCCGAGCGGCGTGCCCAGGACGGCAAAAGCCAGCCCGAGCGGCGTGCGCAAGACGGCAAAAGCCAGCGCGAGCGGCGTGCCCAGGACGGCAAAAGCCAGCCCGAGCGGCGTGCGCAAGACGGCAGTAGCCAGCCCGAGCGGCGTGCGCAAGACGGGAGAAGCCAGCCCGAGCGGCGTGCGCAAGACGGCAGAAACCGGGCCGAGCGGGGTGCCCAGGACGGCAAAAGCCAACCCGAGCGGCGTGCGCAAGACGGCAAAAGCCAACCCGAGCGGCGTGCCCAGGACGGCAAAAGCCAACCCGAGCGGCGTGCCCAGGACGGTGAGGGGCCGATAGCCTCGGCGGGCGGCGTCGGCACCCCCGCGATCCCCGTCTTCCTGTACCACTCCGTGATGGACGATCCGCCGGACTGGATAGCGGAGTTCACGGTCACGCCGAAGCAGTTCGCCGCGCACCTCGACGCCGTGGTCCGCAGCGGCCGTACGCCCGTCACGATCAGCACGATCGCCGATCATCTGGCCGGGCGGGCGCCGCTGCCGCCCCGGCCCGTGCTGCTCACCTTCGACGACGGGTTCGCCGATCTGCCCGGCGCCACCGCCGAGGCCCTGGCCGAACGCGCGCTGCCGGCCACCGCCTACCTCACCACCGGCGCCATCGCCCCGGGCGGCCGCAGCCTGCTGCCGCCCGCCCCGATGATGACCCTGTCCCGGGCGGTGGAGCTGGAACGTTCCGGCATGGAGATCGGCAGCCACACCGTCACACACGCGCAGCTCGACACCCTGTCCGCCAAGGCCCTGGCGTACGAACTGCGCACCTCCAAGGCCGTGTTGGAGGACGTCCTCGGGCACGAGATACGGCACCTCGCCTACCCGCACGGCTACAACAGCCCGCGCGTACGGGCCATGTCGGCCCGGACCGGCTACGAGACGGCGACCGCCGTACGGCATGCGCTCAGCTCCGACCGCGACGAGCGGTACCGCATCGCCCGGCTCATCGTCCGGCGCACCCACACCCTCGCCGACGTCGAGAGCTGGCTGGCGGGGGCGGGCGCTCGGGTGGCGCCGTACCGCGACGGGCCGAAGACGATCGCCTGGCGCTGGTACCGGCGGGCCCGTGCGGTGCTGCACGGGCCCGAGTTCGCCGGCTGATCCCGGCTCACTTCAGCGGCTGGTTGAGGTACGGGTCGGAGACCGCCTCGCGCAGACTGTCCCAGGCCGCGTCGTTCGCCAGCGCCAGGTTGCAGTGCGGTCCCGGGTCGCGGTAGTTCCACTGGAGGGCCGCCTTGACGCCGTCCAGATCCTTCAGCACCCCGGGCACCTGCGCGTACCACTCGGCCTGCCGCTGCGGGCGGGCCGTGTCCTCGGCGGTACCGAACTCGGAGAGCATCAACGGCTTGTCGTCGGAGATGTGGGTGCGGATCCAGTCGTGCGTGGCGTTCTGGGTCTGCGCGAAGGTCAGCCAGCCGGCGTCGTGACACCGGAAGTAGTTGTACTGGTTGTAGCCGATCCAGTCGACGTAGTCGTCGCCCGGGTACATCTTCTCGATCTCGTCGGCGTGGTCGAGGTATCCGGTGGTGATCCACGTCCACACCACGTTGTCGACGCCCAGGTCGCGGAACCGGTCGTGGATGTGCCGGTACGCCTTCACAAAGTCGGCGGGCGTGCCGCTGGCCGGGATGCGGGTGTCCATCTCCAGGTCGAAGGAGAGGAACACCTTCTTGCCGTAGTCCTTGACGCGCCGGGCCTGGACGTCGATGACCTCGTCGTCCAGCTCGCCGGCCGCGATCTGCTTCCAGGTGGGCTGCTGCCGCTTCGTGCCGCCCCACCACTTGCTCTCCCAGGACAGGAGCAGCAGATGGTCCTCGCCGACGCGCCGCTCCTCCGGGGTGAGCAACTGGCCCTCGCGCCGGGTGCCCGAGGCCAGGGACATGTCGTGGTACGTGTACACGATGTCGAGTGCGCGGCCCACCCGCTTCTCGTAGGCGCGCACCTTCTCGGGCAGGTCGGCGCGCTCGTGCGGCACGAACGCGCCGAACCAGGCGCCGCAGGGCGGTTCCAGGAGTTCCGTGGGACGGCAGTCCGCCCCGGAACCGGCCGCTCCCCGCTCCTGCGGTCCGGAGGCGTCCCGCAGGGCGAGTACGGCGACCAGGACCGCGCTGACGACCGTGGCGGACGTGATCAGCAGGCGGCGCCGGCTGGACGCCAAGGGGCCGGCGGCCCGCTCCTCATGCGGTGTCCGCGTGGGCTGTTGCTCCGGGTGCGGCGTCCTGCGGTGCTGTCCTGCGGCCGTGCTCGGCTCGCGGCGAAAGGGACGGTGGGGGCGGTTGAACCTCACGGAGCGGAACCCTTCGGTGTCCTCGGCGTCGTGCTCGGCGGCGGGGAGGCGCGCAGCGGCGGACAGAACGCGGCGAATGTGGTCAGCAGCGCCAGCGTCAGCAGCACTCGCTGCGCGCTGAAGGTGTGGGTGGCGATCAGCACGGTCGCGACGAGCATCACGGCGCCGATGCTCAGGAACAGCACCAGCATCAGCCGCTCCAGCAGGTCGGAGTGGCGGGCGAAGTCCGCGTCCCGGCGCTCCACGGGCCCTTCGGCGGGCCGGTCCCCGAGGGCGGGCGCGCAGACCCTGACCGCGGCGGCGCCCGGACCGGCCGCCAGGAAGAGCACGACCGCGGCGCCCCGCAGCGGCGAGCCGCCGGGCAGGGCGAGCGCGGCCAGCGCCAGCCAGCCGCCGAACGGGGGCAGCATCCGGACCACGAGATCCTGCGGTGTCATCGCTCCGCTCCCCCTGACTGCCTCAGCACGTAGAGCCATCCGGCGCTGTTCTCCGCCACCAGCCGGAACCGCGGCGAGGCGGCGACGGACTTCTGGATGCGGTTCAACTGCGCCTCGTCGAGCTGCCCGTTCATCTCGGAGTTGGCCATCTGGCCCTGTGTGAGCAGGAAGTAGGCCCGGGCGGGCTGCTCCACTCCGGCCATGTCACGCGCGAGCGTGGCGGCGGGGCTCCTGACGATCTCGTCGACGTGACTGCGGCCGTCGTCGAGGAACCAGTAGTGGTCGACGCTCCAGTAGGAGGCGTACGCGTCCGGGTAGTTGCGGTTGGCGGCCACGACCAGCGAGCCGCCGGGCGCCTGGTCGAAGAGCTGCCGGACGAGGGCCACTTCCTGAGGCGGGAAGTAGTTGATCCGGTCCTTGCCGGAATATGCCGGGACGAACGCCAGCGTGCCGCCGAGCAGCGCGACCGGCGGCACCCAGACGCCGAGACCCCAACGGCCTCCGGCAGAGGTGGTCCGCCGGCCGCCGGCCTCTGGCGCGGCGGCCTCTGCGGCCAGTGTGCGGACCGTGGGCAGCAACGCGGCTGCCGCGAAGAAGGCGGCGCCGGGCAGCATGAACAGCAGCACCCGGAAGATCATCTCACTGCCGTAACTGCTCGCCGCGAACATCGGCAACGGGGCCGCCGCGACCAGCAGCAGGGGCCGGGCGCGGTGGCGCAGCACCCGCTGGCGCAGCACGCCGACGGCCGCGAGCAGCAGGACGGAGCCGGACAGCAGCCGGGCCGCCCAGGAGGTGGCGATCGCTCCGGTGCCGGTCGGCGTGGCGCCGTAGCCCGTCTCGACGTTGGCGCCGACGTCGCCGATGGAGCGGATCATGTCCGGCATCGCCGCGGACAGGAAGGGCAGCGCGGCCGTGAGACACCAGGCCAGGAAGATCATCACGGTCGTGACGACCGGGATCCGGTCGCGGTGACGGCGGCTCAGGCACAGGCCGAGCAGGCAGACGACCAGCATGCCCGGGGTGAGCTGGTGGGAGATGACGATCGCCACGATCATGACGGTGATCACCACCGTCCACACGGCCTGCCGCGGCCGGCCCCCGCGCACCGCGGACCGGCCGAAGCGGCGCAGGACGACGGCGAGGACACCCACGTGCAGCGCGTACGCCACGGACTGGGGGGAGAAGTAGTCCTGCCCGACCCAGTTGGCGACGTAGAAGAGCCAGACCGCGGTCCAGATCAGCCGCCGGTCCTCGGTGAAGGTGCGGTAGATCAGCAGCAGCGGGAGCAGCAGCATCAGGCTGGAGGCCAGGGGCCACCAGGCCATGAACATCACCGCCGAGTCCACGCCCAGCAGCCGCTGCAAGGCGGCCTGGGCGGCGAAGAAGCCCGGCCACTGGTCGTACACCGCCATGTCACCGACCTGATCGGCCGTCTGCAGACCGCCGGCCGTCAGCAGATGGTCGATGACCGCCTCGTGCTTCCACGCCCAGGCGTACAGCGGGGTCGGATAGAGCACGGCCTGCGTGGCCCGCTCCATCACCAGCAGACCGAGCACGTACGCCGCCGACCAGGCGCCCGGCCGGCGCGCGTCGCGGACCGTGAACCAGAAGCCGGTGGTGAGCACCGCGAGCCCGGCCCAGAAGGCCGGGTGCAGCGCGCTGACCAGCCCGTAGTCGTCGAGGCGCGAGACGTCGGTGTGCCGCACGGCGTACGCCCAGAGTGCGAGCGCGACGGACAGCGGGACGGCGGGCCAGGCGAGTGCGCGGCGTCCGGACCAGGCGGGGGGGAGGTCGGACAGGTCCGTCACCGGCGCGGGGGCGGGGCTCGACGACTCCGAGGAGGAGGGGCTGGAGGACTGGCTTGCCGTCTCCGGGACGCTGCCGGGGGCGTTCGCGCCGCCCCGCGCGGGTGTGGGCTCCGGCGTGGATCTCTCCCTCGGTGTGACTGGCGGACGCACGGTGGTTCCCCCCTGGCGGTTCGGCTCTCTCGGCTCTGTTCGGTCTGTTCGGCTCTGTGCATGATCAGTGGTGGGACCCGCCGCTCGGTGGTCCTTCGGCCGTTCGGTCGGCTGTGGAGGCAGTGGTGCGGGAACGTGACCGGGTCGAGACGGCGCGCTGGAGCAGCAGGAGCAGCACGAGGACGGCGAGCAGGGGCGGCGCGAGGGGTGCGAGCGCCTCACGCCACACCCAGCCGCCGACCGCGACGAGATACAGGACCCCCCAGCGCCCCGGCCACGGCAGCCGGCCGCCCGCGCTCGCCAGCAGCAGCCCCAGCGGCAGGAGACACATCACCTGGCAGGCCGGCGGCGCCCAGCGCAGCAGCGGCTCGGGCCCGTCGAGCCCCACCGCCTGTGCCAGGAAGCCGGCCGTCTTCTCGTACAACGCCCCGTCCACCGGCCGCGGTTCCCGTCCGAGGGCGGCCGGTGCGGCGTGGAGGGCGAGCAGGGCGGCGCCCAGCGCCGTGCCCGGCAGCCACGGATCGTGCCGGGTGCTCAACGTGACGGCGGCGACGAACACCACGAGCAGCAGGCCGCCCGCGGTGAGCGACGGCAGGGGCATGCCCTCCAGCAACTGATGTCCGGTCAGAGCCGCTTCGGAGGCGCCGTCCAGCCACGGCAGGTCCCGCAGCGGTGCCCAGAAGAACACGGTGGCGACGGCGAGCAGGCTCCACAGAGCGCCTCTCAGCCGCCGCTCCCGCGGCTCCTCGTCCGTGAACGGCTCTCCGGACGGGGCCGGTGGTTCCCGGGTCGGTCCCTCCGGCCGCACGATCAGCGCCAGTGTGTCCGCCTGCAGCGCCTCCCGCTCGTATCCGGGACGCCCTATGAACAGCGTGACCGTGTCCTGGTCGCCGTCCCTGGGCTGGTAGGCGGCCCTGCGGGCCCAGGTGGTGCCGTACCCGGCGGTGGCGTTGAGTTTCGCCCAGTGGGTGCCGTAGGAAGGGTCGGCGGGCGGGCGGACGGCGGGTGCGCTGTCGTGGGGGCGCAGGGCCCTGCGCAGCCCGGCCGTGGCGACGACCGCGATCAGTGTCATGCTCAGCAGCACCGCCCACCCGGCGCCGGCGATCCCCGACGGGGTGAACAGCACGGCCGCGCTGCCCAGCACCAGGACGCACATGGCCCCTTGGAGCGCGGCCAGCACTCCTGTGCGCCCCTGGACGCGCAGTACGCCGATGTACAGCTCCACCACGACCCGGGGCAGTGCGCCGAGGGCCAGCAGCCGCAGCACGGTCGAGCCGTGCTCGGCGTAGTACGGGCTGAAGGGGGTGAGGATCTGCGGGGCGAAGACGACGAGCACCAGCACCACCGGGACGAGCAGCAGCGTCATGCGCCGCAGAGCACCCCGCACACCGTCGGCGAGCTGACGCGGGTCGTGCGAGGCGTGCGCGGTGAGGGACGAGGCCATGTTGATGGCCATGAACTCCATCGTGCCGCCGACGGTGTAGGCCACGTAGAAGTAGCCGTTCTCGGCGGCGCTGAAGCGGACCGCGACCATCACCGGCAGCAGGTTGATCATCGCCAGGCTGAACAGCGCGCCCAGCGAGTCCCCGGCCAGGAACCGGCCCATGTCCTTGATTCTCGGGGGCTCTTTGTCCCGGTCGGCCTCCGCCTGGCGCGGGATGAGCCGACGGAAGATCAGCCAGCCCAGCGGCAGGGTGGAGAAGGCGATCGCGACCGCCCAGGAGACGAAGATCCCGAGGACGGGCAGCATGCCGGCGAACACGCCCAGGAGGGCGAGCTTCCCGACCGAGAACACCGCGTTCCCGGCGGGCACCCACTCCGCCTTGCGCAACCCGGTGAGCACCCCGTCCTGGAGGGTGAGCAGCGCCCAGGCCACGCATGCCGCGACGAACACCGCCCCGGCCATGGGTGTGCCCAAAGGCGCGTAGGACGCCCCCCACGCGTCGAGCGTGAGCAGGAAGACGGCGGCCGCCAGCGCCACGATCAGCGAACTGGCCACGTACGTGCCCCACACCAGACGCCCGGTCTCCCGGCCCGCGCGCGGGACGAAGCGGACGACGGCGCCGATCATCGTCGTGGCGGTGATGCTGGCGAGCAGTCGCATCGCGGCGATCGCGGCCGAGCCCTGGCCGACGGCCTCCTCCGAGTAGTAGCGGGCGGCCACCAGCCAGAATCCCAGGCCCAGTACGGCGGAGACGCCGGTGCTGAGCATGAGGAAGTAGGCGTTCTTGAACAGCGAGTCGTGGGTGTGGTCGGTGCCGGCAGGCTGCGGTCCGCCGCCGTCGGTGCGCGCGGCGGCGGGCTCGTGCACCTGGATCTCAGCCACGGGACTGTCCCAGCCCTCCCGGTGTCGGCTCGTTCCCCGGCAGCTCTCCCGGCGCCCGGACGGGTCGCGCACCGGACCGCTCCAGCACCTCGAGGACCGTCCGCGCCCGCAGCGGGTCCACGGGCAGCGCGTGCCGCGCGAACCAGCGGGCCGCCTCGGGCACCGGTGAGGGGTCGGTGAACTCCGCACCGGCGTAGTCGTCCAGAGGCGGGTCGTAGAGGTAACCGACGACGATGCCCTGCCGCGCCAGCGCCGCGATCGCCGCGTCCCGGTCCGCCACGAACAGCGGGACGCGGAACAACGGCTGGGTCGCCGAGCCGTCACGCGGCTTGGCCCAGGGCGTGGACAGCAGCAGTTCGGTGCCCGCCCGGCAGGCGTCCAGCACGTCGTCCAGCCGGTCGAGCCCTCGCCCGATGCGCCGCAGCCTCAGCCGGCCGGATGCCAGGCGGTAGTCGTGCATGTCGACCCGCACCCACGGGTGGTGGGCGTCGAGCCCCGGCGCCTCACGGACGGCGAGGGCGAGTTCGTCCGGACGCAACGGCATCCGGATCTCCTCACGGTCGGCCAGCCCCAGCAGCCGCATCGCGGCCCAGGCGGCGCGCCGCAGCCGCAGCCCGCGCACCGCCGCCTCCGCGTACGGCCGGAGCAGGTAGGCGAGTTCGGCGCTCGCCCGGCGCGGCGCGAGCAGTCCGGCGCAGGTCTTCTCCAACGCCTCCCGCGACCCCGGATCGGCGAGCGAGAGCACGCCTCCGGCCTTGGCACCGACATGCTTGGACAGGCTGAACACGGAGGCCTCGCCCCACGCCCCGACCGGCCGGTCCCCCACCCGGCTGCCGATCGCGTGGGCCACGTCCTCGAACAGCGGGATTCCCAGCGCGTCGCACTTCTGTCTGAGGCGCGGCGCCGGGTCCGGGTTGCCGTACAGGTTCGTCGTGAGCACGGCCGACACCGAGCCCCACACCCCGTCCGGCACGGCATCGATGTCGATGGACGCGTCGAGCGGGTTCAACGGCGCCTGCACCGGGCGCAGTCCGGCCGCGAGCACGACGAAGAAGATCACGTCGTCGTTGACCGGCGACATCAGCACCCGCCCGCCGGGCGGGCACCAGTGGCGCAGCGCCACGTACAGCCCGAAACGGCACGACGGTACGTACACACATTCCCGGCCGAGCCGGACGCGCATGGTCTCTTCCAGCCGCTTCGGCTGTGCACCATGCCGCACCGAACCCGGACCGGCCTCCCCTATGGCCATCCGCCCCCCAGATGTGCCGTGGGAAAGCCCCCTCCCCGAGGCCTTCCGGCACCTGCCCAGAGTCGCCCCGTTCGCACCGCTCCGTCAAGATTGCGTCGCGTCCTGTGGATAACTTCCGGCTCGTACGAATGTGCCGTCCCGCCCGCCCGTCCGGTCCCACCCGGGTCCACCTGCCCCGTTCGCCTCTTCGCGCCTCCTCGGCCTCTGCCCAGGACCGGCATGTCACCCGTAACGTGTGGCACGACCACGAACACGTGGCGACGACATGGCACACCCGAAAGCGAGGCAGCACCCGATGCCCCCCTTCGATGTCCCCGAGGGCGACCCCTTCGGCCCGCACAACCTGCCGTACGGCGTGTTCTCCCTCCCCGGCTCGTCCCACCGGACGGTGGGCGTCCGGCTGGGCGACCATGTGCTGGACGCGGGCGCGGCGGCCCACACGCTCGGCTCGCCGTACGCCTCCCTGCTCGCGCAGCCGACCCTGAATCCGCTGCTGGCCGCGGGGCGCACGGCCTGGTCCGACGTGCGCCGGGCACTGACCGCCTGGGTGACCGTGCCGTCCCACCGCGAGACCCTCGCACCCCTGTTCCACCCCCTGTCGTCGGTGACCCTGCACCTGCCCTTCGAAGTGGCGGACTACGTCGACTTCTACGCCTCCGAGAACCACGCCCGGAACGTCGGGCAGATCTTCCGCCCCGACGCCGAGGACTCCCTCACCCCCAACTGGAAGCACCTTCCGATCGGATATCACGGCCGCTCCGGCACGGTCGTCGTCTCCGGCACGGAGGTCGTACGCCCCTCCGGCCAGCGCAAGACACCCACGGGCGCCACTCCCGTCTTCGGCCCGTCCGTCCGCCTGGACATCGAGGCCGAGGTCGGTTTCGTCGTCGGCGTGCCCTCCCGGATGGGCGCGCCGGTGGCCCTCGGGGACTTCCGCGAGCACGTGTTCGGGCTGTGTCTCCTCAACGACTGGTCGGCCCGCGACATCCAGGCCTGGGAGTACGTGCCCCTCGGCCCATTCCTCGGCAAGTCCTTCGCCACCTCGGTGTCGGCGTGGATCACCCCGCTGGACGCCCTGGAGGAGGCGCTCGTGGCGCCTCCCGCCCGGACGCACGAGCTGCTGCCCTACCTGGACGACCGCGACGAGGAACCCGGCGGCTACGACCTGCGGATCAGCGTCGCGGTCAACGGCCACGTCGTCTCCGAGCCGCCCTTCTCCACCATGTACTGGACGGCCGCCCAGCAACTGGCCCACATGACCGTCAACGGCGCCTCCCTGCGCACCGGCGACCTGTACGGCTCCGGCACGGTCAGCGGCCCCACGGAACGGGAGCGCGGCTCCCTGCTGGAGCTGACCTGGAACGGCCGCGAGCCGCTCGAACTCCCCGACGGCAAGCGGACGTTCCTGGAGGACGGCGACGAGGTGACCCTCTCGGCCTGGGCGCCCGGGCCGAACGGTGTGCGGGTGGGGCTGGGCGAGGTGACGGGGCGGGTGGTCCAGGGCTGACGCCCTGCGGCCGACAACTGCCGCTGCGGTCACTGCCGTTGCCGCTCGGCCCCTGACGCACACCGCCCGGCCCGTCATACTGGGCACAGGGCGGTGTGCCCGGCCTGCACTGGGCGCCACGCTCGTCGTGGTCACCGGCGCGCCCGGGGACCGCCCTGCTCCGCACGACCCGTAGCCGCCCCTCTTCCGACGAGGAACCGGAGCCCGTGGCCATGACCGTCTGCCTGCTCCTGCTGGGCGTCGTCGCAGTGACGGCCGCCGTCCCCGTCCCCCGTGCGCTGACCCGGGCCGCGTGGCCCGAACGGGAACCGGTGGTGGCGCTGTGGGTGTGGCAGTGCCTGGTCGCCACCGTCCTGCTGGCCTGCGTGACCGCACTCTCCCTGGGCGCCGCCGCCGTCTTCGGCACGGTGCGCGCCCAGCTCTTCGCCCCGGCACCACCGGCGGTCACCGCCGCGTACGACCTGTCCACCGCCCCGCCGTGGGCCGCCGCCCTCACCCTGCTGCTGGCCTGCGGTGCCGCCTGGACGACCGCGATGCTCGCCCGGGAGCTCGTCGAGGCCCGCCGGCGCCGCGCCCGGGCACGCGCCCACCTGCGCGAGCGCGCCCCCGACCTGCCGGCCGGCCTGCCCGCGGCGCGCGGTCCGCTGCTGGTCCTGGAGGACGAGTACCCGGACGCCTGGTGGATGCCCGGAAGCCCGCCCCAGCTGATCGTCACCACCGGCGCCCTGCACCGCCTCACCCGCCACCAGCTCGACGCCGTCCTCACCCACGAGCGGGGCCACGCCCGGGCCCGCCACGACTGGCTGCTGCACCTGTCCACCGCCCTGGCCACCGGCTTCCCCCGCATCCCGCTGTTCGCCCACTTCTGCGACCAGACCCACCGCCTGGTCGAACTGGCCGCCGACGACACGGCGTCCCGCCGCTGCGGCCACCTGACCACGGCCCTGGCCCTGATCGAGCTCAACCAGCACCGCGGCGTCCTGTCCTGCGCCTCCAGCCACCGTCTGCTGGGGGAACGGGTCGACCGGCTCCTGGAACCGCCGCCCCGGCTGGGCCTGCGGCACCGGGCCCTGACCACCACGACCGCCGCGCTCGTGCCGCTGCTGCCCCTGCTGATCGTGTTCGCCCCGGGACTGACGGCGTTGTCGTAGCCGAGTCGCCCCGACGGTGGACGGCTCGCGCCGTGACGGCCGACGCAGCCGCACCGGCCGGACGGTCGGTGGCGGATCCGGCCGAGGGCCGGCCAAAAGGCCGGCTCACTCGTCGAACAGGTCACCTTCGGGGTGGCGCAGCATTCCCGCGACACCGCTTTTCCTATCGGATGGGCAGGTCCGAGCCATGCCCAGTGATCGCATCCGAGACCACGCCGGACAAGGAGCCGTGACCACCGTCGCCGCCCACCGCGGGCGGCGACGGCTGCGCGCCGACCGGGCCGGAAGCTGACCGACCCGCTCCGCCGGCTGCTGCTCACCGGCGCCTTTCCCGACGGCGTCCTCCCCCGCGAGTCGACCCTCACCACCGAGTACGGCACCAGCCACAACACGGTCCGCGAGTGCTCGGCCTGCTGCGGGCCGAGGGCTCGTGGAGCACCGGCCCGGCGTCGGCACCGTGGTCGTGGCCCACGAGTACCCCCACGGTCTCGACCGCCTGAGGGGCCTCGCGGAAACCCTTCGCGCACACGGACAGGTCACCGACGAGGTCCGCACCATGGGCCCGCCCCGGCACCCGGGGGCCCCCGCCACGGCGACGACGGACTCCGACGCGGACGTCAGGGCGTACGCGGGGCGGGCGCTGTGACCGGCCCGGCCCTCCACCCCCGGTGACCTCGGCCGGAGCCCGACCCTATATCCAGTCGTCGGGCTCCGGCTCCTCGTCCGTCTCCGGCCAGTGGTCCGGCTCACCCGCGTACTGACGAGGGGTGTGAGCAGGGTCCTGGGCCGGAGCCGCGTGCGCCGGTCCGCCCAGCGACGCGAGCACCTCCAGCACGCCCTCCCCGTACGTCATCAGCTTCTTCTCGCCGACCCCGCTGATCCCGCCGAGCTCCCCCACCGACGTCGGCCATGCCACGGCGATCTCCCGCAGCGTGGCGTCGTGGAAGATCACGTACGCCGGGACGCCCTGCTCACGGGCCTGCTCGGCGCGCCAGGCGCGCAGCGCCTCGAAGGCCGGCAGCAGTTCCTCGGGCAGCTCGGCGGCGACCGCCTTGCCCTTGCGCTCGCCCCGCCCGGAGCCCGAGGACGACGCCCCCGATCGGGAGGTCACCGGCTTCTTCGGCTCCTTGCGCAGCGGCACGTCCCGCTCCCGCCGCAGCACCGCCCCGCTGGCCTCGGTCAGGACCAGCGTGCCGTACTCGCCCTCCACCGCGAGCAGCCCCTGGGCGAGCAACTGCCGGATGACACCCCGCCATTCACCTTCGGTGAGCTCCTCGCCGATGCCGAACACGGACAGCTGGTCGTGGTCGAACTGGATGACCTTGGCCGTCCGCTTCCCCAGCAGGATGTCGACGATCTGCACCGCGCCGAACTTCTGCCCCCGCTCGCGCTGCAGCCTCACCACCGTCGACAGTGCCTTCTGCGCGGCGACGGTGCCGTCCCAGGTCTCCGGCGGGGTCAGGCACGTGTCGCAGTTGCCGCAGCCGGACGGGTCCGGGTCCTGACCGAAGTAGGCGAGGAGCTGGCCACGGCGGCACCGGGCCGTCTCGCACAGCGCCAGCATCGAGTCCAGGTGGGCCTGGGCCCGGCGCCGGAAGGCCTCGTCGCCCTCACCGGACTGGATCAGCTTGCGCTGCTGGATGACGTCGTTCAGCCCGTAGGCCATCCAGGCCGTCGACGGCAGCCCGTCGCGGCCGGCCCGGCCCGTCTCCTGGTAGTAGCCCTCGACCGACTTGGGCAGGTCGAGGTGGGCGACGAAGCGGACGTCCGGCTTGTCGATGCCCATGCCGAAGGCGATGGTCGCCACCACGACCAGGCCGTCCTCCCGCAGGAAGCGGGACTGGTGGGCGGCACGCGTCCCCGAGTCCAGGCCCGCGTGGTACGGCACCGCCTCGACGCCGTTGCGGCTGAGGAACTCGGCGGTCTTCTCCACCGAATTGCGCGACAGGCAGTAGACGATGCCCGCGTCGCCCGCGTGCTCCTCGCGCAGGAAGCTCAGCAGCTGCTTCTTCGGGTCGGCCTTGGGCACGATCCGGTACTGGATGTTGGGCCGGTCGAAGCTCGCCACGAAGTGGCGGGCCGTCGGCATGTTCAGCCGCTCGGTGATCTCCTGGTGCGTCGCGTGGGTGGCCGTCGCCGTCAGCGCGATCCGCGGCACGTCCGGCCAGCGCTCGCCGAGCAGGGACAGCGCCAGGTAGTCGGGCCGGAAGTCGTGGCCCCACTGGGAGACGCAGTGCGCCTCGTCGATCGCGAAGACGGCGATCTTGCCGCGGGAGAGCAGATCGAGCGTGCTCTCCAGCCGCAGCCGCTCCGGCGCCAGGTACAGCAGGTCGAGCTCGCCGGAGAGGAACTCGGCCTCGACCATCCGCCGCTCGTCGAAGTCCTGCGTGGAGTTCATGAAACCGGCCCGCACGCCCAGCGCCCGCAGCGCGTCCACCTGGTCCTGCATCAGGGCGATGAGCGGCGAGACGACCACACCCGTACCGGGCCTGACCAGGGACGGGATCTGGTAGCACAGCGACTTGCCGCCGCCGGTCGGCATGAGCACGACGGCGTCGCCGCCGGCCACGACATGGTCGATGACGGCTTCCTGCTCACCGCGGAAGGCCTCGTAGCCGAAGACCCGGTGCAGCGCGAGAAGCGCCTCGCTCGCGTCGGCACCGAGGAGCCCGGCGGGACCGCTGCCCGCGCCGATCCCGGTCCCGGTCACCGCGTCCAGTTCCGTCATCACACCTGTCCCGCCCGTAGCGCCCGTCATTGCGTCCCCCGTGCGTCGCCCTCGACCACTGCGTCCACCATAGGCGCCCACACCGACAGCCCCGGAGTTGTCCACAGGTCCCGCTCGTGGAGCGGTGCCCGTATATGTGTTCGACATGGCCCGACGGGCAACCCGTCGCCCCGGAAAACGCCGCGGGACCCGGCTCCCGAAGGAGACCGGGTCCCGCGCAGACGCAGCGGGGTCAGCGGACGAACACGCCCGCCTGCCCCGCCAGGTCCAGGAAGTACTGCGGCGCCACACCGAGCACCACCGTGACCGCCACGCCCACACCGATCGCCGTCATCGTCAAGGGCGACGGCACGGCCACCGTCGGGCCCTCCGGCCGCGGCTCGCTGAAGAACATCAGCACGATGACGCGGATGTAGAAGAACGCCGCGATCGCCGACGAGATCACACCGATGACGACGAGCGGGGCGGCCCCGCCCTCCGCCGCCGCCTTGAACACGGCGAACTTCCCGGCGAACCCGGACGTCAGCGGAATGCCCGCGAAGGCCAGCAGGAACACCGCGAACACGCCCGCCACCAGCGGGGACCTGCGACCGAGGCCCGCCCACTTGGACAGGTGCGTCGCCTCACCGCCCGCGTCGCGGACGAGGGTGACCACCGCGAAGGCGCCGATCGTCACGAACGAGTACGCCGCCAGGTAGAACAGCACCGACGAGACACCGTCGGGCGTCGTCGCGATGACGCCCGCGAGGATGAACCCGGCGTGCGCGATCGACGAGTACGCCAGCAGCCGCTTGATGTCGGTCTGGGTGATCGCGACGATCGCACCGCCCAGCATGGTGACGATGGCGACGGCCCACATGACCGGCCGCCAGTCCCAGCGCAGGCCCGGCAGGACGACGTACAGCAGCCGCAGCAGCGCGCCGAACGCCGCCACCTTCGTCGCCGCCGCCATGAAGCCGGTCACCGGTGTCGGAGCGCCCTGGTACACGTCCGGCGTCCACATGTGGAACGGCACCGCGCCCACCTTGAAGAGCAGACCCATCACCAGCAGCGCGGCGCCGATCAGCAGCAGCGCGTCGTTGCCCATGGTGCCGGCGAGCGCCGGGTTGACGTCCTGCACGGTGCCGTCGACGACCTGCGCGATCGTCGCGTACGACATCGAGCCCGCGTAGCCGTAGAGCAGGGCGATGCCGAACAGGGTGAACGCCGAGGCGAACGCGCCGAGCAGGAAGTACTTGACCGCCGCCTCCTGCGACATGAGCCGCTTGCGGCGGGCCAGGGCGCACAGGAGGTACAGCGGCAGGGAGAGGACCTCCAGCGCCACGAACAGCGTCAGCAGATCGTTGGCCGCCGGGAAGATCAGCATGCCCGCGACGGCGAACAGCAGCAGCGGGAACACCTCGGTGGTGGTGAACCCGGCCTTGACCGCGGCCTTCTCGCTCTCGCTGCCCGGCACGGAGGCGGCCTGCGCGGCGAAGGAGTCGACGCGGTTGCCGTGCACCACCGGGTCCAGGCGCCGCTCGGCGAAGGTGAACAGGCCCACCAGGGCCGCCAGCAGGATCGTGCCCTGCAGGAACAGGGCGGGCCCGTCGACGGCGATGGCACCCATCGCCGCGATGCGCGCCTTGGTCGTGCCGTACCCGTCGGCCGCGAGCGCCACGACCGCGGCGAAGGCGGCGGCGAGGGCGACGACGGACACGAACATCTGGGCGTAGTAACGCGACTTCCGCGGTACGAACGCCTCGATCAGGATCCCGATGATCGCCGCGCCGACGATGATCAGAGTGGGGGCGAGCTGCCCGTATTCGATCTTCGGCGCGTCGATCTTGGTGATCGGGTCGGCCGCGGTTGTCCACAGGCTGTGGACGGCTGTTGCGCTCACTTGGCCGCCTCCACCTCGGGCTGGGGGTCCTTCTTCTGGACGTCGGACATGGTCTGCTTGACCGCCGGATCGATGATCTGCGTGAGGGGCTTCGGGTAGACGCCCAGGAAGATCAGCAGGACGACCAGCGGGGCGACGACCACCAGCTCACGGATCCTGAGGTCCGGCATAGCGGAGACCTCCGGTTTCACCGGGCCCGTCATCGTCCGCTGGTAGAGGACGAGGGTGTAGAGCGCGGCGAGGACGATGCCGAACGTGGCGATGATGCCGATCACCGGGTAGCGCGTGAAGGTGCCGACCAGGACCAGGAACTCACTGACGAACGGGGCCAGCCCCGGCAGCGACAGTGTGGCGAGGCTGCCGATCAGGAAGGTGCCCGCGAGCACCGGGGCGACCTTCTGCACTCCGCCGTAGTCGGCGATGAGCCGCGAGCCGCGCCGCGAGATCAGGAAGCCCGCGACCAGCATCAGCGCGGCCGTCGAGATGCCGTGGTTGATCATGTAGAGCGTCGCCCCGGACTGGCCCTGGCTGGTCATCGCGAAGATGCCCATGATGATGAAGCCGAAGTGGGAGATCGACGCGTACGCCACCAGCCGCTTGATGTCCCGCTGGCCGACCGCCAGCAGCGCCCCGTAGATGATGCTGATCAGGGCGAGGACGAGGATGGCGGGCGTGGCCCACTTGCTGGCCTCCGGGAAGAGCTGGAGGCAGAAGCGGAGCATCGCGAAGGTGCCGACCTTGTCGACGACCGCCGTGATGAGCACGGCCACCGGGGCGGTGGACTCCTGCATGGCGTTGGGCAGCCAGGTGTGCAGCGGCCACAGCGGCGCCTTCACCGCGAAGGCGAAGAAGAAGCCGAGAAACAGCCAGCGTTCGGTGCCGGTGGCCATGTCGAGCGTGCCGTTGGCGCGGGCCTCGGCGATCTCCTGGAGCGAGAAGTTCCCGGCGACCACGTACAGCCCGATCACCGCGGCCAGCATGATCAGACCGCCGACCAGGTTGTAGAGGAGGAACTTCACCGCCGCGTACGACCGTTGGGTCGCCGCCGCCTTCTCGCCGTGCTCGTGCGCACGGTCACCGAAGCCGCCGATGAGGAAGTACATCGGGATCAGCATGGCTTCGAAGAAGATGTAGAAGAGGAAGACGTCGGTGGCCTCGAAGGAGAGGATCACCATCGCCTCGACGGCGAGGATCAGGGCGAAGAAGCCCTGCGTCGGCCGCCAGCGGCTGCTGCCGGTCTCCAGAGGATCGGCGTCGTGCCAGCCCGCGAGCATGATGAACGGGATCAGCAGGGCCGTGAGCGCGACCAGCGCCACCCCGATGCCGTCCACACCCAGTTCGTAGCGGACGCCGAAGTCGGCGATCCAGGCGTGGGACTCGGTGAGCTGGTAGCGATCGCCCTCCGGGTCGAAGCGGACCAGGACGGTGATCGCCAGGACGAGCGTGGCGAGCGAGAAGAGCAGCGCCAGCCACTTGGCGGCGGTGCGCCGCGCGGCCGGTACGGCGGCCGTGGCGATCGCCCCGACGGCCGGGAGCGCCGCTGTCGCTGTCAGCAGAGGAAAGGACATCGGTATCAGACCGCCCTCATCAGCAGGGTCGCGGCGACGATGACCGCCGCACCCCCGAACATCGAGACCGCGTAGGAGCGGGCGAAGCCGTTCTGCAGCCTGCGCATCCGCCCGGAGAGGCCGCCGACCGAGGCCGCCGTGCCGTTGACGACGCCGTCGACCAGCGTGTGGTCGACGTAGACCAGGGACCGCGTGAGGTGCTCGCCGCCGCGGACCAGGACGACGTGGTTGAAGTCGTCCTGCAGCAGGTCGCGCCGGGCGGCCCGGGTGAGCAGGGAGCCGCGCGGGGCGACGGCCGGGACCGGGCGACGGCCGTACTGGGCCCAGGCGAGGGCGACGCCGACGACCATGCACGCGACGGTCGCGCCGGTGACGACGCCCGCGCTGATCGGCGGGTTGCCGTGACTGTGCCCGGTGATCGGCTCCAGCCAGTGCAGGAACCGGTCGCCGATGCTGAAGAACGCGCCGCCGGCCACCGACCCGACGGCCAGCACGATCATCGGGATCGTCATGATCTTGGGCGACTCGTGCGGGTGCGGCGGGGTGTACTCGCCGCGCGTCTCGGCGGCGGGCTCCACGTCCGGCCGGTCGGGCGACGGCGTCGGGGCGTTGCGCCAGCGCTCCTCGCCGAAGAAGGTCATCAGCATCACGCGCGTCATGTAGAACGCGGTGATGGCCGCGCCGAGCAGGGCGCAGGCGCCGAGGATCCAGCCCTCGGTGCCGCCCTTGGCGAACGCCGCCTCGATGATCTTGTCCTTGGAGAAGAACCCGGACAGGCCCGGGAAGCCGATGATCGCCAGGTAGCCGAGGCCGAAGGTGACGAAGGTGACGGGCATGTACTTGCGCAGTCCGCCGTAGCGGCGCATGTCGACCTCGTCGTTCATGCCGTGCATGACGGAACCGGCGCCGAGGAACAGACCGGCCTTGAAGAAGCCGTGCGTCACCAGGTGCATGATCGCGAAGACGTAGCCGATGGGGCCGAGGCCCGCGGCGAGGATCATGTAGCCGATCTGCGACATGGTCGAGCCGGCCAGGGCCTTCTTGATGTCGTCCTTCGCGCAACCGACGATCGCACCGAACAGGAGCGTGACCGCGCCGACGATGGTGACGACCAGTTGCGCGTCCGGGGCGCCGTTGAAGACGGCCGCGGAGCGGACGATCAGGTAGACGCCCGCGGTCACCATGGTCGCGGCGTGGATGAGGGCCGAGACCGGGGTCGGGCCCTCCATGGCGTCCCCGAGCCAGGACTGCAGCGGCACCTGGGCGGACTTGCCGCACGCGGCGAGGAGCAGCATCAGCGCGATCGCGGTCAGCTTGTCCTCACCGGCGGCGCCGGTCAGCCCGGCCTCCCCGTGACCGCCGAGCACCGGCCCGAAGGCGAAGGTGCCGAACCACAGGAACATGAGCATGATCGCGATGGACAGGCCCATGTCACCGACACGGTTGACCAGGAAGGCCTTCTTGGCGGCCGTGGCGGCGCTGGGCTTGTGCTGCCAGAAGCCGATCAGCAGGTAGGAGGCGAGACCGACGCCCTCCCAGCCGACGTACAGCAGCAGGTAGTTGTCGGCGAGGACGAGGATCAGCATCGCCGCGAGGAACAGGTTCAGATAGCCGAAGAAGCGGCGGCGCCGCTCGTCGTGCTCCATGTACCCGACGGAGTACAGGTGGATCAGGGATCCGACGCCCGTGATCAGCAGCACGAACGTCATGGACAACTGGTCGAGCTGGAAGGCGACGTCCGCCTGAAAGCCCTCCACCGGGATCCAGCTGAACAGATGCTGGGTCATGACGCGGCTTTCGGCGTCCCGGCCCAGCATGTCGGTGAACAGCGCCAGGCCGAGCACGAAGGAGACGGCCGCGAGCAGGGTGCCGATCCAGTGGCCGACGGCGTCCAGCCGCCGTCCGCCGCACAGCAGGACCGCCGCTCCGAGCAGAGGCGCCGCCACCAGCAGCGCAATGAGGTTCTCCACGATTCTTCCGACCCCTTACAGCTTCATCAGGCTGGCGTCGTCGACCGAGGCCGAGTGGCGGGCACGGAACAGGGACACGATGATCGCCAGCCCGACCACGACCTCGGCGGCGGCGACGACCATCGTGAAGAAGGCGATGATCTGGCCGTCGAGGTTCCCGTGCATCCGGGAGAAGGCGACGAACGCGAGGTTGCAGGCGTTGAGCATCAACTCGATGCACATGAACACGACGATCGCGTTGCGCCTGATCAGCACGCCGGTGGCGCCGATCGTGAACAACAGGGCCGCGAGATAGAGGTAGTTGACCGGGTTCACTTCGACGCCTCCTCGGACCGCTGGAACTTCGCCGGCCCGACCACTCTGCGCTCCAGACGCTCCTCGGACCGCTGCTCCAGGGCCTTGAGGTCGTTGAGCGCCTCCCGCGACACGTCGCGGATCTGACCGCGCTCGCGCAGCGTCTTGCTGACGGTGAGGTCGGACGGTGTGCCGTCGGGCAGCAGGCCCGCGATGTCGACCGCGTTGTGCCGGGCGTACACGCCGGGCGCCGGCAGCGGCGGCAGTTGCCTGCCGTCGCGGACCCGCTCCTCGGAGAGTTCGCGCTGGGTCTTGGCCCGCTCGGTGCGCTCGCGGTGGGTGAGCACCATGGCGCCGACGGCGGCCGTGATGAGCAGGGCGCCGGTGATCTCGAAGGCGAAGACGTACTTGGTGAAGAGGAGGGCGGCCAGGCCCTCCACGTTGCCCCCGGCGTTCGCCTGGCCGATGCCGTTGAACTCGGTCAGGGACGCGTTGCCGATCCCGGCGACCAGCAGGACGCCGAAGCCGAGCCCGCACAGCGCGGCCAGCCAGCGCTGGCCCTTGATGGTCTCCTTCAGGGAGTCCGCCGCGGTGACGCCGACGAGCATCACCACGAACAGGAACAGCATCATGATCGCGCCGGTGTAGACGACGATCTGTACGACGCCCAGGAAGTAGGCGCCGTTGGCGAGGTAGAACACCGCCAGGATGATCATGGTCCCGGCGAGGCAGAGCGCGCTGTGCACGGCCCTCTTCATGAGGATGGTGCACAGGGCGCCGATCACCGCGACGGTGCCGAGGACCCAGAACTGGACGGCCTCGCCGGTGGAGGTGGAGTAGGCGGCGAGCTGGGCGGTCATCGGCCGATCACCCCCTCCGACGCGGGTTCCGTCCCGCCGAAGGTCGAGTCGGCCTCCTGCACGACCTCCCCCTTGGAGTGGGCGACCTGGCGCTCGGTGCCTGGCGCGGCCTCCGTCACCAGGCCCCGGTAGTAGTCCTGTTCGTCCATCCCCGGGTAGATGGCGTGGGGCGAGTCGACCATGCCCTCCTCGAGACCGGCGAGCAGCTGCTCCTTGGTGTAGATGAGGTTGGCGCGGCTGGAGTCGGCCAGCTCGAACTCGTTGGTCATCGTGAGCGCGCGGGTGGGGCAGGCCTCGATGCACAGACCGCACAGGATGCAGCGGGCGTAGTTGATCTGGTACACCCTGCCGTACCGCTCGCCCGGCGAGTAGCGCTCCTCTTCGGTGTTGTCCGCGCCCTCCACGTAGATCGCGTCGGCGGGGCAGGCCCAGGCGCACAGCTCACAGCCGACGCACTTCTCCAGGCCGTCCGGATGGCGGTTGAGCTGGTGCCGTCCGTGGAAGCGCGGAGCCGTGGTCTTCTGCTGCTCCGGGTACTGCTCGGTGAGCCGCTTCTTGAACATGGCCTTGAAGGTCACGCCGAAGCCGGCCACGGGGTTCTGGAGACCGGGCTTGGTGTCCTTGGCTTCCTCAGTCATCGGACGCCTCCTTTCCATCCGTAGTTCCGCCCAGAGATCCGTCACTCTGAGTATCGGGCCCGCCACTGACAATCAGCTCCCGCTCACGGCGCGAGCGACGGCGCGGGACCGGCGGGAGTTCCTGTCCGGGCAGGGGCGGTACGGGGAATCCGCCCGCCATCGGGTCGAAGGCGGCCGGGGTCTCGGCCGGCTGTTCGGCCTTCTTGGCCTTCTCGCGGAACAGGTCGGCGACGAAGGAGAGCAGCAGCAGGGCGAGGACGCCGCCGCCCACGTAGAGGGCGATGTCGGCGAAGTCGTAGCCCTCGTTCCTGAAGGCCCTCACGCTCGCGACGAGCATCAGCCACACCAGCGAGACCGGGATGAGGACCTTCCAGCCGAGCTTCATCAGCTGGTCGTAGCGGACGCGCGGGAGGGTGCCGCGGATCCAGATGAACATGAACAGCAGCAGCTGGACCTTGACCGTGAACCACAGCAGCGGCCACCAGCCGTGGTTGGCGCCCTCCCAGAAGGTGCTGATGGGCCAGGGGGCGCGCCAGCCGCCGAGGAACAGCGTGGTGGCGACGGCCGAGACGGTCACCATGTTGACGTACTCGGCGAGCATGAACATCGCGAACTTGATCGACGAGTACTCGGTGTTGAAGCCGCCGACGAGGTCGCCCTCGGACTCGGGCATGTCGAAGGGGGCCCGGTTGGTCTCGCCGACCATGGTCACGATGTAGATGATGAAGGAGACCGGCAGCAGCACGATGTACCAGCGGTCGGCCTGCTGCTCGACGATCGTCGAGGTCGACATCGACCCCGAGTAGAGGAAGACGGAGGCGAAGGCGGCGCCCATCGCGATCTCGTAGGAGATCATCTGCGCGCAGGAGCGCAAGCCCCCCAGCAGCGGGTACGTCGAGCCGGAGCTCCAGCCCGCGAGCACGATGCCGTAGATGCCGACCGAGGCGACCGCGAGGATGTAGAGCATCGCGATCGGCAGGTCGGTGAGCTGCATCGTGGTGCGCTGGCCGAAGATCGAGATCTCGTTGCCGGCCGGACCGAAGGGGATCACCGCGATCGCCATGAAGGCCGGGATGGCCGCGATGACCGGCGCGAGGACGTACACCACCTTGTCCGCGCGCTTGACGATCACGTCCTCCTTCAGCATCAGCTTGATGCCGTCGGCGAGCGACTGGAGCATGCCCCAGGGGCCGTGCCGGTTCGGGCCGATGCGCAGCTGCATCCAGGCGACGACCTTGCGCTCCATGACGATGGAGACCAGCACGGTCATCATCAGGAAGGCGAAGCAGAACACCGCCTTGATGACGACCAGCCACCAGGGGTCGGTGCCGAACATCGAGAGGTCTTCAGCGGCGAGGTACGGGCTCATGCCTCCACCTCCTTGGGGGCCTCGCCGGCGAGCGTCGCCGGACCGATGCGGACGAGGGAGCCGGGCCGCGCCCCGGTGTCGGAGGCGACGCCGCCACCGGTGGAGTTCAACGGCAGCCACACCACCCGGTCGGGCATGTCACTGATCTGGAGCGGCAGTTCCACCACTCCCCGGGGACCGGTCACCGCGAGCAGGTCGCCGTTCTTGACGCCCGCCTCGGCGGCCGTCGCGGACGACACCCGCGCACGAGCGGCGTGCCGGGTTCCGGCGAGTGCCTCGTCGCCCTGCTGGAGGACGCCCTGGTCGAGCAGCAGCCGGTGCCCCGCGAGTACGGCTTCACCGGCGGCCGGCCTCGGCAGCACGGCCGCGGTCTCCAGGGGCTCACCGGCCCGCGGGCCGTCCCAGGCGCCGAGCCGGTCGATCTCGCCGCGCACGGTGCGCAGGTCCGGCAGTCCGAGGTGGACGTCCATGGCGTCGGCCAGCATCTGCAGCACGCGCGCGTCGGTGGGTGCCGAGCTGCGGGTCATCTGGTCGGGCTTGAGCGCCGCCTCGAAGAAGCGGATCCGGCCTTCCCAGTTGAGGAAGGTGCCGGCCTTCTCGGCGACCGCGGCGACAGGCAGGACGACATCGGCCTTGCGGGTGATCTCGCTGGGCCGCAGTTCGAGGGAGACCAGGAAGCCCACCTCGTCCAGGGCGGCACGCGCGCGTGCCGGGTCGGGAAGGTCGGCGATCTCCACGCCCGCCACCAGCAGCGCCTGGAGCTCTCCGGTCGCGGCGGCCTCCACGATCTGGCCGGTGTCACGGCCGTAGCGGTGCGGGAGACCGGCGACGCCCCAGACCGCGGCGACCTCGTCCCGCGCGCGCGGGTCGGTGGCCGGGCGTCCGCCCGGCAGCAGCGACGGCAGCGCTCCCGCCTCGATCGCGCCGCGCTCCCCGGCCCGGCGCGGGATCCACACCAGCCGGGCGCCGGTCGAGGAGGCCGTGCGGGCGGCGGCCGTGAGCCCGCCGGCCACGGCGGCCAGCCGCTCGCCGACGACGATGACCGCGCCCTCGGTGCGCAGCGCCTCGGCGGCGAGCGCACCGTCGTCCTTCAGGCCGGCGCCGCTCGCGAGCGCGTCCAGCCACTCGGTCTCGGTGCCGGGCGCGGCCGGCAGCAGCGTGCCGCCGGCCTTCTCCAGACCGCGCGTGGCGTACGTGGCCAGGGAGTAGACCTTCTGCCCGTGTCCCCGCCAGGCCTTGCGCAGCCGCAGGAAGACGCCGGGCGCCTCCTCCTCCGCCTCGAACCCGACCAGCAGGACGGCCGGTGCCTTCTCCAGCGCGGTGTAGGTGACACCCGTGCCGTCGAGGTCCCGGCCGCGCCCGGCGATCTCGGCCGCGAGGAAGTCGGCCTCCTCGCTGCTGTGCACGCGTGCGCGGAAGTCGATGTCGTTGGTGTCGAGCGCCACGCGCGCGAACTTGCTGTACGCGTAGGCGTCCTCGACGGTGAGGCGCCCGCCGGTCAGGACTCCGGTGCGGCCCCGGGAGGCCAGCAGCCCCTGCGCCGCGATCTGCAGCGCCTCCGGCCAGGAGGCCGGTTCCAGCTCACCCTCGGCGTTGCGCACCAGCGGCGTCTCGAGCCGGTCGCGCTGCTGCGCGTACCGGAACCCGAACCGCCCCTTGTCGCAGATCCACTCCTCGTTGACCTCCGGGTCGTCGGCCGCGAGCCGCCGCATGACCTTGCCGCGCCGGTGATCGGTGCGCGTGGCGCAGCCGCCGGAGCAGTGCTCGCACACCGACGGGGAGGAGACCAGGTCGAAGGGGCGGGAGCGGAATCGGTACGCCGCCGAGGTCAGAGCGCCGACCGGGCAGATCTGAATGGTGTTGCCGGAGAAGTACGACTCGAACGGGTCGCCCTCGCCGGTGCCGACCTGCTGGAGCGCGCCCCGCTCGATCAGCTCGATCATCGGGTCGCCCGCGACCTGGTTGGAGAACCGGGTGCAGCGTGCGCACAGCACGCACCGCTCACGGTCGAGCAGCACCTGCGTGGAGATCGGCACGGGCTTCTCGTAGGTCCGCTTGCGGCCCTCGAAGCGGGACTCGGCGTCGCCGTGCGACATGGCCTGGTTCTGCAGCGGGCACTCGCCGCCCTTGTCGCAGACCGGGCAGTCCAGGGGGTGGTTGATGAGCAGGAGCTCCATCACACCCTTCTGGGCCTTCTCCGCGACCGGGGAGGTGAGGTGGGTCTTGACCACCATCCCGTCGGTGCAGGTGATGGTGCAGGACGCCATGGGCTTGCGCTGGCCCTCGACCTCGACGATGCACTGGCGGCAGGCACCGGCCGGGTCGAGCAGGGGGTGGTCGCAGAACCGGGGGATCTCGATGCCGAGCTGCTCGGCGGCCCGGATGACCAGGGTGCCCTTGGGCACGCTGATCTCCACGCCGTCGATCGTCAGCGACACGAGGTCCTCCGGCGGGACCGCCGCTTCTCCCCCGCCGGAGGGAGAGCTGGTGGTCACGGTCATGCGTTCACCTCCGTGCGGTCGGCCCAGGCCGTCGACTTGGCCGGGTCGAAGGGGCATCCCCGGCCCGTGATGTGCTGCTCGTACTCCTCGCGGAAGTACTTGAGCGAGGAGAAGATCGGCGAGGCGGCGCCGTCGCCGAGGGCGCAGAAGGACTTGCCGTTGATGTTGTCGGCGATGTCGTTCAGCTTGTCGAGGTCGGACATCTGTCCCTTGCCGGCCTCGATGTCGCGCAGCAGCTGCACGAGCCAGTAGGTCCCTTCGCGGCAGGGCGTGCACTTGCCGCAGGACTCGTGGGCGTAGAACTCGGTCCAGCGGGTGACGGCACGGACCACGCAGGTCGTCTCGTCGAAGCACTGGAGGGCTTTGGTGCCGAGCATGGAGCCCGCGGCACCCACTCCCTCGTAGTCGAGGGGCACGTCGAGGTGCTCGTCGGTGAACATCGGGGTCGAGGAGCCGCCCGGCGTCCAGAACTTGAGGCGGTGCCCGGGGCGCATCCCGCCGCTCATGTCGAGGAGCTGGCGGAGCGTGATCCCGAGCGGCGCCTCGTACTGGCCGGGGCTGGCGACATGGCCGCTGAGGGAGTAGAGCGTGAAGCCGGGCGACTTCTCACTCCCCATCGACCGGAACCATTCCTTGCCCCGGTGCAGGATCGCGGGAACCGACGCGATCGATTCGACGTTGTTCACCACAGTCGGGCACGCGTACAGGCCCGCGACGGCGGGGAAGGGGGGACGCAGCCGCGGTTGGCCCCGGCGGCCTTCGAGCGAGTCCAGCAGTGCGGTCTCCTCACCGCAGATGTACGCGCCCGCGCCCGCGTGCACGGTGATGTCGAGGTCGAGTCCGCTGTCGAGGATGTTCTCGCCGAGGAAGCCCGCCTCGTAGGCCTCGCGCACGGCGGAGTGCAACCGCCGCAGCACGGGGACGACTTCACCACGCAGATAGATGAAGGCGTGCGACGACCTGATGGCGTAACACGCGATGATCATGCCCTCGATGAGGCTGTGCGGATTCGCGAAGAGGAGCGGGATGTCCTTGCACGTCCCGGGCTCCGACTCGTCGGCGTTGACAACGAGATAGTGCGGCTTGCCGTCCCCCTGGGGAATGAACTGCCACTTCATGCCCGTGGGGAATCCCGCGCCGCCGCGTCCGCGCAGACCGGAGTCTTTGACGTACGCGATCAGGTCGTCCGGCGACATGGCGAGCGCCTTGCGCAGCCCTTCGTACCCGTCGTGCCGGCGGTAGACGTCCAGCGTCCAGGACCTGTCCTCGTCCCAGAAGGCCGACAGCACCGGTGCGAGCAGCTTTTCGGGGCTGGTGTCTTTCAGCTCGGGTGCCAAGGTCATCACTCCCCCTCCTCGGCGGTGGGCCCGGCCGGGTGGGCAGGGTCGGAGGCCGATGTGTCCTGCGGCGCGTCGTGCGAGCTCAAGTGCTCCGTCGGTGACGGCTCGTGCGGTGCCCCGGTGCGGGCCGCCTCACCGCGCGGGTGCACCACGCGCGCGGGAGAGGCCTCGCCCTTGGCGAGCTTGAGACCGACCAGGGAGGCGGGTCCCGCGCTTCCCCCGGACTCGACGGCCCCGTCCCGCTCGTCGGGGAAGCCGGCCAGGACCCGGGCGGTCTCCTTGAAGGTGCACATGCGCGCCCCGCGGGTGGGCGTGACCGGCCGACCCGCGCGCAGGTCGTCGACGAGGCTCTTGGCGCTGGCGGGGGTCTGGTTGTCGAAGAACTCCCAGTTGACCATCACGACCGGCGCGAAGTCACAGGCCGCGTTGCACTCGATGTGCTCCAGGGTGACCTTGCCGTCGCCGGTGGTCTCGCCGTTGCCGACGCCGAGGTGCTCCTGGAGCTCCTCGAAGATCGCGTCCCCGCCCATCACGGCGCACAGGGTGTTGGTGCACACCCCCACCTGGTAGTCACCGCTCGGCTTGCGCCGGTACATGGTGTAGAAGGTGGCGACCGCGGTGACCTCGGCCGTGGTCAGGCCGAGTACGTCCGCGCAGAATCGCATCCCGGTGCGCGTGACGTGCCCCTCCTCGGACTGCACGAGGTGCAGCAGCGGCAGGAGGGCGGACCGGGAGTCGGGGTAGCGGGCGATGATCTCGCGCGCGTCCGTTTCCAGGCGCGCCCGGACGTCGTCCGGGTAGGCGGGTGCGGGCAGTTCGGGCATGCCCAGGCTGACGCCCCGCTCGGAAGATGAGGTGGTCACCGGTCGACGCCTCCCATCACGGGGTCGATGGACGCGACGGCGACGATGACGTCGGCGACCTGGCCGCCCTCGCACATCGCCGCCATGGCCTGAAGGTTGGTGAAGGACGGGTCGCGGAAGTGGACCCGGTAGGGGCGGGTGCCGCCGTCGGAGACGACATGCGCCCCGAGTTCGCCCTTGGGCGACTCGACCGCCACGTAGGCCTGGCCCGGCGGGACCCGGAAGCCCTCGGTGACCAGCTTGAAGTGGTGGATCAGGGCCTCCATGGACGTGCCCATGATCTTCTTGATGTGGTCGAGGGAGTTGCCGAGCCCGTCCGGCCCCAGGGCGAGCTGGGCGGGCCAGGCGATCTTCTTGTCGGCGACCATGACCGGGCCGGGCTGGAGCCGGTCCAGGCACTGCTCGACGATCCTGAGCGACTGGCGCATCTCCTCCAGGCGGATGAGGAAGCGGCCGTAGGAGTCGCAGGTGTCGGCGGTCGGGACGTCGAAGTCGTACGTCTCGTAACCGCAGTACGGCTGTGCCTTGCGCAGGTCGTGGGGCAGGCCGGTGGAGCGCAGGATCGGGCCCGTGGCGCCGAGGGCCATGCAGCCGGCCAGGTCGAGGTAGCCCACGTCCTGCATACGGGCCTTGAAGATGGGGTTCCCGGTGGCGAGCTTGTCGTACTCCGGGAGGTTCTTCTTCATCTTCTTCACGAACTCGCGGATCTGGTCCACCGCGCCGGGCGGAAGGTCCTGGGCGAGTCCGCCGGGGCGGATGTACGCGTGGTTCATCCGCAGGCCGGTGATCAGCTCGTAGATGTCGAGAATGAGTTCACGATCACGGAATCCGTAGATCATGATCGTGGTCGCGCCGAGCTCCATGCCGCCGGTGGCGATGCACACCAGGTGCGAGGAGAGCCGGTTCAGCTCCATCAGCAGCACGCGGATGATCGAGGCCCGGTCCGGGATCTGGTCCTCGATGCCGAGGAGCTTCTCGACGCCGAGGCAGTACGCCGTCTCGTTGAAGAACGGCGTCAGGTAGTCCATGCGCGTCACGAACGTGGTGCCCTGCGTCCACGTCCGGTACTCGAGGTTCTTCTCGATGCCGGTGTGGAGGTAGCCGATTCCGCAGCGGGCCTCGGTGACGGTCTCGCCCTCGATCTCCAGGATCAGGCGGAGCACGCCGTGCGTGGACGGGTGCTGCGGTCCCATGTTGACGACGATGCGCTCGTCGTCGGCGCGGGCAGCGGACTGGACGACGTCGTCCCAGTCACCGCCGGTGACCGTGTACACGGTGCCCTCGGTGGTCTCGCGAGGGGAGGCGTGCGAAGTGCTCATGAGTACGACCTCCGCTGGTCCGGAGCCGGGATCTGGGCGCCCTTGTACTCGACGGGGATGCCGCCGAGGGGATAGTCCTTGCGCTGCGGAAAGCCCTGCCAGTCGTCCGGCATCATGATCCGCGTCAGGGCCGGGTGGCCGTCGAAGACGATTCCGAAGAAGTCGTACGTCTCGCGCTCGTGCCAGTCGTTCGTCGGATAGACCGAGAACAGCGACGGGATGTGCGGGTCGCTGTCGGGGGCGCTGACCTCCAGGCGGATCACCCGGTTGTGGGTGATCGAGCGCAGGTGGTAGACGGCGTGCAGCTCGCGCCCCTTGTCGTTCGGGTAGTGCACGCCGCTGACGCCGGTGCACAGCTCGAAGCGCAGGGCCGGGTCGTCGCGCAGGGTGCGGGCGACGCGGACGAGGTGCTCGCGCTCGATGTGGAAGGTCAGCTCGTCCCGGTCGACGACCGTCCTCTCGATGGCGTTGCCGGGGACCAGGCCCTGTTCCTCCAGCGCGCCCTCCAACTCGTCGGCGACCTCGTCGAACCAGCCGCCGTAGGGGCGGGCCGCCGGTCCCGGGAGCCGGACCGAGCGGACCAGGCCGCCGTAGCCGGAGGTGTCACCGCCGCTGCTGGCGCCGAACATGCCGCGCTGGACGCGGATCTCCTCGCCGCCCTGGCCGCGCTGGCCCGGGAGGTTCTCCGCGGAGAGGTCCTTATCCGGGTTGACCCCGTTGCCGTTCGCTTCGCTCACCGCAGCAGCCCCTTCATCTCGATGGTGGGCAGCGCCTTGAGCGCCGCTTCCTCCGCCTCGCGGGCCGCTTCCTCGGCGTTCACGCCGAGCTTGGAGCTCTGGATCTTCTGGTGGAGCTTGAGGATCGCGTCCATCAGCATCTCCGGCCGTGGCGGGCAGCCGGGAAGGTAGATGTCGACCGGCACGATGTGGTCGACGCCCTGGACGATCGCGTAGTTGTTGAACATGCCGCCGGACGAGGCGCAGACCCCCATGGAGATCACCCACTTGGGGTTCGGCATCTGGTCGTAGACCTGCCGCAGCACCGGCGCCATCTTCTGGCTCACCCGGCCGGCGACGATCATCAGGTCCGCCTGGCGCGGCGAGCCCCGGAAGACCTCCATGCCGAAGCGCGCCAGGTCGTAGCGGCCCGCGCCGGTGGTCATCATCTCGATGGCACAGCAGGCGAGGCCGAACGTGGCGGGGAAGACCGAGGCCTTGCGCACCCAGCCCGCGGCCTGCTCGACGGTGGTCAGCAGGAAGCCGCTCGGCAGCTTTTCTTCGAGTCCCATGACGTGTGGCTCCTCAGTCCCATTCCAGGCCGCCGCGCCGCCACACGTACGCGTACGCGACGAAGACGGTGAGCACGAAGAGCAGCATCTCCACGAGCCCGAAGATCCCCAGGGCGTCGAAGGTGACGGCCCAGGGGTAGAGGAAGACGATCTCGATATCGAAAATGATGAAGAGCATCGCCGTCAGGTAGTACTTGATGGGGAAGCGCCCGCCGCCGGCCGGCGTGGGGGTCGGTTCGATACCGCACTCGTAGGCCTCGAGCTTGGCGCGGTTGTACCGCTTGGGCCCGATCAACGTGGCCATCACCACGGAGAAGATCGCAAAGCCTGCCCCGAGGGCTCCCAGTACGAGGATGGGCGCATAAGCGTTCACCGCTCCTCGCTCCTCTCAGTCGGCACTGACTGCTGGCGGATTGCATCGGGCTCACATCCGCCCCACCCGTCCCTCGAACCCCGCCCGCCCCGGCGAAGATCGGGAACATGTGAAGCAGGTCACAAGCCCAACCGCGTGCATCTTATGCCCGGCGCTCTGTGATCTGCGACACGGGGTATTCCACAAGCTTTGTGATCTCCACCACCTGACGATCGATCATGAAGTCGGATGAGCGGTGATCTTCACACGCGAAGCGTCCGAGTGATCACGAGAGGTGACATTTTGGCTCGTCATCGCAGGCCGGAGGGGTCGTCTCAATATCAAGAGGGTTCTCTTGCATGCAAATTGGCGATGGAGTTGATCTCTTGATAGAGGCGCGTTCACACGTCAGGGGGTGCGCGGGGCGGGGTGTGGACGCGTGCACGCGTTCACGATCTCCGCGAGCCCGTGACCCGGCCGTGACCTACGCGCCGGGACGCGGTCGTCGGGGCAACCGTTCCGTGACCTCCGTCACATCGATGAGAGGTCCGTGAGAACAGGGCTTGGCCAATCGACCCAACCGATGGTAGGTGCGGGGCAATTCGGGCGTATTGATCAAACGCCGTGATCACAGGCTGGTCACGATGCGCCCGCAATGTCCGTTAGGGCGTCAATAAAGAGGCTCGTCGGGGGTTTTTGAGGGCCTGGCTGAACAACTGTGGCGCAGCACACGTTTCTTGAAGATATGAAGGAGCCCCTGGTACCGGTTATTCCCATGTCCCACACCGCTCACATACGCAGCCACCGGAAACCCCGCCGCAGCGCGACCTCTTCGATCGCCATGCGTGCCGGAGTTGCCGGTGGCGTCCTCAGCATGGCGGCGGCAGGTGCGTCGGCTTCGGCGAGCGCCGCCGAGCCGGTGACGCAGACCATCGAACTGCCCACCCTGACGGCCGACCTGTCCGCCCAGGTGGCCCAGTCCGCGGCCGCCACCCAGCAGACCGCCGCGAACTACGAGCTGCGCGCCGAGCGCGACGCGGCGGCCGCCAAGGCCGCCGCGGAGGCCAAGAAGGACCTCGCCGAGGCGAAGAAGAAGGCGGAGGCCAAGAAGAAGGCCGCCGAGGCCGCCCGCAAGGCAGCCGCCGAGCGCGCCACGCGCAGCGCCGAGCGCGCCACGCTCTCCGTCTCCGCCTCCGCGTCCACCTCCACGTCCGTGTCGGCGCCCGCCAGCGGCAGCGTCGCGACGGTCATCTCGTTCCTCAAGGCCCAGCTGGGCGACGCCTACGTCATGGGCGCCACCGGTCCCAACGCCTGGGACTGCTCCTCCCTCGTGCAGGCCGCGTACAAGCAGGTGGGTGTGGACCTGCCGCGCGTCTCGCAGGACCAGTCGATGGCCGGCACGGACGTCCCGCTGTCCAGCGTCCAGGTCGGCGACATCCTGTACTGGGGCGGCAAGGGCTCCGCGTACCACGTGGGCGTCTACATCGGAAACGGTCAGTACCTGGACGCGGCCAACCCCTCCAAGGGCGTCGTCATCCAGGACCTGTCGGGCTACCCGGCGTCGGGCGCGGTGCGCGTCCTCTGACGTCCCCGGCCGTCTGACACCTCCGCGCAAACGGGCTTGAGGGCCGCTGCCACTTCGAGGCAACGGCCCTCCCGGCCTGTCCGGGGCCATCAGGCCCCGCGACCCCCGGCCCGCCTCCGACAGCGCTGCAGGCACCCTCAGGGCCCTTCTCGGGGGCACCTGGCGCCGCCGTCCGCCCCATACGGCTCATGAATGCGCGCCACATGCCCGAATTGCCCCGACTTGCCGGAGCGTTGACGGGTCGCAGGCCGAACACCGCGCCGGGCGGCCCGCATCTGGAACGGACCGCCGGCATCACGGACCGGCTCCCCCGCCCGGGCGGTCGGCCGCGGGCCGACACCCCGCCAGGCTGCCGGCATCGCAGGCGGGCCACCGCCAGCGCGGGCCGACCGACACCGGCGCAGGCCGACAAGCCGCCCAGACCAGCGGCACAGCCAGCAGACATCCGGCTCAAGCCGTCCGGCACCGCAGGACGGCCACCCGCCCCAAGCCACCGGCGCAGGCCGACAAGCCGCCCAGACCAGCGGCACAGCCAGCCGGCATCCGGCTCAAGCCGTCCGGCACCGCAGGACGGCCACCCGCCCCAAGCCACCGGCAGCCGGGAGGCCGACGCCCTGTCAGCCCCAAGCCGCCGCAGCGGGTGCCGACGCCCCGTAGCCCCAAGCCACGGCAGCCGGGCACGGGCGATCCGTCAGCCCCGAGCCACCGGCAGCCGGGAGGCCGACGCCCCTTCAAGCCGCCCGCGCCGCCGGCCGGCCCCGCTCAGGCCTTCGGTGCCACCCTGCTCAGGCCGTTGATGATGCGGTCCATCGCGTCGCCGCCCGTCGGGTCGGTGAGGTTGGCGAGGAGCTTCAGGGTGAACTTCATCAGCAGGGGGTGCGTGAGGCCGCGCTGGGCCGCGATCTGCATGACCTTCGGGTTGCCGATGAGCTTCACGAAGGCGCGGCCGAGCGTGTAGTAGCCGCCGTAGGTGTCCTTCAGGACGCGCGGGTAGCGCTGGAGGGCCAGTTCACGGCTCGCGGGGGTCGGCCGGGCGTGGGCCTGGACGATGACGTCGGCGGCGATCTGGCCGGATTCCATGGCGTAGGCGATGCCCTCGCCGTTGAAGGGGTTCACGAGGCCACCGGCGTCTCCGACGAGCAGCAGGCCCTTGGTGTAGTGCGGCTGGCGGTTGAAGGCCATCGGGAGCGCGGCGCCGCGGATCGGACCCGTCATGTTGTCGGGGGTGTAGCCCCAGTCCTCCGGCATGGACGCGCACCAGGCCTTCAGGACCTCGCGCCAGTCCAGCTCCTTGAAGGAGTCGGAGGTGTTGAGGACGCCCAGGCCGACGTTCGAAGTGCCGTCGCCCATGCCGAAGATCCAGCCGTAGCCGGGCAGGAGCCGGTCCTCGGCGCCGCGGCGGTCCCACAGCTCCAGCCAGGACTCCAGGTAGTCGTCCTCGTGGCGCGGGCTGGTGAAGTACGTGCGCACCGCCACCCCCATCGGGCGGTCCTCGCGGCGGTGCAGGCCCATCGCCAGGGAGAGCCGGGTGGAGTTGCCGTCGGCGGCCACGACGAGCGGCGCGCGGAAGGTGACCTCCCGCTTCTCCTCACCGAGCTTGGCGTGCACACCGGTGATGCGGCCGGTGCGGTCGTCGATGATCGGCGCGCCCACGTTGCAGCGCTCGAAGAGCCGGGCGCCGGCCTTCTGGGCCTGCCGGGCGAGCTGCTCGTCGAAGTCGTCGCGCTTGCGGACGAGGCCGTAGTCGGGGAAGGAGGCGAGATCGGGCCAGTCGAGCTGGAGTCGCACCCCGCCGCCGATGATGCGCAGGCCCTTGTTGCGCAGCCAGCCGGCCTCCTCCGAGATGTCGATGCCCATCGCCACGAGCTGCTTGACGGCACGCGGGGTGAGGCCGTCGCCGCAGACCTTCTCGCGTGGGAACTCGGTCTTCTCCAGCAGGAGGACGTCGAGTCCCGCCTTGGCGAGGTGGTAGGCGGTGGTGGAGCCGGCCGGCCCCGCGCCCACGACGATCACATCGGCGGTGTTCTCGGAGAGGGGCTCGGTCACGACGGTCACGGCGGGATCTCCCCAAGTTCGTCAATCTTGCGTGCCGACCGGCACTGGACATGGGCAGTCTATGCAGCAGCATTCATCACCCGGCTGAAGGGCTGCCTCCGTGAACCGAGCTCTCCCCGCTGTGCGGCTTCGCGTCCCCACGCACGAGGACGCGTTCGTCTGGCACCGGATCTTCGACGACCCGGACGTCATGGAGTTCCAGGGGGGCAGGGCCGCGGAACTCTCGGTCTACGAGGAGCTCACCGCCCGCCAGCGCCGGCACGACGCCGAACTCGGCTTCTGCCTGTGGACCGTGCTCGACGAGTCGGGCCAGGTCATCGGGTTCACGGGCGCCCAGCCGTGGGAGCGGGCCTGGGGCCCGGCGGGCGAGATCGAGATCGGGTGGCGGCTTGCCCGGGAGCACTGGGGCAAGGGTTACGTCACCGCGGCCGCCCGGCAGACGCTGGAGCGGATGCGGGCGACCGGCGTACCGGGCGTCGTGGCGATGGTCGACGCCCGCAACAGCCGCTCCATCGCGGTGACCCGGCGCCTGGGGATGCGTCTCGCCGAGACGTTCACGACACCGGCGCCACAGCGGACGGGGCACTGCTACCGGCTCGACCTCCAGGCCGCTGACTGGCAGTAGTCGACTGTCACAGAAAGACACCTGTCGCTTTCGGCCGGTGCGGGAGGGAGTTACCCTTCCGGTACCGCTGGGGGTGACATCTGTGCACATGTCCCGCAAGACACCCGACGTGCGCGTCCCGCGCCTGGTCGGTCTGATGGCCGTGGACGCGCGGGAGACGGCCCGGGCCCAGGGTCTGTTCCTCAGCGCGCCGGACCGGCCCGAGTTCCACCTCGCCGTCGTCGACTACGTCGTACGCCAGTATCCGCAGGCCGGAGTCGAGGTGCCGCGGGACTCGATGGTCTACGTGTGGTTCGACTTCGGCCCGGGCGAGGGCGGCGGGGGCGTGCACGAACCGCGACTGCCGCGTCCGCCCCGGGGCGGACTCCAGCGGGAGCTGGACGAGCCGGGCGACGACCCGTACCGGGTGCTCAGCCCCCGCTAGAGCGATCAGTCCTGCTTGAAGCCCCGGTGCAGGGCGACGATTCCGCCGCTCAGGTTGCGCCAGGCCACCCGGGACCAGCCCGCCTTGCCCAGCCGCTCGGCCAGGGCGGGCTGGTCGGGCCAGGCGCGGATGGACTCGGCGAGGTAGACGTAGGCGTCGGGGTTGGACGACACGGCCCGGGCGACCGGCGGCAGGGCCCGCATCAGGTACTCGGTGTAGACCGTGCGGAACGGCGCCCACGTCGGGTGTGAGAACTCGCAGATCACGATGCGCCCGCCGGGCCGGGTCACCCGGTGCATCTCGCGCAGCGCGGCGTCCGTGTCCTGCACGTTGCGCAGCCCGAAGGAGATGGTGACGGCGTCGAAGGTGTCGTCCTTGAAGGGCAACCGGGTGGCATCGCCTGCGGTGTAGGGCAGCCAGGGCTGCCGCTGCTTGCCCACTCGGAGCATGCCCTGCGAGAAGTCGCAGGGGACGACGTAGGCGCCGGTGCGGGCGAAGGGCAGCGAGGAGGTCCCCGTGCCGGCCGCCAGGTCGAGGATCTTCTGCGCCGGGCGCGCGTCGACCGCCTTGGCGACCTCCTTGCGCCATCGCCGGTCCTGGCCGAGGGACAGCACGTCGTTGGTCAGGTCGTACCGTTCCGCCACGTCGTCGAACATCGAGGCGACTTCGTGCGGCTGCTTGTCCAGGGATGCGCGGGTCACGGGCCCATTCTTGCAGCACGCCCGCCGGGCAGGAGCCGCGGCTGCTTCCGTGCCGCCACGTTCTCGACCGAGCCGCGCAGCAGCACGAACACCGCGATCGGCACCCGGCCCACGCCGGACTTGGACCACAGGCGGTCCAGCGGTCAGGTACGCCTCGAAGGCGGGCACGTCCCAGAACCGGTCGATCAGCGGTACGGCGGGGATCAGCGCGATCTCGTGCCAGAGGTGGATCGTCACGGCCCGCGCGTTGAACACGGTCACGAGCCGGTCCAGCCGCCGGAAGCGGGCCGTCCCGGCGAAGTCGGTCCCGAAGCAGCTTGGCGTACATCAACAGCGTCACGAACCCCCGCCCAGAAGGTCGGGGCGAGCGGGTTCTCGTCGAGGTCGTACGTGCCGTACTCCGCCTGGTGCGCGAAGGCGTACCAGCCGCCGGACGCGAGGGCGGCCGGCGCGGGCGGGACCACCGCGGCAGGCCGCAGCCGCGCCAGGACACCCTCCTGGTGGGCGAAGCCGAGGGAGCCGGCCCTCCGGCGGCTGCCACACGAACTGCGGGACCAGGACCGGCACGGGGGACGCGAGCAGGGCTGCCGATGTGGTCGACGGTCCGGGACAGGCAGTGCGCGGACGGCTCCGACTCGGCCGGGGCGCCGACCGGTTGAAGCGGGATGACGCAGGAGCCGGGGGCGTCCGGCAAGGCGCTCGCGGGCTGATCCGTCCCGGGGTCAGCGGGACCGGTACACCAGCCGGCCGGCCAGCACGGTCGCCACACAGGTGGCCGCGCCGCGCTCCCGCAGGGCCGTCTCGTCGGGTACGTCGAACACGGCCAGGTCGGCCCGGCCGCCGACGGCCATCGGGCCGTGGACGGTACCCGCGAGGTCGTACCCCTCGGCGAACGGGTCGAGGTCGGGCCGCTCCCCGAGCAGCGTGCCGGGCGCCCTCGTGGTCCCCACGACGGTCAGTCCGGACCGGGCGACGGCCGTGGCCACCAGCGGATCGCGGAAGCGTGCGCCGGGCGAGGCGACCGCCGTCGTGCCGTAGCGCAGCATCCGCTGCACACCGCGCCGCACACTGCCCGACCAGCGGGTCTCGGTGAGCTCGCCCAGGGCCGCCAACCGCTCGCCCCACAGGGGCTGTTCGCCCAGCTCGTCGGCTTCGCGCGGGTCGGGGTGGTAGCAGTGGCGCAGCAGCCACAGCGGGTGCCACTGCCGCAGACCCGGGGTGAGCACGCCCGGCCAGTGCCGTACCCGCGCGCCCGGCGCACTGTCGACGGCGTCCTCGTACGGCTCGACGGCGATGATCCGGTCGCCGTCCACCACGACGGCTCCGTCCACGACGGCTCCGTCCACGCCCGGTGCGCCGCCCGCCGGCAGGACCAGCGGGGCGGTGTGGATCGTCAGCACGGCCAGGTCAGTTGGGGGCCAGCAGCTTCAGCTCGGGGTGAGCCGTGCCGCCTTTGATGGCCGTGGAGGAGATGTGCGAGACCACCCGGTCGTCGACCGGGTCGTTCGCCGGGTCGTCGTGGACGACGAGGTGCTCGTACGTGGTCGCGCGCTGGGCGGGCACGCGGCCCGCCTTCCGGATCAGATCGATGATCTCCATCCGGTTGGACCGGTGCTTGGCACCGGCCGACGACACCACGTTCTCCTCCAGCATGATCGAGCCGAGGTCGTCGGCGCCGTAGTGCAGGGAGAGCTGCCCGACCTCCTTGCCCGTGGTCAGCCACGAGCCCTGGATGTGGGCGATGTTGTCCATGAACAGCCGCGCGATGGCGATCATCCGCAGGTACTCGAAGAGCGTCGCCTGCGTGCGGCCCTTCAGGTGGTTGTTCTCGGGCTGGTAGGTGTACGGGATGAAGGCGCGGAAGCCGCCCGTGCGGTCCTGGACGTCCCGGATCATCCGCAGGTGCTCGATGCGCTCGGCGTTGGTCTCGCCGGTGCCCATGAGCATGGTGGAGGTGGATTCCACGCCCAGGTTGTGCGCGATCTCCATGATCTCCAGCCAGCGCTCGCCGGACTCCTTCAGCGGGGCGATGGCCTTGCGGGGCCGCTCGGGCAGCAGCTCGGCACCGGCACCGGCGAAGGAGTCGAGGCCGGCGGCGTGAATGCGGCGGATCGCCTCCTCGACGGACACCTTCGAGATCCGGGCCATGTGCTCGACCTCGGACGCCCCCAGGCTGTGGATGACCAGCTGCGGGAATTCCTTCTTGATCGCCGCGAAGTGCTGCTCGTAGTACTCGACGCCGTAGTCCGGGTGGTGCCCGCCCTGGAACATGATCTGGGTGCCGCCGAGCTCGACGGTCTCCGCGCACCGGCGCAGGATGTCGTCCAGGTCACGCGTCCAGCCCTTGGCGGTGTCCTTGGGAGCGGCGTAGAACGCGCAGAACCGGCACGCCGTGACGCAGACGTTCGTGTAGTTGATGTTGCGCTCGATGATGTACGTCGCGATGTGCTCGGTCCCGGCGTACCGGCGGCGGCGTACGGCGTCGGCGGCGGCGCCCAGCGCGTGCAGCGGGGCGTCCCGGTACAGCACGAGTGCTTCGTCCGGGGTGATCCGTCCACCGGCGGCTGCACGGTCGAGGATGGGCTGAAGGTCGGCCTTCTCGGTCACCGGGCGTCCCTTTCGTAAGGGTTGTGGACGGACCAGCCCAGCGTACGCCAGGGGTTGGAGGGGCTGGACGTCAGGCCGTGCGGGCCGGGCCGGGGTACTCCGGGTACGGGGTGGGCGCCTGCGCCGGAGGCGTCAGGCGCCGCGGCCCGCGACGCCGGGCGAGCCACAGCACGATCGCGGCGTAGAGCAGGTCGGTGGCCACGGCGGCGAGGGCCAGCGACCAGGGCGCGTCGGCCGCGGTCTCGTCCGAGGACAGCCCGCCGACGACCGCGGCGGAGGCGCCGAAGGCCAGCAGGTTGTTCAGGACGTGCAGGGCGATGGCCGCTTCCAGTCCGCCGGTGCGGATCGTGAGCAGTCCCGCCACCAGGCCGTTCACCAGCAGACCGAGGAACCCCCATCGGGTGCCCCAGCCGTGCGCCGCGGCGAACAGCACGGCCTGCGGAAGCACCGCGAGCCACGGCGAGCGCACGAAGGCGCCGACCGCCTGGGTCAGCCAGCCGCGGAAGACGTACTCCTCGGCCGCGGCCTGCAACGGGACGAGAGCGGCCAGCACGGCCAGGGCCACGAGGAAGGACCTCCAGCCCACCCATGTGTCGGACTCGCCGGACTCGCCGGAGTCGCCCGGCAGGAGGAAGGCCGTCACCATGAGCAGCAGGATGGGCGGCAGCGCGGCCAGCAGACACCACCCGAGCCAGCCGGTCCGCAGCCGCCCGGTCACCGACGAGACGGTTCCGACCGGCCGTCTCGCCGGCCACAGCGTGGCCAACAGCACCAGGGGCAGGGCTATCGCGATGGCCACCAGGTCCATCGCGGTGTTCCCCAGTGGCCCTAAATCGGCGCCGCCGTCCGGCAGTTCCGGCAGCCCGGCCATCGTTGCGAGCACGTAGGAGGCGACGGCCAGCGCGATGACCAGCACGGCGTAGCCGCAGACCACCATCAGGGTGCCGACCAACGGCCGCCACCAGCGGTGACGGCCTGTGGTGCGGTCCATGCGGTGGTAGGGGTGGCCGGCGGGGTCGGGGGCAGGGGCCGGGGCCGGGGTGTACGGGATCGGGCCGGTGGGGTACGGGGATGCGTTTGTCATGATCAGCATCATTACAGTGCCGGTTGCGCTTGGGGGGCTGTCCACGGCCGTCGCCCTGTTCGGCACGGTGAGCGCCGTCGTACGGCCGCGGCGGATGTGGGCCGCATCAGCGGCGCGCCCTGCCCGGGGGGCGCGGTTACTCGGCGTTCTTCTCCCCGCGTACGGGCTGTACGTCGCCTACCCCGTCCTCGGCGGCATCGCCGGCTGATCGCCGGTTGATCCCCACGAGCGCCGGGCGGCGCCGTCAGGCTGATCGCCGGTTGATCCCCACGAGCGCCGGGCGGCGTCGTCAGGCTGTGTACGCGCCCACGAGCAGACCCAGGAACGCTCCCGTGATCAGGAACGGGCCGAAGGGGATGGCTGTCTTGCGGGTGGCCCGGCGGGTGATCACCAGGGCGGCGCCGTACAGCGCGCCCAGGAGAAAGCCGGCGAACGTGCCCAGCATGACCGTCGGCCAGCCGTACCAGCCGAGGGCGGCGCCCGTGCCGAGGGCGAGCTTGACGTCGCCGAAGCCCATGCCCGCGGGGTTGATGAGGAACAGGACGAAGTAGCCGCCGCCCAGGGCGAGGGAGCCGAGCAGGGCGGTCGTCCAGACGCCCGCGTGTTCGGGGACGAGGGCGGTGAGGCCGAGCAGGGCCAGTGCGGCACCGGCGAAGGGGAGGGTGAGCGGGTCGGGCAGGCGACGTACGCGGAAGTCGACGACCGTGAGCAGCACGCCGACCGGGGCGAGCAGCAGCCAGACCCCGAGTTCGGGGCGAGTGCCGGTCGCGGCGGCAAGGGCGGCGCAGACGAGGGCGGTGGCGATCACCAGGAGGGTCGTAGGGGGACCGTATCCGGTCGCCGCGCACTCCGGGCACGCCGCCCGCCCCACCCAGCCCTTGACGGCGTGCCCGTCGGGGCACTCCTGCCGCCACGCCTCCCCCGAGGGCGCCGAGAACCGGTAGGCCGCGCGCGGCAGCAGCGCCCCCGCCGCCGCGCCCCACAGCACGGCGGCGACGACCAGCAGCCCGGTGCTCATCCCGCCGCGGCGATCGCGTCGCGCCAGGCCGGCAGCAGCTCGTCGAGCAGCGCCTCGGTGCGCGGCGGCAGCCCGCGGGCCCCGCTGCGGCCGATGAGGTCGGTGGCGAGGGCGGTCAGCCGGTCCGTGTCGCCCGTGGCGTGGGTGGCGCGCAGCAGCTCGTGCCACAGGCGCTCGTCGGCCGGGGCGGTGCGCAGGGCCGCACCGAGCGCCTCGATGGCCTTCTCGGCGCGGTTCTTCTCCATGTGGAACTCGCACAGCGCGAGCCCGGTGTCCGCGACGAGCAGCGGCAGTTGGGCATCGACGATCTCGTGGGTGAGCCACCGGTAGCGGCCCTCGGGCCGGTCGGCGAGCAGCGGCCCGCGCACCAGCACCAGCGCGTCCGTGAGCAGCCGCCCGCGCACGGCCCGGCTGCCGACTCCCTTGCCCTGCGTGGCCTCGTGGTAGAGCGACCGCAGCACGTCCAGGTCGGAGACGACCGTCTTGGCGAGCGTGAGCCGGCCGGAACGGTCGGTGGCGAGGCGGGGCGTGCCGTCGGGGTCGGTGCCGAGCCACTCGCGCAGCCGGTCCAGCAGCGCGTTGCGAACGTCGTCGGTGACACCGCGCGGCCACAGCGCGGAGGACAGTACGCGCGGGTGCACGCCCTCGCGGTGCAGGAGCAGCAGGGCGAGCGCCTCGTGCAGCAGGGCGCTGCGCTCCCCGTCGGGGTTGTCCAGGCCGATGATCTCGTACGGCCCGACGAGCCGGGCGTACACGGCCGGCCGGCCCTGCTCGCTGATGTCGACGAGGAACGGCGGGGTGGTCGCCGGCCTGTCGGTGCCGCGCTCCGGGTCGGCCTCGACGAACAGCTCGACCACGGCCCGCTGCTGGGCGGCCGGCAGCATCTGGGCGTCGAGTTCGAGGCCGAGGAGGGGCGCGAGCAGCTTGCCCTGGCCGGTGATCTCCATCTCCCAGGCGGCGCCCGGCAGATCACCGGTCTCGGTGCCGACGAGGTAGCCGATGCCGAGCCGGCTCGCGTCGGCGGCGAGTTCGGCGAGCTTGACGGCGTCCTCCGCGGACGGCTGGGCGGCCAGCAGGACGAGGTGCGGGGCCCAGCGGGTGTGCTGGGCGGGCCCGGTGCGCCCGGTGAGGACGGAGTCGTGACCGGCGGCGCCCAGCGCTCCGCGCCGCTGCCGTGTCTCGGCCTCCATGGTCTCGACGAGCGCCTCGATGTCCTCGAGGTGCCGGATCCGGTTGGGGGCGAGCGGGGTGAGGTCCTCCCCGAAGCCGACCAGCGTGATGGTCATGCGGTCGGACCAGCCGTTGGTGGCCAACTCGGCGGCGACCGACGCGAAGACGGCGGCCCGGTCGGCCTCCCGGCCGCTCAGCGACACGATGCCGGGCACGGCCTCCAGGTTGAGCAGCAGCCGCGAGTCGTCCATGGTGCCGAGGCTGACCAGGCCCGGGTAGGGCGCGGCCGTGTCGACGTCCTGGTAGCGCTCGGCGTCGGTCCGGGAGAGCATCCAGAAGGTCTGGTCCTGCCCCTGCTGCCAGGGGGCGGGAGGCTTCCCGGCGGGCTGGGCGAGCTGGAGGTGCAGGTCGCCGTTGCTGAGCCAGGCCGCGTACACGACCGGCAGCGCCCGCGACTCCTCGGCGAGGGAGGCGGCGAGACCACGCAGGGACCGGTCGAGCAGCCGCACGCCCTCGGGGTCGGCGCCCACGAGCAGCGCGTCCTGCGCGTCCTGCGCGTCCCCGCTCGGCGTGGGCGGCTCCATGCCGCGCCGACCGCCGATGGAGCCGAACGCCGACTGCCACAGCGCCTGCCGGCGCCGCCGGCCCAGGGCGCCGAGGAGACCGGCGGCGAGGAGGGGCGCGGTGAGGAGGGCCTCGGGAAGGCCGAAGGAACTGTCGGACTCGGCGCCGACGGCCGTCGCCTGCTGGTGCCCCGCGTCGTGCGCGGGCCGCTGCTGCCCGGGGAGGGACACCTGGGCGGTGCCGCCTCCTTGCGCCTGGTCGCTTCCGCCCCCGGCACCGCCTCCACCCTGGGCGTGACCGCCGGTCTGCGCGTAGTCGGAGATCTGCTGCTGGAGGTCCGGCGCCACGTTGGGCGCCTCGTCGGGCATCTCGACGAGCTCGCCGCCACGGGCGTCGCCCGGCATCTCCATGATCCAGCCGGGCCGGATGAGACTGGCCTCGGACAGCCTGGACCCGTCCGGCTGCACGCGGTCCTTGTTGAGCTCGAAGATCTCCTTGTAGCGACGCCCGTCACCCAGGTGCCGTTGGGCTATCTCCCAGAGGGAGTCGTGGTGACGCCCCTCGGGCGGCTGGATCCGGTAGTACTTCGTGTCGCCCTGCTGGGCGGTGCTGCCACCGGCGTCGGCGTGCGAGGCCTGCTCGGCGAGGGCGGCGGCGGCTCCGGACGCCTGGACCTGCTGCTGGGCGAAGAGCCCGGGGGTCGCCTGGGCGGCGGCGACGGCCGGCTTCTGACTGGCGTCGTAGCCCTGCCCGAGCTGCGACAGTCCGGGCGTGAAGCTGGCGGCGGTGGCGCCGACCAGCAGCAGCGCGGCGACGAGCTGCCGCGCGAGCAGCTGACTCGGCCCGGCGCCGGGCACCCGTCCCGGCACGCCGACACCCGACAGCGCGGCCTTCATCTCCACGAGCACACACGCCGTGAACTGCGCCCACGCCAGCCACACGATGACGGTGAGAATGTTCAGGAAGGTGTGGACGGTGATCTCTTGCTGGAGCCACTCGAGGCTCGGCACCCCGCTCGGCAGCGGCCACCCGATCTGCGTGGCCAGCGCGCCCGGCACGCCGACGAGCAGCACGGCCAGGGCGACGAAGGCGAAGAACGCCTTGACGAAGTCCCCGAAGGACCTCCGCCGCATCCTCACCGGTTGCGGAGTCCGGTTCCGGGGGGCGGCCGTGGTTCCCGTCGTCCCCGTCGTACTTCCCGTCGAGCTTGACGAGCTTGAGGTGCGGCGTCGCGACATGGCGGGTGTCCTGGGGTCGTGTGCGGAGTAGAGGTGAGGCCGAGCTGTGAGGTGGGGGTGTGCTGAGCCTACAGAGATCTTATGGACTCTTATGGAGGGCGTCGAAGGGCGGACGGAGGAACTTCACCGACGTCCGGTTTGCCCCCGTGGCAGCCTGGCGCCTCCATCCACGGCCACCGGCCAGGACCTCCCCCTTCGCAACTGCCACGCAGCGTTGCCACGTTCTCCACACACCCGGCAAGGGTCAGGGACGTCAAGGTCCGCGCCTCACTGCCGAACACGGGCCTGTGGGCGGAGACCACCGCCAAGCCCGTCGCCCTCCACCTGGACCCGGGCGCCGAGGACGTCGAGGTCTTCCCCGCCTCAGGCGACTGCGAGATAGACGACGACGGCTCCATCGGCACCCCATACAGCAAGGGCAGCGCCGCCAGGACCCCGCCGTGCGGCATCCGCTACGTCCGCGCCACCAGCGGCACCCCGTACCGGCTCTCGGCCGGCGTCACCTGGCAGATCACCTGGGAAGGCTCCGACGGCTCCGACGGCGACCTGCCCGACGGCACCTTCGAGACGACCCAGGACATGAACGTCCAGGAAATCCAGTCGATCAACCACTGACGCGCCACCCGGTCCTGGGTGTATGAGGGCTCGACGTTGGTGACGCTCTCGCGGAGGCGTGCTGCTGGCGGCTTTCCGGCGGCAGCACTATGCGGCCGATGGCAGTTGTGGTGGATGTTCCACACTGCGATCGCGGCTGACCGGGCGTCCTCACTGCTGAACTCGCGGGCGTCGAGGACTTCCTCGCCATGATGCGCTGGTAGCGCTCCACCTTCCCGTTGTGCCGAGGTGTGTATGGCTTGGTTCTCTGATGCCGGGTGCCTTGCCCGACGATGCGGGCGAAGTCGCCGGAGCGGTAGCAAGCGCCATTGTCGGTAACGACCCGGTGGATGTGGCTGATGCCGTGGGCGGCGAACCAGACCTTCGCTCGGGCGAGGAACGCAGCAGCTGTAGCGCCCTTCTCGTCACTCAGCGGTTCTGCGGAGGCGAGCCGTGAGAAACCGTCGACGACGGAGTGCAAGTAGACGTACCCACGCTTCGCCCCGGTCGACTTCGGCCGACCGACGACCTTGGCCTGATGCTGTCCCGGCCGTGGATCCGCCACCCGCCGCCATCAGGGATCCGGCCGACCTTCTTCACATCCAGGTGCACCATGTGTCCGGGCCAGCGGGCGGTGATCTTTCCCGGCTTCCGGTTGTTCTCGCCGCCTGGGTCGATGAAGCGGCGTTTGCCGAGGCCGAGCCGGGTCAGGTGTCGGCTGACGGTTCGCCGGTTGATCACAAACCCGATACTCACAAGTTCGTCGGTGATCCGTTGCGCGGACCACTTGTGCCCGCGGCGCCAGGACTCGACATCTCCCGCGCATGCGCCAGCAAGTGGGTAAATCGCTGGCGGCAACACGGTGATGCGGGGTTGCACGAGCCGCCTACGGCCCACGACGCTCAGGGGCATTCGCGTGGAGCACTCGTCGTCCTCTCGAAGTCAGACAACGGCAGGCGCGCACGACAGGTGTCGCGCCTGCCGCATTGTGGCCTTTCAGCCCCGCGGTGCGACGCGGATACGGTTCCCGTCAGGATCGGCTGCGAGGAAGGTCAGCCCGAACCCCGCATCATGTGGCTCCTGCAGGATCGTGACGCCCATGGACTGCCACTGCTTGAAGATCGCATTGATCTCGGCGGGCCCATCGTTGCTGGCCAGACAAATCTCACTGGTGCGCGGGACGTCCGCTGACAGATCCTCGAACTGGCCAGACCACAGAGCGAGGTCAGCGCCTGGCCCGAGGTCGAAGGTGATGTATCCCGGAGTCTCGAACGAAGGGCTCATGCCGAGGAGGTCGCCGTAGAAGCGCGCTGCGGCGGGAGCGTCGTTCACATAGACGATGGACACGACGGATGTGGTCACGGTTGTTCCTTCTCACAGGTCGTAGGTACGCATCCACCAGCCTCACCGGGATATGCGCCGCTCCCTGTCGCAATTCCTGAAAAAATTGGTGTGTGACCCCAGACCGCTTCTTCTCCCTGATGCTGCTCCTCGCATCGAGGGATGCCGTAACCACACAGGAACTTGCCTCGGCGCTCGGGGTGTCCCTTCGAACCATCACCCGGGACCTGAATTGGCTCCGCGACGCCGGTCTCCCGGTGACCGCGCAACGGGGCCGCCTCGGAGGAGTGACCATGCTGCCCGGGTCCGGGCTCGACCTCACGCGCCTCACACCGGACGAGCGTGATCATCTGTCGCTCACCGGGCTGGATGAGAAGCAACGTGCGGAGCTCAACGCATCCGTCGAAAGCCATCGCGCGCTCTCCAAGATCGGTGCTACACAGCCACGTCGAACTCATGAGCTCCTGCCCCTCACCGACGTAGTGCACGTGGACAGCCGTCCCTGGCTCCAGGCACGAGATTCCGACACGACTCCGGCTTCACTGATCGGCCCAGTGCGGCGCGGTCGTCGGCTACGGATCGAGTACGACAGTCCCCACGAGTCATGCTCACGCATCCTGGTCGTGGACCCCTACGGGCTGCTCGCCAAGGCCGGCACCTGGTACCTCGTCGCCGACTGTGCCCGAGTGCCACGGATGTACCGGCTCGAACGGATCACGGCCTGGACAGCAGTCGACCAGCCACGACGGATCCGCGAGAACCAGACCCTGGCCACCGTCGCTGCAGCGCTCGTTGATCAGTGGGAACACAACCATGCGATAGAGGTCAGCGCCACCATCGACCAGACCCAGATCGAGCGAGCGCAACGGATCTTTGGCCAACGACTCGTCCAAGACGACCATGAAGAATTCGCCACCGGCCACAAGGTAACGATCCGCTTCCTGCGTCTGGAGGACGTGCGAGCGCTACTGCCGTTCGGAAGCGCCATCACTGTGCACGGCCCCACCGAAGCCAGGGCTCACCTCAGCAACCTCGCCATCAACCTTGCCCACCACTATGCGCCGTCACCAACGTCCTGACCCGCAATACCTAGGCCTCACGTGCCCAGCTTCGGCGAGGGTCCCTTCAAGACACCACCAGTACCCGAGAGCAGACTGATCGACATCGCGACAAACGACCTCGGAATCAGCATGTAAGGGGAGCGGACCGGGAAAGACAGGTTGCATCGATGTCCAGTTTCTCGCCGGCGGTTCCGGAGTCCTGGTGGGAGTTCGACATCCGTCCCGAAGGTCGTGACACCACGATCAGGGCCCTTGTCGACGATCGAGTCCGGGCGTCTCCCGAACTCGCTCCGTACCGAACCGACATGAGCGCCATGCTCCGCAAGGTGGCCAAGGACGCCCACGACTCCGGCGCCCTCTACATGGGCTGCATGGCCGAGAACTTCGACGGGTTGCCGCTGTCCGCGGCCGTCACCGTCCTCGGGGCGAAGGACAAACAAGGTGTGACCCTGTCCACTGACCCCCGTACCATCGCCGGCAGCCTGCGCCCCATCACCCCCCGGCGTGAGGGTGACGCCTTGCGCAAGGTCACCACCGTCGAGATCCCGGACGTGGGCACCGCGGCGCGCGCCTACGGCGTGGAGGACGTGCCCGTCGCCGAGGGCGACACCCGTACGCTGCGGATGGTGCTGACACAGAGGTACGTTCCTCTGCCGGGGACCGACAACCAGGTCGTGGTCACCTCGGGGGCCAGCCCCGTGCTGGAGGCTGAGGCCTTCCACGACATCTTTCGACGCTGTGACGAGTACGTTCCTCTTCGTCTGACCGTCCGACCTGCTGGGGGAATCCACATGGGCAAGGGCAAGAGCGACCTCGCGCTCCCGCTGACCGAGCTGGAGAGCTACGGGCGCCGGCTGCGGTCCATCAAGACCCGTCTGAATCACACCAAGAAGCTTTTCGAGTCCTACAGGGACGACATCGGCGACGGCAGCGTCAATGACGCGCTCGACGATTTCGAGTCCAACTGGGAGGACGGGCGTGAGGACATCACGCAGCAGCTGGACGCGCTCGCGAGCATGTCCGATGCCGTGGTGCGCGAGTTCAAGAAGCTGGACGACGAACTCGCCAAGAAGGTGAACGACGCCGTGAAGACCGAGGACAAGCGGGGCGGAAAAGGCGGCAAGGGGGACGGCGGGACGAAGTAGACCGCTGCCCGAGGGACGCGGAAAAGCCCCGGATCCGGAGATCCGAGGCCTCTTGCCGTGCGTGCGTCAGGAAGCGACGGCCGCGTTGAGGTGCAGGTCCGCCGCGATGCCCTGCGGCGAGACGGCGAGGCCCACGCCGCCCCCGACGCCGGCGGTGAGGCCTGCGGCAGTGGTCTCGACGTAGAGACCGGCTGCGGCGCCGGCACCCGCGGTGGCGCCACCCGCCTGACCGCCGGCGATGGTGTCCAGATCGGCGTCGGACATCTGGGCGGTCTGGATCTGCGGGGTGAAGGCCATGGAGGGCGGTTCCCTTCGTTCAAGAATTCGAAGTGCTCGAGCGCGACCGATCAAAGCACGTCGGAAGAAGGCACGGCCAGTCAGTGGTTATGGGTGGGTGTCGGATTTCGGCGACCGAATTCACGGGTGTGACCGTTCGGCCACCGAGGACCTCACGGCCTTCACACCCTCTGCCACTTCGCGATACAGGAATGCGGTCCACGGCGCGAAAACAGGCCAGGATCGGTTTCCGCCCGGCACCACCATGACCTCGTGGTGAACGGTGTGCAGATTCGCCGAATGTTCCGGATCGGCTCAGCCGACCTCGTTCCGCGCCACCGCCTGGCCGCGGACCACCACGTCGCCGCCGTAGAACATGCCCGTGAAGACCGGGGAGTACGTGAGCTGGACCTCGACCTCGACCTGCTCGGCGTTCGCCGCCACGCAGTGGGTCGCTCCGATGTCCGCGCCCGTCATGTCCATCTCGCGGGCGAAGGCCTTCACGCGGGCGTCGCAGTTCTCGAAGTTGATCGGGGCCGGACCACCCTCGTTCTCGTAGAGGGCGTCGCGGTCGATGTCCTGCGCGGCGTAACGGGCGGCCTGTTCTGCGATGTCGGCGGCGCGTTCCCGCTTGGAGATGGACAGGCCGCCGTCGATGACGAACGCGGAGAGGGAGAGGAAGACGAGCGTGAAGATGATGACCGCGCCGGCACCCGAGCCGCGGTCGTCCCACTGTGCGCGGCGGGCCGCCCAACGCGCCCGCCCATACGGCCGGAGGTGTCTCACGCCGACCTCCGGAACGGATCGAGCGGGGAGCTGAAGCTCGACGACAGGGTCGTCGGGACGTCGAGGCCGAGCATGGCGAGCCCCCGCACCTGGCAGCTCACCTCGACCGTGAAGATGGTGTCCGGTTCGAAGCCCTGGCTGGTCTGCGTGACGGACACCGGGCCCGAGCAGACGTCCGCCAGGTTCGCCTCGGCGGCCTTCCTCGCCTCGGCCATGGCCGTCGCGTGGTCCTTCTGGATCGACCCGGCGCGGGCCGCGTCCCGGGCCGCGCCGTCGAGCGCTCCGCGGCCGTCCACGAGCTGGCCGAAGGCCACCAAAACCAGGATGAACAGGATCATCACCGGCGCGAGGATCACGACCTCGACGGTGGACAGGCCGCTGTCGTCCGCGAACCGGCGGCCCTCCTGAACCGAGGGGACGGACACGTCAGTTCCCCTCTTCCTGCACGAACCGCTCCACCGGCCCCACCGACTGCGCGTGCACCGTCAGGTCCAGCCCGGGAAACACCGTCGGTACCCTCGCCTCGATCTCCACGCCCACCGTGTTCTGCTCCGGCTGCACCATCGTCACGTCCGGGGAGAGGACCAACTGCGGGCCCAACTGCCGAATGTAGCTGTCCACGACATCCCGTGCCTCGCCCCGCCACGCGCCCGGCCGCTCGTCGGCCGTGGCACGGGCCTTGCGGGCTCCGGCCTGGGCCGCCGCCTGGGCGACATGGTCGGCGAAGAAGTACAGGGCGAACTGCACGGTCGCGAAGATCATGAAAAAGAGGACCGGGGTGAGCAGCACGAACTCGATCGCGGTCATGCCCGAGTCGCCGCGGGTGGCCGCCCGTCTCCGTGCGGCCCGCACCCAGCGGCGTGCCCGTCTGCTGACGTCTGCCGGCATCCCCGTGAACCCCGTAGCTCCTGAGACGGTCAGCAGGTCTTGCCCGCGTCCGCACCCTTGATGCAGTCGCCGACCTTGTTGGCGCCCTCGCTCAGCGCGGCGTTGATGATGGCGGCCACCACACCGACGATCGCCACGACGACCGCGGAGATGATGACCCACTCGACTGCGGAGGCACCGCGGTCCAGCTCGCCGGAGCGGGCACGCTCGGTGCGGGCCTGGAGGAAGGTGACGAGGAAGTCCACGGCGGGGATGCCGGTGTGGAAGTTACGTCCGTTCATGACGTCTTGTCCTTTCGAAATCGGGTCACGGAGGTTCTGGAGTTGTGAAGGTCGCTGCAAGGCTCATGCACGGCTCACTGCACCTGGAACACCCGCATCGCCGCCGGAAAGATAAGGAACACCAGGAACCCGGCGCACAGCAGCAGCTGCGCCACGAGCATCGACTGGGACTTCTCGCCCGCGCTGCCCTCGATCTCGGCGAGCTCGCGGTGCCGCATGGTCTCGGCACGGGAGGCGAGGGACTCGCGGACCTTGGCACCGTCGTCCGCGACCAGGGCCAAGGAGGCCGAGAGGTCCTTGAGTTCCTCGACGCCGATCTCCTCGCCGAGCGCGCCGAGCGCCTGCCACTGGCTGACGCCGGTGATACGGGCGTCGGACAGGGCGTTGCGGATGCGCTGGTTGGCCCAGCCGTCGGAGACCTCGGCCGCCGCCATCAGGGCCTCGGGCAGACCGCGCCCGCCGGCCAGGCTCATCGACACCAGGTCGAGGTACGCACCGATCACGCGCCGCAGGTCGCGCCGCTTCTCGGCGGCGTCCCGCCGTACCTCCAGGTCGGGCAGGAAGAAGAAGATCACCGCGAAGAGCAGGGCCAGCCAGACCGGGATGATCGGGCTCCTGCCGAAGCCCAGCGTGTAGACGATGGCGAACAGGAACGGGCCGAAGAACAGCCCGGCCACGCCCAGCAGCGCCTTCGTCGCCAGGAACTTCTCCCAGCTGCGGTCCAGCACCGCGAGGTCCGCGCGCAGCGAGCGCTGCTCCCATCCCTGCTGGAGGTAGAACTCCGAGACGCGCAGGCCGACTTCGGCCCGCAGGGCGCCCAGGCGCCCCTTTTCCCGCTCGACGCGGGCCGACTCGTACGCCGAGCCGCGGGCCCGCATCGCGTCGATGCGCGCCACCTGTGAGATCGCGCTGCGCTTGCCGGGCATGAGGGCGCGCACGAGGGCGTAGAGGCCCAGACCGAGGACGGCGCCGACGACGAGCGGCATCGTGAGGTCCATCAGCGAACCCCCTCTTCCTGCGGCAGCCGCTGCGGGGACTGCGCCCCCGACGGCGTCCTCGGACGGACGAACTGGACGGAGGCCTCGTCGCGGACCAGGAAACGCTCCGGCGTCTCGATGGTGGACAGCTTGCGCAGCCACCAGAAGCCGAGCGCGAACAGGCCGCAGACACAGGCCAGGACGAGCTGGCCGACGGCTGTTCCGTACGGCGCCACGAACTCGCGGTTGAAGATCGACAGGCCGAGGACGAAGGCGACGGAGACCGCCACCACGATCTGCACGGACCTGCGGGTCGACGCGCGCTGGGCCATGACCCGCTGACGCATGTCGACCTCCTCGCGGGCCGACTTGGCCAGGGCGCCCAGGACTTGGCGCAGGCCCGGGCCGCGCAGCCGGGCGTTGAGGATGAGGGCCGCGACGATGATGTCGGCGGAGGCGTCGTCGATCTCGTCGGCGAGCTGCTGGAGCGCCTCGGGCAGCGGGGTGCGGGCGCGCAGCCGGTCGACGAGGGCGTCGAGGTGGGGTCGCAGGACGGGGGCCGCGGCGCGGGCGGAGGCCGGGATGGCCTGTTCCAGGCCGACGGCGCCGGCGATGGTGTCGCGCAGGGACTCCGTCCAGGAGGCCAGGGCCTCCACGCGGCGCATGGCGGCCCGCTCCTCACCGGCTCCGCCGAACAGGCGGTCCCAGAAGAAGACGAGGACACCGGCCGCGAGGCCCGCGACGGCCCAGCGGGTGAGCACCAGGACGACCAGGCCGACGATGGCGGCGAGCGAGCCGCGCCGGCCGGCGAAGCGGATGAGCTCGCTCGCCCGCGCGGCGGCCTTCTGCTTCTCGTGGTCGGGCTTGACGGGCAGCCCGCGGACGGCGACGACAAGGAGGGCTAGTCCGCCGCCGACGGCGACACCGCTCCCTATCGAGTACAGGACGGTGGTGGAGAACAGACCGCCCATGGAGCCGAGCGAGCCGATGGCCGCGTACGTGGTGTTCATGCCCGGCTCACCCCCAGGTCCCGGACGGCCGGTAGCCGTGTGCCATCAGTTCCTCCAGGCAGGCTATGGGGGCGTGCGGCACGATCCGGCCGTCGGCGGCCTCCGCGAACACCTCGCTGGACAGCACGCGTCCGTCGACGCCGTTGACCTCGCGGACGGAGGTCACCATGCGCTGGAGGCGGCCGCCGTTGCCGTAGTTGTTGCGCCGCTGGATGAAGACGACGAAATTGACCGCGCCCGCGATCAGCATCTGGCTGGCCTCGATGGGCAGTCGTTCCGTGGCCTGCAGCGCGTAGGTGGAAATACGGTTGAAGACCTCGTGCGAGCTGTTGGCGTGGATCGTGGACAGTGAGCCGTCGTTGCCCTGCGACATCGCGTTGAGCATGGTGACGATCTCGTCGCCGAGGACCTCACCCACGATGACGCGGGAGGGGTTCATACGCAGCGAGCGGCGCACCAGTTCCGCCATCGAAATGGCGCCCTGGCCCTCGGAGTTGGGCAGGCGCTCCTCGAAGGCGACGACATTGGGGTGCAGGTCGGGAAAGGTGTCGAGGCCGAGCTCCAGGGCCCGTTCGACGGTGATGAGGCGCTCGTGCGGTGGGATCTCGTTGGCGAGGGCGCGCAGCAGCGTGGTCTTACCGGCGTTGGTGGCGCCGGCGATCATGATGTTCTTGCGGGCGCGGACCGCGCAGGCCATGAAGTGGGCGACCTCGGGCGACAGCGTGCCGTTGCCGACGAGGTCGGAGATGAACACCTTGCCCATGCGCGCCCGGCGGATGGACAGCGCGGGGCGCCGCGTGACGTCCATGACGGCCGACAGACGCGAACCGTCGGGGAGCCGCAGGTCGAGCTGCGGGTTGGCGGAGTCGAAGGGACGCGAGGACAGACCCGAGTACGCGCCCAGCACCTGGATGAGCTCGATGAGCTCCTCGTCGGTCTCGGCGACGGGATCGCCCTGCACCTCACGGCCGTCGGCGTACCCGACGAACACCTGGTCGCAGCCGTTGATGTCGATGTTCTCGACCTCGGGGTTGTCCAGCAGCGGCTGGAGCCGGCCGACCCCGAACAGCGCGGCGTGCACGGCGGCCGCGTACTGCTCCTCGGTCTCGGCGTCCAGCGGCGTACGGCCCGCGTTGATCTCGGCGCGGGCGTACTCCTCCAGGATCTGGGCGATGACGGCGCGGGCGTACTGCCGCTCGTCCTCCGTGGACATCGGAGTGACGCCCGCGACCTGGTCCTGCCGGCGCTGCTCGGCGATACGGTCGCCGGCGTCCTGGCGGAACCGCTTGACCAAAGTGTGGTCGACAGCGGTCATGCGCCGGCCCCCGCGTGGCCCTGGGCGGGCGGGACGTGGTGGGGCTGGGGTGCGTGGTCGGCCTGGGCGGAGGCGGCCCAGGCCGCGCCGTACTGCTGGTAGAGGTCGGCGGCGACCTTGCGGGCCGAGCGGATCAGCAGCGACTTGTCGAGACGGCCGCGCTTACGGCCGGCCAGCTGGTCGGCGCCGGCCGGGTCGTCGGCGATGGTGCCGACCACGCGGGCGCCGGTCTGGGCGTGCACGAGCATGTCGTTGACCTGCGAGGCGAGCTTGCCGGCCGTGCCGGTGTCGGCGATCAGGACGACGCCGATCATCGGAATACCGAGGCTCGCGGCGCCGCGCGGTCCGCCGTGCAGCTTGCCCGCGAGGGCGGCGGCACGGTCGCGGACACGCGCGATGGCCTCCGGCTCGGTGCGCGAGATGAGCAGCACGAGCGCGGCGTGCGGGAACAGTTCGACGGCCGGGGTGTCGCCGCTGATGCGCCCGCAGTCGGCGATGACGTCGGCGGCGGCGTGCGGGGAGTCCGCGAGGGAGCTGAAGGCGTGCCCGAGGGTCGGCCACAACCCCGCGAGTCCGGCGGCCTGTTCGGCGATCCCGAGCCCGACGAGCACCTCCAGGCCGCCGCTGAGCGGCTGCACGTGGTCCCAGAGCTGGTCGGGCACGAGGCCGCGACGCGCGGTGGCGGCGATGGAGAGCATGCCGGTGTTCGGGTTGAGCGGCCCGCCGTGCGCCGCGGCACTGCGGTAGACGAGGTCACCGCCCGCCGGGTCCGCCTCGGCGAGCAGGACACGCCGCGGCCAGACCGCCGCCAGTGCGACGGCCGCGGTGGTGACGCCGGGGGAACCCTTGTCGGCGGCGAGAGCGATGAGCGCCATGGGTGGAGTGCCGCCTTCTAGTTGCCGGGAACGTGCACGACGGCGACCTGGTTCGCGGCGGCCGCCGCGGCGAGCGCGGCCGCGTCGGCCTGGTCGACGAGAAGGGTGAGCGAGAGGTTGCCCGTGCTCACCGTGGCGTCATCGTCCTCGGCGACGGTGTTCACGCGCGCATTGTCGACGAGGGCGCCGCCGGAGGAGGTGCCGCCCGAACCGCTGTTGCCGTCGGAGCTGTTCGAACCGGAGCCGGTGGAGTTGACGCGGTAGGCGGAGACGATGTCGCCGGCCTTGATGTCCGCGGGGTACGTACCCTCCTTGAGGGCGAGCCCGACGGAGGCCTTGCCCGCGGGGAGGCCGGCCTTCTTGGCGAACATCTGGCCCATCACGACCGTGTCGGAGTAGATCGTGGACTTGGCCTTGAGGGTCTTCAGCGTGTCCAGCTGATCCCACGTGACGTAGTTGATGCTGTCGTCGTCGGCGACCATCACCGGGGTCACGTCGCTGTTGGTGACGGACTCCCCGGCCTGGATCTCCTTCGTCACCTTGACGACCTCGACCCGGTTACCGACCTGCAGCACGAGCATCGTCACGCCCAGCGCGCCCACCAGGATCAGCAGCACCGCCAGCGCGGCCAGCGCCGGTTTGCGCTCGCGAGGAGGGGTGGGAAGCCGGTCACCGACCGACGGCTGAGCCGGAACGGCAGAACGACCTGCGCCCGCCCCCGTACGCTCTTGGATCTTCACGCAACCGCTCCCCGTACACCCAAGAAGATGTCTGTCATGTGCCTTCGCATAGGGACACTTCACCCGCGTCGACCCACACGGAGAAGCACGGGACGGGCCGGACGTACCCGCCCGGCCTGGGCGAATAGCCAGCACTGGGGGTGAGTGTCAAGCCATGGCACCGTATCAGCCGCACATAAGCCCCTCAAGGCGCGCCCGGCCCCACGGGGCGCAGGATGCGGCCTGTTATCCATCTGCAACATCACGGCCATTCAACCCGGCCGCGGCCAGCTCCACATGACGGCAGCACCTGTGCGTCAGCGAACCGGCGTCATCCTCAACACCCCTGCCGCTACGACTGGTTCGTCACCCGTCGACCACCATGCCTGCACGATTCACTCACGAAGTCGGAGTGAGGCGTGGCACAGCCCTGCCACCTGAGGGTGACGGCCGCGAGCGTCGGAGCCGCCCTTTCAGGGCATCGAGACCCAAAAGGTCCAGAAGGTTCACGAGGCCAAGTCCCGGACGACATCACAGTCAACAAGCCGGCCCGTACGCCGTTGGTCCTCGCGATGAACCAGCTGGCCACCGGAGAGCCGCAGACGGATCTGACCCACTGCGCCCGCCAGGGGAGCCGACAGGCCGCGACAGGGACACCCCCCGGCGGTCTCGCGCTCGGTGAGGGCAGCCTCGTGCAGCGTTCTTACTTACATCACGCTCATCACGCACGTCTCCCCGGGCAAGGCCGAGTCGGCGTTTCGGCGGGCTGCCCGAGGGCATGGACACGGGCGGCGAAGCGAACGGCACGGCCTCCTGCGGCTCCGTCACCGCCGAGAAGCCGGTGGCGCAAACCGGCGACGAGTCACATGGGTTCCGCACTACGACGGCCCTCCTGGGCATCACCCACACCGTGCACGCCCAGACCGGCATCAGCGGTGACGTCGTCGCCGTCCACTTCTCCGTCGACGTCCTGGCCATGGTCCAGGGCAGGCCGGGGAACCGCGAAGCTCCCGCCGGCGGTGACGACGGCGCAGAGAGGCGAAGCTGGACTGAAACCACCGGTACGCGAAACCCGTGGGATCTGGAGACGAGTGTGGCCACCGTTGATCATCGGTGTGTGAAGACAAACGATCAGGCGGTGGCCGCAGGTCACAGGGTAGACCCTGCCTGCCGGCAGGAGGCGTTCGAGGGCCTGATGAGCCGGATGGCGGGACGCTTCACACGGGTCGAATCCCGACGCCGGGCCCGGAAAAGCGCAGCAAGGTCGAGATCCTGACCGACGCGCTCAACCCCGTGTCCTTCACGTCGGCGTATCCGCAGAGCAGTTGCCCGAGGTGCAGGGCACCGCATTAGCGAATCGAGCCACCTCGCACCACGGCCCCGGACCCCACGCACCGCGCCATCCAGGGCCGATCCCCACTCGGGCACGATCAGGACACACCGAGCACCCCGAGCGCCCCATACACCTAGAATTGCCCCTCTTCTCGCGGAAGTTCGCGCTGGTGAAACAGGAAACCTCACCGGTACCGTCAGTCCTCAAACTGAACTCTTGTCTCTCACGGGGGAGTCACTTTGAAGCACCGCTCATTGCCCGTTGCTGCCGCACTCATGGCGACGACAGCACTGCTCTTGACGGCTTGCGGCAGCGGGGACGGCGAGTCCGGCAACAACGACAAGATCGCCGGGGTCGGCCAGGGGTCGGAGACGCCGGAGGAGTCGGCGTCCGCCTCGGGGACACCCGCAGGGGACAAGCCGGACGGCGTGGACGTGTCCCTGCCCAGCGACATGGAGTTGGTCTTCGACTGGGAGAAGCCGAAGGACAAGAACGAAGCGGCTGCGATGGACGATGCCGCGAACTTCCTCCGGGCCATTTATCGGGGCGTCGACAAGCGCACGACCAAGGACGCGGCCGTGACGGCATACGCCACAGGCGATGGGTTGCACTATGCCCAGGTGCAGATCAACGAATGGATCAAGGGTGGCTGGACCGCCACCGGAACATTGCGTCACTACGATGCCATCACTCGCTCCGCTGTGAACGGAAAGTCGGTGGAGGTGGCGTTCTGCGCGGACGCAACCGAGTTCTTTGGCAAGGAAATCAAGACCGAGAAAATCCTCAAGACCAAGCCCAGCATTGAGGACTTCGACTATTTCAAGATCGTCATGGTCAAGTTCCCCACCGGTACGAACCTGTGGCAGGCGTCCAAGGTGTTCGTCGAGACGAAGGCGACGAAATGCCAGTGACCGGATCACGACGCACACTTCTCGGAACGGCAGCGCTGACTCTGGCCCTCAGCACCCTCGTCCTCACGGAATCCGCCTACGCGGCAAAGCCGGTGGGATCCGGCAAGGGAGCCAACACGAAGGAGCAAGGCGGCACCAACGAAACCGGCATCTACGCCGCCGCCCGCATCCAGTACTCCGGATCCGTAGCCAAGGGCGGCGGCACCGGAAACGTGACGTCCTCGGACGTCAACTGGACTCCACCGCCGTGCTGGTACGCCCCGTACCTCGGAGCCAAGGACTTCAAGGAGAAGATGTCCAAGGACATCGAGCGGGAACTGAACACACCCGGGATGGGCGGGACCGCGGGTTCGGCGATCGGCGAGAAGAAGCGCCACTACGAAGACGGCTACGGCTGGACCGGCACTCCCGGTTACAAGGACTACAACGTCGAGAACGACGGCAAGGGTATGTTCTGGGCCGGCGTCGAGAACCCCAACGAGCCGGACTACCTCAAGCGGACCTCGTGCACCGACCTCCCCTTCTGGGTCGAGAACGGTGAGGCCCCGCCGCCCCAGTACGAGGAGGCGATCTCACCGGAGATACTCGCCGCTCTCGCCTACCAGCACATGCAGCTTCCCGACACCAAGGTCACCCTCGCTCCGGAGGCCAACACCAAGGTGAACTTGCCCACCTGGGCCTGGCTCGACAAAGCTGTCTTCGACGAGGTCCAGGCAACCGCAGCCCTCAACGTCCCGGGCTTCAACATCCAGGCCACCACCACCGCCAGGCCGGTGTCCCTCAAGCTGGAGCCCGGCACGAAGGACGCCGAGACCTACCCGGCCTCCGGCGAGTGCGTCATCAACGCGGACGACTCCATCGGCGAGCCATACGCCAAGGGCAAAGCCGACCAGACCCCGCCCTGTGGCATCAAGTACCTCCGCTCCTCCGGCGACGGCACATACAAGCTCCGGGCCACCATCACCTGGGAAATCAACTGGACCGGCACCGGCGGCGCCGGCGGCGACCTCCCGAACGGCACCTTCGGCAACGAACAGGCGGTCACCGTCCAGGAGATCCAGGCCGTCAACCGGTGAACCAAAAGCAGCGAGCACACATACGGGGGAAGGGTCATCCATGAGCGACTCGGACCTGACGGTCGACTACGACTTCCTCGCGGACTGCGAGCGCAAGCTAGGGCAGCTCAAGAAGACCTTCGAGGACATCGAGAACCGTCGCGACGACATGGACAAACACTGGGGATCCGGTGAAATAGCCGACGTGATGCAGGACTTCGTCGACAACTGGGACGATTACCGCACCCGGCTCGTCGAATCGCTCGAATCGGTCGGCAAACTCGTGGCCGGTACCAAGAAGGCGTTCGTGAGCTTGGACGACGAGTTGGCCAAGCAGAACAAGAAGAAGCAGAAGAAGTGACACCGACATCCAAGCGCCGTCCGGTCGACTGGCAGCCGCTCTGTGACTCCGACCCCGTGCCCGGTGACCCGGAGGAGATCCGCGCCGAGGTCAAGCACATGGTCTCGGTCGCCGAGAAACTCCGGGAACAGGCCAAGAACCTCAAGGCGATCAGCGACGAGGACACCCTCAAAGGCAAGTACGTCAAACGCCTGCGTGAGGAGTCCGGCACGCTGGAGAAGCACATGCGGGAGGTGGCCGACCGGTACGAGCGCGTGCACGGCCATCTGACCAAGTGGTCGAACGAACTGGAGGACTTCCAGTCGGACGCCGACAAGGTTCTGCACCAGGCGAAGGAGAAGCAGGGCGAGATCGAGGCGGAGAAGAAGAAGGAAGCCGGATCCGCCGAGAAGGGCACGCCCCAGCCCTCCGTCAGCGGCACCGACCACGACCCCCTCCAGTCGTACCGGAACCGGCTGAACAACATCACTGGAGACCGGGACACGCGCGCCGGCCACCACGCCGGGAAGATCCGCGACGAGATCGAAGACGTGATCGAGGACTCATTGTGGGACGACGTCAAGGGCTGGGTCCATGACAATGCCGACCTGATCAAGGCTTTTATCGATGTTCTCGGCTGGATCGCGACGATTGCGGGCTTTGTGGCGCTCGCCATTCCCGGCTTGAATCTTCTCGTCCTCGGCATCGCGGCGCTTACGATCGGGCTCAGACTTCTGCTGGTGGCCTCCGGTGACGCTACCTGGACGGATGTCATCTTCGATGTCGTGGGTGGATTGCTCGTCGTGGGTGGCCTCGGGGCAGCCTCGAAGCTCGCCAAAGGCGCAAAGGCCACCGTGGGTGCCGCTCAGGCCGCAAGGACCGCCGGCCTGAGCCGAGGGCTCAGGGGCGTCAAGAGCGTTCTGGACGACACGGGGCGGATGATGACCAAGATGCCGCAAGGACCGGGGCGGCAAGCCCTCGGAGCGGCTCGTAACGCGATGCGAAAGTCCATCTCCCAGAACGTCGGCTTGGTCGCCAAGGGGCCGCTGAGAGTCAGCCCGTTGTCGACGCTGGTGCATCTCGGTGACAAGGAGATGGCCGGCGTGGCGAAGATGCTGCAGGCGAACAAGGCTGCCTTCCCGGAGGCCGCGGGGGCCGCCGCGGACAAGGCGTACAAGGCCTACCAGGCGGGCCTCGGCGTCGCCTGGACCGGCATGGCGATGGACGTCACGGACAAGGCGCTAGGGAAGAGCGACCTGACAAGCTTGACCGACGAGAAGTTCGGAACCGGCGAAAAGCCATACAACGCGGCGTACTCGGACTGGAAGGACAACACCCTGAAGCCCGCCCCCGACACCCACTGGTGAGGAATGATCATGGACCTCTACTCGGCGCAACGCATCACTGAAGCCGAAGCCGCCCGCACCGGTATCGGCACCGGCCCCAACCGGCGGCTCCGACTGACGCTTTTCATCGGAATGCCCCTTTTTCTACCAGTTTTGGGCATTATGATCCTGGTGCCGAAGTCTCTGATGAATGACGTGCTCTACGTCTATGAGGCCGGGATCGTCGGCTGCCTACTGCACTACGTCTGGGTGTTCGCAAAGTACCCCCGTCATGCACGCCGTCCGCCCTACCTCACACGGGATCTGGCCATGGGCGGCGGCTTCTTTCTGCCCTCACTGTTCTTCGGCTTCTGGCCGGGTATGATCGCCGCCCCGGCCTGGGCCCTCTTCGTAGGCGTTGCCTATGCCGTGGAGGTCATGCGGGGGCGCAATGACCACCGTTGAGCAACGCCGGGCCCCAAACGGCTTCAACCTGGTGCCGCCGCCTGGCTGGGATGTGATTCCGCTGCACACGGGCACCCGGGAAGCGATGGACCGCATCGTCCGCAAGGCCGTGGCGCAGTTGCCCGCCGGATTTCCCAAGGACGACATTCCCCAGGCCCGGCTCAAGCTGACCCAGGAGATGAAGAAGGTCGTCCGCCGGGCCAGCGCGAAGGGAGGAATGACTCTCTACCTCCCCACCGAACGCCTCCACGGCGTCGCCCTGCCCGTCTCGATAGTGGCCTCCGAGCCGATCGAGATTCCGCGGGTAAGGCCCACCAGCGGCCCGGAAGCGGTCCTGGTCGCGCTCGCCTCTGAGACCCCCGGAGCCGAGATACGGGAGCTCGACGGCACCGCGGCACTGCGCTCGGAGCGAGAGGTACCCGCCGACGCGGCCCAGGGCGTCGACGTCGCTCACCGTCGGGTCGAGTACTTCGCACCGATCCCGGACAGCTCGCCTGACCGCTACCTCACCTTTTCCTTCAGCGCCCTGATCGCGCCCGGCTCGGATCCCGCCTTCTACGACACCCTGGTGGAACTGTTCGACGCCGTCATGAGCACATTCCGCTGGAGCTACTCCTGAGGACCTCCCCCACTGCCCACCCCCCGACGAAAGAGACCGCTCATGTCAGACGGCACCCTCTGGAGCGCCGACCTCGGCGCCCCACTCCACATCGACACGGATGCCGACCCATATCTCTGGGGTTATCTTCATCTCCAGATCGACAGACGGACCTTCAAGGAATGGCTGGATCAGCACCTGACCGGCTTGGCCGCCATTCACAACATCGAACTCACCCGTAAGCTCCGCCGCTTCCACAAGGATTTCTACGAGCAGACGATCGTCATCCTGCGGGACAAGCTCCAGGCCGACGAGGCGTTCATCTACCACCCCGTTCCGCTCACCTACATGCCCCTGGTGATGCACGCCACCCGCATCCACTGCGAAGCTCCTGATGCAGCTTCCTGCGAGGGGTTCAGCGCGCCGACCGTGCCGCACCCGGACATTCCCGAGTGGCAGCAGCGCAGCGGCAGCGTTGCTTTCGCCTCCCCGCATCTGGGCGAGGACGGCGTCCGGGTCACCCGCTCCTACCCGGCGGACAGCACCATCATGATGACGTCGGTGACCTATCACTGGCACACCCCGCCCGGCACCCCCGACGTGTGCCTCCGCGGACACCACGACGATCCCGAAGTGATCGCCGCGGCATTGGAGCCACTGGATGACTTCGCTCGGACACTCCGACTTCCCGCGACGGCTCACTGACCGGTGCCCCAACGGCACCATTCGAGCGGTGAGCCGTGACGCCTCTGTCGCTCATGCGGGTCGAGATCACCGGGCCGGCACGGCAGCCCAACTCTGCCAGGAGTACGAGCGGCAACGAGCCGGAGAGGTGGAGCGACCGCCTCTCCGGCCGGCTCGTCCGTCTCCACCCGGCGGCGATTCCGTCGGCGCTGAAAGTCTCTGCAAGCCAGTCCAACGAGATGACGGGGACTGTTCATCGGGATGAATCGGATCGACTTCCAGGATCGCCAGCGCGACGTCGAAGCCGTCAGGAAAGAAGGCGACGCGTAGAAGGGATCCCGCTGCGGCTGTCGTCGGCCCGAGTCCGCAGTTCCTTCCCCAACATCCGTTTGTCCAGATCGCAGCCTGCCGCCCTGCTGCGATCGCACAGCTCCGCCGCGGTGCTCTTGGCCCAGTCCTTGACGTCGTCCGGCGGCTCGAGCGGGAGCGGCACCCAGTCGGTGGGGACGACAATGCCGCATGCGCTGATCTCGCTCATGTCCGCTGTCACCGCCCGCACGACACCCCTTGATGCGCTCGGTATCGGCGCCCGATGGGGCGGGCCACGTGAGCCCGCCCCATCGCTGTGGATCTCCTAGCAGACCGTCACTTGCTCCGAGCCTGCTTGGCCAGTTCCTCGTCGATCTGCTCGAACTTGTCCGCAGCCATGGTCAGGTAGTCGCCCATGCCGTCGAGACCGTCCAGCGTGTCCTTCATGCCGCGCACGAACTCGTCGAAGTTCTCGTCGAACGCCTTCGACGAGCTCTTCGTGACGTAGCCGCCCTGCACAAGGTTGTTGATGTACTTCTTCAGGCCCTCGAGCCTCTCCTGGAGCTTTTCCTTCTCCTTCACGACATGCTTGGCTGCATCCCGCATGTCCTGATAAGTGACATCAAGGTCCTTGGCCATGAAGCCGCTTCCTCTCGCAACGCCGCAGGGCCAACCCCCGTGGCTTCCCTGTTTGCGGACTCACCGACCCGGAAGCCGAGTTGCCGGTCACAGCCGGCCAACCGGTGTGATCGTCCGCTCTTGCGTCAGCAGCTTACGGGTGTGGCATGTGGGGCCACATCCCCGGCTTGTGAACGAGCCGTCATGAAAGCGTGGACGCCGTTGCCATCGGGAACGGCGCGGCGCCTCCCCATTGCCCCGCCGTCGTACCGAGCGGATATCGTCCCTGTACCACTGGGACCCGCGTGACCGAGGGCAGCGGCACGGCGGACCAGCGACAGACACCACAGCGGCCACACCGGCCCAGTGGCACGGGGAGGACAAGTCGTGCGCCTGACTCTGACCGTCGTCGACCCGTACGGCGGTGGCACCGCCGACGTGGTACTCGATGCCGATCCTGAGTCCACCGTGGGGGACATCGCGCAGGAACTGGCCAAGCAGGTGGGGCACAGCGGGGCGCAGGTCATCCCGCTCGGGCAGCACCGGCACGCGCCGGCCGGCAACGCGCCCCTTGTGTACGTGGACGGGTATGCCGTCGATCCCAGCGCAACTGTCGTGGGGTCGCCCCTGCGTGAGGGTGCCGTGGTCAGTCTGCAGGATCCGTCCGGGTGTCTTCCGGGGGAGCCGACCGGGCTCGTCGAGCTGCGGGTCGTCGGCGGGCCCGCGGCCGGGTTCGTGCACCGGCTCGGCGTCGGGCGCTACGACATCGGCAGCGGGGCGGCGTCGTACGTCCGTGTCGACGACCCCGAGGTCGACGCCCGGGCTCTCACCCTCTCCGTCGCCACCGACGGCACCTGCCAGGTCGCCGTGCACATGGACAAGGAGCACGTCACCCTCGACGGCACCCCCCTCGCGCAGGACGAGGACAAGGACAAGGACGAGCCCAGCGGCAGGAAGCGCGGCAAGAAGAAGGAACCGAAGGAGAGAGAAGAGAAGAAGACCGGGCCCACCGAGTGGCCCCTCGGCGCTCAGATCGGCCTCGGCAACACCCTTCTCGAACTCACCCGGTACACACCCCCGAACGCCGCTCTCAAGTGGTCCGACGACGGTATCGGCCTGGACTACAACCGGCCCCCGCGGCTGCGTCCGCCCGAGCGGCAGACCAACTTCCGGCTGCCGTCGTCGCCCCGCGAGTACGAGGCCAGGCCACTGCCCTGGCTGATGGCGCTGACGCCGCTCGTCGGTGCCGTCGTGTCAGTGATGATCTTCCAGCGCTGGTACTACCTGATCATGGCTGCCCTCAGCCCGATCCTGCTCTTCGCCAACTACTACAACGACAAGAAGCACGGGCGTAAATCGCACGCCAAGCAGGTCAAGGAGTACGAGGAGCAGAAGGAGCGGATCGAGAAGGACGCTCAGGACGCCCTGGTCGCCGAGCGGAACGACCGACGGCAGGCCATACCCGACCCGGCGACCGTGCTCGCCCTCGGGACCGGGCCGCGTACGCGTCTGTGGGAGCGGCGGCGCACCGACCGCGATCACCTTCTGCTCCGTTTCGGGACCGGGCAGTTGCCGTCCGAGGTGGTCCTCGACGACCCGGAGCAGGACGACCACCGCCGTCAGGTGACCTGGAAGATCGAGGACGCCCCGGTCGCGCTGCATCTGCGCACGCTGGGTGTCGTCGGTCTGGCGGGGCCCGGGGATTCCGCCCGTGCTCTCGGGCGCTGGGCGGTCGCGCAGACCGCGGCCCTGCACAGCCCGATGGACGTGCAGTTCTACGTGCTGAGCGACAACGCGGCGCGGGAGTCGTGGGACTGGGTGCGCTGGCTGCCGCACGCCCGGCCGTCCGGCGGGCAGGACGTGAACGCGCTGATCGGGACGGACGCCGAGACCGTCGGTGCCCGTATCGGCGAGCTGACGCAGATCCTCGACGCGCGCAGGAAGGCCGCCGAGGAGAACAAGTCGCAGGGCAATTCGAGCTTCGGCGATCCCGACATCGTCGTCGTGTGGGACGGCTCGCGACGCCTGCGGTCCCTGCCGGGTGTGGTGCGGCTGCTGCGCGAGGGGCCGTCCGTGTCCATGTTCGCGATCTGTCTGGACGCCGAGGAGCGGTTCCTGCCCGGCGAATGCCAGGCGTACGTCGTGGCCGAGCCGAAGGCCGAGGAGTCGCAGCCGGCCGCCCAGCAGGTGCAGTCGTCCCAGCAGGTCGCTGGTGGGTTCCCCTCGTTCCAGGCCTGGCACACCACCGCCCATCAGCCCGAACAGGCCCAGCAGAGCGAGAAGTTGCGGCTGCGGGTCGAGGAGGCCGGTGCGGAGCGGCTGAAGGACGTACGGCCCGACTTCGTCTCCGCTGCCTGGTGCCTGCGGCTCGCCCGGTCGCTGTCGCCGCTGCGGGACATCAGCGGTGAGACCGAGGACTCGGCGTTGCCGGGGTCGAGCCGGCTGCTGGACGTGCTGCAGTTGGAGCCGCCGACCAGTGACGCGATCGTGGCCCGCTGGCGGATGGGCGGGCAGTCGACGCTGGCCGTCATCGGTGAGTCGTACGACGGGCCGTTCGGCATCGACATCCGCAAGGACGGGCCGCACGGTCTGATCGCGGGTACGACCGGTTCGGGCAAGTCGGAGCTGCTGCAGACCATCGTGGCGGCGCTGGCGGTGGCGAACACGCCGGAGAACATGACGTTCGTGCTGGTCGACTACAAGGGTGGCGCGGCCTTCAAGGACTGTGTGCATCTGCCGCACACCGTCGGCATGGTCACCGACCTGGACGCCCACCTGGTGGAGCGGGCCCTGGAGTCGCTGGGTGCGGAACTGCACCGGCGCGAGCACATCCTGGCCGCGGCCGACGCCAAGGACATCGAGGACTACCAGGACCTGGTGCGCCGGGATCCGTCGCACCGGCCGGTGCCCCGGCTGCTCATCGTGATCGACGAGTTCGCCTCGATGGTGCGTGACCTGCCGGACTTCGTGACGGGGCTCGTGAACATCGCCCAGCGTGGTCGTTCCCTCGGCATTCACCTGCTGCTGGCGACGCAGCGGCCTTCGGGTGTCGTGTCCCCCGAGATCCGGGCCAACACCAACCTCCGTATCGCGCTGCGGGTGACGGACGGCGGCGAGTCGTCGGACGTCATCGACTCGCCCGAGGCGGGGCACATCTCCAAGAACACCCCGGGTCGCGCGTACGCCCGGCTCGGGCACGCCTCCCTGGTGCCGTTCCAGTCCGGACGGGTGGGTGGCCGTCGGCCCGGTGCGGCCGACCCTGCCCTGCTGATGCCCTGGGTTGGCCCGCTGACCTGGGAGGATCTGGGGCGGGCGGCGCTGGTCAAGCCGAAGGCGGAGTCGCGGGAGGACGAGGAGATCACCGATCTGAAGGTCCTCGTCGACACCATCCGCGACGCCAACCGCTCCCTCGGCATCCCGCCGCAGCACAGCCCGTGGTTGCCGGCGCTGGACGAGACGCTGCTGCTGGACGAGGTGGAGGTGCCCGCGTTCGCCGGTGGGCCCGGGAAGCTGCCGCCGGCGCCGTACGGCATCGAGGACCTGCCCGCGAGCCAGTCGCGCCGCCCGGTCGCCGTGGACTTCTCCTCCTTCGGCCATCTGATGATCGGCGGCGCCCCGCGCAGCGGCCGCTCCCAGGTGCTGCGCACCCTGGCGGGTTCCATCGCCCGTACGCACTCGGTCGCCGATGTGCACCTCTACGGCATCGACTGCGGCAACGGCGCGCTCAACGCCCTGACGCGGCTGCCGCACTGCGGTGCGGTCGTGAGCCGTAACCAGACCGAGCGGGTCGTGCGGCTCGTCAACCGGCTCAAGGGCGAGATGAGCCGTCGTCAGGACCTGCTGTCGGAGAAGGGCTTCGCGGACATCGGGGAGCAGCGGGCGTCGGTCGCCGAGGACGAGCGGCTGCCGCACATCGTGGTGCTGCTGGACCGCTGGGAGGGCTGGGTGCCCACCCTCGGCGAGGTCGACCACGGGTCGCTGACCGACGAGTTGCAGACGATGATGCGCGAGGGCGCGAGCGTCGGCATCCACCTGGTCCTGACGGGTGACCGGACCCTTCTGGTGGGCCGGATCGCGACCCTCACCGAGGACAAGTACGGACTGCGGCTCGCCGACCGCAGCGACTTCTCGGCGCTGGGTATCCCGGCGCGCAAGGTGCCGGAGGAGATTCCGCCGGGGCGTGCGTTCCGCAACGAGTTCGGTACGGAGACGCAGTTCGCGCTGCTCGCGCAGGACACGACCGGTCAGGGGCAGGCCGCGGCGCTGGCGGCGATCGGTGAGGCGGCCACGGCCCGCGACGCCGCCGTCCCCCGCTCACGCCGCCCGTTCCGCGTCGACAGCCTGCCCAGCCGCATCTCCTTCCCGGAGGCCTGGGAGCTGCGCGACCCGGAAGCGTCCCGTTCACGCCTGTGGGGTCTGGTCGGCATCGGTGGTGACGAGATCATCGGCTTCGGGCCCGATCTGGCCGAGGGCGTACCGGCGTTCGTCGTGGCGGGCCCTGCCAAGTCCGGCCGCTCGACGGTGATGATGAACTTCGCGCAGTCGTTCCTGTCCCAGGGCACGCGTCTGGTCGTCGCGGCCCCGCGCCAGTCCCCGCTCCGCCAACTCGACGGCACGGACGGCGTGCTGAAGGTCTTCACCGGTGACGACATCGACGAGGACGAGTTCGAGGAGCTCATCGACCAGGCGTCCCTGGAGGAGCCGATCGCCGTTCTCGTCGACGACGGCGAGCTTCTGGAGGACTGCGACGCAGAGAGCCAGATGAAGAAGCTGGTCTCCCGCGGTGCCGAGCGCGGGCTCGCGCTCGTCATCGCCGGTGACGAGGAGGACGTGTGCAGCGGCTTCTCGGGCTGGCAGGTCGACGCGAAGAAGGCCCGGCGGGGCCTCCTGCTCTCCCCGCAGGAGTCCTCCAGCGGTGACCTCGTCGGTGTCCGCCTCAACCGCGGCATGGTCGGCGGCCAGGTCGTCCCCGGCAAGGGCATGCTGCACCTCGGCGACGGCGAGCTGCGCACGGTCGTCATCCCGGGGTGAGGCGGCGGGCGGGGCGGCCGGTCCGAAGCGGGACGGCTGCCCCGGTCACCGCACCGCCGGCATCCGAGGCTGCGACCGCCCCGACTCCGCGCTCTCCGACCGGTACTGGAGGTCGTCGCCCACCGGCCTGATGCGGACGGTGGTGGCGGCCGGGTTGGCGGCCGGGTTGCAGCCGCTGTGGTGCGTCTTCGCCGTCGCCACCCACGGCACCGCGCCCCCGGGTCGGCGTCCAGGACGGGCGCCGTCCTGGTACCGCCGACCCGGCGCGCGGCCTCGACCTCGCGCCGATGGGGGTTCCCCTGCTGGAGCGCAGCGAGAGTTCGGGGGAGGGCCCGGAACTCCTCGTCCGGCGCGAGGTCGCGAAGTGCGGATGCACGGTCTTCACGGTGACCGTGCGGCCTGGCGACGCTGCGGCCCAGGTAGAGCCGGCCCATGCCGCCGCAGCCCAGCCGGCCGAGCAGCCGGTGGGGCCCCACGGCCGTGGGTTCGTCGACGTCGAGCGGCCGCATGGCGTCGCTCCTCCCCCGCAGGCCCGCGGGGACGCATCCCGGCCCCCGGCACGCCTGCGCTCTCCGGCACAGGGGTGCCGGAGCACCGCCCGGCTCACGGCTGGAGGAGGTCCACCTTCACATCCGCCGGGAAGCCGGTCGTCGGGCCGACCCGCCGCGCGAACTCGGCGACCGCCGCCAGCTGCGCGTCGCCGAAGCGGAAGTCGAGGGTGGTGAAGTAGCGGGCGAGGGTCTCCTCGTCGAAGGCCTCCCAGCGGGCGGCCTGCTCGGCGACCTTGCCGACCTCCTCCAAGGAGAGGTTGCGGGAGTGGAGGAAGGCCTCGTGCACCCGGCGGGTGATGACGGGCTCGCGCTCCAGGTAGTCGCGGCGGGCCGCCCAGACCGCGAAGACGAACGGCAGGCCCGTCCACTCCTTCCACAGCGCGCCCAGGTCGTGCACGGCCAGGCCGAAGCGCGGCCCGTCGAGCATGTTCGCGCGCAGTGCCGCGTCGCCGATGAGGACGGCGGCGTCGGCCTCCTGCATCATCAGGCTCAGGTCGGGCGGGCAGGTGTAGTAGTCCGGCTGGACGCCGTAGCGCTCGGCGAGGAGCAGCTGGGCGAGGCGGACGGAGGTGCGGGAGGTCGACCCGAGGGCGACGCGGGCGCCGTCGAGCTGGTCCAGGGGGACCTGCGAGACGATCACGCAGGACATCACCGGCCCGTCGCAGCCGACGGCGATGTCGGGGAAGGCGACCAGGTCGTCGGCGTGCCGGAGGAACTCGACGAGGGTGATCGGACCGATGTCGAGTTCGCCCTGCACCAGCTTCTCGCTGAGCTTCTCCGGGGTGTCCTTGGAGAGCTCGAAGTCGAGGAGCGTGCCCGTTCTCGCGAGCCCCCAGTACAGGGGCAGGCAGTTCAGGAACTGGATGTGGCCGACGCGCGGCCGGGTGCGAGGATTGTCCACATCGCGAGGCTAGCCCTCGGGGCGCGCGGACCGGCGCGCGGGCCCGCGGTCGGGGTGCGGGCCGCGGTGAGCACCCCTTCCGCCAGTCGGCCGAGGGATGTTCAAACATTCGGGTGACGTGATCTTGACCCCTATTGCATTCCGGAGTCTGCGTGCTAGGCTCGTCGCAAGTTGCAGTTTGGTTTCCCTTGCAGTACAGAGCCTGCGGAGCATGTGACCGCGGGCTCTCGTCATTCTCAGACATATGCACTTGTGCAGAATTCATCTTCACACTTGCTGGTTCTGGAGCAGGGCAACCCTTTTGAAGCCCAAGGAGGGCTTATGGCTACCGGAACCGTCAAGTGGTTCAACGCCGAAAAGGGCTTTGGTTTCATCGCCCAGGAGGGCGGCGGCCCCGACGTCTTCGTCCACTACTCCGCGATCAACGCGAGCGGCTTCCGCTCGCTCGAGGAGAACCAGCAGGTGTCTTTCGACGTCACGCAGGGTCCGAAGGGCCCGCAGGCTGAGAACGTCACGCCGGTCTGATTTGTAGTACCCAAGGAGCCCCGCGCCGCCAGGCGACGGGGCTCCTGCCCTTTTCGGGCCCTTCCGCTCGGTGAATTCTCGGCGAATACAGGCCATGCGACGATGGGCGGATGCGCGACGATCCGGAGAACAGTGGGGAGGCCGGCGGCACCCCTGCCGACGAGTCCCGGGATGGCTCCCCCGCCGACAACGCCCTGGCCACGGGCCTGTCGATAGGCCTCGCCCTCGGCACGGCCATAGGCCTCGTGCTCGGCATGACCGTCTTCGACAACCTCGGCCTGGGGTTGGCCCTGGGCATCGGCTTCGGCACAGCGATCGGAGCCGGAGCGGGGGCGGGTATCGACGCGGGGCGGACCCAGCCGGACCAGAGGGACGGGGAGCCGGGCGAGGGCCCGGTTGTCGGCCCATCGGGCGAGGGCCCGGTTGTCGGCCCATCGGGCGAGGGCCCGGTTGTCGGCCCATCGGGCGAGGGCCCGGTTGTCGGCCCATCGGGCGAGGGCAGGGGAAACACCTCGCCGAGCGAGGACCGCGGAGACCAAGGGCCGCCCCAGAGCTGAGGAGCGCGAGGGCCAGGAAGACGCCTCGCAGAGCGAGAACCGACGAGACCAAGCGCCGTTTTCCCCGAGCTGGGCTGAGGAGCGCGAGGGCCGGGGAGACGAAAGGGCCACCCCAGGGCTGGGCTGAGGAGCGCGAGGACCACGAGCCGGTTCGGCCCGTACGCGCCGGTCGGAGGGACAGGGCTCGCGCTAGGGTCTGCGGCCATGGCCGATGCCGACTTCCTGATCGAGACCCGCAAGTTCTACGACACCGTCGCCGAGGCGTACGCCGTCCACTTCGGCGACCTGGGGGCGGGGACACCACTGGACCTCGGGGTGCTGTCCGGGTTCGCGGGGCTCGTGGGTGAGGGGGGCGAGGTCGCCGATCTGGGGTGCGGGCCCGGGCGGGTGACGGCGTTCCTGGCGTCGCGGGGGTTGTCGGTGTTCGGGCTGGACCTGTCGGAGTCGATGCTCGCGGTCGCTCGTCGTGAGAACCCCGACCTGCGGTTCGTGAAGGGCTCGATGCAGGAGCTGGACCTGCCGGACGGCTCGCTCGACGGTGTCGTGTCCTGGTACTCGACCATCCACACGCCCGAGGAGCACCTGCCCGCCCTCTTCGCCGGTTTTCACCGTGTCCTGCGCCCCGGCGGCCACCTCCTCCTGGGCTTCCAGTGCGGTGACGAACCCCGCCACTACGAGGAGGCCTTCGGCCACCCGGTGGCGCTGACCTTCCGCCGCCGTCGGCCGGAGCACATCGCGGCGCTGCTGGAAGCAGCCGGTTTCACCGTCCGCCAACGGACCGTGCGCGAGCCGGACGAGACGAGCGGTGAGCCGGTCGCCCAGGCGAGCCTCGTGGCCCGCAAGCCGGGGCCGTAGGTCACCCGGGCATCGCCCCGGCCCCACGTGCGACGCCCGGGCGACCGCCGCAGCCGGGCGTGCGCTCCCCAGAGCGAGCCCGCTGCCGACCACGCTGCCGGCGGCTCCCGGCCGTCTCCCGCGCCGACCGGCGCCGGCCCCGGCCCCGCTCCGACCCTGACCCTGGCCCTGGCCCTGGCCCTGGCCCTGGCCCCGAGTCCGACTCTGGCCCCGGCCCTGCCCCAGCCCTGCCCCGGCCCCGACCCTGCCCCGGCCCCGCCTCAGCCCTGCCCCAGCCCCTGCCGCGGCCCCGCCTCAGCCCTGCCCCGGTTCTGCCCCGGCCCCGCCTCAGCCCCGCCTCAGCCCTACAGAACCCCCGCGATGTCCCGCGCCGCGATGTACCCGAACGTCATCGCCGGGCCGATCGTCGAACCCGCGCCCGCGTAACTGTGGCCCATCACGGCCGCGCTCGCGTTTCCCGCCGCGTACAGGCCCGGGATCGCCGAGCCGTCCTCGCGCAGCACCCGGGCCCGGGCGTCCGTGCGGAGGCCGCCCTTGGTGCCGAGGTCGCCGGGGACGATGCGGAAGGCGTGGTACGGGGGGAGCCAGAGGGGGGCCAGGCAGGAGTTGGGGAGGACCGACGGGTCCGTGTAGTAGTGGTCGTAGGCGCTGTCGCCGCGGTGGAAGTCGGGGTCCTCGCCCCGCCGCGCCTGGGCGTTGAAGCGGCTGACGCTGGTGCGCAGGGCCGCCGCGGGGACGCCGATCGAGGCCGCCAGGGCGTCCAGGGTCCACTCCTTGTGGGCGGCGCCGGAGTCGTACCAGGTGTCGGGGAGGGGCAGCGTCGGCAGGACGTCCTTGAAGAGGTAGCGGTTGCGGTAGTTCTGGTCGACGACGAGCCAGCACGGGATGGCCGGTTCGGTGGCGTGGACGTCGTACATGGTGTGCACGACGTCGCTGTAGGGCGCGGCCTCGTTGACGAAGCGCCGGCCCGAGCCGTTCACCAGCAGTCCGCCGGGCAGGGTGCGTTCGGCGAGGCAGAAGTAGGGCTGGCCGGGGACGGGGACGGCCGGGCCCCACCAGGCGTCCTCCATCAGGTCGAGGGCCGCGCCCAGCCGCTCCCCCGCGCGGATGCCGTCGCCGGTGTTCTCCTTGGCTCCGACGGTCCACTCGGTGCCTATGGGCTGCCGCTGGAAGCGTTGCCGCATGGCCGCGTTGTGCTCGAAGCCGCCCGAGCCGACGATGACGCCCCGGCGGGCGCGGACCAGGCCGGGAGCGCCGTCGCGGGTGACGACGGCTCCCGTGACCGTGCCGTTCTCGACGTGCAGGTCCGTCAGGGGCGTGTTCAGCCAGACCGGGACCCCGGCCGCTCGCAGCCCGGCGCGCAGGCCCGCCGCGAGCGCCTGGCCCATGGTCAGGGGTTTCTGGCCGAGCGTCGCCGCCTTGGCGCCGCGGGCGAGGCACTGGGCGGCGACGGCCGCGCCCCGGGCGTTCACGGCGGCGAGGGCGATCCACTTGTAGTCGGCGCTGAAGACCACCATGCCGGCGGGGACGTCCATGTACGGCGGGTTCAGGCGGGCCAGTTCGGAGCCCAGGAGGTTGCCGTCGAACTGGTCCGGCTCGATGGAGCGGCCGTTCGGCAGGCCGCCGGGCAGTTCGGGGTAGTAGTCGCTGTAGCCCTCCATCCAGCGGAACCGGAGCGGGCTGTTCGCCATGACGAAGGAGATCGTCGCCGGGCCGTGGGTGAGGAAGGCCCGCTGCCGGTCGGCGGGGACGTCCGGGCCGACGACAGCGGCGAGGTAGGCGGCGGCCTTCGCGGGGGTGTCGGGCACCCCCGCCGCGAGGAGCACGGGGTTGTTCGGGATCCAGATCCCGGCTCCGGAGCGGGCGGCCGAGCCGCCGAAGGTCGGGGCCTTCTCCACGACGACGCAGCTCAGGCCCTGGCGCGCGGCCGTCAGCGCGGCGGTCATGCCGGCGGCCCCGGAGCCGATGACGACGACGTCGTAGGTGCCGAGCGGGGGTAAGTCGGCTGCCCGGGCGCTCTGGTGCACTCCCGTGGCGACCGCGAGGCCGGCGCCGGCGGCTCCGGCCAGTAGCCGTCTGCGGGACGGTGTGCCGGCAGTTGCTGCGGTGTCCGTGCGTGTGGTCATGGCCGCTCCAGCCCGACGAGAACGCGAAAGGGGTGGGGACTGTCGCGCGAGGGTCTTGCGAAGTCAAGACCCGTGCGGCCCCCACCGCGCCCGCTGCTCGATGCCGATGCCCGCTACTCGAGGCCGATGCCCGCTACTCGAGTCCGATGGCCGCTGCTCGAGTCCGATGGCCGCTCGAGGCCGATGCCCGCTACTCCAGGCCGATGCCCGCTACTCGAGGCCGATGCCCGCTACTCGAGGCCGATGCCCGCTACTCCAGGCCGATGCCCGCTACTCGAGGCCGATGCCCGCTACTCCAGGCCGATGCCCGCTACTCGAGGCCGATGGCCGCGCAGTCCGCCTTGTACTCGGCGGTGCAGATGTCCTTCACGGTGTAGACGCCGTCGGTGATCACCGTGTCCTTGATGTTGTCCTTGGTGAGGGCGACCACCGGGACGAGCATCGCGGGGATGTTCTTCTGCGTCGGGCTGTCGACGGTCTCGCGGGTCAGTGCGGCGAACTCGATCGTGCGGCCCTGGACCTTGGCCACCGCGATCTTCGCGGCGTTGGTCGCCTCCAGCAGGAAGGACTTGTACACGGTCATGTACTGCTCGCCGGAGACGATCCGCTGCACCGCGTCGAGGTTGGCGTCCTGCCCGGTCACCGGCGGCATCTTGGTGGCACCGGCCTCTTGGAGCGCCTCGATGACGGCGCCCGCCATGCCGTCGTTGGCCGAGTAGACGGCGGCGATGTTGTTCAGCCCGACGGCCTGGATCGCCTCCTTCATGTGCTCCTTGGCGATCGCGGGCTTCCACTCCTTGGTGTCGTACTGCTTGACGATGTTGACCTGGCCCTGGAGTTCGCTGAGCGCGCCGTCCTTGAAGCGTGCGGTGTTGGGGTCGGCGGGGTCGCCGTTCATCATGACGACCTTGCTCTTCTCGGCCTTCTCGCCGAGCTCCCCGATGATGGCGCGGCCCTGCACCTGGCCGACGAGTTCGTTGTCGTGGGAGACGTAGGCGTCGATGGGGCCCTCGGCGAGCCGGTCGTAGGCGATGACCGGGATGCCGGCGTCCTTGGCCTTCCGGACGTCCGTGGCGATGGTCTTGGAGTTCAGCGCGTCGACGAGGATGACGTCGACCTTCTCGCTGATCATCTTCTGGAACTGCTCGCTCTGTCTGGACACGCTGGCCTCGGCGTTGGCGTAGCGGACCGTGCCCTGGCCGTCCGTGAGGGAGGCGACCTCCCGCTTGATCAGCGGGTAGTCGAACTTCTCGAAGCGTGCCGTGTCCCGGTCGGGCAGCAGGAGTCCCACCGTGATGTCGTTGCCCTTCTTCGCGGCGGTGTCGTCACTCCCGCCGTCGCCGCATGCGGTGAGGGACAGGGCCGATACGGAGACCGCCAGGGCCATGGAGAGGTGCCGAACGGCGGCCTGACGGGGGTTGCGCGCTATCACTGGTGGTGCCTTCCGATGGGGGAGCATCGTGACGAGGTGGTCGAAAGCCAACGGGCAGACGCCTGGCGTCGTCAAGAACCACGTGTGAAGACATCGCAAAGGTGCCTCACCGCGTATACAAGGCCTCCACCTCGGCGGCGAACGCGCGCAGCACGGCCTCCCGGCGGAGCTTCATGGACGGGGTCAGATGGCCCGCCTCTTCCGTGAAGTCCTCGGGGAGGACGGCGAAGCGGCGGATGGATTCCGGGCGGGAGACCATCTTGTTGGCCTCGTCGACGGCCCGTTGGAGCACGGCGCGCAGTTCCTCGTCGTCGACGAGGAGCCCCGGCGGTACGGGGTGCTTGCCGTTCATCTGGCGCCAGTGGGTGATCCCGGCCGGGTCGAGGGTGATCAGCGCGGAGACGAACGGGCGGCCGTCGCCCAGGACGAGGCACTGGGAGATCAGCGGGTGCGCGCGCAGCCAGTTCTCCAGGGGGGCCGGGGCGACGGACTTGCCGCCCGCGGTGATCAGCAGTTCCTTCTTGCGGCCGGTGATCGTCAGATAGCCCTCGTCGTCCAGTTCGCCGATGTCGCCGGTGGCGAGCCAGCCGTCGGGGGCGGCGGGGGTGACGCCACCGGCCTGCGGGTCCCAGTAGCCGCGCAGCACGTGATCGCCGGCGACGAGGATCTCCCCGTCGGCGGCGATGCGCACGCGCGTGCCGGGCAGGGGCCAGCCGACGGTGCCCAGGCGGGGTTTCAGGGGCGGGGTGACGGTGCTCGCGCCGGTGGTCTCCGTCAGTCCGTAGCCCTCGAAGATCTCGATGCCGGCACCGGCGTAGAACGCGGCGAGGCGGCGGCCGAGCGGGGAGCCGCCGCAGATGGCGTAGCGGACTCTGCCGCCCATGGCGCTGCGGATGCGGCGGTAGACCAGCGGGTCGTAGAAGGCCCGGGCGGTCTTGAGGGCGCGGGTGGGGCCGGGTCCGGTGCCCGTCTGCTGGGCCTCCAGGGCCTCTCCGTAGCGCTGCGCCACCGCCACCGCGCGGTCGAAGGACGTGACCCGGCCGCCGGCCTCGGCCTTGGCGCGGGCGGAGTTGAAGACCTTCTCCAGCATGTACGGGATGGCCAGCAGACAGGTCGGCCGGAAGCTCGCCAGGTCCGGCAGCAGGTGCTCGGCCTTGATGCTGGGCGCGTGGCCCAGCCGTACGCGGGCCCGGACGCAGGCGATGGCCACCATGCGGCCGAAGACGTGGGACATCGGCAGGAACAGCAGGACGGAGGCCTCTTCGCTGGTCTTGGCCCGGAAGACGGGGTAGAGCAGCTCGATGGCGTTGTCGACCTCGGCGAAGAAGTTGCCGTGGGTGAGTGCGCAGCCCTTGGGGCGGCCGGTGGTGCCCGAGGTGTAGACGAGCGTGGCGAGGGTGTCGGGGCCGAGCATGCCGCGCCGCACCTCGACCTCCTGGTCGGGCAGGTGGGCCCCGGCTTCCGCGAGTCGCGCCACGTGGCCCTTCTCGACGACCCACAGGTGCTTGAGGTCGGGCAGGCGTTCACGTTCGGGGCCGAGGGCGGCGGCCTGCGCGGCGGTCTCGGTGACCAGGGCGACCGCGCCGGAGTCCTGGAGGATCCAGCGGGCCTGGAAGACGGAGGAGGTGGGGTAGACGGGGACGGTGACCAGTCCGGCCGCCCAGGCGGCGAAGTCCAGGACCGTCCACTCGTAGATGGTGCGGGCCATGACGGCGACCCGGTCGCCCGGCATCAGGCCCTCGGCGATCAGGCCCTTCGCCACGGCCGTCACCTGGCCGGCGAACTGTTCGGCCGTGACGTCGCTCCAGCGCCCGTCGGCGTCCTTGCGGCTGAGGGCCACGGCACCCGGGTTCGCGCTCGCGTTGTCGAAGGGGAGGTCGGCGAGGGACCCGTGGGTCCACGGCGGGGCCAGCGGCGGTACGGAGGCCTCCCGCACGGCCCCGTCCAGCCGCCGTACCTCGGGCTCGACCAGTACGGGCCCTCCGTACGCGTCACCGTAGGCGGAGGAGGGATACGCAGTGGACACGGGCGGCTCCTGGGGCGTGCAGCGGAAAAAACTGCTTGCTGCATGACGTACGTGCCTCGCACGTCGAGGCGCTCAACCGGCGGAACCCCCAGAAAGGGGTTACTGCCGGTAGGAACGGGATCGTACGGTGCTCACGTGGCGGGTTCGTGCGGGTTCGGGGATGGTCCGGAGCCAGGCCTGTGCATTATCGGGGGTTAGGTGAAGGTTCTTCAGGTTCCGCCCGCCCGCGGCCCTCAGGCCCGCTCCAGGATCGCCGTCACCCCCTGCCCGCCCGCGGCCCTCAGGCCCGCTCCAGGATCGCCGTCACCCCCTGCCCGCCCGCCGCGCAGACGGAGATCAGCCCCCGGGCGGGGGCGTCCCGTTCGGTGAGGAGTTTGGCCAGGGTGGCCACGATCCGGGCGCCGGTGGCGGCGAAGGGGTGCCCGGTCGCGAGGGAGGAGCCGGCGACGTTCAGCCGGGCGCGGTCCACCGTGCCGAGGCCGCGCTTCTCCCAGGCGGCGAGCGTCGCCAGCACCTGGGAGGCGAACGCCTCGTGGATCTCGACGAGGGCGAAGTCGTCCAGGCCGAGTCCGGCCCGCTCCAGCATGCGCGGGACGGCGCGGGCGGGCGCCATGAGCAGCCCGTCCTCGCCGCCGGCCACGTCGCCGCCCACGAAGTCGACGGCCGCCGTCTCGTACGCGGTGAGGTACGCCAGTGGCTCCAGGTCGCGTTCGCGGGCCCAGTCCTCGCTCGCCAGCAGCACGGTCGCGGCGCCGTCCGTCAGCGGGGTGGAGTTCCCGGCCGTCATGGTCGGGTCGGGGTGGTCGAGGCCGAACACCGGCTTCAGGGAGGCGAGTTTCTCCACCGTCGAGCCGGGGCGCAGGTTCTGGTCGCGGGCCAGGCCGCGGAAGGGCACCACCAGGTCCTGGAAGAAGCCGCGTTCGTACGCCGCCGCCAGCCGCTGGTGGCTGGTGGCCGCGAGTTCGTCCTGTGCCGTGCGGGCGATGCCCCAGGCGCGGGCGGTGACGGCGGCGTGTTCGCCCATGGACAGGCCGGTGCGCGGCTCGGCGTTGCGCGGGATGTCGGGGACGAGGTGGGCCGGGCGCACCTTCGCCAGGGCCTTCAGGCGCCCGCCCGGCGACTTCGCCCGGCGGGCCTCCAGCAGGATGCGGCGCAGGGAGTCGTTGACGCCGAGGGGGGCGTCGCTGGCGGTGTCCGCGCCGCCCGCGACGGCCGATTCCGTCTGGCCGAGGGCGATCTTGTTGGCGGCGGCGATGACGGCCTGGAGGCCGGTGCCGCAGGCCTGCTGGATGTCGTAGGCGGGGGTGCGGGGGTGGAGTTTCGAGCCGAGGACGCTCTCGCGGGCGAGGTTGAAGTCGCGGCTGTGCTTGAGCACGGCCCCGGCGACGAACTCGCCGACCGTGCCGGGCTCCTGGAGTCCGTACCGCTCGACGAGGCCGTCGAGGGCGGCGGTGAGCATCTGCTGGTTGGAGGCGGTGGCGTAGGGGCCGTCGGAACGGGCGAAGGGGATGCGCGCTCCGCCGACGATCGCCACGCGCCGCACCGACGGCGACAGCTGCTGAGGGCTCATCTCGACCTGCTCCTCGTCTGTGACGTAGCCTTACCTCGGGTAACCTTACTCCAGAGTAAGCAACTGTGGGCTTCTGTGAGCCGTCCTCGGAACTGGGAGTTGGACATGGCCGACCGCTATCTGCGCTTCACCGGTACCGCGCCCGGCCGCTTCCTCACCCGCCGGCTCGGTCTGCCGCAGCCGGCGGCGCTGACCCGCTGGTCCCCCGAGCGGCCCGCCTTGGACGGCGGTCTGCTGCATCTCACCGCCGGCCGGTCCGCCCTCGGCCTGGCGCCGGTCCTGGCCCGCACGGGCCCCGGCCCGGCCGGCAGCGGCCGCACGGCCGCCGTCGTCCTGGACGCGACCGGCGTACGGGACGTCGAGGGGCTGGCCGAGGTGCACGCGGCCCTGCATCCGGTTCTGCGGTCGGTCGCCCCGAGCGGCCGCGTGGTCGTGCTCGGTGCGCCGCTCGACCCCGCCGACCACCACCAGGCCGCGGCCCAGCAGGCCCTGGAGGGCTTCACGCGCTCCCTCGGCAAGGAGATCGGCCGGGGCAGGACGGTGAACCTGCTCCGGCTCACGGACGCCGCCGCCGCGGAGTCCACTCTGCGCTTCCTGCTGTCGCCGAAGTCGGCGTACGTCAGCGGGCAGGTGATCGAGGTGGGAACACCCCACGAGAGCACTCCCCCCGACGGGGAGCGCCCCCTGACCGGCCGCACCGCCCTGGTCACCGGCGCCGCCCGCGGCATCGGTGAGGCGGTCGCCGAGACCCTCGCCCGGGACGGGGCCCGGGTCGTCGTCCTGGACGTGCCGCAGGCCGAGCAGGACGCCCGGCGGGTCGCCGATCGGCTCGGCGGCACCGCGCTGCTGCTCGACATCACGGCCGCCGACGCGGGCGCGCGGATCGCCGACGCCCTGCCCGACGGCCTGGACCTGCTGATCCACAACGCGGGCATCACCCGCGACCGGCGTCTGGTGAACATGCCGGCCGAACGCTGGGGCTCCGTCCTCGAGGTGAACCTGGGGAGCGTGCTGCGCACCACGGACGCCCTGCTGAAGGACGGGACGCTGAAGCGCGGCGGCCGGATCGTCGCCACCGCCTCGATCGCGGGGATCGCCGGCAACGCCGGCCAGACCAACTACGGGGCGAGCAAGGCGGGCGTCGTCGGGCTGGTCCGCTCCCTCGCCCCGCGCGCGCTCGCGGAACACGGCGTGACGGTCAACGCGGTGGCGCCCGGCTTCATCGAGACGAAGATGACGGCCGCCGTCCCGCTGTTCATCCGCGAGGCGGGCCGCCGTATGAACTCCCTCGCCCAGGGCGGCCTCCCGGCCGATGTCGCCGAGACCACCGCCTGGCTGGCCCACCCGGCCTCGGGCGCGGTCAACGGCCAGGTCGTCCGCGTGTGCGGCCAGAGCCTGCTGGGGGCGTGATGGCCTCCCCCGCCGATCTCGCCCTCCCCCGGTCCCCCTCCCTCGCCCCGCTCCTCGCCCGCGGCGCCCTGCTGTCCCCCTTCAAACGCCCGCGCTCCGACGCGGAGTTCGACCGCACCCGGCTCGTCGTGCCCGGGCTGCGCGTCGACCTCGCGCGGCTCGCGGCGTACGAGCGGGTCTGCGGGTTCCCGACCGGGGAGGACGCGCTGCCGGTGACCTATCCGCATGTGCTCGGGTTCCCCCTGGCCATGCGGCTGATGAGCGGCCGGGACTTCCCGCTGCCGCTGCTCGGCCTCGTCCACACGTCGATCACCGTGACGCGGCACGGCCGGATGCCGGCGAGCGAAGCGTACGAACTCTCGGTGCGTGTCGACGGGTTGGCGCCCCACCGACGCGGCACGCAGGCCACGGTCGTCACCGAGGCGCGCGACGGCGGGGACGTCGTGTGGGAGTCGAGGAGCACGTACCTGGCCCGGCACCGCACGCGGCACCCGGCCGCGGCCCCCCGGGAGACGCGGGCGCGCGAGCCGCTGCCCGAGGTCGCCGAGTGGCGGCTCGCCGGGGACGTCGGGCGCCGCTACGGAGCCGCGTCCGGCGACCGCAACCCGATCCACCTGCACCCGCTCACGGCCCGGCTGTTCGGCTTCCCCCGGGCCATCGCCCACGGCATGTGGACGGTGGCCCGCTGCCTCGCCGCGCACGGCGTCACGGAGTGCTGCCATCTGCGTGCGGAGTTCAGGGCACCGGTCCTGCTGCCCGGGACGGTGACGTACGCGGCGCGGGACGGCCGGTTCGAACTGCGCGGCCGGCAGGACCGGATCCATGTGACGGGGGACGTCTACCCGGCGTGAGGGCCCGGCTGCTCCTCCGGCGGGGCCCAGGGCCGTCCCGCCATGAGGTCGCCGAGCCCGGCCCAGGCGAAGTTCATCATGGTGGCCGCGGTCTGGCGGGCCGTGACGCCGGGGGTGGCGTTGGCCCAGGCGGCGAGCGACTCGGCGGCGCCGACCAGGGCCTCGGCGAGCCCGGCGACCTCGCCCTCGGGCAGGTCGGGGTCGCGGTGCGCCTCACGGGCGCCGGCGAGGATCAGCTGCGTCACGAACGCGACGATCTCCTCGCGCATCGCGGTGACCTCGGCGGCGAACGGCTCGCCGTGCGTGCGCGCCTGGAGGTGCAGGACGGACCACGCGTCCGGGTTCTCGCCGGTGTGCGTGAAGAAGGCGCCGAGGCCTTCCCACAGCTGCCGGTCGGCGGGCAGGTCGCGGTGGACCCCGGCCCGCACCGCCTCGACGAGGGCCCCCGCCTCCCGGCGGATGCAGGCGGTGAAGAGGTCTTCCTTCGAGTTGAGGTACAGGTAGACCAACGGCTTGGACACGCCGGCGAGTTCGGCTATCTCGTCCATCGACGCGGCCATGTAGCCGCGTTGGCCGAAGATCCGCACGGCGGCGTCCAGCATCTGCTGCTCACGGACCGCGCGCGGCATCCGCTTGGTCTTCACGGCACCCATGGCGCTTAGCGTACGGGCCCCCTGGACGGCCCTCGCCCGCGAAACCGGGGAAGGACCGCCCAGGGGGCCCGTCGACGCGTGCGGCCGGTCGGCCCGTCAGGCGGCCGCGGTGACCGGCTCCGCCGCGTCGCGCGGCTCGTCGAGCGGCTCGTCCAGGGAGGAGCCGTCGGCCGTGGCGTACGCCGTACGGTCGAGCAGGTTCTCACGTGCGGAGACCAGAACCGGGATCAGGGCCTGCCCGGCGACATTGGTCGCGGTGCGGATCATGTCCAGGATCGGGTCGATCGCGAGGAGCAGGCCCACGCCCTCCATCGGCAGGCCGAGGGTGGAGAGGGTGAGGGTCAGCATGACCGTCGCGCCGGTGAGACCGGCCGTGGCGGCGGAGCCGACCACCGAGACGAACGCGATCAGCAGGTAGTCGCCGACACCGAGCTGGATGTCGAAGATCTGGGCCACGAAGATCGCGGCGATCGCCGGGTAGATCGCGGCGCAGCCGTCCATCTTGGTCGTCGCGCCGAACGGCACGGCGAAGGAGGCGTACTCCTTCGGCACGCCGAGCCGCTCGGTGACCTTCTGCGTCAGCGGCATGGTGCCCACGGACGAGCGGGAGACGAAGGCCAGCTGGATCGCGGGCCAGGCGCCCTTGAAGAACTGGACGGGGTTGACCTTGGCGACGGTCGCGAGCAGCGTCGGGTAGACGCCGAACATCACGAGGAGGCAGCCGATGTAGATGTCGGCGGTGAACGTCGCGTACTTGCCGATCAGGTCCCAGCCGTAGGTGGCGATGGCGTGACCGATCAGGCCGATCGTGCCGAGCGGCGCGAGCCGGATGACCCACCACAGCGCCTTCTGCAGCAGGCTGAGGACGGACTCGCTCAGGGCGAGGATCGGCTGGGCCTTCTCACCGAGCTGGAGCGCGGCGATACCGGCGACGGCGGCCATGAAGACGATCTGGAGCACGTTCAGTTCGGTGAACGGCGTGATGACGTCGGTGGGGATGATGCCCGTCAGGAAGTCGATCCAGGAGCCGGTGTCCTCGGGCTTCCCGCCGTCCTTGGGCGTGAGGCCGGTACCGGCACCGGGGTTGGTCAGCAGGCCGATGACCAGGCCGATGCTGACGGCGATCAGCGACGTGATCATGAACCAGAGGAGGGTGCGCGAGGCCAGGCGGGCCGCGTTGTTGACCTTCCGCAGGTTGGTGATCGAGACCAGGATCGCGAAGAAGACGAGCGGGGCGACCGCGAGCTTCAGCAGCCCGATGAAGGTGTCGCCGACCTTTTCCAGCGTCGTGACCAGCCAGGACAGGTCCTGGCTGCGGGCCAGCCAGCCGAGCAGCACACCCAGGACGAGACCGGCGAGTATCTGGGCCCAGAAGGGCACCTTGAAGGACTTCGTGTGTGAGGACACGGACTGACTCCGTTGGGGGACGCGTAGGGGAACTGACGTGGGAGACGGCGGGGGGGCGTTACGTCAGGGACGACAGAAAGCGGACGCGCACCGACAGAGATCCACGTGCAGGCGCGCCACGAGCGGAACGCTCAGGGGCGAATGGGACGCGACTGCTGACTTCATACAACGACCTTAACACCGGAGCTTTGAGGACCTCAAAGCCTGGCTTTGACAGGTGACGACTCACACACACCCATACAACGCAAAGCGCCCCGTTTCCGAGCATGTACGGAAACGGGGCGTTGTGAACGCGTGTGAGGGACCCTACGAGGCCTGCCCCTGGACCCGGGTCGTGTCGTCGGCCCCGTCCTCCTGGCTGCGGTTGGCGTCCAGGTTGGCCTTCATCCGGTCGACGCGCTGCGCGACCTGCACGGACGCCCGGTCCCGCTCCTTGCGCAGCACGACGAAGCTGATCGGCGCGGAGATCAGCAGGGCGAGCAGCACCACCCACAGCCCGTTGCTGTCGCCGAGCCCGCGCGGGGCGATGCCGGAGTAGACCGCGCCCCAGACGACCACGAGGCAGCCCACGAAGATTCCGAGGCGCATCAGCGTGTAGCGGAGCATCTCAATCCACTCTTCCGGTTCGAACGGTCGGAACGCACCCAAAGGGGCACCGTCCAGTGAAGCACGACGGGCGGCCGATCCCGCAGGGGGGTCAGGCCAGGGGCAGCAGCATGATGACGTCGTCGCGGTCGTCCCCGGGGGCCACACGGATCGCCCCGGGAATCCGCCCGACCTCCTTGTAGCCGCAGGTGGCGTAGAACCGCTCAAGACCGACACCGCCCCGGCAGGTCAGCCGGATCGCCTCGATCCCGTCCATCCCCCGGGCCGCGTCGGCGGCGGCGGCGAGCAGGTCGCGGCCGTAGCCCCTGCCCTGGTGACGGGGATGCACCATCACGGTGTACAGCCACAGCCAGTGGGTCATCAGGTGGTGCGTGTTGAAGGTCAGGAACGCGGTCGCCGCGACCTGCCCCGCCTCGTCGTGCCCGACGAGCAGTTTGACCCGCCCCTCCGCCATCGAGGCGAAGTGCTGCACCAGCGCGGGGCGGATCTCCTCCCGCGTCACCGGCGGCACGTACCCGACGGCGCCACCGGCGTTGGAGACATCGGTCCACAGATCGAGCAGGCCGTCACGCAGCTCGGGGGTGACGGCGGGATCGAGCGTGAAGGTAAGGGGCATGCCGGGATTGTAGCTATTACGCCAGGGTGTCCGCCGCCACTTTCAGGTCCGACACCAGCCCTCGGTAGGCCGCCTCCCGGTCGTCGGACCGCAGCACCGACGACGGATGCACCGTCGGCACCAGCCGCTCCGGCCTCCCGTGGATCTCCTCCTCCAGCACGGTGCCGCGCACCTGCGTGACCCGGAAGGAGGACCCGAGCAGCGCCTTCCCGGCGGTGGCCCCCAAGACGACGATCAGCTCCGGCTCCACGACCGCGAGCTCCGCGGCGAGCCAGGGCCCGCACGCGGTCATCTCCCGCAGGTTCGGCGCCTTGTGGATCCGCCGCTTGCCGGGCTCGGCCCGTGTGAACTTGAAGTGCTTCACGGCGTTGGTGACATAGGCCTCGGAGGGGTCGATGCCGGCCTCCGCCAGAGCCCGGTCCAGCAGCTTCCCGGCCGGCCCGACGAACGGCTTCCCCTGCCGGTCCTCCTGATCCCCGGGCTGCTCCCCGACGAGCATGACCCGGGCGTCCTTGCTCCCGTCGCCGAACACGGTCTGGGTGGCGTCCCGGTGCAGCGGGCACCCCCGACAGTCGGCAGCGGCCTTCCGCAGAGCGGGAAGACCGCCGCGCTCGGGCAGAAACGGCTCGGCGGTGTAGGCATCCTCAGGTGCCCCGGTGCTCACCATGCCGTCCGGGTACCCCCCTCAGGGGCGCGGGACCCTGCCGATGTACGGCTCCGCCGCGGGGCGCGAGCAACCCCCACGCACCCGCACCCGCACCCGCACCCGCACCCGATCAGACCCGCATCGGCACCCGCACCCGATCAGACCCGCATCGGCACCCGCAAACGATCAGACCCGCATCGGCTGCGGCGACTCGCGGCGCTCCGGGTCAGGACCCTCGTACTCCCGGATGATCTCGTACCGCGTGTTCCGCTCCACGGGCCGGAACCCGGCATCGCGGATCAGATCGAGCAGATCCTCACGCGTCAGCTTGTTCGGCGTCCCGTAGTTGTCCGCGTCATGAGTGATCTTGTACTCGACGACCGACCCGTCCATGTCGTCGGCCCCGTGCTGCAGGGCAAGCTGCGCGGTCTGCACGCCGTGCATGACCCAGAAGACCTTCACGTGCGGCACGTTGTCGAACAGCAGCCGCGACACGGCGAAGGTCTTGAGCGCCTCGGCGCCCGTCGCCATCTGCGTCCGTGCCTGGAGCCGGTTGCGGACCTTGCCGTCCTGCATGTCGACGAAGTCGTGCTGGTAGCGCAGCGGGATGAAGACCTGGAAGCCACCGGTCTCGTCCTGGAGCTCGCGCAGCCGCAGCACGTGGTCCACGCGGTGCCGGGGCTCCTCGATGTGCCCGTACAGCATCGTGCACGGGGTCTTCAGACCCTTCTCGTGCGCGAGCCGGTGGATGCGGGACCAGTCCTCCCAGTGGGTGCGGTGGTCCACGATGTGCTGCCGGACCTCCCAGTCGAAGATCTCGGCGCCGCCGCCGGTCAGGGACTCCAGACCGGCGTCGATCAGCTCGTCGAGGATCTCCGAGGCGCTCATCCCCGAGATGGTCTCGAAGTGGTGGATCTCCGTCGCCGTGAAGGCCTTCAACGACACGTGCGGCAGCGCCGCCTTCAACTCCCGCAGCGACCGCGGGTAGTACCGCCACGGCAGGTTCGGGTGCAGCCCGTTGACGATGTGCAGCTCGGTGAGGTTCTCCGACTCCATCGCCTTCGCGAGCTTCACGGCCTCCTCGATCCGCATCGTGTACGCGTCCTTCTCCCCCGGCTTGCGCTGGAAGGAGCAGTACGCACAGGAGGCCGTGCACACGTTGGTCATGTTGAGGTGCCGGTTGACGTTGAAGTGCACGACGTCGCCGTTCTTGCGGGTGCGCACCTCGTGCGCCAGGCCGCCGAGCCAGGCCAGGTCGTCCGACTCGTACAGCGCGATGCCGTCCTCACGGGTCAGGCGGACGCCCGCCCTGACCTTCTCCTCCAGCTCGCGCTTGAGCCCGAGATCCATGCCCACACCTTTCATCGACAACGCCCCAACCGTACGACTACTCCTCTTCCGGCAGCTCTCCGACCCGGTTCTCCCACTTGGTGGACAGCACGATGGTGGTACGCGTCCGCGAGACACCCTTCGTGCCGCTGAGCCGCCGGATGATCTTCTCCAGGCCGTCCACGTCCGCCGCCCGCACCTTGAGCATGTACGAGTCGTCGCCCGCGATGAACCAGCAGTCCTCGATCTCCGAGAGGTCCTTCAGGCGCTGCGCCACGTCCTCGTGGTCGGTGGCGTCCGAGAGGGAGATGCCGATCAGGGCGGTGACACCGAGGCCGAGCGAGGCGGCGTCGACGGTGGCCCGGTAACCGGTGATGACTCCGGCCGCCTCCAGCCGGTTGATGCGGTCGGTGACACTGGGTCCCGACAGTCCGACGAGGCGTCCCAGCTCCGCGTAGGAGGCCCGGCCGTTCTCCCTCAGGGCCTGGATGAGCTGCCTGTCCACCGCGTCCATTGCGATCGAAGCCTTCCGCTGAAGTTGTCGTTGAGTCAGATGAGGTTCGGGTGCCGCTCAGCCGTCGCGGTGCGCACCGCCGCCGAGTTCACCCTGCCAACGGCGGTAGAGCCGGTGCGGCACGCCCGCCGCGTCGAGTACGCGTCCGGCGACGAAGTCCACCAGGTCCTGGATGTGCGTCGCGCCCGCGTAGAAGGCGGGTGAGGCGGGCACGACCGTCGCGCCCGCGTCGTCGAGAGCCACCAGGTGCCGCAGGGTCTGGCCGTTCAGCGGGGTCTCGCGCACGGCCACGATCAGCTTGCGTCCCTCTTTGAGGGTCACGCTCGCCGCCCGCTGCAACAGGTCCTTCGACAGACCGAGCGCGACCCCGGCCACACTCGCCGTCGAGGCGGGCACGATGAGCATGCCCTTGGTGGGGTACGACCCCGAGGAGGGCCCGGCGGCCAGGTCGCCGGCGCTCCAGTGGCGTACGGCGCCGATGTCGACGGAGAAGGTGTCCGGCTTGCCGTCGGCGCCCCGGGACAGCCATTCCCGCAGGTCGGCCTGCCAGTGGGCGTCCCGGAAGGAGATCCCGGTCTCGTCCAGCAGGGTGAGCCGGGAGGCCCGGGACACCACGAGGTCGACACTCTCGCCGGCGGCGAGGAGGGCCCGCAGCACAGCAGCGGCATACGGGGTGCCGGAGGCCCCGGACACCCCTACGATCCAAGGCGTGCGTGGCATCTCGCCTGGCTTGACTGGGTTCACAACACCGAGCCTATCCGGCGTCGCACGGGGGAACCGGCCAAGGGGGGCGGGCCGTTGCACGGGAAGGACGAGCGAGCGCTGGGGGTCGCCATGTCGGATACCGGAGCCGGGTGGTCGGCGAGAGACCGTGCGCCGGCCGCGGGGAAGCTGATGCTGGCCTGGGTGGCGCTGCTATGGCTGCTGGAAGTGGTGGACGTGGCGACCGGCCATGCGCTGGACGGCTTCGGTGTCACCCCACGCGACCCGTCCGAGCTGGCCGACGTCGTGCCCTCGGCCTTCGTCCACTTCGGCTTCGCCCATCTGGCCGCGAACACCGTGCCGCTGCTGGTCCTCGGCTTCCTCGCCGCGCTCACGGGCCTGCGCCGGTTCCTGCTGGTGTGCGCGCTGATCGTCGTCGTGGACGGCCTGGGCGTCTGGCTCATCGCCCCGGACCGCACCAACACCGCGGGCGCCTCCGGCCTGATCTTCGGCCTGTTCGGCTTCCTCCTGGTCAGCGGCTTCGTCGAGCGGCGCCCCCTGGGTGTCCTGGTGGGGGTCCTGATCGCCGCGGTCTGGGGCGGCTCCATCCTCGCGGGCCTGGCCCCCACCCAGACGGGCGTCAGCTGGCAGGGCCACCTGATGGGCCTGCTCGCGGGGGTGGCGGCGGCGTTCCTGTTCCGCCGCCGCCCGCAACAAGGGCGCTTGCCCATCGCACCGTGATCAGACGGTCAGACCCCGCACCAGCAGGTCCAGCAACGCGCACACGAACAGGGCGATGCCGATGAAGCCGTTGACGCTGAAGAACGCACGGTTGACGCGGGACAGGTCGTGGGGGCGGACGATCGAGTGCTCGTACAGGAACGCTCCGGCCACTATCAGCAAGCCCAGCCAGAAGAACGCGCCGGCGTCGGTGGCGAGGGCGTACCAGACGAACAGGGCCGTCGTCAGCGCGTGACAGACCCGGGCACCCCAGATCGCCGACGGGATACCGAAGCGGGCGGGGACGGACATGACGCCGATCTCGCGGTCGGTCTCCACGTCCTGGCAGGCGTAGATCAGGTCGAAGCCGCCGATCCAGATGCCCACGGCCAGACCGAGGATCACCGCGTCCCAGGACCACTCCCCCGAGATCGCCAGCCAGCCGCCGATCGGGCCCATGGCCTGGGCGAGGCCGAGGATGGCCTGCGGGAAGTTCGTGAACCGCTTGCCGTACGGGTAGACCACCATCGGGATCACGGCGATGGGGGCCAGCGCCAGGCACAGCGGGTTGAGCAGGGCCGCCGCGCCGAGGAACACGGCCAGGGCGATCAGCGCACCCGTCCAGGCGTGCTTCACCGACATCGCGCCCGTCACGAGCTCGCGCTGCGCCGTGCGCGGGTTCCGGGCGTCGATCTCCCGGTCGATGATCCGGTTGACCGCCATCGCGAAGGTGCGCAGGCCCACCATGCAGACGGTGACCAGCAGCAGCCGGCCCCAGTGGACGTTCCTGTCCCACTGGTACATCGCCGTGAGCGCGGCGATGTAGGCGAAGGGCAGCGCGAAGACCGAGTGCTCGATCATCACCAGCCGGAGAAACGCCTTGGTGCGTCCCGGCTGCGGGATCGCGGCGGAAGCGGAGGTCACAGCCCGTACTCCTTCCAGCGGCGGTCCACCTTCGCCGCCGTCTCAGGGTCCGACTCGACCATGTCGGGCCAGCCGCCGTCGCGCGTGTAGCCCTCCTCGGGCCACTTCTTCGTCGCGTCGATACCGGCCTTGCCGCCCCAGAACTGCTGGTAGGAGGCGTGGTCCAGGTGGTCGACCGGGCCCTCGACGATCGACAGGTCGCGGGCGTAGTCCGTGTTGCCCAGCGCCCGCCAGGCGACCTCGTGCAGATCGTGTACGTCGCAGTCGGAGTCGACGACCACGATCAGCTTGGTCAGCGACATCATGTGCGCGCCCCAGACGGCGTGCATCACCTTCTGCGCGTGCTTCGGGTACTTCTTGTCGATCGAGACGATCGCGCAGTTGTGGAAGCCGCCCGCCTCCGGCAGGTGGTAGTCCACGATGTCCGGCACGATGATCTTCAGCAGCGGAAGGAAGAAGCGTTCCGTCGCCCGCCCCAGCGGCCCGTCCTCCGTCGGGGGCCTGCCCACGACGATCGACTGGAGCAGGGGCCGCTTGCGCATCGTGATGCAGTCGATCTTCAGCGCGGGGAAGGGCTCCTGCGGCGTGTAGAAGCCGGTGTGGTCACCGAAGGGCCCCTCGGGCAGCATCTCGCCCGGCTCCAGCCAGCCCTCGATCACGACCTCGGCCTGTGCCGGAACCTGGAGCGGCACGGTCTTGCAGTCGACCATCTCGATCCGCTTGCCCGCGAGGAACCCGGCGAACAGGTACTCGTCGATGTCCCCGGGCAGCGGTGCGGTGGAGGCGTACGTCACGGCGGGCGGGCACCCGAAGGCGATCGCGACGGGCAGCCGCTCTCCCCGGCGCGCGGCCACCTGGTAGTGGTTGCGGCTGTCCTTGTGGATCTGCCAGTGCATGCCGATGGTGCGCTTGTCGTGCCGCTGGAGCCGGTAGAGGCCCAGGTTGCGCACGCCGCTGTCCGGGTCCTTGGTGTGCGTGAGCCCCAGGTTGAAGAACGACCCACCGTCCTTCGGCCAGGTGAACAGGGCGGGCAGCTGGTCGAGGTCGACATCGTCCCCGGTCAGGACGACCTCCTGCACGGGGCCGTCCTTCACCTTCTTCGGCGGCACGTGCGTCATCGCGCCGAGCTTGCCGAAGGCCTCCCGCACACCGACGAACCCGTGCGGCAGCTCGGGCTTCAGCAGCCCGCCGATCCGCTCGGAGATCTCGGCGTACGACTTCAGCCCCAGGGCCTTCAGCAGCCGCCGGTCCGTGCCGAACACGTTCATCGCGAGGGGCATGCTCGAACCGCGCACGTTCTCGAAGAGCAGGGCGGGGCCGCCGGACTTCTGCACCCGGTCGACGATCTCCCCGACCTCCAGATACGGGTCGACCTCGGCCTTGATGCGCTTGAGGTCACCCTCGCGCTCCAGCGCCCGGAGCAGGGAGCGAAGATCGTCGTAAGCCATGGGGTCCAGTATCCCCGAGCGGCTACGCTGGCCGGGAACCACCCACCGCTTTGCTGAGAGGCCGCGCATGCTCCGGGTACTGATGTTCCTCGTGCCGCTGGCGCTGAGTGTGTACGCGTTCATCGACTGCATCAGCACCAAGGACGACGACATCCGCCACATGCCCAAGCCGCTGTGGGCGATCCTGGTGCTGCTGTTCCCCCTCGTCGGGTCGATCTCCTGGCTGATCGCCGGCAAGAAGCGGGTGCCCGCGGCGGAGCGTCCGCGGCGGTGGGTCGCGCCCGACGACAACCCCGACTTCCTGAAGTCGCTCGACGAGGACACGAAGAAGGACGACGACCCCAAACGCGACGAGTCCTGAACCCGGCGGTTTCCCACCGGCCTGTGAAACGACTTGCCCAGCGGCACACGCATAGTCGTCAATGGTGTTCACGCAGTCACGACTGCCCCACCGCACACGCCACCGCTCAGGGGGACCACATGGAAACACACCAGCCACCGGGCCAGTACGACATCCCACCCCCGCCCGCCACTCCGCCCCGGTCGGTCACCGACGTCGAACTGCGTGTGGGCAAAGGGCTGTTATGGGTCGGCGGAGCGGCCTACCCGCTGCGCAACATCGCCCGGGTATACACGTTCACCCTCCATCCCAAGCGCAAGGAGGCGGTCATCCGCTTCCTCGCCCGCACCGGGATCATCCTGGCCGCGGCGGTCGGCCTGTCGATCATCGCCGGCCTGACCGTCCTCGCGGACGAGGCCACCGCCGGCGGGCTCCTCGTCTTCGTATGGCTCGTCGCGGGCGCGGCGCTGATCTACTCCTTCGTCGACATGCTCTCCGTACTCACGGCACAGTCGCACTACGTCCTCGCCGTCGAGACGGCCGGCCCGTCCACCGCGATGGTGACCAGCGGGAATCCGCAGCACCTGGACCAACTCGTGGGCTACGTCGCCGGTGCCCTGGAGAATCCGGACACCGAGTTCCGGGTGACCGTGGAGCGGCTCACGATCAGCTCGCCCACGAACTACCACTTCGGCGACAACGTCAACATGTACGGCGGCAGCGGGAACGTGGGGATCGCGGCATGAACGGCAACAATTACTACTACGGCGACAACGTCAACATGCACGGCGGCAGCGGCAACACGGGCATCGTGAAGAACGGGGCCGCGGGTGACACGGACCCCGCCCTGCGGCTGGCGCTCGCCGAACTGATCCGTGAGGTACGCGAGTTGCGCGACCAGCTGCCGCAGCCGAGCGCACAGCTCATCGACGACTCCCTGCCGGTGCTGGCCGCGGACACGGCGCCGCCGGCCGAGCGGCACCGTGCACTGATGGCCGTCGCCGCGATCGCCGCGGCCGTCGGGGCCGTGGGGCAGCCGGTCGCGGAGGCCGCCAACCGGATCCTGCAGATGGTGAGCGGACAGTAGTCAGCGCACGGAGCCGACGAACGCCGACCAGGCGGACCGGGTGACGACCAGCACCGGTCCGTCAGGGTTCTTGCTGTCGCGCACGGGGACGATTTCGGGGAAACCGGGGGCTATTTCTATGCAGTTGCCGCCGTTGGCGTCGCTGTAACTGCTTCTGATCCACTTCGCCGCGCTCAGTTCGGGCTTCTTCATGATGCTCGTACCTCTCCATCACGTCGCTGATCAGGGCGGCGGACTCGGGGGCTGACGGAGCGTCGGCCCTGAGCACATCATAGGAGTGGCTGTGTCGTGCGTAGAGGGCCGGATCGTCGCTGAAGTGGCCTCGATCCAGGGACTCCGAGTAGACCCACCGGTGACCATCAGGCAGCTCGATCAGCGACATTGAGCCACTGGGGCGGAACAGGCCGAGGCGGTCTGCGGGAGCGACCTGAATGCGAATATTGGGTCGCCGCCCGACGTCGAGCAGGTGCGCGCACTGGTCTCTCATGAGGCCCGGGGTGCCGACCACGTTGCGCAGACAGCTTTCGTCAAGGACGACGAGGTACAGCGGACCCCCTCCCGTCAGGAAGCGCTGCTGGCGGCTCAGTCGGGCCCGTACCCGCTCCTCCAACTCCTCGCCGCTCACGAGCCGCGAGAACAGGGCCCGTGCGTAGTCGGCTGTCTGCAACAACCCCGGAATGACGCGCTCCTGGTACTCCCGGAGGGTCACCGCCTCCTCATCCATCTCCGCCCGCCGCCGGAACCAGTCCGGATGCTCCACCTGCGGATACCAGTCGATCCGGCCCCACAGCCGATACAACACCCCACCCGTGCACAGCAGTTCGTCACAGGACTTGGCGAAGGCGTCCTGCGGAACCCTCGTACCGGCCTCCACCCGCGCCACATGCGAGCGGTCGCACGGGATCTGCCGTGCCAGGGCCTCCTGCGTGAGCAGGGCCGCCTCGCGGAAGTGCCGCAGCACCTCGCCGAACACGGCCGCCGTGCTCGCTCCCGACTCCGCCCCGCCGTTCCGTCGGCTCACGGCTTCCCCCTCCGTGACAGTGCACCGGTGTCACACGCAAAGCATTGATCCGGACCGTTCCCCTGCGCAACGCTCAGTACACCCAGAGTGACGGAGGTGCGCGAAATGGAACCGGGAACGCTCGTCTACGACCCTCGGACGGACAGGGTCGGCGAGTACCAGGACAGGACCGGCCCGTATGTGATGCTGCGCCCGGTCGGCGGCGGCCGGGAATGGCAGGCCGACCCGGCGCGGATCCGCGAGGCGACCCCGGAGGAACGGCTCAGGGCGGGGGTGCGCGCGGCCAACGACCGTTCCAGGGAGGGGCTTTCGTCGGACCCCATCCGGCCTCCGCTGCCGGTGCGGGGATGCGCGGCCTGTGAGGAGCTGGCGCTCCGGCGTGACCGGGCACGGGCGGCGTACGACGGCAGTGCGGTGACGGACGCGAACGTGCTGCTGCGCCAGCACCAACGTCAGGAACACGGTGGGGAGTCGACCGGCCGCAGGCTCTTCCGGTACGTGCCGTACACGATCGTCCAGGACCCGTCCGCCCTGCCCGAGTACGAGGCACGCTGCGTCTCGGGCGAGGAGGCGGACTGCGGGGCCGGCTCCGGGGTCCGCTCGGCGCCGGCCGAGGTCGAGGAGTGGCAGCGCAGGCACACCCAGGAGACCCGGCACCTGCGCTACCGCCGCTGTTTCGCCGACTACGCCGTGCTGGAGCGGCAGGGCTGACGCCCCGGCCGGTGCCCGTCAGGAGCGGCCGGTGATCTTCCGCAGCTCCGGCGGGAGTTCCTTGACGGACTCGGCGACGACGAGACGGTACTCGCCGGGGTCCTCGGCCACCGCGACGGCGACGGCCGGGTCCACCCCCCGCACGGCGAACGCCGTCATCAGGGCCGGCCCCTCTCCTTCGTCACCGTCGCCGGGGGTGTCGTCGCACCCCGGGCGGGTGGCGCTGCCGAGCGGCTCCCCCACGGGGACGTCCGTCTCCGCGCGGCCCAGGTATCTGCGGTCGCCGTACTCGACGACGTACGCGCAGGACGCCTCGGCGCGCCCGCCGCCGTCCGTGGACACCACCGTGCAGCCCACGGACAGCGGGAGCAGAACCGCCGCGAGCAGCGCTCGTGCTGGGCCTTGACCGGCGCGTGGGGGTGTCGCCTTCATGGTGGGCCTCCTTCGGGAGCGTGCGCTCCTGCTCGGTGGATACGCAACGAAGACGTGGGCGGACGCCGATCGGTTCGTCCCGGGCGCTCCCTGGGAGATCAGCCGTCCCCCGGCCGCCCGCCCCTGGGACCGGAGTCGGTCAGCCAGGGGGAGGCGTGCACGACGTCGAGGTTGTGCTCGACGGTGACGACCGAGTGCCCCGCGTCGACCAGGCATGGGAGGACGTCGAGAAGGCGGGCGGTGTCCGCGCGGTGCAGGCCGGTCGTCGGTTCGTCGAGCAGGTACAGGGCGTGTCCGGTCGTCCGCCGTCCCGGTTCCCTGGCGAGTTCAGGCGCTGTGCCCCGCCGCCGGAGGAAGTGGTGGCGGGCCGGCCCAGCGCTGCACGGGGTACCGGGTCCACGAGCCGGCCGATGTGCGCGACGCCCGGCTCGTGCCCACCCCGCGCCGCAGCCACTGTCCGTTCGCTCAGATCAGACCGGTGCTGGAGAGGCTGCGGCGGGAGGGCGGCGGTGCGGCGCTGCGGGCGGCCGTCGCGGCCCGCGGTCAGGCGCTGACGGCCCGCACCAGGATCATGATCGAGGGGGCGGGCGCCCTGCACGCCCACCTCGACCGGTTCACCGCCGCCGGGACGGCGACAGGATCGACAGCGGATGGGCCGGGGCCGTCGGCCGGGTGATGAGGCCGGCGCGGCCGGCGGACGGCTCGGTGCCGCCGGTGATCCGGTCGGCGACGGCCGAGAGGCACCCGGCAACCTCGTCCGCCGCACGTGCGGCGATGACCGGGCCGGGTTACGGAGCGGCTCGGACAGGTCATGGATGAGGCCATGGACCAGGCACAGGCCCGCGCGTGGCTCACCACCGCCCTGGAGGAGGCCCGCACCGGCCTCGCCGAGGGCGGCATCCCCATCGGCGCCGCGCTGTACGGCCCCGGCGGGATTCTCCTCGGCCGCGGCCACAACCGCCGCGTCCAGGACGACGACCCCGCGATGCACGCGGAGACGGCGGCCTTCCGAGCGGCGGGACGGCAGCGGTCGTACCGGGGCACGACGATGGTGACCACCTTGTCGCCGTGCTGGTACTGCTGCGGACTGGTCCGGCAGTTCGGCATCTCCCGGGTGGTGATCGGCGAGGCGACCACCTTCCGGGGCGGGCAGGACTGGCTGGCTCGCCACGGCGTGGAGATCGTCCTGCTGGACGACCCCGAGAGCGTCGAGCTGATGCGCGCCTTCGTCATCGAGCATCCGGACCTGTGGAGCGAGGACATCGGCGGCTGAGAGGGATGTCCCCGACCGCCCTCCGGAGTGCTCGCCCTGTGGGCTGCCTGTGGTGCGCATGCCGCTGTCCGGACACCGACATCGCGCACAAGAACCCGTCCCTGTACGCGACCCGGCTGCGGGAGGTGATCACCAGCGTCGCGCGGCAGGGCTGATACTGGCGGCGGCCGGCTTGCCAGGCGCCCATGGCCGCCGGACAGCAGGAGCCCGTCGCAGGCGCCTCGTGCTTGCCGGGGTCAGATGACCGGGGCGCCGGTCAGCGTGCAGGGCAGGCCGTTGCCGGTGCGGTGGTGGTGACGGTGGTGCCACCGGAGGGCCCCGGGTTGGGACTGACCGAAGAGACCACAGCGGCAGCCATGGCTGTACTCCTTCCGACAAGGCGACTCGCGGCTTGATCCCATGCGGAGCCGGGTCGTCATATGGCCGGCGACCCGTCCGGGCGGAGGGGGGACTTCCGCCCGGACGGGAGATCATCGCCCCCTGCGGCGGAGGCTGGGGGTGGGTCAGATGCCGGGTCCGGCGACGTAGGTGAAGGCGCGGCTGTACTCCTCGCTCTCGGTGGGGACATGCGAGGAACCGGCGCAACGGGCCGACCAGCCGCCGGCGGCAGCGTCACAGGGACAAGACCATCACACGGTCAACGCCACCAGGCCAGGGAGAACGAACAGAGACGCTGCTCCGCCGTGGCCACGGCCAAGCACGCTGCAGCCTCCCGGCTTCTCCTGTGGGCAAAGAGAAAACCGGCACACGGCTGCCCCTCTCAAGCGTTCCCCCGGCACGGGGATGGGCAGCCCGCCGGTTCACACTCTCAGTGACCCACACACCCGACGGGGTGACAAGACCCACCAACCCCAACCACCCGAACGGAGTAACCGTGACTGGCGCAGGCCGGTCGTCGTCGTAACACCGGCTTCCTGGACCGGCCAACCCCCGATCACCTCTTGGCCCAAGGCATATGGGCCCCCACGAAGGTCCCTGCCTCTCATTGCATCTGCCGGTGCCGGGAGCCCTCCATCGCGCGTTCGGAGCACGTGGAGGACGATGACCCACCGGCACTTCAACCCCGCTGATCTAGCGGCGATTTTGGGATTCGCGTCGGGCTCGCGGCGAGCCCTTCACGCGCGAAAGCGTCACGTTTCCGGGTGGCAGGGGCGCACATAATGCGCTGGGCCATCCGTGTGAGGTGCTCTGATGCGCATTGTTGTCGCCACGGCGCAAGGGGATTATCGGAGACGGATCCAACCGGTGGGCCGTCCTTCTCGCCGGGGGGTGCGGCAGTCGACCACCTGCAGCTTTCCCGGGAAAGCCTGGGTGATCACAACGACATACCGCGATGGGCACCCTGGTGGAGAAATGGATCCCGTCAGCCGGTGCTGCTTGCAGCACCGGCTGACGCAGCAGATCACACTGCCTTCCCGCCATCACGTAGTGCGGGAATTCGATCCGCCGACGGCGAGACCGCATTCCGCGCCAAAGACGGCGCAGTCGCTCGGGCAACACCGACAACAGTCATTCGGAAAACGCAAACAGCAATCGCTCCGACAGCGTGTCGGATGCCGGAACCAGGCTGTCCACGGCCGCGTCGTTGCCCATGCCAACGCCGGCCGGCCGGACCGCACACGCCCACGTCACCCGTACCGACGCGGAGCCCGGCTGGTCCCCGGCCCGGAAAGGAACGCCGTAGCGGTCCGGGCGGCGGACGAGCCCTCCCTGCCCTGCCCTCGCACCCGCAGTGCTACACACCGGCGTAGGAGTGCTTGCCCGAAACGAAGATGTTCACGCCGTAGTAGTTGAACAGCCAGCAGCCGAAAGCGATCAGGGCCAGGTAGGCGGCCTTGCGGCCCTTCCAGCCGGCGGTCGCGCGGGCGTGCAGGTAGCAGGCATAGGCGACCCAGGTGATGAAGGACCAGGTCTCCTTCGGGTCCCAGCCCCAGTAGCGGCCCCAGGCGTCACCGGCCCAGATGGCGCCCGCGATGATCGTGAACGTCCACAGCGGGAAGACGGCCGCGTTGACGCGGTAGGAGAACTTGTCGAGGGAGGCGGAGGAGGGCAGCCGCTCCAGGACGGAGGTCGCGAAGGTGCCGGGCGTACCACCGCTCGCCAGCTTGCTCTCGTAGGAGTCCTTGAAGAGGTACAGGATCGTGGCGACCGCGCCCACGTAGAAGACCGCGCCGCAGAAGATCGCCGTCGAGACGTGGATGTACAGCCAGTACGAGTGCAGGGCCGGGACCAGCTGGTCGCTGGCGGTGTAGAGGACCGTGACCGCCAGACCCAGGTCGAGCAGGACCGAGGTGATCAGGAACAGGCCGAGCCAGCGCACGTTCTTCTTCAGGGCCAGCAGCCCGAGGTACACGCCGACCGCGACCGTGGAGAACGTGATGTTGAACTCGTACATGTTGCCCCACGGCGCCCGCTCCACCGACAGGGCGCGGGTCAGGACACCGCCGAACTCGATCAGGAAGGCGAGCACCGTGAGGGAGATGGCGATCCGGCCGTACAGGTCGCCCTGCTCGTCCCCGCCGTGCGCCCCGGGGCCGTCCGGCACGTCGCGCCGGCCGGCCGCGGTCCGCACGGTGACCTTCGGCCGCTCCAGCACGGCGGTGCCACCGGCCTGGTTCACGGTGACGGCCGGTGCCTGCTTGGCGTCCGCCTCGGTGGTGAGCGCGGCCGCGGTCCGGGCGACCTTGCTGCGGCTGCCGAAGAGCCATTCGGCGATGTACGCGAAGAAGGCCAGGGTGTAGACGGCCATCGCGGAGTAGATCAGCACATTGCTGATGCTCGCGAGGTTTTCGTTGGTGGCGGCGGCGAGAGTCACTTCTCAGCCCCTTCGGCAGGTACGGGGGTTGCGGTACCCGGCTCCTGAGCGGTGTCGGGGGAATCTGCGGGGTCGTCCGGGCCGGGCGCGCCCGGTGCCTGGTCGTACAGGACTCCGGCGAGGTCGCCGAGCTCCTCGGGGACCTTGGCGGACTCGCTGCGGCCGAGGCCGGCCATCTCGACGACGGTGACGCCGTCGGCGCCCTTGACCGCGCGCACCCAGACGCGGCGGCGCTGGATGAACAGGGAGGCGGCGAGGCCGCCGATCGCGGCGAGGGCACCGGCGAGGGCCCAGCCGCTGCCGGGCTGCTGGGCGATCTGGAAGCCGGCCCACTCCTTGATGTCCTTGCCGAAGGTGACCGAACCGGCGCCGTTCGGGAGGGTCATGGTCTCGCCGGGCTTCAGCAGCTTCTTGAACAGCTTGCCCTGGGAGTCCTTGAACTCCTTCATGTTGGTGCGGTCCATCTGGTACACGCTCTGCGGGATGCCCGAGTCGGCCCCCAGGTCGCCGTGGTAGGCGGACAGCGCGAGCAGCGGATTGTCCAGCGCGGGGAACTGCGACAGCATCGTGCCGCTGGCGGAGCCGCCGAAGGTCGGCACGAAGAACGCGTTGAAGCCGAGCTGCTCCTTCTTGCCCTGCTGGTCGCGGTAGCCGTCGAGGACCTTGACGACACCGGAGGAGGTGACGTTGGCGTCCAGCGGCAGCAGCGGTACGGCGTCGTCGAAGACGACCTTGCCCTTGGCGTCGCGGACGGTGATGACGGGCGCGTAGCCGTGGCTGACGAGGTAGACCTTGGAGTCGCCGATCTCCAGCGGGTGGTTCACCTCGATGGTGTCGTTCTCGTCCTTGCCGTAGGCGCCCGCGCTGTAGGTGAGGTCGGCCTTGAAGACGCGGGGGGTGCCCTTGTTGGGGCCGGTGCGCTCGTAGGCGCCGGTGAACTGCTTCAGGTTGAAGCTGAACGGCACCAGGTCGTCGGACGTGAAGAGGTTGCCGGACTTGAAGTCGTCGTACTGGGTGAGGGTGTTGGAGAACCCGTCGCCCTCGACGACGAGCTTGTTGCCCTCGGACTTGTACAGCTGGCCCCAGGCGAAGGCGATCAGCATCACGATGAGGGCGATGTGGAAGACGAGGTTGCCCGTCTCGCGCAGGTAGCCCTTCTCCGCGGCGACGGCGTCACCGGTGAGGTGGGCGCGGAAGCGGCGCTTCCTCAGCAGGGCCAGCGCGGCCCGGTGGACCTGCTCGGGTTCGGCCGTGGTGCGCCAGGTGGTGTGGGCGGGCAGCCGGTTCAGCCGCCGGGGCGCGCCGGGCGGCAGGCCGCGCAACTGGCCCACGAACTGCCAGGTGCGGGGCACGATGCAGCCGATGAGGGAGACGAACAGCAGGATGTAGATCGCGGAGAACCACACCGAGCCGTAGACGTGGAACATGCCGAGCTTGTCGTAGACGTCCGAGAGGGTCGGGTGGGCCTTGCGGAAGTCGGCGACCTTCGTCTCGTCCTGGCCGGACTGCGGGATGAGCGAGCCGGGGATCGCGCCGAGGGAGAGCAGCAGGAGCAGCAGCAGGGCGACCCGCATGGAGGTCAGCTGCCGCCAGAACCAGCGGACCCAGCCGATGACGCCCAGGGCGGGGAGGTGGGGCGCGTCCTCCTTGGGGGCGGTGGACAGCTGGGAGCCGGCGTCGCCCAGCTCCCGGTCCTCGGCGGCGGACGGGGCCGGGTCGGAGGCGGTGGTCTTGCTCATCGATCAGATCCCCACAGTGAAGCCGTCGGACCAGACCTGCATCTCCTGCACGATGCGGTCCCACGCGCCGGTCAGCAGCAGCAGACCGGTCACGATCATCATGGTGCCGCCGACCCGCATCACCCAGACGTAGTGGCGCTTGATCCAGCCGAAGGCTCCCAGGGCCTTGCGGAAGGCGACCGCGGCGAGCACGAAGGGCACGCCCAGGCCCAGACAGTACGCGATGGTCAGGACGGCTCCGCGTCCGGCGCTGCCCTGGTCCAGGGCGAGTGTCTGCACGGCGGACAGTGTCGGGCCGATGCAGGGCGTCCAGCCGATGCCGAACAGCGCACCGAGCACCGGGGCGCCGGCGAGACCGGCTGCCGGCTTCTTGTGGAAACGGAACTCGCGCTGGGTGAGCCCGGGCATCAGGCCCATGAAGAAGACGCCCATGAGGATCATGAAGACGCCCAGCACCTTGGACAGGACGCCCCGCTCCTCCTGGAGTGTCTGGCCGAAGTATCCGAAGAGGGCCCCACCGGAGACGAACACGGCCGTGAAACCCAGCACGAACAGGGAGGCGCCGGCGACCATCCGGCCGCGCCGGGCCTCGGCCAGGTCGGTGCCGCTGACCCCGGTGACGTAGGAGAGGTAGCCGGGGACCAAGGGCAGCACGCAGGGCGAGAAGAAGGAGACGAGTCCGCCCAGCAGCGCGATCGGGAGGGCCACCAGCAGGGCACCGTTGAGTACCGTGCCGTTGGGGTCCGCGACCGCGGCGAGCGTGGTGACTGCGCTCACGTCACTACTCCGCTCACTTCTCGGCGACGACCGGCTTGAGCATCTTCAGCAGCCGTTCCTCGCTGAGCGCGGACAGCGAGCGGGCCGCGATCTTGCCGTCCCGGTCGAGCACGAGCGTGGAGGGGACCGTCTGCGGGTTGAGCGTGCCCTTCTCGAAGCGGAGCATGAGCTTGCCGGTCGGGTCGTACAGGCTCGGGTAAGCAATCCCGAAGTCCTCCTCGAAGGCGGCGGCGGACTTCAGGTTGGTGTCCCGGGTGTTGATGCCGACGAACTGCACGCCCTTGCCGGCGTACTCCTTGGAGACCTTCGCGAAGTTCTTGGCCTCGGCGCGGCAGGGGTTGCACCAGGACCCCCATACGTTGAGGACGACGACCTTGCCCTTGTAGTCGGCGACGTCGAGGGTCTTGCCGGCGACGGTCTTGCCGGACAGGTCGGGGGCCGGGGTGCGCTTGCCCTCGGCGACCGTGGCGACGCCGTCGGTGCCGGTGACGAAGTTGGTGTTGCCGCCCCCGCCGGAGGTCCCGCCGGAGCCGCACGCGGAGACGAGCAGCGCGGTCGCGGCGAGCCCGGCGATCAGGGCGGCGTCACGGCGGGCACGACAGGTGCGCCCGGTGGCACGCGGCGAGCGGTCGGAGCGCAGGGGGGCACGGCTGGCGGCACTCATGTGAAAAGTTTCGCATGCCCGTTCCGGGGTTCTCGCCCACCCCCCTTGCGGGTGGAAAACCGCATTTCAGGCAGCGTCCTTCGAGGCGCCTGAGCTCGGTGTGGCGGTCCGGCCGGTGAACTCCCGCCAGCCACCGGCCGGCTGCTGTCCGACGCCGAGCGTGCGGAGCTTGTCGAGCACCTCGGGCTTCTGCACGTCCAGCCAGTCGGTGAACTGCCGGAAGGAGACGAGACGCACATCAGCACCCTTCTCCTTCTCCCGTGCGATGTGCTTGAAGGCCTCTTCGACGGCGTCCATGTAGAGGCCGCCGTTCCACTGCTCGAAGTGGTTGCCGATGAAGAAGGGTGCCCGATTTGTCTCGTATGCCCGCTTGAAGCCCTGGATGTACGCCTGCGCCGACTGCTTCCGCCAGCCCGGATAGTTGTGGGCCGGGGCCTTCGTGGAGTTGAGGGACTGGTTGGCCAGCATGTTGTAGTCCATCGACAGGACCTCGAAGCCGCGCCCGGGGAAAGGTATCTGCTGTAGGGGCAGGTCCCATATGCCCTGACGCTTGCCCGGCCAGACCTGGAGGCCGCCCGGCGAGGAGGCGTCGTAGCGCCAGCCGAGCTCGCGGGCGGTGGGCAGCAGGTTGTCCCGGCCGAGCAGACAGGGCGTACGGCCGCCGACGAGCTCCTTGTCGTAGTCGAACGGCAGCGACGGCAGGTCGGTCCAGCCGGTGTTGGTGCGCCACTCCTTCACGAAGGATTTCGCCTGGTCGATCTCGCTGCGCCACTGCTGGGGCGTCCAGTTCTTGACCGAGCCGTGGGACTCGCCGCAGAAGTGCCCGTTGAAGTGGGTGCCGATCTCGTGGCCTTCCAGCCAGGCCCGGCGGACGTTCTTCAGCGTGTCCTTGATGTGCGCGTCGGTGAGGTAGCCGATGTCGGAGGCGCCGCGCGGGTTGTTCGGCGGGTCGTAGAGACGCTTCTTCGACTCGGGCAGCAGGTACAGCCCGGACAGGAAGAAGGTCATGCTCGCGCCGTGCTCCTTGGCGAGGTCCAGGAAACGCGGGAAGAGGCCGTTGCCGACCTCGCCGGCGCCGTCCCAGGAGAACACGACGAACTGCGGCGGGGTCTGGCCCGGCTCCAGCGGCTCGGGCTTCGCGGGCTGGTGGGGCTGCTTGCCGGTGTGGGCGGTGGAGCCGTCGCCGATGGGACGGGCGGCGGGCTTGGGCTTCGGCTTCGATCCGCCCTGGGCGGAGTCGCCGCCGGAACCGTCGGCGCGGCCGGAATCGTCCGAGCCCGTGAGACCGCCGCAGCCGGCGAGCGAGACAGCGGCGGCGGCTCCCGCGCCGATTCCGAGCATTCCCCTGCGGGAGAGAGCGCGCATGGCATCCCCGATTCGTACGTCGTGCTGGTCACCCAGTGAGAGGACGTGACGAACGAAGAGGTTCCGCCGGAATGCGCAGATTCCGTAATGAAGCAGTCGTAAGCGATCAGAAGGGGCCGAACCGAAGGTGCCTTCACGCCTACCGAGCGCCCCGCGCGGGCGCACCCACCCCCGTCCACCACTCCGGCGACGAGCCCGCGAGCATGCGCTTCCCGCCGCCTCCCGGCCACCGGGGCGCGCGTCCGCGACGGCGTCCAGCCACCAGGCCATCATGAACGGCCCCGGCTACCGTCCGGACAAGCGCCCCGGGAACCCCACCGACAAGCACGCCAAGCCGTCGGTCAGGTAGCCGCCGTCGGCGTCCGGGGCTGGGGAATCACGTGACCGGGCTTGAAGGCCGCTACGGGCGAGTATGGAGGGGCGGCGAGTGGTCACCGGCTCCGCGACGTCGTCACTGGGGCCGGAGACGCTGCCCGTTCAGGGCGCTCTCTCAACGACTTCAAGAGTCGTATATAGGAACTGTTGAACCGAGCGCCTTTGTCCATGTAGGCAGCCCCGACCATGGCGCCTTCCCGGAGGTACGCGACGAGCACCCCCTGGTCCAGTTGATCCAGATCTCCGCAGACGGTCTCCATCGAATCCGAGATCTTCGGGTTGCCGGCAATCTGGATACGCAGGCCGAGTACTTCCGTGGACATGCTGGGGAAGTATCCGATCCGGGAGGTCGCCGAACCGTACCCCAAGGCCGACGCCAAAGACCTGCCCGCAAGATCACCGGTGTCGATCGCATTCTTCCAGAATTCCATGCGCGTAAGGTTGCCGACCGTCCACGGGTCAGGGTAACGAGCTATGTCCCCGGCCGCGAAAACATTCGACCACGGTGACACACGCATGTATTCATCGACGCGCACCCCGTCGGACAAATCCAGACCATTCCCATGCAACCATTCCACATTGGGAACACTTCCGATCGCCTCGATGAAAAGAGATCGGTCGGGTGGTCCGGAAGCGGGCTCCGGATTCGACGGTGCAACGTCACAGAGCAGTTCTCTCGCGGAATCGCCCGTCAAGAACCTGATGCCGTGCTGAACGAGCCAGCGACCAAGCGCCATCGCGACACGCTCACCCAGGACGCTCTCGAACGGCCCGCGTCGCAGCGCTTCCAGCATGAGGACTTCACAGCCGTACTCTCTGGCCAGCGAAGCCAGCTCGCAGGCGACGAAGCCGGCGCCTACCAAGGTGACCTTGTCGCTCGTCTGGAGCCGATGGTGGATGTAGCGCGCATCGCCCAGACCACGCAGGGTCCGATGCGTGTGAAGCTCGCACTCCCCGTCGCCCCGGAACGAGGCACGCGGGCGTACACCTGCGGCGATCACCAGGCCGTCGTACTCGAATGTCTCACCTGTGCTCAGATGCAGAATCCTGTCACGCAGGTCCGCGGCCTCGACCCTGGTACCGAGGCGCCAGGTCAGCGCGTCATTCTCGGCCCCATTCACCTTCACATCCTCGGCGATCGTCATGTCAAGGGCATCCGACAAGGGATACCGCTTCTTCGTCAGACCCGGCCGATTGTAGGTTCGGTGAGCCTCGTCCCCGAAAATGACGATCCTGGCGTCCGCCTTGCATGTGAGTATCGCCTTGGCCGCCCGCAGTCCGGCTATACCGGAGCCGACTATGCCGATACGCGGCCGCCCATCAACCGCCGACGGCATCACGATTTCAGAAAGATCGCTTGCAGAGGGCAGGAGTCGACAGCGTCCTCGATGTCACTGACGTTCTCCTCATCGAACACTTCCTGATATTGAAGCTCCCCATCGGCGTCGAGTTCGAAGTTGGTCGGGGCCGAGATCGCGCACTGTCCATGGTTCTGGCACTTGACCCTGTCGACGAAAATCTTCATGGTCCCTGATCTTCCATCGCTCGTCCCTTTCGCCGGCCCATGCTCCGGCGATCATGACCCTACGAGCCTCCGCGCGGCGAAGGGAAGCAGTGACGGGTGGCCTGAAGCGGTCCTGACCTGTTCAGGCCGGTGGCGGGCCGGCCAGGGGCCGGGTCGGCGAAGCCGGCGCGCTGCGCTGTGTTTCTCCAACCGTCGGCCGGGCACCCGAAGTCGACCTTGGGGGGTGGAGAGCATACGGAGCCCCGGGTTGCGCAGAACCATATACGGTGGTTCGCGTATGCTTGCCCTGCAGGAGTCAACCGGCTAAGGTGGTTCCATGGCGGTGGTTTATTTCCCTGAGTTCCGTCTGGGCAAGGTGCTCGCGACCAGCTTCACGGGGACCCTGTCGGAGCGTTACGGCGAGACGCTGGAGCGCATCCCCGTGCCATCCCGGCTGGCGGACTGGCTGGAAGTCCATGGACTCGCCGTCGACGCCTGCAGCCATTCCCAGCTCGACCACGCCCGGGAGCTACGGGAATCGATTCACGCAGCCGCCACCGCCGTCGCGAACCAGGACCCGCCTCCCTCGTCGGCTGTCCAAGTCATCAATGACTGCAGTATCGACGGTCTGGCCTCGGCGATTTTGACGCCCGAGGGCAAGCGGGAATGGCGGCTGGCTTCTGCTTCCGCAGAAGACGCGCTCAGCGTGATCGCCGCCGATGCGATCAGCCTCCTGGCGGGAGAACGAGAAGGAAAAATTTCGTTGTGCGCATCGCCGACGTGCCGAGCCGCCTTCTTCGACACCAGTCGCGGCCACACCCGCAGATGGTGCGACATGAACACGTGCGGGAATCGTGAAAAAAAGGCACGCTTCCTCGCCAACAAGCGCAAGCAGTCAAGCCTTTCCGACTGACCGTGCCGTCCGATCGCCGGTCATCGTGATTTCGTGGTAGCGAGACTTCCGCGCTTCGTGGTCTCGCTACCGCACGCTGTTCACAAGGGGGAGTCACATGTTCGATGTTCTGGGAATGGACGCCACGGCCGAAGTGGTCTACCGCGAGATGCTGGCGCACCCGCAGGACGGTGTGGCCGATCTGATGCGCCGTCTCCAGATGACCGAGCACGCTGTATTGACAGCACTCGACACCCTCAGCGAACTGGCGTTGATACGGAGTTCCTCCGAAGACCCCCGGAACTTCCACGCAGTTGAGCCACACCTGGCCGCGGACATTCTGCTGGCGAGGCAGCGAGCCGAGCTCGCCGCGCAACAGAAACGTGTACAAGAGGCTCAGGCTGCCGCTGTACGCCTCAAATCGGAGTTCACCCGGGGCAGGGAAGAGTTACTTCGCCTGAACGGGGTCGACTGCGTCCGCGACTACCTGGCGACTCTGTACGACAGGGTCGAGGAGGAGCTGTTGACCTTCGCTCCGGGCGGAGCCCAGACGGCGGCCAATGTGCGCAGTTCGCGGCCCCTCGCCGAGAACCTGCTCGAGCGCGGCGTGCGGATGCGCACCGTCTATCTGGACAGCGCCCGCAACGACCCCGCCACGGTGGCGCACGCGGAGTGGCTGGCAACGCTCGGCGGGCGGATACGGACCGTCCCCTGCTTACCCAACCGCATGATCATCTGCGACCGGAGGATCGCCGTCGTCGCCGCCGACTGTGATGACACCGCTGCCGGGGCGGTGGTTCTGCAGACACCAGGAGTGGTCTCCTCTCTGTACGCCCTGTTCGATTGTGTCTGGCAGTCCGCCCGGCCGATGGCCGCGACCGCCTTACCCGCGGATACGCAGAGGCTGAATCCACAGCAGACGGAGGTCCTGCGGCTGTTGTCCCAAGGGCACACCGACGAATCCGTCGCGGCCCGGTTGGGTGTGTCGGCTCGCACGGCACGCCGCATCGCCACGAAACTCATGGACCACCTCGGCGCACGAAGCCGCTTCCAGGCCGGTGTTCACGCGGTCGCGAGGGGGCTCATCCGGCCATGACGGCCCGTGTGCTCGTCGGTCGACACGTGTGGAAGGGTTGACGATCCGAAGAGGACAATTGCCTCATGTATCTTGTCCATCTCGCTGTCTCCCCTCCGGGTGACGCCCCCCTGCCTGCCGAGATCAGGCAGATGCTGGAAGCCACCGCACCGGACGTCCTCGAACACGTCAGCGTGCATCTCCAGTCACGACCTCACCCCGTCATCGGTCTCTTCCTGCGCGTCGCGTCTTTGAACGAGGCCGAGTCGACCGCGGAGCAGATCTGGGTGCGCGCGGCCACCGCCTGCCCCCAGCTGGCCGAATGGTGCCTACGACGCGCTGAAGCGCCGCTCATGCGCTACGAGACGGATTGAGATCTCTCAGCCTGATCCGATCCGTATCAGGGTGTCCCCGCCGGCGAGCAGGATGACGCCGCCGCCCTGCTGCTGAGCGATCTCCTCACAGTCATGCCTCACGGGCAGCCAGGCGCGAGGCCCGCTGCCGCCGCGCCTTCCGTGTGGATGCCCTGATGGCCTTTTTCCTGCTGCCGTCACGAACGCTCGACGGTACCGCTGCGCCGGTTGGCCACCACGCGAATGTGGACCTTTCCATAAGTTTGATTCATGATGCACGGGGAATATCGCGGCGCCTGCGCCCCATTGGACGGACACCCCGTTCGTCCAGGGCCTGAATAGGTCAGGACCGATTTAGTCCAACCGCTAGTTCTTCCTTTGCCGCGCGACGGCTCGCAGAATCGTGATTGCTGGAGAACGGACCAGTGAGAGAGGCGAGCGATGAAAGAGCGGACATCCACCTCAGGCAGCTCACTCGCGAGGGAGCAGGCCGTAAGCCGCCGGCTCGATGACGGCGGATGGCAGTGATTGCATGACCACCTCGAATGGCCACATCCAGGGCAATACGATGGCGGCACTCGCCGACGAGTTCGGCACCCCGCTGTTCATCTACGACGCGGACATCCTGGAAGACACGTATCGCAAGCTGCGCGGTGTGCTCCCCGACCGTGTCGATGTGTTCTACTCGCTCAAAGCCAACCCGAACGTCAGTGTCTGCGCACTGCTGAACTCGTTCGGGGCCGGCGCCGAGGTTTCCTCCTATGCAGAACTGGTCACCACTCTGCGAGCCGGGGTCGCACCCCAGGACATCATCTTCCTCGGTCCCGGCAAGGACGAACGAGAACTCACCGCGTGCATCGAAGCCGGCATCCACGCGATTGTCTGCGAATCACTGGACGAACTCGACCAGTTGGACTCGCTGCTGGCAACCGCTGGCCGTGACGAGTTCCCGGTGCTTTTGCGAGTAAACCCTGCCTTTGGCAGCAAGGGGTCAGGACTGGCCATGGGGGGCAAGCCCCGGCAGTTCGGCATCGATGAAGCCGAACTGCGTGAGTCCAAGGACCGACTCGCAGCCCTGCGGCACATCCGGGTGAAGGGGGTGCACGCCTACATGGGGACGCGCTTCCTGAACCACGAGGACGTCGTCCACAACACCCGGCAGATCCTCGCCACCGCGGAGGACCTGGCAGGACGACTCGGCTTCCCCCTGGAGACCGTGGACTTCGGCGGCGGGCTCGGCGTCGCCTACTTCGACAACGAGGAGGACCTGGACCTCGCCGCGCTGGGAACCGGACTGGCGGACGTCCTCTCCTCCTTCTCCGCGCGCAACCCGCACTGCCGGATGATCATGGAGCTGGGCCGGTTCCTGACAGCCATGGCCGGCACTTACCTCATCCGGGCCCGCTACGTGAAGAACTCCATGGGGGAGAGCTTCGTGGTCGCCGATGGCGGCACCAACCACCACATGGCCGCCGTCGGTGTCGGAAGCTTCGTCAAGCGCAACTTCCCGATCCGCCACGTGGGGAACCGGGCCGCCGGGGCGCTGCGGCCCTACAGCGTGACCGGGCCGCTGTGCACACCCAACGACGTCATCGCCAAGAAGGTCCAGCTGCCGGAGGTGCGGCCGGGGGACCTGCTGGCAGTGGAGCGGTCCGGGGCCTACGGACCCACCGCCTCACCCGGACTCTTCCTCAGTCACGGTTTCCCGGCCGAGGTGATGGTGCACCGCGGGCGGGCCCATCTGATCCGGGAACGCGACACCACGGAGGATCTGCTGGCCAAGCAGCACCTCGTCGACTTCCGCACCGCGTCCGGATGACCGCCGTGGCAAGCCGGGCCGCCCGGGTCGGGCTGGATGTCCTGGACTGCTCGGAACTCCGCCGCCTGGTCGAGCGGCCCTGGTTCCTGCGCTTCAGTTTCGCCCCGGAGGAACTGGTCCATGCCGAGACCCTCGGCGACCGTCGGCGCCTGGAGTTCCTCGCGGGCCGTTTCGCCGCCAAGGAGGCCATCCTCAAGGTCTTGGGCATCGGCTTCCTCCAGGGCGTGGCGCCGCGGGAGATATGCGTGGAGCACACACCGCATGGCGCCCCCGTCGTCCGCTTCCGCGGGAGAGCCGCCCGATTGGCCCCGCCCTCCGTCTCCGTGTCCATCACCCACAAACAGTCCGTAGTGGCCGCGGTCGCCATCGGCATCCCCGACGCCGGCGGTGCGGCAGCCGCAAACGGACGCACAGCATCCACAGAGCTGAAGGAGCCTGACGCCGTGTCGCCGCCCAGCACCAGCACGACAGCCCCCGCCCAGCGCAGTGCCCGCGATGAACCAACCCCGCCGACCACGGCCTTCCTCCGCGTACGAGTCGGCCAGGAGGAAGCCCATTACGGGGGTGACCTGGTGGACGGCGCCCGCATCCTGCGACTGTTCGGCGATCTGGTCACCGAGATCACCATCCGCACGGACGGCGACGAGGGGCTGCTGGCCCAGTACAGCGATGTCCGCTTCGCCGCGCCCGTGAAGCCGGGCGACTACATCGAGGCACGCGGGCGACTGGTGCGACAGACCAGGCTGCGCCGGGTGGTCGAACTCGAGGCGCACAAGGTCCTCAGCGCCCGCCCGGGAACGGCAGAGAGCGCCGCCGCTGTACTCGACACCCCCCAGCTCGTCTGCTCCGCCACCGCCACCACCGTCGTCCCCTACCGCAGGACGGACACGGCGACCGACCCCGACCCCGTTGCCGAGGAGAGCTGATGGCCCGTACAGCGCAGCTGCTGCATGAACTGCTGGAGGCGGCCGCTGAGCGCAGCCCTCGATCTGCCGCGTTGAGTTCGCAGAGCCGCAGCCTGACCTACGGAGACCTCGCCGACGCCAGCACCAGGATGGCCGCACTCCTGCAACGCGAAGGACTGCGGCGCGGCGACCGGATCGTCGTCACCGCGGCCGACGGGATCGGCATCGCCGTGCTGCTCTACGCGGCCTCCCGCCTGGGCGCCGTCTTCAGCGTGCTGCACGAACAGGTACGCGGCGGGCCTTTGGAACATGTGCTGCGGGACTGCGAACCCAAGCTGCTGGTCTCCGACGATCCCGATGCGGGGCGGACCGCCGCCGGGCACGATGTGCGCTTCCTCGAGCTCGACGAGCTCGTCCGGACCGCGCTCGACGCGGGCACCGACGTGTCGCTCACCCCCAGTGGACAGAGCGCCTTGCCCGTGGACCCGGTCAGCCTGATCTACACCTCGGGTACCACCTCGCTGCCCAAGGCCGTGGTCAGCACCCACCAGCAGGTGCTCTTCGCGGTCTCCGCGATCCAGGAGTGCCTGCGGTATCGCAGCGACGACGTCGTGTACTGCCCCCTGCCGCTCTCCTTCGACTACGGCCTCTACCAGGTCTACCTCGCGGCACTGAGCGGTGCCCGGCTGCACCTGGGCACGGTCGCCGAGGTCGGTCCCCCGCTGCTGCGCAGCCTGGAGGAAGCCGGGGCGACCGTGCTGCCCGCCGTGCCCTCCATCGCCGATCGGCTCGCCTGGCTGCTACGCCGCAGCAGCGGAGGACCGAGCCGCCTGCGGCTGCTGACCAACACCGGAGCGGCCCTGTCCGACACCACCATGTCCGCGCTGCGTGCCGCACTGCCCCAGCTGAGGATCCAGGTGATGTACGGCCTCACGGAGTGCAAGCGCACGGCGATCATGCCGCCGGACGGAGACCTCGACCATCCGGGATCCTGCGGACTGCCGCTGCCGGGCACCGAGGTCTTCGTCATCGACGACGACGGGAACCGGCTGCCTCCCGGACAGACAGGCCAGTTCGTCGTGCGCGGCCCGAACGTCATGGCGGGCTACTGGAAACGCCCCGAACTGACCGCCGAGCGTTTCCCCCGTGCGGAGGGACTCTTCCCCGAGCTGCACACCGGCGACTACGGCTGGCTGGACAAGGAGGGCTACCTCTACTTCTCCGGCCGCCGGGACGACCTGTACAAGGAGCGGGGATTCCGTCTCAGCGCCACCGAGGTGGAAGCCGCCGCGACCCGCGTCGACGGGGTGACCTCGGCCGCCGTGCTGCCGCCCGAGGGCAAGCGGGGCGCGCTCCTCGCGGTGGTCGCCGACATCACCGCGGACGAGGTGCGCGAGGGCATGCGCGACCACATCGAGCCCTTCAAGATCCCGCGGCGCTGCGTCCGCCTCGACGCCCTGCCCACCAACGGCAACGGCAAGGTCGACCGCAAGAAGCTGGCCACTCTGATCGAACAGGGCTCCGCCGCCCCGGTCACCGGCGAGGTCCCGCAGGCCGGCCTCGCCCATTGATCCTCTTCCCACCCGACCGCAGCAACTCCTCACACCACCGAAGGACATGACCATGGATCGCCAGAATGTCGTCACCGCCCTCGAGAACGCCCTCACCGACGTCCTCGAGCGCCCCGTCACCGGCCTCACCGGCGACGTGAAGCTCTTCGACGATCTGCACCTCGACTCGACCACCATGCTCGAGATGCTGATGGCCCTGGAGGACTCCCTCGGCCTGGTCGTCGACCCGGAGGACCTGGACGCGGACGACTTCGTCTCGGTGGACACCTTCACCGACTTCGTCCTCCGAACGCGGCTCGAGCAGGTTTCGGCATGACGCTCATCCAGCCCGACCTGAGCGTCTTCACGACCCTGGAGTCAGAGGTACGCAGCTACTGCCGCAGCTGGCCCACCGTGTTCGACCGGGCGCAGGGCAGCCGGATGTACGACGAGGACGGGCACGAGTACCTGGACTTCTTCGCCGGCGCCGGATCCTTCAACTACGGCCACAACAACCCGGTGCTGAAACGCGCCCTGCTCGACTATCTGGAGCGCGACGGCGTCACCAACGGCCTGGACATGTCGACCACAGCCAAGCGCGCGTTCCTCGAGTTCTTCCAGAACATGATCCTGCGCCCGCGGGACCTGCCCTACAAGGTCATGTTCCCGGGCCCGACCGGCACCAACGCCGTCGAGGCCGCCCTCAAGCTGGCGCGCAAGGTCAAGGGGCGCGAGACGGTCGTCTCCTTCACCAACGCCTTCCACGGCATGTCACTGGGCGCCCTGGCAGTGACCGGAAACGCCTTCAAACGGGCCGGCGCCGGTGTACCGCTCGTGCACAGCGCTCCCATGCCCTTCGACCACTACATGGGCGGGAAGACACCCGACTTCCTGTGGTTCGAGCAGTTGCTCCGGGACCACGGGTCGGGGCTGGACAAGCCGGCCGCGGTGATCGTGGAGACGATCCAGGGCGAGGGTGGCATCAACGTCGCCCGCCCGCAGTGGCTGCGCGGCCTCGCCCAGCTCTGTCAGCAGCACGACATGCTGCTGATCGTCGACGACATCCAGATGGGCTGCGGCCGCACCGGGGGGTTCTTCTCCTTCGAGGAGGCCGGCATCACCCCGGACATCGTCACCCTCTCCAAGTCCATCAGCGGGTACGGACTGCCCATGTCCCTCTGCCTGTTCCGACCGGAGCTGGACGTCTGGGAGCCGGGCGAACACAACGGCACGTTCCGCGGCAACAACCCGGCCTTCGTCACCGCGGCCGCCGCCCTCAACACCTACTGGGCCGACGACAAGCTGAAGCAGCAGACCCTGGCAAACGCCCGGACCATCGAAGCCGCCCTGCGCGACATCGCCGCGTACCACAGCGGATCCGCCTACCGCGGCCGCGGGATGGTGTGGGGCCTGGAGCTCTCCGACCCCCGGCACGCCGGCCGCGCCACACGCCGAGCCTTCGAACTCGGCCTGCTCATGGAGACCTCCGGAGCACATGGCCAGGTCGTCAAGTTGCTGCCCCCGCTGACCATCACCGGCGACGAACTCGACCACGGGCTGCGCATCCTGCAGCGCGCCGTCTACGAAACGGCATGACAACGCCCGGTGCCCCCGCTGGAGAAAGGATTCACCCCGCCATGACGGCCCACCCGCTGCTGACAGAGATCGAGGCGGTCTGACCATGACGATCAACGCCACCTCCGCAGCCGGCGCAGACCAGAGCACTGCCGCGAACAAGCGGGCGGTCTTCCGGCCACCGGTGCCCGAGGACGGCCCAGCCGTGTGGAACCTGGTCGAGAACACTCCCGGCCTGGACTCCAACAGCGTCTACTACTACACGCTGTGGTTCCGGGATTTCGCTGACGGTTCGCTGATCGCGACCGTGGACGACGAGATCGTCGGCTTCCTCACCGGCTACCGCCGCCCCGACGATCCCGAGACCTACTTCGTCTGGCAAACCGCCGTCAACCCGCGCCACGGCATCCCCTTCCTCGGGGTGAAGCTCTTCCAGGCCGCGGCCGACCAGCAGGTGGCCCAGGGCGCCCGGTACGTCGAGGCCACGGTCTCCGCCGAGAACAAGGCGATCCTCATGGTGCTGAAGCAGTTCGCCAAGAAGCACTCGGCTCACATCGAGACACAGGTGCTGTTCCCCAGCAACCTCTTCCCCGACGGCCACCACGACGAGGTCCTCTACCGCATCGGCCCGTTGACCGCTGGCTGATTCGGCGGCATTCGACGATCAGGAGTCGTTTCCCATGGCGCAGCAACCCACACCTCTGCACCTCGACATCAATGACGCGCACTTTCGCATGGACTCGGAAGAGGTGCGGAAGGCGCGAGCTGCACACTGGTACGCAGAAACCGACTGGGGCATTGCCGTCCTCTCGTACGAGGACAACAGCTTCCTGCTGAAGAACCCCCGTCTGACGCAGGGGTCGGCCAAGTGGCCGGCTCATCACGGCGTGTTCGAGGGGCACTTCGACAGCTGGTGGAAGAAGACCCTGCTGGTGTTGGAGGGCGACGAGCACAACAGGATCCGACGCCTGGTGAACCCCGCGTTCTCTCCGCGCCGGATAGAGCCGTTACGTCCCCGGTTCCGATCCCTGGCGGACAGCCTGATCGACGAGTGGATCGAAGACGGGCAGACAGAGTTCGCCAGTCGCTTCGCCGCGCCGTATTCGACCAGGATCCTGTGCATGATGCTGGGCATCGACGAGGGCGACTGGAAGAAGATCAATCGGCTGGCGTCCACGATCGGGCTCGGTATCGGCGTCACCATCCAGGAGAACATCGCACAGATCGACGAGGCCGTCGTCGAACTCACGCGATATGCGGAGTCCTTGGTGAAGAGCAGGAGGGAGTCACCTCGGAACGACATCCTCAGCACCCTGGTGGAAACGCGGGACGAGGATGACGGCAGGCTCTCGGATCAGGAGCTGATCAACCTCATCATCCTGCTCATATTCGCGGGGATCGACACGACCCGTAACCAGCTGGCGCTGGCTGTCGAATCCTTCTCGAGGCAGCCGGACCAGTGGGAGAAGCTGGCCGCGGACCCGGACCGCTACTCTGCCAAGGCTGTCGAAGAAGTGCTCCGGGTCAATCCGATCAACCGTTGGACCACGCGCGAGGCGGCGGAAACGTTCCAATACAAGGATCGCAGGATCGAGAAGGGCACGACGGTCCACCTGTTCACCCTTTCATCGGGCACCGATCCCGCCGAGTTCGACAATCCGGACCGTATCGACCTCGACGCCGACCGCTCGCCTCATTTCGCGTTCGGTGGCGGCCTGCATCACTGCCTGGGGCATTTCGTCGCACGGGCGGACATGAATGTGGCCCTCTCGGCAATGGCGACGCGGATGACCGATCTACGGGTGGGGGAAGGCGCCGAGTGGCTGCCCGACTCCGGAAACACGGGTGCGAGGAAACTGCCGATCACATTCACTCCGCGTTCCTGAATTCTGCGAACGGCGAAGCTCCTGGTGGACGGGTCCACAGGCAAGACGGCCCATTCCCATCAGGAGCTTCGCGTGTATGCTGGAACCACCTCAGATGGTTCCACCTCGACTGGGAGGTCTCATGACATCCTCCAAGGCAGGCATCGGGTGCTCGGGCCCCGCCGACGGCAGCCCGGCGTGGAGTGATGGCCCCCGGCACTGCGGAGTGCGCGCACGCGACGCCAGGGCTGGAGGTCGCTGACCATGGTGGACCTGACGGTGCTGCCGGGCTATGTGGCAGTGATCCTGCTCTTCCTCGGTCCCCCCGGGCCCGATATGGCCTATATGCTCGCAGTGGGCCTCGAAGGCGGTCGCCGGGCCGCGGTGAAAGCCATTCTCGGCATCGGAACCGGCATGAGTGTCTACGCCGCCGCCGTCGTCGCCGGCTTGGGAGAAGTCGCGCGATCGTACCCATTAGTACTGGACACGCTCAGGATTCTGGGTGCCGCGTATCTCCTATGGCTGGCATACGTGACGATGCGTCACGCACGTCGCGCGATCAGTGGGCGCAGTGATATCACGGCCGGACGCTGGTATCTGCGAGGCGTCTTCGTCAGCATCACGAATCCGAAGATCATTCTCTTTTTCCTCGCGGTGCTCCCGCAATTCATCGGAGGCGCGGACAACCCGGCATTGCAGATGGCGATCCTGGGCGCGATCAACGTTCTGATGGAAGTGATCCTGTACGGATGCATCGGAGTTCTGGCGGGATTCTTTCACGCGCGTCTTGTCGACTCGACCAAAGCAACGACCGTGCTGAACTACATTGCGTGCGCGGTTTATGTCGTGTTGGCCGGGACAATCTTCGGCGAGATCCTGCTGGCTTGATCGTCACTGCATGGCATCGGATCGTGTCCTGAGGCCAAGAAACGCCATCGCGGTATCCGCGGAGCCGAGCAGACGGCCGTCGGCCGTGGCTTACCCGCGGGCCGGCCGCTCCGGCAGCCGACCCGCGGGCCACGCGCTACGCGCCGAAGGCCTTGTTCTGGCCCTTCACCGGCTTCGCACCGGCGAGGAGGTGGGCCGGGACCAGATCGCGCGCCGGTTCGCTGTAACCGACGGAGACGATGCGGTCGCCCCGGTACGTGAACGTCGTCAGCGAGGCCAGCGTGCACTGGCGCTTGCGCGGGTCGTGCCACAGGCGGCGGCGCTCCACGTACGACCGGACGATCCAGATGGGCAGCTGGTGGCTGACCACGACCGCCTCGTGCCCGCGGGCCTTGTCCTTCGCCGCGCCCAGCGCGCTCATCATGCGGACGACCTGGTCGACGTACGGCTCGCCCCAGGACGGCCGGAACGGGTTCACCAGGTGCTTCCAGTTGCCGGGGTTGCGCAGCGCCCCGTCCCCGACCCCGAACGTCTTGCCCTGGAAGATGTTGTCGGCCTCGATCAGCCGCTCGTCGGTGGCGAGGTCCAGCCCGTGCGCCTTGGCGATCGGCTCGGCCGTCTCCTGCGCACGCTCCAGCGGCGAGGCGACGACATGCGTCACATCGCGGCCGGACAGGTGCTCGGCAACCCGGTCGGCCATGCGGCGGCCCAGGTCGGAGAGGTGGTATCCGGGCAGACGGCCGTAGAGGATGCCGTCCGGGTTGGCGACCTCGCCGTGCCGCATGAGGTGGACGACGGTGATGTCCTCGGCGCTGTTGTTCTTCCCGTCGCTCATGCCGTCGCCTCCGCCGCCGCACGGGCCGCCGCCGGGAGGGCGTCGGCGATCCGCTGCACGGCCCGTTCGTCGTGCGCGGTGGACACGAACCAGGACTCGAAGGAGGACGGCGGCAGGTAGACACCGTTCGCGAGCAGCGAGTGGAAGAACGCGGTGAAGCGGAAGGACTCCTGCGCCTTGGCGTCCTCGTAGTCGCGCACGGGCCGGTCGGTGAAGAACACGGAGAACATGTTGGAGGCGCTCTGCAGCCGGTGCGCCACGCCCTCCTTGGTCAGGGCGTCGGTGACGAGCCCCTGGATCTCCTGTGACACGGCGTCGACCTTGGCGTACGCCGCGTCGTCGAGGAGCCGCAGCTGGGCGAGTCCGGCCGCGGTGGCGACGGGGTTACCGGAGAGGGTGCCGGCCTGGTAGACGGGTCCGGCCGGGGCGAGGTGGGCCATGACGTCCGCGCGTCCACCGAAGGCCGCCGCGGGGAAGCCGCCGCCCATGACCTTGCCGAAGGTCATCAGGTCGGGGACCACGCCGTCGACCCCGAACCACCCGGCGCGGCTGGTCCGGAAGCCGGTCATGACCTCGTCGGAGATGTAGAGGGCGCCGTTGCCGGAGCAGATGTCCTTCAGGCCCTGGTTGAAGCCGTCGGCGGGCGGTACGACGCCCATGTTGCCCGGGGAGGCCTCGGTGATCACGCAGGCGATCTCGCCCGGGTGAGCCCGGAAGGCCTCGCGGACGGCGTCGAGGTCGTTGTACGGCAGGACGATGGTGTCGCCGGCCTGGGCGCCGGTGACGCCCGGGGTGTCGGGCAGCGCGAAGGTCGCGACGCCGCTGCCGGCCGCGGCGAGCAGCGAGTCGACGTGCCCGTGGTAACACCCGGCGAACTTGATCACCTTGGTGCGCTGCGTGAACCCGCGCGCGAGCCGGATCGCGGACATGGTCGCCTCGGTCCCGCTGGACACGAGCCGCACCTGCTCCAGCGGCGCGACGCGGGAGACCATCTCCTCGGCGAGCGCGACCTCGCCCTCACCGGGCGTCCCGAAGGACGTGCCGCGGGCGACGGCCTCCTGCACGGCGGCGATGACCTCGGGGTGCGCGTGCCCGAGGATCATGGGCCCCCAGGAGCAGACGAGGTCGACGTACTCCCGTCCGTCCGCGTCGGTCAGATAGGGGCCGCTGCCGGACACCATGAACCGCGGTGTGCCGCCGACGGCTCGGAAGGCCCGCACCGGTGAGTTCACGCCGCCGGGCGTGACGGCCTCCGCGCGGTCGAACAGAGCCTGCGAGGCCGGTGCTTCATACGGATATGCCAGTTCGCTCATGACCTGCGACTTCTCCGACCTTCTCCGACGTAGTCGGGCTCCGGGTGCCAGTGACTTGTTCAGGGTAGGCCAGGGGGGTGGGGGGACGGGGCGTGGGACAACCGGCCCCCCGGTGCCCGTCGTCTGCGAGACTGGTACCTGATACACACAGCTCAAGCGGCCAGGGGTGGCCGGAGGCCGCCAAGCTCCCGCGGTCAGATGTTTCGGCGCACGTTTCGGCGGGCGGCCGTGGGGGAGGTCACTGACACGATGATCGGGTTGCGCGGCGGGGGCGACGCGTCCTAGAAAAGCAGTCGGGTGGAGATATGCATCGCGGTGGCGGACTGGGCGAGGGGACTGACGACCTCGGTCCTCGACGTGCCCGGCGGGGAAGGCACCGGCGCGAGGCGGAGGACGCTCAGGAGCCGCGTCAGACACAGGGTTCACCGAGTGAACCGGAGCGTGCCGCCGGACGTACTGAACGCCGGATGGACGATCTTCGGGCCGGGAGCAGCGGGAATGGTGGTCGGGTGGGGGTGACGTACAAGTACTTCGGCGCGCCCGACGGGGCGACCGCGGCCCGCGTCCCGATCTCGATGCGTCCCGAGGAGCTCGGCGGCGACGAGCTCGGTATGAACGGCATGTTCACGAAGATCAAGCCGGAGACCATGGCGGCGATGGTCCTCACGGGCATCGAGGGCGTCCCCCTGCACAAGGTCCCGCCCCTGGAACTGGTCGTCCTGCACCCCGACTACGCAGTGGTCAAGCTGCCCATGACGGTCGTCGACCCCCTGCGTGGCATCGGCGAGGAGGCGGTCGGAGCGGCTGCCTTCATCTGGTCGACGGTCCCGGACCGGGGCGGCCCCCGCGACGCGTTCAACGTGTACCAACTGCTGCACGAGTGGCAGGACTTCAGCCACCGGCTGCACGAGGCGGGGCACCAGCCGTACTGCCTGGTCTGGCCCTGAGCTGACGTTCTTCGTGTTCGGCGGGGTTTTCGGACCCCGCCTTCGTCGTGTGCCGCAACACCTTTGCGCCCGCGCGAGCACCCCGTGCACCGCGCCGCCGCCTCGACTCATCGCCCGGCAGCCCTCAAGCGGGCGTCGCGGTTGACGGCGTCGAGGACCCGCCGTCCAACTGCGGTGTCTCTGCGTCCACGGCCGCACCTGCGCCGCTCTGCCGGCGCTCGGCATGCCTGTGCCCCTGCTCGCCCCCCGGATCACGGCCGGTGCGAGCGGTGGGGCGAGGCGCACGTCCCCGGCGGGGCCTCGGGTTCAGGCGTCAACGCCGCACCGCTCCCCGCCCCTTGAGGGGCGTGCCAGGGGGACACCCGCGCGGGAACCGACTGCTCCCGCGTGGATGTCCGCTGCCGGGTCGGTGGCTCAGTGGTCGGAGTAGCTGAAGTCCCCCACGGTCCAGGCGCTGACATCCTCGATGGCGACGCGGTACATACCGCCCGTCTCCGGGATCCCCACCGTGCCCTGGAGGATGCGGGCGACATGGAAGTGCAGATGCGTGGGCGGACCGTCCTTCTTCGTGGGGGTGTCGAAGACGGTGGAGAACTCGCCGAGTCGGGCGGAGTTGGTCAGCACCTCCGAAACCCTCTGCCTCCACACGGCTTCTGGGGCCAGCCGACCGGTGATGACAGCACCACCGGCGACCACGGTCAAGGACATCTGGTTGCTCTGCCCCGACTCCACAAGGGCAGCGATGTCAACGATCAGCTCGTCAGGCTTCCGCATGGGACCGGATTCTATGCACCGGCCCGTCCGGGTGCCTCGGGTGGTGGCACTACCGAGACGTAACGGGCGTCCCCGGTGGCGCCGCCGGAAGCCCGGGCGTCCCGGGCGCCGTGGGTGGCCGCTCGGTGCGCGGAGATCGGCCGACCCGGAACCTCACCGCCGAGCAGACCAAAATCTATGCTCGCTGGAGTAGACATTCTTCGCTCGACTCTTTATCGTTTCTCTCGTAGCCGAGATCCAGTGAGGCCCGGCAGACACGAACTGCCGGGCAGCAGTACCCGCATGACGGTGCGGTGGCGGAGTTTCGAAGCCAGGTGGTTGCACGACGGCGACGGAACTGGCGACCGGACCGGGTGGCCCGCAGGACGAGGGGCCGCCATCAGCAGTACGCAGTTCCCGTTTGGCAAGTGATCGATTCAGAGGGAAGAACGGAGGACGCGAGCGCCATCAGGATCGCCCGGGCGCCAGAGATGGGTCCGGGTGCCGCAGGACATCGATAGGCAGGTGGTCTCCGGTCACGCATCCGCGATCCCCGCACCCCCGTCGCAGTATCGGACGGCAGGGCGGAAACAGAAGGCCGGCGAGGTATTAGGGCCGGCAGATGGTGTTGTAGTCCCTTCGGGGCCCTGGTGCCGTACGGCGCCAGGGCCCCTCTACGCGTTCCACCAGAGAGGTGAGATGACAGCAGACGAGACACTGGGCCGTCTCGACGACGACCACTACCCCGCGTACACGACGGGCCGGGCCGCCGCGTTGCTCGGCACCACTCCCGGCTTTCTCCGTGCCCTCGACGAGGCTTCCCTGATCACACCCCTTCGCTCCCGGGGCGGCCACCGCCGCTACTCCCGCCACCAACTCCGCACCGCCGCCCGCGCCCGTCGGCTCGTCGACCAGGGCACGCCCATCGAGGCCGCCTGCCGGATCATCATGCTCGAAGACCAGCTCGAAGAAGCCCGGCGCCTCAACTCCGAAGAGCTCCGCGCCGACGGATCGCCCCGTCCGTCGACCGCCGCCCGAGGCGTGATGGCCGGAATGTGAGAGTCCCTCCCCCGAGGGGCAGGATCGGTACGCGTCGTGGGGTCGCACCAGGGCATCCCGTGACGGGCGGGACGAGTACGGCGGCCGTCGCCGACCGTGACCTGAGGGGGCCCTTGTGCGTGATCTCGCGGACTCGATCGAATCGATGGAGCAGCTCGCCACCGTCTGGCGGACCATGGTGCTCGACCGGGATCCGCATGCCGATGTGCGGGACCTGCCCGGCATCGCCGTGCGGTGGGCCGACTGCCGGTTCGCCTTCTGGAACTGCGTGACCCTGACCGATGTCGGCGCGGACGCCGGGCTGCTGAAGCAGCGGCTGAACGAGACCGCCGAGATCATGCGGTCCAAGACCCACGCAGGGTTCCTGTGGGTCTTCGAGGATCTGCTCGGCCCCCGGGCACGCGCCGGGCTCGGGGAAGCCGCCGAACAGGCGGGCCTGCGCTACGCCTTTCCCGGTACCGGCATGGCGGGAGACCTGCTGCCGATCCCCGAGCCCGTCCACCCCGAGCTGACCTTCGTGCGCGTGACCGACGACGACCTGCTGCGGGCCTACGCGGACATCAACTCGCGGGCCTACGGATTCCCGCTGGAGGACGGACGGGACGGGCTCGCCGGATCCGCGTTGTGGAAGAGCCGGGTGTTCGCGTACCTGGGCCTGCGGGACGGAGTCCCCGTGACCTGCGCCGCCGCAATCGAGGCCGACGGACGGCTCTTCGTCGCGCTCGTCGCCACCGATCCGGCGTGGGAACGGCGGGGGTACGCAGAGGCCGTGACCCGCAAGGCGCTCCACGAAGGGGCCCGGGCCACCGGGCTGACCCGGGCGACGCTGCACGCGACCGCCGCCGGAGCGCCCGTGTACCCGCGGATCGGGTTCCGGCCCAACTCCCCGATGCGGTTCTACGCCCTCGGCGACTGACCGGCCCACCGCGCCGACGCGCCCGCCCCGCGCGACGCCCCGGGGGCGGGCCAGGAGGTCGCGGTGGACGACCGGGAACCGCCGTACGGCCACATGAGGGTCGTCGCGTACGACGGGGTCACGGGACCGACGGCGCCCGGCGCACGGGGCCCGCCGAGTCAGTCGAGCCCTCCGCCCACCGTGAACCCGATCGCCGTCCCGCCGCCCTCCCGCCGGAAGGCGAAGGGCGCTCCCCCGTGCGCGAGGGCGACCTCGCGGACGATGGACAGACCCAGCCCGGAACCCGGCAGGGAGCGGGCGTCGGCGGCGCGGTAGAACCGGTCGAAGATCCGGGTGAGGTCGCTGTCGGCGATGCCCGGGCCGCGGTCGAGGACCTCGACCCGGATCCTGCCGGGCCGGGCCGGACCGGAGACGACGATCTCGATGGGCGCCCGGCCTCCCTGGTCGAACTTCACCGCGTTCTCGACGAGGTTGGACAGTGCCCGGGACAGCATCCCGGCCCGCCCGTCGGTCGTGGTGTCACCGCTCGCGCGCAGCAGGATCTGCCGGCCGCTGCGGCGCCGGGCCACCCCCGCCACCTCCTCGGCGATGTCGGCGACGTCCAGCCGGCGCGACGGCTCGGTGCCGGACTGCCCGGCCGCGAGGTCCACCAGCTCGTTGACCAGGTCGGTCAGTTCCCTGGCCTCCTGGCCCAGGTCGGCGACGAGTTCCTCCCGCGTTTCGGGCGGGAGTTCGTCGATCCGGCGCAGCAGGGAGATGTTCGTGCGCAGCGAGGTGAGCGGCGTGCGCAGCTCGTGGCCCGCGTCCTGCACCAGGCGGCGCTGGTCCTCCTCGGACTGGGCGAGCCGGCCCAGCATGCGGTCGAAGGCACGGCCGAGGCGGCCCACCTCGTCGTGACCGGCCACCGGCACCTGGATGCCCAGCCGGCGGGTGCGGGCGACGTCCTCGGCGGCGTCGGTCAGCACGACCAGGCGGCGGGTGATCCGCCGGGCCAGCCACCAGCCGAACAGCCCCGCCCCGACCACCACGGCGGCCATCAGCAGCAGGGTCCGCTGCTGGAGCGCCCGCAGCAGGTCCTCGACGTCGCTGAACTCCTGCGCGACCTGCACCGCGCCCCGGCCGCCGCCGAGGGAGACGGTCGCGACGCGGTAGACGTCGTCGCCCACGTCGACGTCCTTGTGCTCGGCCACCCGCCCGGAGTCGGCCGCGGCGGCGATCCGCGCGTCGGTGCCGGTGACCGGCAGGCCCGGGCTGCCCGCGTCGACGACGTGCCCGTCCGGGCCGAGCACCTGCACGTCCGTGCGGGCCGGACGCACCAGGTCGTGGCCGGGCGCGGCGGACGAGAAGTCGCCGGGTGTCATGTGGTTCTGGCGCACCTCGTCGCGCAGGTCCTGCACGACCTCGTCGAACACCGTCTGCTGGTCCACCCGCACCAGCCGGGCGGCGGCGCTGTAGGACAGGATGCCGACCAGCATCGTCACGGCCGCCGTCACCGCCGCGAACGACACCGCGAAGGTGGTGCGCAGCGACACCAGCTTCGGCCGCCGCCCGCTCAAGCGCCGGCGCAGGCGGCCCACTCAGTCCTCCCGCAGCACGTAACCCACGCCGCGCACCGTGTGGATCAGCTGCGGCGCGTCCGGCTCGTCGAGCTTGCGGCGCAGATAACCGACGTAGACGGCGAGGTTCTTGGAGCCGGGCCCGAAGTCGTATCCCCAGATGCGGTCGTAGATCGTCGAGTGGTCGAGGACGATGCCCGTGTTGCGCACCAGCAGTTCCAGCAGCTCGAACTCGGTGCGGGTCAGCTCCAGCTCGCGCGCCCCCCGCCAGGCCCGGCGGGCCTGCGGGTCCATGCGGATGCCGGCCGCCTCGATGAACCGCTCCGGGAGCGGCTTGGGCATCTCGGCCGCCGGCGCGCTCCCGGCGCCCACCGGGCTGGTACGGCGCAGCAGGGCGCGCAGCCGGGCGAAGACCTCCTCCACGTCGAAGGGCTTCACCACGTAGTCGTCGGCGCCCGCGTCCAGGCCGGCGATCCGGTCGGCGGTCTCCACGAGGGCCGTCAGCATGAGCACCGGCGTCCGGTCGCCCTCGGCGCGCAGCACCCGGCACACCTGGAGCCCGTCGATGCCGGGCATCATCACGTCCAGGACGAGCACGTCCGGACGGTTGCGGTGGGCCTTCGCCAGCGCCTCGACGCCGTCGGCGACCGCCATGACCTGGTAGCCCTCCAGGGTCAGGGCACGCTCCAGGGCGTGGCGGATGGCGCGGTCGTCTTCGGCGAGCAGCACGGTGTGGGGCACGCGTCCAGTGTGCCAAGCCGCCCAGTCCCGGGGACCGTGTGCGCTGCGCCGGAGCGTCCTTCTTACTGCCCTCTCACCACTGCCCTCTCACCAGGGCCCACGCACCCGGGAGCCGGGCCCTACCGGCCTCTCACCCCCGGGGCGGAGGCGAGCCGGGCCGCGTGCGTCGGGGCGTCCGGCACGTCCGCCGGGCGGCCCACGGCGAACTCCTTGCGCAGCACCGGCACGACCTCCTCGCCGAGCAGGTCGATCTGCTCCAGCACGGTCTTCAGCGGCAGCCCGGCGTGGTCGACGAGGAACAGCTGCCGCTGGTAGTCGCCGGCGTACTCGCGGAAGGCCAGCGTCTTCTCGATGACCTGCTGCGGGGAGCCGACGGTCAGCGGCGTCTGGTCGGTGAAGTCCTCCAGCGACGGCCCGTGCCCGTACACCGGCGCCACGTCGAAGTAGGGCCGGAACTCGCGTACCGCGTCCTGCGCGTTCTTCCGCATGAAGACGTGCCCGCCGAGCCCGACGATGGCCTGCTCGGGCGTCCCGTGGCCGTAGTGCGCGTACCGCTGCCGGTACAGCTCGACCATGCGCTTGGTGTGGTCGGCCGGCCAGAAGATGTTGTTGTGGAAGAAGCCGTCGCCGTAGAAGGCGGCCTGCTCGGCGATCTCCGGCGAGCGGATCGACCCGTGCCAGACGAACGGCGGTACGCCGTCCAACGGGCGGGGCGTGGCCGTGAAGCCCTGCAGGGGCGTACGGAACTTCCCCTCCCAGTCGACGACGTCCTCGCGCCACAGCCGGTGCAGCAGGGCGTAGTTCTCCACGGCGAGCGGGATGCCCTGCCGGATGTCCTGCCCGAACCAGGGGTAGACCGGGCCGGTGTTCCCCCGCCCGAGCATGAGGTCGACCCGGCCGTCGGCCAGGTGCTGGAGCATCGCGAAGTCCTCGGCGATCTTCACCGGGTCGTTGGTGGTGATCAGGGTCGTGGCCGTGGAGAGGATCAGCCGCTCGGTGCGGGCCGCGACATAGCCGAGCATCGTGGTCGGCGACGACGGCACGAACGGCGGGTTGTGGTGCTCACCGGTCGCGAAGACGTCGAGCCCCGCCTCCTCGGCCTTCAGCGCGATGGCGACCATGGCCTTGATCCGCTCGCGCTCGGTCGGTATCCGGCCGGTGGTCGGGTCGGGCGTGACGTCGCCGACGCTGAAGATCCCGAACTGCATGGTCGCTCACCCTCCGCCTTGTTTACAGTTCAACTATACCGGGAGAACGGCGGTCCCCAGCGGGCTGTTCCCCGTGCGCGGCCCGGCCGGTCCGCGCGAGCAGCCGCCCGAACGCCGACGCGTCCTCGCCCTTCGGCGCCGGCTCCCCGAACCACACCCGTCTTCCGGCCGCCGGCGCCGGCTCGCCCACCGCGTCGACCGGCTCCGCCACGACCGCCTCGCCCGTGCCCGGGAACTCCTGGCCCGTCGCCCGCGCCAGGTCCCACCCGTGCGCCATCGGATCCGGCAGCGCCATCGAGCCGACCAGCCGCGCGGGCATAGCCATCCCCCGGGCCTCGATCCGGACGCGAACCGCCAGGGCTGTCCGCGACGCCCCGCCGCCCGCGACGCCCGGCACGCACTCGCGCCGGGCATGCGAAGCTGGCCGCCATGTTCGTGCTCCGTTCCGCCGCCCTCTTCGTCCTGGCAGCCCTCCTCGAGATCGGCGGCGCCTGGCTCGTCTGGCAGGGCGTGCGCGAGCACAAGGGCTGGCTCTGGGCGGCCGGCGGCGTCCTCGCGCTCGGCGCCTACGGCTTCGTCGCGACGTTCCAGCCCGACGCGCACTTCGGCCGCGTCCTCGCCGCCTACGGCGGGATCTTCGTCGCCGGTTCGATCCTGTGGGGCGTGGTCGCCGACGGCTACCGCCCGGACCGCTGGGACGTCACGGGCGCGCTGGTCTGCCTCGCGGGCATGGCCGTCATCATGTACGCCCCGCGAGGCAGCTGACCGGACGCCGGCCGGACGCCCGGGGCCTCAGAACGGCTCGTCCGGCATCAGCCCCAGTTGCCCGAGGAAGTCCCTCTCGTCGAAGTACAGCCGGTAGTCGACGATCCGCCCGTCCTTCACCGTGGCGATGTCCACCCCGCGGATCCGGATCTCCTTCTGCGTCGGCGGCAGCGTCTCACCGTTGGGCAGCTCCAGCGGCCCGGTGTTGCGCCCGCTGAAGATCCCCTCGTCGATGGCCGTGTCACCGGCCTCGTAGGAGTGCAGCACCTCGAACCTCGCCTCGGGGACCGCCTCGGTCATCGCCCGCCAGTACTCGACGATCGCGTCGCGCCCGCGCAGCTCCCCCTCGTCGGGGGTGAAGGCGACCGCGTCCTCGGCGTAGAGCTCACCGAACACCTTCAGGTCGGCGTGTGTGGTGACCGCGTCCGTCAGCCGGTCCATGACCTCACGTGCCTCACCCATGATCCACCTCCTGGAGAACAGGGGACCACCCGGTCTCAATTCTCCCACCGCGGGGCCCACCTATCCTGGCCGGAAGCACCCGCGCACCATCCGTCCGCACACCCACGCCCGAGGAGCTCCCATGGCCCCCGCCGCCCCGCCCGCAGCCTCCCGCATCGCCGTCGTCACGGGTGCGAGCAGCGGAATCGGCGCCGCCACGGCCCGGCAGCTCGCCGCGGCGGGCTACCGCGTCGTCCTGACCGCGCGGCGCAAGGACCGCATCGAGGCCCTGGCCGAGGAGATCACCGCGGCCGGCCACCAGGCCACGGCCTACCCCCTGGACGTCACGGACCGCGCGGCGGTCGACGAGTTCGCCACGGCGTTCAAGACGATCGGCGTGCTGGTCAACAACGCGGGCGGCGCACTGGGCGCCGACCCGGTCGCGACCGGCGACCCGGCCGACTGGCGCCAGATGTACGAGACGAACGTCATCGGCACCCTCAACCTCACCCAGGCCCTGCTGCCCCAGCTGATCGCGAGCGGTGACGGCACGGTCGTGGTCGTCTCCTCCACCGCCGGGCACGGCACCTATGAGGGCGGTGGCGGTTACGTGGCCGCCAAGCACGGGGCCCACGTCCTCGCCGAGACCCTGCGCCTGGAGATCGTCGGCCGGCCGGTCCGCGTCATCGAGATCGCCCCCGGCATGGTCAAGACGGACGAGTTCGCCCTGACCCGCTTCGGCGGCGACGAGGACAAGGCGGCCAAGGTCTACCAGGGCGTCGCCGAGCCCCTCACAGCCGACGACGTCGCCGAGACGATCACGTGGGCGGTCACCCGCCCCGCCCACGTCAACGTCGACCTCCTGGTCCTCCGCCCCCGCGCCCAGGCATCGAACACGAAGGTGCACCGGGAGTCGTAGAGCGGGCCGGTCAGCCCTTCACGCAGACGACCTGCTTGATCTGCGCCACGACCTCCACGAGGTCGCGCTGCTGGTCGATGACCTGCTCGATCGGCTTGTAGGCGCCGGGGATCTCGTCGACGACACCGGAGTCCTTGCGGCACTCCACACCCTGGGTCTGCTGCTCCAGGTCCTTCGTGGTGAACCGGCGCTTGGCCGCGGTGCGGCTCATGCGCCGCCCCGCGCCGTGCGAGGCCGAGTTGAAGGACTTGGCGTTGCCGAGGCCCTTCACGATGTACGAACCCGTGCCCATGGAGCCGGGGATGATCCCGTACTCGCCGGAGCCGGCCCGGATCGCGCCCTTGCGGGTCACGAGCAGGTCCATCCCGTCGTAACGCTCCTCGGCCACGTAGTTGTGGTGCGCGCTGATCTCCGGCTCGAAGGTGGGCTTGGCCTTCTTGAACTCCTTGCGGATCACGTCCTTCAGGAGCGCCATCATGATCGTGCGGTTGTGCTTCGCGTACTCCTGCGCCCAGAACAGGTCGTTGCGGTACGCCGCCATCTGCGGGGTGTCCGCCACGAAGACGGCGAGGTCACGGTCGACCAGGCCCTGGTTGTGCGGGAGCTTCTGGGCCACGCCGATGTGATGTTCCGCCAGCTCCTTGCCGATGTTCCGGGAACCGGAGTGCAGCATCAGCCAGACAGAACCGGTTGTATCCGTGCACACCTCGACAAAGTGATTGCCACCGCCGAGCGTTCCCATCTGCTTCACAGCACGTTCCTGACGGAACTTGACCGCTTCCGCAACCCCGTCGAACCGTCCCCAGAACCCGTCCCATCCGGCGGTGGCCAGCCCGTGGAAGCGCCCCGGATCGACAGGGTCGTCGTGCATCCCCCGCCCCACCGGAATCACCTGCTCGATCCTCGACCGCAGCCGGGACAGATCGCCGGGCAGGTCGTTCGCCGTCAGGGACGTCTTCACCGCCGACATTCCGCAGCCGATGTCGACGCCCACCGCCGCGGGGCACACCGCGCCCTGCATCGCGATGACCGAGCCGACCGTCGCACCCTTGCCGTAGTGCACGTCGGGCATGACGGCCAGGCCCTTGATCCACGGCAGGGTGGCGACGTTCCGGAGCTGCTGGAGCGCCGATTCCTCGACCGAGGCCGGGTCGGCCCACATCCGGATCGGTACCTTCGCACCCGGCATTTCTACATACGACATAACGCCCTCAATCCCCCGTAAGCGAGTAGAAGTCTTCAACAGCAAATACCGGAGCCAAGGTCAACGAAAGGGAAATCGGACCGGCGTTCACGGCTGTGCGTGCGATACACATTGTGTTCATCGCCCGCCCTGCGGCGGCAAGCCAATATCCGTCTCGAGAGGGGCCACCACGTGCAACGGAAGGCGTACGCACCCGGTATCGCCGTGCTCCTCGCGGCGGTGCTGGCCGGCTGCACCGGCGGCTCGGCCGACGGTGGTTCGCCGGACGACTCCAACCCGGGTGACACCGGCACGGCGTCGCCCGCCGCCGAGCCCGGCCGCTACCGCACCCTGCCCGACCCCTGTGCCGTGGTCAGCGAGAGCGCGCTCGACGAACTCCTCCCCGGCATCCGGCGGATCCGCGACGAGGAGCAGCGCGAGAAGGTCTACGAGGGCGAGCCGACGAGCACCTTCGACACCGACCGCAAGGTCGGCTGCCGCTGGAAGGTGGACTCCCCGGACGCCACCGACCATCTGCTGATCGACTTCGAGCGGGTCGTCTCCTACGACAACGCCGTCAGCGACGCCGGCCGGGCCGAGCAGCTCTTCGCGGAGCAGGAGGCCTCGGCCCACCTGCCCGCGCCGACCGCCACCGAGACGGCGGTCAGTGGCAGCACCCCGGCGGGCGGTTCGGAGGCGTCCCCGAGCGGTTCGCCTTCCGCGTCCGGCTCCTCCTCGCCCTCGGCGTCCCCTTCCGCGCCCCCGACCGACCTGCAGCCCCGGGTGCTGGAGGACCTCGGCGACGAGGCCTTCCTCGACGACGGTCTGAACAGTTCCGGTTCGACGGCCAAGCAGCGGACGGTGACTGTGGCGTTCCGCACGTCCAACGTCATCGTGACCATCGAGTACGCGGAGCAGCCGACGACCGTCGGCGTCGTCCCGGACAGCAAGGAAATGCAGGACAGGGCGCAGAAGCTGGCCTCCCAGCTGGCGGATTCGCTGAGCGGCTGAGGCCCCTTCACGGCCCCTTCACGAGGACCCGGAAAGCGTGGGAAGGAAGAACACACCGTGGCCCCACCGCGTACCGTGACCACTCGGACCCGTTCCGACCGCAGGGAACCACGAGCGTCATGAGTGAAGGAACCATGCAGCGACGAGCACAGCGAGACCAACCAGCGAAGCGCCTCAACCGCGTCCTTGTCTGCGCGGCCGCCGTCCCCGTGATGCTGGTCGCCGCCGGCTGCTCCTCGGACTCCGGCTCCGGCGACAGCACGGACAAGGCCGGGAAGGCCGCGGCTTCGGCGTCGGCGTCCGCGAGCCCGTCCCCGACGGTGCAGGCGGCGGCGTACGGCAAGCTTCCGGAGCCGTGCAAGGTGTTCTCGAAGAAGACGCTGAAGGACCTCGTGCCGGAGGGGAAGTCCGGCAAGGAGGGCACCTCGGACGACATCTCGACGCGTGCCAGCTGCTCCTGGAACAGCCTCGACAACAACGGCGTGAAGGGCTCGCAGTTCCGCTGGCTCAACGTGTCGATGCTGCGCTTCGAATCGGACGTCACCCGCGGCCCGGCCGACAAGCTGGCCCAGCAGTACTTCGAGAAGCAGGTCCAGGAGGCGCAGGCCGTCGAGGGCGCGAAGAGCGTCAAGACCGAGCCGGTGACGGGCACGGGCGACCAGGCGACGGCCGTGCGCTACGACCTGAAGAAGAAGGAAGGCACCTTCAAGCAGCAGACGATCGTGGCACGCGTCGAGAACGTCGTCGTCACGCTCGACTACAACGGCGCCGGTCTGGCCGGCGACAAGACGCCGAGCGGCGAGGACCTTCTGAAGGACGCGAAGAAGGCCGCCAAGGAGGCGGTGGCCGCGGTGTCCGACGCGAACGGCACCGGCGGCGGCAAGGCGAGCGCCGACCCTTCGAAGACGCCGTCGAAGTCGCCCTCGAAGTCGCCGTCCGGGTCGGCTTCCAAGGAGGCCTCGGACGAGCCCTCGAAGGACGCCTCGACGTCGCCGTCCAAGAAGCCGGCGTCGAAGAGCTGAACCGTCCCGACGGGAACCGGCCACCCGTCCTCCGCACACATGTGCCACCCTGTTGCGCGCAACAACACGCAAGGGGAGGGGAGTACGGGTGGCCGCGCCACTGCAACTGACTCGGATGCACCGCGTTCTCATCGGCGTGGTCGTGGCCGGCGCCGTGATCATCGCCGGTATCGGCTTCGCCGGTTCGTACGCGGCGGTTCGCGAGTTGGCCCTGAAAAAGGGCTTCGGGAACTTCTCCTACGTCTTCCCGATCGGCATCGACGCGGGCATCTGCGTCCTGCTGGCCCTCGATCTGCTCCTCACCTGGATCAGGATTCCGTTCCCCCTGCTGCGTCAGACGGCCTGGCTGCTGACGGCGGCGACGATCGCGTTCAACGGCGCCGCGGCGTGGCCGGATCCGCTCGGTGTGGGCATGCACGCGGTGATCCCGATCCTGTTCGTGGTCTCGGTCGAGGCGGCCCGGCACGCGATCGGCCGCATCGCGGACATCACGGCCGACAAGCACATGGAGGGTGTCCGCCTCACCCGCTGGCTCCTCTCCCCCGTGCCCACGTTCCTCCTCTGGCGCCGCATGAAGCTGTGGGAGCTCCGCTCCTACGAGCAGGTCATCAAGCTGGAGCAGGAGCGTCTGGTCTACCAGGCGCGGCTGCGGTCGCGGTTCGGCCGGGCCTGGCGCCGGAAGGCACCGGTGGAGTCCCTGATGCCGCTGCGGCTGGCGCGATACGGGGTGCCGCTGGCCGAGACGGCCCCCGCGGGGCTGGCGGCGGCGGGCATAGAGCCGGCGCTGATCCCCCCGGCGCCGCAGCAGACCGAGCTGGCCGCGGGCGGTCGCGCCGCAGCTCCGGCGCCCGTCCCGCAGCGGACGGCACCGCCCGCCGAGCAGCGGCCGCAGCTCGAGGGCAACCGCGGCGCCGAGCAGCCGGCGAGCGCCCCGGAGCCCGAGCAGAGCCCGTGGTTCAACACGCCCCGCGAGGTCGAGTACCAGGGCGGCTACGACCCCGACTACGACCCGGCGGAGCAGTACGCCCAGTGGATCGCGGAGCAGCAGGAGGCCGAGCGGTACCAGGCCCAGTTCGAGCAGGAGCCCTCCCCGGAGGACACCGGCGGCTTCCCCATCCCGGTGGGCCCGGGCCGCACCCGTGAACTGGGTGACGGCGGCGGCGCCCCGCTCCCCGGCGCCGCGCCGGTCGCGGAGCCGGACGAGGAGGCGTACTACCAGGTCTTCAAGCAGTCGATCAACGGCAGCTACCCGACGCCGAATCAGCTCGTCGACAACATCGAGGCGGAGTACGGCATCCGGGTCGACACCACGGATGCCAAGCGCATGGTCGACCGCTTCAGCGGTCGCCACTACAAGGAGATGGAAGAAGAGCACATCGCCTAGCCGCGGCTGGTGCCGGAATCACACCTTCGCTCCCTCCCCTTGCGCTTGCGCGCAGCCCCCGGGTGCGACCGCGCCCGGGAACGGGCGGCCGCCGCGAACCTGGGCGCCTCGGGATCCCCGGAGCGCGACGTCATCCGCCGCGCGCGACGAAGGGGCCCTCCCGGCGGAGGGCCCTTTCCGGCTACTGGCCGAGCAGCGACCGCACCCGGTCCTGCCCCACCGCCAGCAGCAGCGTGGGCAGCCGCGGCCCGGTGTCCCGTCCGACCAGCAGGTGGTACAGCAGGGCGAAGAAGGACCGCTGGGCGGTCTTGATCTCCGGCGGCAGCTCCTTCGGCGTGGCGTCGGCGGAGAACCCGGCCTGCACCTTCGGCACGCCGTAGACCAGGTGCGTCAGCCCGTCCAGCGACCAGTGGCCGGCCAGCCCGTCCAGCAGCAGCCGCAGCGACTCGCGGCCCTGCTCGTCCAGCGACTTCAGCAGCTCGGCGTCCGGCTCGTCCCGCACGATCGTCCGCTGGTCGGCGGGGACGTGCGTGTTGATCCAGGCCTCGGCCTTGTCGTAGCGCGGGCGGGCCTCGTCGAGCGAGGTCAGCGGCTGCTCCGGGTCCAGCTCGCTGAGGATGCGCAGCGCCTGGTCCTCGTGGCCGGCGGTGATGTCCGCGACGGACGCCAGCGTCCGGTACGGCAGCGGCCGGGGCGTTCGCGGCAGCTCACCGGCGGCCGTACCCACCGCACGCGCGTGCGCGGCCACGTCGGCCGGCAGGGCGCTGCCGTCGGCGACCTTGGCGTCCAGCCGGTCCCACTCGTCGTAGAGCCGCTGGATCTCCTGGTCGAAGGCGACCTTGAAGGACTGGTTGGGCCGGCGGCGCGCGTACAGCCAGCGCAGCAGCTGCGGCTCCATGATCCGCAGGGCGTCGGCCGGGGTGGGCACGCCGCCCTTCGAGGACGACATCTTCGCCATGCCGGAGATCCCGACGAAGGCGTACATCGGCCCGATCGGCTGCTTCCCGCCGAAGATCCCGACGATCTGCCCGCCGACCTGGAACGACGAGCCCGGCGAGGAGTGGTCGACACCGGAGGGCTCGAACACGACGCCCTCGTACGCCCACCGCATCGGCCAGTCGACCTTCCAGACCAGCTTGCCGCGGTTGAACTCGTTCAGCCGGACCGTCTCCGAGAAGCCGCACGCGGTGCAGGCGTACGTCAGCTCGGTGGAGTCGTCCTCGTAGGACGTGACGGTGGTGAGGTCCTTCTCGCAGTTGCCGCAGTACGGCTTGTACGGGAAGTACCCGGCGGAGCCGGAGCTGCCGTCGTCCTCGGCGGCCGCGCCGGAGCCCTCGGCGGCCTCCAGCTCGGCCTCGTCGACCGGCTTCTGCCCCTGCTGCTTCTTGGCCGGTGCCTTCTTCGTGCGGTACTGGTCGAGGATCGCGTCGATGTCGCCGCGGTGCCTGATGGCGTGCAGGATCTGCTCGCGGTACACACCCGAGGTGTACTGCTCGGTCTGGCTGATCCCGTCGAACTCCACGCCGAGCTCGGCCAGCGACTCGATCATCGCGGCCTTGAAGTGCTCGGCCCAGTTGGCGTGCGAGGAGCCCTTGGGCGCCGGGACGGACGTCAGGGGCTTGCCGATGTGCTCGGCCCACGACTCGTCCACGCCCGGGACCCCGGCCGGCACCTTGCGGTACCGGTCGTAGTCGTCCCAGGAGATCAGGTGCCTCACCCGGTGGCCCCGGCGGCGGATCTCGTCGGCGACGAGGTGCGGGGTCATGACCTCGCGCAGGTTCCCCAGGTGGATGGGGCCGGACGGCGAAAGGCCGGACGCGACGACGACGGGTTTGCCCGGGGCCCGGCGCTCCGACTCCTCGATGACCTCATCCGCGAAACGGGAGACCCAGTCGGTGGTCTCGGTGCTCTGAGCCACGATCGGCACGTCCTTCTTTCTGCATCGGGCAGCCGGTACGGTCGCACGGCTGACCGCATCATTGTCCCAGACCACCTCGCGCCCGGAAAAACGGCTTTACCACCATGGGATACTGGCGGTGACCATCGATTCCCTCGAGGAGAACGGCACCCCTACCTATGGCCTCGGTCACGTCCCTCAGCGACTCCGTCCACCAGCGCCTCGCGGCGGCCCTGTCGGCAGCCCTGCCGCAGGCCGGCTCCGCGGACCCGCTGCTGCGACGAAGCGACCGGGCCGACTTCCAGGCCAACGGGATCCTGGCCCTCGCGAAGAAGGAGAAGGCCAACCCGCGCGAGCTGGCCACGCAGGTCGTCTCCCGGGTCGAGTCGGGTGAGCTGATCAAGGACGTCGAGGTCTCCGGCCCCGGCTTCCTGAACGTCACCGTCACCGACCGTGCGATCACCCAGAACCTCGCCGCGCGCTACGCGGACGACACCGGCCGCCTCGGCGTGCCGCGCGCGAAGCGGCCGGGCACCACGGTCATCGACTACGCCCAGCCGAACGTGGCGAAGGAGATGCACGTCGGTCACCTGCGTTCCGCGGTGATCGGCGACTCGGTGGTGCAGCTGCTGGAGTTCACCGGCGAGCGGGTGGTCCGGCGTCACCACATCGGCGACTGGGGCACTCAGTTCGGCATGCTCATCCAGTACCTGGAGGAGCACCCGCACGAGCTGGACCACGAGTCCGGTGAGGTGAGCGGCGAGGAGGCGATGTCGAACCTGGACCGCCTCTACAAGGCCTCGCGGGGGCTGTTCGACTCCGACGAGGAGTTCAAGACCCGTGCCCGGCGCCGGGTGGTGGACCTCCAGGCGGGCGACCCGCAGACCCTCGCCATGTGGCAGAAGTTCGTGGACGAGTCGAAGATCTACTTCTTCTCCGTCTTCGAGAAGCTGGACATGGAGATCCGCGACGAGGACATCGTCGGCGAGTCGGGGTACAACGACATGCTCGCCGAGACCTGCCGCCTCCTGGAGGAGTCGGGCGTGGCGGTCCGTTCCGAAGGCGCCCTCTGCGTCTTCTTCGACGACGTCAAGGGCCCGGACGGCAAGCCGGTCCCGCTGATCGTGCAGAAGTCGGACGGCGGCTACGGCTATGCGGCGACCGACCTCTCGGCGATCCGCGACCGGGTCTTCGACATCAAGGCGAACAGGCTCCTCTACGTCGTGGACGCCCGGCAGTCGCTCCACTTCAAGATGGTCTTCGAGACGGCCCGCCGCGCCGGCTGGCTGAACGACGACGTCGAAGCGGTCCAGCTCGCCTTCGGCACGGTCCTCGGCAAGGACGGCAAGCCGTTCAAGACCCGTGAGGGCGAGACGGTCCGCCTGGTCGACCTGCTCGACGAGGCGATCGACCGTGCCTCGGCCGTGGTCCGGGAGAAGGCCCAGGACCTCTCCGAGGAGGAGATCGCCGAGCGGGGCACCCAGGTGGGCATCGGCGCGGTGAAGTACGCGGACCTGTCGACGTCGGCGAACCGCGACTACAAGTTCGACCTGGACCAGATGGTCTCGCTCAACGGCGACACCTCCGTGTACCTCCAGTACGCCTACGCCCGGATCCAGTCGATCCTGCGCAAGGCCGGCGAGGCCCGTCCCGCCGCCCACCCGGAGCTGGACCTGCACGCGGCGGAGCGTGCGCTGGGCCTGCACGTCGACTCGTTCGGGGAGACGGTGGCGGAGGCGGCGGCGGAACACGCCCCGCACAAGCTGACGGCGTATCTGTACCAGCTGGCGTCGCTCTTCACGACGTTCTACGACAAGTGCCCGGTGCTGAAGGCCGAGACGCCCGGGCAGATCGAGAACCGTCTGTTCCTCTGCGACGTCACGGCCCGCACGCTCCACCGTGGCATGGCCCTGCTGGGCATCCGGACGCCCGAGCGGCTCTGAGCCCGGCTCCTGACGACAGCCCCGAGGGCGGCACTCCCCACCGAGTGCCGCCCTCGGGCGTCACGGGCGGCGGGCCGGGCGGGGGCACGACGGCGCGGCAGCCGGGTCCCCTGCCGTACGGGGCCTGCGCTGGGCGGTGGTGTTCGCGCCGTCCAGGGCGCTCCCGGATGACGTCCGCGTGCCCGGTGTGCTGGGCGGTCTCCGCGAGGGGAACGTGTCCTTCTCGGACATCCGGTGCCGGCCCATGCCGGGCATGTCCTCGGGCAGTTCACCGTCGCCCTCGGCGATGATCCGCGTCCCCGCCCCCTCTCCCTGGGCCGGGTGCTTCACGATCCCGCCGAGGGCCGGCTCACTCACGGTCGTGCACGGTGCGGCCCTGCGCGTCGGTGCGTCCGCGCACGGTGAGACCGTGCGGGCCGCGCTCGCCGCCGTACCGCCGCGCGGGCCTGCGCACGAGTCCGGCGACGGTCATGACAGGGCGGCTTCGGCCGCGGTGACGCCTGGTGCCCCGCAACCTGAGGACGTACGTGCCGCCTACCAGCAGGTTCCGGGATCCGAACGCCGGGCGCGCACGGACTCGGGCCCGGAACCCAGGGTTCATCCCTTGGCGCCGATGGCCGCGTAGACGTTGATGTCCGCGTCCGTGACGTCGTTGATGTCGCGGTAGCGCACCTTCTCGATCTCCTCGAGCCCGGCGAGGAAGGACTCCTCCGGCTGCTCGGGGACGGGGGCGGCGTGGTCGGGCCGCCAGCGGTGCGCGGGGACGACGCCCGGGTCGGCGATCTTCAGGCCGTTCTCCGTGAAGAACCGCTCGACGTCGGCCCGGGACCGCAGCACGAAGGTGAACCCGCGCTCGGTGTAGGTGCGCTGGACCGCGCGGATGTTCTCGGGGTTGAGGTCCTCGGTGAGGTGGCTCAGCACCAGCCGGCTGCCGGCGGGCAGTTCGTCGAGCAGTCCGCGCACCAGCGGATACGCCTCCTCGTCCGCGACGAAGTGCAGGATCGCGACCAGGCAGAGCGCGACCGGCCGGTCGAAGTCGATGGTTTTGGCGGCCTGTTCGAGGATGCGGGCCGGGTCCCGCAGATCCGCGTCGATGTAGTCCGTACGCCCCTCGGGGCCGCTGGTCAGCAGGGCGCGTGCGTGCGCGAGCACCACGGGGTCGTTGTCGACGTACACGACCCGCGACTCGGGCGTGATGCGCTGCGCGATCTGGTGCACGTTCTCGGCGGTGGGCAGGCCGGTCCCGATGTCGAGAAACTGCCGGATGCCGTCCTGCTCCACGAGCGTGGTCACCGCGCGCCGCAGGAAGTCGCGGTTGTGCCGCACGTCGAGGTACCCGCGCGGGTTGGCGGCCAGCGCTGCGGCGGCCGCGTCCCGGTCGACCGGGTAGTGGTCCTTGCCGCCGAGGAAGACGTCGTAGACCCGGGCCGGGTGCGCCTTGCTGCTGTCGATCCTCCTCCGCAGCTCGGCGGGGTCCTGGCTGAGGGCGTCACCGGACATGGATGTCTCCCTGAAGAGTAGGTGGTTCAATCAGCAACCACTACGGCGGTCAACAACCTAACGGTTCAAGTGATTTGATGGTGCCCGTGCAGACCCACCCACGAGCGACGACAACCCTCTGGCGCCCCACCGGCCCCGTGGAACTGGACCTGGTCCGCGCACTCGACTGGCGCGCCTGGCCGCCCCGGCTCCCCGAGCAGCCGATCTTCTACCCGGTCCTCAACGAGGACTACGCGATCAGGATCGCCCGCGACTGGAACGTCAAGCACGACGGCGCCGGATTCGTCACCCGCTTCGAGGTCGAGACGGACTTCCTGGCCCGCTACCCGGTTCAGCAGGCCGGCGGTCGCACCATCCTCGAACTGTGGGTCCCCGCCGAGGAACTCGACGAGTTCAACGCCCACATCGTCGGAGAGATCGAGCTGGTCCACGAGTTCCACTGAGCCCGCACCTCAGGACTGCTCCGTAATCCCCTTCCCTGACCCTTCTCACCGCCCAACGGGACTCGTCGGCGGGACGCCCGGCGCGCCGCTCGTACGGAAGGGTGGGCCCTGGACCTTCACGTTCAGCCTGCCCGCAGGGCACAAACAGCGCGGCGGCCGCGAGGCTCACGACGCGGGGGAACGGCACGAGGGCGGATACGCCGGGCGGCACCCTGACGGTCAGCTGAAGGCTGCCCGTCAGGGACGACGCGCCGGCCTACTGAACCTTGAGCTTCTGGGCCACTTCGGTGGCCCAGTAGGTCAGGATGCTGCGCGCACCGGCCCGGCGGATGCCGGTCAGCGTCTCCAGGATCGCCCGGTCCCGGTCGATCCAGCCCTTCTCGGCGGCGGCCTCGACCATCGAGTACTCGCCGGAGATCTGATAGGCGACCACCGGCACGTCCACGGCGTCCGCGACCCGGGCGAGGATGTCCAGGTAGGGCCCGGCCGGCTTGACCATCACCATGTCGGCGCCCTCCTCGAGATCGAGGGCGAGCTCACGCAGCGACTCCCGGGCGTTCGCGGGATCCTGCTGATACGTCTTCCGGTCCCCCCGCAGGGACGAGCCGACGGCCTCCCTGAAGGGCCCGTAGAAGGCGGAGGCGTACTTCGCGGTGTAGGCGAGGATGGCGACGTCCTCCCGCCCGATCTGGTCGAGGGCGTCGCGGACGACCCCGATCTGCCCGTCCATCATCCCGCTGGGCCCGACCACATGGGCGCCGGCGTCGGCCTGCACCTGGGCCATCTCGGCATACCGCTCCAGGGTCGCGTCGTTGTCGACCCGCCCCTCGGCGTCCAGCACCCCGCAGTGCCCGTGATCGGTTGTCTCGTCGAGACACAGATCGGACATGACGAGCAGATCATCGCCGACCTCGGCCCGCACGTCCCGCAGGGCGACCTGGAGAATCCCGTCCGGGTCGGTCCCCGGCGTCCCGAGCGCGTCCTTCTTCGACTCCTCCGGCACGCCGAACAGCATGATCCCGGAGATCCCCGCCGCGACCGCCTCCGCGGCGGCCTTCTTCAGACCGTCCCGGGTGTGCTGCACGACCCCCGGCATCGCCGCGATCGGCACGGGCTCGCTGATGCCCTCCCGCACGAAGGCCGGAAGGATGAGGTCAGCGGGGTGCAGCCGGGTCTCGGCGACCATCCGACGCATCACGGGGTTGGTCCGCAACCGCCGCGGCCGAGTACCGGGGAATGATCCGTACGTCGTCATGCCCTCTACGCTACGCCCGCCCGAAAAGCCTGGATGCCGACGCGATGTCGGCGTGCTCGTGCCCCGCCGGACAGGCCCACCGTCCCACCATGCGCCCGCCACCGGGCAGGTCCATCCTGAGAACACAAGGACCCCGACGGCCCACTGCGTCGCCGCCGCCGTCCCTCCGTACCCGCCCCCACGGAGGACGCGATGACCGCCCCCCACCACACCCCGGACCTCTTCGCCCTGTCGGACATCGACGGCCCCGTCCTGCGTCCCGGCGAACGCGGCTACGCCGACGAAGTCACCGGCTTCAACCTGGCCGCCCTGCACACCCCGGACGTCGTCATAGGCGCCACCGGCACCGACGACATCGTCACCGCCATGCGCTGGGCGAACGCCACCCGCACCCCCGTCGCCGTCCAGGCCACCGGCCACGGCGCCAACTTCCCGATCGAACAGGGCCTGCTGATCAGCACGGCCCGGATGACGGACGTCCAGGTGGACCCCACCGCCCGCACCGCCACCATCGCCGCGGGCGCGAAGTGGAGTCACGTCATGGCCGCGGCCGCACCCCACGGCCTGGCCGGTCTCTGCGGCACCTCCACCGACGCGGGCGTCATCGGCTACACCCTCGGCGGCGGGCTCCCGGTCCTCGGCCGTGCCTACGGCTTCGCCGCCGACCTGGTCCGTTCCTTCCAGGTCGTCACCCCCGACGGGCACCTGCGCGAGACGGACGCCCGGCACGAACCGGAACTGTTCTGGGCCCTGCGCGGCGGCAAGGGCAACGTGGGCGTGGTGACCTCGCTGATCGCCGAACTGCTCCCGCTCCCCCGCCTCTACGGCGGCGGCATCCACTGCCACGCCGAACACACCGAGACCCTGCTGCGGGCCTGGACGGACTGGACCCGCACCGTCCCCGACGAGATGTGCAGCATGTTCTCGGTCTTGCGCCTGCCGCCCATCCCCCAGATCCCCGAACCGCTGCGCGGCGGCTTCTGGGCCCGGGTCGCGATCGCCTGGCCGGGCGACACGGCCGAGGGCGAGGCACTGATCGCGCCGCTGCGCGCAGCCGCCCCCGTGGCCGTCGACATGGTCGAGGAGATGGACCACGCGGCCCTGGACCGCATCCACATGGAGCCCCAGGACCCGCTCCCGGCACGGGAGTGCTGCCTGCTCCTGCGCGACCTGCCCCCCGACGCCATCGGCACGTTCCTGGAACAGGTCGGCCCGGGGGCGGGTGCCGACCACCCGCTGCTGGTCGCCTCACTGCGGCACATGGGCGGCGCCCTGGCCCGCCCCTCGGCCGTCGAGGACGCCGTCTGCGCCCGCGACGCCGGCTACTTCATGGAGTCGGTCGGAATCATGCCCGCCCCGCCCGTGGCCGAGGCCGTCGAACAGGCGACGCGCCGCCTCTACACCGCCATGGCCCCCTACGGCACGGGCCGCACCATGGTCAACATCCACGGCACCCCGGGCGACGAACAGGACCGCGCCCGCGCCTGGACCCCCGAGGTCTACGCACGCCTGCGTCACGACAAGGCCACCTACGACCCTGCCAACCTGCTGCGCTACGGCCACGCGGTGACTCCCGCGTAGCCGCAGCGACAGAACCGGACGGGACTACGTCGTCGAACGCCTCCGCCGCGCCCCCGGCCGCCGCTCGCTCGGCCGCGTCACCGGATCCCCGGCCTCCAGGGCCGCCGCCCGGCGCTTCGCACCGAAGTCGGCCAGGGCTTCGGCCAGCTTGTGGACGGACGGCTCGGGAGCCATCACGTCCACCCGCAGCCCGTGCTCCTCGGCGGTCTTCGCCGTGGCCGGGCCGATACAGGCGATCACGGTGACGTTGTGCGGCTTGCCGGCGATGCCGACCAGGTTCCGCACGGTCGACGACGAGGTGAAGAGAACGGCGTCGAACCCGCCGCCCTTGATCGCCTCACGCGTCTCCGCCGGCGGCGGCGAGGCCCGCACGGTCCGGTAGGCCGTGACGTCGTCGACCTCCCAGCCGAGCTCGATCAGCCCGGCCACCAGCGTCTCCGTGGCGATGTCGGCGCGCGGCAGGAACACTCTGTCGATCGGGTCGAAGACCGGGTCGTAGGGCGGCCAGTCCTCCAGCAGACCGGCGGCCGACTGCTCACCGCTCGGCACCAGGTCCGGCTTCACACCGAACGCGATCAGCGCCTTCGCCGTCTGCTCGCCGACGGCCGCGACCTTGATGCCCGCGAAGGCACGCGCGTCGAGCCCGTACTCCTCGAACTTCTCCCGCACCGCCTTGACCGCGTTCACCGAGGTGAAGGCGATCCACTCGTAGCGGCCGGTCACGAGCCCCTTGACCGCACGCTCCATCTGCTGGGGCGTGCGCGGCGGCTCGACGGCGATCGTCGGCACCTCGTGCGGCACGGCCCCGTACGACCGCAGCTGGTCGGAGAGCGACGCCGCCTGCTCCTTCGTCCGGGGAACGAGCACCTTCCAGCCGAACAGCGGCTTGGACTCGAACCACGCGAGCTGGTCGCGCTGGGCGGCGGCGGAACGCTCACCGACCACGGCTATCACCGGCCGGCCGCCGTCGGGCGAGGGCAGCACCTTGGCCTGCTTCAGCGTCTGCGCGATCGTGCCGAGCGTGGCGGTCCAGGTGCGCTGCCGGGTGGTCGTACCGCCGACGGTGACCGTCATCGGGGTGTCCGGCTTGCGCCCGGCGGAGACGAGCTCGCCGGCCGCCGCGGCGACGGAGTCCAGCGTCGTGGACACGACGACCGTGCCGTCCGACGCCCCGACCTCCGTCCAGCACCGGTCCGACGCCGTCCGCGCGTCCACGAACCGCACGTCCGCGCCCTGCGCGTCCCGCAGCGGCACACCGGCGTAGGCGGGCACACCGACGGCGCTCGCGATACCGGGGACGACCTCGAAGGGCACCCCGGCGGCGACGCACGCCAGCATCTCCTCGGCGGCGTACGTGTCGAGGCCCGGGTCACCGGACACCGCACGCACGACCCGCCTGCCGCCTCGCGCGGCCTCCATGACAAGATGTGCGGCATCCCGCACCGCGGGGACGGGCGCGGTGGTTGACGTGCCGTCAACTACCGTCAGCTGGGGCGCTCCTGTGCCCGGAGCCGGATCCTGGGAAGGATCCGTGTCCGTGTGGACCTCGGAGACGCCCTGCCTGGCGTGCTGACGTACGACGTCGAGCACCTCGTGCTCGGCGACGAGTACGTCCGCGTTCGCCAGCGCCTCCACGGCGCGCAAGGTCAGCAGTCCCGGATCTCCGGGTCCGGCACCCAGGAAGGTGACGTGCCCGTGTTCGGGACCGGCGGAAAGGGCGGTGGGGCTCACTGTGCTCGCTCCCCCATCAGACCGGCCGCGCCCTGGGCGAGCATCTCGGCCGCGAGTTCGCGACCGAGCGCCATTGCCCCGTCGTGCGTCTCGGGCACGGGACCGGTGGTGGACAGCTGCACCATGCGCGTGCCGTCGGTGGTCCCGACGACGGCGCGCAGGCGCATTTCCTTGGCAATCTGCCCGTCGGCCTGGGGGTCCCCCCGCTCAAGCGGATCCGAGAGTGGGGGCAAGTCGGCCAGCGCGCCCACAGGGGCGCTGCAACCGGCTTCCAGGGCGGCGAGCAGTGATCGCTCGGCCGTCACGGCGATCCGCGTGAACGGGTCGTCGAGTTTGGCGAGCGCGGCGACGAGGTCCGCGTTGCCCGCGGTGCACTCGATCGCCAGGGCCCCCTGGCCGGGGGCGGGCAAAACCGTGTCGACCGACAGGAAGTCGGTCACCTCGTCACCGCGGCCGATCCGGTTCAGCCCGGCGGCGGCCAGCACGACTGCGTCGAGTTCGCCGCTGCGCACGAATCCGATGCGGGTGTCGACGTTGCCGCGGATCGGAACCGTCGCTATGTCCAGGGCGTGGCTGCGGGCGTACGCGTTGAGCTGCGCCATGCGGCGCGGCGAGCCCGTACCGATGCGGGCCCCGGGGGGAAGGTCGGTGAACTTCAGCGCGTCCCGGGCGACGATCACGTCCCGCGGGTCCTCCCGGACGGGCACGGCGGCCACGACCAGGTCGTCGGGCTGCGTGGTCGGCAGGTCCTTCAGCGAGTGCACCGCGAAGTCGACCTCGCCCTTGAGCAGCGCGTCGCGCAGGGCGGTGACGAACACGCCGGTGCCGCCGATCTGGGCGAGCGCCTCACGCGAGACATCGCCGTACGTGGTGATCTCGACGAGCTCGACGGGCCGTCCGGTCACCCTGCTCACGGCCTCGGCCACTTGCCCGGACTGGGCCATGGCGAGCCTGCTGCGCCTGGTGCCGAGCCTCAGCGCCTTGTCAGTCATGCCGGCCCTCGGTCTTTCTCGGTGGTGCTGTCCTCGGCCCGGGAGACGGCGGCAACCGTCTCGGGGTCGAGGTCGAACAGGGTCCGCAGCGCGTCCGCGTACCCGGCGCCGCCGGGTTCGGCCGCGAGTTGCTTGACCCGTACGGTCGGCGCGTGGAGCAGTTTGTCGACCACGCGCCGCACGGTCTGGGTGATCTCCGCTCGGTGTTTGTCGTCGAGACCGGGCAGCCGCCCGTCCAGCCGGGCGATCTCGCCGGCCACGACATCGGCGGCCATGGTGCGCAGGGCGACCACGGTCGGTGTGATGTGCGCGGCCCGCAGTGCTGCCCCGAACGCCGCGACCTCGTCGGAGACGATACGCCGGACCTGGTCCACATCGGCAGCCATCGGAGCGCCCGCGGAGGCCTCCGCCAGCGACTCGATGTCCACCAGGCGCACCCCGCCCAGCCGGTGCACGGCCGCGTCGATGTCGCGCGGCATCGCCAGGTCCAGCAGAAAGAGTACGGGCTCGGGCCGCTGCGGCTCCTCGACCGGCTCGGGCCGGCGCCGCTCGGGGATGCGTCCTACGGTGGCGACGGTCGCGGCGAGCGCGGCGATGGCGTCGGTGTCCGCGGCCGGGTCGAGCGTGCCGGGCGTTCCCGGCCGGGCCGGGCCGGGCGCACGCTGGGCGCCGCCCACCGTGCCGTTGTCCACCCACGCCGCGTGCTGCTCCAGGTCGGCGGCGGCCATTCCGGCCACGGCGGCCTCGCCCAGCACGGAGAATCCGGCGGTGCCCTGCACCGAGGACAGCTCCAGCGGGCAGCCGTCCTCGCTGCCGAGGCTGGTGCCCGAAGCACCGCCCCGCTGCGCGCCGGGCCCGGTCGCGGAGCCGGGCTCGCCGCCCGGCGCCCCCGGTCCGTCCTCGCCGGGCACGGCCCGCGGCGCGGGCGTACGTCCCTCGACCGCCTCGGCGACCGACTCGGCCGTCAGGACCAGGCCCGTCGCGCCGGTGCACGAGACGGCGACGTCGGCACGTGTCAGCTCGGCCGGCACCGACTCCATCGGTATCGCTCGGGCCGCCACGTCCGTGTCGTCGCCCTCCATGAGGATCTGGGCGAGGCGCTCGGCGCGGTCGACGGTGCGGTTGGCGACGACGATCTCGGCGACCCCGGCCCGCGCGAGCGTGGCCGCGGCCAGGGAGGACATCGACCCGGCCCCGATGACCAGGGCCTTCTTGCCCCGGGCCCACTGCTGTACGTCGCCGCCCCGGGCCAGCTGCTCCAGGCCGAAGGTGACCAGGGACTGGCCGGCGCGGTCGATGCCGGTCTCGGAGTGGGCGCGCTTGCCGACCCTGAGGGCCTGCTGGAACAGGTCGTTCAGGAGGCGGCCGGCGGAGTGCAGGTCCTGCGCCCGGGCCAGGGAGTCCTTGATCTGGCCGAGGATCTGCCCCTCGCCGACGACCATCGAGTCCAGGCCGCAGGCCACCGAGAACAGATGGTGGACGGCGCGGTCCTCGTAGTGCACGTAGAGATAGGGAGTGAGCTCCTCCAGACCCACCCCGCTGTGCTGGGCGAGCAGCGTGGACAGCTCGGCGACACCGGCGTGGAACTTGTCCACGTCGGCGTAGAGCTCGATGCGGTTGCAGGTGGCGAGCATCGCGGCCTCGGAGGCCGGTTCGGCGGCGACCGTGTCCTGGAGCAGCTTGACCTGCGCGTCCGCGGACAGCGCGGCCCGCTCCAGCACGCTGACCGGGGCGCTGCGGTGGCTCAGCCCGACGACGAGAAGACTCATGCCGGCATCACGGCGGGCATGTCCCCCTCGGGCCCCTGGTCGGCGGAGTCGCTGCGGCGGGCTGCGGCCGGGACGCCACCGTCGGAGGCGGCCTCCTCCCCGGCCTTGCGCTGCTCGTGGAATGCGAGGATCTGCAGCTCGATGGAGAGGTCGACCTTGCGCACGTCGACGCCGTCCGGCACGGACAGCACGGTCGGCGCGAAGTTCAGGATGGAGGTGACACCGGCGGCCACGAGCCGGTCGCAGACCGCCTGGGCGGCACCGGCGGGAGTGGCGATGACACCGATCGACACGCCGTTGTCCTGGATGATCTTCTCCAGGTCGTCGGAGTGCTGCACCGGGATCCCGGCGACGGGCTTGCCGGCCATGGCCGGATCGGCGTCGATCAGCGCGGCGACCCGGAACCCGCGGGAGGCGAAGCCGCCGTAGTTGGCGAGGGCGGCGCCGAGGTTTCCGATACCGACGATCACGACCGGCCAGTCCTGGGTGAGCCCCAGTTCGCGGGAGATCTGGTACACGAGATACTCGACGTCGTAGCCGACACCCCTGGTCCCGTACGACCCGAGGTAGGAGAAGTCCTTGCGCAGCTTCGCGGAGTTGACCCCCGCCGCGGCCGCGAGCTCCTCGGAGGAGACCGTGGGAACCGAGCGCTCCGACAACGCGGTCAGAGCGCGGAGGTACAGCGGAAGCCGGGCGACGGTGGCCTCGGGAATCCCTCGGCTGCGGGTCGCCGGTCGGTGAGTTCGGCCAGTTGCCACGGTGCTCCTGCGGGTAGAGCGGGGCTGTAGGCGGTCATACGTCCCTACATGACCGCCCCGTCGAATGCAGGCTATGCCTTTGTGAACGCGTGCACAAAGATGGTGTCCGATTTGCCCGGCCAACGTGACCGGGGTCACGCGCCCCCGGCGCACGCGCAGGGAACCGGCGCATACGCACCACCGTTCCTTGTCTTTCGAGGGCAAAACCGCACACTCTCCTCAGCGAATCCCGCCCCCGAGACCAAGTCACCATCGATCCTAAGCGACCCGGCGGCCTCTTTGGACTGATCGGTCAGTCGCTCACTGGGTGGGATCAGTCGGTCAGCGCCTTGCGCAGGCGGTCCTCGTTCACGCGCCAGAACGTGTGCTGCCTGCCGTCCACCAGTACGACCGGGATCTGCTCCCAGTACTGGTCGTGCAACTCCCGATCCTCGGTGATGTCCTTCTGCTCCCAGGGGACTCCGAGATCGCCGCACACCTTCTCCACAACGACCTGTGCGTCATCACACAGATGACAGCCGGGCTTGCGGATCAGGGTGACGAGCCGGTCTCGAGGGGGCCTGCGGCGGAAGAGGGGACTCATGTCGGCCATTGTCCCGCGCCAGCGGACAAACGGAACCCTCGCGAAAGCGCCAGGAGGCGCGCCGGCCCCCATCCGCCGGGCGCGGCATCTTTGACGACACGCTTGCCGAGAGTTCACAGGGTCCCAACCTCTCGGCTCCGGAACCACCGAACAAACTGGCTATGCTCACGCCATGGCCGCTCTCGGATGGCTCACTCCCCGTAGGCGCTCCGCCACGGCGCGGAGCGTTTTGGCAGGCGAGGCCTCGGCGGAGGCAGCACGCAAGTCCTCACAGGAAGTCGCCGGCTCGACCGAGGAACCGCAGTTCCCGGTCCACGGCGACGACCGGGCCGCCGCCTTCTTCGACCTGGACAACACCGTCATGCAGGGCGCCGCCCTCTTCCACTTCGGACGCGGTCTGCACAAGCGGAAGTTCTTCGAGACGCGCGACCTCGCGAGGTTCGCCTGGCAGCAGGCATGGTTCCGCCTCGCCGGGGTCGAGGATCCCGAGCACATGCAGGAGGCCCGCGACTCGGCCCTGTCCATCGTCAAGGGCCATCGCGTCGCCGAGCTGCAGTCGATCGGCGAGGAGATCTACGACGAGTACATGGCCGAGCGCATCTGGCCCGGCACCCGCGCCCTCGCCCAGGCCCATCTGGACGCCGGCCAGAAGGTGTGGCTGGTGACGGCCGCCCCCGTCGAGATCGCCACGGTCATCGCCCGCCGCCTCGGTCTGACCGGCGCCCTCGGCACGGTCGCCGAGTCCGTCGACGGCGTCTACACCGGCAAGCTCGTCGGGGAACCGCTGCACGGCCCCGCGAAGGCCGAGGCGGTCCGCGCCCTGGCCGCCGCCGAGGGACTGGACCTCGGCCGCTGCGCCGCCTACAGCGACTCGCACAACGACATCCCGATGCTGTCGCTGGTCGGCCACCCGTACGCCATCAACCCGGACAGCAAACTGCGCAAGCACGCCCGCCGGCTGGAGTGGCGCCTGCGCGACTACCGCACGGGCCGCAAGGCGGCCAAGGTCGGCATCCCGGCCGCGGCGGGCGTCGGCGCGGTCGCCGGCGGGACGGCGGCCGCCATCGCCCTGCACCGACGCCGCCGCTGACCATCCGATCAATCCGGAACACCATCGTTTGCGGGATGACAAACCCCGTAAATCCAACTGGCGTACCCCCACAACCTCGTGTTCAGTCCTCTTGGCTGCACACGGCCACAACACGCCCTGGACTCAGCCGCAATCCGAACCTTTTCGATCAACAAGCGTTCACCTTCCGGCACTGGATCCGGCGTCAATCGGTTACGGAAGCGACGTAATCGATGATTTGAGCAACTCGGTGTAGCAGCGCCTGTACGAAGCGTTATTCTCCTCAGACGCAATCCGGTACCCCTCCGTCGCTACGACGGGTGAAAGGTCCCGCACTGCTCGTGATGGAAGCTCTGCCTCTGGGAGTCCCGTGTACCCACACGTCGGGGTTGACGCCTCGGGCCTGGCTACGCTGCGTACAACGGTCCAAGACCTGTTGCGCGGCTTCGTCCCCACCGCGTACGCCGTCCCCGCATTCGCCACCGCCGCGCCCGTAGGCCCTTGCTACGCACTGGCCGACGGCAGCGCCGCGGTCGGCAGACGAGGGCGCCCGTCCGGCGCGGCCACCGCACGCCGGCCTGCCGCTGACAGCGACAGCGCCCGGATGATGGATCTCGTGGAGCGTGCCCAGGCGGGCGAGTCCGACGCCTTCGGCCGTCTCTACGACCAGTACAGCGACACCGTCTACCGGTACATCTACTACCGGGTCGGAGGAAAGGCGACCGCCGAGGACCTCACCAGCGAGACCTTTCTGCGCGCCCTGCGCCGCATCGGCACCTTCACCTGGCAGGGCCGTGACTTCGGCGCCTGGCTCGTCACCATCGCCCGCAACCTCGTCGCGGACCACTTCAAGTCCAGCCGCTTCCGCCTCGAGGTCACCACCGGCGAGATGCTCGACGCCAACGAGGTCGAGCGCTCCCCCGAAGACTCCGTCCTGGAGTCCCTCTCCAACGCCGCCCTGCTCGACGCCGTACGGCGGCTCAACCCCCAGCAGCAGGAGTGCGTGACGCTCCGCTTCCTCCAGGGCCTCTCCGTGGCCGAGACCGCCCGGGTGATGGGCAAGAACGAGGGCGCCATCAAGACCCTCCAGTACCGGGCCGTCCGCACCCTCGCCCGGCTCCTCCCGGAAGACGCCCGCTGACACCCCCGCACGGACGGCGACACCCAACTCACGTTCCGTGACAGTCCGTTGACTTCGGCATCCGATCAGCCGTCGTCCGTAACCCAAGTGCCACGCCGCTCGTTGTGCGGGATGCAGGCTCCCTGTGGTCACCCCCTGGCCGACTCCGATCACTCGATCGTGTGGTCGTGGTCAGGGTGTGCAACCCTCAGGACCCCCTGGGGAGTCGACCGTCATGACGAGAGGAGGTGCCGCCAGTGATCGCGAACGTATCGGCGCACCGGCGGGCGAACGCCTTCGCCCAGGCCCTGGAGGAGCAGTCCGAGCAGGGCACGGCGGCCGAGCAGCCCGAAGGATCGGCACCGGCCCCGGCAGCCGCCGAATCGAGCGAACAGGCCCGCCATCTGGCGCTGGCCTCGGGTCTCGGCGCGTTGCCCAAGCCGGAGCTCGACCCGGAGGTCAAGGTCGTCCAGCGGGCCCAGCTGGTGGCCGCGTTCGAGGCCATGCTGCAGGAGGGCACCGTGGGCGGCGGGGCGACGGACCGTGCGGTCCCCGAGCAGCGCTCCCGGACCCGTGGCGCTCACCGCGCGAGTTCGCTGAAGAGGTTCCGGCCGCGTTCCCGGCTCGCCAAGGGCCTCACCGCGGGCGGACTCAGTGTCGGGGTGGCCGCGAGCGCCTTCGGCGGCGTCTCCGCCGCCAGCTCGGACGCCCTGCCCGGTGATTCGCTCTACGGCCTCAAGCGCGGCATCGAGGACGTCAAGCTCGGCCTCGCCGACGGATCGGACGAGCGCGGCCGGGTCTATCTCGACCACGCCTCCACCCGGCTCAGCGAAGCCCGGCGTCTGATGGAGCGCGGCCGCAGCGGCCCCCTGGACCACGAGTCCCTCGGCGAGATCCGCCGCGCCCTGTCCGGCATGCGGCACGACGCGTCGGAGGGCCACCGGCTGCTGAGCGAGGCGTACGAGCACGACCCGGACTCGCTCGGCCCCATCCAGGCCCTGTCCGCGTTCTCCCACTCCCACCGCGAGGCCTGGGGGGAACTGCGCGAACGACTGCCCGTTCAGCTCGGAGACGTCAGCGAGCAGGTCTCCTCGGTGTTCGACGCCATAGAGGAGGACGTCGCCCCGCTGCGGTCCCTGCTGCCCGAGCCCCCGGCCACGAGCGGCGGCGACGGCGAGCGGCAGGGTGCCTCCGAGGCGGCCCCCAGCGGCTCCTCCGGCAGCGACCGCTCGACCCGCCCGAGCGACAGCGGCGACAGGCAGAGCGACGAGGGCCGCACCGGCAGCGGCAGCCCGAGCCGTTCGGCCGGCTCCGGCTCCGGCAGCGACGGCCTGCTCGGGGGCAGCACCGGCGGCCTACTCGACCCGCCGAAGGACAAGGGCGGCGAGGCGAGCACCTCCCCGTCGGCGGAAGGCAACACGCCGGTCCCCGAGCCCGACGTGACGCTCCCGCCGCTGCTGCCCGGGCTGCTGCCCGGTCTGGGCGTCGACAGCGAGGACGCGGACTAGGCGACGGCGCGAGAGTGGGGGCGCCCCTTGGAGCAAGGGGCGCCCCCGTCGTCGTACACGGCGAGGATCAGAGGAAGACCGACCGCTGCTGCACCAGCAGCTTGGCCCCTCCTGTCTGCGGCCCTCGCACTTCTCCGCAGAGTTCGGACAGCTGCGCCGGACTCGGCCGGGCGGCTCCGAGCGACCGGCGGCTGTCGCGAACGTCGGAGTCAGAAGAACACCGACCGCCGCTGCACCAGCAGCTTGTACAGCGTGTGCTGGATCTGCTCCCTGACCTGGTCGGTCAGGTTGAACATCAGCATCGGGTCCTCGGCCGCCTCCGGCGGATAGCCGTCCGTGGGGATCGGCTCGCCGAACTGGATCGTCCACTTGGTCGGCAGAGGGATCGCCCCGAGCGGGCCGAGCCACGGGAAGGTGGGCGTGATGGGGAAGTACGGGAAGCCCAGCAGCCGCGCGACCGTCTTGGCGTTGCCGATCATCGGGTAGATCTCCTCCGCCCCCACGATCGAGCAGGGCACGATCGGCGTGCCCGCACGCAGAGCCGTCGAGACGAAACCACCGCGTCCGAAGCGCTGCAGCTTGTAGCGGTCCGCGAAGGGCTTGCCGAGACCCTTGAACCCCTCCGGCATCACCCCGACCACTTCACCCTGTTCCAGCAGCCGTGCCGCGTCCTCGGCGCACGCCAGGGTGTGACCGAGCTTGCGGGCCAGCTCGTTGACCACCGGCAGCATGAAGACCAGGTCCGCGGCGAGCAGCCGCAGATGCCGGCCCGCCGGATGGTTGTCGTGCACGGCGACCTGCATCATCAGCCCGTCCATGGGCAGCGTGCCGGAATGGTTGGCGACGATCAGCGCGCCGCCCTCGGACGGGATGTTCTCGACGCCCTTCACCTCGACCCGGAAATACTTCTCGTACAGCGGGCGCAGCAGGGACATCAGGACCTGGTCGGTGAGCTCCTCGTCGTAGCCGAAGTCGTCGACCTCGTAGTCCCCGGTGAGGCGGCGGCGCAGGAAGGCCAGGCCGCCCGCGATCCGCCGCTCCAGCCCGCCGTCGCCGTCCCGGGAAGGCTCCGGCGGCTGCTCCTCAGAAGTCACAGGAACATCATCCTGCGGATCCGCCCTGGTGGGCAGGGGCTGCACCTCGCGGACCGGCACGGACTCCGTGCCCGGGCGGCGGTTCCCGGCGCTCCGGCGCCGCTGGGGGCGCTGCGCGGCGCTCCCGCGGGACCGGTCGTCGTCGAACGGAATGACCTTGGCGTCCGCCATCGTTGATGCGCTCCTCAGTTGGCGCTCTGCGTCGGGGAGTGTCCGCCGCCCGCGAGAGGCAGGTCGGCGATCCGGTCCACGGCCCCCGCGAGGGCCTCCGGCGGAAGAAGTCCGGGACCCTGGCTCCGGGCGAAGTCCGCGAACGTCTCCGCGGTCGTGTATTTGGGCTGGAATCCCAGCGTCTCGCGCATCTGGCCCGTCGCCACGACCCGGCCGTGGGTGAGCAGCCGGATCTGCTCGGGCGAGAAGTCCGTCATACCCAGCGTACGCACCAGTGAGCCCGCCCAGGTGACGGCCGGGAGCAGCAGGGGCACGGTGGGACGCCCGAGGCGCCGGGAGCACTGGGAGAGCAGGAGCACGCCGTCGCCGGCGATGTTGAAGGTGCCGCTGTTGAGCGTGCCCCGCCGGGGTTCGTGCGAGCCGATCCGCAACACCTCGATCACGTCGTCCTCGTGCACGAACTGCAGCCGCGGGTCGTAGCCGAACACGGTCGGCAGGACCGGCAGCGCGAAGTACGAGGCGAGCGGTGTGTCGGCGGCCGGGCCCAGGATGTTGGCGAACCGCAGCACGCACACGGCCACATCGGGCCTGCGGCGCGCGAAGCCACGGACGTACCCCTCGACCTCGACGGTGTCCTTGGCGAAGCCGCCGCTGGGCAGGGACTTGGGCGGGGTCGTCTCGGTGAAGACGGCCGGGTCGCGGGGTGCGGAGCCGTAGACGTTGGTGCTGGACTTCACGACCAGTCGTCGCACGGCCGGGGACTTCTGGCAGGCACCGAGCAGCTGCATGGTGCCGATGACGTTGTTCTCCTTCAGGGACGTCCGGTTGCCGCTGCCCAGCGGCGTGCCCGTCACGTCCAGGTGGACGATCGTGTCGGCACCCGTCTCGGCGAGCACGCGCGCGATGGTGGGCTGCCGGATGTCGGCCTGGACGAAGTCCGCACCACCCAGATGGTGCTCGGGCGGCACCGCGTCCACGGCGACGACCCGGTCCACCTCGGGGTCCCGCTGGATCCGCCGGACGAACCGGCCCCCCAGCTGGCGGGCCACTCCGGTCACGAGCACGACCTTGCCCAAGATCAGCGCCTTCCTTCCAGAACCTCTTGTCCCGCGCGTTCCCCCGTGGGGCCAACTTAGCGGGTCGTCGTCGCGCTGTGATGACCGCCTGATGCGTGAAGTGACCGAAGCCGGCCGGACGGCGGGAGGGGATATGCGTGTGGCCCCCCACCGGTGGTGAGGGGCCACAGCAACGCTCTCGCGGCGTCCGCGTCGCGAACTTACTTCTTGTTGCGACGCTGAACGCGCGTGCGCTTGAGCAGCTTGCGGTGCTTCTTCTTCGCCATCCGCTTGCGCCGCTTCTTGATAACAGAGCCCACGACTACCCTCGCTCACTTCTCATCACTCGGTGTTTGGGCGCCATGGGCCCATACGACCTACGAGGGGTCAGCCTACCCGTCCGAGCGCTGAGGTCGTAATCGAGGAGGCCGGGGGGATCCCGACGTGCCCTGTGGGGATCACCCCGGCCCTGCCGTCAGGCGGTTTCCACCCCCACATAGCTCTCGCGGAGGTACTCGTGAACCGCTTGCTCCGGGACGCGGAAGGACCGCCCCACACGGATCGCGGGCAGATGACCGCTGTGCACCAATCGGTACACGGTCATCTTCGACACTCGCATCACCGAGGCGACTTCCGCCACGGTTAGGAACTGAACCTCGTTCAGAGGCCTCTCGCCAGCTGCAGCCATGACACACCTGAACCTTCCGCACTCGACGGCCACCGGCTTCCCCTTCCGGTGACTCTTCGTCGCTGCGTGCTCACTCCCCAATGTAGGGGCCAGTGATGCGAGTGGGGAAGAGGTGCACCCATCGGCGGCCTACTGTGACAGACACGCCCGATTGAGTACGTAGCGGGTAAGCGGCAGGTAGTAATCAGACCGCACGCCGTCATCAAGCGGAACGACGACCGACACGGACCCCTCGGCCTCTCCCACGAACAGCGCCGGGTCGTTCGTATCGGCCGGCCCGATGGCCTCGAACCCCAGCTGACCTGCTCCGCAGACCCACCCGTGGTCCCCGATCACGAGCTCGGGAAGAGGGCCACCGGCCTCCGCGCAAGCGGCCAGTACGGTACGAACCGGGAGAGGTGAGTGCGTATGTGCGCCGGGCTCACAACCGGGGCGTTCCGCTCCCGAGGTCCGCACGAGCGCGACTCCTCGTACGTAGTCGAGGTTGTACGTGCGTAGGCCGAACCGGGTCGTTATGTCGACACGGCGACCCTGCGCGGGGGTGAGGACGGCACATCCCGCCGCCGACAGCGCGTCTGCCAGAGCGCCGTAGAAACCGAGCAGGGTGTGCGGGTGCCCGGTGCCGAGGAGCACGGGGGCACGGCGCCGGGCGGCCTCGGCGAGGCGTTCCGCGAAGGCGTCCAGCGCCGCCAGGGTCCGCTCCGGATCGATCACGTCCTGGCCGGAAACCTGCCGGGAATCGGCTGAAACACCGCACCGGTCCGCCATCAGCTCGATCAACTCCCGCTGCCGCCACGGCCCTTCGGGATCGATACCGAGCAGCACACGAGGGTCCCGGGCGGCGAAGAGCCGGTAGCTGCGCAGGCTCGCCTCGCGAGAGGTCGCCACGGTCCCGGCGAGCCGTGCGCCCACCAGATGCGCACGCAGGGCTTCGGTGGTCAGCACAGGAAGATCGTGCGTGATCGGCGCTCCGCCTGTCCCGGGAACCGCCGAACACCGCACGGTCGGCCTACGGCGGGCCTCACCGCCTCACGCCAGCAGCCCCCGCAGCGGGAACACCGCCCGCCGGGCCGCCAGCACCGCCTGGTCCAGCCGGTCCGCGGGATCGTAGCCCTCCTCCCAGCCGCTCCAGGAGACGGGCCAGCGCCCGTCCGTCATCCGGGCCGGGGCCAACTGCCGCGTCTTGGCGAACACTTCCTGCCGCCAGCCCTCGGGGATCATCACTTCGGGCTCCACGGCCCGGCCGGCCGCGATCGCGACCAGATGCGTCCACGAGCGCGGCACCACGTCGACCACCGCGTAGCCGCCCCCGCCCAGGGCAACCCACCGCCCGCCGGCGTACTCGTGCGCCAGGTCGTGACAGGCCATCTGCACCGCCCGCTGCGCGTCCAGCGACACCGCCAGGTGCGCCAGCGGATCCTCGAAGTGCGTATCGGCCCCGTGCTGCGTCACCAGCACCTGCGGCCGGAAGTCCGCGATCAGCTCCGGCACGACCGCGTGGAACGCCCGCAGCCACCCCGCGTCCCCGGTCCCGGCCGGCAGCGCCACGTTCGCCGCCGAGCCCTCCGCGGAGTCCGCCCCGGTCTCCTCCGGCCACCCGGTCTGCGGGAACAACGTCCGGGGATGCTCGTGCAGGGAGATCGTCAGCACCCGCGGGTCATCCCAGAACGCCGCCTGGACCCCGTCCCCGTGATGCACGTCGACGTCGATGTACGCGACCCGCTCGGCCCCGAGCTCCAGCAGCCGCGCGATGGCCAGCGAGGCGTCGTTGTAGATGCAGAACCCGGACGCCCCGCCCGGCATCGCGTGGTGCAGCCCGCCCGCGAAGTTCACCGCGTGCAGCGCCTCACCGCGCCACACCGCCTCCGCCGCCCCCACCGACTGCCCGGCGATCAGCGACGACACCTCGTGCATCCCGGCGAACGCCGGATCGTCCAGCGTCCCCAGCCCGTACGACTGATCCGCCGCCGCCGGATCCACCGACGCGGCCTTCACCGCGCCGATGTAGTCCTCCCGGTGGACCAGCCGCAGCGTCGACTCCCCGGCCGCCTTCGCGGCGACGACCTCCACCTCGCGGTCCAGCCCGAAGGCGCCGACCAGTGCCCGGGTCAGGGCGAGCCGGACCGGGTCCATCGGATGCCCCGGACCGAAGTCATAGCCCGTTACTGCCTCGTCCCACATCAGCTGTGCGCGGCCGCTCATGCCCGCCACCGTATCGGTCCGGTGGAGCCGCGAACGACCGGGCGTACACCAGCGTCACCAGCACCAACACCATCGGCACGAGCATGGCCCCTCGGTAGCTCCACAGATCTCCGAGCGCCCCGACCAACGGCGAACCGATCAAGAACCCCACATAGTTGAAGACATTCAACCGCGCGACAGCCGCGTCCGAAGCCCCGGGGAACAGCCTGCCCGCCGCCGCGAACGTCTGCGGCACCAGCACGCACAATCCCAGTCCCAGCAGCGTGAACCCCAGCATCCCGAGCCACGCCCCCGGCGCCACGGCCACCACGGCGAACCCGCCCGCCGCCACCAGCGCTCCACCCCGTACGACCGCCGCGGCCCCGAAGCGCCGCACCCCGAGGTCCCCGATCGCCCGCCCCAGCAGCGTGGTGACCATGTACACGTTGTACGGCACCGTCGCCATCTGCTCGGAGCTGCCCAGCACGTCCTGGAGGTACTTGGCACTCCAGTTGGAGACCGTCGAGTCCCCGATGTACGCGACCGTCATCACCAGACACAACGGAAACAACCACTTGAAGACGACCGCCTGCCCCTCCCCGGTCTTCTCCTCCCCCGCAGGCGCCACGTCCCGGTCGTCGACATACCACCGGCTCCCCACCAGCACGGCCGGCAGCAGCACCAGCACGACCGGCAGGTACGACACCCACAACGCGAGCTGCCAGTGGGCCCCCACCCACGCCAGCGACGCCCCGACGATCCCGCCCAGGCTGTACGCCGCGTGGAAGCTGAGCATGATGCTGCGTCCGTACGACCGCTGGAGGCTCACGCCGAGCATGTTCATCGACGCGTCCAGCACCCCGACGGCGAGCCCGAACGCCGCCAGCGCCACCCCGAGCTCCACCATCCGCTCCCCGGCCCCGACGCCGAGCAGCGCCAGCAGCACCACCGGCTGGGACCACCGCAGCAGCAGGCTCGGCCGCACCCGCTTCACCAGCCGCTCGGTGGTGACGCTCCCGACCCCGGCGAGGATCGGCACCGCGGCCAGAAACGCGGGCAGCAGCGCGTCGGAGACCCCGTACCGGTCCTGGATGGCCGGGATCCTCGTCACGAGCAGAGCGAAGGCGACTCCCTGCGCCAAGAAGCTGAACGCCAGCGAGGCCCTGCCGCGCCGCAGCACATCAGTCATGGCGGCGAGCGTAGGGCCCCGGCTTACCCGTGGGTAGATCCAGCCAAAGATGAATGTGCCTCACCTACGCCGCCGTTGGGCTCGAGCGGTCAGGGTGTCAGACGAGCAGACCGGTCAACTCGGCCATGTCGGAGAAGAGTTGATTGGCCTCGGCGAGCTTCTCCGCCGGTGTCATGGCGGTGAACCCGTACACGTCCATGCCGGCCGCGACGGCCGCCCGCACCCCCAGCGGACTGTCCTCCACGACGACACACCGCCCGGGCGCCACGCCCATCCGCTCGGCGGCGTACAGGAACAGGTCGGGGGCCGGCTTGCCTCGCCCCACGTCCTGCGAGCTGAAGATCCGGCCCTCGTCGAACCACCGGTCGAGCCCTGTCGTCCGATGCCCCACCCGGATCCGCTCATGACTCCCGGAGGACGCGACACAGTACGGCACCCCGTCCGCGGTCAGCTTCTCCAGGACGTCGGAGGCCCCGGCCACGGCCACCAGTTCCCGCTCGAACGCCGCGAACACCCGCGCGTGAAAAACGTCGTCGAAGTTCTCCGGGAGCCGCTGCCCGGTCCGCTCGAGTACCAGCTCATGGATCCGGTGCATGGCCGAACCCATGTAGTCCCTGATGGACTCCTCGTACGAGGTGGGGTGTCCCAGCTCGGTGAGGTACGCCGCGAGCAACCGGTTGGAGATGGGCTCACTGTCGACGAGTACGCCGTCATTGTCGAAGATCACGAGGTCATAGCGCATGAATGGAGCCTAAACGCAGAAAACCCCCGCATCCGAAGATGCGGGGGTTTTCCCAAAAATTGTTCGGCGGCGTCCTACTCTCCCACAGGGTCCCCCCTGCAGTACC
>NZ_JBIVQO010000007.1:203045-446103 GCF_044755265.1 Streptomyces sp. NPDC092370 | reverse complement strand
AGGCAAGGTGCCGACAGTGACGCCACCGCTGTGGCCTCTCAGCTCCCGGTCCAACTTCGCTGTCACGCACCGAGTGGCGGTCCAACTTCGGTGGCAAACAATCCAGGTTCGGGGTCAGAGGACAACGTGGCTCACGATGCGGTCACGGCCGACAGGTACCTATCGATCACATAGCGCGGAAATATCGACGAGAACTGCAACGCGTTGCCGGCTTACGTCGTTGGCGCGGCTGCCAACAGCTGTAGATCATGGTCCGAGGAGTTGGAGCACGTGTGGCCAACTGTGGGGTTCAGCCGGCCACGGTTCTCTCCAGGCCGGGACACGACGCGGTCAGAGGTGGCGCTGCTCAGCGGAATCACCCAGTACTCGGCCCATTCCTCTTTCTTCGACCTGGTGCGGCTGACGTGCTGGTGGAGCCTGGTCGCCGAGGCGCTGCTGAACGCAGCCGGACGCCAGTTCCTGGCAGGCCACAGGAGGACACCAAGCTGTCGGCCGGAAGGGCGACAAGCCGCTGCGTCCGCATACGGCGCGCTGCGCCCCCTAGCCTCGCAGGAGCCGGGCGGCTTGTGCCCACAGCCCGTCCATGACGGAGGGGTCGTTTGCCAGCTTTGCAAACATGACCATGCCCTCCAGCTGGGCGAGTACCGCGCGGGCGGTGGTGCGGGTCGCGGCAGGGGTGGGGATGGTGCCCTGCTCCGCGGCATCCGTCAGCGTGGCGTGAACCAGGTCGATCTGCTCGTCGAAGATCTCTGCCAGGCGGGCCTGGACGACCACGTCCTGGGTGCTCATCTCCAGCGCCAGATTGCCGAACAGGCAGCCACTGACCGCGCCGCCCTCCGTCTTCGCCGCGCGTTGGGCTGCGGCCTGGTTGAGGAAGAGCTGTTCCAGCCGGTCCTCCGCCGGCCCGTCGCCGCGCAAGGTCGCCACCCAATCGGGCCGTTGGGCCGCCCAGTGGGCGTTGATCGCCTCGATCGTCAGGGCCTGCTTCGACTCGAAGAAGTGGTAGAAGCTGCCCTTCTTCACGTCCGCGCGGGCGCAGATCTCGGCGACGCCGATCGTGCCGTAACCGCGGCTCAGCATCAGGCCGCAGGCAGCGTCCAGCAGTCGTTCCCGTGCCGTGCTCGTCCGTCCCATGAGGAGGAGTATACGGCCGGTCAACTATTGGAGATGGTTTTTAGTTGACCGGTCGTCTACTGTCGCTTCCGGTGGTGGGAAACCTGCCCGCCGCCTACCAGACCTGCGAGGACTTCGCCATGCCCGAGAGCATCACCATCGCCGTCGCCTTCCACAGCGGCTACGGCCACACCGCCCGCCAGGCGCGTGCGGTCGCCACCGGAGCCGGGTCGGTGCCCGGAGCGCAGGCCGAGCTGTGCGACGTGGCCGTCGTGAACGACCAGCTGTGGGAGACCCTGTCCGCCGCCGATGCGATCATCTTCGGCACGCCGACCTACATGGGCAGCCAGTCCGCCGTCTTCCAGGCTTTCGCCGAGGCCAGCGCCCCGATCTGGATGGAGCAGGGCTGGGCCGGAAAGCTCGCCGCCGGCTTCACCAACTCCGCGGGCGTCAACGGCGACAAGCTGAACGTCCTGATATCCCTCTCGGTCTTGGCCGCGCAGCACGGCATGAACTGGGTCTCGCTGGGCCTGCCGCCCGGCGGTGAGTACTCCACGACCGGAACCCCGGAGGACCTCAACCGCCTCGGCGGCTTCCTCGGCGCGATGGCCCAGTCGCCGTCCGACCTGGGCCCCGGCGACTCGCCCTCCGGGGCAGACCTGCGGACCGCCGAGCACCTCGGGCGGCGGGTGGCCGAGACCGCCCTTGCGCAGGTGGCGGGCCGCACGGCGCTCGCCCTCGTGCGGTGAGCGCACTCGGCCTCAGACCTCCCTCGACTTCTCGACTCCAAGGACCACTGTCATGACCGACGGAAAGCTGTCCTGGGCCCGTGGTCGGCTCGCCGAGCTACTGGACCTGGAACTCCCCATCGTGCAAGGACCGTTCGGTGGCGGACTCTCGTCCGTGGCGCTCGCTTCCGCTGTCTCCGAGGGCGGCGGGCTCGGCTCGTACGGAGGGCACATCCTCACGCCGGACGGAATCGGCGCGCTCGTGAGTGAGCTGCAGAAGGCCACCGCGCGACCCTTCGCGGTCAACCTCTGGGTCCCGCACCCCGAGGAAGCCGCGGCACCGCCCGACCGTGATCGGATGGCCCGGTACGCCGGGCTGCTGCGCCCGTGGTTCGATGAACTCGAGCTGCCGACGGACCGGTTGGAGAAGCCGCCACCCGCCCCCGGTTTCGCTGAGCAGATCGACGCGCTGCTCGCGGCGGAGCCGCCGGTCATCAGCTTCGTGATGGGCATCCCCGAGGCCCGGGTGCTGGAGGAGGCCCGGCGCCGGGGCATCCGGACCCTCGGTACCGCGACCACCGTCGAGGAGGCCCTCGCGATCGAGGCGGCGGGCATGGACGCCGTCGTCGCCTCGGGCAGTGACGCAGGAGGGCACCGCGGCTCCTTCCTGCGCCCCGTGAACGAGTCCCTCGTTGGCACCTTCTCCCTCGTTCCTCAGGTCGCGCAGGCCGTGTCGATCCCCGTCGTGGCCGCCGGCGGCATCGCCGACGGTCGCGGAATTGCCGCGGCGCTGACGCTCGGGGCGGACGGAGTGCAGATCGGCACCGGCTTCCTGGCCACCGAGGAGTCGGGCGCGAGCGCCATCCACCGGGCCGCGCTGCACGGGCCGGACGCGCGGACGACCGTACTGACCCGAGCCTTCTCGGGACGGCTCGCGCGAGCCATCCCCAACCGCTTCACTCGTGAGGCGCTGGCGTACGAGAGCGAACTGGCGCCCTACCCGCTCCAGTACGCGCTTACCCGCCCGCTCCGCACAGCAGCCGCGGAACGCGGCCTGGCCGACTACGTCAACCTCTGGTCCGGCCAAGCGGCGGCGCTCACCCGGCCGCGTGGCGCCCGCGCCTACCTCGACGAGCTCGTCGTCGGCACAGAGGCGGCACTGCGCCGCCCGGCGCCCGGGCACGTCTGAAACGTGCTGTAAAGGCTGTGGCGGACGGGTCTTCGATACCGCTCCGCGCCCACCGAATCAGCCTGAGGGAGAGCGGTCGGGACGGTGCGGGCTCGAGAACGGGCTCAGGTCTGGAAGGAATGTCCGGGCCGTTCAAGTGACCGGACTGCCGACCGTCTCTTCCGCCGTTGCTGGAGCCTTTGTGGATTCCCCCTACTGGCGTGAGCTTGTCACGGCCCAACGGCCCGACTGCCCAGCAAGCCCGCCCCTTTCAGTGCCACTCTCCATGCCGCAGGCCGGCACGTGCGGGGTAATGGCCGTGGACCGTTTCGGGGCCACGGTTGAGCGCAGTGCGCCCCCGCACACAACGGTCGCCGACCACGGCCGAGCGGCTCATTTCCGACCTGACCCTCCAGCAGGGTTTCGAAGACGCCGGCGTCACGCCACTGCCGGAAGCGGTTGTGCACCGTCGACCAGGCACCGAACTCTTGCGGTATCTCCCGCCACTGTCCGCCGGTCTTGACCCGCCAGATCACACCCTGGACCGGGTGGAAGGCGTGCACGGCCCGCGCGTCCTGGACATCGTCGTGATCGAGGACGCGTGGCGTCCGTTGGCCGGCACCCGTGCCGCTGCGGGCGCCTACCAGCTGGTAGGCGCCCGCAGCGAACACTTCAGGGATGCACCGAGGTGGCGCCGGTCAGCCGACCGGGCTGAACGTCCACAGTAGGTTGGTGCTCTGCACCCACGTCCACTGCTTGGTCACGGCCCCGGTGGCGACCATGCCGCCGCCGTCGATGACCAGTCCCGTGCCGCGGTTGGCGATCGAGTACTGGCCCTGGCCGCGGTGGATGATCTGCCACTGCTGGTTGTTACTGCCGTCCCAGGCCCTCTGCCGGACCGGGTCACCGTTGCTGGTGGAGCCCCAGCCGTCGGCGACCAGGCCGTTGCCGCGGTTGACGAGCCTGTAGTACCCGTTGCCGAGTTCGATCGCCTGCCACTGGAGGTTGTTGTGGCCTGTCGGCTCCCATTGCTTCAGGTTCGAGCCGCTGGTGAGACTGCCGCCGCTGTCCAGCGCCAAGTGGTTCGTGACGTTGGTCAGGCGGTAGTACTTGTCGGACCTGAACGTCACCTTCAGTGATCTGATCAGGTCATTGTTGCCGGTCATCCGAAGGTCGGGGGTGTTCGAGGTGAACGTCCAGGCGGTGCCGGTGAAGTTGTCGCCGGAGTAGCCCGTCACCTGGTAGCCGTCGGGTACCAGGACGGAGGAGGCCATGGCGGGGCCCAGGCCGGCGGCGGTCAGCTGGGAGGAGGTGTAGCTGCCCAGGGGCAGGACGGCGCGGGCGCCTTCATAGTTGACGTTCGCGCTCACCGTCGCGGAAACCCTTGCGGGCATGCCCTGGATCTCGACGCACACCACGGAGACGGTGGCGTTCGGCGCGTTGGCCGGCACGGTGACGTTGATCTGGTCGGTGACGGTGTACGGGAGCGAGACCGAGGGGTTGTTCAGCAGATACACGCGGCTGATCGTGTTGTCGATCGCGGGTATCCGCAGCTGGCCGTTCGTGGGCCAGGTGAAGACGTGGGCGAAGAGCTTGCCGTTCTTCTTGGTGACCTTCCCCCAGGAGGGTTCGGTGGCGAACGGGCTGCCGCTTGTGCCGTGAATGCTGTCGCTGTGCGTCGACATCCATAAGGCCAAGCCGGCCAGGACGGTCCGGGATCCGGTGGTGAGCGAGCCGTCGCCCTTGGGGGCGATGTTCAACAGGAGGTTGCCGTCCCGGGAGACCACCGTGATGAGTTCCTCGACGATGTCCTTGAGGGGTCGGTAGGTGTTCTCGCCCCAGTCGGTGTAGCCCCAGGTGCCGTTCATGGTGGCGCACCGCTCCCACGGCCGGCTCATCGGCGCGGAGGGGATCTCGAACTCCGCGACGGCGTAGTCGCCGAGGCGGTGGTCCCGCTTGACCCGTTCGTTGACGATGAGGCCGGGCTTTCGGGCGATCAGCCAGTTGTAGAGGTCGACGCCGTCGGATTCCAGCCACCAGTCCTCCAGCGTGGGGCTGGAAGGGTTGCCGAACCAGTCGCCGTCGAACCACAGCAGCGCCGGGTCGTAACGGTCCAGCAGTTCCCGCAGCTGTGCCTTCATGTCGGCGATGTAGGCGGTGCGGGCGGCCTGCGAGGACATCGTCGTGAGGCCTCGGTAGTAACGGTCGGTCTGGGAAGGGTGGTTCCAGTCGAGGATCGAGTAGTACAGGCAGAACTTGATCCCGCGGCTCTCGCACTCCCGCTTGAGGTCCATGAGCGGGTCGGCCTGGATGCCGTTGTAGTCGCGCAGGTTGTACTGCTTGGTGCCGGTGGTGCGGCACGGCGGAACCCATCGGTGACCCGAGGGCGTTGCACGGGGCCGGTGGTTCATCCGGATGGCACACGTCACCGCACGAACCGGCGTGTCGCGGGAAGGCGTTACCTCATGGACCAGCCGACATATCACCCCCGCCCCACCACGAGCCCGGCCGTCACGACCCTGGCCGACCCGCTGGTCAACAAGGGCACCGCCTTCAGCCGACGCGAACGCGAGGAGCTGGGACTCGACGGGCTGCTGCCGCCCGCAGTGGAGACCCTGGACGAGCAGGTCGCCCGCGCCTACGAGGCGTTCCACGGCTACGACAAGCCGCTGAACCGGCACATCTACCTGCGGCAGCTCCAGGACACCAACGAGGTGCTCTTCTACCGTCTGGTCACCGAGCACCTGGCGGAGCTGCTGCCCGTCGTCTACACACCGACGGTGGGTGAGGCCTGCCGGCGGTTCAGCGAGATCTACCGCCGGCCGCGCGGGCTCTTCCTGTCGTGGGAGGACCGGCATCGCTTCCGTGACATCCTGCGCAACCGCCCGCACCGGGACCACGAGGTGGACGTCATCGTCGTCACCGACGGGCAGCGCATCCTCGGCCTGGGCGACCAGGGCGTCGGCGGCATGGGCATCCCGATCGGCAAGCTCAGCCTCTACACGGCGATCGGTGGCATCCACCCCGCCCGCACCCTGCCGATCCTGCTGGACGTCGGCACCGACAACGAGAGCCTCCTCGACAATCCCCGCTACCTGGGCCGCCGCGCCCGCCGGCTGACCGGCGCCGAGTACGACGAGATGATCGAGGCGTTCGTCTCGGCGGTCGAGGCGGAGCTCCCCGGGACCCTGCTGCAATGGGAGGACTTCGCCACCGCCCACGCCCATCCGATCCTCGCCCGCTACCGTGACCGGCTGCTCACGTTCAACGACGACATCCAGGGCACGGCGGCCGTCACGCTGGGCGCCCTGTCCACCGCGGCGAACGTGGCCGGAACCCCCCTGCCCGAGCAGCGCGTGGTGATCCTGGGCGCGGGATCGGCCGCCATCGGCGTCGCCGACATGATCCGTACGGCCATGATCGACGAGGGCCTCCCGGAGGACGAGGCCACGGCACGGTTCTGGATCCTCGACGTCGACGGCCTGCTGGTGTCCTCACGCTCCGAACTGTCCCCGCAGCAGCGGATGTTCGCCCGTGACGACGGCGAGGTGGCCGACTGGGACGGCACCGGCCTCGCCGAAGTGGTGCGCCGCGTCGAGCCCACGGCGCTGATCGGGCTGTCGACGGCGCACGGCGCGTTCACCGAGGACATCGTGCGGCAGATGGCCTCGACCTGCGAACGGCCCGTCGTCTTCCCGCTCTCCAACCCCACCTCGCACTCCGAGGCCGAGCCCGCGGACCTCACCCGCTGGACCGACGGCCGCGCGCTGATCGCCACCGGCTCGCCCTTCCCGCCGCTGACGGTCGACGGGCAGGAGGTGCCGGTGGCGCAGTCGAACAACGTGTACGTCTTCCCGGCCATGGGCCTCGCGGTGACCGCCAGCCGGGCCACACGTGTCACCGACCGCATGCTCGTGGCCGCCGCCCGGGCCGTCGCGCGGTGCGCGGTCCGGGCGGCGGACGGCGACGAGGGCCCCGTGCCGCTGCTGCCGCCCCTGACCGGCATGCGGGAATCCGCCCGCGAGATCGCCCTGGCCGCGGCCCTCGCCGCCGTCGAGGACGGGGTGGCCCCCAAAGCCACGCAGGCGGAACTGCGCGAGGCCGTCGCCCGGGCGCAGTGGACGCCGCTCTACGAGGCCTAAAGGCCGATGAAGACGCTGGGTTGTGGCTTGCCGCGTGAGCGGCAGGGCCAGAACCCAGCCGGCCGCCCTGGCCAGGACCGTAACGCCGGGAAACACTCAGGCTGATTCCTCCAACCGGTCAGTTGGAGGACGGAGTTGCCAGAGCCTCGCATGACCGGCGCGGCGCACACCCACGTGTGCGGTGTTCATCAGCTCGACCGAGACTCCTGTCGGTGTCGATCGTGGACAGCAGTCCGAGACCGACCGTCATGGTGACGCCGCCCGCTGAAAGGGGACACGGCCACGGTGCCGACGGCGATGCCTGCGCGTATCGGCGTCTCCGTGTCCCCGCGCCCTCACCCGACCCGGATGCCCACGAGGCAGGTGTCGTCGTCGGTGTCCGACTTGCTGTAGGTGAGGAGGCGGTCCAGCTGCTGGTCGAGGCTGCTGGGCGCCGAGCGGGCGGTGGTCAGGAGGTGGGTCAGGGACTCCTCCACCGGCCGGTCGCGGCGTTCGACCAGGCCGTCCGTGTACATCAACAGGGTGTCCTGGGGCTCCAGTTGCAGCTCGGTCTCCTCGTACACGGCCTCGGGGACGGCACCCAGCAGCAAACCCTTGACCAGGGGCAGAGGAGCCGCCTCGGTGTCCCGGACGAGCACGGGCGGCAGGTGTCCCGCCCGGGCCCAGCGCAGCGTCCGCCCGACCGGGTCGTACAGCCCGCACACCGCGGTCGCGGTGACGGCGCCCGTCAGATGGTGCGCCACGATGTTGAGCCACGACAGCAGCTGGCCCGGCCCGGCGCCGGTCACCGCCAGCCCGCGCAGGGCATTGCGCAGGACGACCATGCTGGTGGCGGCCTCGATGCCGTGGCCGGCCACGTCGCCCACGCAGAGCAGCACCTTCCGGGACGGCAGGACGACCGCGTCGTACCAGTCGCCGCCCACGAGTTGCTCGGTCTCCGCGGGCCGGTAGCGGACGGCCACCTGGAGCCCGGACACCTGCAACGGTGCCTGGGTGGGAGGCATGATGGCGTGCTGCAACTGCAAGGTCAGCCGGTTGCGTTCGGTGGCCTGCTGCTCGGTGTGGGCCAGCTGGTCGCGGGTGGCGGCGAGCGCCACCTCGGTCCAGTGCTGGGACGAGATGTCCTGGTAGGCGCCGCGGATCAGGAGCAGCCGGTCGTCGGTGTCGAGCACGGGTTCGGCGACGATCCGGATGTGGCGGGTCACCCCGTCGGGCCGCTGCAGCCGGAAGGCCGCGGCCGCCGGCCGCCGATGGTGCAGGAGCGTGCGCAGGAAGCGGCGGATGGAGACGCCGTCGTCCGGGTGGGCGTGGGCCGGCAGCTCTTCCAGGGCCACCGGGGTGCTCGTCTCCGGACGGCCGTAGAGGTCGAAGAGCTGTCCGTTCCAGGTGATCTCACCGGTGAGCACGTTCTCCTCGAAGCCGCCGATGCGGCCGAGCCGCTGGGCGTGCTGGAGCAGGCTCGCAAGGCGCGCCGTCTCGTCCTCGATACGCCAGATGAGAAGTACGGACATCCCGTGACGGCTGATGCTGATGTCCGCCACCGCGGAGAGGGGGACCTGGTCGACGAGGGCGGTGAGGTTCATCCGGCGGGCACGGAAGGGCTCACCGGTGGCATAGACCCGCTCGACACGCTGGAACAACTCGCTGTCCCCGGCGGCCATCGGGTAGGCCTCCAGCAGCAGCGCGCCGCTCACGACCGCCCGCGGCCTGCCCGCGGGGTCCAGGAACCGACTGTTCACGTGCTGGATGCGGAAGTCCACCAGGTGGCCTTCGTCGTCCAGGTGCGGCACCAGCACGAGGGCGGGGTCGTGCAGCCCGTCGGCCAGGTCCATCAGCTCGGCGGCGTCCGGCAGGACGCGCGGCTCATGGGCGGCGCCATGGGGCGGCGTGTACAGCTCCAGGGTGTGGGCGCACAGTTCGGCCAGCGCCTCCACCTGGCGGACGATCTGCGGAGGCTGCGGCTCCAGCGGGGCCGGCCAGGCGATCTCCAGGACGCCGTGGATGCGCCCTCCGGTGCCCGCGGGCAGGGCGACCCGGCCGCCGTCCGGATGGTGGTGCAGGCCGATGCTGGGCAGTCCGGTCGCACCGAGCTTGGTGATCCACTGCCCATCGCGCTCGACGAGGCCCCGCCGGGCCACGGTCACCACATCCGGCGGGACGTAGCGCCAGCGTGCGGCCTCGGCCGGTGAGAAGCCTGCGCTGCCCGCCAGGGTGAGCGAGCCGTCGGAGCCCACGGCCCATACGGCCACCGCCACCGCACCGAGCGGACGCAGCGCCTGTTCCAGCAGGGCGTCGGCCACGGCCTGGGTGTCGTCCGCGGCCAGCACGCCGCTCTCGGCCGCACGCAGGCGTACGGCGGCCGACTCGCTCTCGGCCTCGTCGGCGGCCTTGGTGGCGGCGAGGAAGGCGTCCGTCACCTCGGACATCCGGTCCCGGGCGGCCTGGTTGATGACGTCGACGGCGAACTCCAGGGGGGTGACCTGGGCCTGCTCGGCCAACTGGGTGAGCTGCCGGGCGGCCTGGGCCGGGCCGCACTTCAGCCGCTCGACCAGGACGCCCTTCGCCAGCTCGATCAGGGCCCGTCCTTCGGCCTCCGCCTGGGCGGCGCGCACCTCCCGGCTGAGCCGTTCCACGGTGGCGGCCAGGCGGCCCACCGGTGAGGCGGAGGAGAGCTCGTCGAGGTCGCCGGGGGACGCCGGCTGTTCCTCCACAGCCCTCGACGGCCCGGCGGGAGGCACCGCCTCCCCGTCGGCGGCCTTGGCCTCGCCCCCGGTGGTCAGGGGCAGCGCGTCGGACGGTACCGACGACGGAGAAGACTCCGGACCGGTGGCCGAGTCTCGCTTCGGCTCACGGTCCTGACCCGGTTCGCGCGGCTGCTCGGACATGCTCACGGTGTGGATGCTCCTCGGCTGGAGCGCTCTGAGGCGCGGAACGGCAGGCGCTGCGGGGCGCCCGGCCCGCCGGTGTGCGGATCGGGCGCCGGTGTGCTCATGCTGGCAGCCAGCGGCGGACGCAGGCGATGAGGTCGCGCGTGTCGACGGGCTTGGTGACGTAGTCGCTGGCTCCCGAGGCGAGGCTCTTGTCCCGGTCTCCGGGCATCGCCTTCGCCGTGACGGCGATGATGGGCAGCTCGGCGTACTGGGGCATTCGGCGGATCTCGGCCGTCGCGGTGTAACCATCCATCTCCGGCATCATCACATCCATCAGCACGAGGGCGACGTCCGGGTTGTTCACCAGCGTCTCGATGCCTCTGCGCCCGTTCTCGGCGTGCAGGACGCGGAAGCCGTTCAGCTCCAGGATCCCGCTCAGGGCGAACAGGTTCCGCGCGTCGTCGTCCACGACGAGGACGGTGCGGCCGGCCGACGCGGCGTCGAGGGAGGGCTGCGTCAGGTGCTGCTGTCCCTCGGTCCGGACGAGGGACAGCACGTCCCCGGGTTCCTCTGCGGACAGGTGCAGGGCGATGCGCTCACGCAGTTCGTCGAGGCTCGACAGCAGCTCCAGGGCGCCACCCTCCGAGCGGGACCGCAGCGTCTCGTCCAGGGGCGTGTCCACGGGATGACTGTTGTGCACCAGCACCGGAACGCTCGTCAGCGCCGAGTCACCCTCCAGGGCCTGGAGGAACCGGGACGCCTCGCCGTCCCGCATGCCCAGTTCCAGGACGACGCAGTGGCACGGCTCGGACGCCAGCGCACCGGCCGCCTCCTGGGCGCCGACGGCGGTGATGATGTCGACGGCGGGACGCTGAGCGCCGTCGGCGCGGCCGTGCGCCAGGTCGGCGACCACGCTCTCCGCGACGAGCGTCAGCAGACCGCGCGACCGCTCCTCCACGACGAGCAGACGCCTCGGCCGGGGACCGGGCCCGATCTGCGGCACGGGCACCGAGCCGGACAGTCCCTGCGGCAGGGGTTCGGCCGCCGAGCGCTCCGGTGTCCTGCCGTGACCGAGCAGTTCCTCGAAGTCGGGACGGGCCACCGGCAGGAAGAGCGTGAACGTGCTCCCCTGGCCGGGTGTGCTCTGCACCGACACGGCGCCGCCGAGCAGCTGGGCGATCTCCCGCGTGATGGACAGGCCGAGTCCGGTACCGCCGTACTTCCGGCTCGTCGTGCCGTCCGCCTGCTGGAAGGCGCCGAAGATCGTCTCCAGGTGCTGCTCGGGAATGCCGATGCCGGTGTCCTTGACACGGAAGGCCACCACGGCTGCGCCCCGGACCACGCCCTCGGGCACCTCGTCGTCCGAGGCGGGCTCGATGCTCAGCTCCACGCCGCCCTGCTCGGTGAACTTCACGGCGTTCGACAGGAGGTTGCGCAGCACCTGGCGCAGCCGGGAGTCGTCCGTGAGCACGTCCATGGGCGCGCCCGCAGCGGTGGTCACCGTGAATTCCAGGCTCTTCTGCGTCGTCATCGGCCGGAAGGTGGCCTCGACGTACTCGATGAGCTGACGCAGCGTCACCCGCTCGGGGGTGACGTCCATCTTCCCGGCCTCGACCTTCGACAGGTCGAGGATGTCGTTGATGAGCTGCAGCAGATCGGAACCGGCGGAGTGGATGATCTGCGCGTACTCGACCTGCTTGGGCGTGAGGTTGCGGGAGGGGTTCTGCGCCAGCAGCTGGGCCAGGATGAGCAGGCTGTTGAGCGGGGTGCGCAGTTCGTGGCTCATGTTGGCCAGGAACTCCGACTTGTACTTCGAGGCCAGCGACAGCTGCTGGGCGCGGGTCTCCAGTTCCTGGCGGGCCTGCTCGATCTGGAGGTTCTTGGCCTCGATGTCCCGGTTCTGCGCCGCGAGCAGGGAGGCCTTCTCCTCCAGTTCCGCGTTGGAGCGCTGGAGTTCCTCCTGCTGCACCTGCAACTCCGTGGAGCGGGCCTGGAGTTCGACGGTGAGGCGCTGCGACTCGACCAGCAGCTCGTCGGTGCGGGCGTTGGCCACGATGGTGTTGACGTTGACGCCGATGGTCTCCATCAGCTGGGCGAGGAAGTCCCGGTGGATCTGGGTGAAGGCCGTGACCGACGCCAGCTCGATGACGCCGAGGACCTGGCCCTCGACGACGATGGGCAGCAGCACCAGCGCGGTCGGCACCACCTGGCCGAGGCCCGAGGAGATGGTCACGTAGCCGTCCGGCAGCTCGTCCACCATGATGGTGCGCCGGCTGCGCGCGGCCTGGCCGACCAGGGTGCGGCCGAAGGCGATCCGGGTGGGCCGGCTGCTCTCCTCCGGGTAGCCGTAGGAGCCGACGAGCCGCAGTTCGGGCCCGTCGGCGCCGTCCTCGGCGAGGTAGAAGGCCCCGTACTGGGCCGACACCAGCGGCACCAGCTCGTCCATGATCAGCTCGGCGACCACGGGCAGGTCGCGGTGGCCCTGCATCAGGCTCGAGATGCGCGCGAGGTTGGTCTTGAGCCAGTCCTGCTCCTGGTTGGCCCGGGTGGTCTCGCGCAGGGACTCCACCATCGAGTTGATGTTGTCCTTGAGCTCGGCGACCTCGCCGGACGCCTCCACGTTGATCGAGCGGGTCAGATCGCCCTCGGCGACCGCGCTGGTGACCTCGGCGATGGCCCGCACCTGCCGGGTCAGGTTGCCCGCCAGCTCGTTGACGTTCTCCGTCAGGCGCTTCCAGGTTCCGGAGACGCCCTCGACCTCGGCCTGTCCGCCGAGGCGTCCCTCGGTGCCGACCTCGCGGGCGACGCGGGTGACCTCGTCGGCGAACGCGGACAGCTGGTCGACCATCGTGTTGATCGTCGTCTTGAGTTCGAGGATCTCACCGCGGGCGTCCACGTCGATCTTCTTCGACAGGTCACCCTTGGCCACGGCGGTCGTCACCAGTGCGATGTTGCGCACCTGGCCGGTGAGGTTGTTGGCCATCGAGTTGACGTTGTCGGTGAGATCCTTCCAGGTGCCGGCGACGTTCGGCACGTGCGCCTGGCCCCCGAGGCGGCCCTCGGTGCCGACCTCGCGGGCGACGCGGGTGACCTCGTCGGCGAAGGCCGACAGCGTGTCGACCATCGTGTTGATGACCTCGGCCAGCGCCGCGACCTCGCCGGCGGCCTCCACGGTGATCCGCTGCGACAGGTCACCGCGCGCCACGGCGGTGGCGACCTGGGCGATGGAGCGGACCTGGCCGGTCAGGTTCGACGCCATCACGTTGACGTTGTCGGTGAGGTCCTTCCAGGTCCCCGACACACCGCGCACCTGGGCCTGTCCGCCGAGGCGGCCCTCGGTGCCGACCTCGCGGGCGACGCGCGTGACCTCGTCGGCGAACGCGGACAGCTGGTCGACCATCGTGTTGATCGTCGACTTCAGCTCCAGGATCTCACCGCGGGCGTCGACGGTGATCTTCTGGGAGAGGTCGCCCTTGGCGACGGCGGTAGCCACCAGTGCGATGTTGCGGACCTGGCCGGTGAGGTTGCCCGCCATGAAGTTCACCGAGTCGGTGAGGTCGCGCCAGGTGCCCTTGACACCCTTGACGTCCGCCTGTCCGCCGAGGCGGCCCTCGGTGCCGACCTCGCGGGCGACGCGCGTGACCTCGTCGGCGAACGCGGACAGCTGGTCGACCATCGTGTTGATGGTGCTCTTCAGCTCCAGGATCTCACCGCGGGCGTCGACGGTGATCTTCTGGGAGAGGTCGCCCTCGGCGACCGCTGTGGTCACCTGGGCGATGGAGCGGACCTGGCTGGTGAGATTGCCCGCCATGTGGTTCACGGAGTCGGTCAGGTCGCGCCAGACACCGGCCACACCCGGCACCTGGGCCTGTCCGCCGAGCCGTCCCTCGCTGCCGACCTCGCGGGCGACGCGCGTGACCTCGTCGGCGAACGCGGACAGCTGGTCGACCATCGTGTTGACGGTCTCCTTCAGCTGCAGGATCTCACCGCGGGCGGGCACGTCGATCTTCTGGGAGAGGTCGCCCTTGGCCACGGCCGTGGCCACCTGGGCGATGTCGCGGACCTGTGTGGTCAGGTTGCCCGCCATGGCGTTGACCGAGTCGGTGAGGTCGGCCCAGGTGCCCGAGACCCCCGGCACCTCCGCCTGCCCGCCGAGCGTCCCCTCGGTGCCGACCTCGCGGGCCACCCGGGTGACTTCGGAGGTGAACACGGAGAGCTGGTCGACCATGCCGTTGAAGACCGTGGCGATGTCGCCCATGAGGCCGTCCGCGTCGTCCGGCAGGCGGGTGCCGAAGTCCCCGTCGCGAACGGCTGTCAAGCCGGCCAGCAGCCGACGCAACTCCTGGTCGCCCGGCACCGCATCGACAACCCCAGTGCTGTCGCTGGTCATGCGCACCCTCGTTCCGCTCCCCAAGAGTCCTCGCGGCGAGGACTCGGAACCCGCCGGACCGATGGGCGGCCCGGGTTGTCGTGCATGCACCTCCGCATTCACGGATGTGTATGTGATGTGGAAATACGCCGCAGGTTAACCCACGCTTGAAACGCTGAACAAAGCAGGAGTCGCCATCCTGGCCGAACAGCGCGGCCGCGTCACGAGCCCCTCGGGGCGGCACCGGCGGAAACCTCTGCCCCGAGCCGTCCGTCAGGAGGAAGTCCTGATCACGCCGCATGTGCCGGGCGAGGGCCGGCTCAGGACGCGGCGGCGGCGTCGACCGTGTCCCTGATCTCCAGGAGGCCGTCGACCCCGGTGATCTCACAGAGCCGTCGCAACTGCGGTGACGGCGCGACCACGCGCAGCGTGCCCGCCTGGTGGGTGAGGATCAGCAGATTCAGCAGTGCGGAGTCCGCGAAGGTGACGCCGGACGCGTCCAGGATCACCTTCGGATGCCTTCTGATCGCGGTCTCCAGCGCATCCGCCAATGCCGTGATCGTGTCCATGTCGTAGGAGCCACGGGCGTCCACGACCCAGGCACCGCACCAGTCGTACTGCGACACCACGGCCCCTTCCGGGGCATGCACGGCGGCCGGTTCCGGCAGCGGCTCGCCGCCGATGCCGCGCGTGAGCGCGGGCAGGCCGGCCTCGTCCCAGGGCACCTTGGGCTCCTTCTGTGGTTCTCCCCTAGGGGAGCACGTCATCTGTTGCATGAAAAGTATGTCACGTATCCACGTTCCGGCAATGATGGACATCTAAAATGCTGCGCATGGTAGGAGTGCCCGAATCCCACACCGGATGGACGTTCATCACCAGCCACGCTCGCGTCCTGGCCGTCATCGCAGACAATCCGAACGTCCGCATCCGTGACATCGCCGCCCGCTGCCGGCTCACGGAGCGCGCCGTCGCGCGGATCATCGCCGATCTCGAGCAGGACGGTTACCTGTCTCACACCCGGGACGGGCGCACGAACACCTACACCATCGAACCGGACAAGGTGCTGCGCCACCCGGCCGAAGCGGGTCTCTCCGTGGCTGCGCTGCTCTCCCTGCTCGTGCAGGACGAGACCGACCGCACGAGGAAGCCCGTCGGCCGGTGACCGCCGCGTAGGGCTTTCATTCCGTTCCCGGCTCACGGGAGGGCCCCGGGCCCTCCACCAGCATGGCCACCAGGCTCCGCATGGAGGACCGCGGGTCGGGAGCGCCCGGCCAGCTGGTCATCAGGAGGTGGTGCGCCGTGCCGACGACGGCGAGGGCCACACTCTGCGGGGCGACGGTCCGCGCCACCCGGCCGAGCTCCTGTTCGTCCAGCAGGTAGCGGGTGATGGCGTCCTGGATCGCGGTGAAGCCCGGCGCCCCGGCCGCCAGGGCCGTGCGGATGTGCTGTGCGGCCGCGGGGCGGGTCATCGCGAGGCCCGATATCGCGAGACCGGCGGAGTCGAACAAGGCGAGGGCGACGGCTTCGACGTGGTGCGCCACGGAGCCCTGCCCGGCGAGCTCCGACAGGGCTTGCGCCTTCGCCGCCGCCCGCGCGAACCGGTCGAGACAGAGCTCTGCCACGAACTCGTCGAACCCGGCGAAGTGCGCGTGCAGCAGCCCTTTCGCACAGTCCGCCTCCGCGGTGACGGACCGGCTGGTGAGCGCGCCGGGACCCTCCCTCTCCACGACGCGCTCGGCGGCCGCGAACAGCCGCTCGCGTACGTCCGGCGTCGCCACTCCGCGCGGTGACATGGGGCGTTCTCCCGTTCCGCCTCAAGGGGCATGACGCGTCAGATCGTAGCGGGGATTGCCAGTATGGGCATGCGCCCATACTGTATGGGCACATGCCCATACTCTGCCGTCCACCACCAGGAGGCGCCGTGCCGCACGTCGTGAACACCGATCAGGAGCAGGCGTGGAACGGTCCCGAAGGCGCCCACTGGGCACGCCATCAGGACCGCTGGAACGCCGTGAACGAGGGGTTCAACGAGCCCCTGCTCGACGCCGTCGGCATCACCCCGGACGACCGGGTCCTGGACATCGGATGCGGCTCGGGCCAGACCACTCGCCTCGCCGCGCGCCGGGCCCCCCGAGGGCACGCTGTCGGCCTCGACCTTTCCGCCCCGATGCTGGCCGAAGGGCGGGCCCGCGCGCAGCGCGAGGGCATCGGCAACGTCTCCTTCACCCAGGGCGACGCCCAGGTGCATCCCTTCGAGGCGGCCGCCTTCGACGCGGCGATCAGCCGCTTCGGAGTGATGTTCTTCGCCGATCCCGTGACCGCCTTCGGCAACATCCGCCGGGCGCTGCGGCCCGGCGGGCGGCTGGCGTTCGTCTGCCCGTCCGATGCCGGACGCAACGGCTGGGTGACGGCGATGGCGTCCCTGCGCCACATCCTGCCGGTCGGCGACTTCGGGAGACCGGGGCTGCCCGGCATGTTCTCCCTGGCCGCTCCGGAGCGGGTCGCTGACGTCCTCGGCGCGGCCGGCTTCACCGGTGTCGCCGTCCACGAGGCGCAGAGCGACGGGGTGTGGGGACACGGAGCCGAGGACGCGGCGGAGTTCCTGCTGCGCACGGGCCCCGGCCGGCACCTGCTGGAGCAGGTAGACGCCTCTGCTCGGGCCCGGGCCCGCCGCACCCTGACGGACCATCTGCGCGACCACGTGGCGGCGGACGGCACGGTGCGGCTGCGCAGCACGACGTGGCTGGTCACGGCGGACGGCTGACCCGATGCGGCGCCGACTTGCCCGGGAAGAGGCCAATCCCGGGCACGCCAGCGCCACCCGGACATGCTCAGGTGCACATCGAAACCTGAGGGATCCTCCTTGCCGCCTTGGCCAGGAACTCCCTGAACTCGACGACCTGGTGCCGCTGGTGCGGGGAGCAGATCACCTTCTCCGTTGCGACTTCCAGGGCCACGAACAAGGTGGTGGTGCCCGTGCGGACGTCGTCATGGCTGCGGCGCGCGGGGATCCCAGGAGACATCCGTCCGCGGTGCGGTGATGCGGGTGCCGGCCGGGCCCGTCCGGCATCCCCTCCGCACCGGGACGACGGCACGCACCTGGTCGCGCGGCGGGCGTCTTGACAACCTGGGACCCAGAAGAAAGGCTGTTGCGCACAGAGATGCTGGTTGCTCCATCAGAAACGACGCGTCCGCGATCGAGGGGTCTCGCTCGCACCTCCCGCCACATCCACGCGCAGACAAGGGAGCCCGAGCGTGGCCATCTCCGTCTTCGACCTCTTCTCCGTCGGCATAGGCCCCTCCAGTTCGCACACGGTCGGTCCCATGCGGGCCGCCCGCATGTTCGCCGTCAGGCTGGAGAAGGAGGATCTGCTCGCGCGGACGGCGTCGGTACGAGCCGAGCTCTTCGGTTCGCTGGGTGCCACCGGCCACGGTCACGGCACACCCAAGGCCGTCCTGCTCGGTCTTGAAGGCAACGAGCCGCACACGGTGGACGTCGGCGTGGCCGAGGGTGACGTCGAGCGGATCAGGGCGACGGGAAGGCTGCGTCTGCTGGGCCGCGAGCTCGGTAAGGCCCACGAGATCCGCTTCGACGCGGAGCGGCAGTTGGTCCTGCACCGCCGCCGTTCCCTGCCGTACCACGCCAATGGCATGACGCTGTTCGCGTACGACGCCGAGGGACAGTCCTTGCTGGAGGCCACCTACTACTCGGTCGGTGGCGGGTTCGTCGTCGACGAGGACGCCGTCGGCGCGGACCGGGTCAAGGTCGACGACACGGTGGTGAAGTACCCGTTCGGCAGCGGCGACGAGCTGCTGCGCCTGACGCGGGAGACGGGTCTGTCGATCTCGGCGCTGATGCTGGAGAACGAGCGGGCCTGGCGGACCGAGGAGGAGATCCGCGCGGGGCTGCTGGAGATCTGGCGGGTGATGCGGGAGTGCGTGGCACGGGGCCTGTCCTGTGAGGGGATCCTGCCGGGCGGGCTCAGGGTCCGCCGCCGGGCCACCGCCGTGGCCAAGGCGCTGCGGGCCGACGGCGACCCGGCGGGGCGGGCGCTGGAGTGGGTGACCCTCTACGCCATGGCGGTCAACGAGGAGAACGCGGCCGGCGGCCGGGTGGTCACCGCCCCGACGAACGGCGCGGCCGGCATCATCCCGGCGGTCCTGCACTACTACGTCAACTTCGTGCACGGAGCCGACGACGAGGCGGTGGTGCGGTTCCTGCTGGCGGCCGGCGCCATCGGCCTGCTGTTCAAGGAGAACGCCTCGATCTCGGGCGCCGAGGTCGGCTGCCAGGGCGAGGTCGGCGCCGCCTGTTCCATGGCCGCCGGCGGCCTCGCGGAGGTGCTCGGCGGCTCGCCCGAACAAGTGGAGAACGCCGCCGAGATCGGCATGGAACACAACCTGGGTCTGACCTGCGACCCGGTCGGCGGCCTGGTGCAGATCCCGTGCATCGAGCGCAACGGCATGGCGGCGGTCAAGGCCGTCACCGCGGCCCGGATGGCCCTGCGGGGCGACGGCCGCCACCACGTTTCCCTGGACAAGGTCATCAAGACCATGAAGGACACGGGCGCCGACATGAAGGTCAAGTACAAGGAGACGGCCCGCGGCGGGCTCGCGGTCAACGTCATCGAGTGCTGACGACGCGGCAGCCGAGATCCGGGGAATGTGCGTGGGACGGGTCACCGAGCGACGGCGCGTACCGCGCATCCGGGCCGAGCGGCAGCGGCCCGGCCGGGCCGGAGGAGTCGCACGAGCTCACCGCCCGGCTCGGCATCGGTGATGGGGTGGTGTTTCGTCCGCCGACGGCGCAGGCGGAGCTCGCGGACCGGTACCGGGCGGCGACCGTGCTGGTCGTGCCGTCCTACAGCGAGTCCTTCGGTCTGGTGGCCGCCGAGGCGCAGGCCTGCGGCACGCCGGTGAATCGCGGCCGCGGTCGGCGGCCTGCCGGTGGCCGTTCGGGACGGAGTGAGCGGCGTCCTGGTGCCGGGGCACAGGCCGGCGGACTACGCGCGGGAGCTGCGCCGCTTCGCCGACGACCCGGCGCTCTCGGCCCGGATGGGCGCGGCCGCCGCTCGGCGCGCCGAGTCGTTCGGCTGGGACGCGGCCGCCACGTCCACGGCGGACGTGTACGCGGCGACGATGCGGGGGCGTGCCTGACCGATCGAGTCCGTCAGGCGTGAACATGCCTGACCGGTCGAGTCCCGTTCCTCCTGAGCGTGACCGGCCGGACCGCCGGTCAGTACGCCGCCTCCAGCCGGACCACGATGGACTTGGATGTCGGCGTGTTGCTGACCTCCGCGGTGGAGTCCAGCGGTACGAGGACGTTGGTCTCGGGGAAGTAGGCGGCGCAGCAGCCGCGCGGGGTGGGATAGGCGACCGCCCGGAAGGCCGGTGCCCGGCGCTCGACCCCGTCGGAGAACTCGCTGACGATGTCGACCGGATCGCCGTCGGTCAGGCCGTGCGCGGCGAGGTCGTCCGGGTGGACGAAGAGCACCCTGCGGCCCTGGCGGATGCCCCGGTAGCGGTCGTCCAGGCCGTAGATGGTGGTGTTGTACTGGTCGTGCGAACGGAGGGTCTGGAGGAGCAGCCGCCCCTGCGGGACGCGCAGCACGTCGAGTTGGTTGACGGTGAAGTTGGCCAGTCCGGTCCTGGTGGGGAAGCGCCTCTCGTCGCGTGGCGGGTGGGGCAGGGCGAAGCCGCCCGGCCGGCGCACCCGGGCGTTGAAGTCCTCGAAGCCGGGAATCACCCGGGCGATGCTGTCCCGGATGCGGTCGTAGTCCGCTTCGAAGTCGGTCCAGGGCACCTGCGGACCGCCACGGTCGAGAGCCGCGTTCGCCATCCGGCAGATGATCGCGACCTCGCTCAGCAGGGTGCCGGAGGCCGGCGCCAGCCGGCCGCGCGAGAGGTGCACCATGCCCATGGAGTCCTCCACCGTCACCCGCTGCTCCCCGCCGGGCCGCCGGTCGGCTTCGGTGCGGCCCAGGCAGGGCAGGATGAGCGCCTGCCGGCCGGCCACCGCGTGGGAACGGTTGAGCTTGGTGGAGATCTGCACAGTGAGCTCGCAGTTGCGCAGAGCTTGCTCGGTCACTTCTGTGTCCGGAGCGGCGGAGACGAAGTTGCCGCCGAGCGCCACGAAGACCCGTACCCGGCCGTCCCGCATGGCCCGGATGGTCTCCACCGCGTCGTGGCCGTGGTGGCGCGGCGGCACGAAGCCGAACTCCGCGCCGAGCGCGTCGAGGAAGGCCGCGTCCGGCTTCTCGTGGATGCCCATGGTCCGGTCGCCCTGGACGTTGGAGTGCCCGCGCACGGGGCACAGGCCGGCGCCGGGGCGGCCGATGTTGCCGCGCAGCAGCAGGAAGTTGACGACCTCGCGGATGGTCGGCACCGAGTGGCGGTGTTGGGTGAGGCCCATGGCCCAGCACACGACGATCTTCCGGGCGGACAGTACCTCCTGGAACGCCTCCCGGATCTCCCGAGCCGACAGGCCGGTCGCCTCCAGGACGTCGTCCCAGGACGTCTTGCGTGCCCGGTCGGCGAACTCCGCGAAGCCGTGGGTGTGCGCGGTGATGAAGTCATGGTCGACGACCGTGCCGGGGGCGTCGTCCTCCGCCTCCAGGAGCATGCGGTTGAAGGCCTGGAAGAGGGCCTGGTCGCCGCCGAGCCTGATCTGCAGGAACAGGTCGGAGAGCCGGGTGCCCGCCCCCAGGACGCCGGAAGGCCTCTGGGGGTTCTTGAACCGCAACAGGCCCGCTTCGGGGAGGGGGTTGACCGAGATGACGCGGGCCCCCTTGTCCTTGGCGGTCTCGAGCGCCGAGAGCATGCGGGGGTGGTTGGTGCCCGGGTTCTGCCCCACGACGAGGATCAGATCGGCCTCGTACAGGTCCTCCAGCCGGACGCTGCCCTTGCCGATGCCGATGGTCTCGGTCAGGGCGGAGCCGCTCGACTCGTGGCACATGTTCGAGCAGTCCGGCAGGTTGTTGGTGCCGAGGAGCCGGACGAACAGCTGGTAGACGAAGGCGGCCTCGTTGCTCGCCCGGCCGGAGGTGTAGAAGGCGGCCTGGTCGGGTGAGTCGAGAGCACCCAGCTCCCGGGCGATGACGGCGAACGCCTCGTCCCAGGAGATCTGCCGGTACCGGTCGCCGCCCGCGGGGCGGTACATGGGGTGGGTGAGGCGGCCCTGCTGACCGAGCCAGTAGTCGCTGCGTGCGGTCAGCTCCGCCAGGGTGTGCTCGGCGAAGAAGCCGGGGCCGACCCGGCGCAGGGTCGCCTCCTCGGCCACCGCTTTGGCGCCGTTCGCAGAACTCGGCACGATGCCGGTGCTCGGGCTCGGGCCAGGCGCAGCCCGGACAGTCGAACCCCGTCTTCTGGTTGACGCTCAGCAGGGTCAGCAGACTGCGGCGGACGCCCATCTGCGCGTGGGCGTGGCGCAGCGAGGACGTGACCGCGGGAACGCCCGCGGCGTGGTCCTTCGGCGGGCCCACCCGCAGACGGGAGTCACCGGGGTCCTCGGCAGGTGCCTTGCGGGTCATCGCCTAGCGCTCCGCGAGGTTCGCGCGGGTGCCGAGGCGGTCCTGTACCCAGTCGTGGAACTCGCCGATGTGGTGTTCGCTGGGCACCAGGACACCGCCCTTGGCGTACAGCCGGGAGCTCATCGCGGGCTGGCAGCGCTCACAGGCGTCGAAGTCCTGCCGGTTGACGCGGTCGAACAGCTCGACCGACCGGCTCACGTCCCGGCCGCTTGCCACCACGCCCTTCAGGTACAGCCAGTCGCACTCCACGATCGTGCGGTCGACCGCCACCGGGAACATCCGGTGGAGGATCACGTGGTCGGGGACCAGGTTGATGAACACCTGCGGGCGCACCGTGATCGCGTAGTACCGGCGGTCCTGCTCCTCGGTGACCGTGGGGATACGGTCCAGACCCTCAGAGCCGTCCACGGTGAAGCCTTGGACGTCCGGGCCGAACTCCGCGCCGTGCCCCACGTAGAACTGCGCCGCGTAGCCGTCGGCGAACTCCGGGAGGACCTCGGTGAGCTCGGGGTGGATGGTCGCGCAGTGGTAGCACTCCATGAAGTTCTCGATGATGAGCTTCCAGTTGGCCTTGACGTCGTAGACGATCCGCCGGCCGACCTCCAGGCTCTCGACGTCGTACCGCTCGATGCACTCCACGTCACCCAGGCGCGCGACCACGTCCGCGATCACCGACTGCTCGAACGAGGGCGGGTTCTCGGCCAGGCAGACCCACACATAGCCCAGCCACTCGCGTACCGCCACGCTCGCCAGGCCGTACTCGGTGCGGCCGACGTCCGGCATCTTGGTCAGGTTCGGGGCCGCGACGAGCTTGCCGTTCAGGTCGTACGTCCAGGCGTGATACGGACACTGGAAGGCCCGCTTCACCTCGCCGGACTCCTGCGTGCACAGCTTCGCGCCCCGGTGCCGGCACACGTTGAAGAAGGCCCGGACGGAGTTGTCCCGCGACCGGGTCAGCAGGACACTCTCCCGTCCGACGTCCACGGTCCGGAAGGCGCCCGGCTTCGACAGTTCCGACGAGCGTGCCGCGCAGAACCACATGGACTCAAAGATGTGTTCCTGCTCCAGGCGGAAGATCTCCGGGTCCGTGTAGTGGTCACCGGGGAGGGTCGCGATCAGGCTCTCCGGCAGGCCGGTCGTAGTCATGGTTCACCTCGGAGTGCAGCGCCTCGGGCGGGCGAGTGGTTGCCTCATGTGCAACGAGCTTCTTGCTACGCAACTCACGGTGCAGTCCACCCGAAGCACTGTCAAGCCCTTGACCGCAGACCGCCACAGCCAGGACCATGTTGCGTATCAGTCAGGCTGTTGCACAATACGCACCTCTCTGGGAGGGCTCCGTGTCTCTTGGACCCACAACCGGCCGCGAGTTCGTCCTCACCCTGTCGTGTCCCGACCGCTCGGGCCTCGTCCACGCCGTCACCGGCTTCCTGGTGCAGCACTCCGGGAACATCCAGGAGAGCCAGCAGTTCGACGACCGGCTGCAGGACCGCTTCTTCATGCGGGTGCACTTCGACGTCTCGGACCCGGGCATGTCACTGGAGGGCCTGAAGTCCGGCTTCGCCCAGGTCGCGGAGGCGTACCGGATCACCTGGCAGCTGTACGAGGCGTCGACTCCGACGCGCACGCTGATCATGGTGTCGAAGTTCGGGCACTGCCTGAACGACCTGCTCTTCCGCTGGCGCACCGGCGCGCTGAACATCGAGGTGCCGGCGATCGTCTCCAACCACCGGGACTTCGAGCCGCTCGCCGAGAGCTACGGGATCCCGTTCCACCACGTGCCCGTCACACGGGATACGAAGCCCGAGGCGGAGGCGCGGCTGCTGGAGCTCGTCGACGAGCTGGACATCGACCTGGTGGTTCTCGCCCGCTACATGCAGATCCTGTCGAACGACCTGTGCAAGCAGCTCGAGGGCCGGGCGATCAACATCCACCACTCCTTCCTGCCGAGCTTCAAGGGCGCCCGCCCCTATGTCCAGGCGCACGACCGCGGCGTCAAGCTCGTCGGAGCGACGGCCCACTACGTCACGCCGGACCTCGACGAGGGGCCCATCATCGAGCAGGACGTCATCCGTGTGAACCACTCACAGGGGCCCGACAGCATGGTCGCCCTGGGACGCGACGTCGAGGCGCAGGTCCTGGCGCGGGCGGTGGAATGGCACAGCCAGAGCCGCATCATGGTCAACGGCAACCGTACGGTCGTCTTCCGCTGAGGAAAATGACCTCCGCCCCCTCACGCCTGTTGACCACTTCACCTAGGGTTTCGCCATGAGCAACTACGGCGCTGAGTCCGCAGGCGCTCCCAGTGGCGGAGTGCAATCCGTTGACCGTGCTGTCGCCGTGCTGGAGATCCTCGCCCAGCACGGCGAGGCGGGCGTGAGTGAGGTGGCCGCGGCGATCGACGTCCACAAGTCCACCGCCTTCCGTCTGCTCGGCGCGCTGGAAGCGCATGGGATGGTCGAGCAGGAGAGCGAACGCGGAAAGTACCGCCTCGGCTTCGGGGTCGTGCGCCTGGCCGGCGCCGTGACGGGCCGCATCGCCGTCACCAGACACGGGCGCGGGATCTGCGAGCGTCTGGTCGACGATGTGGGCGAGACGCTGAACATCGCCGTCCTCGAGTCCCAGCACGCGATCAACCTCTACCAGGTGCAGGGCTCGTCGGCCATCGCCGCGCAGAACTGGGTGGGACGGCTGACGCCGCTGCACTGCACGTCGAGCGGCAAGGTCCTCTTGGCCCACCTCGACCGCGAGGCCCGCGACGAGCTCCTCGCCGAAGCCGGCCTCCCCCGTCTGACACCGCGCACGGTGACCTCCAGGAAGAAACTGGAGGCGGACCTGGCCCAAGCCCGCGAGCAGGGCTACGCCATCACGGTGGAGGAGTACGAGGAGGGTCTCAACGCCCTCTCCGCTCCCGTACGTTCGGAAGACGGCGAGGTCGTCGCCGCCCTCAGCGCCTCGGGGCCGGCCTTCCGGCTCACCGTGGAGCGGATGCACGAACTCGCGCCGCTGCTGGTCTCGGGAGCGGACGAGCTCAGCCGCCGTCTCGGCTATGCGGGCTGAGGCCCGCAAGGCCCCACTCGGTCGCTGACAGGGCAGGTACCTCACGACATGCGGCGGTCGGTGATCCGGTGTCCGGATCACCGACCGCCGCGTGCATGTGCCCGCGTCAGCCCGTCCACTCCGCAGCCGCGTCCAGCAGCCAGTCCGTCAGGTAGCCGGCGAAGGACGAGCGGACCAGCACCCAGAACCCGGCACCGGGGTCGTCACGGGCGACCAGGACGACCTGGGTGCGGCCCAGGTTCGTCTGGGCGCAGCGCCCCGGGCCGAAGACCCGGGGGTGAAGGTCCAGCGAGCAGCCGTGGGCCAGCACGTCGCGGGCCCGGGGACCCGCGACGAGGAGCGTCGTGCGCTGAGCCGAGACGTCGATGACGGACACGGGCTCGTCGCCCGCGGCCTCACGGATCCGGCTCTCCAGGCCCTGCTGACCGCCCGGCGGGCCCACCAGCAGCCATTCGTCGGGGCCGAGCCACAGCGCGGTCAGCTCCCCGGCGCGGACGACGGTGCCGGGTTCGACGGGAAGTGGGAGGCCCAGTGCCGGCCCCACGGCGTCCGCCGCCGGCCCCTTGGGGTCGAGACGCACATTGATCTGGGTCAGGAAGGGCAGTTCCGCCAGCCGGATGGCGCCCCCGGAGGTGCGCGTCGCGCCGGCCAGCCGGTCGGCGGCATGCGACAGGGGGCTGCGGAGCACGGTGGTAACGGCGGTGTCAGCCATCTCGGCGGGCTCCCTCGGGGTCGTAGAGGACGGGGCTCGCGACGGTCACCGGGACCAGCCGGTCGCCCACGGGGGCATAGAGTCGCTCACCGATGCGGTCCCGGCCGCCCTTGACCAGCGCGAGGGCGAAGGACCGGCCGAGGGCCGCGCTGCGGTAACTGGACGTGACGTGGCCGAGCATCGGGACGGGCGGCGCGGGCAGCACGCTGTCTGCGACCAGATGCGTGCCTTCCGGGAGGAACATGCCCGGCTCGTCCGGAAGCAGCCCGACCAGGTGCTTGCGGTCCGGGCGGGCGGTGTCGGCACGGGCGTGGGACCGCTTGCCGATGAAGTCCCGCTTCTTCTTCGACACCACCCAGCTCATGCCGAGGTCCTGCGGCGTCACGGTGCCGTCGGTGTCCTGGCCGACGATCGGGTAGCCCTTCTCCGCGCGCAGGACGTGCATGGTCTCCGTGCCGTACGGGGTGATGCCGTACGGGGCGCCGGCGTCGTGCAGCGCCTCCCACAGGGCGAGGGCCTCCCACGGTGACACGTTGATCTCGTAGGCGAGTTCGCCGGAGAAGCTGATCCGGCACACGCGCGCGTCGATGCCGGCGACGGCCGTCTCGCGCCACGCCATGAACGGGAAGTCCTCGTTGGCGATGGCGAGTCGGGGCGCCAGCGAACCGAGGACTTCTCGGGAGCGCGGGCCGACCAGGGCGACGGTGGCCCACTGCTCGGTCACCGATGTGCAGTGGACACGCAGTTCGGGCCACTCCGTCTGGAGCCACTCCTCCATCCAGTCCAGTACGGCGGCGGCGTTGCCCGTCGTGGTGGTGACCAGGTAGCGGTCCTGGTCGAGGCGGATCACCGTGCCGTCGTCGAAGACCATCCCGTCCGGGCGGCACATCACGCCGTAGCGGATCATGCCGACCTTCAGGGTGCTCATCATGTTGGTGTAGAGCAGGTCGAGGAAGGCGCCGGCGTCCGGGCCCTGGACGTCGATCTTGCCGAGGGTGGAGGCGTCCATGAAGGCGACGCCCTCGCGGGCGGCGGCGCACTCGCGCAGGACGGCCGTCTCCATGTCCTCGCCGTCCCGCGGGTAGTACCAGGGCCGCTTCCACTGGCCGACGTTCTCGAACAGGGCGCCGTGCGCGACATGCCATTCGTGCAGGGCGGTGGTGCGGATCGGGTCGAGCAGGGCACCACGGTCGCGGCCGGCGAGGGCGGCGAAGGAGACCGGGGTGTACGGCGGCCGGAAGGTGGTGGTGCCGAGCGCGGAGAGGTCCACGCCGAGCAGTTCGGCGACGACCCCGCCGGCCAGGACGCCGGAGGTCTTGCCCTGGTCGTTCGCCGTGCCGGCCGTGGTGTAGCGCTTGGTGTGCTCGACGGAGCGCATGCCGGCACCGGTCGCCCGGCCCAGGTCGTCGACGGTGACGTCGCGTTGCAGGTCGACGAAGCGCGGGGCGCCTTCCCGGCCCGGGACGGTGAAGACCCGCATGGGCGGCGTCTGCGGCTGCGTGGCCACCCGGGGCAGGTGGACCTCCTCCGCGGTGTAGCCCTCGGCCTCGATCGCGCGGGCGCCGGCGGCTGCTCCTTGCCCGAGGGCCCGGGCCAGGTCGAAGACACCGCTCGCGGCGCCCGCGACCTCGACCGCCTGACGGCAGGTGTCGGGGACGAACGTGCCGAGTTCCTCGTCGTGGCGGAGCTTGCCTCCCGCCTGGCTGAACAGGTGCGCCACCGGGTTCCAGCCGCCGGAGACCAGAAGCAGGTCGGCGGCGAACTCCCGCTGTCCCGCCAACTGTCCGTACGGGGCGACGGTCACGGAGGTGAGCCGCAGGGCGCCTTCCGTGGCGGTGACGGCGTGCCCCGTCAGCACCTCGATGCCGGCCTGGCGGGCGCGCGTCACCCACTCCCCCGGCTCGGTGCGGGTGTCGACGACGGCCTCGATGGCCACGCCCGCCGCCGCGAGGTCCAGGGCCGCCGCGTAGGCGCTGTCGTTGGTGGTGAAGACGACCGCGTGGCGACCGGGCAGGACCGCGTACTTGTTGACGTAGGTGCGGGCCGAGGCGGCCAGCATCACGCCGGGGCGGTCGTTGTCCGCGAAGGCCAGCGAGCGTTCGTGCGCGCCGGTGGCGAGGACGACGCGGCGGGCGCGGATGCGCCAGACGCGTTCGCGGGAGACGTTCTCGGGGGCCTGGGCGCCGAGGTGGTTCGTGCGGCGCTCCACGGCGAGGAGGTGGTTGTCGTCGTAGTAGCCGAAGACGGTGGTGCGGCGCAGGACTTGGACGTCGGGGGCGGCGTCGAGCCGGGCGGTCGTCCCGGTCACCCAGTCGAGGTGTTCGCCGGTGCCGAGGAGGCTGCCGCCGGGTTCCGGCTGATCGTCGGCGAGGATGACGCGGGCACCTGATCGGGCGGCGGCTTGCGCCGCGGCGAGGCCGGCCGGGCCCGCGCCCACGACGAGGAGGTCGCAGTGGGTGTGCACGGCGTCGTAGCGGGCCGGGTCCGGGTCGGTGGCGAGGCGGCCCTGGCCGGGGAGACTGGTCGCGACGAGGCCCTCGTAGAGCTCGACGGTGGTGGCCGGGAGCATGGGCTCGGGGAACGGTGCCTCGATCTGGACCACCGCGTTGGGTTCCTCGACGCCGGCCGAGAAGATGCCGCGTGGGCGGCCCAGCTTGATGCTGGTGCCGGCCTGGATGACGCCGTGGGCGAGGAGGGCGGAGGCGAGGGTGTCGCCCTTGTAGCCCTCGTATTCGGTGCCGTCAAAGGTGAAGGTGAGCGGGGTGTCGCGGTGGATCCGGCCGCGGGTGGGGTGGCGGAACGGCTGGGTGGTTTCGCCCCCGCCGCCCCTGCCCTCCCCCAGGCTCCCGGCTTCGCTCGAGCAGGGGGGACCCCCACCATCCTCCAGGGTCTCCGCCCCTTCGGCTCCGCCGGGGGCTGCTGCGCCCGCGGGCCCCCCTTCGGTCTGGGCGGCCTCGTCCTCAAGCACCGGACGGGCTGGTGGTGCCGGACTCGGCCGGAAGGTGACGGGGCGCAGCTCCACCGTTTCCGGACGCTCCTCCCCCGCCCGGTAGACCGTCAGAACCTCGTTCGTCGATGTGTCCCGCACTGCGTTGAACCAGCGGCGGCAGCCCGCCGCATGGCTCCAGCGCTCGGCGAAGGGGCCCCTCGGGTTGTCGCGGAAGAAGAGGTAGCGGGCCCACTCCTCGTCGGTGAGGGAGGTCGGGTCCTGCGGGTACGGCACGTGGGCCTGGCCGCCGTAGTGGAACTCGGCTTCGTCGCGGGGCCCGCACCACGGGCAGGGGATCAGCAGCATGGGTCGGCTCCCTGATGGTCCTAGTGGGCCACCGCGGCCGCGCCGTGCTCGTCGACGAGCGCGCCGGTGGTGAAACGGTCGAGCGAGAAGGGGGCGTTCAGCGGATGCGGTGTGTCGTGGGCGATGGTGTGGGCGTAGACCCAGCCGACGCCCGGGGTGGCCTTGAAACCACCGGTCCCCCAGCCGCAGTTGAGGTAGAGGTTGTCGACCGGGCTGAGGCCGATGATCGGTGAGGCGTCGGGGCTGACGTCGACGATGCCGCCCCAGGTGCGCAGGACGTGGGCGCGGGCGAAGACCGGGAAGAGCTCCAGGGCCGCCGACATCTGCTCTTCGATGATGTGGAAGGCGCCGCGCTGGGTGTAGGAGTTGTACGCGTCGATGCCCGCGCCCATCACCAGCTCGCCCTTGTGGGCCTGGCTGACGTACACGTGGACCGCGTTGGACATGACGACCGTCGGGTGCACCGGCTCCAGCAGCTCCGACACCAGGGCCTGCAGGGGGTGGCTCTGGACGGGGAGTTCGATGCCCGCCATGGCCGCCAGGACCGAGGTGTGGCCCGCCGAGCAGAGCGCGACCTTGCCCGCCGCGATCGGGCCGCGGTTGGTCCGGACTCCCACCACCCGGTTGCCGACGACGTCGAGGCCGGTCACCTCGCAGTTCTGGATGATGTCGATCCCGGCGGCGTCGGCGGAGCGGGCGAGGCCCCACGCCACGTGGTCGTGCTTGGCGATGCCCGCGCGCGGCTGGTAGGTCGCGCCCAGGACCGGATAGCGCACGTCCGGGGAGGTGTTGACGATCGGGCAGACTTCCTTGACGCGGTCCGCGTCGAGCCACTCGGCGTCCACGCCGTTGAGGCGGTTGGCCTCGACGCGGCGCACGCTGTCTCGGACGTCCTGGAGGCTGTGGGCGAGGTTCAGTACGCCACGCTGGGAGAACAGGATCGGGTAGTCGAGCTCGTCCGCCAGTCCCTCCCACAGTTTGAGCGCGTGCTCGTAGATGCCGGCGCTCTCGTCCCACAGGTAGTTGGAGCGGATGATGGTGGTGTTGCGGGCCATGTTGCCGCCCGCCAGCCAGCCCTTCTCCAGCACGGCGACGTTGGTGATGCCGTGGTTCTTCGCCAGGTAGTGGGCGGTGGCCAGGCCGTGGCCGCCGCCGCCCACGACGACGACGTCGTACGAGCGCTTCGGCTCGGGGTTGCGCCAGAGCCGGTCGGGGTGTTCGGGGAGCTCGGCGCCGGGGGTGCGGGGGCTCATCGGGCGTCTCCGTCCTCGGACAGGTGCGGGTAGAGCGGGTGCTTGGCGGCCAGGGCCTCGGTGCGGGCGCTCAGGGCGGCCACGTCCGGCTCGGGCTGGAGGGCGAGCGCGATCACGTCCGCGACCTCGGCGAAGTCCGTCTCGGTGAAGCCGCGGGTGGCCAGCGCCGGAGTGCCGATGCGCAGGCCCGAGGTGACCATGGGCGGGCGCGGGTCGAAGGGCACGGCGTTGCGGTTGACGGTGATGCCGATCTCGTGGAGCAGGTCCTCGGCCTGCCGGCCGTCGAGCTCCGAGTCGCGCAGGTCGACCAGGACCAGGTGGACGTCCGTGCCTCCGGTCAGGACCTTCACCCCGGCCGCCGCCGCGTCCGCCCGGGTGAGGCGTTCGGCGAGGATGCGGGAGCCGGCGAGGGTCCGGGCCTGGCGTTCGGCGAACTCGGGTGACGCGGCGACCTTGAACGACACCGCCTTCGCGGCGATGACGTGTTCCAGGGGGCCGCCCTGCATACCGGGGAACACCGCGGAGTTGATCTTCTTCGCGAGGTCGGCCTCGTTGGTGAGGATGACGCCACCGCGCGGGCCGCCGAGGGTCTTGTGGGTCGTGGTGGTCGTGACGTGGGCGTGCGGTACGGGGCTGGGGTGCAGGCCCGCCGCCACGAGTCCCGCGAAGTGCGCCATGTCGACCATGAGCAGGGCGCCCACGTCGTCGGCGATCCGGCGGAACGCCGCGAAGTCCAGCTGCCTCGGGTACGCCGACCAGCCCGCGATGATCATCTTGGGGCGGTGTTCCTTGGCGAGCCGCTCGACCTCGCCCATGTCGACGAGGTTGTCCGCCTCGGACACGTGGTACGGCACGACGTTGAGCATCTTGCCGCTGTAGTTGATGCGCATGCCGTGCGTGAGGTGCCCGCCGTGCGCGAGGTCGAGACCGAGGACGGTGTCGCCGGGCTGGAGCAGGGCGAAGAAGACGGCGGTGTTCGCCTGGGCACCCGAGTGCGGCTGGACGTTGGCGAAGCCCGCGCCGAAGAGGGACTTGATCCGCTCGATGGCCAGCCGCTCGGTGACGTCGACGTGTTCGCAGCCACCGTAGTAACGGCGGCCCGGGTAGCCCTCGGCGTACTTGTTGGTCGCGACCGAGCCCTGGGCCTCCATCACGGCGGAGGGCGCGAAGTTCTCGGAGGCGATCATCTCCAGGGTGGACTGCTGGCGGTGCAGTTCGGCGCGGAGCGCGGCGTGGACCTCGGGGTCCAGCTCCGCCAGGGGGGTGTTCAGCGCGTTCATACGGCGTTCGCGTTCCTCTCGGCGGCCTCGACGACATTGGCGAGCAGCATGGCCCGGGTCATGGGGCCCACGCCCCCGGGCATCGGGGCCCGCCATCCGGCGACCTGGGCGGCGTCCGGGTGGATGTCACCCACCAGTCCTTGTTCGGTGCGGGTGATGCCGACATCGAGGACGGCCGCGCCGGGGCGCAGCATGTCCTTGGTGATCAGTCCGGGGGAACCGGCGGCCGCGACGACGATGTCCGCCTCGCGCACGTGCCAGGCCAGGCCCTTGGTGCCGGTGTGGCAGAGGGTGACGGTGGCGTTCTCGGACCTGCGGGTGAGGAGGAGTCCGATGGGCCGTCCGACGGTGATGCCCCGGCCGATCACGCACACCCGCGCTCCGGCGAGCGGCACGTCGTGGCGGCGGAGCAGTTCGACGATGCCGCGCGGCGTGCACGGCAGCGGGGCCTCGACGCCGAGGACGAGCCGGCCGAGGTTGACGGGGTGGAGTCCGTCGGCGTCCTTGGCCGGGTCCATGCGTTCCAGTACGGCACCCGCGTCGAGGTGAGGGGGCAGCGGGAGCTGGACGATGTAGCCGGTGCAGGCGGGGTCGGCGTTGAGTTCGTCGATCGTCTCCTCGACCTGCTGCTGAGAGGCGTCGGCGGGCAGCTCCCGCCGAAGGGAGGCGATGCCCACCTGGGCGCAGTCCCGGTGCTTGCCGCCGACGTAGGCGTGGCTGCCGGGGTCGTCGCCGACCAGGACGGTGCCGAGTCCCGGCGGGCGGCCCGTCGCGGCGGCCGACTTGGCCACGCGCTCGGCGAGTTCGCGGCGGATGATGGCGGCGGTCGCCTTGCCGTCAAGGAGTTGTGCGGTCACCTGGAGTTCCTTCCGACGAGCTGTGGCTGAACGCCCATGAGGGGCGCGGGGCTGTGTCGATCGGCGGCTTCGCCGCGGGGCGCGACCATCCACAACGAAGCCGCACACGAACACTCAGCCACGAAGACGGGACATCGTCGGGTCGAACAGAGGCTCCTCGGCGACCACGGCCTCGACGGACTGGTCGAAGTACCCGATGTGCACAACGGTCCCCGGAGCGGCCAGTTCCACCGGCAGCCACGCATAGGCGATGCCCTTGCCGATCGTGTAGCCATAAGCCGCACTGGTGACGTACCCCACCGCACGGTCCCCGTCGTACACCGGTTCCTTGCCCATGACGACGGCCTTGGGATCGTCGATCGTGAGGCAGGTCAGTCTCCGCCGTACGTCGGCCTTACGGCGCTCCAGCGCCGCCTTGCCGATGAAGTCGTCCTTGTCGGGCTTGACGGCGAATCCGACTCCGGCCTCGTAGGGGTCGTGCTCGTAGGTCATGTCCGTGCCGAAGGAGCGGTAGCCCTTCTCCAGGCGGAGGCTGTTGAACGCGCCGCGGCCGGCCGCGATGCCGCCGAGCGGCTCGGCCGTCCGCCAGAGGGTGTCCCAGAGTTTCCCGCCCAGGTCGGCGGTGGTGTAGAGCTCCCAGCCGAGCTCGCCGACGTACGACAGACGCATCGCGGTGACGGGGACGGAGCCGATGTGGGCACGCTTGGCGCGGAAGTACTTCAGGCCACTCGCCGAGAAGTCGGCGTCGGTGAGCGGCTGGAGGACGTCGCGGGCGCGCGGGCCCCACAGACCGATGCAGCAGGTGCCGGGGGTGATGTCGCGGACCTGGACCGTGCCGTCGGCGGGGAGGTGGCGGGTGAACCAGTCGAGGTCCAGGTTGCCGTTGGCGCCGACCTGGAAGAGGTCGGGGGCCAGCCGGGCGACGGTGATGTCACTGCGGATGCCGCCGTCGTGGTCGAGGAGCAGGGTGTACGTCACCGAGCCGACGGATTTGGCGACCTTGCCGGTGCACAGCCGCTCCAGGAACTCGCCGGCACCGCGCCCGCTGACCTCGAGCCGCTTGAGGGCCGTCATGTCGTACATCGCGACGGTCTCCCGGGTGGTCTGGGCTTCGGCGGCGACGATGGGCGACCAGTACCGCGCGGCCCACTCGTTGGGGGTGGCGATGGAACGGCCTTCGACCAGGCCGGCGTTGGCCTCGTACCACTGGGGGCGCTCCCAGCCGTTCGCCTCCAGGAAGAAGGCGCCCAGCTCCTGCTGGCGTGCGTGGAACGGGCTGGTGCGGATCGGGCGCGGGTCTCCCGACGGCTGGAGGGGGTGGAGGATGTCGTAGACCTCGACGAAGTTCCGGCAGTCGCGGGCCAGCACGTACTCGGGCGAGAGCTGGTGCGGTTCGAAGCGGTTGACGTCGCACTCGTGCAGGTCGAACGAGGAGCAGTAGCCGTCGACCAGCCATTCGGCCATGGCCCGTCCGACGCCCGCGGAGTGGGTGACCCAGACGGCCTCGGCGACCCAGAAGCCTTTGACGTCCGGGGATTCGCCGAGCAGGGGCAGGCCGTCGGTGGTGAAGGAGAACAGGCCGTTGATGCCCTCTTCGACCTTGGCGTCCTTGGTCGCGGGGAGCAGCGACTGGGTCTCGCTCCAGGCCTCCTCGAAGTCCTCCTCGGTGAACTTCAGGACGGACGGCATCTCGTCGGCCTCGTCCACCGAGAGGATGTCGTCGGCCGAGATGGGCATCGGGCGGTGGCCGTAGTAGCCGATGCCCAGGCCGTCGAAGCGGTCGCGGTAGTAGAGGTCGGCGTCCTGGTGGCGCAGGATCGGGCGGACCGCTTCCTGCGTCTGGCCCGCCAGGGCCGGTACCGGGCCCGTCCAGGCGAGTTGGTGGGCGAGGGGCGTGAGCGGGAGGTTCATGCCGGCCATGCGGGCGATCTTCGGGCCCCAGATGCCGGCGCAGCACACGACGATGTCGGCGGGGATCTCGCCCTGGTCGGTGAGGACGCCGGTCACCTCGCCGTCGGCCCTTGGGATGTCGAGGACTTCGTGACGGGCGAGGAAGCGGACGCCGCGCTCGGTAGCCCGGCGGATCTGCGCCTCGACGGCGAGGACCGCCTTCGCGAGGCCGTCCGTGGGCACGAGGAGGCCGGCGAGGACCTTGTCCGGGTTGACGAGCGGGTGCTGTTCGAGGCACTCCTCGGTGCTCAGCAGCCGGGACTCGATGCCCCAGGAGGTGAGCCAGCCGTGTCGCCGCTGGAGTTCCGTGACGCGCTCCGGGCTGGTCGCCACCTCCAGGCCGCCGACCTGGAGGAAGCAGGGCTGACCGTCCACGTCGAGTGAGCAGAACTTCTCGACGGTGTAACGGGCCATCTCGGTCATGGTCTTGGAGGGGTTCGTCTGGAAGACCAGACCCGGGGCGTGCGACGACGATCCCCCGGTGGCGGGCAGCGGGCCCTGGTCGACCACGGTCACTTCGGTCCAGCCTCGCGCGGAGATCTCATCGGCGAGCGCTGCTCCCACGACGCCCGCTCCGATGATGACCACCCGGGGTCCCGCCATCGCCGCACCTCCGACGTTGAAAGCCATCCAGTTGCTGTCTGCGCAACAGGGTTCAGGTTGCGCAACTCAATGTGCCCGCCGTGGACAGGCGTGTCAAGGGGTCCGCGACGCCGGAAAAACCCCCGGGAGCGGCAGGGCGGAATCACCGGAAAACGACGAGGCCCGGCAGGCTGAGGACACAGCCTGCCGGGCCTTTCGGCGGGGTTCACCAAGACGGTCGTGCGCGCTACTTGATCCAGGCGTCGACCTTGTCGCGGTTGGCCTCGACCCACTTCTTCGCCGCGGCCTCGGGCGCCATCTTGTCCACCGCGATGTACTTGGCGACGGTGTTCTGGTCGTCGTTCGTCCAGGTGAAGTTCTTCACCAGGTCATAGGCCGGGCTGCCCGACTTGGCGAACTTGGCGCTGACGATCTTGTCGAGTTTGTACACCGGGTAGTCGCAGGCGACCTTCTCCGCGTCGGCGTCGCAGCCTTCCTTGTACTCGGGCAGGCCGACCTTCTTCAACGGCACCTCGGACAGGAACCACTGCGGCTCGTAGAAGTAGCCGATCAGCCATTCCTTGTTCTTCTCGGCGTTGCGGTACGCCTGGATGAGCGCGGTCTCGCTGCCCGCGTACACCACCTTGAAGTCCAGCTTGAGGTTCTTCACCAGCGCCTCGTCGTTGGTGACGTACGAGGGGTCGCCGTCGAGGAGCTGCCCCTTGCCACCCGACTCGGAGGTCTTGAACTTCGACGCGTACTTGTTCAGATTCTTCCAGTCCAGGATGTCCGGGTGCGCCTTCGCCAGCCACGGCGGCACGTACCAGCCGATGAGCCCCTCGTTGCCGGTCGGGCCCGCGTCGACGGCGGTCTTCTGCTGGGTGATGTACTTCTTCTTCAGGTCGTCGTGGCCCCAGTTCTCGACGACGGCGTCGACCTCGCCCGTCCCGAAGCCCTGCCAGGCGATCTCCTCCTTCAAGTCCTTCTGCTCGACCTTGCAGCCGAGGTCGTGCTCGGCGACGTAGGCGAGGACCGCCGCGTTCGCCTCGTAGCCCACCCAGGGGTTGATCGCGAGGTTGAAGGTGCCGCACGTGCCCGAGCCGCCCGAGCCGCCCGAGCTGTCGTCGCCGACCTTCGCGCCGCCGCAGGCCGTGAGGGTGAGGCCGAGGACGGCCAGGCCGGCCGCGCCGGCTCTGAAGTGTCGTGCCATGGTGTGGTGCTCCTTATGCGCCGGCGCGGCGAGCCGCTGCCTGAGTGATCCGGTCGAACATGACTCCGAGCAGGACGATGGCCAGCCCGGCCGCCAGTCCCTTGCCGTACAGCTGCCCCTGGGAGAACCCGGCCACGACGTCGTAGCCGAGGGCACCCGCGCCCACCAGGCCGCCCACGACGACCATCGACAGCACGTAGATCAGGCCCTGGTTGGTCGCGAGGGTCAGGGCGCCCTTCGACATGGGCAGTTGAACCTTGGTGATGATCTGCCAGGTGTTGCACCCGGTGGACGTCGCCGCCTCGACGGTGGTCTCGGGCACGGCCCGCACCCCGTCGGCGATGATCTTGATGGCGACCGGTGCCGCGTAGACGACGGCGGCCACGATGGCCGTGAACCGTGTCGCGCCGAACAACGCGAGGAACGGCACGAGATAGACGAACGGCGGCATGACCTGGGCCGCGTCCAGGGTGGGCCGGATCAGCCGGTCCACCAGGGCGCTGCGTCCCATCCACACCCCGACCACGACGCCGAGCAGCATCACCAGCACCGTCGCCACCGCGGTGGACGCCAGCGTCGTCATGGAGTCCGACCAGACACCGGTACCGACCAGCAGGCCCACGCACACGACGGTGGTGGCCCCGGCACGCCGGCCGCCGAGCACGGAGCCGAGCCCAACGAGGGCGGCGCCGACGAGCCACCACGGGGAGTCGGTCAGCAGGGTCTGGAACGGATTGAGCAGGCCGTTGGTGAGGGCGTCGCGGAAGGCGTTGGTCAGGCCCGACAGGTTGTCCTGTGCCCAGGTGGTCGCATCGGCCGCCGTCCTGGCGATGCCGCTGCCGAGGCCGCCCTCGCCGGGGAACTCGGCCGCCCATATATAGGTGTGCGACAGATACACCAGCACAGCCGCCGCCACCGCGCCTGCCGTGAGCAGCTGCCGCCTCCACTTGAGGAAGGGACTGTCCGAGCCCCGGGCCGTCTCGGCCCGGCCGCTCGCCGCGGTGGTGACCCGGTCCAGCACGATGGCCAGGACGACGATGGCCAGACCGGCGTTGAAGGCCGTGCCGACGTCCAGCGACTGCAGGGCCTGGATGACGGTCGCGCCCAGGCCGGGCGCGTTGATCAGGGCCGCGATGGTCACCATGGCCAGGGCCGCCATGATGGTCTGGTTGACGCCCATCACCACGGTCCGCTTCGACATCGGCAGCAGGACCTTCAGCAGCGCCTGCCGCCGCGTCGCGCCCATCGAGTCCGCCGCCTCCACCGTGGCCTGTGGTACGGAGCGGATGGCGTGCGCGGTGATGCGGATCGCCGGTGGTGCCGCGTAGATGGTGGTGGCGATCGTGGCGGAGGCGGGACCGATCAGGAAGAACAGGGTCAGCGGCGCCAGATAGACGAAGGTGGGCATCGTCTGCATGAAGTCCAGGAACGGCGTCATGATCCGGTTGACCCGGTCCGACAACCCGGCCCACACACCCAGCGGGATGGCGAACAGCAGCGCCACGCACACGGCGGAGAGGGTCAGCGCCAGGGTGTCCATGCTCTCCTGCCAGAGCCCTTGCAGGCCGAGGAAGGTGAAGCCGGCCACGGCCAGCAGCGCGACCCGCCAGTTGCCCACGGCCCAGGAGACGTAGCCGACGACGCCGACGACACCGAGCCAGCCGACCTGCGGAACCGGGCGGCCCGGGGTCGGCTGCGAGATCAGATCCTGCACGAAGGTCACCAGGGTGTCGATGACCAGCCGGATCTCGTTGAAGAAGTAGAGGAAGAGCGGGTTGGAGTTGCGGTTGGCTCCGATCGAGTCGTTGACCTCGTTGAACCACCGGTGCAGATCGGTCAGGTCGGCCGCGGCCAGGGACAGGGTCTGCTTGCCGCGGAGCACGGCGAAGAGCACCAGCCAGACGAGCAGGATCCCGGCCACCACCACGGCGCGGTTGACCGTGCGCACGTGCCGGGCGGGAACGGGCGGCTCCACGGCCCCGGTCTTCTCCGGTTTCTCGATCGCGACGGTCATCACGCGTCGCCTTCCTGCCCGGCGACCACCGCGAGGATCTCCTCGTCGCCGACGATGCCGAGCAGCTTGCCGTCCTCCACGACCTTGACCGGCTTCTCGGCCGCGAGCACCGCCCTGGTGGCCTCCTTCACCACGACGTCCGGGCCGAGCTCGGGACCGTCCAGCGGGTCGTCGGGCTCCACCGGGCGCATGATCCACCGCAGGGTCAGTACGTCACCGCGGGGCACGTCCCTGACGAAGTCGCGTACGTAGTCGTCGGCGGGGGCCCCGACCAGTTCGTCGCCGGTGCCGCACTGGACCATCCTGCCGTCGCGCATGATGAGGATGCGGTCGCCCAGCCGCAGCGCCTCCGACAGATCGTGCGTGATGAACACCATCGTCTTGCCGACCTCGTGGTGCAGCCGGACGACCTCGTTCTGCATGTCACGGCGGATCAGCGGGTCGAGCGCGGAGAACGGCTCGTCGAAGAGGAGTACGTCCGGATCGCCGGCCAGTGCGCGGGCGAGACCCACGCGTTGCTGCATGCCGCCGGAGAGCTGGTCGGGGTAGGAGTTCTCGTACCCGGAGAGCCCGACGAGTTCGACGACCTCCAGCGCCCGTCTCATGCGCTCCGCCCGGCTCATGCCGCGGATCTCCAGCCCGAACGCCACATTGTCGACGACCCGGCGGTGCGGCAGCAGCCCGAAGTGCTGGAAGACCATGGAGAACTTGCTGCGGCGCAGTTCGCGCAGGCGGCCCGCGTCCGCGTCGCGGATGTTCTCGCCCTCGAAGAGGATCTCGCCTGCGGTGGGTTCGATGAGCCGGGTCAGACAGCGCACCAGGGTGGACTTGCCCGAGCCGGACAGGCCCATGACGACGAACACCTCGCCCGGCGCGACCTCGAAGTCCACGTCGCGCACGGCGGCGGTGCATCCGGTGCGGTCCATCAGTTCGCGGCGGGTGAGCCCGCGCAGCTCCTCGGAGCCCGGCACCTGGCCCGCCTTCGGCCCGAACACCTTCCACAGTTCGCGTACGGAGATGACCGGGTCGGGTGCCGAGTCCTGGGGCGTGCCGCGCCGCTGCGGCACCTCGGTCGTTGCTGGGGTCATGTTCGACCTCTTTTCGGCATTCAGCCGCGGAACCAGTGCTGCGGCCGGGGTTGGATGTTCTGCCAGATGTGCTTGGGTTCCCGGTACTCGTCCAGGCCGGTCGGGCCCAGCTCGCGGCCCACGCCGGAGTGTCCGAACCCACCCCATTCCGCTTGCGGCACATAGGGGTGGTAGTCGTTGATCCACACCGTGCCGTGGCGCAGCCGGCGGGCGACCCGCTGGGCCTTCCCGGCGTCCTGCGTCCAGACGGCGCCGGCGAGTCCGTACTCGGTGTCGTTGGCGATGCGTACGGCGTCGTCCTCGCCGGTGAAGCGCTCCACGGTGAGCACGGGCCCGAAGGACTCCTCGTGCACCACCCGCATGTCCTGACCGCACTCGTCGAGCACGGTGGGCGGGTAGAAGTGGCCGGCGGCCAGGGCCGGATCGTCGGGCCGTTCGCCGCCGCAGCGCAGGACGGCGCCCTCGGCGAGTCCGGCCGCGACGTACGCCTCGACCTTCGCCAGGTGCTGCGCGGAGATGAGCGGGCCGGTCTCGGCCCGCTCATCGAAGGGGCCGCCGAGCCGGATCCGCCGGGCGCGGCGGACCACCTCGTCGACGAACCGGTCGTGCAGCGCGTCCTCGACGATCAGCCGGGCGCCGGCCGAGCAGACCTGGCCCGAATGCAGGAAGACGGCCGTGAGCGCGAAGTCCACGGCCGTCTCGAAGTCGGCGTCGGCGAAGACGACATTGGGGTTCTTGCCGCCGAGTTCCAGCGCCACCTTCTTCACGGTCGCGGCCGCGGTGGCCATGATGCGTCTTCCGGTGTCCAGGCCGCCGGTGAAGGAGACCATGTCGACGGCGGGGTCCTCGGCGAGCGGTGCGCCCGCCTCGGGCCCGGCCCCCAGGACGAGGTTGGCGGCACCGGCCGGGAGACCGGCCTCCTCCAGTGCCTTCATCAGCAGGATGGACGTCGAGGGGGTGAGCTCACTGGGCTTGAGCACGATCGTGTTGCCCGCGAGAAGCGCGGGTGCGACCTTCCAGCTCGCCTGGAGCAAAGGGTAGTTCCAGGGGGTGATCAGTCCGCACACACCGATCGGCTCGTACACGACGCGGCTGACGGCGTCGTCACGGCCGGTGTCGATCACCCGGCCGGCGTCGGTGCCGCCGAGTCCTCCGTAGTAGCGGAAGCAGGAGACGACGTCGGCGATGTCGTACTCGCTCTCCACCAGCCGCTTGCCGGTGTCCAGCGATTCGGCGCGGGCGAACGCGCCGGCGTCGCGTTCGATCAGGTCGGCGGTGCGCAGGAGGAGCGCGCCACGCTCTCGCTCGGAGGTGCGCGGCCAGGGCCCCTCGTCGAAGGCCCGGCGGGCCGCGGCGATGGCCGCCTCCGTGTCGGGGCGTGTACCTTCGGACACCGTCACAAAGAGCGTGCCGTCGGCGGGGCAGCGGATGTCCCGGTGGCCGCCGGCCCGGGGATCCCGCCATTTTCCATCCACGTACAGATCTGCCACGTCGAGGGCCCTTCGAGCGAATCGCGTTGCGCATCGCGCACCGTATTGCTTGTGGTGGAACACTCTGTAGAAGGCCGCACCCCACGTCAAGGGGGTGACCGATGACGGTTTCGCCAAGGAGACAGCCGCGGGGAGGCCACACCGGCCGGCCCGGAACGAATCGCCTCCGGGCCTGCCGATTGTCTGAAAACTGCTGGTTACGGCTGGGAGCGGTGCCGGTAATACGCGGCGGTGGACGGCGGCAGCGGGTCCTTGCCGAGGATGAGGTCGGCCGCCTTTTCCGCGATCATCATGACGGGCGCGTAGATGTTGCCGTTGGTGATGTAGGGCATCACCGACGCGTCGACGACCCGCAGCCCCTCCACGCCGTGCACCCGCATACTGGCCGGGTCCACGACAGCCATCTCGTCGGTGCCCATCTTGCAGGTGCACGACGGATGCAGCGCGGTCTCGCCGTCCTTGGCGACCCAGGCGAGGATCTCCTCGTCGGTCTCGACGGAGGGTCCCGGCGAGATCTCCCCGGCGTTGTACGGGGCCATGGCGGGCTGGTTGAGCAGCTCGCGGGCGACCCTGACGGCCTCGACCCACTCGCGGCGGTCCTGCTCGGTGGACAGGTAGTTGAAGCGCAGCGCGGGGTGCTCGGCCGGGTCCTTGCTCTTGATCTTCACCGATCCGATGGCGTCGGAGTACATGGGCCCGACGTGCACCTGGTAGCCGTGTCCGCCGGCGGGCACGGAGCCGTCGTAGCGGACCGCGATGGGCAGGAAGTGGAACATCAGGTTGGGGTAGGGCACGTCCTCGTTGCCGCGGACGAAGCCGCCCGCTTCGAAGTGGTTGGTCGCGGCGGGGCCGGTGCGCAAGAGCCACTGCAGCCCGATGAAGGGGGCGCGCCACTTCGCGAGGTACGGCTGCATGGAGACGGGTCGCTTGCAGGCGTACTGGATGTACACCTCCAGGTGGTCCTGGAGGTTCTCGCCGACACCCGGCAGATCGTGTACGACGTCGATGCCGAGCGCGCGCAGTTCCTCGGCGTTGCCGACGCCCGAGAGCTGGAGCAGTTGCGGGGAGTTGATCGCGCCCCCGCAGAGGATGACTTCGCGGGCATACACCCGCTGGGGTCGGCCGCGGCCACGCCGGTACTCGACGCCGATGGCACGCTTGCCTTCGAAGAGGACGCGGGTGACCAGGGCGCGCGTCCGGATCGTGAGGTTGGGGCGCTTACGCACGGGCTTGAGGTAGGCCTTGGAGGCCGACAGGCGGCGACCTCGGTGGACGTTGCGGTCGAACCGGGCGAAACCCTCCTGCCGGTAGCCGTTCACGTCATCGGTGGGGGCGTGGCCCGCCTCCTCGGTGGCCTTCAGGAAGGCCTTGAAGAGCGGGTTGGTCCCAGGGCCGCGTTCCAGGACGAGAGGGCCGTCGTGGCCACGGAACTCGTCGTCCGGGTCGGCGGCCAGACAGTTCTCCATCCGCCGGAAGTACGGCAGGCAGTGCGCGTAGTCCCAGGTCTTCATGCCCGGGTCGGCCGCCCAGCGCTCGTAGTCCATGGGGTTGCCGCGCTGGAAGATCATGCCGTTGATGCTGCTGGAACCGCCCAGCACCTTGCCACGCGCGTGGTAGACGCGCCGGCCGCCCATGTGGGGCTCCGGTTCGGACTCGTACTTCCAGTCGTAGAACCGGCTGCCGATCGGGTAGGTCAGCGCCGCGGGCATGTGGATGAAGACGTCCCAGGGGTAGTCGGGCCGGCCCGCCTCCAGAACGAGCACCCGGTTGCCGGGGTCCGCGGAGAGCCGGTTGGCCAGCGCACTGCCGGCCGATCCACCACCGACGATGACGAAGTCGTACTGCAAGTGAGCCATGGGGCCTCGTCTCGCTCGCGCCGTTCGGAATGCGCGGCATGCTAGTACCTGTACCGCTATATGCACCAGGTTGCGAACGGCGCAACTTCCGCGAGGTGGGCGACAAGCCCGTGACCTGCACCGCTGCCGGCTATGTTTAACGCCCGTATAGTTGCGTTGTGAGCAACTACCATGCAGATACCGAAACGACGACCGCGCCGACCGGTGGGGTGCAGTCAGTCGACCGCGCCATCACCGTGCTGGAGATCCTGGCGCGGCGCGGCGAGGCCGGCGTCAGCGAGGTGGCCGCCGAGATCGACGTCCACAAGTCCACCGCGTTCCGGCTGCTGGGCGCTCTGGAGGGGCGCGGCCTGGTGGAGCAGGCGGGCGAGCGCGGCAAGTACCGCCTCGGTTTCGGCATCGTCCGCCTCGCCGGCGCGGTCACCGGGCGCATCGACATCACCCAGCAGAGCCGCCCGGTCTGCGAGCGGCTCGCCGAGGAGATCGGCGAGACCGTGAACCTCGCGGTGATGCAGGAGCAGTACGCGATCAACCTGTACCAGGTGCGCGGCCCGGGTGCCGTCACGGCGTTCAACTGGGTCGGCCAGCTGACGCCGTTGCACGCCACCTCCAGCGGCAAGATCCTGCTGGCCCACATGCCGGCGAAGGAACGTGCCGCGCTGTTGTCGGCGGCCGGCCTGAAGAAGGTGACGCCCCACACCCTGACCGCGAAGACCAAGCTCGAGAAGAACCTCGCCGAGGCGCTCGAGCGTGGCTACTCCTGGACCCTGGAGGAGTTCGAGGTCGGGCTGCACGCCATGGCCGCCCCGGTCCGCAACAGGGACGGAGAGGTCATCGCGGCGATCAGCGCCTCCGGACCGGCGTACCGGCTCACCGAGGACCGTATGCACGACCTCGCTCCGGTGCTGGTCAAGGGCGCGGACGAGATCAGCCATCGCATGGGCTATCTGGGCTGATCCCGCCGCGCCGCCTTCGACGGGCGCTCCGCGCACCGGGCGCCGGCCCACCCGTGAACCGCCGCTACTGTGGCCGCTCCACACCCAGCCGCTGCTGGACGAAGGTGTGGAATTCGCCGATGTGATGCTCGCTGGGCACGAGTACCCCGCCCTTGGCGTACAGCCGGGAGCTCATCGCGGGCTGACAGCGCTCGCAGGCGTCGAAGTCCTGCCGGTTGACCCGGTCGAAGAGTTCCACCGACCGGCTGACGTCCTTGCCGCTCTCGACGACGTGCCTGAGGTAGAGCCAGTCGCACTCGACGATGGTGCGATCCACGGCGACCGGGTACATCCGGTGGAAGATCACATGGTCCGGCACGAGGTTGATGAACACCTGCGGCCGGACGGTGATCGCGTAGTAACGGCGATCCTGGTCCTCGGTGATGCCTGGAATGCGGTCCAGGCCTTCGGAGCCGTCGACGGTGAAGCCCTTCACCTCGGAGCCGAACTCCGCGCCGTGTCCCACGTAGTACTGGGCGGCGTACCCGTCGGCGAACTCGGGGAGCACCTCGGTCAGCTCGGGGTGGATGGTCGCGCAGTGATAGCACTCCATGAAGTTCTCGACGATGAGTTTCCAGTTCGCCTTCACGTCGTAGACGATCCGTCGACCGACTTCGAGGTGGTCGATGTCGTAGTGCTCGATCGACTCCGTGTCGCCTAGGCGCGCGACGACATCCCCCACGACCTCGTCGAAGGGGGGCGGGTTCTCCGCGAGGCACACCCATACATAGCCGAGCCATTCCCGCGTGGCCACGGCCGCCAGGCCGTAGTCGGTGCGGCTGATGTCGGGCATCTTGGTGAGGTTGGGCGCCGCGACGAGTTTGCCCGTCAGGTCGTACGTCCAGGCGTGATACGGGCATTGGAAGGCGCGCCTGACCTCGCCGCTCTCCGCCGTGCAGAGCCTGGCTCCGCGGTGCCGGCAGACATTGAGGAAGGCGCGTACGGAGTTGTCCCGTGCGCGGGTGATCAGGATGCTCTCACGGCCCACCTCGACGGTCCGGAAGGCACCGGGCCTGGCGAGGTCGGCGGCGCGCACGGCGCAGAACCACATCGTCTCGAAGATGTGCTCCTGCTCCCGGGCGAAGAGCTCGGGATCCGTGTAGGAGGCGCCGGGAAGGGTGGCGATGAGGCTTTCCGGCAGGCCGGTCGAGGTCACAGTGCACTCCTCGGGGAGCGTCGTGGATCGGGCATGCACGCGCCGGGACGAGTGACACCGGACGTCGTCGAGTAAGGAGCAGCGCCGCTTTGGTGCGCGGCAGTGGCTGTGGAAGCGAGGTGTGTGACGCTGTCAGGGCGTCGTGGCCGCGAGGTGCTTGCGCCAGCGCATGAACAGCTTCGGCTGGTTCATCCCGAGGACGGCGACCGGGTGTCCGGCACGCCGGTAGACGGCCAGGACGTTGCGATCGTCCACGCTGCCCTCCTCGATCGTCACGCTGTCGGCACGGGCCGCGTTGCCGACGAACTGGATCTTCACGCCGTACTGGTCGGACCAGAAGTACGGCGGCCGGGGCAGGCCCGGTTCGGATTCGCCCCAGGACAGCAGGGCGGCCACGGCCGCGTCCGGGCGCTCCCGGGCACCGGTCCAGTGCTCGACGCGGCGGTGGGCGCCTGCGCGGGGGTCGTACCAGGAGGCGCAGTCGCCTACCGCCACCACCCCGGCCAGGCTGGTACGGCCGTCCGCACCGCACGTGACACCGTCGTCGAGTTCGACGCCGGATCCGGCCAGCCACTCGACACAGGGACGGGCCCCGACACCCACGACCACGATGTCGGCGGGGATGCTCCGGCCGTCTTCCATCAGGACCGCGTCGACGCGCCTCTCGCCGCTCAGCCCCTTGACGCCCACGCCGCACAAAAGGCGTACACCGTGGTCCGCGTGGAGGGCGGAGACGATGCGCCCCATGGCCGGGCCGAGCGGTCCGGCCAGTGGTGTGGGCGCCGCCTCGACGATGGTCACGTCCAGGCCGAGGGCGCGGGCGGTGGAGGCGACCTCCGCACCGATGAAGCCGCCGCCGATCACGACCAGGCGTCCACCCTGGGCCAGTTCGTCCCGCAGGGCGCGGGCGTCGTCCAGGGTGCGCAGGGTGTGCACACCGGCCAGTCCGTCCATGCCGGGCAGGGTCCGGGCGGCGGCGCCGGTGGCGATGACGATGCCGTCCGCCCGCACCTCCCTGCCGTCGGTGAGCCGCACCGCGCGGGGCGTGGCGTCGAGTCCGGCGGCGCGGGCTCCGAGGAGCCACTCCGCTTGCAGGTCCTCGCCGTCAGGCTCCAGCGCGAGATCGGCCTCGTCGATGCCGCCGGCCAGGAACTCCTTGGACAGGGGCGGCCTGTCGTACGGGCGATGGGTTTCGTCGCCGATGACGACCAGCCGTCCGTCGTACCCCTGTTTCCGCAGCGAGCGCGCCGCTGACAGACCGGCCAGCGACGCGCCCACCACGGCCACGGTCCTCACGCGACGCCCCCGGCGAGCCGGGCGGCGATGCAGGGAGGAAGGTTCGGGGCTGCCGTGGACAGCCGGACGTAGATCATGCCGTCCTCGACGAAGACCTCGTGCGTGCGCACCGGGAGCTTGGCCGGCGGGGCGTCGACGGCTCCGGTCGTGAGGTTGAACTTCGAGGCGTGCAGCGGGCATTCGACCTCGCGGCCCTCCAACCAGCCGTCGGCGAGCGAGGCGTCCTGGTGGGTGCATGTGTCGTCGATGGCGAAGAGTTCGCCGTCATCGGTGTGGAACACCGAGACCGGCGGTTCGATGTCGAGCCTGTGGGCCTCGCCTCGGGGCAGATCCACGAGACGGCACGCGGCAATCATCATGACACCTCGGTGCGTATAGCGAAACGGATTGCGGTGAACGCAACGTCAGTTTGAGGGCGCCCGCGAATCCTTGTCAAGGAGTTCGCAGGACGGTCGACACCTCTCTTTTCTGTTGCTTGATACGCAACAATCTGCGCCATAAGAAACGCAGGTCGGAGCGGAGCACCTCTCAAAGCCGGGGCATCGGCAGCGGCGCCGCCGCGGCTTCGAGGCCCCACCGAGCGGTCACCCGCACCGCGTCGGCCGTCGAGGCGACGTCATGGACGCGCACACACCAGGCGCCCTGCGCGGCGGCCAGGACCGACACCGCCGAGGTGGCCGCGTCCCGCAGGTGCGCCGGCCGGGGCCGCCCCGTCTCCGGGTCCGCCAGCAGATGGCCCAGAAAGGACTTCCGCGCCGCACCCACCAGGACCGGCCGGCCGAGCGCGGCGACCTCCCGGAGACGTCCGAGCAGCCGCCAGTTGTGCTCGGCGCGCTTGGCGAACCCGAGCCCCGGGTCGACGATGAGACAGTCCACCGGGACCCCGGCGCGCAGGGCCGCGTCGACTCTCGCCCGCAACGCGTCGACCACGTCGGTGACGACGTCGTCGTACACGGCGTTCGTCTGCATCCCCGTGGAGTGCCCGCGCCAGTGCATGAGCACGTAGGGCGTACCGGCCCGCGCCATCAGCGGGAGCATCCCAGGGTCGGCGAGCCCGCCGGAGACGTCGTTGACCAGGGCGGCGCCGGCCTCCATGGCACGGGCGGCGACCTCGGCCCGCATGGTGTCGACGCTGACCGTCGCGCCCGCCGCGACGAGTTCGCGGACGACCGGCAGCACGCGTCGCAGTTCCTCCCCGACGGCGGGGCGCGCGGCGCCGGGCCGGGTCGACTCGCCACCCACGTCCAGGATGTCCGCGCCCTCGTCGAGCAGCGCGAGGCCGTGCGCGACGGCCCGTTCCGGGGCGAACCACCGCCCGCCGTCGGAGAACGAGTCGGGCGTGACGTTCACGATGCCCATCACCAGGGCCCGGTCGAGGCGGGGAAGACCTCGCGGATGGAGGACCGAAGCGACCCGGCCGGGCCGGGCGGCGGTACTCACGCGACTCGGGGTGGGTCGGCGAGGGGGTGCCCGGGAATCACCATGAGACCAGACCTCGTTGCATATAGAGGAACAACGTGCGATGTGAGCAACGAGTGTGAGGACGGCCGCGCGGCACTGTCAAGGGAGGTGGAAGGCCTCGGCCCGGCCATGCGGCCTCGACGCCGGAGTGAGCAGCCGAGAGGCCTTCACTTCGGTCTCGTCCCACTCCCGCACGGGGTCGGACCCCCAGGTGATGCCGGCGCCCCTACCGAAGCACGGCACCGGCCCCGCCGGGGTGTCACGGCCGATCCAGAAGGTGCGGATGCCCACGGCCAGTTCACCGGTCCCCCGGTCGGCGTCGACCCAGCCGACGGCACCGCAGTAGGGGCCGCGGGGCACGGTCTCCATGGCGTCGATGATGCGCATGGCGCTGGATTTGGGCGGGGCCGGTCACGGAACCCGGACGGAAAGACCCGGCCGTCGGCTCGGACGGCCCACGCCCTGCGCCAGTTCCCCGCGCACGCTGGAGACGAGATGCACCAGGCCCGGGTGCCGCTCGACGGCGCACAGGGCCGGAACGGTCACGGCTCCGGTGGCGCAGACCCGCCCCAGGTCGTTGCCGACCAGGTCCACGCGGGCACGCGGGCGCTTCGGCCGGGGCGGGCTCTCCTTCGCGGACCTCACCCGCGCAGACACGCGGGCACGCGATCGCCCCGGCCGCCCAGGGGCGCCCTGTCACCAGCCGCGGGCGGCCCACTCCTCCAGGTGCGGCGCCTCCGCCTCGACCGTCGTCGTCCGGCCGTGTCCGGTGTGCACGACCGTCTCGCCCGGGAGGGTCAGCAGTCGGTCACCGATGGAGCCGATGATCGTGCCGAAGTCGCTGTACGAGCGCCCGGTCGCGCCGGGTCCTCCGGCGAACAGCGTGTCACCGCTGAACAGCGCACCCAGTTCGGGGGCGTACAGGCACACGGCACCCGGAGCGTGTCCGGGCGTGTGGAGCACACGCAGGCCGATGCCCGCCACCATGAGTTCGTCGCCGTCGACGAGTGGGCCGTCGGGCCGTCGGGCGGGGTGCACCATCTTCCACAGCACCTCGTCGTCGGGGTGCAGGAGGATGGACGAGCCAGTGGCCAGAGCGACGTCCGGTGCGGCGCGCACGTGATCGTCATGGGCGTGGGTGCACACGACGGCCGACAGGCGGCGGTCCCCGACGGCTTCCAGGACGGCGTCGGAGTCGTGCGCCGCGTCGATGACGACCACCTCGTCGTCGTCACCGATGATCCAGACGTTGTTGTCGACGTCCCAGGTACCGCCGTCGAGACTGAAGGTCCCGCTGGTGACGAGGTGTTCGATGCGCGGTGCGCCGGCCATCACAGCACCACCACCGAGCGCAGCACGTCGCCGCGGTGCATCTTCTCGAACGCCTCCTCCACATCGCCGAGGCCGATGGTCTCGGAGACGAAGGCGTCCAGGTCGAAGCGGCCCCCCAGGTACAGGTCGATGAGGGCCGGGAAGTCGCGCGAGGGCAGGCAGTCGCCGTACCAGCTGGACTTCAGCGAGCCGCCCCGCCCGAAGACGTCGAGCAGGGGCAGTTCCACCTTCATCTCCGGGGTGGGCACGCCGACCAGCACCACGGTGCCGGCCAGATCGCGGGCGTAGAAGGCCTGCCGGTACGTCTCGGGACGGCCGACCGCCTCCACGACGACGTCCACGCCGAAGCCGCCCGTCAGCTCGCGCACCGCTTCGACGACGTCGCCCTTGGCCCCGTCGACCGTGTGGGTGGCCCCCATGGCGATGGCCCGGTCCAGCTTGCGCTGGTCGATGTCGACGGCGATGACCTTGCTCGCCCCGGCCAGCCTCGCCCCCGCGACGGCGGCCATGCCGACGCCGCCGCAACCGATGACGGCGACGGAATCGCCCCGGCCGACGGTGCCGGTGTTCACGGCCGCGCCGAAGCCCGCCATGACGCCGCACCCGAGGAGTCCGGCTGCCGCCGCCGGGGCCGCCGGGTCCACCTTGGTGCACTGCCCGGCGGCGACGAGCGTCTTCTCCGCGAAGGCGCCGATGCCGAGTGCCGGTGAGAGCGGGGTCCCGTCGAGCAGCGTCATCGGTTGTGTGGCGTTGTGGGTGGCGAAGCAGTACCAGGGTTTGCCCTTGCTGCAAGCCCGGCACTGGCCGCACACCGCACGCCAGTTGAGGATGACGAAGTCGCCGGGCTCCACGCCGGTGACTCCCTCTCCGACCGCCTCGACGCGACCTGCCGCCTCGTGTCCCAGAAGGAAGGGGAAGTCGTCGTTGATCCCGCCCTCGCGGTAGTGGAGATCGGTATGACAGACGCCGCAGGCCTCGACCTTGACCAGCGCCTCACCCGGACCCGGATCCGGGACGACGATCGTTTCCACGGAGACCGGTGCGCCCTTCTTCCGGGCGACGACGGCACGAACCTCGTGAGCCATGAGCTGCTCCTCAAGCGGGATACCCTCGCGAGTGCGTTGCCTCATTCGATACACGCACCGCTATACGCAACCGAGCATCGTGGAGAAGCACGCCGAGGGTCAAGAGGTTGACACCAACCGGTCGGCTGGGCCGGCTCCGCCGGAACGAAGGGGGCTCACCAAAGGCGCGCAGGAGCGACCGCACCCTTCGGGCCCTCCGGGGATGCGCCCCTCACGAGACGCACGCACCGCAGGCGGCGTCTTCTCCGAGATGTCCGCGACGCGGATGCGCTCCTCCGGCGCCTCGATCGGCGCCCCGTTCGCCTCGGTCGCGGCGGGCGCGCCCGCGACGCTGATCGCCACCGCCCTGTTGGCCGACTGCGGCAGCTCCACGCCGATCGCCCTGTACGTCATCGCCGCCGTGCTCACGGTCGTAGCGGTGGGGCTGGCGAGGAGACCCGTCACCGAGACCGGGCCGATGTCGCTCCGGCCATCGAGCCGGGAGCCGACCGGACGAGCGCCACCGTGGAGGACGCCCGCACCGTCTGACCTGGAACCGCGTTCTGCGGCCCGCGTACGTCCGGGCGTAAAGGGGTCAGTGCTGTGCCGGCGCCGACAACCGCTGCAGGCGCAGGGCGAGCTGGATCTCCAGGGCGCGGGCCGGGCTCTGCCAGTCGTCGCCGAGGAGGCGGCCGACACGGTCCAGGCGCTGGGCGACCGTGTTCACATGGACGTGCAGCTCGTCCTTGGTGCGGGCGGGGCTCATGCCGCACGCGAAGTACGCGTCGAGGGTGCGCAGCAGTTCCGTGCCGCGTCGCCGGTCGTAGGCGACGACCGGGCCGATGGTGCGGTCGACGAATCCCGGAATGTCCCGGTCGCCGGCCAGGAGCAGTCCCAGGAAGCCGAAGTCCTCGGCGGCGGCCCCGTCGCCGCAACGGCCGAGGACGCGCAGGGCTTCGAGGCAGCGCCGGGCCTCCGCGTAGGCCGTGGCCACGGTCTCCGGGCGGAGGGCGAGGTCGTCGGCGGGTGCGGAGGCGCCGACGGTGACCGGTGCGTGGACGGCGGTGCCCAGGTGCCGGGCGGCGCGGCGGGCCAGGCCGGTCGCCGTGTCCCCGGGGCCGAGGGGCAGCAGCAGGACGGTGCCCCCGTCACGCGCGGCGGACAGGCCGTGCCGGGTGGCGGCCAGGTGGGAGGCGGCCGCTGCCAGGCGTCTGCGGGCGTCCGCCTCCTGGTCGGCATCGGCCGCGCCGCCCTCCGGCTGTGCGGCCAGCACCACATGGAGCGCGTCGAGGTCGGCGTGGAGGCGGGCCGCACGCTCCCGCAGCAGGCGCGGATCGCGGTCGCGGGCGTCGAGCAGGTCGTCCAGCAGCTCGCCGCGCACGCGCTGTTCGGCCTCCGCCGCGGATCTGCGGGCCAGGAGCAGCAGGGAGGTGACCATGGCGGCACGCTCCAGGGTGCGCTGGTCGACGGGGTCGAGTCCCGGGTGGCCGCGCAGCACCAGTGCGCCGAGCAGTTCACCGCCGGCGGTGACGGCCGCGATCCAGTCGTCCTCGTACCGCACCGCGTGGCCCTCCGCGCGGGACGTCTCCAGCGCCCCGGCGGGGGCGGCGGTGGGCTCGGCGAACCGGACCGTGCCGTCGAGGATCTCGGAGACCGCGACGGCCACGTCGTGCACCCCGCCGCCGCGCAGGACGAGTGCGGCCAGCCGGTCGTGCACGTCGGACGCGCGTTCGATGGCGCCGCTGCGGTCCCGGATGATCTCGTTGGCCCGCTCCAGGCCTGCGAGCGCCGACCGGGTCTCGGCGAGCAGGTTGGCGGTGTCGATGGCGGCCGCGGCGAGGGCGGCGAACGAACCGAGCAGGGCGATCTGCTCCCGCTCGAAGACCCGGGCGCGGCGGTCCGCGGCGAAGAGCACGCCGATGACGTGGTGCCCGAGCGTCAGCGGCACCCCCAGGATGGCCACCAGCCCCTCGTCCCGCACGCCCGCGTCGATGGTGAGCGTGTGCTGGAAACGGTCGTCCTTGAAGTAGTCGTCGGTGACATAGGGGCGCGCGGTCTGGGCGACCAGGCCGCCCAGCCCCTCCCCCATGCCCAGCCGCAGCTGCTGGAACCGGGCCGCGACGGAGCCCTCGGTGACCCGCATGTAGGTGTCGCCGCGCTCGGTGTCGTGCAGGCTGAGGTAGGCGACGTCCGTGCCCAGCAGTGAACGGGCGCGCTGCACGATCGCCTGGAGTACGGCGTCGAGGTCGCGCAGCCCTGCGAGGTCGTGGGCGGTCTCGAACAGCGCGGACAGCTCGGCCTCGCGCCGACGCCGCCCCTCCAGCTCGGCGCGCACGCGCAGGGCGAGCGGCTTGGCCTGCCGGAGCGCGGCGATCCACTCCGCCGGGCGCCCCTCGGCACGCGCGAGCAGCTCCGGCTGCTCGTAGGCCTCGGCCGACGCGCCCCTGGCCAGGAGCTCGAGGAACGGCATCTCGGCGGACTGCACATGATCGCTGGACATGCTCACAGGATTCACCATGACCGGGCCGTCCCGTCAGCCCTGTGGACAACTCCCCGGGGCCACGGAAGCGGCGGCTCAGTGGGCGGTCCAGCCACCGTCGAGCACGAGCGAGGTGCCGCTCACGAAGGACGCCTGCGGACCGCACAGATACGCCACCGCCTCGGCGACCTCCTCCGGTTCGATGAGCCGCTTGACGGCGCTGTCCTGCAGCAGCACCTCGGTCAGGACCCGCTCCTCGGGGATGCCGTGCGCCTGCGCCTGGTCGGCGAGCTGCTTCTCGACCAGGGGCGTGCGCACATAGGCGGGGTTCACACAGTTCGACGTGACTCCGTGGGGCGCGCCTTCGAGGGCGGTGGTCTTGGACAATCCCTCCAGACCATGTTTGGCGGCCACATAGGCCGACTTGTAGGCCGAGGCGCGCAGCCCATGGACGGACGACACGTTCACGATGCGGCCCCACCCCTGCCCGTACATGTGGGGCAGGGCCCCGCGGATGAGCCGGAACGGCGCTTCCAGCATCACGGTGAGCACCGTGTGGAACACGTCGGGCGGGAACTCCTCGATGGGGCACACCAGTTGGATCCCGGCGTTGTTGACCAGGACGTCCGTGCCCGCGGCGGCGAGTTCGGCGGCGTCCAGGTCGGTGAGGTCGAGGACGTGCGGCTCCACCGTGCCGGCGAGGCCGCGCCCCCGTTCGGCCAGTGCCTCGAGGCCCGTGGCGTCCCGGTCGACGGCTCTCACCTCGGCCCCGGCGGCCGCGAGCCGCAGTGCGCAGGCTCGGCCGATGCCGCCGGCGGCGCCGGTGACGAGCGCGGTGCGTCCGCCCAGGTCGAGCGGGGAGGCGTGGGGGGCCAGATGGGCACGGGGCGCGGTCATGGTTCGACCCTAGGCAGCACCCCTGCCCCGCCCCATATGGTCAGGCCCCATAGTTCAGCCCAAGGCAGTGGGGTCGAACCATGTGGGGGCGTCCGTCAGGGCCTGCTTGATCCGGAGCAGCCCGAACTCGTTCAGCTCGGGCAGGGCGTCGACGTCGAACCAGGCCACGTCCAGCGACTCGTCGTCGTTGACCCGCGCCTCACCGCCGACGGCCCGGCAGCGGAAAGTGATGTCCATGTACTGGCAGGTGTCGCCGTTCTCGTACGTGACCGGGTCCAGGGCCTGGACGACGACGACCCTTTCGGCAACGCAGCGCACGGCCGTCTCCTCGTGGACCTCCCGCACCGCGCAGGCCGCGGGCTGCTCCCCCGGGTCCGGGATGCCGCCGATCACGGACCACTTGCGGGTGTCGGCCCGGCGGTTGAGCAGCACTCTGCCCTCGTCGTCGAAGACGAGGGCGGTGACCCCGGGGAGCCAGAGCAGCTGATGACCGGCGGAGGCACGCAGGGTGCGGATGAAGTCGGGAGTAGCCATGCCGTCGACCCTAATGGGCCCCTTTCGGCGGCTCGGCGCGCTTCAGGTGGCGTCCGACCGGCGTACGGCTACACGTCACCGGCGCGTCGTCCGCGCAGCCCGGTGGCGACGGCCCAGCCGAGTCCGCCGGCCGCGACCAGCACGAGGGCGATCTCCGGGAGGATGCCGAGCCGGGTGGCGGGGGTCTGCGAGGACCGCAGCGGCACCTTCTGCACCAGGGAGTCGGCGACGAACATGCCGGTCTTCTGGGTGACCCTCCCGTCCGGCATGATGATCGCGCTGACACCGCTGGTCACCGGCACCGTGACGGTCCGGCTGTGCTCGACCGCGCGCACGCGGGACATGGCGAGCTGCTGGTAGGTCATCTCGCTGCGGTCGAAGGTGGCGTTGTTGCTGGGCACGGAGATCATCTGGGCGCCGTCGGTGACCTCGGAGCGCACGGTCCAGTCGAAGGCGGCCTCATAGCAGGTGACGAGTCCGACCTTGGCGCCGCCCATGGTGAACACGCCCGGTTCTGTGCCGCGGCTGAAGTCCTGGCGGACCATCGCGGTCCAGTTCTTGTTGATCGCGCCGACGACCGAGCGCAGCGGCAGGTACTCGCCGAACGGCTGGATCTGGCGCTTGTCGTAGATGTCGACGGGGCCCTTCGCCGGGTCCCACAGGATCTGCTCGTTGTACAGCCGGCCGTCCCGCTCGACGACGCCACCGACCGAGATGGGTACGCCGATGGACCGGGCCGCGGTCTCGATGACGGCGCGGGCGTCGAGGTTGGCGAAGGGGTCGATGTCGGAGGAGTTCTCCGGCCACAGCACGAAGTCGGGCCGCTCGGCCTTGTCGGCCCTGACCTCGGCGGCCAGGCGTTCCGTCTCGCGCGCGTGGTAGTCGAGGACGGCGCGTCGCTGGGAGTTGAAGTCGAGGCCGGCGCGGGGCACGTTGCCCTGGATCAGCGCGACGGTGGCGGTGCCGGCCTGGGCCGTGTCGCTGACCAGCGGCCGGGCCGCGACGGCGCCCACGACCGGGACGGCAAGGCTCAACAGGCCCACGGCCGCCGCTGCGCGCCGCACCTCACCGGTCCGCCGCCACCGCACGGCCGACCGGGCGGCTTCGTACAGTCCGAAGCCGCTCAGGACCACCGCGAAGCCGAGCACCGGGGTGCCGCCCACCGCGGCGAGCGGCAGGAACACGCCGTCCGCCTGCCCGAACGCGATCTTTCCCCAGGGGAAGCCACTGAAGGGCGCACGCGCGCGTGCCGCCTCGCCGGCGATCCACACGGCGGCCGCCCACACCGGCCAAGCGGGCAGCTTCGACACCGCCGCCACACCCACGCCGACCACGGCGATGAAGAGGGCCTCGATCGCCACCAGGGCGAGCCACGGTCCCGGCCCCACCTCCACTCCGGTCCACACCAGCAGCGGCAGCAGGAAGCCGAGGCCGAAGAGGTAGCCGAGGCCCAGTGCCGCCTTCCAGCCGCGGCCACGCAGCACCCAGCCGAAGACGGCCAAGGCCGGCAGGGCCAGCCACCACAGTGTGCGGGGCGGGAAGGAGACGTAGAGGAGCAGGCCGGAGAGCGCGGCTGCGGCGGCCGGAAGGAGACGCACGAGCCGCTCGGCCCAGGTCCGCGCCGCGGGCGCGATCCGCGGCTCCAGCTGGTCCGACTCGCCGACGGAGGTTGCTGTGACGGTCACTCCCGGAGTCTAAGGCGCGTGACCTCGGGGCGGACAGCGCGGTGTGCGGGGCGGACTCCCTGTTCATTTCGTCACGGCACATCCCCAAACTCTTCACCAGCCGTTACGGTGTGCCAAGCCTCAGTCGTACGGCCCGTCGGGCCCGTTCCGGCCGAGGTCTTCACAGGTCGGGGCACGGGGCGCCGGGGGGCGGGCGGGTGGGTTCCAAAGGGGTGACGTCCTCATCCGGGACGGACGCGGACGGCGAGAGACGAATCGTTTCCGACGCGGCCGGTGTCGTGGTGCTGGGGGCCTGCGCCGGCTGGTCACTGATCACGGCGGCCGTGCACGACGGCAGGCCCGAGGGGGTGCTTCTGGCGGTGCTGGCCGTGGCCGCCGGGTATGCCGCCGGGCGGATCAGCGGGGCGCTGCTGCCGGTCGGAGCACCCTTGGCCGGAGCGCTGGCCGGGATCGCGCTGACCGTGGCCGTTCCGCACCTCGCTCCGGGCCCGCAGATCGCCGCGCCCCTGGGGCATGCCGGGGGGACCGCCGCCGTACTGACGCTGTCGGCCGGTGCCGCCTGCTGCGCGGCCTGGGCCGCGCCGGTCCCGGCCGTGCGGTTCGCCCTGCGGCTGCTGGCCGCCGCGATCGCGGCCCTGGCGGCCGTGCTCGGCTCGACCGGTGGCTTCGTGACCTGTCTCGCGGTGCTGTTGTGCTCGCTGGTCGCCGGCCGCACCCGTCACCGGGGCGCCGCGATGGCCGTACTGGCGGCCATCGCGGCCCTGGTGGCCGGTGTGATCTGGGCGATCGCCGCGCGTGCCGTGCCGGGCGGCCTCGTGGCCGCGCTGGAGGGGCGGCTGACGCCGCGCCGCGTCCGGCTGTGGCGTGAGGCGTGGCAACTGGTGGGCGAGGACACCGCCCTGGGAGCCGGCCCCGGCCGCTTCGGGGAGCTGAGCGCGACATCCGCCCAGTCACTGCTGTCCGACGGCAAGCCCCACTCGGCACCCCTGCAGCAGGCGGCCGAACAGGGCACCGTCGGTGTGCTCCTGCTGGCGGCGGCGTTCTGCTGGATTTTGTACGCACTGTGGCGCGGCCCGCGTCCGACCCCCGTGGCGCTCACCGCGGGCGCGGCCCTGACGGCGCTCGCCGCCATCGCCGCGATCGGCAACGCGCTGAGCTTCACCGCGGTGTCGATGGGAGCGGGTCTGCTGGCGGGCATGGCCACGGCGCGCCCCCTGGAACCGTCGAGCCGCGCTGCGCAGACACCCGCGCGCGGGGCGAACCGCACCGCTGCGTGGTGACGGCGCACCGCCGCGTGCCGACCGGCCGGCATCCGGTCTCCGACGACGGCCGTGCCGCGACCCGGCGGTCACAGTCGGTGATCACCGCCGTCGATCACCGCCGGTGACGAGTGCCCGGTGACTCAGTGCGCGGGGGCGCCCGGCTTGGTGGGCCGCAGGCACCGCCGGTGACGAGCGCCCGGTGACTCAGTGCGCGGGGGCGCCCGGCTTGGTGGGCCGCAGGCGTGCCTCGATCACCCGCACGGCCGCCTCCGCGTCGTCCACGGTGATCGTGAAGGTGTGCCCGTCCCACAGCTCCAGCTCGACGCCCTCCCCCCGCCGTACGACCACCGCGGTGCCCTTCTCGGGCCGCCACCGGTAACCCCAGCCGCCCCAGTGGCGGGGGGTGACGTGGGAGATGTAGGTCGCGCCGACCACCTGGGAGAGCGGGATACGGCGGCGGGGCACGCCGATGTGGCCGCAGCGCACTTCGAGGTGCTCCTGGTCGACCCGCAGGGCGACGTGTACGAAGGCGAGGGTTCCGAAGAGGACCAGCAGCCCGGCGGCGATGCACCCGACGACGGCCATGACGAGCGGGGCGATGCCGGACTTCCAGGCCGAGTCGACGGCCAGCTCGATGCCCAGCGCCATGCAGGCGGCGCCCACGAGCGCCAGCAGCCACTGCACCCGGTTGGTGGCACGGCCGGTCCACACGTCCGAGTGCGGGTGGGGGGCGTTCTCGCCGTGGCGGTGGTCCCTCATGTCTTTGAGGGTACTCAGGATTCCCTCCGCTGGTATCTCGTGGCGGAGCGTGACTGCGCCGGCCGGGCGTCGGGCTGCCCCGGGGCGACGATGACCGTCGGTGACGGGTTTTGGTCAGCCGGCGGGCGTGACCGCCTGCAGCAGGCGCCCCTCGGCGTACGCCAGCGCGGGGGCGGGCAACGCGCCCTCGCGTCCGCTGAGCAGCACGGTGAGCGTGCCGTGCGGTGTGGCTCCGGGCGCGGGCTGCTCGCCGAGCCGGCGCAGGGCCTGGGCGGCCACGGCACCCGCCGAGCCGTGCAGCACGAGCGGCGGCCGGCCGGGACGCTGGACGGCGGTCCGGATGCGCTCGGCGACCAGTTCGTAGTGGGTGCAGCCCAGCACGACGGTCGTCACCTCGTCCGGGGTGAGGGCGGCGGCCGCGGACACGGCCGCGTCGATCGCCGCCTCGTCCGCGTGTTCCACGGCCTCGGCGAGCCCCCAGCACGGCACCTCGGTGACGGGCACGCCGCCGGCGAAGTTTTGGATCAGGTCCCGCTGGTAGGGGCTGCCGGTGGTGGCCGGGGTGGCCCAGATGGCGAGGTGCCCGCCACCGGCCGCGGCCGGTTTGATCGCCGGGACGGTGCCGACGACCGGGAGTCCCGGTTCGAGGCGGGCACGCAGGGCGGTGAGCGCGTGCACGGTCGCGGTGTTGCACCCGACGATCAGGGCGTCGGGGCGGCGCGCGGCGGCGGCTTCGGCGACGGCCAGGGCACGCCGGGTCAGGTCCTGCGGGGTGCGCGGGCCCCACGGCATGCCGTCGGGGTCGAGGGAGAGCACGAGATCGGCGTCGGGGCGCAGCCGCCGTACCGCGGCGGTGGCCGCCAGCAGACCGATTCCGGAGTCCATGAGCGCGATCTTCACCCGATCACGATAGACGATGAGCGGTCCCGGACAGGTCCGGTGGGGCAGACTGCGCGCGTGAGCGCCGTTGTGTGGACTGCCGCTGGATCACTGCTCGCCTGGCTGTGGCTGCTGCTGTGCCAGGGCTTCTTCTGGCGCACCGATGTGCGACTGCCTTCGCGCGAGGAGCCGGACGCGTGGCCGACCGTGTGCGTCGTCGTCCCCGCGCGCGACGAGGCGGCCGTGCTGCCCGCCGCGCTGCCGTCGCTGCTCGTCCAGGACTATCCCGGCCGGGCGGAGATCTTCCTCGTCGACGACGGCAGTTCGGACGGCACCGGTGATCTGGCGCGTGAGCTGGCGCGCCGGCACGGTGGGCTGCCGCTGACCGTGGGCTCGCCGGGCGAGCCTCCGGCGGGCTGGACCGGCAAGCTGTGGGCGGTGCGCCACGGCATCGGCCTGGCACGCGCGCGTGAGCCCGAGTACCTCCTCCTGACCGACGCCGACATCGCGCACGCGCCGGACAGTCTGCGGGAACTGGTGACGGCGGCGCGTTCGGGAGGGTTCGACGTCGTCTCCCAGATGGCCCGGCTGCGGGTGGAGAGCGTGTGGGAGCGGCTCGTCGTGCCGGCGTTCGTCTACTTCTTCGCGCAGCTCTACCCCTTCCGCCGGATCGGCAAGGAGGGCCGGACGGCGGCCGCGGCCGGGGGCTGCGTCCTGCTGCGGGCGGATGCGGCCGAGAGGGCGCGGATCCCGGACGCGATCCGGCACGCCGTGATCGACGACGTGGCGCTCGCCCGGGCCGTCAAGCGCGGCGGCGGGCGCGTCTGGCTGGGGCTCGCCGAGCGGGTGGACAGCGTGCGGCCCTATCCGCGGCTGCACGACCTGTGGCGCATGGTCTCGCGCAGCGCGTACGCCCAGTTGCGGCACAGCCCCCTGCTGCTGGCCGGGGCGGTCGCCGGGCTGGCGCTGGTGTACCTGGTCCCGCCCGTGGCCGTCCTGGCCGGCCTCGCCGCCGGCAGCACCCCGGCGGCGGTCCTCGGCGGTCTCGCATGGCTCGTCATGGCGGGGACGTACGTCCCGATGCTCCGTCACTACCGGCAGCCGTTGTGGCTCGCTCCCCTGCTGCCGTTCACCGCGTTCCTCTATCTCCTCATGACGGTCGACTCGGCGGTGCAGCACTACCGGGGGCGCGGTGCGGCCTGGAAGGGCCGCACCTACGCCCGTCCGGACGCCGTGCCCGACGAGGGCTGACGGCGGCCGGGCTCGGTCACTTCCGGCCGGGGGTCCAGTTCATGCCCCACCCGTAGGCGTGGTCGACGGTCCGCTGCGGGCTCACCCCACGGTCGGGCACCAGGTAGCGCGCCTCCCGCTGGACGACCAGATCGCCGCCGCTGTTGGTGATCAGGGCGAGCGCGCACACGAGCGAGGGGACCGTGCACTCGTCGAGGGAGAACTCGATCGGCGCCCCGAACTGGGGCTGGAGCGTCACCGACGCGTTCAGGTCGGCGAAGGAGCGGGCGCCTTCGTAGATGGTGACGAAGACGAGGATCCGCCGGAACGCCTCCTTGTGGTCGAGGTTGACGGTGAGGTTCTCACCCGTCGACACGGCGCCGGTGCGGTCGTCGCCGTCGAGGTGGATGTACGGCGGCTGGTGCAGCGCCCCGAAGCTGTTGCCGAGGGCCTGTACGACGCCCTTGCTGCCGTCGTCGAGTTCGTACAGCGCGCACAGGTCGAGGTCGAGGTCGGCGTGCATGGCGGTCGGGCGTGCGAGCTTGCTGCTCCACCCCGAGAACTGCTTGCGCACCTGCCAGTTGAGGTTCACGTGCAGCGTGCCGGAGGTTCCGCCCTGCTTCGTGAGCGAAACGGAAGGGGCCGCCTTGGTGAGCGTCACCTTGGTGAGGCGGACGGGCGCGGGCGGCGCGGCGGGCGGGGGCGGGGCCGCGGGCCGGGGCGCCGGCGGGGGCGTGTGCGCGGCGGACGGTGTGGCGGGGGGAGGCGCCGGAGCCATGGCCGGTGCCGGGGCCGCCTGCTGCGGTTCGTCCACCGTGATGCCGTAGTCCGTCGCCAGCCCTTCGAGTCCGCTGCTGTAGCCCTGGCCGACGGCGCGGAACTTCCAGGCGCCCTGGCGGCGGTAGAACTCGCCCAGCACGAAAGCGGTTTCGGTGGTGGCGCCCGGGTTGTCGAAACGGGCCACCGCCGTGCCCTGGGCGGCGTCCTGGACCTCGATGTACAGGTCGGGGACCTGCCCGAAGGGGCCGCCGTCGGACGAGGCGGCCAGGACGACCGTCTCGATCGCGGGCTCCACGCGCGCGAGGTCGACGAGGAGCGTGTCGGTCACCCTGCCGCCGGCGGTGCGCTTGCCCTCGTGCCGGATGGCACCGGAGGAGTGCGCGGGCTGGTTGTAGAAGACGAAGTCCGCGTCCGAGCGGACCTTTCCGCTTACCAGCAGCAAAGCGGAGGCGTCGGCGTCCGGCACTCCGGGGCCGGTCCGCCATCCCAATTCCACCCGCAGCGCCGCGGCGGGCACCGGAGTATTTGAACCTTTCAGCATTTGCATGTCCGCCCCCATCGAGTGTCACCGCGCCAGGCCCGCCCCGGCCGTCCGTCCGGCTCCGTCCGCACAACCTATTCCTTGCCGCGGCGAAGTCCCATGCATGAGCGACCGGAAGCCCGAGCGCCACCGCCGGTAACCCGCCCGGAACTCGGCAATTACACGATCAAGCCCTCGTTCGCCGCCCCTTTTTGCCGAGTTCGCTCGCATTGGGGATCCCGGGTCACTGCGAACACGGAAAACAACCCTCTTATCGGTCTCCCCAACCAGCACATCGTGGGCTTAACTTATTGCCATGACCTCCCCCCGCTCCACCTATGGCGGCGGCTACTACTCCGCCTCCTTCCCGGACACCCCGATCTACGACAAGCTCGTCGCCGAGCGGGGCACCCCGCAGATCGCCCCGATCCGGGTCCCCGCTCAGTACGACATGCCGGGTGGCAACCTGCCCGCCCTCCCGTCGGCGCTGCCCGCCCTTCCGGCAGCTCCTTCCCAGCCCCTCTACGGCTATCCGCAGGCGCAGCAGCCCGCACCACTGCAACAGGCGCCCGCGGCGTACATCCCGCAGCAGGCCACCGCTCCGCGCGGCTACCCCGGCCCTCAGCCGCAGCAGCCGCGTCCGGCGGCCCCCGCCGGCTACGAGGCGATGCGCCCCGCGGCTCCCCGGCCGGCCCCGGCCGCCTACCAGGACCCGTACAACAGCCAGCAGTACCGCGGGTACTGAGCCGCCCCCCGGGGGGCTGTCGGCGCCGGCTGGCACGATGGCCCCATGGGGAACGCGCACCTGCACTCGCTTCACCTCCATCCGGTCAAGGCGGTCCGGGGCCCGGCGCCCCGGGAGGCCGTCGTGGAGCCCTGGGGGCTGGCCGGTGACCGGCGTTGGGTGCTGATCGACGACGGGGGAAAGGTCGTCACACAACGCCTGCTGCCGCGCCTCGCGCTCGCCGCCGCCGAGCTGCTGCCCGGTGGCGCCGTCCGGCTGTCCGCGCCCGGCATGCTGCCGCTGACGGTGCCCGTCCCCCGGCCCCTCGTCACCGTGACGGTGGAGATCTTCCGCGACAAGGTCGAGGCCGTCCCGGCCGAGGACGAGGCCGCGCACGCCTGGGTCAGCTCCTTCCTCGGCATCGACGCGCGCCTGGCGTACATGGACGAGCCGGCCACGCGCCGGCCCGTCGCACCGGAGTTCGCGCGGCCTGGTGAGACCGTCTCCTTCGCCGACGGTTTTCCGCTGCTGCTCACCACGACGGCCTCGCTCGACGCCCTCAACTCCCTCATCGCGCGGGGCGAGTACGCCGACGAGGGCCCGCTGCCCATGAACCGCTTCCGGCCGAACCTGGTCGTGGCGGGCACCCCCGCGTGGGCCGAGGACGACTGGTCGCGTCTCGCCGTCGGGGAGGTGCACTTCCGCGTGGCCAAGCCCTGCGGCCGGTGCGTGGTCACCACCACCGACCAGGTCACCGGAGAGCGCGGCCGCGAGCCCCTGTTCAGCCTGGGGCGCCACCGACGGCTCGGCGGCAAGCTGGTCTTCGGGCAGAACCTGGTACCCCTCACCCGGGGCACGATCCGGGTGGGTGACCCGGTCAGGGTCCTCGAACAGCGCTCCGACCGCCGCGGGAACCGCGCCGCCGACCCGGGCGTTGGGCTTGTGTGAGAAATGCGTGAGAGGCGCTGGGGAGAGGTGATGTCGCTCTCTCTTCGAGAGGTCCGCGCGCGGACGGCTCCGCCGGGAGGTATCACGGAGCGCGGAAGGGGGTGCAGGCGGTGCGAGCGATCAGCGGACTCTGGCGCTGGCGGCGCAATCCACTGCGCCGCGCCACCGACCTGGCCGAAGCCTGGGTGGCTCTGGCCGCCCTGCTGCTGATCCTGCTGGCCGCCCCGGTGGTGGGCTCCCTCGTCGGAGGAGCCGCGCAGGACGCGCTGCAGCGCTCCGTCCGGGCACAGCACGAGGCACGGCATCCGGTGACGGCCACCGTGGTGCGCAAGTTGGACCGCTCCCCGCTGGACGCCGACCCGGAGACCTCGTCGGGCCGAGATCTGCGCAACCGCGTCCTCGCCGACTGGACCGCGCCGGACGGCTCCCCGCACCAGGGGCCCGTCCTGGTGAGCCTGAAGGACCCGCGGCAGGGCGACGAGTTCCGCATATGGACCGACCGGCACGGCCGGATGGTGACCCGCCCGCTCGACTCCGCGACGGCCTCGACGCACGCGGTCCTCGCCGGCTTCGGCGCGGCCCTGGCGACGGGCGGCCTCATCGAGGGCGGCAGACGGCTGATCGTCTGGCGCATGGTCCGCCGCCGGTACGCCCGTTGGGACCAGGCATGGGACAGGGCGGGCCCGGACTGGGGCAGGACGGGCGCCGGCAGCTGACGGCCTTCCGGCTCTGGTCAACCCACCACCCGCGCGCACGCTACGGTGGTCCGGCCGAACCGTTCGGCACAACCCGCGCGCGAGCGAGCCCCAGGGACGCGCCGGTGTCGGTGCCGCGTGCGCGCCCGGGCCCCCATGGCCGGGCTCGGTCGCGGTCGCGACCCCGGCCGTAGCGCCCCGAGGGCGGACGAGCCATCAGTACGACCGAGGTGGGGGCACAGCTACACCATGGCACAGGGCACGGTCCAGGTGACGCACACCGGCACGTCACGGTGGCGGCGCCGCACGGGTGAGTACGCATCGCTTGCCGCCGCCCTGGAGGCCGCGGCCGACGGAGACGTCCTCACCGTCGCCCCCGGCACCTACCGGGAGAACCTCGTCCTGCAGCGCGCGGTGACCCTGCGGGGTCCCGAGGGCTCCCCCGGTTCCGTGCGGATCGCGCCCGTGGACGGAGTGCCGCTGACCGTGCGTGCCTCGGCGGTGGTGCAGGACCTCCATGTGGAGGGCCAGGACGCGGCCGCACCCGCCGTGCTGGTGGAGGAGGGCACCCCGGAGCTGCGGGACGTGCGGGTCGTGACCCGCTCGGCGGCCGGGATCGAGGTCCGCGGGAGCGCACGGCCCACGGTGCGGCGCTGCGCGGTCGACAACCCGGCGGGCATCGGCATCGCCGTACTCGACGGCGCGGGCGGGGTGTTCGAGGAGTGCGAGGTCGTCGCGGCCGGCCAGGCGGGCGTGGCGGTGCGTGGCGGTGCCCACCCCCGCCTGGAGCGCTGCCGGATCCACCACACCTCGGGCTCGGGCCTGTCGGCGACCGGGGAGAACTCGGCGCTGGAAGCGGTGGGCTGCGAGATCTACGAAGTGCGGGGCAGCGGTGTGCAGATCACCGGGCGGGCCACCGCGCACCTCACCGACTGCGATGTGCACCGCACGACGGCCGACGGGATCACGCTCGACACGGACGCCGTACTGACGCTCGCCGACTGCCGCATCCACGACATTCCGGAGAACGCGGTCGACCTGCGCTCCCGTTCCGTTCTCACGCTGACCCGCACCACGGTGCGGCAGTTCGGGCGCAACGGCCTGTCGGTGTGGGACCCGGGCACGCGCGTGGACGCCAACCAGTGTGAGATCTTCGACAGCACGGGCGACTACCCGGCGGTGTGGGTGAGCGACGGGGCGACGGTGGTGCTCGACTCGTGCCGGGTGCACGACGTGCCGGACGCGCTGTTCGTCCTGGACCGCGGTTCGCGCGCGGACGTCGTCGACACCGACCTCTCACAGGTGCGCAACACGGCCGTGTCGGTGAGCGACGGCGCGACCGCGCAGCTCGACGACTGCCGGATCCGGGACGCGGCGACGGGTGCCTGGTTCCGCGATCACGGCAGCGGCGGCACGCTCAGCAACTGCACGGTGGACGGCACCCAGACCGGCGTGATCGTCACCAAGGGCGCCGATCCCACGGTGGAGCGCTGCACGATCGACTCCCCGGCGGAGGCCGGTGTCTACGTGTCGGCCGGTGGCCGAGGCAGCTTCCTGAACTGCCGGGTCACGGGCAGTGGCGGCTACGGCTTCCATGTGATCGACGGCAGCCGTACGACGTTGCGGAAGTGCCGTACGGAGCGGTGCGCGCGCGGGGGCTACGAGTTCGCGGACGGCGGTGCGGACGCGGCGTCCAAAGCGAGCCCGCTGGTCGAGGACTGCACGAGCGACGAGAGCGGTGGGCCGCGCACGCCCGCGGCGCGGGAGACGGCCTTGGAGACGGTGAGCCACTCCCCGGGCCTGCTGGGCGCGGTCCCGGGGCAGCGCGCCGAACCGGAGCCCCCGGCGCCGGTCGCCGAGCCCGGGCAACCGGCCCGCTCCTCCAAGGATGTCCTGGGTGAACTGGACGCCCTGGTGGGCCTGGAGAGCGTCAAGCGCGAGGTGCGCGCCCTCACGGACATGATCGAGGTCGGCCGGCGCCGGCAGCAGGCGGGTCTGAAGGCGGCTTCCGTCAAGCGGCACCTGGTCTTCACGGGCTCCCCCGGCACCGGCAAGACGACCGTCGCGCGGCTCTACGGCGAGATCCTCGCCTCTCTCGGCGTGCTGGAGAAGGGCCATCTGGTCGAGGTGTCCCGTGTCGACCTGGTCGGCGAGCACATCGGCTCGACGGCGATCCGCACCCAGGAGGCCTTCGAGAAGGCGCGCGGCGGCGTGCTGTTCATCGACGAGGCCTACGCGCTGTCCCCGCAGGACGCGGGCCGCGACTTCGGTAAGGAGGCCATCGACACCCTGGTGAAGCTGATGGAGGACCATCGGGACGCGGTCGTGGTGATCGTCGCGGGCTATACGGCGGAGATGGAGCGCTTCCTGTCGGTCAACCCTGGGGTGGCCTCCCGCTTCTCACGCACCATCACCTTCAGCGACTACGGCCCCGACGACCTGCTGCGGATCGTGGAGCAGCAGGCCGAGGAGCACGAGTACCGGCTCGCGCCGGGCGCGGCGGAGGCCCTGCGGAAGTACTTCACGGTGCTCCCCAAGGGCCCGGCGTTCGGCAACGGCCGTACCGCGCGGCAGACCTTCGAGGCCATGGTCGAGCGGCACGCGAGCCGGGTCGCCCAGGTCGCGGAGCCGAGCACGGACGACCTGACGCTGCTCTACGCCGAGGATCTGCCCGAGCTCCTCTGAAACCCCCTCAGGCGGCGGGCGGCTCGGGCCGGGGACGGGGCACCTCGGGGACGTCCGGCCGCAGCCGGGCCAGCAGCTTGCGGCGTTCCTCGGCGAAGGCCGGATCGGCCTGGTAGTCGGAGTGACCGAGGATCGGCGCGGGCAGCGGCAGGAGATCGGTGCGGCCGTAGGCGAGCGGGTCCATCAGGGGGGCGTGGTCGACCTGGGGGCCGCGGTCGCCGGGCAGACGCACCGGGCCGCCGATGGGATCGGTCAGCCGGTACAGGTTCCGCCAGCAGTCGACGTCCCGGTGCAGGGAGCTGAGCGCGGCGGGTCCGAAGTGGGCCGGGAACCAGCGGCCGTAGAGGCGCTCCAGAGGTGAGCCGTAGGTGAGCAGTGCGACCCGTTTGCGGGCGGACGGGGCGAGTTGCCAGGCTGCGGCGGCGGCGAGCACGCTGCCCTGCGAGTGGCCGGAGAGGACCAGCCGTCCGCCGGTGACACGGGTCCAGGTCGCTATCCGCCAGGTCAGGTCGGGCACCGCGCGCTCGGCGTAGCAGGGCGGGGCGAAGGGGTGGGAGGCGCGCGGCCAGAAGGTGCCGACGTCCCACAGGATGCCGATGGTGCGGCGGGCCGCGGCGTCCTTGTAGGCGCGCCGGCCCCAGGTGACGAAGAGTATGAAGCCGAGCCCGATGAGCCAGGAGCCGAGCGCCTGGGCGGTCTCGGCGGCGCCGTGGACGACGGGGTAGGTGCCCTGCGCGGCCTTGCCCGGGGTTTCGTCGGTGACCAGGGCACCCACCAGGGCTCCGGCGCCGAGCAGCAGCGTGACACCGGAGGTGACGGCGATGATGCGGGGTCCCCGGTCGGTGAGCGCGGCCATCGCCCGGGTGTAGGCGATACGGCGGGTGCGGGCGGGGTCCAGGTCCTCGTCCGGGTAGTCGAGTGCCACGGCGATCCGCTCGGCCCGGGCGAGTTGCCAGGCACGATGGCCAAGCCAGCCGATGAGCCCCAGCAGGACGACGAGCAACGGCGGGATCACGGACGCCTGCCAGGTCAGCAGGACCGGCGGGCCCTCGATCGACGCTCCGGTGCCGTCCAGCCAGTCGGACACGCGCTGGGACACGCCGCCGGACATCACCCCGCCCAGTGCGCAGGCCAGCATCGCCACGGCCGGTCCGCCCAGGCCCCGCAGCACCGCCCGCCGGTCGGGGTCGGTGCGGTGCAGAACGTGGGCGACGACACCGAGGACGATCACGAGCAAACCCTGGATCAGGGCGATCCCGCCGAAGGTCGCGTCACCCGGCAGCCTGCCGTGCGACGCCCACCCGGGGCGCTCCCATCCGGCGTACAGCAGGGCGAGGGCGAGCAGGACGAGCGCGGCGAGCGGCAGACGTCGTACGAAGCGCTCGTCGAGCTCCCGGTCCAGCCGTTTCTCGCTGCGCCCCCGGCGGCACACCACCCACACCACGGCCACCGCGCAGGCCGCGAGGGCCGCTTCCAGGATCAGCCCCAGGGTGTCGAGGACGGCGGGGCCGCCGGGCCGGCGGTCGTGGCGGGCGGCGGCGCTGCCGACCGCGGCGGCGACCGTGATCAGGCCGGCGGCGGTGTGCGCGGCACGCAGGCGCGCCACCAGCCGGCGTCCGTACCAGAACCCGGGCCGGCCGAGTGCCGTCGGGCCGCCGTCCCCTTCGGGCTCGGGGGCGCGCTCGATGGGCTGCTGGGACTCGTAGTCGCTCCACGTCCGTCGGGACAGGTACCACAGCAGGACGGTCAGGGCGGTGGGGACGGCCGCGGCGAGGGCGAGCCTGCGGCCCGGGGCGCTCCACCAGCCGCCGTCCGAGACGGTGGGCGAGAGGAAGCCCAGCCAGGTGTGGCGGTCGGCGCAGGCGGTGGTGCCCGCGCACTGCCAGGCCGCCAGGTCGAGGGCGACCTCGCAGGCCGCGGCGACGAGCAGCACCGTCAGTGTGAGCCCGGCGAGCCGCACCAGGAGGCCGTACAGGCGCACGGTGCGGCGGCGGCCGTGGGCGGTGGGGCGCATCCAGTGGGCGAGGTTGACGACCATGAAGGGCAGCAGCAGCAACCACAGGGCGCGGGTGCCGTTGCCCGAGGTGAGGTTGCACCAGACGTACGCCTCGGGCACCGGTCCGTCGCGGCGGCGCTCGTCGGGGCTGTGCTCGGCGTCGACGTCGTCGGCACGCCGGAAGACGGCCGCGATGTCGTCGCCGGTGATCCGCACCGTGCGCGGATCGTTGAGCATCTCCTGCGGTGTGGTGCCGCCCACGCCGTGGACCAGGAGTTCCAGTGCGGTCCCGGTTTCGCCGGGCCGCGCGGCGGGACCGTCCGGTCCGCCGGTCGACGCATGTTCCCGCGTACGTTCCACTGATACGCACTTCCCCCGTGACACGCCGTCGGCTCCGTCCGTGCGGGCACAAGGATCTCCACTTCCGCGGCGGCGCACACCTCCTGTCACGGAATCTCACCGATCCGTGATGAACCGCGGCGACGCATGAGGCACCGGTGACGTGTGCGCGACGAGCAGTCGGTGGCGTGCCCCACTCCTCGACATGCGAGGATGGGACGTCCTCGCACCGGAGCCAGGAAGAATGTCCCAGTCGAAGCCGGTGCGGGATGTGTCGGACGGCATTGAGGCGAAAGGACCGGAGCGTACGTGAGCGAGAATCAGAACCTCCTCGCGGAGCAGCGGAGATCCCTGATCCTCGACGAGGTCCGCCGCCGGGGCGGTGTCCGGGTCAACGAGCTGACCCGCAAGCTCGGCGTGTCGGACATGACGGTCCGCCGCGACCTCGACGCGCTCGCCCGCCAGGGCGTGCTGGAGAAGGTGCACGGCGGCGCGGTGCCGGTGGTCGAGGCGAGTACGCACGAACCGGGCTTCGAGGCCAAGTCCGGCCTGGAGCTGACCGCCAAGGAGGACATCGCGCGCGCCGCGGCCAAACTGGTCGCGCCGGGCGCGGCGATCGCCCTGTCGGGCGGAACGACGACCTTCGCGCTGGCGCACCAGCTGCTGGACGTCCCGGACCTCACGGTGGTCACCAACTCGGTGCGGGTCGCCGACGTGTTCCACGCGGCACAGCGCACCTCGGGCCCGCGGCAGGGTGCGGCCACGGTCGTACTGACGGGCGGGGTGCGCACGCCCTCCGACTCGCTGGTGGGCCCGGTGGCCGACCAGGCGATCGCGGCGCTCCACTTCGATCTGCTGTTCCTCGGGGTGCACGGCATATCGGTCGAGGCCGGCCTGTCGACGCCGAACCTCGCGGAGGCCGAGACGAACCGGCGGCTCGTCCAGTCCGCGCGTCGTGTGGTCGTGGTCGCGGACCACACCAAGTGGGGCAAGGTGGGCCTGAGTTCGTTCGCCTCGCTGGAGCGGATCGACACGCTGGTCACGGACGCCGGTCTTCCGGAGGAGGCGCGCGGGGTGGTCGCCGAGCACCTGCGGCGCCTGGTGGTGGCCGGGGAGCCCGAGGGCGATACAGACACCTGACGGGGCGCCGGCCAGGGGGGACGCTCCACGGTCTCGACCGCTCCCGTCCAGGAGGGCTTCGCCCATGGCTCGCCGACTGCGCCCGGTGGGGCTCGACTTCGTCGGGATCGCGCCCGTTCGGTACGTTTGCGCCCGAGGGGTCCTGGCTCCGGTGGAACAGGTCTACGACGCGCTCGCGAGCGTGCCCGGCTGGACCGAGTGGTTCCCACAGGTGACGGCCGCCCGCCCGGTCGACGCGGGCACGGGGGCGCGACATCACGCTCACCGGCGGATTCCGGTTCCGCGAGTCGACCACCGCGGCGGAGGCGCCCGAGGTGTACGCCCATCGCGTCGACGTCACCAACGTGCCGGGCATGCGGGCGATGGCCGAGGAAGGCGGCTCACGCCGGTCGGCGGCACCCGGGGTGCGGTGGACGTTCGCCAGCGACGGGACTGCGGCCTGCCGGCTGGCCGTGGAGAGCGGTGCGTGGGGGCCAGGCGCGCGCGTTCCGGGACGCCATGACGGCACTGGACCGGCGGCTGGGCTCCTGATGGCCCGGACTCAGTCGCGCCAGACGCCCGTCTTCAGCAACGAGTCGATCGCGGCCGTGTACGGCTCGATGTCCAGCCCCTGGGCCGCCAGCCAGGCGTCCGAGTAGTACTTGTCGAGATACCGGTCCCCCGGGTCGCACAGCAGGGTCACGACGCTGCCCTGCCGCCCCTCGGACACCATCTCCGCGACGATCTTCAGCGCGCTCCACAGCCCCGTACCGGTCGAGCCGCCCGCCTTGCGGCCGATGGCGCCCTCCAGGGCCCGTACGGCGGCGACGCTGGCCGCGTCGGGGACCTTCATCATCCGGTCGATGGCGCCGGGCACGAAGCTCGGTTCCATCCGGGGCCGGCCGATGCCCTCGATACGGGAGCCGCAGTCGCAGGTGACGTCCGGATCGCCGGTGGTCCAGCCCTCGAAGAAGCACGAGTTCTCGGGGTCGGCCACGCAGACGCGGGTGTCGCACTGCATGTAGTGGACGTAGCGCGCGAGGGTCGCGGAGGTGCCGCCGGTGCCCGCCGTGGCGACGATCCACGCCGGTTCGGGGAACCGCTCCAGGCGCAGCTGGCGGAAGATGGATTCGGCGATGTTGTTGTTCCCGCGCCAGTCCGTGGCCCGCTCGGCGTAGGTGAACTGGTCCATGTAGTGGCCGCCGGTCTCGGCCGCGAGGCGGGCCGACTCCTCGTACATCGTGCGGGGGTCGTCCACGAAGTGACATCGGCCTGAGTGGAACTCGATGAGGCGGATCTTCTCGGCGCTCGTCGTGCGCGGCATGACGGCGATGAAGGGCACGCCGATCAGCTTCGCGAAGTACGCCTCGGAGACGGCCGTCGAGCCGCTGGAGGCCTCGATGACGGGGCGGTCCGGCCGGATCCAGCCATTGCAGAGGCCATAGAGGAAGAGGGAGCGGGCGAGGCGGTGCTTGAGGCTGCCGGTGGGGTGGGTCGACTCGTCCTTCAGGTACAGATCGATGCCCCACCGCTCGGGCAGGGGGAACCGGAGCAGATGTGTGTCGGCCGAGCGGTTGGCGTCGGCCTGGACTCTGCGGACGGCTTCTTTGAGCCACGCCCGGTAGGCGGCATCGCTGTGGTCGACGTCGAGGGTCACGCCGGTCCGGGTCTGCTGGGGAGTGCTCACGAGGGGGCTCCTAACGCTGCGCGCCGTCGACGCGCCGCGCGGCCGACACCTCCGATCATAGACACCTTGTGCACGCTTCTCACCTGCATAAACGTATCTTTGAGCCCCCCAAAGCGCCCCCAGGGGCAGGGCCGGTGCAAGGGGGCGCGCAGACCGGGGGGCGCATGGGCGGGCGTGCTGCGGGCGCCCCCGGCGAGGGGCTCGCGGGCACTGGTGCTCGCCGCCGGGCAGGGGCAGACTGCACGGCGGGACCAAGGCCCCGGCGGGTGACCTCCGGGGGCACGACGCACCGTCCGGAGCCGCCTTCCGGGCACGGGCACCTCGCCCCCGCGGCGGGGGTTCGACGGTCAACACCGTACGGCCGGGCCGAGGTTCGGGCCGGGCAGGACGTACCACCCTCGAGGGGACCGCGGGTTCCGGAGGGGGCACACTGGATCAGGACACGAGCGCGTACCGGGCATCGCGCGCGGCGGGCCGGTACACCGAGACGCACCAGGGGGCGGGTGGCATGGGAGAGCCGGAGTTCAGGGCCACGGGTGTGCGGATAGGGAAGCGGCTGCGGTCACTCACCCGGGCCGGGCAGGTCCGGATCAGTGACGGCCGACTCGAGCTGCTGACCAGCTACGGCAGTGAGATCGACAGCGCGCCGGTACAGGCCGTACGCGCCTCCAGGCCATGGTTCGGCCCCGATGACCGAGCCACGGCGGATCTCAACGGCAATCGGTACCTGCTCACCCTGGGCGACCACGACCCCGCCCCGGGGGAGCCGGGCCCGCCGGCCGCGCGGCGTTTCATCGAAGCCGTGCGCCGGGCGTCGGGGCGTGGCGACTGAGATGTCCGCGAGTTGCGGTACCTCATCCCCTGCGCCACCCTGGTCTCACGTCACTCTGGGTTTACCGGCGATAACGCTGCGAACCAGCCCGCCGGCCACGACAGCAGGCGGCAGCGTCACGCAGGCGCCCTGCTGGATCCGAACTCCGTGTTCTTCCGGACCTCACGTCGGGGAGTCGCAGCCGTGATCAGCTACCCAAGCAGGCACTGCACGGTGGAGCTCCAAGCCCTGCCGTCGCGGATCGGCCAGGTCCGCAGAATCGTATCTGCGCAGTTGCGCTACTGGCATCTCGACCCCCTGATCGACCGGGCCTCGCTCGGCGTGACGGAGCTGTTGTCCAACGTCCACCGGCACGCCCGGCCCGACAAGACGTGCACCGTGGAGATAGAGCTGCTGCTCGACCGGCTCACCGTCTCGGTGCGCGACGGCGATCCACGGATGCCCGTGGTCGACGACGCCGATCCGCTGGCGACCTGCGGGCGCGGGCTCGCGATGGTGGCCGCCATGAGCGAGAGCTGGGGCGTCCGGCCGGACGGCGAGTCCGGCAAGGTCGTGTGGTTCACGCTGCCGACGTCCCCTCCCGTGGTGACGGCGCCGTCGCTCCGGTCGCGGCGCACGGTCCAGGAGAAGCCCGCGCGCAGGTTCGCCGAGGTCGGGGCTTCCACCGACGGGCTCCTGCCCGACCATGCTCCCGCCCGGTCCGCCGTTGCCGGTTGACCGGGCGGTGACCACCGTCCCTCCGTAGGTTCCGGGCATCTGCGCCACCGGGTGCGTCCCCGGGGCGCACGTCACTCCGTGGCGACGGCGCGCAGCACGTCCCGGCGTGCCGCGCGCCGGGCCGGGCGCAGTCCCGCGAGGACCGGCCGTGAGCCCGACGAGGGCCACGACGGCCAATTGCCGGAGCCCGAGGGCTTCACGATCTGGGGAACCTCCTAGGAGTGGGGCTTCTCGCCGAAGCTGGCGAAGTAGGCCGCCACCATGTCCTCGCCGGCGTGGCCCTGGGCGGCGGCGCGCTCCATGCGGGCGGCGGCCGCTTCGGCGACATCCAGGCGTACGCCGTTCTCCGCGCCGGCCTGGACGATCAGCCGGGCGTCCTTGGCGGCCGTGGTCACCGCGAACTGGGGCGGCGTGAGCTTGTCCTGGAGAACGAGATCGGACTTGGCGCGCAGATAGCCCATGTCGAGCGGGCCCCCGGCGACGAGGTCGAAGAAGCCGTGCGGGTCGACGCCGAGGGCCTTGGACAGGGCGAGGGCTTCGCCGGCGGCGGCCGTGACGGCGAGGACCCAGCTGTTGGCGACGAGCTTGAGGCGGGTCGCGCCGCCCTCCGCTCCGTCCTCGCCGGCCCAGACGGTACGGGCGCCGACCGCGTCGAAGACCGGCGTGACCCTCTCGCGCCCCTCGGTGGGGCCGGCCGCGAGCACGGTCAGTTTCCCGGCCTCGGCGGGCTGGCGGGTGCCCAGGACGGGGGCGTCGTAGAAGACCAGGCCGTGTTCGCGGGCGAAGGCGGCCAGTTGGGCGACGCCCTCGATGCCCACGGTGGTGGACTGCGCCCAGGCGGTGCCGGCGCGCAGGGCGGGGACGGCCTCGCGCATGGTGTCCAGGGCGGCGGGACCGTCGTAGAGCATGGTCAGGACGACATCGGCGTCCTGGACGGCCTGCACGGGGGTGTCGGCGATCCGCACGCCCTCGGCGGCCAGCGGCTCGGCCTTGGCCCGGGTGCGGTTCCAGGCGTGGACCGTGTGTCCGGCCCGGGCGAGGTTGCGGGCCATCGCGGCGCCCATGATGCCGGTGCCCAGGACGCTCACGGTGAGCTTGTCGGTCATTGCGTCGACTTCCTTGGTGCTGCGGTGCGGTGCGGACGGACTGCCCGCGGACCAGCCTGCCCGCTGGGCGGCGAACCTTCCCGCAAGCGGCGCGGACAAGCCTGATACCGGTGGGGTCAGGCTTTCCGGAGCACGCCCGGCCCCCGCTCAGCCCCGCGCGGTCAGCGCTCCGAGCGGATCGTCCAGGACGGGTTGCCAGGCCAGTTCCGCCGCGCCGACCAGGCTGTTGTGATCGAGCGTGCACGGCAGGATGGGGACGCCGCCGCTCTGCCCCCACAGGCTGCGTTCGGCCACGACCGCGCGCAGGCGGCCGGGGTCGGCGTCGAGCAGGGTGCGGTGCAGGCCGCCGAGGACGATGCGGTCCGGGTTGAGGATGTTGACCAGGCCGGCGAGGCCCAGACCGAGACGGTCGATCAGGGCTTCGGCGGCGGCGCGGACGCCCGGGTCGTCGTAGTGGTGGCGGATCAGGTCGATGGACTGCTGGAGCAGGGACACCTCGGGGCCGGGTTCACGCCCGGCCTCCGTGAGGAAGGCCAGCGGGTCGGTCTCGACGTCGAGGCAGCCGCGGCTGCCGCAGTGGCAGGGGCGGCCCTCGGGGCGCACGGTGAGGTGCCCGACCTCCAGCGCGAGGCCCGAACTGCCCCGGTGCAGGCGGCCGTCGAGGACGAGCGCGCCCCCGACACCACGGTGGCCGGTGGCCACGCACAGCAGGTCGCGGGCGCCGCGGCCGGCGCCGTGCCGGTGCTCGGCGATCGCGGCGAGGTTGACGTCGTTCGCGGCGAACGCGGGCCCGTCGATGCCGGCCGCGCGCACCTGCTCGGCGAAGATGTCCCGGACCGGCGCGCCCGCGGGCCAGGCCAGGTGGAGGGGGTTCAGCGCCAGCCCTTCGGGTTCGGCGACGGCGGACGGCACGGCGAGACCCGCGCCCACACACCGCAGTCCGGTCTCGCGCAGCAGCTCGGCGCCGGCCTCGACGACCGAGGCGAGCACCTTGGCCGGGTCGGCGTCGACGACCTCGCAGCCGGGCGCGGTGGCGACGATACGGCCGCCCAGCCCGACCAGCGCCGCCCGGAAGCCGTCGGAGTGGACCTGCGCCGCGAGCGCGACGGGCCCGTCGTCGGCGACGGCCAGCCGGTGGGAGGGCCTGCCCTGCGAGCCGGCCGCCGCGCCGGGCCGGGCGTCGACCCGGATCAGCCCGAGCGCCTCCAGCTCGGCGGCGACCGCACCGGCCGTCGCCCGGGTCACCCCGAGCTCGGCGGTGAGGACGGCCCGGGTCGGCGCGCGTCCGGTGTGCACGAGCTCCAGCGCCGGTCCGAGCGCTGCGCGCCCCCGGTCCAGCCGCGCCCTCGACGTGCTCCCGTCCCCCGCCTGCCGGGGGTCCGCCTTCCCGCTCATGAGGGCGAGTCTCCCATGATCCGCCGGATGGTGGCCCGGCGTGCCCGCCGGACGCCGGGGGTGTCCGCGAAGTCCCGCCTGCCGCGACGCGCGCCGGACACCCCCGGTGCACACCACTCAGAGGCCGCTGACCCGGAGTGTGATGTTGAGCCGGCCCCTCAGGCCCAGCCCCGGCGGTGCCGTGCCGGCGTGAACGCGGGGGACGCCGTGGTAGGCGAGGCGGGACGGGCCTCCGAAGACGAACAGGTCGCCGCTGCGCAGTTCGACGTCGGTGTAGGGACGCGTGCGCGTCTGCGTGTTGCCGAGGCGGAAGACGCAGGTGTCACCGAGGCTCAGCGACACCACCGGCGCGTCCGACTTCTCGTCGCTGTCACGGTGCATGCCCATGCGGGCGTCGGCGTCATAGAAGTTGATCAGCGCGACGTCGTAGTCCGGAGCGGGTCCTGCCAGGGTGTCGCGGACCGCCCGGCGGCCCAATTCGCCGAGCCACCGCGGGAACGGCTTCACCGGGGCGCCGTCCCCGTCGGCGACCGTGCGGGCGTAGCCGTACGGGTACCAGTGCCAGCCGAGGCAGACCTGCCGGGCGGTCATGGTGCCACCACCCGGCGTGCGGACGGTGCGCAGGCCGGCGGGCGGCCGGGCCCAGGCGCGGCAGGCGTCCAGCAGTGCCTTCTGGCGTTCCGCCGCCAGCCAGTCGGGCAGGTGCACGGCGCCGGGCGCCACCTGCGTACGGGCCCTGGGAAACAGCTCGGCGTCCATGCCTTCCATGGTGCCCGACACCTCCTGAGCTGCGGCTCGGCTAGCCTGGTCGCACGATGAACGACCGTATGACGACGCCGTGGGGCGAACCGGCGCTGACCCGTTACCCCGAGGACCCGCGCGACAGGCTGCGCGCCTGGGACGCCTCGGACGAGTATCTGCTGCGGCACCTGGCCGAGGAGCGGGTGCCGCTGGACGGCACGGTCGTTATCGTCGGGGACCGCTGGGGCGCCCTGGTCACGGCGCTCGCGGCGCACGGGCCGGTACAGATCACCGACTCCTGTCTCGCGCAGGAGGCGACACGCGCCAACCTCACGCGGGCCGGGGCCGAGCCGGGCGCGGTCCGGCTGCTCACCACGCAGGACCCGCCGCCGGAGCGGATCGACGTGCTGCTGGTGCGGGTCCCCAAGAGCCTGGCACTCCTGGAGGACCAGTTGCTGCGACTGGCGCCGGCCGTGCACCCGGGGACGGTCGTCGTCGGCACGGGCATGGTGAAGGAGATCCACACCTCGACCCTCCGGCTGTTCGAGCGGATCCTCGGCCCGACCCGCACCTCGCTCGCCGAGAAGAAGGCCCGGCTGATCTTCTGCACGCCTGATCCGGCGCTGGAGCGGCCCGGCAATCCGTGGCCGTACGTCTACACGCTGCCGGACGACGTCGGCCCGGCCGCGGGCAGCACGGTCGTCAACCACGCCGGGGTCTTCTGCGCCGACCGGCTCGACATCGGGACGCGGTTCTTCCTGCGGCACCTGCCGGACGGCCGGGGCCGCCGTGTGGTGGATCTGGGGTGCGGCAACGGCGTGGTGGGCACGGCGGTGGCGTTGGCCGACCCGGACACCGAGGTGCTGTTCGTGGACGAGTCGTTCCAGGCCGTGGCCTCGGCGGAGGCGACCTACGAGGCGAACGGCGCGCCGGGGCATGCCGAGTTCCGGGTCGGTGACGGGCTGGCGGGCGTGCCGTCCGGCAGTGTCGACCTGGTCCTCAACAACCCGCCCTTCCACTCCCACCAGGCGACGACCGACGCCACGGCCCGGCGGATGTTCACGGGGGCGCGGCGCGCGCTGCGGCCGGGCGGGGAGTTGTGGGTGGTCGGCAACCGGCACCTGGGCTACCACGTCACGCTGCGGAAGCTGTTCGGCAACAGTCGACTGGTGGCGAGCGACCCGAAGTTCGTGGTGCTGAAGGCGCTCAAGCGCTAGCGGCGCCGAGAGTCCGCAGGGTTGTGGCCACCGCCCGTGTCATCGCCTCCCGCGCGAGGGTCAGGTAACCGCGCGGGTCGACCGCCTCGGGCCGCTCGGCGAGGAACTCACGGATCGCGCCGGTCAGTGCGATGTTCAGGGCGGTGCCGATGTTGACCTTGGCGATGCCGCCCGCGACGGCCGCCGTGAGTTCGTCGTCCGGTACGCCGGAGGAGCCGTGCAGCACGAGCGGGACGTCCAGTGCGGCCGACAGGCGTGTGAGCAGGGCGTGGTCGAGGGCCGCCGTGCGAGTGGTCATGGCGTGGGAGCTGCCGATGGCGACGGCCAGGGCGTCCACGCCCGCGTCGGCGACGAACGCCCGGGCCTCCTCGGGGTCGGTGCGGGCGCCGGGGGTGTGCGCGTCCAGCGGGGGCCTGCCGTTCTTTCCGCCGATCTGGCCCAATTCCGCCTCGATCCACAACCCCTGGGCGTGTGCCCAGTCGACCGCCGCCCGGGTCGCGGCGAGGTTCTGCGCGTAGGGGAGCCGGGCCGCGTCGTACATCACGGAGCTGAAGCCGGCGTCCGCGGCCCGGCGCAGCAGTGCGTCGCTCTGCACGTGGTCGAGGTGCAGCGCGACGGGGACGGCGGCGTGCTCGGCGGCGGCGACGGCGGCTCGGGCGAGCGGAAGCAGTTGTCCGCCGCGGAAGTTGACCGCGTTCTCGCTGACCTGGAGGACGACGGGGGCGTGCACGGACTCGGCGCCCCTGATGACGGCCTCGACGTGTTCCAGGGTGATGACGTTGAAGGAGGCAACGGCCGAGCCGGCCGCGGCGGCACGGGTGACGAGACCGCCGGTGGTGGTCAGGGGCACGGGGTCTCCCAGGTCAGGGGGCGAGGATCACCGAGCGCGTGAGGTGGCGCGGGCTGTCGGGGTCCAGCCCGCGGGACGCGGCGACGGCGACCGCGAGGCGCTGGGCGCGGACCAGTTCGGCGAGCGGGTCGAGGCGCCCGGCGATCCACAACGCGCCGGTGCCGCCGACCTGTTCGGCGAGTCCGTCCGGCGCGCCGCCCAGCATCCAGGTCGCCGTGCCCGTCGTGCTGACGCTGACGGGGCCGTGCCGGTACTCCATGGCCGGGTAGGACTCCGCCCAGGCCAGTGCGGCCTCGCGCATCTTCAGCGCGGCCTCGTGGGCCAGACCGACGGTCCAGCCGCGCCCCAGGAAGGTGTACTGCCCGCAGTCCACCAGTCGTTGGGGCAGCGGCTCCGTCAGGGCCGTGCGGGCGTCGGTGACGGCCGTGTCGGGGTGGAGGCCGAAGTGGGTGCGGAGCAGGGTGAGGGCCGTGGTCGCGAACCGGGTCTGGACGACGGAACGTTCGTCCGCGAAGTCCAGGACGGCGAGGTCGTCGGCGGCCGTCCGCACGGGTGTGTCCGGGTCGGCGGTGACCGCGGTGGTGGGAGTGTGGCCCCGCAGCCGGCCCAGCAGGTCGAGGACCTCGGTCGTGGTGCCGGAGCGGGTGAGGGCGACGACCCGGTCGTAGCGGCGGCCGTGGGGGAACTCGGATGCCGCGAACGCGTCGGTCTCGCCCTGGCCCGCGTCCTCGCGCAGGGCCGCGGCCGCCTGCGCCATGAAGTACGAGGTGCCGCAGCCGACGATCGCGACCCTCTCCCCCGGTGCCGGCAGCACCTGCGCATACCGGGCCGCCTGCGACGCGGCGCGGGCCCAGCATGCGGGCTGGTCCGCCAGCTCGTCCTCGACATACGTCATACCGCACCCTCCACTCTGATTGTTCCTGCAAGATATAGCCGACTTTCGAGCATCATCAAGCATTCGGCCGGACCAGGTGCGCTAGGGTCGCCGGAGATCGAGAGGTGGAGGTCCGGATGTCCCGCGACGCCCGGTGGAAGGCGCTGCTGGAACTGCTCGTGGAGCGCGGCCGGCTGGACGTCGAGGACGCGGCGGCGGAGCTCGGGGTGTCGGCGGCGACGATCCGCCGTGACTTCGACGGGCTCGCCGAGCAGCAGATGCTGGTGCGCACCCGGGGCGGCGCGGTCGTGCACGGCGTGTCCTACGAGCTGCCGCTGCGCTACAAGACGGCCCGCCACGCCTCGGAGAAGCAGCGCATCGCCAAGGCGGTGGCGGATCTGGTGGCGCCGGGCGAGGCCGTCGGGCTGACCGGCGGGACGACCACGACCGAGGTGGCACGGGCCCTGGCCGTGCGCGGGGACCTGACCTCCGGGTCGCCCGCGCTGACCGTCGTGACGAACGCGCTGAACATCGCGGGCGAGCTGGCCGTACGGCCCCAGTTCAAGATCGTGCTGACCGGCGGGGTGGCGCGACCCCAGTCGTTCGAGCTGGTCGGGCCGCTCGCGGACGGAGTGCTCGGGCAGATCACCGTCGACGTGGCGGTGCTCGGCGTCGTCGCCTTCGACGTGACCCACGGCGCCGCGGCGCACGACGAGGCGGAGGCAGCGGTCAACCGGCTGCTGTGCGAGCGGGCGGAACGCGTGGTGGTGGCCGCCGACTCCAGCAAGCTCGGGCAGCGGGCGTTCGCCCGGATCTGTGCGGCCGAGGCGGTGGACACGCTGGTCACGGACACGGCGGCGGACGCGCAGACGGTGCGGCGGTTCGAGGAGGCCGGGCTGCGGGTCGTCACGGTCTGAGGTGCCGGCCCGACAGCGGCGGTCCGACGGCGCACCTCCCGCGGCGGTTCTAGGCTGGGGCTGAGGCGCCTACCGGGCAGGGAGGCTGTCATGGGCGGAGCGGCACGGGACCGGGACGTGGCGAGCGGCCGGCGGTATGTCCCGATCGCCGAGCACGGGCTGATCGGCGATCTGCGCAGTGTGGCCCTGGTGGGCACCGACGGCACGATCGACTGGTACTGCTGTCCGGCCTTCGACGCGCCGAGCGTGTTCGCCGGGATCCTCGACGCGGAGCGCGGCGGCTGCTTCGAACTGGCGGTGACCGTGCCGGCGCGGACCAAGCAGTTCTACTTCCCCGACACCAACGTCCTGATCACCCGGTTCTTCACCGAGGACGGGGTCGGCGAGGTGCAGGACTTCATGCCCGTCGGCGGCGGGCCGGCCGAAGCCGAGCGGCACCGGCTGATCCGTCGGGTGGTGTGCGTGCGGGGCTCGATCCCCTTCCGTACGCGCGTGGCGCCCCGGTTCGACTACGGCTCCCTGCCGCACACCGTCCGGCTGACCGGGGACATGGCGGTGTTCGAGACGGAGGGGTTGGCGCTCGCGCTGACCGCGACCGTGCCGCTGGAGGCCGCCGGCCCGGACGTGCGGGGCGACTTCAAACTCTCCGAGGGCGAGTCGGCGGTCTTCGCACTGGACAAGGTCGGCGGTCATGTGGCGCCCCGACGGTGCGCGCGCACGGAGGCCGAGGAGCAGTTCGAGGCGACCGTGGCGTACTGGCGGCACTGGCTGGCGGCATCCCGGTACAAGGGCCGCTGGCGGGAGATGGTGCACCGCTCGGCCCTGACGCTGAAGCTGCTCACCTACGCGCCGACCGGGGCGATCGTGGCCGCGCCGACGACGAGCCTGCCCGAGGAGCTCGGCGGCGAACGCAACTGGGACTACCGGTACGTGTGGGTGCGCGACGCGGCGTTCTGCGTCTACGCCCTGCTGCGGCTGGGCTTCAGCGGCGAGGCCGAGGCCTTCATGGACTTCGTGACCCGGCACATCAGCCCGGGCGACGGCAAGCGCTCCGGCCCGCTGCAGATCATGTACGGCATCGACGGCCGCGCCGAGCTGCCCGAGCGCACCCTGGACCATCTGGAGGGCCACCACGGTTCCGCGCCGGTGCGGGTCGGCAACGCGGCGGCCGACCAGCTCCAGCTCGACATCTACGGCGCGCTGATCGACTCGATCTACCTCTACGACAAGTGGGCCAAGCCCATCTCCAGCGGTCAGTGGGACGACGTGTGCGCGCTGGTGGACTGGGTGTGCGAGCACTGGGACCAGCCCGACGAGGGGATCTGGGAGACGCGGGGCGGGCGCAAGAACTTCCTGTACTCGCGGCTGATGTGCTGGGTGGCGATCGAGCGGGGGATCCGGATGGCCAACCGGCGCGGCCTGCCCGCCGACCTGCCGCGCTGGCGGGAGTGCCGCGACACGATCTACCGGCGGATCATGAGCCGGGGCTGGTCCGCGGAGCGCGGGGCCTTCGTCCAGCACGAGGACGGTGACGTGCTGGACGCCGCCGTGCTGATGATGCCGCTGACGAAGTTCATCGCCCCGACCGATCCGAAGTGGCTGTCGACGCTGAACGTGCTCACCGAGGAACTCGTGTCCGACTCGCTGGTCTACCGCTACGACCCCCGGTCGAGCCCCGACGGGCTGCGCGGCGACGAGGGCACGTTCTCCATCTGCTCGTTCTGGTACGTCGAAGCGATGGTGCACGCCGGCCGGATCGACGAGGCGCGCCTGGCCTTCGAGAAGATGCTGACGTACGCCAACCATCTCGGCCTGTACGCCGAGGAGATCAGCCACACCGGGGAGCAGCAGGGCAACTTCCCGCAGGCGTTCACCCACCTGGCGCTCATCAGCGCGGCGTTCAACCTGGATCGTGCGCTCGGTTGACACTCAGTGCCCGTGGCCGTCCTCCGCATGCCCCTCGGGGGTGTCGGGCCCGGCCGCCGCTTCCCCGGCGCGGACGGTGAACGCCGCCGTGCGGACCTCGCCGTCGTGCTTGAAGTCGAGGAACAGGCGGTAGGCGCCGGAGCTGGGCGCGGTGGCCGTGAACGAGATGTCCGGGCCCGGCCTGGTCGTGCCGTCGCCGGGTTCGCCGTTCGGGTGGACGTGCAGGTAGGCGAGGTCGCCGGAGCGCAGGGCGACCAGGTGGCCGTACGCGCCGAGGTAGGGCTGGAGGTCGGTGACGGGCTCGCCGTGGCGGGACACCTTCAACTCCAGTTCGTTCGCCTCGCCCGGGCGCAGGGCGCCGGACAGCTTCACCTCGTAGCCGTCGACCCGGGCCGTGGTGCTCGCCGGCGGCAGTCGCCGGGCCTCGTAGGGGCCGGAGGCGGCGAGGTCCGCGCCGAGAGTGAGGTTCTCGGCGCCCGTCTTCGCCGGGGTGAAGTCGGCGAAGACGCGGTAGCCGCCCGCGCGGGGCAGGTCCAGGGGGGTGCTCCAGGTGCCGTCGGCGGCGCGGGTGGGGTGCAGATGGCGGTAGGTGACCAGGTCGCGTGAGGCCACGATGAGGTGGAGTTCCTTGTCGTGCTCGCGTTGATAGGCGGTGAGCGCGCGACCGCCGGCGTCCCGGACCGTGAAGCGCAGGTCGGCGCGCTCGCCCGCGGTGACCCGCGGGGTTTCCAGGTCGAGCGTGTAACCGCCCTCGGAGATCTGCAGTCCGCCGGCCGGGGGCGTGCCGTGTCCCGCGTGGCCCTGCCCCTTCTCCGGTTCCGGCGCGGGCGGGGTGTGTTCGTCGGCGTGTTTCGGGGGGCTGTCGGCGACGACGGGGCCGACGCCCTGGCCGACGCCGTAGGCCGCGCCGAAGGTCGCCGCGAGGGCGGCGGCGAAGGTGGTGATCCTCAGTCCGGTGTTCATGACCGTCGGCTCCTTCAGATACCGGGCCTCCCGCTCGAGTGCGGGGACTCCATGCAGTTCACCATACCCCTAGGGGGTACTGAGTCAAGTAACTCGGATGCTTGCATCACATACCCTCTGGGGGTATACATGAAATCGGCGAGGGATACCCCTGCCCCGTATGTTCCGCATCTGTTGAACCGTCCCTGGGAGGAACCCGATGCCCGCTACCACCTACGCCGTCTCCGGAATGTCCTGCGGCCACTGCAAGGCCACGCTGACCAAGGTCATCGGCGAGCTGGACGGCGTCAGCGTCGTCGAGGTCGACCTCGACAACGGCCAGGTCACCGTCACCAGTGCCGCCGAGCCCGACGACGCCCTGATCGCGGAGGTCGTCGACGAGGCCGGCTACGAGCTGACCGGGAGGGTCTGAGCCATGAGCACCGGTACGACGACCGGCGCCGGCGTCGAGGTGGAACTCGCCATCGGCGGTATGACCTGCGCCTCCTGCGCGGCGCGCATCGAGAAGAAGCTCAACCGCATGGAGGGGGTCACCGCCACCGTCAACTACGCGACCGAGAAGGCCAAGGTCAGCTACTCCGGTGACGTCTCGGTCGGCGATCTCATCGCCACCGTCGAGGCGACCGGGTACACCGCGCAGGAGCCCCGGCCTCCCGCCGACCGGGCCGCCCCGGCCGAGGAGGCCGACGAACTGCGGCCGCTGCGCGAGCGGTTGATCACCGCCGTGGTGCTGTCGGTCCCCGTCGTGGCCATGGCCATGATCCCCGCGTTGCAGTTCGATCACTGGCAATGGCTGTCACTCACGCTGGCCGCGCCCGTCGTGACGTACGCGGCGTGGCCCTTCCACAAGGCGGCGTTCACCAACGTCCGGCACGGCGCGGCCACCATGGACACCCTGATCTCGGTGGGCACCTCGGCCGCCTTCCTGTGGTCGCTGTGGGCCCTGTTCTTCGGCACGGCCGGCACGCCGGGCATGACGCACCCCTTCGAGCTGACCATCGAGCGCACGGACGGCGCCGGGAACATCTACCTGGAGGCCGCCGCCGGCGTGACCGCGTTCATCCTGGCGGGGCGCTACTTCGAGGCGCGCGCCAAGCGCAAGGCCGGGGCGGCGCTGCGGGCCCTGCTGGAACTGGGGGCGAAGGACGTCACGGTGCTGCGGGCCGGCGGTGAACAGACCGTCGCCGTCACGGAGTTGAGGGTCGGGGACCACTTCCTGGTCCGGCCCGGTGACAAAATCGCGACGGACGGGACGGTCGTCGAGGGGTCCTCCGCCGTGGATGCCTCGATGCTCACCGGCGAGTCCGTGCCCGTGGAGGTGAGTGCGGGCGATCCGGTCACCGGCGCCACGATCAACGTCGGCGGGCGGCTCGTCGTGCGGGCCACCCGGGTGGGCGCCGACACGCAGCTGGCCCGCATGGCCCGCCTGGTGGAGGACGCGCAGAACGGCAAGGCCGCCGCGCAGCGGCTCGCGGACCGGATCTCCGCGGTGTTCGTGCCGGTGGTGATCGCCCTCGCGCTGGGCACGCTGGGCTTCTGGCTGGGCAACGGCGCCGGGCTGACGGCCGCCTTCACCGCGGCGGTCGCCGTCCTCGTCATCGCCTGCCCCTGCGCCCTGGGTCTGGCGACACCGACCGCGCTGATGGTCGGCACCGGGCGCGGCGCCCAGCTCGGCATCCTCATCAAGGGCCCGGAGGTCCTGGAGTCCACCCGCCGGGTCGACACGGTCGTCCTCGACAAGACCGGCACCGTCACCACCGGCCGTATGACGCTGCTGGCCGTGCACACCGCCGACGGCACGGACGAGACCGAAGTGCTGCGGCTGGCCGGGGCGTTGGAGCATTCCTCCGAGCACCCGATCGCCCGGGCCGTGGCCGACGGGGCGCTGGAGAAGCTGGGCGCGCTTCCCGCTCCGGAGGACTTCGCCAACGTGCCCGGACTCGGTGTGCAGGGTGTCGTCGAGGGCCACGCGGTGCTCGTCGGCCGGGAACGGCTGCTGGCCGACTGGGCGATGGAGCTGCCGCAGGAGCTGGCCAGGTCCCGGGCGGCGGCCGAGGACGCCGGGCGCACGGCCATCGCGGTCGCGTGGGACGGTCAGGCACGAGCGGTGCTGGAGGTGGCCGACGCGGTGAAGGACACGAGCGCGGAGGCCGTGCGCCGGCTGCGGGCGCTCGGCCTCACGCCCATCCTGCTGACCGGTGACAACCAGGCGGTGGCCCGGTCCGTCGCCCGCCAGGTGGGCATCGAGGAGGTCATCGCCGAGGTGCTTCCGCAGGACAAGGTCGACGTCGTCAAGCGGCTCCAGGCCGAGGGCCGGTCGGTGGCGATGGTCGGGGACGGAGTCAACGACGCCGCGGCCCTCGCCCAGGCCGATCTCGGCCTGGCCATGGGCACCGGCACGGACGCCGCCATCGAGGCCGGCGACCTGACCCTCGTCCGGGGCGATCTGCGGGCCGCCGCGGACGCCATCCGGCTCGCCCGCCGCACGCTCGGCACCATCCGCTCCAACCTGTTCTGGGCCTTCGCCTACAACGTGGCGGCCCTCCCCTTGGCCGCCTCCGGCCTGCTCACCCCGATGATCGCGGGTGCGGCCATGGCCTTCTCGTCGGTCTTCGTGGTCGGCAACTCGCTGCGGCTGCGGACCTTCCGGGCCGCCGGCTGAGGCGCCGGCGGATCAGCGGTGGCGCCACACGAGCGTGTAGCGCCACAGCAGACGGCGGCGCACACGGGCCCCGGGCAGCACGGCCCGGGCCTCGCGCACGACCTCGGGGAAGGCGAGGTCCGGCGGACGGGTGCGGGCGGTCATCGAGACCGGCCGGGGTGCCGGGCGGCCCCAATTCTTCAGCAGCGCCATGACGATGTCGAGCGGGATGGACGCGATGCCGAGCAGGTGGTCGACGGGCGTCGACTCCCGGGCCACGCCGACGATCACCAGGGTGCCGCCGGGGGCGAGACGGTCGCGGAAGGACTGCAGGGCCTCGGTGAACGGCAGATGGTGGACGACGGCGACGCAGGTGATGACGTCGTACGACCGTTCACCGAGGCCGGTCAGCGCGTCGGCCGCCGTGTAGGTCACCGGGGCCCCGGCCGGGGTCAGTTCACGCGCCCGGGCCGTGATCTCCGGATCGGCGTCGATCCCGTGCACATGCTCCGCCCGGCCGGCCGGCAGCCGGGCCAGGTCGCCACTGCCGCAGCCCACGTCCAGGGCGCTGCCCGCCCGCCCGGGAAGCTGCCGCAGGATCCAGCGGTGGAAGTGGGCGTTGTGGTCCCAGGGGCGAGCGGCGTGAAAACGCTCCAGCGCGCTCAGGACGCGGCGAGACAGGGGTGACATGCGCTCAGTGTCCCTGCTGTCCGGGGGGCCGTTCGCAGTCCGGGCACTCCGGAGGTACCGGCTCGCAGGGGCGCCGAGCGTGCGCCGGGCGTGAGCCGGTACCTTGCTGGGGAAGGCCACTGCGGGGAGAAGCACATGACCGATCCGACGACCACAGACGCGGACACCCCCCGTCCGCTCCGAAACGCCCGGGACGTCGCGGGTGGACGCGGCGGGCTCCTGGGGGCCGTGTTCAGCGATCTCAGGGCCGTGGACGGCGCCTTGTACGCGGCGGTGGCCGCCACCCCCACGCCGACCCTGGACCGGACGCTGCGCCACCTGTCGCACGCGGCCGATCACTCCAAGATCTCGTTCGCCATCGCCGCCGCCCTTGCTCTGGCCGGGAAGCGGCCGCGCAAGGCCGCCCTCGTCGGCGTCGGCGCGATCGCCGTGGCATCGGCCTCCGCCAATCTGCTCGGCAAGCGCCTGGTGCGCCGGGCGCGGCCCGACCGCGAGGCGGCCCGGGTGACGGTGGACCGGCACGTCAAGATGCCGACCTCGGCGTCGTTCCCGTCCGGGCACACGGCGTCGGCGGTCGCGTTCGCCACCGCCGTCGGCGTGGTCCTGCCCCCCGCTGCGGTACCGCTCGGGGCGCTGGCGAGCGCCGTCGGCTATTCCCGTGTCCACACCGGCGTGCACTACCCGGGCGACGTGGCGGCGGGCGCGGTCCTCGGGATCGCGAGCGCCGCCGCGGCCCTGGCGGCGGCAGCGGCCACTCCGTCCGCGCGGACACAGGCCCTCCTCGCGGCGGCCCGTTCATGGCCGCGGATCAGCGTCGTCGGCACCCTGCGCCGGTGACGCGCGGCCGGGCCGGGGGCGATGCCCCCACCCCCGCGCGGTCACCCCTGCACTGACGAACGCGTACCCGGCTCGGCCGGCCCGGTTCGCCCCGGGGCGGCGGCCCAGGTGCTGTGCCGGACGCGCCGGTCTGCGTCCTGCCCGCGAGGCTCCGAGGCCTGTCGGCGGGAGCGGCTCCGGTCCCCGTGGCGGTGGCGGGGGCCCTGGAGCCGACGGCCCCTGCGCCTCCGGCACGGAAGCGGCACCGGTCCCGTGGCTATTTCCCCTGGCGCGGCAGCGTCGTTCCGGGCAGCGCGTACTCGTCACGGCGGCCGCACATGCCGAAGCCGCCGAGCCGGGTGGGCGCGGCCTCGTGGGCGGTGGCCTCGCCCAGGTAGGCGGGATCGCCGGCGGCCAGGGCGTCGAGCTGGGCGCCGGTGCGCTGCGCGGTGGCCAGGGCGCCCTCGCGCCACAGGGCCTGCCAGGTGGGCACCTTGGCGCGCACGATCCGGGCGGCGGCGCGCTGGAACGCCAGGTACGGGCCGTTGTCGCCGGCGACGAGGGCCTCGCGCAGGACGAGGTAGCCCTCGACGGCGAGGTCCCTGCGGCGCCGGGCGGCCGCCGCCGTCTCCGGCCCGGTGCCGGGCGGCAGGGACGCGGCGGCGGCGTACCGGCCGGGGTCGGCGAGCACCTCGGGCGGGAAGGTGAACACGGCGTCCCCGGCCTCGGGCAGACCACTGTTCTGCATCAGCACGGTGATGCGCAGATCGCCGCCCTGCACCATGCGGTGCACGGTGCCCGGTGTGAACCAGGCGAGGGAGCCGGCTTCGAGGGGGATGTCCCGGTAGCCGTCGGGGCTCAGCGTCTGCACCGCGCCCCGGCCGCCGGTCACGACGTACGCCTCGGTGCACACCAGGTGCAGGTGCGGGCTGCCGCCGCAGACCCCGTCGGCGGCCTCCCAGTCGTAGGCGCTGAGGTGGGACAGGCCGATCGCGCCGGGCAGCGGGTGCGGAAGACCCGCCGGCTCGGCCTCGCTCACCACGGCAGGCCCTCCAGATGAGTGCCGACCCGGTCGCGGTCCCAGGCACCGTCGGCGACGACGAGGCGGTACCGGTAGGCGAAGGACTCCCCCGGCGGCAGCTCGAACTCCTCGAAGAACGCCCAGGAGAACGCGACCGTCGGGAACGGCTCGGAGCGGACGAACCAGTGCGACGCGTGGATCGCGGACGTCTCGTCGAGGTTCTCGGGCGCGTGCGCGAAGACCAGGGTGGAGTGGCCGTCGACGTCGTCGTGCTCGGTGGTGAAGGCGAGCCAGGGTCCCTGGGCGCCCATCAGTTCGCCCGCGCCGGCGTCGGTCTCCGGGGCGAACACCGTGCCGCCGGTGAAGTCGCGCGGACCGCGCCACTGGAGTCCGGTGTAGCCGGCCATCTCACGGCCCGCGGTGGTCGGTGAGCCGAAGACCAGCGGTTCGGAACGGGTGTTGGTGAGGCGGATCGACCAGTCCAGGGCCCAGGAACCGGCATCCTCGTCCACCGAGTGGACGGTCAGCCCGCGGACCTCGCGCGCCCACTCCTCACCGCCGTTCTCGATCCAGGTGAGGTGTTCGGTCAGGGCGAGGCGGTCGTCCTCGACGGTGAGGTCCGCGAAGCCGTCGTGCCGCATCGAGCCGACGCGCTCGGGCAGGGGGAGGTAGCCCTCGCCGTGGACGTAGCAGTTGCCGCCCCAGAAGTTCTGGCCGGACAGATGGCTCGCGGTCATCTGCAGACCCTTGTGCCAGCGATGGTCGTTCGGGCGATAGCCGGTGACCGTGCGGCCGGAGAGCGTGCGCACCGGGTGGGCGTAGGGCTTGCGGGACTCGAAGGGATCCGGGTCGGGGCGGTAGACGTAGCGGAGGATCTCCGTGCCGTTCGCCGCCGCGACGGCGACGTTCTCGCCGTACGTGTGGGTGACGCGGATGGTCATGCGCGCTCCTTGGGGGCCCAGTCGGGGTAATCGCCGTGCATGGCCTCGTAGAAGGGGTCTCCGGGCACGATCTCCCCCGCGTGCACCGAGCGGCCGGTGAACGCCGCCTTGTACAGGGCGGCGGCGAACTCGAGGGTGGCGCGGGCGTCGCGGCCGCTGCCCGGTGGCCTGGTGCCGGTGTCGTAGGCGTCGAGGAGGGCGCCCAGTTGGGCGGTGTGCGAGCTGGGCACGTCGCTCGCGGGGGTGCGCCAGGCGGTGGCCCGCTCTGAGGCGACGTGCGGGGCGGGGGTGTAGGTCCAGCTGTCGTTGCCGTGGCCGTACAGGTGGGTGAGCTCGACCGTGGCATCCGCGCAGTCGATGCGGATGCGGCTCACCTCGTCCGGGGACAGCACGCTGTTGACGACGGTGGCGAGGGCGCCGCTGCCGAACCGCACGAGGGCGGTGGAGACGTCCTCGCTCTCGGTGTCGTGGACCAGGCGGGCGGCCATCGCCCGGATCTCCTCCCACTCCCCGAGCAGGTGCAGCATCAGGTCGTACTGGTGGATGCCGTGGCCCATGGTCGGGCCGCCGCCCTCGCTGGCCCATTTCCCGCGCCACGGCACCGCGTAGTACGCGGCGTCCCGGTGCCAGGTGGTCTGGCAGTGCGCGACCAGCGGGGCTCCCAGCTCACCGCTCGTGATCAGCGCGCGGGCGTGCACGGCGCCGGATCCGTAGCGGTGCTGGAAGACGACCGCCGCGTACGCGCCGGAGGCCTTCTCGGCGGCGGCGATCTCGTCGTACTCGGCGAGCGACAGGGTGAGGGGCTTCTCGCACAGCACCCAGGCGCCCGCCTTCAGCGCGGCCACCGTCTGGTCGCGGTGCAGGGAGGGCGGGGTGCCGATGAGGACCAGGTCGGGGCGTTCGGCGTCCAGCATCGCGTCCATCGAGGTGTATCCGGCGACCTGGTCACCGGCCAGCTCGCGGAAGGCGCCGAGTCGCTCCTCGTCCACGTCGACGGCGGCCACCAGTTCCACCCGGTCGGAGTGGGCCCGCAGCGCGGGCAGGTGACTCCCGGCGACGATGGCTCCGGTGCCGACGACGGCCACGCGGCGGCGGGTGGGGGACAAGGACATGCGGCGCTCCTCGGACGGCCGGCGGACACACGCTGGGAAAGCGCTTGCATCGGTAGGGACCCTAGGCGGGAGAGAATGTCTGGACAACCCCCCTGAGCGACCTGCACAAGGTCTGCCCGGGCATCGTCCCAGCTGGGGACAGCGATGCGGGTTGTTGCCCCCGCCATGGAAACGGCGCTCTCCGCGTCGTCGCCGAAGCCGGTTTCCCCCGGGGCTATCGGACGACGGGCCGTCCCCGCCCTCGTGTCGCACAGCGTCTTCCGCATGTCCCGGCCCACGGGGCGGCCGCCGTCGCGGGACGTCGAGCGCGGCCCCCGAGGGGCCGTGCGCCGCGCCGCGCGGTCGCGACAACGGCGACCGGCCCTGATGGCCACCACCCGCGGGTGGTGGCCATCAGGGCCGGTCCGGTCGAGTCAGGACTCGACGATCTTGCGTACGTTCTCCACGGAACCACAGCCGGCCTTCAGCTGACGCTCGCGCTCCTGCGCGAACGCCTGGCCCAGCGCCTCCCGACGCTCCATCGCCACGTTCTCCCGCGCGCCGTTGAGGATGGTGCGCTCCTCCTCGTCGGCGTGGTGGGTGACGGCTTCCACCAGCTCCTCGAGCTTCGAGTCCCACTCCTCGGAGCCGACCTCTTCGACCTCGAGGAGCTCCAGGAGGGCCTCGTTGCCCTCGTCGTGCTCGTGCTCGCCGTGCTCGACCTCTTCGTCGTCGATGTTCTTGTACCGCTTGAGCGCCGGGTAGACCTTGGCCTCCTCGGCCTGCGCGTGCGCGATCAGCAGATCCGCGAATTCCCGCAACGCACCGGCCCGGTCGGCTTCGACGCTCCGCATCTGGCGGAAGAGGTCTTCCATGCGCCGGTGGTCCTGGAGAATGAGTTCTACGACATCTTGTGTGTCGGCCATGGAACGGGAACGCCTTTCCTCGAAGACATACGGGTCACTTTCGTTTACCCCATTCCTGATGTTCTGTTCGCCTCATGTGGCGGCCTGTCGGCCTACCAGCGATACCAGCGGCCCTTGCGGCCACCACTGTCCGCGGTGCGCAGCACGAAGCCGAGCAGCCACAGGACCAGCACGATCACCGCGATCCACCACAGGGCCTTCAGTGCGAAGCCCGCACCGAAGAGGACCAGGGCCAGCAGCAGGACGAGAAGCAGGGGAACCATAGTCATCAACCTCCGTCCCCTCTGATGCCCTGGCCTTAGGCGAACACGCAGTCGAATTTCCGTGTTTCTTCACCCAGAGGAAGGGCACTTGGGTCGCTTTTGTCCGGGCGCCCGAACCGAGAACGAGTCTCACGCGAACTTCCCCCGAAAGGGAGTTGTCCGCAGCTCTCCGGGTCATCGGAGCGGCGGCCGGTGCACCGGCCGACTCCGTCCGCCCCGAAAGAGGTCTCATGAACAGCACCGCGCGGCGCGTCCGGCCGGACCGGGCTGTGTGGTGGCGCCGGTGGTCCTGGCCGTCGGTGCCGGACCGGGCGGCGCGGGCCGCACCCGCTCCCAGGGCCGCGACGACGACCGCCGAAGCGGCCGCCGGGCGGCCTGATCGGGCCGATCGGGCCGGTCCGGCGCGCCGTGTACGCGGGCGCCTCAGTCCTCGCCGACGACGATCACCTCGTCCCCGGCCGTCCAGCCGCGCCGCTCCGCCTTGGGCGGGTTGATCCGCACCCCGTAGCCCGGGCCGGCCGACGCGTCGTCGTGGCTTCGGTAACCGACGGCGCATTCACCGCGCTGACGTGCCGCCGCCACGACGGTGGCGAAGGTCGTCTCGCACCCGGGCAGCACGTAGTCGCCGGCCGGCCGCAGGCGGATGCCGGTGCCGTCGGCCGAGAACAACTCCTCGAACACCGCCGCCAGGTGCCGGTTCTGGGAGATCTGCGCCATGAGCAGGCCGATGAGCTTGCCGCTGATGATCACGTCGGCTCCGGGGCCGAGAGGGGCCAGCGCCCGGTTGCGGTCGTCGATCAGTTCGGTGACGACCGGCAGGACACGCCCCGTGGCCTCCTCCAGTTGCCGCAGCAGCAGGAGTGTGACGAGCGTGCGGTTGTCGGGGTCCTCCGGAGGCTGCCCCGGGGCGGGATCCTGGCCGAGCACGATCACACTGTCGTAGGAGGGCACGTCCAGGCCCCGCAGAGTCTCGGGCCGGGTGACGTCACCGTGGTGCAGGGTCAGCGTCAGGTCGCTGCCCTGGTGCGCGTCGGTCTCGTTCACCTGGCGGACCGTCGCTGCACCGCCGTCCGCGACCACGTCCACCGCCGATCCGGGCCGGGCGCGGCGGCGCAACTGGTCGACCATGAGCGGCGCTCGGCGGTTCCAGCCCAGCAGCAGGACCCGCTCCGGCCGCGGGGGCGTGACGGGGCCGAACGCCATCGCCGCCTTCTCGACCGCGTCCTCGCAGTCGGCCGGCCGAAGCGTGTCGTCGTCCCGGGAGATGACGATGAGCAGGTCGTCCTCGGCGAGGGGCGTCTGCGGCGGTGGGTTCAGCGCGGGGGTGTCGCCGCGCACGATGCCGACGACGCTGGACGTCGGGTAGGACAGCAACGCGTCACCGAACGGGCGTCCGGCCAGGTCCGGTTCGGTGACGAGGTAGAACTCGTCACCGGCGAAGTCGAGAAGCTCCTGGTGGACGAGGGAGAGCCCGGGGCGGCGGGCGGCCTGGACGATCAGCCGGGCGGTGACGGTGTCGGCTTCCAGGACGACGCCGCGCGGCCCGGCGGCGAGCGTGGCGGCCAGCCGGTAGCGGTCGTCCCGGACGGCGGCGACGACCGGCGGGCGGGCCCCTTCCCCGGGCAGGGCCGCCCGGAGCGCCAGCAGCGTCTTGACCACCTCCGCGTCGGCGTCCGGCTCGTCGCGGGGCAGGACCAGCACGACACCGGCCGTCGCCGGGCTGGTCAGGGTGAGCACCGCCGGGTCGGTGGTGGGGCCGCTGCGGCAGATCAGCCTCGTACGGCCCATGGGGCCGACCTTGGTGCCCAGGGCCTCCTCCATGGCGGTCTTGTCCCGGTCGGCCAGCACCGCCACCGCAGCGCGCCGCTGATTGGCGTTGGCGGCCACCAGCTCGCTCACCACCGTGAACACCTGCTCCGACCAGCCCAGGACCACGACGTGCCCGCTTTCCAGCACGGTGGAACGGCCCCTGCGCAACGCGGTGAGCCGCTCCGTGAGCGCCGTCGTGATCAGGCCGACGAGCGTCGACACGTACAGCAGGGCGACCAGGGCGAGCAGCACCGACATCGTCACGCGCAGCGGCGTACCCGTCGCGCCGCCCAGCCGCAGGGTCTCGCCGGTGAGCCGCCACACCGCCACCAGCCGGTCCGGCAGGGCCTCCGGCGCGCCGGGGTCGGTCCACACCACCACCGCGCTGGCCGGGACGACGACGGCGAGGCACAACAGCGCCATCCAGCCGACGATCGCCGAGGCACCGCGGGCCAGGGTGCTGTCGAACCAGTAACGGGCTCGGTCACCCCACGGAACACGCCGCTGCGCCACTCTTCCCCCCTCCGCCGCCCCGGACTCCCCTGGTGCCGGTCGGCGCCGCGTACGCGATGAACCGGATGGACGGCCGCCCGGAGAGCACGGATGTGCATCCGCATGTCGCAGTGTGCGGGCCGGTTCGTGGCGGCGGCCGCGGTTCGCCGCGCATTCATTCCTTCGGGTTGCCCGGGCCGGCCGGCCCGGCGGACCCGCTGTGACGTCAGTGTTTGCGGCCGGCTTCGCTCCTTCGGGTCAACGCCCGGCCGAAGGACGGCGCCCGGGCGGGGCCGCCAGTACAAAGGCGGCCATGACTGAAGATCACGCGGTGGTGCATGCGGACGGCGGTTTCTCCCGGAGGACCTTCGCGACGGTGGCCGGCACGGCCACGGTCGCGACGGCCCTGACCGGCGGTGCCGCCACGGCTCTGCCGGCACCGGCCGCACCGGCCGCCCCGGGCGACAGACGCGGCGCCGACTTCGACCGGTGCCTCGCCGTCGCCCGCGCACTGCTCGTACTGGACTCCGACGACCGTCCCCTCGTCCCGCGCTACCAGCGCGTCCTCAAGAAGGGGCTGCCGGCTCAGCGCCGGACCCGCCCCAAAGACGTCCTCGTCATCGGCGCCGGTCCGGCCGGGCTGGTCGCCGCCTGGCTCCTGAAGAAGGCCGGTCACCGGGTCACGGTCCTGGAGGCCAACGGCAACCGGGCGGGCGGACGCGTCAAGACCTTCCGCAAAGGCGGCCACGAGGACGCCGAGCAGCCTTTCGCCGATCCCCGCCAGTACGCCGAAGCGGGCGCGATGCGCCTCCCCGGCAGCCACCCCCTGGTGATGGAACTGATCGACCAGTTCGGCCTCGACAAGCGGCGCTTCCACTACGTCGACGTCGATGCCGAAGGGCGCCCCGCCGGCCGCACCTGGATCCACGTCAACGGCATCCGCGTACGGCGCACCGAATACGCCCGCGCGCCCCGGCGCGTGAACCGGTCCTTCGGTGTGCCCAAGGCCCACTGGGACACCCCGGCCGCCGCCATCCTGCGGTCGGCGCTGGACCCGGTGCGCGACGAGTTCAGCTACGTCGACTCCCACGGCAAACGGGTCGACAAGCCGCTTCCGGAGCGGCTGCGGGGCTGGGCCCGCGTGGTGCGGCGCTTCGGTGACTGGTCGATGTTCCGCTTCCTCACCGAGCACGCGGGCCTGGACGAGCGGACCATCGACCTGATCGGCACCCTGGAGAACCTGACCTCGCGCCTCCCGCTCTCCTTCATCCACAGCTTCATCGGCTCCTCCCTCATCAGCCCCGACACCCCGTTCTACGAACTGGAGGGCGGCACGGCCGTCCTGCCGGACGCCCTGCTGGAGCGCGTGCGCGAGAACGTGCGGTTCGACCGCCGCGTCACGCGCATCGAGTACCACCACCCCGACCGCCCCGCGCCGGACGCCGCTCACGCCCGGAGCAAGGGCCCGCACGTGTGGGTGGACACCGTGTCCGAGGGCCGCGGCGGCCCGGTCGTGCGTGAGCAGTTCACCGCGGACGTCGCCGTGGTCACGGTGCCGTTCTCCGGCCTGCGCCACGTACAGATCGACCCACCCCTGTCGTACGGCAAGCGCCGCGCGGTCAGCGAGCTGCACTACGACAGCGCGACCAAGGTGCTGCTGGAGTTCAGCCGCCGCTGGTGGGAGTTCGACGAGGCCGACTGGAAGCGCGAACTGCACGCCGTCGACCCCGGCCTGTACGACGCGTACCGCACCGGCCGCGCCGCCACGGACGGCACCCTCCTCGGCGCCCACCCCTCGGTGCCCGGCGGGCACATCTCGGCGGGTCAGCGCACCCACTACGCGGCCAACCGCGCGAGCGGGCGCGACCAGCCCGAGGCGGTCGACGTCGTGGGCGGCGGCTCGGTGTCGGACAACGCCAACCGGTTCATGTTCCACCCCTCCCATCCGGTCCCGGGCAGCGCGGGGGGTGTCGTGCTGGCCTCCTACAGCTGGGCGGACGACGCGCTGCGCTGGGACTCCCTCGACGACGAGGCGCGCTACCCGCACGCCCTGTGCGGCCTCCAACAGGTCTACGGCCAGCGCATCGAGGTCTTCTACACCGGCGCGGGACGTACCCAGAGCTGGCTGCGCGACCCCTACGCCTACGGGGAGGCGTCCGTGCTGCTGCCCGGGCAGCACACCGAGCTGCTCCCGGTCATCCCCGTGCGGGAGGGGCCCTTGCACTTCGCCGGTGACCACACCTCCGTCAAACCGGCCTGGATCGAGGGAGCCCTGGAGTCCGCCGTGCGGGCCGCCCTGGAGATCCACACCTCATAAGGCGCGCTGAACCGCCACACGCGACGGCCCCGGCGCCCCGGCACCGGGGCCGTTCGCTCGCCGTGGTGCGGACGAAACGCCGCGGGCGCCCCGGTTACCGCGATGACCAGAACCTCCCGTTGGTTCCGCAGGCGAGACGGCGTGTCGATGCCACGTGCACCATGTGGCCCACGTCGCCCTCCCCCACGGGGCGTGGACCTACCCGCATCGGCCGTGATGCCTGCCGCCTTCCAGCAGCACGGCATCCGGCCCGGCCCGCTCCTCTTCGAACGCGAACCCGACCTGATGGGGGGGCTGATCGCCTCCCTGTTCGTCGGCGTGGCGCTGCTGCTCGCCCTGAACCTGCCGCCGGTGCGGGTGAAGCTGCTGCGCATCCGACGGCCGTACCTCTGCGCCGGGATCATGTTCTTCGCGGCGGTCGGCGCGAACGCCGTCGGCGGTGAGCTGATCACCGGTCTGATCGGCGCCGAGGTCGGCGAGGTCGGCGAGGTCGGCGAGGAGCATGGTGGCGTACGGCCCGGCCAGGACTCGCGAGAAGTCCGCGATCCGCACCCCCTCCAGGGCGCCACGCTCCAGGTCCACGTCCGCCTCCGAGTGATCGTCGCCGCGCGTTCTGCGGCTTTCGGGCACCACCCTCTCACCGCCCCGCCTCTTGACGCGTCAATGACAACGATGGCTTGATGTGGTGGGAGCGCTCCCACCTCACCAAGGGAAGGGACCACCATGCGCAGAACCCCCCACTCGTCCCCGCACTTACGGGTCATGTCCGTTCTCGGGCTCCTGGCCGCCCTGCTCCTCCCACTCGGCATGACGTCCGCATCGCACGCGACGGCCGCGCCCGCGGCGGACCCCGTCCGCGTCATGCCGCTGGGCGACTCGATCACCGGGTCGCCGGGCTGCTGGCGGGCCGTGCTGTGGAACCGGCTGGTGAGCAGCGGATACAAGGACATCGACTTCGTCGGCACCCTCCCCCCGCAGGGCTGCGGTCAGGCGCACGACGGTGACAACGAGGGGCACGGCGGCGAACTGGCCACCCATGTGGCCGACCAGAACCTGCTCCCCGGCAGGCTGGCCTCCACGCGGCCGGACATCGTTGTCATGCACTTCGGCACGAACGACGTCTGGAGCGGCATCTCCCCCGACCGCATCCTCGCCGCCTACACCAAGCTCGTGACGCAGATGAGGGCCTCCGATCCGGACATGCGGATCCTCGTCGCCCAGCTCATCCCCATGAACCCGAGCAGCTGCGGGGCCTGTGCGCAGCGCGTCGTCGACTTCAACGCGCGCCTTCCCGGCTGGGCCCGGACGACCGGCACCGACCGCTCCCCCGTCACCGTGGTCGACCAGTGGACCGGCTTCAGCACGGCCACCGACACCTACGACGGCGTGCACCCCAACGCCTCCGGTGACAACAAGATCGCCGCCCGCTGGTTCCCGGCCCTGGCGGCGGTCCTCGACGCCGGTGTCCCTCAGGACCCGGGCGGCCCCGGCGACCCGGGCGAGGACCCGGCCGCCTGCACCGCGCGCTTCCGGGCCGTCTCCTCCTGGCAGGGCGGCTATCAGGGCGAGGTGATGGTGACCAACACGTCGTCCTCCACCGTCTCGGGCTGGACCGCGACCGTCGCACCGGCGAACGGCGCGCGCCTCACCCAGGTCTGGAACGGCACCCACACCACGGCCGCGGACGGCACCGCCACCGTCACCAACGCGGCCTGGAACGGCGCGCTCGCCCCCGGCGCGAGCGCCACGTTCGGCTTCGTCGCCACCGCCCCGGCGACGGCGGGCACCCCGGCGGCGACCGTCACCTGCACGGCGAAGGCACCGGCGGGATGACAGCCGTGCCGGGTGCGGGACGTCCCGGCCACGGGCCCGTGCGGACCGGGCCCCGAGGGCAGCAGCACCCCGTTCAGCGCCGCAGCGCGACCGACCACGCGCCTCACCCGACCCCCACTTCTGGAGCCGTCATGAGACTCCGCCCCACGCTCACCACCCCACGCCCGGCCACCGTGGCCGCCGCCCTTCTGGGCCTCCTCCTGTCCTTCCTCGTGCTCACCCCGCCGGCCCAGGCCGCCCCCACCGGCTTCCGGGTCCAGAACGGCCGGCTGCTGGAGGCGAGCGGGAACGACTTCGTGATGCGTGGCGTCAACCACGCCCACACCTGGTATCCGAACCGGATCAGCTCCTTCGCCCACATCAAGGCCAAGGGCGCCAACACCGTCCGCGTGGTCCTCGCCAGCGGTGACCGCTGGGCCCGCAACGACACCGCCGACGTGGCGAACGTCGTCTCCCAGTGCAAGCAGAACCGGCTCATCTGCGTCCTCGAAGTCCACGACACCACGGGGTACGGCGATCAGAGCGGAGCGACGACCCTCTCCCGCGCGGCCGACTACTGGATCAGCGTGAAGAGCGCCCTGGCCGGCCAGGAGGACTACGTCATCGTCAACATCGGCAACGAGCCGTTCGGCAACAGCACCCACACGGCGTGGACGGCCGACACCAAGGCGGCCATCCAGAAGCTGCGCGGCGCCGGGTTCAACCACACACTCATGGTCGACGCGCCCAACTGGGGACAGGACTGGTCGTTCACCATGCGCGACAACGCCGCGTCCGTCTTCGCCGCCGACCCCGACCGCAACACGGTCTTCTCCGTCCACATGTACGGCGTTTTCAACACGGCCACGAAGGTCAGCGATTATCTGAACCGCTTCGTCGAAGCCAAGCTTCCCCTCGTGGTCGGCGAGTTCGGCCACGACCACTCCGACGGCAACCCCGACGAGGACACCATCCTGGCCACCGCCCAGCAGCTCGGCCTCGGCTACCTCGGCTGGTCGTGGAGCGGCAACAGCAGCGACGTCGGCTACCTGGACATGGTCACGAACTTCGACCCGGACCAGCTCACCTCCTGGGGGCAGCGGCTCTTCAACGGCGCGAACGGCATCGCCGCCACCGCCAAGGAGGCCACGATCTACGGATCCGGCGGCGGCGACACCACGCCCCCGACGGCCCCCGGCACCCCGACCGCCTCCGGAGTGACCTCCTCGTCCGTCACTCTGACCTGGGCAGCCGCCTCCGACGCGAGGGGCGTCACCGGCTACGACGTCGTGCGGCTCAACGAGGGCTCCGAGTCGGCCGTCACGAGCACCGCGAGGACCACCGCCACCCTCACCGGCCTGTCCCCCGCGACCTCCCACACCTTCGCCGTCTACGCCCGCGACGCCGCCGGCAACCGCTCGCCCCGCTCGGGCACGGTGACGGTCACGACCTCCCCCGGCGGCTCACCGTCGGCCTGTGGTGTGGCCTACCGGGTGACGGGCAGCTGGTCCGGCGGCTTCCAGGGCGAGATCGTCCTCCGCAACACCGGCACGTCGGCGATCAACGGCTGGACGCTGCGCTGGACCTTCCCGGACAGCCAGCGCATCACCAACCTGTGGGGCGGTACGGCGACCCAGAGCGGCTCCGAGGTGAGCGTCGCGGCCGCCTCGTACACCGCGACGATCCCCGCGGCCGGCTCGGTCTCTCTCGGCTTCACGGCCACCCGTTCGACCGCGAACCCCAGCCCGACGGCCTTCACTCTCAACGGCGAGAACTGCTCGGTGAGCTGAGCACGCCCGCGTGCGGCGGTGCCGCCCGGCTCCGGGCCCGGCGGCACCACCCTTGACGTGATCCGCGCTACACCCCGCCGGAAAGCGGTTTACCCCGCCACTCGGTGGTCAGGCGGCGGGGATGTCGCACCGGCACCCCACCGCCGTCTCCCCGGCAAGACGCGTTCACGCCCGCCCCGGTTCCCCGGACCGCGCGCGGGAGGCGTGATGAGCGAGGACACCCTGCGCATGCGCACGGTCGCGCCCGGCGGAACGGAGCGGAAAGCGCCGCCCGTGACGGAACCGGCGGGCCGGCGGGACGCGTTCTTCGACAACGCCAAGTACCTGGCGATCGTGCTGGTGGCGATCGGCCACTCCTGGGAGCCCTTGCGGGACGACAGCCGGGCGGTCAGCGCGCTCTACATGGTCGTGTACGCCTTCCACATGCCGGCGTTCATCGTGATCTCCGGCTACTTCTCTCGTTCGTTCGACGCGAGCCCGGGGCGGATCAGGCGCCTGATCACCGGGCTCGCCGTGCCGTACGTCGTCTTCGAGACGGCGTACACCCTGTTCACCCGGTGGACCGACCAGGAACACGGCCGGCCGGTCAGCCTGCTGGACCCCCTCTATCTGACCTGGTTCCTGGCGGCCCTGTTCATCTGGCGGCTGACCACACCGATCTGGCAGCGCGTACGGTGGCCGCTGCCCGTCGCCCTGGTCATCGCGATGCTGGCGACGCTCTCGCCGTCCATCGGCAACGACCTCGATCTGCAGCGCACCTTGCAGTTCCTGCCGTATTTCGTCCTCGGTCTGCGGCTGCGGCCCGAGCACTTCCGCCTGGTGCGGCGCCGTGCGGCGCGGATCCTGGCCGTGCCGGTCTTCGCTGGCGCGCTCGTCGTGGCCCACTGGGCGGTGCCGCGGATGAGCGGCGCCTGGTTCTACCACCGCGACAGCGCCGAGGAGCTCGCGGCGCCCGCCTGGTACGGGCCCGTCATGACCCTGGTGACCTTCGGCTGCTCGCTGGTCCTGGTCGCCTGCTTCCTCGCCTGGGTGCCCGGGCGCCGCGCCTGGTTCACCGCGCTGGGCGCGGGCACGCTCTACGGCTACCTGCTGCACGGTTTCGTGGCCCAGGGCTCCAAGTTCTGGGGCTGGTACGAGCCGGCGTGGGTGCACCGGCCGCTGGGTGAGATCGTCGTGACGCTCGCCGCCGCGGTGCTCGTGACCGCGCTGTGCACCCCGCCGGTGCGACGGGTGTTCCGCTGGGTGATGGAGCCCGGCATGGCGTGGGCGTTCCGCCGGGACGCGCGTGATCGGACGCGGCGGCGCGAGGCCGTAAGCGCGTGAGCGGTCCTCCTCACGGCTCCTGACCGAGCCGGACGAGCAACACGCCGGGCGTGCGCGGCACGGACACCGTCAGCGCCTCCCTGTCCCAGACGGTGCGGCCCGCCCCAGCCGACGACGGGTGCAGGATTTCCGCCCGGACGGCCCGGCCCGCCAGGTGCCGGACGGGGATACGGAGTTCACCGCTCAGTCTTCCCCTGGGCCCCGGGCCTGATCCAGCAGGTCACGCAGCAGCTTCTCCTCGTCCGGGCCGAGGCCGGTGAGGAAGCTGGCCAGCACGGCGCCCCGGTCGCTCTCGGCGTCCAGCACCTTGCGCATCTTGCGGGCGGCCAGGCCCGCCTGGTCCGAGGCGGGTGTCCAGACGAAGGACCGGCCGACCCGCTCCCGGGTCACCGCGCCCTTGCCCAGCAGGCGGGTCAGAATGGTGATCACCGTCGTGTAGGCGAGGTCACCGCCGAGGCGTTCCTGCACCCAGCCGGCCGTGGCCGGGCCGTCCGCCTCCCGCAGCGCCGACAGCACCAGCGCCTCCAACTCGCCCTGTCCCCGCCGGGGACGCTGTCCGGGATCCGTCACCGCCCTGCCTCCCATTCGCCGCCCTGCGCTGTCCGTCCGGACATCGTATAGATCCGCAGAACCGACCCCGTTCACTTCTACATTGTTGTAGATTTCAGAGTGGTATCCGCACCGCACACGTCAGCGCTCAAGAAGGAGTACGCCGTGGGAGTTTCCCTGTCCAAGGGCGGCAACGTCTCGCTCAGCAAGGAGGCGCCCGGCCTCACCGCCGTCCTGATCGGCCTCGGCTGGGACGTGCGCACCACCACCGGCACCGACTACGACCTCGACGCCTCCGCCCTGCTCCTCGACGCCTCCGGCAAGGTCCCCTCGGACCAGCACTTCGTGTTCTACAACAACCTGAAGAGCCCTGACGGTTCGGTGGAGCACACCGGCGACAATCTCACCGGTGAGGGCGAGGGCGACGACGAGTCCGTCAAGGTGAACCTCGCCGCCGTGCCGGCGGAGATCGACAAGATCGTGTTCCCGGTGTCCATCCACGACGCCGAGAACCGCGGCCAGAGCTTCGGGCAGGTCCGCAACGCCTTCATCCGGGTCGTGAACCAGGCGGGAGGTCAGGAGATCGCCCGCTACGACCTGTCCGAGGACGCCTCCACCGAGACCGCGATGGTCTTCGGCGAGCTGTACCGGCACGGCGCCGAGTGGAAGTTCCGCGCCGTCGGCCAGGGATACGCCTCGGGTCTGGCCGGTATCGCCTCCGACTTCGGCGTCAACGTCTGACAGGGCCCGCCGGGTCCGCCGCGTGCCGGCGGCCCGGCGGCCGCATCAGCAACGACCGGGAGACCATGGGGCCGAACCGTCCCGCCTCCGCCCGGAGGACCGTGCGGACTTCGAAGCCGTACTGCACCACGCGACGAGCACCACGGCCATCCGCGGCGCCCGGGGCGCCGACCCGGCCGGCCGGGCGGCAGCCCACCTGCGCGCCCACGCCCTCGCCCATGCCGACGGGCAGCAGCGCGGCGGCCCACGAGCCGTACCGCTCCTGTCTCGCCGTGCGCAGGGCCGCCCGGCACGAAGCGCGGAGCCTGCTCGGGTCGGGCGGCCTGCTGCCGGCCCTCCGGTGCTCACACCGCTCGCCTCCGGCACGTGGGCCGCCGCGCTGCTGCCCGTCGGCGCCCTGCTGCACATCGCCGGCGCCTTCGGCCCGTTGCCCGGATCGCTCGTCGCGGCCGACTGGACCCCGGCGCCGGCGGCGGCCGTGACCGGCCTCGTCACCTGGCCGCCGTGCTGCACACGGCCCTGCGCCGGGGCGGCGCGCCCCCGGCCGCCGACCAGGTGGAGCACGCCCGGCTGGTATGGCGGCGGGAGCTGCTCGGCCGGGTGATGCTGCCGCACCTGCGCCGGCACCCCGGTGCCGCATCCCGAGACGGCGATCACGCCGTGCTCCCCGCCCGATACGCTCACGCCGTGCCCGGCCCGGGCGAGAGAGGACAGGACACCATGTTCGGACTGAGCGAGCTCGCGATCATTCTCGTCGTCGTCATAGCCGTCATCGGGGTGAGGAAGCTCCCCGAGCTGACCCGCTCGGCCGGCAAGGCGGCCCGCATCCTCAAGGCCGAGGCCCGCGCGGCCAAGGACGAGGCAACCGGCACGGCCCCGGCCCCCAAGGTGGTCCGGGGCGAGGTCGTCCCGCCGGGCACCGGCACGACCCCGCCCGGCGCCCGCGCGGCGGGCGCCCCGGACCACCCCTGATCCCGCGCCGCGACTACAGCGTGCGCTCCAGGCGGTCCGACACCAGCCTGACGAAGCGAGCCGGGTCCTTGGGCTGACCTCCCTCGGCGAGCACCGCCAGGGTGTGCAGCAGTTCGGCGGACTCGGCGAGCTCCGTACGGTCCTCACTGGCCTGGTACGCCTGGTGCAGGCCCTTGACCAGCGGGTGACCGGCGTTGAGCTCCAGGATCCGCTTGGTCCGCGGCACCTCCTGGCCCATCGCCCGGTACATGTTCTCCAGGGCCGGGGTCAGGTCGTGCGCGTCGGAGACGACACAGGCCGGGGAGACGGTGAGCCGCGTCGAGAGCCGGACCTCCTTGATGTCCTCGTCGAGCTGCTCCCGCATCCAGCCCAGCAGCCCGGCGTACTCCTCGGCCTGCTTCTCCCGCTCCTCGCCGGTCTTCTCCTCGCCCTCGGCATCGAGGTCGATCTCGCCCTTGGCGACGGACCGCAGCTTCTTGCCCTCGTACTCGCCGACGGCGTCGACCCACACCTCGTCCACGGCGTCGGTGAGCAGCAGGACCTCGATGCCCTTGTCCCGGAACGCCTCCATGTGCGGGGAGTTCTCGATGCTCTGCCGGGACTCGCCGGTGATGTAGTAGATGTCGTTCTGACCGTCCTTCATCCGCTCCACGTACTGCGCGAGAGTGGTCGGCTCCTCGTCGGAGTGCGTGGTCGCGAACGAGGAGACGGCGAGGATGGCGTCACGGTTGTCGGAGTCGGTGACCAGGCCCTCCTTCAGGGCGGTGCCGAACTCGCGCCAGAACGTGGCGTAGCGCTCGGTGTCCCCGGTCATGAGTTCCTTGACCGTGGACAGGACCTTCTTGGTCAGCCGGCGCTGCATCATCCGGATGTGCCGGTCCTGCTGGAGGATCTCGCGGGAGACGTTGAGCGAGAGGTCCTGCGCGTCGACGACGCCCTTGACGAAGCGCAGGTACGGCGGCAGCAGCGCCTCGCAGTCGTCCATGATGAAGACGCGCTTCACGTACAGCTGGACACCGCGCTTGAAGTCCCGGGTGAACAGGTCGTGCGGGGCGTGCGAGGGGACGAAGAGCAGCGCCTGGTACTCGAAGGTGCCCTCGGCTTGGAGCCGGACCGTCTCCAGCGGGTCGCGCCAGTCGTGGCTGATGTGCTTGTACAGCTCGTGGTACTCGTCGTCGGAGACCTCGTCCCGCGAGCGCGCCCACAGGGCCTTCATGGAGTTCAGCGTCTCGGGCTCGGGCGCGCCCTCCCCGTCCTTCGCCTGCGGGACCATCCGGATGGGCCAGGTGATGAAGTCCGAGTAGCGCTTGACGATCTCCCGGATCGTCCACTCCGAGGTGTAGTCGTGCAGCTGGTTCTCGGGGTCGGCGGGCTTGAGGTGGAGCGTGACGGACGTGCCCTGCGGCGCGTCGTCGACCCTCTCCAGCGTGTACGTGGCCTCGCCGCGCGACGTCCAGCGGGTCCCTTGGCCCTCGCCGGCGCGGCGGGTCACCAGCGTCACCTCGTCGGCCACCATGAATCCGGAGTAGAAGCCGACACCGAACTGGCCGATGAGTCCCTCGGCCCCGGCCGCGTCCTTCGCCTCCTTCAGCTCCTGGAGGAACGTGGCCGTCCCGGAGTTGGCGATGGTGCCGATGAGCCGTCCGACCTCGTCGTACGACATGCCGATGCCGTTGTCCCGCACCGTGAGGGTGCGGGCCTCCTTGTCGACGTCGAGCTCGATGTGCAGGTCCGAGACGTCGGCGTCGAGCGCGTCGTCCCGCAGCTTCTCCAGACGCAGCTTGTCGAGCGCGTCGGAGGCGTTGGAGACGAGTTCCCGCAGGAAGACATCCTTGTTCGAGTAGACCGAGTGGATCATCAGCTGGAGCAGCTGACGTGCCTCTACCTGGAACTCAAACGTTTCGGTCGTCATGGTGTGCGCATACCTCACAGGTCCCACAGTCGCCTGAACTGGTGGCAGCCACTCTAAAACACCAAGTCAGGCCGTGGGGCCGGACGTCAGACGAGGTGGGCGAAGACCACCAGGTTCTCGGTGTAGTCCCGGGCCTTACGGTCGTAGGAACCCGAGCAGGTGATGAGCCGGACCTGGGCGTCCGCCGTGTCGCCGTACACGCGGTCGCTGGGGAAGGCGTCCTTGTCGAACGACTCCGCGGCGTCCACGACGAAGGTCGCCTTGGCTCCGTCGGCCCGCACCACCTGGAACCGGTCGCCCTTCTTCAGCTGGCTGAGCCCGGCGAACACGGCCGGGGAGGTCGCGGTGTCCACGTGCCCGGCGATGATCGCGGTACCGGCCTCACCGGGCGTGTGCCCCTTGGCGTACCAGCCGACGAGGTTGGTGTCCTCCGGCGGCGGTGGCTCCAGTTGCCCCGAAGGACCGATGGCGAGGTCGGTGAACGGCGCGTCGACCGAGATCTTGGGGATGAGCAGGCGGACCGGCCGGGAGCGCGGCAGGTGCGGGCCGGTGGCGGCGGACCGGTGCGGCGCCGCGGACCTGTTCGGCGTGTCGGACGGTTCGGGTACGGCCGAGGCGGCCGACACGGCGGACGGTGGGTGCGGCGGGCCGGCGTCGGACGACTCGCCCCGGCCGCCGACCATGCTCACGGTCAGGGCGAGGGCGGCAGCCGCCCAGAGCACCGTCACCACGGTGCGGAGTCGCCGCCTCGACGGTTCGGGCCCGGGGTCGGGAAGAGCGGGGGGACTGGCTGCCATAAGGACCACCTCATTCGAGCACAGCAGCGGGCACGGCACGTGGAAGGACGAGCCGGGCCGCCGCGACGTGAGGGGCACGTGCGGCGGCCACGGTGGTTATGAGGTCAGGCACCGGTCATACGGCACCCTGCGAGGCCCGCTGACGTCGCAGCGCGTACAGGCCCGTGCCGGCCACCGCCAGCACCGCCAGACCGCCGGCCGTCACGCCCGGCCCCGAGGCCAGCCCGCCGCCGCCGGTGTGCATCCCGCCGTGCGGCTTGTCGTGCTTGCCGTGCTTGCCCTCCCAGCCCTTCTCGTGCTTGCCCTCCTTGTCGCCCCAGTCGCCCTTGTTGCCGGAGCCCTTCTCTTCCTGCTTGTGGCCCCAGTCGCCCTCGCCGTCCTTGTAGATGTCCGAGTCGTGCTTGGGGTTGTCCCAGTCGTCGTTCGAGTTCACGGCCGCCAGGGCACCGCCGCCGGTGTGCATCCCGCCGTGCGGCTTGTCGTGCTTGTCGTGCTTGCCCTCCCAGCCCTTCTCCTGTCCGTCGTCCTTGCCGTGCTCCTCGTGCTTGCCCTCCCAGCCCTTCTCCTGTCCGTCGTCCTTGCCGTGCTCCTCGTGCTTGCCGTGCTCTTCGTGCTTGCCCTCTTCCTTGCCCTCTTCGCCGCGCTGGTCGCCGGAGGCGTCCTTGCCGTGCTCCGAGGAGTCCCAGTCCTTGTCCGCGGTCAGCGCACCTCCACCCGTGTGTACGCCGCCGCGCGGCGCGTGGTGGTCGCCGTCCTTGTGGTGCTCCTTGCTGTAGGAATTGCTGTCGTGGTCCCAGTCACCCATCGCCTCGGCGTAGGCGGCGGGTGCGGCGATCGCGAGGGCGGCCGTGGCGGTGGCCGTCGCGAGCAGCATGCGGGCAGAGCGCATCGGTGAGTCCTTCCGTCGCGATCCGGGCAGCTGACGCCTTGCCAGCTCACGAGACCCGGCCTCGACGTGAACCACCGTCAGTCACGCCGGGCCGTCCCACCATCCGGGGCGTTCACACGGGTTACTACGCCACCCTGACGGCGGCATACCGCAGGTCTCCGGCCGCCATCGGAGGGGCCCGCAGGACCATCCCCGTCAGCGCCGCCCGAACCCCCGGTGCGTCATGCGGGCCGGGTCCGGATCGGCCAGCTGGGCCGCCATGCCGACCAGGACCAGACCGCCCGCGATGAGCAGCCCCTGGGCCAAGGCGATGCCCGAGCCCAGTACGGCCACGCCGAGTCCCAGCCCCCACCAGGCTCCGGTCCTGCGGTACTCCCGTGGCCGGGCGGGACGACCGGATCGTATGGCCCGGGTGAACCGGGGATCCTCCCGTTCGAGTCGCGCTTCGAGATCGACCAGACGCTGCTCTTCGGACTGCGGCACGGCTTCTCCTTCCCGGAACCCGAGCGCTTCGAGGCACGGCCGAGGCCATGACAAGTCCTGGGGTGTCGGGCCCGGTGACGGTGCGGAGGGAGACGGGCCGCCGATGGGCGGTACGGCCGTCTGACCAGGGCTTCAGCTTCTCCCCCTCCAGCGGCTTCCACCGTGGGCCCCACCGTCATCCTTCCCGGTGGCCGCGTCGTACGAACGTACGTCCGCAAACGCGTCGCGTTCATCGCCCAGCCGAGGCAGGCGGCCACGAAGGCGTTGCGCTGGTCCTTGGTCAGTCCCGCTGCCTGCCCTTTCACGGTCTTCGGCACGGTGGTCTCCCGGAGTCCGCAGCCGAGGCCGGGCCGGCGACGGGGATCGGGCAAAGCACGGCCCAGGAGGGACCGAGGGCGCCGACCGCCCGTCAGCGGCGCTCGGGAATCCGCCGTCCCGGCGCCGTGACATCGCCGGACGCCGCCGCGTCGATCAGGCGGCGGAAGGTGGCGCACTCCAGGTGGCTCGGTGCGGGACAGGCGGCGGCGTGCCGCAGGGAGTCCCGCAGGACGCCGAGTTCGCGGATCCTGCGGTCCAGTTCGTCCGCCTTGTCCGACAGCTTCCGCCGGTCGATGCGCGGCTGCCCGTCCGGCGCGAACATCTGCGCGATCTCGTCGAGGGAGAACCCGGCCGTCCGTCCCAGCGCTATCAGCGCCAGCCGCTCCAGGACGCCGGGGTCGTACTGGCGCCGCAGGCCGCGTCGGCCGGTCGAGGCGATCAGCCCCTTCTCCTCGTAGAACCGCAGGGTCGAGGCGGGCACTCCGGCGCGGTGCGCCACCTCGGCGATGTCCAGGTCTGTCATTGTCTTGACCTCAAGTCGACTTGAAGTAGAACGCTGTCATCCCGTCCCGACAAAGGCAAGCAGAGGGAGAGACGACGATGGATGCCTCACGCACGTCCTACGACGAGCAGGCCGCCCGCTGGAACGGGCCCGCCGGCCATGCCTGGGTGGATCTCCAGGGGCTGCTGAACGAGATGTTCAGGCCCTGGGAGGAGCTGCTCGTCGACACCGTGGCCGCCGAACACGCGGCGAGTGTGCTGGACGTCGGCTGCGGTACGGGAAGCATCACCCGCGCCGTCGCGCGCAGGGTGGGCCACTGCGTCGGTGTCGACATCTCCGGCCCGATGATCGAGACGGCCCGGGCGCGCGCTGCGCAGGAGGGCGTACCGGCGTCCTTCATCCAGGCCGACGCGCAGGAGCACGCGTTCGAACCGGCCGCCTTCGACGCCGTCATCTCTCGCTTCGGCGTCATGTTCTTCAGCGACCCCGTGCGGGCCTTCGGCAATCTGAGGAGCACGGTGAGGGACGGAGCGGCACTGCGGTGCGTCGTGTGGCGGGGCCCCGAGGAGAACCCGTTCATGACGACGGCGGAGCGCGCCGCGGCCCCGTTCCTGCCGGAGCTTCCCGCCCGGCAGCCGGACCAGCCGGGCCAGTTCGCCTTCGCGGACCCGCGGCGGGTTCATCGCATCCTGGCGGAGAGCGGCTGGGCCGGGATCGACATCCAGCCGGTCGACGCGGTCTGCGCCCTGCCCGAGAAGGAACTCGTCACGTACTTCACCCGGCTCGGTCCGCTCGGCACGGTCCTGCCCGCGGCCGACGAGCGGACCCGGGCCGAGATCGTCGAGGTGGTCCGGCCCGCCTTCGATCCCTTCGTGCACGGCACGGAGGTCCGCTACACGGCGGCCTGCTGGATGGTCTCGGCGCGGGCCGCCGGCGCGAAACTTTCGTGAGGTCCGGCCCCCTTTTCCGGGCGCGGGCGACCGGCGCATAGTGAGATCACGATGACGCAGAAGAGAGCCCTGGTGGTCCGAGGCGGCTGGGAAGGGCATCAGCCGGTCGAGGCCACGGAACTGTTCCTGCCCTTCCTGAGGACCAACGGATACGCCGTCCGGGTCGAGGAGTCGACGGAAATCTACGCGGATGCCGCCGAGATGACCGGCACGGACCTGGTCGTGCAGTGCGTGACGATGTCGGAGATCACGCGCGACCAGCTGGCGGGGCTGGCCTCGGCGGTCGTGGCCGGTACCGGCTTCACCGGCTGGCACGGCGGCATCGCCGACTCCTTCCGCGCCTCGTCGGACTATCTGCACCTGGTGGGCGGCCAGTTCGCCACGCACCCGGGCAAGGAGCCGTGCGAGCGCCGGGGTGAGGCGGCGGACAACTTCCTGCCCCACACCATCACCCTCACCGATGCCGGTCGCGCGCACCCGATCACGGCCGGTATCGAGGACTTCGCGCTGGAGACCGAGCAGTACTGGGTGCTCCACGACGACCTCATCGACGTTCTGGCCACCACCACGCATCCGGTGCGGCCGTGGGAGCCCTGGCACCGGCCGGTCACCTCGCCGGCGGTCTGGACCCGCCGGTGGGGTGCCGGGCGGATCGTGGTGACGACCCCGGGGCACAGCGTCGACGTCCTGGAGAACCCGCACGTCCGCGCCATCATCGAGAGGGGCATGCTGTGGGCGACGCGCACCGCGTCGGGATCGTAGGGCTCGGCGTCATCTCCCGCGCGTACCTGGACACGCTCGTGGGCCATCCCGCTGTGCAAGTCGCCGCGGTCGCCGACCTCGACGCCTCCCGGTCGGCGGCGGCCGCCGCCGAACTGCCCGGCGCCCGGGCGCTGTCGGTCGAGGAGCTGCTGAGCAGCCCGGACGTGGACACGGTGCTGAACCTCACCACCCCGGCCGCCCACGCGGAGATAGCCCTCGGGGCGATCCGCCACGGCAAGAACGTCTACGGGGAGAAGCCGCTGGCGGCGGGCCTGGACGACGCCCGGGCCGTCCTGGACGCCGCCGCGAAGGCGGGCACCGGGGTGGGCTGCGCCCCGGACACCGTCCTGGGTACGGGAGTTCAGACCGCGCGGGCGGCCGTGGAGGCGGGAAGCATCGGGCGGCCCCAGTTCGCCTCGGCCGTGATGGTCACCCCGGGCCACGAACGCTGGCATCCCCACCCCGACTTCTACTACACGGCCGGCGGCGGCCCGTTGCTGGACATGGGGCCGTACTACCTCTCGTCCCTGGTCCATCTGCTCGGGCCGGTGCGTGCCGTGATCGGGGCGGCCGGGAGGCTGCGCTCCGAGCGCGTCATAGGTTCCGGCCCGCGTGCGGGCGAGCGCATACCGGTCGAGGTGGACAGCCATGTCTCGGGAGTGCTGGAGCACGTGAACGGGACGCTGACGACGCTCACGACGAGCTTCGACGGCGTGGCCACCACGGCCGCCCCCATCGAGGTCCACGGCGAGAGCGGCACTCTTGCGGTCCCCGACCCGAACCGCTTCGACGGCGAAGTGCGCCTGCACGCGCTCGGCGACACCCGGTGGCGCGCCCTCCCGGTGTCGGCGGGCTACGCGGACGGCGCACGTGGCCTCGGCCTGCTCGACTTCCTCACCGCCGACGGCGAGCGGGCGCCGCGCGCGAACGGTGAACTCGCGCTGCACGTGCTGGAGACGATGACCGCTCTGCTGCGGGCGGCGGCCGAGGGGCGGCGGATCGAGCTGACGACATCGGCCCGGGTGCCCGACCCCGTGCCCCCGACGGCGGCCGCGCAGTGGCACGGCCGGACCGCCTGAGGTCAGTCGACGGGCCAGGTGTGCGCGGGCGCGTTCATGTGCATGTAGTCCATGTACGTCCGGGTCATCTGCCGCAGCGCCTCCTGCCGGTCGGAGATGCCGGCCTTCTCCAGGCGGTGCACCATCTCCGCCTGCCACAGGGCGCCGTTGCGCGCGGTGACGCAGCGCTGCTCGATGATGCCCAGCAGGGGTTCGCGCCACTCGGCGTCCATGCCGGTCAGCTCCAGGCCCTTGTGGGCCAGGGGCAGCAGCCGCCGCAACACCAGTTCGGTGACCGGCACTTCACCCACGCCGGGCCAGTACAGGCGGGCGTCGATGCCGTCGCGGGCTGCGGTGTGCAGGTTCTCCTCGGCGACCGCGAAGGACATCCGCGTCCACACCGGCCGGTCCTCGTCGACCAGGGCGCGGGTCAGTCCGTAGTAGAAGGCGCCGTTGGCGATGATGTCGGCCACGGTGGGGCCGGCGGGCAGCACCCGGTTCTCGATGCGCAGATGGGGGCCGCTGTCGGTGACGGCGTAGATGGGGCGGTTCCAGCGGTAGATCGTGCCGTTGTGCAGGGTCAGTTCGCCCAGCTGGGGAACACCGCCGCTGTCCAGCTCCTTCTGCGGGTCCTCGTCCTCGCACAGCGGCAGCAGGGCCGGGAAGTAGCGCACGTTCTCCTCGAAGAGGTCGAAGACGCTGGTGATCCAGCGCTCCCCGAACCACACCCGGGGCCGTACGCCCTGGGCCTTGATCTCCTCGGGGCGGGTGTCGGTGGCCTGCTCGAACAGGGGGATGCGGGTCTCGCGCCACAGCTCCTTGCCGAACAGGAAGGGCGAGTTCGCCGCCAGGGCGATCTGCACCCCCGCGATGGCCTGGGCCGCGTTCCAGTAGTGCGCGAACTCCTTGGGGTCCACCTGGAGGTGGAACTGGGTGCTGGTGCAGGCGGCCTCGGGGGTGATGGTGTCGGCGTACGTCGACAGGCGCTCCACTCCGTCGACCTTGATCCGCAGGTCCTCGCCCCGGGCGGCGAAGATCTGCTCGTTGAGCAGCCGGTACCGCGGGTCGCCGGAGAGCGCGGACTCGCTGACGTCCGACTCGCCCAGGGTCGGCAGGATGCCGATCATGATCAGGTGGGCGCCGACCGCCGCGGCGCGGTCCTCGGCGTGGTTCAGAGCGTCGCGGATCGCCTGCTCCCAGGAGCCGGGGCCGCCGGCCGTCAGCTGCCGGGGCGGGATGTTGATCTCCAGGTTGAACCGGCCCAGCTCGCTCGACCAGGCGGGGTCGGCGATCGCCCGGAGCACATCGGTGTTGCGCATCACGGGCAGTCCGGCGTCGTCCACCAGATTGAGCTCGATCTCAAGACCGACCTGGGGGCGTTCGCTCTCGAACCCCGACTCGCTCAGCATCCGGGCGAGCACCTCGAGGTCGGTGTGCATCTTCTCCCGGTACCGACGGCGGTCCTCCCGTGTGAACACCAGGGCCGGCACGTCACGTCCCATGTGCCCTCCTGCGCTCCTTCGGCGGATACGTCCGCACCTTCGGCGGATGCGTCTCGTCCCAGAGTGGCACCATGTCCCCGACCCCGCACCCACCACCTGGCCCGAGTTTGTGCCGCACATAAACAAACCGCGAACGCACAGCGATGTGCGGGCAACGGCAGCTCCCCGACCCGAGTCCGCACAGCCCGTCAGCGTCTTCATCGCCCTCGACGGCTTCGTCTTCGCCGGCCGGGTCGTGCGCGTCCCCGCCATCGAGGCCCGGACCGGTGGGCCGCACCGACCGGTGTGGCGGTGCCGGCGGCGGCCGTGCGGGCGCTGGTGGGGACGGCGGCCCGGCGGGCGGCCCGGGGCCGAGGAGGGCAGGCTGCCAGGAGGGAGCCCGGTGATCCTGGGTACCCGTGGCCAGGCCGGTAGTGATCACCGGGCCGTACGTCATGCACAAGGAGGCAGACCCGTGACCGAACAGCAGCACCCCGGCGAGCAGCACCCGACCCCGGAGTTCCCCTCCCAGGACCAGCCGCATCCCGGCTGGACGGGGCCGATGGACCCGCCCCCGGACCACGGTGAGGAGTCCTACCGGGGCAGTGGCCGACTGGCCGACCGCAAGACCGTGATCACCGGCGGTGACTCCGGGATCGGTCGCGCGGTCGCCCTGGCGTTCGCCCGTGAGGGGGCCGACGTGCTCTTCACCCATCTGGAGGACGAGAAGGACGACGCCGCCGAGACGGTCCGGCTGGTCGAGGAGGCCGGCCGGCGTGCCGTGCCCGTCGCGTGCGACGTGCGCGAGGAGGAGAACTGCCGGGCCCTGATCGACCGTGCCGTGCAGGAGTTCGGCCGGATCGACGTTCTCGTGAACAACGCGGCGTACCAGATGTCCCAGCCCGACGGCATCGAGGCGATCACCACCGAGCAGTTCGACCGGGTGCTGCGCACCAACCTGTACGGCATGTTCTGGCTGTGCAAGCTGGCCCTGCCGCACATCCCGGAGGGCGGCAGCATCATCAACTCCACCTCGGTGCAGGCGTACAAGCCCAGCCCGCATCTGCTGGACTACGCGACGACGAAGGGCGCGATCGTCACGTTCACGCAGGGGCTGGCGCAGATGCTGATCGAGAAGGGCATCCGCGTCAACGCGGTGGCACCGGGCCCGGTATGGACGCCGCTGATCCCGGCGACCCTGCCGGACACGCAGACGTTCGGCAAGCAGGCTCCGATCGGACGGCCCGCGCAGCCCGCCGAAATGGCTCCGGCGTACGTCTTCCTCGCCTCGCAGGAGGCGTCGTACATCACCGCAGAGATCGTCAACGCGACAGGTGGGACGCCACTGCCGTAACCACGCAGACGGCCACCGGAAAACTCCGGGCCCACGGGGCGCTCCATGCGGCAGACTCGGCGCCATGGAGACCGCCGAGTTCCTTCAGACCCTGGAGACGGAAGGCCGGTTGCTGGCCGCGGCCGCCGAGGAGGCCGGGACGGACGCCACGGTGCCCACCTGCCCGAAGTGGCAGGTGGGCGATCTGTTGCGGCACACCGGCGCGGTGCACCGCTGGGCCGCCGCCTACGTCGCGGAGGGGATCACCGAACGCCGCCCGCTGGTCGAACCCCCCGGTCTCGACGGCGCGGAGCTCGTGGCCTGGTACCGCGACAGCCACCGGCATCTCGTCGGCACGCTGGCCGGCGCCGCGCCCGACGTGGAGTGCTTCGCCTTTCTGCCCGCGCCGTCCCCGCTGGCCTTCTGGGCCCGGCGGCAGGCGCACGAGACGGCCGTGCACCGGGTCGACGCGGAGTCGGCACGCGGCGGCAGCCCGGCGCGCGTCACCCCCGAGTTCGCGACCGACGGCATCGACGAACTGCTGCGCGGCTTCCACGCCCGCTCAAGGAGCCGGGTACGCACCCCCGAGGCACGCGTCCTGCGGATCCGCACCGAGGACACCGGCGCGGTGTGGACGGTACGGCTGTCGCCGGAGCCGCCCGTGACCACGCGGGACGCGTCCGCGGAGGCCGCGTGCGAACTGTCCGGGCCGGCCGAGCAGTTGTATCTGGCGCTGTGGAACCGCGCTCCCCTGCCGAATGTCACGGGCGATCAGGCGCTCGCCGCGCTGTGGCGGGAGACGTCGGGGATCTGAGTGTCCGGCCGACGGGAGGTCAGCCGTCGGTGAGCATCCGCGCCAGTACCGCGCGCTGCACGGGAAGCACCTCGCCGTGCAGCGCGCGCCCCTTCGCCGTGAGGCAGACCTTCACACCACGCCGGTCCTCGGGGCACATGCCGCGCTCGACGAGCCCCTCCTTCTCCAGGCGCGCGATCAGCCGCGACAGCGCGCTCTGGCTCAGGTGGACCCGTTCGGAGATCTCCTGCACGCGGGAGGACGGGGTCCGGCACCCGGCGAGGACGTCCAGCACCTCGAAGTCGCTGGCGCACAGTCCGTGGGCGTGCAGCGCACGGTCGAGTTCGCACTGTGTTCGCGCGTGCAGCGCCAGAATGTTCCGCCACTGTTCCACGAGCGTCTGCTCGGCCTGCTGAGCCGCCATGCGCCGCACCGTAACAGAGAACCGAGATTGTTGCACCCGAATTAAATGCGCTTGCATTCCATGCATGCGCATGTAGCCTTCCGGGCATGACCTCTCCGCTCATCTCCCCCGCGTCCGAAGGGCGTTGGACTCCACGGCTCTGGGGCACACTGCTCGTGCTCTGCGCCGCGATGTTCCTGGACGCCCTGGACGTGTCCATGGTCGGCGTCGCCCTGCCGTCCATCGGCGCCGACCTCGGCCTGTCGACGTCGGCGCTGCAATGGATCGTCAGCGGGTACATCCTGGGCTACGGCGGCCTGCTGCTCCTCGGCGGACGCGCCGCCGACCTGCTGGGCCGGCGTCAGGTGTTCCTGGTGGCCCTGGGTGTCTTCGCCCTCGCGTCGCTGCTCGGCGGGCTCGTCGACTCGGGGCCGCTGCTCATCGCCAGCCGCTTCGTCAAGGGACTGAGCGCGGCCTTCACGGCCCCCGCCGGCCTGTCGATCATCACCACGACGTTCCCCGAAGGGCCGCTGCGCAACCGCGCCCTGGCCATCTACACCACCTGCGGCGCCACCGGCTACTCGATGGGCCTGGTCTTCTCCGGGCTGCTGACGGAGGCCAGCTGGCGGCTCACCATGCTCCTGCCCGCTCCGATCGCGCTGATCGCCCTGCTCGTGGGCCTGAAGCTGCTGCCGCGCAGCGAGCGCGAGCGCGGCGAGGGCGGCTACGACGTCCCCGGTGCAGTCCTCGGCACCGCCTCGATGCTGCTGCTCGTCTTCACCGTCGTCGAGGCACCCGAGGTGGGCTGGGGTGCGGCCCGGACGATCCTGTCCTTCGCCGCCGTGGCCGTGCTCCTGGCCGCCTTCGTCGCCGTCGAGCGGCGCAGCCCCAGTCCGTTGATCCGGCTGGGCGTGCTGCGCTCGGGACCGCAGGTGCGGGCCCAGCTGGGCGCGCTGACGTTCGTCGGCAGCTACATCGGCTTCCAGTTCCTGGTCACCCTGTACATGCAGCAGCTGCTCGGCTGGTCCGCGCTGCACACGGCCCTGGCATTCCTGCCGGCGGGCGCGCTGGTGGCGCTGTCCGCGACGAAGGTCGGAGCCGTCATCGACCGGTTCGGCACGGCCCGGCTGATGGTGCTCGGCTTCGCACTGGTGGTCACCGGGTACGTGCTGTTCCTGCGCATCGACCTCGACCCCGTCTACGCGGCGGTCATCCTGCCGACGATGCTGCTGGTCGGCTCCGGTTTCGCGCTGACCTTCCCGTCCCTCAACGTCCAGGCCACCAACGGTGTCGACGAGCACGAGCAGGGCATGGTCTCCGGACTGCTCAACACCTCGGTCCAGGTCGGTGGCGCGATCTTCCTCGCCGTGGTGACGGCGGTGGTGACCGCGAATGCCCCCGAAGGCGGCAGCCCCTCCCCGCAGGCCGTGCTCGACAGCTACCGGCCCGGCCTCGTGGTCGTGACGCTCATTGCCTTCGCCGGCCTGCTGATCACCCTCACGGGCCTGCGGACCCGACGGGAGCGGCCGTCCGTCGTCGTCGCCCAGTCCACCCCGAAGGAGGCGGAGCGCGTCACGGTAGGCGACTAGGGAGCGTTTCCAGGCCTGACGACGCCCTGCGTGACCCGAGAGGGGGCGCAGGGACGGCACAAAGCAGCACAATCAATCGAAAAAGTGTACGTTTCATACTTTCCTGGACTCCGAAGGGGCTCTACGCTCATGTACAGATGGCGGGCGGAGGGCCGGCCAGTCGACCACCGCCGCCTGTAACGAGCGGAGGCGGAGATGAAAGCGTCGATACGGCGGTCCGCGATCTTCGCAAGCGCGGCTGCTCTGGTGATAGCCGTCTGCGGTACGACGGGCACTGCCCAGGCCGAGCCGGGCGATGGTGAGCTCGAGTTCGGCTACGTCCTGCCGGAGACGGGACAGCTGGCCTACCTCGGGCCACCCCAGATCGAGTCGTTGAAGTTCGCGATACAGAAGATCAACGACGCCGGCGGAGTTCTGGGCAAGTCCGTGCCGACCGTGGTCTCCAGTGACGAGGCGGGCCAGGAGGCCGTCGCCGCGCAGTCGGCCGACCGGGTCCTCGCGGCAGGCGTGGACGCGATCGTCGGAGCCGCGGCTTCCGGCATGTCGCTGGCGTTCATCGACCGGGTGACCGGTGCGGGCGTGGTGCAGTGTTCGGGGTCGAACACCGCTCCCACCTTCACCGACTACGAGGACGACGGCTTCTACTTCCGTACCGTCCCGAGCGACGCGTTGCAGGGGCCCATCCTGGCGGATGTCGTCCGCGACGACGGCCACGACCGAGTGGCCTTGGTCGCACGGGCGGACGACTACGGGCGCGGCCTGATGGAGGCCACCCGCAAGGGGCTGGAGGACCGGGGCGCGACGGTGACGCTCGCCGAGACCTACGACCCGAAGGCGACCAACTTCGACCAGGTCGTCCAGCAGGTGGAGAACTCCAGGCCGGACGCCGCCGTGGTGATCGCCTTCGAGGAAGGCACCCAGATCCTGCAAGGCATGATCGAGTCCGGGCTCGGGCCCGACCGGATCGGCGTCTACGGCGCCGACGGACTGCGCAGCGAGGAACTGCCCTCGCTGGTCGCCCCGGGCCGGCCGGAGAGGCTCTCCGGGATGAAGGGGACCGCGCCGGCCTCGGCGGAGAACGAGCAGTACGTGAAGGAGCTGAAGGAGTTCGCGCCGAAGCTGAAGGAGCTGCAGTTCGCACCGCAGGTGTTCGACTGCGTGACGACGATCGCTCTGGCCGCCGAGAAGGCGGAGTCGGACGACCCGGGCGAATACGTGAAGGAGATGAACGGCATCACCGAGGGCGGCGAGAAGTGCAACTCGTTCGCCGCCTGCAAGGAGTTGCTGGCCGACGGCAGGGACATCGACTACGACGGTGTGAGCGGGCCGCTCGACTTCACCGACAAGGGCGAACCCGGCCAGGCGGCGATCGAGGTGTACGGCTACGACGACAAGGGCAAGTTGCAGACCCTGCGCACCGAGACCAGCAGGGCCGAGGAGTGAGCGGGAGGACCGACAGCGGGAGTCAACGGACGCGGGCGAGCGTGCCGAGGTAGAGCTCGATCACCTTCTCGTCGTGCAGCAGGGCCGTACCCGTGCCGGTGTACGCGTTGCGGCCCTGGTCGAGGACGTAGCCGCGGTCACAGAGCTGAAGGCACCTGCGGGCGTTCTGTTCGACCATGAGGACGGCGACGCCCGCGCTGTTGATCATTCTGCACCGGTCGAAGACCTGGTCCTGGTGGAGCGGTGACAGGCCGGCCGACGGCTCGTCGAGCAGCAGCAGCTGCGGCTCCATCATCAGGGCGCGGGCCATCGCCAGCATCTGGCGTTCGCCGCCGGACATCGCGCCGGCCTTCTGCTTGCGGCGGTCGGCCAGCACGGGGAAGAGCTCCTCGACCGCCGCGACCCGCCGCGCGTGGTCCCTGGGCCGCAGATACACGCCCATCAGCAGGTTCTCCTCGACGGTCAGCGTCGGGAACACGTTCTGCAGTTGCGGTACGTAGCCCACGCCCCGCCGGACCAGCTCGTGCGCGGGTCGGCCGGTCACGTCCTCGCCGCGCAGCCGCACGGTCCCGCCGCGCACCCGCAGCAGCCCGAAGACGGCCTTGACCAGCGTCGACTTACCGGCGCCGTTGGGGCCGATCACACCGACCACCTCGCCCGGCCGCACCTCGATGCTGCATCCGCGCAGCACGTCGACACCGGGGACGTAACCGGCGACGAGGTCGTCGGCCGCCAGCACCGGTACCTGTTCCTCGGCGGACATCGCTACTCCTCCTTCCCTTTCCCCTTCTCCTCGGTCGCCTCCGGCTCGTCGTGCCGCTTGCCCAGGTAGGCGTCCACGACGGCGGCGTTCCGGCCGATCGTGTGCGGTGGGCCCTCGGCCACCAGGTGGCCGTCGGCCATGACGGCCACCCAGTCGCTGATGCCCATCACCACGTCCATGTCGTGCTCGACGAAGCACACCGTCAGCCCTTCGTCGCGCAACCGCGTGATGTGTCCGAGCAGCGACTGGGTCAGCGCGGGGTTCACCCCGGCCATCGGCTCGTCGAGCAGGAGCATGACCGGCCGGGTCATCAACGCGCGGGCCAGTTCCAGCAGTTTGCGCTGGCCGCCGGAGAGCGTGCCGGCGTGGTCGTCGCGCAGGGGCCCGAGCCGGAACCGGTCCAGCAGTTCGTCGGCCCGGCGCTCGGACTCCCGCTCCTGCCCGCGCCACAGCGGTCGCAGCAGCGCGGGCAGCACCCGCTCACCGCGTTGCCCGGGCGCGGCGAGCAGCAGGTTCTCCAGCACCGTGAGCCGGGCGAGCGCCCTGGAGAGCTGGAACGTTCGGACCATTCCGCACCGCGCCACCCGGTGCGCCGGGGCGCCGGTGAGCGGTTGTCCGTCGAACGACCACCGGCCGCCGTCGGCCCGGTCGAACCCGCTCACGACATTGAACAACGTGGTCTTGCCGGCACCGTTGGGGCCGATGAGCGCCGTGATGGTGCCGCGTTGCACCTCCAGGTGCTCGACCCGCACGGCGACGAGGCCGCCGAAGGCGCGGGTCACCTGGTCCAGGACCAGCAGGGGATCGGGCTTGCGCACCCCCGGCTCGGGATCGATGGCGGAGAGCCGGCCCGGGTGCGGCACGACAGGGTCAGCGGCCACTGAGCAGCATCTCCTTCCGGCTGCCGAGGATGCCCTGCGGCCGGAACGCGACCAGCAGGATCAGGGCGACCCCGACCAGGGCGAAGCGCACCGCGCCGACCTCCGACGTACTGATGAGGTCCGGCGAGATGTACTCGGCGTCGATGGCCTGGCGCAGCGCGCTGTCGAGGAAGCTGAGGACGAACCAGAACAGGATCGCGCCGACGACCGGCCCGAGGATGCGCCCGGCGCCTCCCAGCACGAGCAGCGTGTACAGGAAGAACGTGACGCCCGGGTCGTAGTTGTCCGGGTTCACGGACTGCACCTGGATCGCCTGCATCATGCCCGCGGCCGCCCCGATGACGCCGCCGAGCACGAGACTCTGCATCTTGTACGCGTAGACGTTCTTGCCGAGGCTGCGCGCGGCGACCTCGTCATCACGGATCGACCGGATGACACGTCCCCAAGGGCTGTGGATCAGCAGGGCGAGCAGACTTCCGACCACGACCACCAGCGCCCATCCGACGATCATCACCCAGAGGTCGCGGGAGCTGAACCTCACGAGCCACACGCCGTAGGTGCCGGGCTCGATGGGGCTGAGGTCGTAGAAGTCGTTCGCGAACCTCTGCAGCCCGAACACCCCGCCGGTGACCGGTTCGGCCCAGCTGGAGCGGTAGAACAGCCGTAGCGTCTCCCCCGCCGCGATCGTCGTGATCGCGAGGTAGTCGGCGCGCAGTCGCAGGGTGGGCAGGCCGAGGAGCAGGGCCAGCACGATCGCGCAGGCGATTCCTCCCAGGACGCCGAGCCACATCGGCCCGTCGTACGTCGACACGGTGATGGCGAGCCCGTAGCCGCCGACCAGCATGAATCCGACCTGGCCGAAGTTCAGCAGCCCCGTGTAACCGAAGTGCAGGTTCAGCCCCATCGCGGCGAGGGCGTAGACGGCGGCGATGGGGCCGATCCCCGAGCGCAGGGCGTCGGAGACGATGGCCGAGAAGTCCATGGCCCACCCCTCACCCGACGCGTTCGGCCCGGCCGAGGATGCCCTGCGGCCGGACGAGGAGGACGAGGATGAGGACGAGCAGCGCCCAGGCGTACTGCAGGTCGACCGGGAACCACAGGGTGGACATCTGGGCGACGACGCCGATGACCAGGCTGCCGACCATCGCGCCGTAGGCGGAGCCGAGGCCGCCCAGGATGATCCCCGCGAACATGAGCAGAAGGAGCTTGAAGCCCATGTCCCAGGTGACGATCTCCACCAGGCCGAAGAAGACCCCGCCGAGCGCGGCCAGTCCGCCGCCGAGCATCCACACGAACAGCACCACCCGCTGCACGTCGATGCCCGACGCCTCCGCGAGGTCACGGTTGGCGGAGACGGCCCGCACGGCCGTGCCGATCCGCGTCTTCTGCAGGAGCGCGGCGATGCCGAGCAGCACCAGGACGGAGAGCAGGGTGACGGTGAGGTCTCGCGGGGTGATGCCGGCCGGCCCGAGGCCGATCGTGTTCTGGATGTCGTACTGGGCGTAGGAGGCGGGCCGGGTCCCGTACAGCACGAGTACGACGTGGCGCAGCAGCAGCGAGAGCCCGATGGTGACGATGAACATGTTGATCAGCCCGGTGCCCCGCGCCCGCAGCGGGCGCCAGATGCCGCGCTCGACCGCCCCGCCCAGCAGCGCGCCGAAGACCACCGCGGCGACGGCGGCGGGGATCAGGTGCCAGCCGGGCCCGGCCGCGGAGACGTTGAGGAAGAACGCGAAGGTGGCGCCGATCGTGACGAACTCACCGTGCGCGAAATTGATCAGGTGGATGGTGCCGAAGATCAGCGAGAGCCCGACCGACGTGATCGCGATGATCACCCCGAACTGGATACCGTCGATCAGCGCCTGCAGAGCACGCGCGGCGAACGTGGGGCCGCGCGGGACTTCCTCACCCTGTGCCCGCGCGGACATCGGGGGCACCGTCACGAGGACCAGGGCGAGGGCCGGCACGAGCATCCGCTGAGAGCGCACGGCGGTTCCGGTACGTCACGAACATCCCTTATGGAACCAGTGTAGGCGCAGGTCGGGGCGGTGACACGGTCGGTGGGCCCAGCGCGTGTGCCCAGGGAAGGGAGGATGCGGGATGGGTGACGGCGGTGACCTCGCGAGTGCGTACAACGACGACAGTGTGCTCTTCCGGGTGCTGAGGCACCTCGGCTGGGACAGCCTCGCCGACATCGGCTATTTCACGCTGCCCACCCTGCCGCTCGTGGTCTTGGCCGGGCCGGCGCCCTTTCAGCGCCGACTGGCTCGCCGGTCTCTGGCGTTGCTGGACGCCCGGCCCGGACAGCTCGTCCTGGATGCCGGATGCGGCCGCGGTGACACCACTGCGCGGTTGGGCGCCGCGGGATGCCGGGCACTGGGGGTGGACATCCAGCCCGCGCAGGTCGACCAGGCACGTCGCCGTTTCGGCGGCTGTTCCGGCGCGCGCTTCGCCGTCGCCGACGCCACGGCGCTGCCGCGGCGGGCAGCGCAGATCCCGTTGACGGATGGCTCCTTCGACCGAGTGCACTGCCTGGAGGCCGCCTTCCACTTCGGCCATGAAGGACGTAGGTCATTCCTGAGCGAAAGCTTCCGGCTGCTCCGCCCAGGAGGCCGGCTCGTCCTGGTGGATGTCACGTCCCGTACGGATCAGCCGATCGGAACCCTCGACCCGAACGGCCTGGTACGCGGGACCTGGCGCTTCGACGACATCGAACCGTACGAGCGGTACCCGCTGATGGCCTCCGCCGCCGGTTTCACCACGCGCCGGATCCTCGACTGGACCACCCCCGTACTCCACCGTGCAGCCCAACTCTGCGCCCTGTTCGTCGGCGCCGCTTCCACCCGGGCCGGCCGACAGGCCCTGTGCGTGCGGTGGCCCGGCCTCGGAACACTCGACGCACGGGACTGGAGCGAGGTCATCACCGTCGTACGAGCCCACCGGGACATCGGGCGCGTCACTCGCTACACGGCGTACGTCCTCGACAAACCCGTGGTCGGCGGCACCGGCAATTGCCCCCTGAGGGTCCACGGCCATCCGGCCGGCGGCCACTGCCGCTCGCTCGGGGCAGGGGGAACACCTCCCGAGTGCGCCCGGCGGGTTCCCTTGCCAGCCGGGCGCACCCCTGTTCCACTCGCCGTATGACCCGTCACGGGGGACGGCGTACCCAGGCCGAACGCGACGCGATCACCGTCGAGATCGGGTACGCGCTGTGCACTGCGGCCTTCGCGGCCGCGGGTGGTGTTCGCAGCCGTGGCCGGGCCCGCGCTGCTCTTCGACCTGCCGGCCACGCCGGAGCACCTGCTGCTGCGCACGGCTGATGCCGGCACCCGTGCTCTTCGCCGTCCGGGTGGTCAGTGTGCCGACCCGCTTCCAGAAGGCGGATCAGCCCAGCCGGCCCGGGCGCACCAGCCCCGAGTCGTAGGCGTGCGCGACCAGTTGGGACCGGTCGCGGTCGCCGAGGTGCACCATCGTGCGGCTTACGTGGGTCTTCGCGGTGGCACGAGGACCGTGGATCGCCAGGGTCATCGGGGCGCCGGCCCTTCCCGCCGGTCCCACCGCGCGGGCCCGTGCCGCACCGCAGCGGCGGACCTCCCCGCGCCCGCTGCTCGTCCATACCGGCCACGCCAGACGCCCGCGGCGGCGTCACCCCTGTGTGGTGATCACGCGTACTCCCCGGGAAGCACGCGGGCTCGCCGTGCGGCGGCTCACGCGGGCCCGGGCACCAGCCCCACCCCCTGGGCGAGTTGCCCCACCGCGTGCCGGAAGAACGCCTCCCGGTCCTCCACCATCCGGTTGAACTGGCCGAACACCTCGAAGCTGACCAGTCCGTACAGCTGGGCCCAAGCGGCGACGAGCGCCGTCACGATTTCCAGCGGGACGTCGGGGGCGAAGTCGGCGGCCATCCGTTCGGCCTCGGGGCGCAGGCCGTCCGGCAGGGCGGGCCGGGCAACACCCGGGCCCTGATGGGCGTCGCGCGCGATACCGATGAGCAGGAGGCCCACTCGGGCGGCGGCCGGAACGGTCGTGTCGGGCGCCGTGTAGCCGGGGACCGGCGATCCGTAGATCAGCGCATACTCGTGCGGGTGCTCCAGCGCCCAGCCCCGTACCGCCTCACACACCGCGATCCATCGCTCGAAGGGGCCGGCGTCGGCATCGTGAGCCGCCTCGGCGCTCTCGCCCAGCGAGTCGTAGGCGTCGATGATGAGGGCGGTCAGCAGGTCGTCACGGCTGGGGAAGTAGCGGTACAGCGCCGAGGAGACCATACCGAGCTCACGCGCCACGGCCCGCAGGGAGAGCCGGGCGGCACCCTCCGCCGCGAGTTGCCGGCGAGCCTCGTCCTTGATGGCCGCGGTGACTTCGATCCTGGCCCGGGCACGGGCGCCGTGTGCGGTGCTCATACCCGGCAGTCTCCCATGAAGGCAGAGCAGCGCACACAAACGAGAGCGGTGAACAAAAAAGAGAGCAGTGCTCTTGCATCAGCACTCCGCACCCGTGCAGACTGGGGCCGAAGAGAGCGAGAGCAGCGCTCACAAAAGAGAGCACCGCTTCGCCGCAGACGAGGGGTCCTCATGTCCACGCACGTGCAGAAGCCCGGCTGGTTCACCGTCAACGTCCTCAACCGTCTCGTGGCCTGGCTGACCCGCCGCGGCGTCAGCGTCTGGGGCTCGCGCGTCCTCGCCGTCCGCGGCCGCAAGAGCGGCCAGTGGCGCACCACCCCGGTCAACCTGCTGACCCTGGACGGCAAGCAGTACCTGGTCGCCCCCCGCGGCCATGTGCAGTGGACGCACAACATGCGCGCCGCGGGCGGCGGTGAACTGCGCCTCGGCACGCGTGTGGAGAGCTTCACCGCCTCCGAGGTGGGCGACGACGACAAGACGCCGGTCCTGCGCGCCTACCTCAAGCGCTGGAAGGCGGAGGTCGGGGTCTTCTTCAACGGAGTCGGCCCCGACTCCACCGACGACCAGCTGCGCCGCATCGCCCCCGACCACCCGGTCTTCGAGATCATCCCGACGAGCTGACCTCGCCGTCCGCCGCGGGACGGTGGTCCAGCGCGGACAGGGCCCGCTGGGCCACCGGGTGCGAACGGACGATCTCGCCCAGCGACGTCGATCCCTGCGTGATCTCCTTGAACGCCTTCCAGGCGGGACGGAAGCCCGTCAGCGCCGCGTGGAACAGCCCGGGACGGCGTTCGAACACCGTCAGCAGCCGCTTGCCGACACTCATCTCCACTCCGAGCCCGGCCTTCACGGCGAACGCGTAGTTGAGGGCCTGCCGACGCGTGTCCACCGCGTCGTGCGCCTCGGCGATCCGCACCGCCCACTCCCCCGCCAGCCGGCCGGACCGCAGCGCGAAGGAGATGCCCTCACGGGTCCACGGCTCCAGCAGCCCCGCCGCGTCACCGCACACCAGCACCCGCCCGCGCGAAAGCGGGGAGTCATCGGCGCGGCATCGGGTCAGGTGCCCCGAGGAGATGCTCGGTTCGAAGCCGGCGAGGCCCAAGCGGCCGATGAACTCCTCCAGGTACCGCTTCGTCGCGGCACCTTCGCCCCGGGCCGAGATCACCCCGACCGTCAGGGTGTCGCCCTTGGGGAAGACCCAGCCGTAACTGCCGGGGATGGGGCCCCAATCGATGAGCACCCGGCCCTTCCAGTCCTCGGCGACGGTCTCCGGCACCGGGATCTCCGCCTCCAGGCCGAGATCCACCTGGCCGAGCTTGACCCCGACATGCGCCCCTATGCGGCTGGCACTGCCGTCCGCTCCGACGACGGCCCGCGCGAGCACGACCTCGCCGCCCTGGAGGACCACGGCGACCGTGCGCCGGTCCGGCACCGACGAGCCGTGCTGCTCGACCCGCTGGACCGTGACACCGGTGCGCAGCTCGGCGCCCGCCTTCTGCGCGTGCTCGACGAGCTGCTGGTCGAACTCGGGCCGGTTGATCAGCCCGAACAGCATCTGCCGGGACCGCCGTGTACGCGTGAAGCGACCGTTGCTCGAGAACGTCACCGCGTGCACCCGGTCCCTGAGGGGCAGCTCGAAGCCGGGCGGCAGCGCATCGCGGGAGGGGCCGATGATGCCGCCGCCGCACGTCTTGTACCGCGGCAGCTCCGCCTTCTCCAGCAACAGCACGCGTCTGCCCGCGACCGCCGCCGCGTACGCGGCCGAAGCGCCCGCGGGTCCCGCGCCCACCACGACGACGTCCCACACCTGGCGCACGTCGTCCGCCGAAGAGTTCTCGCTGCTCACGATGGTCTACTGCTCCCGATCAAGCCGCCTGCCGCTGTCTCCCGCATCCTACGGCGGCGGTCACCGCAGGCCGCTGTGGGAGGATCGGCGACGTGGGTGGCCCTTACACGGGGCCGCGCCCGCACCACACGATCACCGCGTACCGAGAGGTACGCATCCGTACAACGTCGCACCCACGAGGAGCGTGCCCATGTCGTCGAATCCGGTCGCCGAGACCGTCGCCTCGCTGATGCCCAGGGCGAAGGAAGAGCTCACCGAACTGGTGGCGTTCCGGTCGGTGGCGGACTTCGACCAGTTCCCGAGGAGCGAGAGCGAGGGCGCCGCCCGCTGGGTCGCCGCCGCGCTCGCCGCCGAGGGTTTCGAGGACGTGGCCCTGCTCGACACACCCGACGGCACGCAGTCGGTCTACGGCTTCCTGCCCGGGCCGGCGGGCGCGAAGACCGTTCTGCTGTACGCCCATTACGACGTGCAGCCGCCGCTGGACGAGGGCGCCTGGACGACCCCGCCCTTCGAGCTGACCGAGCGGGACGGGCGCTGGTACGGGCGCGGGGCCGCCGACTGCAAGGGCGGCCTGATCATGCACCTGCTGGCGCTGCGCGCGCTGAAGGCGAACGGCGGCATCCCCGTCCATGTGAAGGTGGTCGCCGAGGGCTCGGAGGAGATGGGCACGGGCGGCCTGGAGCGGTACGCCGAGGAGCACCCCGGCCTGCTGGAGGCGGACACGATCGTCATCGGCGACACGGGCAACTTCCGCGTCGGCCTGCCGACCGTCACCTCCACCCTGCGCGGCATGACCATGGTGCGCCTCCAGGTCGACACGCTCGCGGGCAATCTGCACTCGGGCCAGTTCGGCGGTGCCGCGCCCGACGCACTGGCCGCCCTCATCCGCGTGCTGGACTCGCTGCGCGCCGAGGACGGTTCGACGACCGTCGAGGGGCTCTCGGGTGACGCGGTTTGGGAGGGGCTGCGGTACGACGAGGAGCAGTTCCGGCGGGACGCCAAGATCCTGGACGGCGTCGAGCTGATCGGCTCCGGGACGGTCGCCGACCGCATCTGGGCCCGGCCGGCCGTCACGGTCGTCGGCATCGACTGCCCGTCCGTGGTCGGCGCCACCCCGTCCGTTCAGGCCCGAGCCCGGGCGCTGATCAGCCTGCGGGTGCCGCCGGGCGTGGACGCGGGCGAGGCGACCAAGCTGCTCCAGGCGCACCTGGAGGCGCACGTCCCGTGGGGCGCGCGGCTCAGCTGCGAGCAGATCGGCCAGGGCCAGCCCTTCCGCGCCGACACCACCAGCCCGGCGTACCAGGCCATGGCGGCCGCGATGGCGGTGGCCTACCCCGGGCAGGAGATGCAGTACGCGGGGCAGGGTGGCTCCATCCCGCTGTGCAACACGCTGGCCGCCCTCTACCCGCGGGCGGAGATCCTGCTCATCGGGCTGAGCGAGCCGGAGGCCCAGATCCACGCGGTGAACGAGAGCGTCTCCCCCGAGGAGCTGGAGCGTCTGTCGGTGGCGGAGGCGCTGTTCCTGCGCAACTACGCGGCGAACTGACCGCTCTGCCCACAGCGGAAGGCCCTCGTCCCGGGGCGGGGGCCTTCCTAGGGTCGTCCCATGGACGTCATCGAACTGTCCCCCCGACTGCATCTGCTGCGCTTCCCGGTCGGCCAGGCCTACCTCTGGCGCGACGGCGGCGAACTGACGCTGGTCGACGCCGGCCCCGCCGGCTCCGGCGCCCCGATCGCCGAGGCGATCACCGCCCTCGGCCGGCAACCCCGGGACGTGCGGCGGATCGTGCTCACCCACTTCCACGAGGATCACGCGGGCGGAGCGGCCGAGTTCGCCACGCTCAGCGGCGCCGAAGTGCTGGCCCACCGACTGGACGCGCCCGCCGTACGGGGCGACGCCCCGGGCCCGGAGCCACTGTTCGAGGACTGGGAGCGGCCCCTGCACGAACAGGCACTGAGACTGCTGCCCGAGGGCGACTACGCCCGGCCCCGGGAAGTCACCGAAGTGACCGGCGGCGAGGTGCTGGACATCGGCGGCGGGGCACACGTCGTGCACGTGCCGGGGCACACGCACGGCAGCATCGCTCTCCATCTCCCGCAGCACGGCGTGCTGTTCACGGGTGACACGGTCGCCGCGTCACCCGTCGACGGCACGGTGATGCCGGGAGTGTTCAACCTCGATCGCGCGCAGGTCCTCGCGGCCTGCCTGCGCCTTGCCGAACTGGAGGCGGACACGGCCTGCTTCGGTCACGGGGACCCGGTGACGGCGCGGGCGGCCCGGGCGCTGCGGAGCGCGCTCGGGCGACCCGCTTAGCCGAGAGCCGGATCCAGGACGATGTCCTCCTCGCGCGCCGTGACGGACGGCTCCTCGGGGAAGTGGCAGGCGGTCAGATGGCCCGAAGGGCTGCCCTGGGCGCGCACCAGCGGCGGTTCCTCCAGGTCGCACTTCTCCTGCGCCTTCCAGCAGCGGGTGCGGAAGCGGCAGCCCGAGGGCGGGTCGATCGGGGAGGGCACGTCCCCGGCCAGCCGGATGCGTTCGCGCCGCTCGGCGGCGTCCGGGTCGGCCTCGGGGACGGCGGACAGCAGCGCGTGCGTGTAGGGGTGCCGAGGCCGGGTGTAGAGCGACTCCCGGTCGGCGACCTCCACGATCTTGCCGAGGTACATCACGGCGACCCGCTCGGAGAAGTGCCGTACGACGGCGAGGTCGTGGGCGATGAAGACGAAGGCGATGCCGAACTCCCGCTGGAGGTCCTGGAGCAGATTGACGACCTGCGCCTGGATGGAGACGTCCAGCGCGGAGACGGGTTCGTCGGCCACGATCAGCTTCGGCCGCAGGGCGAGCGCGCGGGCGATGCCGATGCGCTGGCGCTGACCGCCGGAGAACTCGTTCGGGTAGCGGTTGTAGTGCTCGGGATTGAGCCCGACCGTCTCCAGGAGTTCCTGGGCGCGCTTCTTGTGCCCCTGCGGTGGGTTGATGCCGTTGAGCCGCATCGGCGTCTCGATGATGGTGCCGACGGTGTGCCGGGGGTTCAGCGACGAGTACGGGTCCTGGAAGATCATCTGGAGGTTGCGCCGGGCCTCTCGCATCCGCCCGGGCGGCCGGTGCGTGATGTCCTCGCCGTCGAAGACGACGGAGCCACCGGTGGGTTCGAGCAGCCGGGTGATCAGCCGGCCGGTGGTCGATTTGCCGCAGCCGGACTCGCCGACCATGCCCAGCGACTCGCCCGGTCCGACGGAGAAGTCGATGCCGTCGACGGCCCGGACGGCCCCGATCTGCCGCTGGAGGATGACGCCCTGACGGATGGGGAAGTGCTTCCGCAGACCGCGTACCTCCAGGAGGTTCTCGCCGGCGGGGCGATCGGTGCTCTGCCCGGTGAAGGGCTCGGTGGTGCTCACGGCATGCTCCCTTTCGTCCGCCGCCGTCACTGCGCGGTCCGTGCGGCCGCGGCGCCGCGCTCGTCCGGACCGGCCCCGCCGCGGATCTCCCGCTTGGCGTCGTCGCCGAGGTGGCACGCGGCGAGGTGTCGTTCACTGCCGGAGACCGGGCGCAGCTCGGGCCGTTCCGCAGTGCAACGGCCCTGTTGAACCCAGCCCTTGTAGGCGCAGCGCGGGTGGAAGGAGCAGCCGTCCGGCAGGTTGATCAGGCTCGGCGGGCTGCCGGGGATCGGGTTGAGCCGTTCACCGACATCGCCGCCGAGATGCGGCATCGACTGCAACAAGCCCCAGGTGTAGGGGTGCTGGGGCTGCTTGAGCACGTCGTGGGTGGTGCCGTACTCGATGCGGCGGCCGCCGTACATCACCAGGATGTCGTCGGCGACGTCGGCGACCACGCCGAGGTCGTGCGTGATGATGACGACGGCGGAGCCGAACTCCTCCTGGAGGTCGCGGATCAGGTCCAGGATCTGCGCCTGGACGGTGACGTCCAGGGCGGTGGTGGGCTCGTCGGCGATGAGCAGGGCCGGGTCGCACACCAGCGACATGGCGATCATGGCGCGCTGGCGCATACCGCCGGAGAACTGGTGCGGGTAGTCCCCGACCCGGCGCTCGGGCTGCGGGATGCCGACCCGCTTCAGCATCTCCACCGCGCGGTTGCCGGCCTCCTTCTTGGAGACCTTGTGGTGCACCCGGTAGGCCTCGGCGATCTGGGAGCCGACGGAGAAGAAGGGGTGCAGCGCGGACAGCGGGTCCTGGAAGATCATGGAGACCGTACGGCCGCGCAGTGCGCGCATGTCGGCCTCGGGCAGGGCGACGAGTTCTCTGCCCTCCAGCCAGATCTCGCCGGAGACCCGGGCGCGGGTGCCCTTGTGCAGTCCGAGCAGGGCCAGCGAGGTCACCGACTTGCCGGAGCCGGACTCGCCGACGATGCCGAGGGTCCTGCCCTTCTCCAGGGTGAAGGAAACGCCGTCGACGGACTTGACGAGGCCGTCCTCGGTCGGGAAGGCCACCCTCAGGTCGCGGACGTCGAGGAAGGGGGCGGGCGCGGGCGCGACGTGCGCGGGCTGCGGTGAGGTCGATACGGACACGGGAGTTCCTAAGGACGAGGAAGGGCTCAGGCGAGGCGCACGCGCGGGTCGACGAGGCCGTACACCAGGTCGACGACGACGTTGGCGAGGACGACGAACGTCGCGGCGAAGAGCGTGGTGCCGAGGATGACCGGCAGGTCGGAGTTCTGGACGGAGTCGACCGCGAGCTTGCCGATGCCGTTGATGCCGAACACCGACTCGGTGATGACCGCGGAGCCGCCGATCAGTGAGCCGACGTCCATGCCGAAGATGGTGATGATCGGCGTGACGGCGGCCCGCAGACCGTGCTTGAGGACGACGGTGGCCGCAGGCAGGCCCTTGGCGCGGGCGGTGCGCATGTAGTCCTCCGCGAAGACCTCCAGCATGGAGGAGCGGGTGAGCCGGGTGTACATCGCGAGATAGACGATGACCAGGGTGCTCCACGGCAGGATCAGCCCCTGGAACCAGCCGGCCGGGTCCTCGGTGATCGGCGTGTAGCCGGAGGTCGGCAGGATCTGGAACGTGTCGACGAAGAGGTACAGCAGGAGCAGGCCGATGAAGTAGATCTGCACCGACACGCCGAACAGGGCGAGTCCGACCGCCGCCTTGTCGGCGGCCCGGCCCCTGCGCACCGCCGCGACGGTGCCGAGGCCGACGCCCAGGACGAGGAACGCCACTGCGGCGCCCAGGCCGAGGGAGAGATCCGCCGGGAAGTCCTGGAGCAGGGTGGTCAGGACGGGCGTGTCGGTCTGGAAGGAGATGCCGAGGCAGGGCGCGCCGCAGTGGATGCGCACACTCTGGTCACCGTAGTCACGCCCCGCGACCAGCCCTTTGACGAACTCCCAGTACTGCGTCAGATAGCTCTGGTCCAGGCCCAGCGAGTGCTTGATCTCCGCGAGACGGGAGGGCGAGCACGTCTTGCCGCAGGCCAGGAGCGCGGGGTTGGACGGCAGCGCGAAGAAGATGAAGAAGGTGATCGTGGTGATCACCAGCATGATCACGGCCGCTGCCAGCAGGCGTCTGATGAGGTAACGAAACATGGGGTGCCGGGACCTGACGTGAGGGGGATGCCCGCCGGCGGCCGGGGCCGTCGGCGGGGTTCAGAGGGGATGCGTCACTGCTTGATGTACGCGTGCACCAGGCTGGGTTCGGCCATGATCGGGTCGTTGATGACCCCGCCGACCTTCGAGCCGCTCACCTCGCTGAAGTTCATGTACATCAGCGGGACGACGGCGGCGTCCTTCAGGATCTGCTCGTCCAGGGCCCCGTAGGCGGTGTCGCGTTGCTTGATGTCGGTCATCGTGCCGATCGTGTCGATCTGCGCGTTGACCTTCGGGTCGTTGAGGTACGAGAGGTCGTTGTTGGACTGCGGGAGCTTCTTGATCTGGCGCCCGTCGAAGAGGGTGGGCAGCACGGTGGAGGCGTTCGGCCAGTCCGCGATCCAGTCGCCCCAGGTCAGGTCGTACTGGTTCTTCACGTTGTCGACGGTGCTGAAGTAGTTGTTCTTGTCGATCGGGGTGATGTTCACCGTGATGCCGATCTTCGCGAGCGCGGTCTTCACGGCGTCGGCGAAGTGCTCGTGCGTGGGGATGTTCTCCACCGCGAGGGACATCGTCGGCTTGGGGTTGCCGGCCTGCTTCATCAGGGCCCTGGCCTTGGTGAGGTCACCGGAGGGGTTGCTGCTGTAGAGGTTGAAGTCCTTGTGTCCGTCGATGCCGGGGGCGAGCATCGTGGTGGCGTAGTTGCCGTAGGCCGAACCGCCGAAGGCACCGCGTACGGTGGTCTTGTCGACGGCGTACTCGATGGCCTGACGGACCTTGAGGTCCTTGACCCGGTTCATGTTGATCGCCATGTAGTTGATGCCCGGCGCCGGGATCTTGTAGTAGCGCGACGTCAGCGACGGGTCGCCCGCCATCGTCGTCAGGTCGGAGCCGGCGATCGGTGTCTGCGTGATCGCGGTCTGCGCGGATCCGCCGTCGGACTTGATCTGCTGGTCGATGGCGGCCTGGTCCTGCCCGAACTTCGCGTCGATCTCGTCGAGGTTCTGCTGGCGGATCGGGTCGGTCGACCGGCTCCAGTTCTTGTTCCGGACGAGAACCATTTCCTTGTTCTTGGTGTACGACTTGATCATGTAGGGCCCGTCGGACCAGACATGCGTGTCGTACGTGGCGCCGGTGTCGTGGGCCTTGGGCACCGCCGACCAGCCGGTCATGGCCGTCGTCTCGTTGAAGTCGGCGACGGGCTGGTTGAGATGGAAGACGAGGGTGTACTTGTCCGGTGTCCGGATCGAGGCCAGTTGCTTGCCCTGGTACGGGCCCTTGTAGGAGTCGCCGCCGACCAGCCACTGACTGGCGTACGGCGGACCGCCGTTGATGTCCGGGGAGAAGGCCCGTTCGACGCCGTACTTGACGTCCTGGGCGGTGACCTCGCCGCCGTCCTGCCACTTGATCCCGTGACGCAGGTGGAACGTCCACACCGTCGCGCCCTTGGTGGCCGTTCCGGTGCCGGTCGCCAGGTCGCCGACCAGCTTGGGCCGGGATGCCGTCTCGTCCCAACCGGTGAGGGTGCGCACGAGCTCGTAGTCCATGCTCGAACCCTCGGTGGTGTACGTCCGCTGAGGGTCGATGTGGTTGAAGTCGGCGTCGTCGAGGATCGTCAGCGTGCCGCCCTTGGACGGGGAGCCGCCGGCGCTGCTGCCGGAGGACCCTCCACAGGCGGTGGCTCCGAGGGCGATCACCACGGCGGTTGCCGTGAGAGCGACTGTGCGCGATCTGCGCGTTCTGCGCGTCATTGGGGAAACTCCGTTCTTGCTACGGGGCGGCGGCCGTCGGTGGGACCGCCGGGCCGAAACTCGGTGGGTGGCTTGTCAGCCGCGTCGGGCGCGGGGATCCAGGGCGTCCCGGACGCCGTCCCCGAGCAGGTTGAGCGCCAGGACCAGGAGCAGGAGCAGGACGCCGGGCACGAAGAGGTACATCGGGTCCTGGAGGAAGAACTGGGAGGCGTCCGACAGCACGGCTCCCCAGTCGGGGTTGGGCGGGATGACACCCACGCCCAGGTACGACAGCGCCGCCTCGGTGGTGATGTTCTGCGGGACGGCGAGCGCGAAGGAGATCAGGATCGGCGCCCACAGGTTGGGCAGCAGCTGCCGGAAGAGGATGTGCCGCCGGCCGGCGCTCATCAGCCGCGCGGCGTCGACGAACTCCCGCTCGCGCAGGGACAGTACCTGTCCGCGCACCAGGCGGGCGGTGTACGCCCAGGCGAAGACGGCGATGTTGAGGACCAGGACGAGCAGGCGGAGGTTCTCGTCGGTGCCGCCGTGGCTGTTGGTCTGCAGCGCGTTCTGGATCACCGGGGTGAGCGCGATGATGAACAGCAGCTGCGGGAACGCCAGCATCACGTCCATGATCCGGGACAGCAGGGAATCGACCCAGCCCCCGAAGTAGCCGGCGGCGAGCCCTGCGACGACGCCGACGGCGGTGGACAGCAGCGCCGAGGCGAATCCCACGTAGAGGGAGGTGCGCAAGCCGTAGACGAGCCGGGCGAACAGGTCGTAGCCCGTGCCCGGTTCGACGCCGAGCAGGTGCTGGGCGCTGATGCCGCCCAGCGATCCGTAGGGGAAGTTGCCCGTGTCCGGATCGATCGCCTTGTTGTCGGGGGTGATCGGCCCCCAGCCGGTCAGCGCGGTGAGGACCGGTGCGAGGAGGGCGATCGCGATGAACAGGAGGGTGGCCGCCAGGGCGACCGTGGTGACCTTGTCCCGTCTGATCCGCCGCCAGGCCATCCGGGCCGGTGAGCGGCCGGCGACTACCGTGCCGCCGGGTCTGGATTCCTGCGTCGACGGTTCGGCCGGCGACGCGGTGCCGCCGCCGGTGTCGACCGGCTGGTGTTGCGTGGTCATCGTACGGACATCCCGGATCTGCCCCTGGGGCAAGGAAATTGGGTGGCGGTCGTTGCTTCCGCCGTGAGACTCTGCGGACTTTCGCAACGGCCTGCGAGTCCGGTCAAGCCGCGCAGGGGCGAGAAAAGGGATTGTTTGCCTACATGGAAAAGTGTTGGCGAGAGCGGGGAATGCGATTACCCGGCGCGTGAATGTCCGAGGAGAGTTCCTTGGGCAGGGATTGGCCGTGGCTCCGCCGTCGTTTCCTCTCGCTTTTCCCTCGGGATTCCCCGTGCCGGGTAAAGAGCACGCGTGCGGCGCGCGCCGTCAGCCGACCGGAACCCCGGCCTCGAGGTAGAAGGCCGCTCCGCGCTCACGGGCCCGCAGGGCCCAGCGCAGCCGCTCGTAGCGCACCGGGGGCAGCAGGCCGGCGGCCTCCTCCTCGGTGACGAACCGCCAGCCGCGCAGCTCCGGGCCGGGCAGCAGCAGCCGGCCGGCCTCCGCGGAGCGGAGGAGGCCGCCGTCGAAGAGCAGCCGCAGACCGCCGAACCCGGGGGGCACGGGGCGCTCCCAGTCGACGACGAGCAGGCTCGGCACCTCGTCGAGGCTGATGCCGGTCTCCTCGGCGACCTCGCGCATCCCGGCGCGCGCGGGTGCCTCCCCGGGTTCGACGACGCCGCCGGGGAACTCCCAGCCGGCCTTGTACGTGGGGTCGACGAGCAGCACCCGGTCCCGCTCGTCGAAGAGGAGCACCCCGGCGGCGAGTGTCTCGGCGGTGGGCTCCGGCGTCTGCACGATGTCGCAGACGGGCACGGAACCGCTGGTGACGGCGTCGGCGATCCGGACGGCCGTCTGGTACGGCGTGAGGTCGCCGTTGTCGACCGGGTGGGCGTCGGCGGTGAGCCAGGAGGCGAGTGCGGCCCGGTACGGCTCCATGTGGCCGAAGGACGACTGGCGTATTCGTATCTCGTCCTCGGGCAGGTCCGGCGGAACCTCGCGGCCCGCGATGCGCTCCCGCAGTATCGTTTCGGCCGGAGCGAGCAGGATGTGGCTGACCGGAATCCTGCGCGCGGCCAGCCCGCCGAAGATCTCGTCTCGGTACTCCTGGCGCAGCAGGGTCATGGGGACGACGAGGGTTCCGCCGAGCTCGGCGAGCATCGCGGCCGCCGTGTCGATCACGAGCCGTCGCCAGATCGGCAGGTCCCGGAAGTCTCCGGCCTCGGCGAGGCGTTTGGGCGGCAGCAGCCGGGCGAGCGTGCCGCCGATGACCTCCGGGTCGAAGAGTGTGCTGTTCGGGATCAGTTCGATCAGCTCCCGAGCGGTGGTGGTCTTCCCCGCACCGAACGCGCCGTTGATCCAGACGACGGTCACAGGTCCCCCTCTTCTGTTGGCCCCCTGAGGCTTGCCCGCTCCACCCTGCCACGGAAACCAGCCGCAGTTGAGGGCGCATGACGACGGCGCCGGCGCCCCCTCTGGCGGGAGCGACGGCGCCGTGGCCGACGAGCCGTGCGGCCGTCAGCCCTTCTCGTGCCGGGTGCCGTCCTTCCGGTCCAGGGACAGGCCGTCCTCGGCGACGGTCTCGTCGAGGGTCTTGCGGGTCTCGTCGACGCTCAGGGTGCCCAGACTGTCCCCGAGGGCGTGGGACGGGGTGACCGCCGCGACGACGAAGCCGGTGGCGAGGGAGGCGATGGCGAGCATGCTGCGCTTCTTCATGCCCGACTCAACGGCCGGACCCGCCGCGGGGTCACGCAGCCTCCTACGGGCGACGGCGCTTCAGGCGGAGTCCCCGTCCCGGTCGGCCGCCCACGCCTGGGGGCCGCCGCCGCGCCACTCGATGAGCCCTGTGGCCGCCACGTACGCCTCGTCCGCGTCCTCGATACCGGCCCGCCGCAGGAACTCGGCCACATCGATCGGCCCGTAGGCGATGCCGAGGAACTGGTCGTCCACACGGACCCGACGGCCGCCGTCCGCGGCGGGCGGGTAGACCACGACGGGTTTCACGGACGCCATGGCACCAGGGTGGGCGGGAAGCGCGCCGGCCGCGCGCCGGGCTGGGCCGTTCAGCCCGCTGTGCGCGTCGACCGGAACTCGTGGACGTCGGCGGTGAGGGTGCCGTCGTGCTGCTCGTAGTGCGACAGGGCGAGGCCGAGGCCGAAGAAGGTGGGGGCCCATTCGCCCACGAAAATGCCCCAGCGGTCGGCACGGGCGAGGCCGGTACCCGGCTCCATCTTCAGGGAGCCGATCCAGGCGACGACGCTGAGGCCGATGGAGGCCATGCCGGCCATGTAGGCGTGCTCGCTGCGGACACCCATCTCGTGCATCTTCTTGATGATCATCAGCGACTCCGATCCGTGGAGGATTGCAGGAGACGGAGTGCCCGCGACAAGGGTCGATATTCATACCTTTTACACCTGATGTCCGACATGCCGGCGTGAGGCGAGCACGGGAGCGTCCCGCCTCACGGCCCGGACGCACTTTCGTCAGGCGCCGACGTAGACCGCCAGGTGCTCCCCGGTCAGCGTCGAGCGGGACTCGACGAGGTCGGCCGGGGTGCCCTCGTAGACGACCCGGCCGCCGTCGTGGCCCGCGCCGGGGCCCAGGTCGATGATCCAGTCGGCGTGTGCCATGACCGCCTGGTGGTGCTCGATCACGATGACCGACTTGCCGGAGTCGACCAGCCGGTCGAGCAGGCCCAGCAACTGCTCCACGTCCGCGAGATGGAGGCCGGTGGTCGGCTCGTCGAGGACGTACACGCCGCCCTTCTCGCCCATGTGCGTGGCCAGCTTGAGCCGCTGCCGCTCACCGCCGGACAGCGTGGTGAGCGGCTGGCCGAGTGTGAGGTAGCCGAGCCCCACGTCGGCGAGCCGCTCCAGGATCTTGTGAGCGGCCGGGGTGCGGGCCTCGCCGCTGCCGAAGAACTCCTCCGCCTCGGTCACCGGCATCGCCAGCACCTCGCTGATGTCTCGGCCGCCGAGGCGGTATACCAGCACCGACGCGTCGAACCGCCTCCCCTCACACTCCTCGCACGGCGTGGCGACGCTCTGCATGATCGCCAGGTCGGTGTAGATGACACCGGCCCCGTTGCAGGTGGGGCAGGCTCCCTCGGAGTTGGCGCTGAACAGGGCCGGCTTCACACCGTTGGCCTTGGCGAAGGCCTTGCGGATCGGGTCGGCCAGCCCGGTGTACGTCGCCGGGTTGCTGCGCCGGGAGCCGCGGATGGGTGTCTGGTCGATGGCCACCACGCCCTCGTCGGCCGGGATCGAGCCGTGCACGAGGGAGCTCTTGCCGGAGCCGGCGACGCCCGTGATGACGGCGAGCACGCCGAGCGGGATGTCGACGTCGACGTTTCGCAGGTTGTTCGCCGAGGCGCCCCGGATCTTCAGCGCGCCGGCCGGCTTGCGGACGGTCGCCTTGATCTTGGCCCGGTCGTCGAGGTGACGACCGGTGACGGTACCGCTCCCCCGCAGCCCTTCCAGCGTTCCCTCGAAGCAGACGGTGCCGCCCGCCGTGCCCGCGCCGGGGCCGAGGTCCACGACGTGGTCGGCGATGGCGATCGTCTCCGGCTTGTGCTCCACGACCAGCACCGTGTTGCCCTTGTCGCGCAGGCGCAGGAGCAGGTTGTTCATCCGCTGGATGTCATGGGGGTGCAGGCCGATGGACGGCTCGTCGAAGACGTAGGTGACGTCGGTGAGCGAGGAGCCGAGGTGGCGGATCATCTTGGTGCGCTGCGCCTCGCCACCGGAGAGCGTGCCCGACGCCCGGTCGAGCGAGAGGTAGCCGAGACCGATCTCGACGAACGAGTCGAGGGTGTGCTGGAGCTTGGCGAGCAACGGCGCCACCGATGGCTCCTCCAGCCCCCGCACCCACTCCGCCAGGTCGCGGATCTCCATCGCGCAGGCGTCGGCGATGTTGACCTTGCCGATCCTGGAGGAGCGGGCGAGCTCGCTGAGCCGGGTGCCGTCGCACTCGGGGCACCGGGTGAAGGTGACCGCCCGGTCCACGAAGGCGCGGATGTGCGGCTGCATCGACTCGCGGTCCTTGGAGAGGAAGGTCTTCTGGATCTTCGGGATCAGCCCCTCGTAGGTGAGGTTGACACCGTTGATCTTCACCTTGGTCGGCTCGCGGTACAGGAAGTCGTGCCGCTCCTTCTTGGTGTACTCGCGGATCGGCTTGTCCTTGTCGAAGAAGCCCGATTCGGCGATGACCCGCACCACCCATCCGCCGCCGGTGTAGGTGGGGATCGTGAACGGGTCCTCGGACAGCGACTTGGAGGCGTCGTAGAGCTGGGTGAGGTCGATGTCGGAGACCCTGCCCCGGCCCTCGCAGTGCGTGCACATACCGCCGGTGCGGCTGAAGGACACCTTCTCGGTCCTGGTCTTCTCGGCACCGCGGTCCACCGTGAGCCCGCCGCTCGCCGACACCGAGGCGGTGTTGAAGGAGAACGCGCCGGGCGGGCCGATGTGCGGCGTGCCGAGCCGGCTGAACAGGATCCGCAGCATCGCGTTGGCGTCGGTGGCGGTGCCCACGGTGGAGCGGGGATCGGAGCCCATGCGCTGCTGGTCGACGGCGATGGCGGTCGTGAGCCCGTCCAGCACGTCGACCTCGGGCCGGGCCAGGTTCGGCATGAACCCCTGCAGGAAGGCGCTGTAGGTCTCGTTGATGAGGCGCTGCGACTCCGCCGCGATCGTGTCGAACACCAGCGAGCTCTTGCCCGAGCCGGAGACGCCGGTGAACACCGTGAGCCGGCGCTTGGGGATCTCGATGCTGACGTCCCTGAGGTTGTTCTCGCGTGCGCCGTGCACGCGGATCACGTCATGGCTGTCGGCGACGTGCGGCCCTGCCGACCGTCCGTCCGTCGTCGTGGCCTTGCTCATGGTGTCTCCATCTGTCGGGCGGTGCCGGCGCTGGGACGATCTCGCTCCCCCGCGCCCGCCGGGGGCGCGGCGCGGGAGGCGGGAGCCGGCGGCGCCGCGTGGCCGTACGGGAATCCTGCGGGTGACGCGTCGTTCTGTGAGGGCGTGCCTCTACCGGTCCTTGACCTGCTGGATGCGGACCATGTTGCCCGCGGGATCGCGGAAGGCGCAGTCGCGCACTCCGTAGGGCTGGTCCACCGGCTCCTGGACCACCTCGGCGTCGCCCGCCTGCACCCGCTCGAAGGTGCCGTCGACATCGGTGGTGGCCAGCACGATGCCGGCGTAGGTGCCCTTGGCCATCATCTCGGTGATGGTGCGGCGCTCGTCCTCGGTGACACCGGGGTCGGCGGCCGGCGGGTGCAGCACGATGTTCGTGCCGGGCTGGCCGACGGGGCCGACCGTGATCCAGCGCATGCCCTCGTATCCGACGTCGTTCCTGACTTCGAAGCCGAGGGTGTCGCGGTAGAACGCCAGGGCGGCGTCCGGGTCGTCGTGCGGAAGGAAACTGGCGTGAATCCGAAGGTCCATGGCCCTCACGCTAGTTTCGGCCCGGGGCGGGCGCTTCTCGATTCCTGACCGGTCTGGTCACCTGCTTGGCCACGCACGACGGAATGCCCGCCGTCGCCCGGGCCGCCACGCGCCGGTATGCACTGGGCGGCATGCCCACCAGCTCGGTGAAACGGGTGCTGAAGGTGCCCAGCGACGCGCAGCCGACCTCGAAGCACACCTCGGTGACAGTGAGGTCGCCCCGGCGCAGCAGCGCCATGGCGCGCTCGATGCGCCGCGTCATGAGATAGCTGTACGGCGACTCGCCGTACGCCTGCCGGAACTCGCGGCTGAGGTGCCCCGCCGACATGTGCACGCCCCGGGCGAGCGCCTCGACGTCCAGAGGCTTCGCGTACTCCCGGTCGATCCGGTCCTTGACGCGGCGCAGTCGGGCGAGATCGCGCAGGTGCTGCGCCGAGGCGGGTCTGCTGCTCACACGCGCGATCGTGCCACATCACACGGACATGCGGTCGATTCCCGGGTATCCCGGATCGGCCGCTTTCCCGAGCTGCCGGGGGCGGACCAGGTGTGCCCCGGCGGGCCCGGCGGCATCCGGGGAGGGGGGAGCCGGCAGCCCCACGGTCGGCCCCGGCCGCGCGCCCGCCCTCCCCGTGAGCCCCGGCACCCTCCGCAGGCTGAACGTTCCTGCCGGATCGGCCGGGTCCCGGTCTCACACCCCTGCCGCCGCCGCGTCCGTCCGCTTCGCCAGGGCTGCCGCCGCCGCGCCCACCAGACCGGCGTCCGTGCCCGTCTGCGCCGGGGCCACGGTCAGGTGCCGGACGAAGGACAGGGTCGCGTAGGCGCTCAGGATCTTGCGCAGAGGGGCGAAGAGGACCTCACCCGCCTTGGCCACTCCCCCGCCGATCACGGCGATGTCGATCTCCACGAGGGTCGCGGTGGCGGCGATCCCGGCCGCCAGGGCCTGGGCGGCCCGCTCGAAGGAGGCGACGGCGACCGGGTCGCCGGAGCGTGCCGCGGCGGCCACCGCCGCGGCGGAGGTGTCCCCGTCGGGGCCGGGCCGCCAGCCCTTCTCCAGGGCGCGCCGGGCGATGTTGGGGCCGCTCGCGATGCGCTCCACGCAGCCGCGCGAGCCACAGGGGCAGGGATCGCCGTCGAGGTCCACGCTGATGTGGCCGATGTGCCCCGCGTTGCCGGTCGGCCCCGGGTACAGCCGGCCGCCGAGCACCAGGCCGCCGCCGACGCCCGTGGAGACGACCATGCACAGCGCGTTGTCGTGACCACGTGCGGCGCCCTGCCAGTGCTCGGCCGCCGTGATGGCCACACCGTCGCCGATCAGCTCGACGGGCAGGCCCCCGGCCGCGGCCCGGACCCGGGCGACGAGCGGGTAGTCGCGCCAGCCCGGCACGTTCACCGGGCTCACCGTGCCCGCGGAGGCGTCCACGGGCCCGGCGCTGCCGATGCCCACGGCCCCGGCCCGCACCCACAGCGGTGACACGGTGAGCTCGCCGAGCACCTCCTCCACGGCCCGCATGACGGTGTCGCCGTCCTCCCCGGCGGGCGTCGGCCTCTGGGCGCGGACATGGATGCGGCCGTGGCCGTCCACCAGGGCGCCGGCGATCTTGGTGCCGCCTATGTCGAGCGCGGCCACGAGGTCGGTGTGCATCAGAGTCGGATCTCCCCGTCGGGCATGAGAAAAACGCCGAGAAAGCCATCAAGCAGGGCAAGCAGCGGACCGGTCCCGCGACGCTGCGCGAGGCCGGAGATTGCGGTGGACAGTCTCCCCCGAGCCTGACAACGTTGTCCAGGCTCTATGCTCGACGCCACATCCTCATACAAACCCAGGATCGACGCACCCCGTGGACGACAGGACAGGACACCGCACCGTGCCCCAGACCCCCCTCCGATCCGCAACGCGCTACGGCACGCGGCCGACCATGAAGGACGTCGCGGCGCGCGCCGGAGTCGGCCTCAAGACGGTCTCCCGTGTCGTGAACGGGGAGCCGGGGGTCACCCCGGAGACGGAGCGGCGGGTCCAGGAGGCCATCGACGCCCTCGGCTTCCGCCGCAACGACAGCGCGCGGGTGCTGCGCAAGGGCCGCACGGCGAGCATCGGCCTGGTCCTGGAGGACCTCGCGGACCCGTTCTACGGGCCGCTGAGCCGCTCCGTCGAGGAGGTGGCCCGCGCGCACGGCGCCCTGCTGATCAACGGCTCCAGCGCGGAGGACCCCGAGCGGGAGCAGGAACTGGTGCTGGCCCTGTGCGCGCGGCGGGTGGACGGGCTGGTGGTGATCCCGGCCGGGGACGACCACCGGTATCTGGAACCCGAGCTCAAGGCCGGTGTCGCCACGGTGTTCGTGGACCGGCCGGCCGGTCATATCGACGCCGACGTGGTCCTGTCGGACAACTTCGGCGGCGCCCGCGACGGCGTCACCCATCTCATCGCGCACGGGCACCGCCGGATCGGCTTCATCGGCGACATGCCCCGCATCCACACCGCCGCCGAGCGGCTGCGCGGCTACCGGGCGGCCATGGAGGACGCGGGCATACCGGTGGCGGACTCCTGGATGTCACTCGGCGTCACTGACCCCGAGCGGGTGCGCAGGGCCGCCGAGCAGATGCTGACGGGCCCGGACCCGGTCACCGCGATCTTCGCGGGCAACAACCGGGTGACGGTCACCGTGGTCCGGGTGCTCGCCGAGCAGACCCGCCGCGTCGCCTTCGTCGGATTCGACGACATCGAGCTCGCCGACCTGCTCCAGCCGGGCGTCACGGTTGTCGCCCAGGACGCCTCGGACATCGGCCGCACCGCCGCGGAGCGCCTCTTCCGGCAACTGGACGGCACCCTCGTCACCCCCGAGCGCATCGAGCTGCCGACGCGGCTGATCACCCGCGGCTCGGGCGAGATCCCACCGGCGGACTGAGCCTGCCGATGGACGACGCCACCGATCACACACTGCGGGCCCTGGGCCTGGCCGAGGCGCCGCGCGCGCATCCCCTGCTGTACCCGGGCGCGTGGCCGGCGGATTCCGGGCTCCTCGACGGGGACCGCTTCCTGCCGCCGGAGCGGCTGGTGTACGAGGACCGCACCCCGGTCATCGCCATCGGCTCCAACGGCTGCCCAGGCCAGCTGCGGCACAAGATGGGGGAGTTCGGGATCCGTTCGCCCCTGCCGATGACGAAGGCCCGGGTGACGGGTGTCGACGCCGGCGTCTCGGCGCATGTGAGCCGCATGGGATACGTGTCGGCCTCGCCGGTCGGCGCCCCGGACACGGTGCGGGAGCTGTTCGTCCTGTGGCTCGACGCCGAGCAGCTCGCCGTGATCGACGCGAGCGAGGGCGCGCCGGTGCCGGGCGGCAACTTCGACCGGGCCTGGCTGCCGTCGCCCGACGTGCGGATCGACCTCGCCGACGGCACCCGGCTGCCCGGCGCCCACGCCTACGTCAACCGGCACGGCGTCCTCCACGACGGCATGGGCACCCCTCGCCCGCACCCCGGTGAGCGGGAGCTGCTGACCGAGCTGCTCGTGTGCCTGCCGCGCCTGCGGGAGCTGTTCGGCGTCGTACCCGAGGAGTTCTGCGCGCGGGCCCGCGGAGACCGGCGGCTGTGCGAGCGGGGCACGCGGCTGTTCATCGAGGAGAAGCTGGTGACGGCCTCCGGTCTCGAGCGGTATGTGGCCGCCTCGGCGCGGGGTCAGCAGAGCGGCAGCCCGGGGACCGGCGCGTCGTTGTCGCCGCCCTTGATGTAGACGTCGCTGACCCAGACGTTCGTGTTGCCGCTGTCGTCGTCGGTCTTCGCCCACCAGACGTTGGTCCACTCCCCGGACGTCTCGCGGCGGCCCAGGTTCTGCTGGCAGTAGAAGTAGTTGGTGCCCGCGTTGAGGGTGCCGACCTTGGTGCCGGAGGCGGTGTGGGAGTCGGCGGTCTTCCAGACCTGGCAGTTGTACTTGCCGCCGCCGATGGCGTGGCAGACCGGGGCCGGGGTGGCCGAGCCGCCGCCTGTCGCAGAGCCGTCTGCGGAACCACCACCGGTGGTGGTTCCAGTGGTGCCGCCGTCCGACGTCCCTCCGCTCGTTCCGCCCGTGCTGCCGCCGCCCGAGGACGTGGCGGGGCCCGACGGGGTCGCCTTGCCGGTGGACCGGGGGCTCTTGTCGTCCGCGGGCTTCTCGGACGGCGCCTTGCCCTTCTCGTCCCCCTGCCGCGTGGGCTTCGGGGCGTTCGAGCCGTCCTCCGCGCCGCCGGACCCGCCGGAGGCCCCGGCCTGCGCGGGGGCGGCGTCGCTGCGGCCGTCGGTCCCCTTGTCGCCGGAGTCGCTCATCAGGGCGGCCGTCGTACCGGCGGCAGCGAGGACGACGGTGACGGCCGCGGCGGCGAGCAGGACACGGGTCCTGCGGCGGGGCGCGGCACGGTCGGCGTTCATCGGGCCGGTGGGGGCCGTGCCTGCGGGCTCGGCCGGACCGAAGCCCCGGGGGCCGGTTCCCGAGCCGTGCGCGCCCGGGTCTGCCGGCGCGGGGTGACCGGGAGTCGAGCCCTGCGCACCGGAGTCCGGGCCCTGTGGACCGGACCCTCCCGGCGCCGGGTGGCCGGGGCCGCCGTAGCCGGCCGCCCCGAACGCGCCCGCCGTACCGAAGCCCGGTGTGTTCGCGCCCTGGTGGGGCCCGGCGGCGCCGGCCTGCGGCGGGCCGAACCCCGGCGGTACCGACGGGAGGCTGCGTTCCGTCTCCGGCCGCGGAGGCGCGGCCGCGGCGCCCCGCAAGGCAGCGGTCGGCGCCTGTGTGCCGTCCGAGTCCGCGATCGCCTGGAGCATGTCGCGGGCCTGGTCGGCCTCCGGGCGGGAATCGGGGCGCTTGTCCATCAGCCGCTGCAGCACGGGCTCGAGGGGGCCGGCGCGACGGGCCTCGGGCAGCGGCTCGGTGACGATCGCGGTGAGCGTGGAGAACGTGGACGTACGGCGGAAAGGCGAGGCGCCCTCGACGGCCGCGTACAGCGTGGCCCCGAGGGCCCAGACGTCGGAGGCCGGGCCCGGGTCGGCGCCCTGGGCACGCTCGGGGGCCAGGTAGTCGAGGGATCCGACGAGTTCGCCGCTGCGCGTGAGGTGTGTGGCGGAACCGTCTCCGGGATCCTCCATCGTGGCGATGCCGAAGTCGGTGAGGACGACCCGGCCCGAGCGGTCGAGCAGGATGTTGCCCGGCTTGACGTCCCGGTGCAGGACGCCCGCGCGGTGGGCGGCGGCCAGCGCGTCCATGACCTTCGCACCGATCCCGGCGGCCTTCCCCGGGTCCAGCGTGCCGTGCTCGCGCAGGACGTCGTCCAGGGACGGCCCGTCGACCAGTTCCATGACGATGATCGGGCGGCCGTCGACCTCGGCGATGTCGTGCACGGCGATGACGCCGGGGTGGCGCACCCGGGCCGCCGCACGCGCCTCGCGCTGCATCCGCAGTTGCAGACCGGCCAGTTCCGGACCGGCCGCGTCGGTGTAGGTGCGCAGCTCCTTGACCGCGACCTCACGGCCGAGGACCTCGTCGACGGCCTTCCAGACGAGGCCCATGCCGCCGCGTCCCAGCGCCGCCGTGACGCGATAACGGCCTGCCAGCAGCCGCCCGATCCCGTCCGTCCGCCCGTGCTCCCCCGTCGACACCCCTGCCCCGTTCCTGTGACCCACCGGATGCGCTGACACCGTCAGTACGTGGCGTACAGACTACGGGGCGGGGGTGACCGCGCCAGCCGCCGGTGACGGCTGTGACAGGGCCGGTACGTGCCGGCTCAGCCGTCCGGAGGGAGGCCGTCAGGCGGACACCGTCAGGTCCCCGCGCCGGGGCACCGCGAAGCTCTCCAGGTCCGCCCGGGTCAGGCCGGCCAGCCGGGCGACCTCGCCGATGTCCAGGGCGCCGCAGTCCAGGCCGCGCAGCAGGTAGCCGGCGAGTGCCTTGGCGGTGGCGGGCTCGTCCATGACGTCGCCGCCGGTGCGGTTGGCGTAGCGGGACAGGCGGGCGGCGGCCTGCTCGTAGCCCTCACGGTAGAAGGCGAAGACCGCCGCGTAGCGGATGGGGATGTGGCCGGGGTGCATGTCCCAGCCCTGGTAGTAGGCGCGGGCCAGGGCGCGGCGGGTGAGGCCGTAGTGCAGGCGCCAGGCGTCGTGGACCTTGGCGGTCGGGCCGACCGGCAGGACGTTCGTCGAGCCGTCCGAGACGCGTACGCCCGTACCGGCGGCGGCGACCTGCATGACGGCCTTGGCGTGGTCCGCGGCGGGGTGGTCACTGGCCTGGTGGGCGGCGGAGACGCCGAGGCAGGCGCTGTAGTCGAAGGTCCCGTAGTGCAGGCCGGTGGCGCGGCCCTCGGCGGCCTGGATCATGCGGGCGACGGTGGCGGTGCCGTCGGCCGCGAGGATGGACTGGCTGGTCTCGATCTGGATCTCGAAGCCGATCCGGCCCGGTTCGAGGCCGTGCGCCTTCTCGAAGGCGTCCAGCAGCCGCGCCATGGCGGTGACCTGCTCGGCGTAGGTCACCTTCGGCAGGGTGAGCACCAGCCCGCCGGGCAGGCCGCCGGCCTCCATCAGGCCGGTGAGGAAGATGTCGAGGGTGCGGATGCCCCGGGCGCGTACGGGCGCTTCCATGCACTTCATGCGGATGCCCATGTAGGGGGCGGCGGTGCCGTTCTCGTAGGCCTCGGCGACGAGACGCGCGGCGCGGGCTGCGGCTTCGTCCTCCTCGGCGTCGGGCCGGTTGCCGTAGCCGTCCTCGAAGTCGACGCGCAGGTCCTCGATCGGCTCGCGTTCCAGCTTGGCGCGCACGCGCGCGTGGACCGGCTCGGCGAGTTCGTCGGCGAGACCGAGGACGGCGGCGAAGGCCTCGGCGTCCGGGGCGTGCTCGTCGAGGGCGGCGAGCGCCCGGTCGCCCCAGGTGCGGACGGTGTCGGCGGCGAAGACGTCGCCGGGTACGTAGACCGTGTGGACGGGCTGGCGGGTGCCGGGGTCTCCGGGATAGCGGCGCTCCAGCTCGGCGTCGACCGGCGCGAGGGAGGCGCTGATCTCCTCGCTGACGGCGCCCGCGAGGCTCGTCGCCACCTTCTCCTGCCGGCCCTGACCCATTCCGAGACCCTCCTGTTTCCGTTGTGCGGAATCAACAATCCGTAGAGCGAAGTTATCGGCCGCCCTTCGGCCTGGTCAACACCGTCTCGAAGGCGGATTCCCCATCCTTCACCCACGGTCGCCGCCGACCCACGCTCATCTTCCGTATTCAGAAGGCAAGCTTCATCCTGACGTGCAAGGGGAGGGAGACCACGTGCCGAACGAGGTCGGAGTGACGCGCCGCCATGGGCTCAAGGCAGTGGCGGCGGCCGCCGTCTCAGGACCGCTGCTCACCACTGCGGGTCCCGCACAACCCGCTTCCACCGGCGGGCACCCGGGCGCCCTGAACGTCATGACGTTCAACGTGCGCTTCGCGACCGTCGTCGACCAGACACCGCGCTGGGCCGTGCGCCGACCGGTGATGCGAGAACTGCTGCGCCGCGAGCGACCGCACCTCCTCGGCATCCAGGAAGGGCTCTACCGGCAAGTGCGCGACATCGAGAAGGATCTCGGCGGGCACTACGACTGGATCGGCACCGGACGCGGGGGAGGCAGCAAGGACGAATTCATGGCGGTCTTCTACGACACGCGCAGACTCGACCCGATCGAATTCGATCACTTCTGGCTGTCCGACACCCCCTACACGATCGCCTCGAACACGTGGGGCGCCGACTGGCTGCGCATGGTGACCTGGGTCCGTTTCGCGGATCTCGCCGACGGGAGACGGGAGTTCTACGTCCTCAACACACACCTGGACAGTGTCAGCCAGTACGCCCGGGAGCGCTCGGCAGGGCTCATCGCCAAGACGATCGCCGGGTGGGACCAATCGATACCGGTCGTCGTCACCGGCGACTTCAACGCGGCCGCCCACGACAACCGGGTGCACGACCTGATGCTGGACATCGGACTGGTGGACGCCTGGGACGCAGCCGCCTCGCGGAGTCCGGCGTACGGCACGCACCACGGCTACCGGGCGCTCAAGCCCGGCGGGCGGCGCATCGACTGGATTCTCACCACCCCCGGGGTGACCACGCACTGGGCCGGGATGAACACCTTCAGCAGGGACGGGACGTATCCGAGCGACCACCTGCCGGTGCAGGCCTCGATGACCCTGGGATGAGAAGAGGCCCCCGTGGCCGTTCGCACGGTCACGGGGGCCTTCCACAGCCGGGGCCGATCAGCCCTTGCGGGTCTTGATCTCCTCGGTCAGGGCCGGAACGACGTCGAAGAGGTCGCCGACGACGCCGTAGTCGACGAGGTCGAAGATCGGGGCCTCGGCGTCCTTGTTGATCGCCACGATCGTCTTCGAGGTCTGCATACCGGCACGGTGCTGGATCGCGCCGGAGATGCCGTTGGCGATGTACAGCTGCGGCGAGACGGACTTGCCGGTCTGGCCGACCTGGTTGGTGTGCGGGTACCAGCCGGCGTCCACCGCGGCACGCGAGGCGCCCACGGCCGCGCCGAGGGAGTCGGCGAGGGCCTCGATGATTGCGAAGTTCTCCGCGCCGTTGACGCCACGGCCACCGGAGACCACGATCGCGGCCTCGGTCAGCTCCGGACGGCCCGTCGACTCACGCGGCGTACGGCCGGTGACCTTCGTACCCGTCGCCTGCGCGGAGAAGGACACGTTCAGGGCCTCGACGCTGCCTGCGGCCGGGGCGGCCTCCACCGCGGCCGAGTTGGGCTTGACCGTGATGACCGGGGTGCCCTTGGAGACACGGGACTTGGTGGTGAACGAGGCGGCGAACACCGACTGCGTGGCCACCGGGCCCTCGTCACCGGCCTCCAGGTCGACGGCGTCGGTGATGATGCCCGAGCCCAGGCGCAGCGCCAGACGGGCGGCGATCTCCTTGCCCTCGGCGGAGGACGGGACCAGCACGGCGGCCGGGGAGACGGCCTCGACCGCGGCCTGCAGGGCGTCGACCTTCGGTACGACCAGGTAGTCGGCGTACTCGGCGGCCTCGTGCGTGAGGACCTTGACCGCGCCGTGCTCGGCGAGCGCGGCGGCGGTGTCACCGGCGCCGCCTCCCAGCGCGACGGCGACCGGCTCGCCGATGCGGCGGGCCAGGGTCAGCAGCTCCAGGGTGGGCTTGCGGACGGCGCCGTCCACGTGGTCGACGTAGACGAGAACTTCAGCCATGGGACTTCTTCTCTCCTGCTTGCGAAAGTTGAGGGACGGACGGCGACTGCGGGGCCTAGATGAACTTCTGGCCCGCGAGGAACTCAGCGAGCTGCTTGCCGCCCTCGCCCTCGTCCTTGACGATCGTGCCCGCGGTGCGGGCCGGGCGCTCGGCCGCGTTGTCGACCGTGGTGTAGGCGCCCTCCAGGCCGACCTCCTCGGCCTCGATGTCGAGGTCGGACAGGTCCCAGGACTGAACCGGCTTCTTCTTGGCCGCCATGATGCCCTTGAAGGACGGGTAACGGGCCTCGCCCGACTGGTCGGTCACGGACACGACCGCCGGGAGGGAGGCCTCGAGGTTCTCGGAAGCGGCGTCGCCGTCGCGGCGGCCCCTGACCGTGCCGTCCTCGACGGAGACCTCGGAGAGCAGGGTCACCTGCGGGACGCCCAGGCGCTCGGCGAGCAGCGCGGGCACGACGCCCATGGTGCCGTCGGTGGACGCCATGCCGGAGATGACCAGGTCGTAACCGGCCTTCTCGATGGCCTTGGCCAGGACCAGGGAGGTGCCGATGGCGTCGGTGCCGTGGATGTCGTCGTCCTCGACGTGGATCGCCTTGTCGGCGCCCATGGACAGCGCCTTGCGCAGGGCGTCCTTGGCGTCCTCGGGGCCCACCGTGAGGACGGTGATCTCCACGTCGTCGTCGGAGTTCTCGGAGATCTGCAGCGCCTGCTCGACCGCGTACTCGTCGAGTTCGGAGAGCAGACCGTCCACGTCGTCCCGGTCGACGGTCAGGTCATCGGCGAAGTGCCGGTCGCCAGTGGCGTCGGGCACGTACTTCACAGTGACAACGATCCTCAAGCTCACGCCGGCTCTCCTACTGCATCGTCATTTCCATGCTGCCTACTTGCAGGCAGCATAGGCGCCTCTAGCGTCCGTTCCCGGTCGGGGCGACCCACGCCCCGAGCGAAATATTACTCGTCAGTACACCCAGTTCGTTCCCGCTAAGCAAGCGCTTTGAACTGTGACCTTCGCAACGCAGCGTAACCGGAACTCGACGGTCACGCAGCCCGGGGGAACCCCGGACTCAGTCGCGCAGACGCTGGAAACGCCCCTGGTGGTAGAGGAGGGGGCGGCCGGTGCCCGAGGGGTCGCCCTGCACGACCTCGGCGAGCACGATCCGGTGGTCCCCGGCGGGCACGCGCGCGACGACGCGGCCCACCAGCCAGGCGAGCACGCCGTCGAGGACGGGGACGCCCTCGGGCCCCTCCCCCCAGGCGGTGGGCGGGGCGAAGCGGTCGGCTCCGCTGCGGGCGAACGTGGCGGCCAGCTCCTGCTGGTGCTCGCCGAGGATGTGGACACCGACGTGGTCCGCCGTCGCGATCGCGGGCCAGCTGGAGGCGCCGGTGCCGACACCGAAGGACAGCAGGGGCGGCTCGGCCGAGACGGACGTCAGGGAGGTGGCGGTGAAGCCCACCGGGCCCGCCTCGCCACGGGCGGTGATGACGGCGACTCCCGCCGCGTGCCGGCGGAAGACGGAGCGCAGGAGGTCGGGCGTGGCGAGAAGGTCCGCAGGCATGGGGGCAGGCTGACGATAAATGGCAGGCGCAGTCAAGTTAGTTCCCTGATGTGGGAGATGACTCACTGGCGGGGTCACAGCCGTCACACCGCCTCTCCCAGCGCGGCGATCACATCGGCCTTGCGCGGCTGCCCCGTGGCCCGCCGCACCACACGCCCGTCGGCGTCGAGGACCAGCACGGTCGGGGTCTTGAGGATGTCCAGCCGCCGCACGAGGTCCAGGTGGGCCTCGGCGTCGATCTCGACGTGGGTCACCCCCGGCACCACTGCGGCGACCTCGCCGAGGACCCGCCGGGTCGCCCGGCAGGGCGCGCAGAACGCGCTGGAGAACTGCACGAGCGTGGCCCGCTCGCCGAGCCGCGCGCCCAGCTCCGCAGCATCGAGCCGGTTGCCCTCGTCCCGCCCACGCACGCGCACTCTCCCGCTCCGCCGCCGTTGCAGCACTCCGCAGGCGCTCGCCGCCGCGAGCACCACCAGTCCGGTCATCATCAGCTGCAAGCGTTCACGAGATCGCAAAGATTCCCGCCCCCGCTACGCGGCCGCACTGCGGAATGCTTTCCTCGCCTGCACATCGAGGCGAGAGGGCGTTTCGGCGCGGCCGTCACGGCCGCCGTCCTGGCGGTCGTGCCGGTCACGGGAAGCGTCTGGCTGCCGGCCTGACAGACCCTTCCTGCTGGGCGCGGCGGGCGGAGTGAGCCGCTCCCCCTACGGCCCGCAGTTCCGCAGGGCCGTCCGGCCGCGGCTCGGACCGCCGACGCAGCACGAGGCCTCCGAACCGCCGCGTTTCGTCCTGGCGGTGGGTCTGCTGTTCGCCGGACTCGGGCTCGTGGGCTACCCCCTGGGACCCGGCTGACCGGGTGTCGCGGCGAGCGGCGCGGCGCTCGCCGCCGCCTTCCTCGATGCGGCGTTCGGGTACTGCCCGGGCTGCGAGTTGTACCTGCTCGTGCGGCGGATGACGGCCCGCGCGGAGTAATGGGGGTGCAAAAGCACGAGGTGGGACCGGCGGGCGACGTGACGAGAATCTCGCGGCCCACGGGCACGAGGACTGGCTACCCGGCCGTTCTTGGGGCACCATCTGCGACAAGCCGTAAACCTACGGCTGCGTAACTTCCACTGGGAATCCCTTCCCAGGCAGAGCAGGAGGGGTCCGACCCGCCCATGGCAGAGCTCGTCTACCGTCCCGTCGTCGGTTTCGCCCGCACCCTGTTCAAGGTGTGGGACCTCCAGATCGACCTCCAGGGTTCGGAGAACATCCCGCGCTCGGGCGGCGCCGTGCTGGTGAGCAATCACATCAGCTACCTGGACTTCGTCTTCGACGGCCTGGCGGCGCTGCCGCAGAAGCGCCTCGTGCGCTTCATGGCGAAGGAGTCCGTCTTCCGGCACAAGATCTCCGGGCCGCTGATGCGCGGGATGAAGCACATTCCGGTGGACCGCAAGCAGGGCGAGGCGGCCTACGCACACGCCCTGGACTCGCTGCGGTCGGGTGAGATCATCGGGGTCTTCCCCGAGGCGACCATCTCGCAGTCGTTCACGCTGAAGAGCTTCAAGTCGGGCGCCGCGCGCCTGGCCCAGGAGGCCGGGGTCCCGCTGATCCCGATGGCGGTGTGGGGCACGCAGCGGCTGTGGACCAAGGGCCGGCCGCGCAACTTCAAGCGCAGCCACATCCCCATCACGATCCGGGTGGGCGAGGCGATCGAGGCCTCCCGTGACAAGTACGCGGGCGCCATCACGCGGCAGCTGCGCGAGCGGGTCCAGGAACTCCTCGAAGCCGCCCAGCGCGCCTACCCCGTCCGCCCGAAGGGCCCGGACGACACCTGGTGGATGCCGGCCCACCTCGGAGGCACGGCCCCCACGCCGGAGCAGGTGCGCGAGGCCGAGGCGCACTGACGCCCGGCCGGCCGCGGCTCAGGCGGAGGGCTCCGGAGCACGTACGGCGATGTCCGCTCCCGGGCTGAACTCCGCCAGCAGCTCGGCGAGTTCCGCCGCGGCCGCCGCCACGTCGGCCACCGGCATCGGGGCCAGGCTCTCCAGCAGGAAGATGCCGGAGGTGGTCTCCTCGGTGAGCCGGGTGCGCGGGCCCTGTCGCCAGTTCCACCGGCGGCAGGTCACGCCCGCGTCGTCGCGCCACACCACCTCGCCCGCGTCGGGGTGCTCGACGGTCTCCTCACCGCCGGCGACGGTCACGAAGTCCTCCTCCCCCGTGGCTCGGATCAGGCGCATGCCGCCCTCGATGCGGTCGATGTCCTCGCCCCCGACGGGGATCAGATGGGCCACGGAGACGGCGTTGTAGAGGTCCACGAGCAGGTTGATACGGGGCAGTCCCGCTTCCGAGAGGGCACGCTTGGCCAGTGCCTCCGCGGAGTTTCGGGTGCGGGACGGCTTCGAGCCGAAGGCCGTGTAGGTCTCGCGCCATGCGGCCATGTGCGGGTCCTCGTGCGGGGCGCGACCGTCCAGCCGTGCGGCGAGCCGGCGCGTCGCGTCGTCGAGGAGCGCGGAACCGGCGTCGTCGCTCGGCCCGTTGACGAGGCCGTGCGCCTCGATCGCGATGTGCGTGAAGCCGGGCGCGAGAACGCGTACGTCGTCGGACACGGTCAGCGTGAGCGTCATGGTCGCCTTGCCTCAGAGTGCGGTGGGGAGCGTCTGCCAGAGGTGCGGCCGGTCACGGGCCGCCGTGAGGGCGGCCAGCACGACCGGATGCGGTGCAGCATACAAGACTGGATAGTCCAGTTCATTGGACGCCCGGTCGGGCGTGAAGGCCAGACGCTCACCGTCGAGGGAGAACTGCGCGTCGACTCCGGGCTTGTTGCCCCGGGGATCCTGCCGGTGCCACGCGCCGTTGAACCGGACGGCGACCAGCCCGTGCACCTGCTCGAATTTCTGGTAGCACAGCGCGGTGGGGAGGTCCTCGGCCCGCAGCAGCGCGGCCAGGGCGTGGGCCTTGGCGTAGCAGATGCCGGTGCGCTGCTCCAGGACGTCGGAGGCGCGCCAGGTGACGCGGAGGTCACCGGAGTCCTGCGCGTGCGGAATGGCGTCACGCACGAACACGAAGGCCGCTCGCGCATACTCATACGAAGTAGCCACCCCGTCGGCGAGCATCGCCGCCGTCTCGCGCACGAGCGGGTGATGATGGTCGATCGCCTCATCGGCGGCCAGATACGCCGAGAGGTCAGGAGTCTCCTGGATCAGCTGCATAGAGGCAGAGCGTAGGAAGAGACCCGCCCAGGGTCAATCGATTTACGCTCTGCCGCATACCTATGCACATGGTCGGCGGCGATGGCGCTAGCGGGCCATCTCCTCCTTCAGCGCGGCCAGGAACGCGTCCACGTCCTCCTCGGTGGTGTCGAAGGCGCACATCCAGCGGACGTCGCCCGCGGCCTCGTCCCAGAAGTAGAAGCGGAACCGCTTCTGGAGTCGCTCGCTCACGTCATGGGGCAGGCGGGCGAACACCGCGTTGGCCTGCACCGGGTAGAGGATCTCCACACCGTGCACGGCCCGCACGCCCTCGGCGAGGCGCTGGGCCATCTCGTTGGCGTGGCCGGCGTTGCGCAGCCACAGGTCCCGCGCGAGCAGGGCCTCCAGCTGCACCGACACGAAGCGCATCTTGGAGGCGAGCTGCATGGACAGCTTGCGCAGGTGCTTCATGTGGCTGACGGCGTCCTGGTTGAGGACCACGACGGCCTCGCCGAACAGGGCGCCGTTCTTCGTACCGCCCAGGGAGAGGATGTCGACGCCGGCGGCGTTGGTGAGCGTCCGCATCGGGACGTTCAGGGTGGCGGCGGCGTTGGCCAGACGCGAGCCGTCCAGGTGCACCTTCATGCCGTGCGCGTGGGCGTGCTCGCAGAGGGCGCGTATCTCCTCCGGCGTGTAGACCGTGCCCAGCTCGGTGGCCTGGGCGATGGAGACCACCTGCGGCATGGCGCGGTGCTCGTCGTCCCAGCCGTAGGCCTGCCGGTCGATCAGTTCGGGCGTGAGCTTGCCGTCCGGCGCCGGGACGGTCAGCAGCTTCAGACCGCCGACCCGCTCCGGGGCACCGCACTCGTCGACGTTGATGTGCGCGCTCTCGGCGCAGATCACCGCGCCCCAGCGGTCGGTGACGGCCTGGAGCGCGACGACGTTCGCACCGGTGCCGTTGAAGACCGGGAACGCCTCGGCCGTGGGCCCGAAGTGGCTGCGGACCACCTGCTGGAGGTTCTCGGTGTAGACGTCCTCGCCGTACGCGACCTGGTGCCCGCCGTTGGCCAGGGCCAGGGCGGCGAGCACCTCCGGGTGGGCCCCGGCGTAGTTGTCGCTGGCGAAACCGCGGACCTCGGGATCGTGACGGCGACGGGCGTCGCTCTTCGGCGGGTTCACGGCTTCTCGGTGAGCCACAGACGGTTTCCGTTCACTTCTGCGGCGGGCTTCTCCCAGACCTCGGTGATGGCCTCGGCCAGATCCTTGACGTCGGTGAAGCCCGCGAACTTCGCGTTGGGTCGGTCGGCGCGCATCGCGTCGTGGACCAGTGCCTTGACCACAAGGATCGCAGCAGCCGACGTCGGACCTTCGGGGCCCCCGGCCTTGCGGAAGTAGTCCGCCATGGCCAGCGTCCACGCCTCGGCCGCCGCCTTGCCGGCCGCGTACGCGGCGTTGCCCGCGGTGGGCTTGGTGGCGCCCGCGGCACTGATCAGCACGTACCGGCCGCGGTCGCTGCGCTGCAGCGCCTCGTGGAAGGCGAGGGAGGTGTGCTGCACGGTGCGCACGAGCAGCATCTCCAGGAAGTCCCAGTCGTCGAGGCTGGTCCGGGTGAAGGTCTCGCTGCCGCGCCAGCCGCCGACGAGGTGGACCAGGCCGTCGACGTGGCCGAAGTCCTTCTCGATGCGGGTGGCCCAGTCGCGGGTGGCCCCCAGGTCCAGCAGATCGACCGTGTCTCCGGTGACGGTGGCGCCGCCGGTCGCGTAGCTCGCCGCGTCCACCGCCTCCGCCAGCCGCTCCGGATCGTTGTCCGAGCCGATGACGGTCGCACCCGCCTCGGCCAGCCTGAGCAGCGCGGCCCGGCCGGCGGGTCCGCCCGCTCCGGCCACCGCGATCACCGCACCGCTGAGCGCCCCGTTCCCCGCCATGGTCCTCGCCTCCTGAGCAGTGTCCTCGGTACGCCGATCGCTCATGCGGCGATCCGCTCGGCGCTGTCGGCCGTGATGCCCTTGGTGGAGGCGATCACGTTCTTCAGCTTCTTGGACAGTGCCTCATAGAACATGCTCAGCGGAAACTCGTCCGGAAGCACGTCATCGACGAGTTTGCGGGGCGGCTGCGTCGTGTCCAGCGCATCGGGGCCCTTGGCCCACCTCGAGCCCGGGTGCGGGGAGAGATAGGTGGAGACCAGCTCGTACCCGGCGAACCAGTGCACGAGCTTGGGGCGGTCGATGCCGTCGCGGTACAGGTCCTCGATCTCGCCGCACAGCTGGTTGGTGACCTGCGGAGCGCGCTCCCAGTCGATGGTGAGCCTGTTGTCGGTCCAGCGGACGACATCGTGCTTGTGCAGGTAGGCGAAGAGGAGCTGCCCGCCGAGGCCGTCGTAGTTGCGGACGCGCTCGCCGGTGACCGGGAAGCGGAACATGCGGTCGAAGAGGACCGCGACCTGCACGTCACGCGCCTGCGGGACGCCGTCCGCCGCCAGCTTCACTGCCTCCTTGAAGGCGGTGAGGTCACAGCGCAGCTCCTCCAGGCCGTACATCCAGAACGGCTGGCGCTGCTTGATCATGAACGGGTCGAAGGGCAGGTCTCCGTGGCTGTGGGTGCGGTCGTGGACCATGTCCCACAGGACGAACGCCTCCTCGCAGCGCTTCTGGTCGTGGACCATCGCGGCGACGTCCTCCGGCAGGTCCAGGCCCAGGATGTCGACGGCGGCGTCGGTCACGCGGCGGAAGCGGGCGGCCTCGCGGTCGCAGAAGATGCCGCCCCAGGTGAACCGCTCCGGGGCCTCACGCACGGCGATGGTCTCGGGGAAGAGGACGGCCGAGTTGGTGTCGTAGCCGGCCGTGAAGTCCTCGAACTTGATGCCGCAGAACAGCGGGTTGTCGTAGCGGGTGCGCTCCAGCTCGGCCAGCCAGTCCGGCCAGACCATGCGCAGCACGACCGCCTCGAGGTTGCGGTCCGGGTTGCCGTTCTGCGTGTACATGGGGAAGACGACGAGGTGCTGGAGGCCGTCCACGCGGTTCGCGGCCGGCTGGAAGGCCAGCAGCGAGTCGAGGAAGTCGGGCACCTGGAAGCCGCTGTCGGCCCACCGGGTCAGGTCCTTGACCAGGGCCTCGTGATACGCCCCGTCGTGCGGGAGCAGCGCAGAGAGCTCCAGGACGGCGTCGGCGACCTGGCGGACGGCGAGCTCGACGTCGGCCGGGTCGGGTGCGCCCTCGGCGTCCAAGTCGATCGACCCGTCCTTGGACTGCCATGGACGGATCCGCTCCACGGCATCCTTGAGCACGGGCCATGCCGGGTGCTCCACCACCCTGGCCACGGGAGGAAGACCTTCCTCCGAACCCACCTGCACAAGAATTTCCGTCATGTCCCACCTTCCACGGGAGAATCTCACGTATGCAGACCGTATACACACGAGGTTCCTCCCAGCAAGGGTGGCCCCGGGAAATTATCCTGCCCGACCCTGGTCTTCACCGCACTTTTTCCTGTCGGCCACGCTTCTGCCCGCATGCGCGGCGACCATGCCCTCACTCTCTGCACAGGGCGGGTCCAGGCGATACGGTCGGAGGGGCCGTCAGGCCCCCGTGCCGCCTGTCGACGGAAGAGAGTCGCGCCTTGAACTTCCTCACCATCGGTCACCGCGGAGTCATGGGTGTGGAGCCAGAGAACACCCTCCGCTCCTTCGTCGCCGCCCAGGAGGCGGGCCTCGACGCCATCGAACTCGATCTGCATCTCAGCAAGGACGGCGCGCTCGTCGTCATGCACGACACGGATGTGGACCGCACGACCGACGGCACCGGGCCGATCGCCGAGAAGACCCTCGCCGAACTGCGAGCCCTGGACGCGGGCCGGGGCGAACGGGTCCCGGTCTTCGAGGAGGTCCTGGAGGCCGTCCACACGCCCCTTCAGGCGGAGATCAAGGACGTGCACGCGGCGCGGGCCCTGGCCGAGGTGATGAACCTGCGGGAGCTGGCCGGCCGGGTGGAGGTGTCCTCGTTCCACGACGAGGCGATCGCCGAGATCAAACCCCTGGTGCCGGGCGTGCGCACCGCGCTGATCGCCAGCCGCTACGGCACGGACATCGTCGACCGCGCGGTGCAGGCCGGCGCCGAGACCGTCTGCCTGAACATCCGCCGGCTCACGCTGGAGATCGTGGAGCGGGCCCGCAAGGCCGATCTGAAGATCATCGGCTGGGTCGTGAACACGCAGGAGCAGCTGCGTCTGGTCCGGGCGTTCGGCCTGGACGGCGCGACCACGGACCACCCGGACATCAAGCGCACCGGCCGCTTCACGGCATAAGGTCCGTCGGTCGTCGGCCAGGCCGGCGGTGAGGCTCGGCTCCTGTCAGCCGACGGGGGGACGATCCGCACGACAGGCCCTCTAGGCGAGCTCCTTGACCAGCAGCTCGAACTCCAGGTCGTCGCGCCGCGGAACGCCGAAGCGCTCGTCGCCGTACGGGAACGGCGTCATCCGTCCCGTGCGGCGGTAGCCGCGCCGCTCGTACCAGGCGATGAGGTCCGCGCGCACGGAGATCACGGTCATCTGCATCTCCTTGACGCCCCACGTCTCTCGGGCCTGCCGCTCCGCCTCCGCGATGATCACCTTGCCGAGTCCCGCGCCTTGGAGCCGGGGGCTTACGGCGAACATCCCGAAGTAGGCGTGGTCGCCGTGGTGCTGCAACTGGCAGCAGGCCACGATCCTGCCGTCCCGCTCCACGGTCATGAGCCGGCTGTCGGGCGACGTGACGACCTCCAGCACCCCCTCCGGGTCGGTCCGCTGCCCCTCGAGGATGTCCGCCTCGGTGGTCCACCCGGCCCGGCTGTCGTCGCCCCGGTACGCCGACTCGATCAACGCGACCAGCTCGTCCACGTCGGCGTCGGTGGCATCGCGGAAAGTCAGTGGGGTGGCGGCGGTCTCCATTGGTGCGGGTCTCCGTTTTCCTGACGCGGCTCGGGCAGGGACGAGCGTAACGCCGCCACTAAGCTCCGCCGCATGGTGCATGTACTCAGCAGCAGGATCCTGCTCCACCCGACCGACCCCGAACGGTCCCGAGCCTTCTACGGTGAGCAGTTGGGCCTCGCCGTGTACCGCGAGTTCGGCACGGGGCCGGAGCGCGGCACGGTCTTCTTCATGGGCGGCGGCTTCCTGGAGGTCTCGGGCCGATCCGAGACGCCCCCGGCACCCGCCGTACGCCTGTGGCTGCAGGTCGACGATGTGACGGCGGCCCAGGAGGAGCTGCGCGTCAAGGGCGTGGAGATCGTCCGGCCGCCGGTGCGGGAGCCCTGGGGGCTGGTCGAGATGTGGATCGCGGACCCGGACGGGACGCCGATCGTGCTGGTGGAAGTCCCGGCCGACCATCCGATGCGCTACCGGCCGGGCATCTGAGACCGGCCGGCGCCGTGCGCGCCGGGCCGCAGCGGCACACCGGTGGGTTTCCCCGGATGGCAGGGAGGCCGGAGGTCGGCTTAGCGTGCTGGAGGGGACCCCCCGGGGAGGCCTGCCGCCGTTCGTGGAAGGAACGCCATGAAGCTCGACGCACCGGTGACCGGCGGCCCCTGCTGGGCCGAGCTGGGGACCAGCGACCTGGACGCGGCCCGGCGGTTCTACACCCGCCTGTTCGGCTGGCGGCCCGAGACGGACGGGCGTCAGGACGCCGGTGGCTACACCGTCGCGCACCTCGGGGACGCGGCCGTGGCCGCGCTCGCGCCGCTGTACCAGCCGTCGCAGCCGGTCGCGTGGAACGTGTCGTTCGCGGTGTCCGACGCGGACACCACCGCACGGGCGGTGGCCGAGGCGGGCGGGACGATGCTGTTCGGCCCGGTGGACGTGTCCGAGGTGGGCCGTTTCGCGGTGGCCGCCGATCCGGGCGGTGCCGTGTTCCAGCTGTGGCAGGCGGGCACCTTCCCGGGCGCCGGGCTGTTCAACGCGCCCGGTTCGCTGGGCTGGGTGGAGCTGATGACACGGGATCCGCAGGGAGCCGTCTCCTTCTACACGCGGGTGTTCGGCTGGACGGTCGCCCCGTCGGACCGCTACACCCAGTGGGGCGTCGATGGCGCCGACTTCGGCGGCATGGTGACGATGGACGACAAATTCCCGCCCGAGGTGCCGGCGCACTGGCTGCCGTACTTCGCCGTGGCGGACGTGGACGCCACGACGGCCGTCGTGCAGCGGCACGGGACGGTTCTGATGGTGCCCACCTCGGTGCCCGACGGGCCGCGCATCGCGGTGCTGCGAGACCCGCAGGGGGCGATGTTCGGCGTGTACCGGGCGGCCGACGAGACCTGAGACCGACGGTGTGCCGCCCGGGACGGGTCCGGCTTGCGCTGAGATGCGCTCCAGCTCCTGGCGTCTTGGGTACGACCTGCCCGAAGGGGACGGGAGTGCGTCACTCACTGGTCGGCAGGACCGGTCTGCGCGGCGACGACTGGGGCTGGGGCACGGGCAAGAAGGGAACATCTACGGCGACCGCTGGACGGCCGTCGACCACCGCCGCCCCACGCACCGCCGTACGGCGCAGGAGGTGCGCTGAGAACGTGACCGCGCCGGTCAGGCCCGCGGCACGCCGAGCCGCCCCTCCAGCCGGCTGAGCAACTCAGCGAGCAGAGCGGCGAGTTCACTCTGCTCGGGGCCGTCGAGGCCGGACAGCACGGCGGTCTCGTAGGCGAGCTGGACGGGCAGGATGCCGTCGACCAGGTCACGTCCGGCGTCGGTGAGGCGGAGGTGCACGACCCGGCGGTCACGGGCATCGCCGCGCCGTTCGACCAGACCGCGCTCGGTCAGCTGCTTGAGGCGTTTGGTGACGGCGGCCCCCGAGGAGAAGGTCTCCCGGGCGAGCTCCCCGGGCGTCAGCTCGTGTCCGGTACGGCGCAGCGCGCCCAGCAGATCGAACTCGGGCCTGCTGAGCCCCGCGCGGCGCAACGGGGCGTCCTCTGCCTGCTGCAACAGGGCGGCACAGCGGTTGATCCGCCCGATGACCTCCATCGGGCCGGTGTCGAGCCCGGGATGCACGATCCGCCACTGCCGAACGACAGCGGCGACGGTGTCACCCCGGCGGCCCCCGGCCGATTCGGCTTCGCAGGGGGGCTCGCCCGCCGGATCGGCTCCGGCCGCCGGGTCGCGAGCCGGATCCCTCCCGGCGGCATGCCCCCCGCCGGGCGCGTGCGTCTCCTCCACCGAACCCCCTCCGGTCCCCTGGAAACCGCCGGTGAGGTCTCCTCCGGTCGCTGCCTCCTCGTCGGCCCTCCGCCCTCTCGCCACCGGCTGCGGGTTCCGTCCCGCGTCGGGCCCCTTGGGCGATGCTCCTTCGGTCGGCGTCATGGCCGTGCGTCCTCCGTTTCGGTGGCCGGGTCCCGGTCCGGGAGCAGTCCCTGGCGTCGGGCCGTCGCGGCGAGCGTACGGTGTCCGGACTGCTCGGCGAGCACGACCCGCTCCTGCGGCACGGCCCGCTGCCACCATTCACCGGCGGCGGCGTCGGCGGTGGTCCGCAGGTCGGCCAGGGCGACGGCGAGACCGCGACGGGCGGGCTCCAGCACCGCGGGGCCGGGGTGCGGCTCCGCCAGGAGGCGGGCGGCGTGTTCGCGAGCCCGGTCGGCGGCGGTCAGCGCCCGTTCGACGCGGTCGCCCGCGCGACGATTGGTGACGGCCACGGCGGCGGCGAACCCCACCAGCGCACCGATGACGGTGTCCACGACGCGCTCCCTCATCAGCGTGCCGGGCTCCTGGTATCCGGCGAACTCCGTGATGAGCAGGGCCATGGGCGTCACGCAGACGCTGCCGAGCCAGTAGTTCCGGCTGATCAGCGCCTCCGCACCGAAGCTGAACGCCAGGCAGCACAGCACGAGCGCCCACGGCCCCAGGTGGGCGAGGGGCACGACGGCCAGGAAGACGAGCACCCCGACGACGTTGCCCACGACACGCTGGACGGCCCGGCTCCAGGTCAGGGAGAGGTTGGCCTGGTAGAGCGAGGCGGCGGTGACCAGCGCCCAGTAAGGGCGGCCGACCCCGAGGGCGAGGGAGGCGTGGCCGGCGAGCGCGCAGCCGAGCGCGGTACGCACCGCGAGCGGCGTCAGCGGGCCCAGCCGCGCCCGGAGGGTCCGGGCCGCGTCCACACCGAGCAGTTCGTCGGCGGCCGCGTCCGGCAGGCCCGCCTCCGGGACGGGCCCCCTGCCGCGCAGCGCGCCCGCCCATCCGCGCAGTCGGTCCGCGTCCGCCTCCGTCGGCGCCGCGAGGGCGACCTCGGCACGGACGACAAGCCGTTGCAGGGCCCGCCGGGTCCGGGAAGGGGCGCTGGTTGACAGCAGTGACTGCCATGCGGCCTGCACGGCGGCGTAACCTCCGGCGCGGACGCGCGCGTGCCCCTCCCCCGTGTCGCCGGTGTCGGCGTACGCCGCGGCGGCCTTCAGGGCCGCGGCGGTGGCACGGCGCTCCGGTCCGTGCGGCCGGACGAGCGCGGGCGCCATGCAGACCAGCCAGGCCCAGGCACCCGTCGCGGCGGCCAGGGCCAGATGGCCGGGCACCTGGGCGAGGGCCTGGGGTGCGAACAGGGAGGCGGAGCTGACGAAGGTGAGGACGACATTGCCGGGCGGGCCGACCCGGGTGGCGTCGCACAGCACCTTCTGCGCGGCGGCCAGCAGGGCGCCGACGGTGACCAGGACGGTGGCACTGCGGGTGAGCGAGGCCGCGACCAGCGCCACGGCCAGCCCGCCGAGCATCCCCAGCACCACCCCCACCAGGACCCCGGCCCGGGCGGCGTAGGGCCGGTTGTGGGCGTACAGCGCGCACAGGGCCCCGGCCATCGCGTACATCACCAGGTCGAGCCGGCCGAGGGCGACCAGGGTCAGGGCGGGCGGAGCGATCGCCGCGACGACGCTCAGGGCGGGCTTGAACCAGATCTCCGAGGGCCTGCCCAGGCGCAGCACCCCCGCCGGCGGCAGACGCCGTGCGGGTGGGGAAGCGGGGCCGGGGGCGGGGGGCGCACTGCTCATGACCACAAGATTAACAGGTGTTTTACTCGTAAAATATCGCTGCTCACGTGATGTGCTCCCTCCAATGCCCCCCGTGTACATCCTTGCGCTCGCGTGCGCGCCGCAGGGCCCGGGCATCGAATGACCGACCGTCGAACGAGGAGGTGCGCGTGCACGGACCGGCTTCGTCCGGCTGGCTGCTGGTGGCGCTCTGCGCGGTGACCGGCGCCTACTGCCTGGCGCGGATGCGCAGCGGCGCCGAGGAGCAGCGCAGCGCCGCGGGCGGTGAGGCGCTGATGGGTTTCGGGATGGCCGCGATGGCCGTGCCGACGGCGGTGTTCACTCCGCCCTCGTGGACCTGGCCCGTCTACGCGGTGGTGTTCGGTGCGGCGGGCGTGCACGCGCTGTGGGCGGCGCGGACGGGCGCGCACCACCTCCACCACGTGGTGGGGGCCGTGGCGATGACCTACATGTCCGTGGCCATGGCCGGCTCGCCCGGGCACGGGCACGGTCAGGGGGTCCCGGTCCTGACCGGGGCGCTGTTGCTGTACTTCGCCGGGTACGTGCTGCTGAGCGGCGTCCGTCTGGTGCCGGTCGCCGCCATGGCCGGGGGCGGCGGTTCCGCCGGGTGGGGGGACCGGCCGGAACTGGCGCGGGCCTGCCGGCTGTCGATGGGGATCGCGACGGTCGCGATGCTGCTGACGCTGTGAAGGGGGCCGACCCGGCGCCCGCAGCGGATCCGTTGCCTGCGTCACTTTGACGCCACAAGCCCTGCCCCTGAGCGGGGCCGCGCTCATAGGCTGCCCTCATGATGCTCACCGCCGTGCTGCTGCTGCTCGGCGCCCTGACCGCCGTCGTCGCCCCGCGGCTGCTCGCCCGGGCGGACTGGCCGGACCGCGAGCCGGTGGTGGCGCTGTGGATGTGGCAGTGCGTGGTGGCGGCAGTCCTCGTGTGCTGCGTGCTGTCGATGACGCTCAGCGCGGCCGCGGCCTGGCACGTGGTCGGCGGGCACCTCTTCGCGACGGCCCCCCGCGCGGTCGTCGAGGCCTATGCCCTCGGTACGGCGGGCCCCTGGGCGGCGACCCTCGCGGTCGCGCTGGCCGGCGGCGGCCTGTGGAGCGCGGCGATGCTGGCCCACGAGATCGGCCGGGCCCGTGTCCGGCGCCGCCGGCGGCGTGCCGATCTGCTGGTCCGGGCTCCGTTGCTGCCGGGCGAGGTGGCCGTCTCGGGCCGGCTCGTCGTCCTGGAGAGCGAGCGGCCCGACGCCTGGTGGCAGCCCGGCACTCCCCCGCAACTGGTCGTCACCACGGCCGCGTTGCGCCGGTTGAAGGGTCGGCAGCTGGACGCCGTGCTCGCCCATGAGCAGGGCCACGCCCGGGCGCGGCACGACTGGCTGCTGAACTGCTCTTCGGCTCTGGCCTGCGGCTTTCCGCAGGTTCCGGTGTTCGCCGCGTTCCGCGCCGAGATGCACCGCCTGGTCGAACTCGCCGCCGACGACACGGCATCGCGCCGCTTCGGCCGTCTGACCACGGCCCTGGCCCTGGTCGAACTGAACGAGCACCGCGGTGTGTTCGGCCCCTGCCCGACCCCGCAGGCCCATGTCCCGGCCCGGGTGCACCGGTTGCTGACTCCGCCGGACCGGCTGACCGCGGCCCGGCGCCTGCGGCTGACGGCGGCGGCCGCGCTGGTGCCCGTGGTGCCGGTCCTGGTGGCGTTCGTCCCGGGGCTGCGGGCGCTGGGATAGCCGGAGGGGCGGCAGGGACGGCCGGGGCTCCCGCCGCGCCGGCATCGGGCGAGGTGTTCGCCCGGGCCGGATCCGGCGGTTGCCATCTGGCCGAAGCGCGTGCTCCCCGGGCCGCGGATCGTCGCCGTACTGGATCCGGACCCCCCGGTTCGGCGAGGATCGCATCATGCACACCCCGACCCTCGACTCGCCGCCCCGTCCGGAGAACCGCAGCGCCGCCCGTTTCGCCGGCGTCCTGGCCATGTGCTCGGCGCTGCTGCTGACCCTCGTCGCGGCCAGATGGAGTCCGTTGATCCGCGCGGACGGGGACATCGCCGATACCGTCCACCGCTGGGCGGTGGACGAACCGGCTCTCACCCAGGCGTGCCGTATCTTCACCGACTGGGTCTGGGACCCGTGGACGATGCGTCTGCTGTCCGCGGCCGTCGTCGTGTGGCTGGTGGTGCGGGTGGCGGCGCGCTGGACCGCGGTGTGGCTGGCCCTGGCCGTCGCGCTGGGCACGCTGTTGCAGCAGGGCATCAAGGCGGTGGTGGACCGACCGCGTCCGGTCTGGCCCGACCCCGTCGACTCGGCCCACTACTCGGCGTTCCCGTCGGGTCATGCCATGACCGCCACGGTGGTGTGCGGCCTGCTGCTGTGGCTCCTGCACCGGCACGGCGCCGGCCGGGCCGTGCGGCGTTCGGCCCTGGCCGTGGCCGTCGTCTCCGTGGCCGGAGTCGGGCTGACCCGGATCTGGCTCGGCGTGCACTGGCCGTCGGACGTGCTGGGCGGCTGGCTGCTGGGCACGACGGTGGTGGCCCTGGCGGTGTGGGTGCACCGGCGCTGGCATCCCTGAAGCCGGAGCAAGTCGGGGCCGCCTCACCGGTCTTCGCACGGCGGCCCGGCGGGACCTCGTAGGATTCGCCGCATGACGGCTGTGCTCTTCGACTTCTCCGGAACCCTCTTCCGTGTCGAGTCCACCGACTCCTGGCTGCGTGGCACCCTGGCCGGGGCCGGTGTCCGGCTCGCGGAGGCCGAGTTGGCCGCCGCGGCACGGGCGCTGGAATCGGTCGGGGCGCTGCCGGGCGGCGGCGACCCCGCGCGGGTACCGGAGGACCTGGCCGACACCTGGCCGGTCCGGGACCAGAGCGCCGCTCTGCACCGGGCGGCCTACACCGGTCTCTCCCGGCAGGTCCCGCTGCCCGACCCCGCGCTGCACGACGCGCTGTACGACCGTCACATGACCCCGGCCGCGTGGGCCCCCTACCCGGACGCCGTCGAGGTGCTGCGCACCCTGCGGGAGCGGGGCGTCCCGGTCGGGGTCGTCAGCAATATCGGCTGGGACCTGCGTCCCGTCTTCCGCGCGCACGGCCTCGACCCCTATGTCGACGCGTACGTCCTGTCGTACGAGCACGGCATCCAGAAGCCCGACCCGCGGCTCTTCGCCACCGCCTGTGAGGCGCTCGGCGCCGATCCGCGCAAGACCCTCATGGTCGGCGACGATCGCAGGGCGGACGGCGGCGCCACCGTTCTGGGATGCGAGGTGCACTTCGTGGACCACCTGCCGGCGGCCGACCGGCCGAACGGGCTGCGTCCGGTCCTGGATCTGGTGAGCTGAGGGGTGCGCGCCCCGGATAAGAGCGGTGCGCCCCCCACCAGGAAGTAGCCCGAGGCCACTACCAGGGCCGATGGCTCGCCCGCCTCGGACGATCCCCCGCGTCGCCCGAGGCAGACGGCATCACCGGCCCAGACCTCACGGGTCTCGGCCGGACGCCCTGAGTATAGTTGGCTGGCAGCCAGTCAACACAGGAGTTACAGCATGTCTCCGCGTAGCGCCTCGGTCAATGAAGAGTTGCGGCGGCGTTCCCGGGAGCGACTGCTGCAGGCGGCGGTCGAACTGGTGGGCGAGCGCGGCTACGAAGCCACCACGCTCGGCGACATAGCGGACCGCGCTGGTTCCGCCCGCGGCCTGGTGTCCTACTACTTCCCCGGCAAGCGCCAGCTGGTGCAGTCCGCCGTGCACCGGCTGATGCACCGCACACTGGAGGAGGCGCTGGAGCGGGAGCCGCGCACCGACGACGGCCGGGAGCGGATGGCCCGGGCCATCGACGCGATCCTGGGTCTGGCCAGGGACCGGCCCGTGCTGATGCGTCAGCACATGGCGGGGATCCTGCAGGCCGAGGGCTTCATGCAGTGCCCGGAGCAGCGGCGTCTGGCCGAGCTGCTGCGGGAGACCATGGCCCGGCACGGATCATCGGACGTCGACAGCGACTACCCGATGATGCGCGCCCTGCTGATGGGCGCCGTGTACGCGGCCCTGGTGCCGGGAGTGCCGATGCCGGTGCCGGTGCTGAGGACCGAGTTGTTCAAGCGTTACCGGCTCGACTGGGAGCTGGGCCTCCCGCCGGAGACCGGAGCCTCCGGCGGGAGGGGCGACAAGGATCTGTCGCGGTTCTTCGCGACCGGGGCCGCACCGCAGTGCGGTCCGCCGGATCAGTCGAAGTAGTCCGGTTGCGTCTGCACGTTGAGTTCGCGCTGGTGGACCCGGCGGGCCGGGTCGGTGCGCCGGTCGTCGATCTTCAGGACGTCGAAGCCCCGGGCGTACTCGTTCGAGTAGATGTGGCCGTTGTAGTAGTACGCCGACCAGGAGCCGCCCGACTTGATCGTGTCGGTGGTCAGCGGGCCGCGGTCGAAGTAGGCGATCTCCTTCGGGTTGGCCGAGTCGGTGAACTCCCAGACGGAGACGCCGCCCTGGTACCAGGCCTGGACCATGATGTCCTTGCCCTTGACCGGGATCAGCGAACCGTTGTGGGCCACGCAGTTCTCGGTGTCGGCCTGGTGGCGGGGGATCTTGAAGTAGCTGCGGAAGACGAGCTTGCGCTCGTCGCCCTTGCCGACGATGTCGTAGATGCCGTCCGCACCGCGGTCCGGGCCGACCTCCGCGTTGCAGGTGGCCGCACCGCCGCCGCCCAACTCGTCGGTGTAGACGACCTTGTTCGCCTTCTGGTTGAAGGTCGCCGAGTGCCAGAACGCGAAGTTGACGTTGTCCTGCACCCGGTCGATGACCTTCGGGCGCTCCGGGTCCTCGATGGAGAACAGGATGCCGTCGCCCATGCAGGCGCCCGCGGCCAGGTCCTTCGACGGGAGCACGGTGATGTCGTGGCAGCCGGTGGTCTTGGAGACGCCCGGGTTGGTGGGTCCGCCCGGGTTCCCGCCGCCGTCCGGCCCCTCACCGGGGAACAGCACGGGGAAGCCGACGACCTTCGCCTTCTCGGGGGCGTTGCGCGGCACCTTGATGACGGAGATGCCGTCGTGCGGCGGCCGGCAGTCGGGGTAGGCGGCGTTCGGCGAGTACGAGGAGACGTACACGTAGACGTTGCGCCGCTCGGGCACCAGCGTGTGGGTGTGCGAGCCGCAGGCGGTCTCGACGGCGGCGACGTACCTCGGGTTGCGCTTGTCGCTGATGTCGAAGACCTTCATGCCCTCCCACGAGGACTTCTCGGTCGCCGGCTGGGTGGTGCTGGAGCAACTGCTGTCGCTGCGCGAGGAGTCGGTGGACAGGAACAGCAGGTCACCGGAGACGGAGATGTCGTTCTGCGAGCCCGGGCACAGCACCTGGGCGACGGTCTTCGGCGCCTTGGGGTTGCTGATGTCGAAGATGCGGAAGCCGTCGTAGTTGCCCGCGAACGCGTACCTGCCCTGGAAGGCGAGGTCCGAGTTCGTGCCCTGGAGCACGTCCTTGGGGACGTGGGCCAGGTGCTGGATGTTGTCGGAGTGGACGATCTCGTCCTGGCCGGGTATGTCGCCGTTGCGGATGGCCTCACGGACCTCGGCCCGGTCGCCCTGGGAGACCTTCCTCGGCGCGGGCGGCGCGTCCCCCGGGTCGGGGGTGGCCCCTGCCGGTGCCGCGGTGAGGAGCGCGCCCAGCAGCCCGGCGGCCGCGGCGGCAACTCCCAGGCGTCTGCGGCGTGTTCTGCGGTCGTTCAACAGGATCACTGTTTTCCTCCCTGGTTCCGTTCACTGCGGAACGGTTCACGCACCACGCAGTATCGTCTTCGCCATGCACATACCAATAGAGGGCAACAGAATCGCAATGAAGTTTTTCGATCAATGATCCGCGGAAAGGTGCCGGCACGTCGTCCGCAACCCGAGGTACGTCCCAACCCGCCTGCCACAGGAGGTCGTTGTGCTCTTCCGCCGTGCGTCCCGGGCGTCCGCCGTCGCGACGACGGGGCTGGTCGCCCTGGCCGTGCTCGCGGCCGGAGGCTGTGACTCCGGTTCGGACCGCGAACCGGCCGCCGCGGACGGGCCCGCCGTGATCGCCCCGGGTGAGCCCGGCGAGGCGAACCGCACCCTGTCCGCCGAGGAGGCCGCCGAGCGGCGCTCGGAGAACGACTCCCCCAACTCCGCCGACGTCTCCTATGTCCGCATGATGATCGAGCACCACGCCCAGGCCCTGGTGATGACCGAACTCGTCCCCGAGCGCGCCGGGTCGAAGGACGTGAAGCGGATCGCCGAGCGCATCGCGGCCGGCCAGAAGCCCGAGATCGAGGCCATGAAGGGCTGGCTGAAGTCGTACGGCAAGCCGCTGAAGGCCGGGCGGCACGAGCATGCCACGATGCCGGGCATGGCGACGAAGGGCCAGCTGAAAGAGCTCCGCGCGGCCGACGGCAGAGCGTTCGACCACCTCTTCCTGACCCTGATGACGACTCATCACCAGGGTGCGATCACGATGGCCACGGACGTGAAGGGGCAGGGCAACAACATCCGCGTCGAGGAGATGGCCGACGAGGTGATCGCGCAGCAGACGAGCGAGATCACCCGGATGCGGAACATGCTCTGACACGCTCCGGGGCGGGGGCCCGACCGCTTTCAGCGCCGGGCGCGGCGCGGTGACAGCAGACCCTCGTCCCGGGCCTGGCCGATCAGCCTGAGCGACGTACGACGGCTGTGCCCGGTCGCGCCCATGACGGCGAGGACCGGGTCGGCGCCGTCCAGCTGGGCGGCGCGGTACTCCTGCGCCACCAGCCGCCGCCCCTCCGCGCCGCGCGGCCAGACCGGCCGGGCACGGCGCCCCTCGCCCCCGCGGCCATCGGGCCCGGACCCGGCGCACGCCTCGGCCACCGACTCCTCGATCCAGTCGGCGAGCACGGCCAGGTCGTCCAGGGACAGAGCGGGCTGGGCCCGCACCTCCTCGACACCGACGTATCCGCCGCCCACGACGGCCAGCGCGTCGACCCGGGCGCCGTCCGCGAAGGCCAGCCGGAACTCGAACCACCGGGTGGCACCCTCGTTCTCCCGTACTTCCCACGCGGGGCGCACGGACACCGCGTCCCCCGCCGGAGAGCGATCAGAAAGATTCAGAAAGGAGGCTTCCAGCACACACCGAACGTAACCGCATGATCACATTCCCTACAGATCGGACACGCGCCCGGGTGGCGTACGGCACCCTGTCAGCGGAGCCCGGCCGGTGCGATGCTGGAGGCGTCAGCGCTCTCCCGCGATCCGCCGGATCCCCCGGGTAAGGAGTACCGCCGTGCTGCGCGTCGCCGTCGTAGGTTCCGGGCCGAGCGGGTGCTACACCGCCCAGAGCCTCGTCGGGCTGGACTCCGAGGTGTGCGTCGACGTCCTGGACCGGCTGCCGTGTCCGTACGGTCTCGTCCGTTACGGCGTGGCGCCCGACCACGAGAAGATCAAGTCGTTGCAGAACCAGCTGCGCGCGGTACTGGAGCACGACCGGGTGCGGTTCCTCGGCGGTGTGCGGATCGGCCCCGACGGGGTGAGCGTGGCGCGACTGCGCCGGCTCTACCACGCGGTGGTGTACTGCGTGGGCGCCGCCACCGACCGGCATCTGGGCATCCCCGGTGAGCACCTGCCGGGAAGCTGGTCGGCGACACAGTTCGTGTCCTGGTACAGCGCCCACCCGGACGCCGTGGACGCCGGTTTCCTGCGGGACGCCCGGTCTGCCGTGGTGATCGGTGTGGGGAACGTCGCCGTCGACGTCACGCGCATGCTGGCCCGTGGACCGGCCGAGCTCACCCCGACGGACATGCCGCAGGCGGCCCTGGCCGCTCTGGGGGCGAGCCGGGTGACCGAGATCCACATGGTGGGACGGCGGGGCCCCTCCCAGGCCCGGTTCACCACCAAGGAACTGCGCGAGCTGGGCACCCTGCCGCAGACCGACGTGGTCGTGGACCCGGCGGAGCTGGCCCTGGACCCGGGGTACACCGACCCCTGCGCGCTGCCCGCCCCGCAGCGCCGCAACGTGGACGTGCTGCGCGGCTGGGCCGAGGCGTCCCCGACCGGCGCGCCCCGCCGCATCCACCTGCGGTTCTTCCTCCGCCCCGCCGAACTGCTCGCCGGGCAGGGCCACGTGCGCGCGGCGCGGTTCGAGCGGACGGTCCCGGACGGCCACGGCGGCGTGACGGGAACGGGCCGCCACGAGGTCATCGAGGGGCAGCTGGTCCTGCGCTCCGTGGGCTACCGCGGGGTACCCCTGGAGGACCTCCCGTTCGATCCGGGCACCGGTACGGTTCCGAACCTCTGCGGCCGGGTCCTGCGCGAGGGGGTCGCCTCCCCGGGCGAGTACGTGGCGGGCTGGATCAAGCGCGGTCCCACGGGCGTCATCGGCTCGAACCGCCCCTGTGCGAAGGAGACCGCGACGTCCCTCCTGGAGGACGCCCCGGCGCTCGCCCTGCGAGCCGTCCCGGACGACCCGCTCCCGCTGCTGCACGCCGCGGGCATCCACCCGGTCGAATGGGAGGGCTGGCGGTCGATCGAGCGAGCGGAGGCGGACCTGGGAGCCGCACTGGGCCGCGGGGTCGTCAAGCTCCCGGACTGGCCGTCCCTCCTGAAGGCCGCAGCGGGCCGGGCTCCCTAGATGAATGAGTCCGGTGTTCTCAGTGGTCGCAGGCGATCAGGGATCGTTCGATCAGGGCGTCGGTGGTCCAGTTGTGCCAGACGCCGGCGGCGAGGGCGAGGGGTCTTCGGCCGGTACGGGCGAAGACCCCGGCCGGTGTACCGCCGCCGTGTCGTCCAAGGCTGAACCGGCCTTTGAGGGCGTCGATGACAGCCTCGATCCACTGGCGGGCACGAGTGATCTTGCCGAAGCGGGCCGGTTCGTCCTCGCGGTCGGGCCGCACCAGACGGGCGCCTTGCCGTTCGATGACGAACGCTTGGAACTCCTTCCCGGCGAGCCCTTGTCGGCCAGGATCACCTGCGGTGGACGACGTGGCGTTTCCCCGCACTCCAGCCACCGCACCGACGCCTACGGCGGCTCGTACGAGAACCGCACTCGCTTCGCCCTCGAAGTCGTCGACGCCGTGCGGGAGGTCTGACCGGACGACAAGCCGCTGTTCTTCCGCATCTCGGCGACGGATCGGCTCGAGGACGGCGGCTGGAGCGCGGACGACACGGTCCGTTTCGCCACCGACCTGCGGGGACCACGGCATCGGCCTGCTGGACGTCTCCAGCGGCGGCAACGCCTCCGGCGTCCGCATCCCCATCGGCCCCGGCCACCGGATGCCCTTCGCCGCCCGGGTGAAGAACGAGACGGCCCTGCCGATCGTCGCGGTCGGCCTCGTCACCGACGTCGAGCAGGCCGGGAAGATCCCGGCCAACGGCGAGGCGGACGCGGTCCTGCTGGGCCCCGAGCCGTTGCGCACCCCCCGTGGGCGCGGCTCGCCGCACGGGAGCTCTGCGGCGAGGTGCGGGTGCCGGACCAGTACCACCGGCCCGGCTGATCCGACCGTCCGGTCCGGCACTCACACAGCTACGTCAACCGGCCGCGCACGCCGTCCCGTTGAGCGTGAACGCGGCCGGAACGGCGCTGTTGCCGCCGTGACCGGCCTGGTATCCGATGCTCACGCTCGCACCCGGCGCGATGGTGCCGTTGTATGAGACGTTGGTCGCGGTGACCGACCCGGACGACGGCGCGTACGTGGCACCCCAACCGCCTGTGACGGTCTGCCCCGCCGGCAGCGTGAAGCCGAGTTTCCAGCCGTTGACGGTGGTCGAGCCGGTGTTGGTGACGGTCACGGTGGCGGTCAGACCGGTGTTCCAGGCGTTCACCGAGGCCGTCACCTTGCAGGCACCGGGCGGAGGCTGGGGAGCCGGGCCTGAGCCGTCCAGGCCGAAGAAGGTGAGCACGCGGGACGCCATGCCCTGGGCGTACAGGTTGTGGCCGACGCCCTGGAGGCTGATGGCCTCCACGGGGGCCCGGTCGCCCGTGCCGCCGTAACGGGTGCGGGTCCAGCCGGACTGGGGGGTGTCGGTGGTGGCGGGCGTCCGGCTCACGCCCTGCACATCGGTCCACTGTTTGATCTGCTCCCCGAAGTTGGGGTAGCGCAGGACGTCGTCCTGGGTCCCGTGCCAGATCTGCATCCGCGGGCGAGGCCCTGTGTAGCCGGGGTACGCGCCCCGGGCCAGGTCGCCCCACTCCTTCGGGGTGCGGGTGACCGTGCCGCCCGAGCAGGCGCTGTTCCACTCGGATCCGTCGGTGGTGGCGAAGCAGCCGAACGGGACGCCCGAGAAGGCGGCGCCCGCCGCGAACACGTCCGGGTAGTCCCCGAGCAGGACGTTCGTCATCATCGCGCCGGAGGAGATGCCCGTGGCGAAGATCCGGCCGGTGTCGGCGTCGTAGGTGCGGGTGACCCAGTCGATCATCGACTTGATGCCGACGGGGTCGCTGCCGCCGCCGCGGCGCAGGGCCTGGGGCGAGGAGACGTCGAAGCACTTGCTGCTGCGGGTGACGGACGGATAGAGCACGATGAACCCGTACCGGTCGGCCAGCGTGTCGTACTCGGTGCCGTTGTACATGTCGGGGCCCGATCCGGTGCACCAGTGCACGGCCACCACGACGGCCGGTTCGGGAGTCACGCTCTCCGGCACGTACAGGTACATGCGCAGGTTGCTCGGGTTGGGGCCGAAGTTCGTCACCTCGGTGAGGGCCGCGGCGGTTACGGCCCCCTGGCGGGCCGAAGCGCGGGCCAGCTCGCCCGCGGCCGCCGCGGGCGCGGTGAGCGCGGAGGCCGCGAGCAACGGCAGCAGCGCGGTGACGAGCGCGAGGAGGATCGACCGCAGGGGTCTCCTCGTCGCGGGATGGGGGGTGGCAGGCACGTCCGGGTCCCTTCCGTTGTGGGGTGCGGTGCGCAGGACGTCGTACGAGGCTGTTCGGCGAAGGGGTCGGTCCGGGTCAGCGGGGCGCGAGGCCTTCGGGCAGCCCCCTTCCGCGGGCTCGCTGCCGAAGCGTGGAGGGAAGCATCCGTTTCGGCATGGTGGCATGGACATGGCTTTCATGGAAGCGCTCCCACACCCCCAGCGCCGCCATCGGACCGGCCGAATACGTTGTGCGTGAGGCGTTGACTAGAAAGCGCTTGCCCTCTACGTTCCGTTCAACAGTGTGACCCGGCGGCGCGAACGAACGCACTCGTGCCCCACACACGGGACAGCAAGTCGAATGCAATTCATGTACATGAAAAGCCGTGAGCCCCACGGAACCCTCACGGGACGCACGACCACCGGAAGGCCCTGACCCCATCCACCCCCACGACAGAAGGAATCGGGACATGACTTCTGCGACACGTCCGCCCGCCCGCAGGCGGGCGCTGACCGGCGCGCTGGCCACACTCGGCCTGTCGGTTGTCATGATCATGACAGTGAATGCCCCGGCGGCGAGCGCCGCCACCTGGCCGACCCCCAACGGCAGCCAGGGCACCTCGTCCACCATCTCCGTCTCCGGCACCAAGGACTACGGGATGAAGCGGTACTACGGCACCGGGGCCCTGGCCGGAGACGGCCAGGAGGAGGGCCAGGACCCGATCTTCAGGCTGTCGAACGGCGCGGTGCTGAAGAACGTCATCCTCGGCGCCCCCGCGGCCGACGGCATCCACTGCGAGGGCAGCTGCACGCTGCAGAACGTCTGGTGGGAGGACGTCGGCGAGGACGCCGCCACCTTCCGCGGCGGCAACGGCGCCACGTACCAGGTGATCGGCGGCGGCGCGAAGAAGGCGGCGGACAAGGTCTTCCAGCACAACGGCGGCGGCACCCTGACCATCTCCAACTTCGCGGTGCAGGAGTTCAAGACGCTCTACCGCTCCTGCGGTGACTGCTCCACGCAGTACACGCGCAAGGTCAATCTCAACACCATCGACGTGACGGGCACCGGCTCCACCGCGCGGCTCGTCGGCATCAACGTCAACCGCAACGACGTGGCGACCCTGCGGAACATCACGATCCGCAACGACTCCGGCCGCAAGGTCGTCCCCTGCCAGAAGTACAACAACAACACCGCCGTCGGATCGGGGCCCGACAGCAAGAACTGCCTCTACTCCACCTCGGACATCACCTACAGGTAGTCCCAGGCGATCCCCCCACGGAGAAGGCGGCCGTGCGGAGCGTCCCGGCGGGCGCTGCGCACGGCCGTCCGCGTCAGGTGCCGCCGACGCGCGCGCGTACCTCCTCGATCAGCTCCCGCCGGTAGTCGCCGTAGGCGGCGCGCAGTTCGGCGCCGGGCCAGTCGGCGGGCAGGAGTACCGGTGGCAGCACGGGGTCGGCGAGCAGGTGCCGCACGACGGCGGCGAAGGCGCTCAGGCGGTCGGCCGGGCGGGAGTCGCCGGCGCGATCGTGGAGCGGGCGCTGCCCGGCGGGGGCGTCGGGGCGGCCTGACCGGCGTGGACTGCCGACTCGAACTCCGGCCATCGTGCGCACAGTTCGCGCACAGTCACCTCCTGATTCCGCTTCGTTGTCGGTGCCGTGGTGCAGACTCCCCGTCAGGTGGCACTTCACCCGGGGGAGGACAACGTGTTCAGGGGGATCGACGAGGTCGACTGGGCCTCGCTGCGCCATGCGTACGGCAGCGCGGAGGACGTGCCCGGGTTACTGCGGGGACTGGCCTCCGCAGACCCGGCCGAGCGGCAGACCGCGCTCGACGGGATGTACGGCGCCGTGCACCACCAGGGCGATGTGTACGACTCGACGCTCGCCTGTGTTCCGTTTCTTCTCGCGCTCGCCGCCCGTGAGGAGGTGCGGGACCGGGAGGGCGTGGTGGAACTCCTCGTCAGCATCGGCGACATCGGCGGGCCCCGTGACGATCTCGCGGCCGGAGCCCGTGCGGCCCTGCGCGCGCGGGCCGAGATCTTCGTGCGGCTCGCCGGGGACGAGGACGCGGGAGTGCGCCGGGCGGTGCCCGGGGCGCTCGTGCGGTTCCTCGACCAGCCGGCGCGGGTGCTCGCCCTGGTGCGGGAGCGGATCACCGTGGAACGGGACGACCGGGTCCTGCTCGCGCTGACGGAGAGCCTGGGTCTGTTCGTCCAGCGGCACCGCCCGGACGGCGTTGCGCACGCCGGCGAGGCGGTGCGTCTGCTGACCGAGCTGAGCGGGCCTCCGTACGGCCCCGGTCTCCGGCTCGCCGCACTCGGACAGCTCGCGGGGTGCGCCCCGGAGCTGCTCCCCGCCGATCTCGTACCGACCGTCGTCCACCTGCTCAGGGACAGATCGGGGCAACGGGCCCGGGCCGGGCACCCGTGCGGTGGTCCTGGCCCGGACACGCTCGCCCGCCGGCTGCGGCGCCTGCGCCCCTCCCACGAGGAGGGCTCCCGGCTGCTGCGGACCCTGCACTCCGCGCTCGGCGGCCGGGTGGCCGACCGGGTCGCCCTGCTGCGCGGGCAGTTGACCAGCCCGGATCCCCTCGACCGGTGCAACGGCGTGTGGATGTCGGCCGGACTGCTGCGCGAGTGGCGTACCGGCCATGCGGAGCCCGTCACCCTCATAGGCGCCCAACTGGGCGCGAAGGAGGAGCGGTTGCACGACGCTGCGGTCGCCGTCCTGGTGGAGCTCTTCGCGCTGGCCGCGCCCGCCGCGGACCACCTGTACGCGCTGGTGACCTACCGCCCCGAGCTTCGTGTACGGCACGGGGAGCGGGGTGCGCCGACTCTGGGCGGCCCGCTCAAGGCATTGGCCCGGTCCGGGGACGCGCGGGCCACCCCGGTGCTGGCCGAGGTGCTGGCGGGCCCGGTCGTCCCGAACGACCTGGGGCTGGTGATACCCCACCTGGGCCGCGCTGCCCTGCCACTCGCCCCCACCTTGCGCAGACGGCTCGCGCGCGTGCCGCTCGACGCGCCCGACCCGCACGAGCGAGCCGTTCCCCTGCTGTCGGCCCTCGCCGCACTGGGCGACGCCGAGTGCGTTCCGGCGGTGTCACGCCTGCTGCGCGGCCTGCCGGACGGGCCGGGGCGGCGCGAGACCGTGACGGAAGCGGCGGTTCGTGCCCTCGGCGCGTTCGGCAGCGCCGCGCGCGAGGCGATACCGGATCTGCGCGGGCTGCTGGAGACCGACTGCGCGGTGGCGGCGGCGGACGCGCTGTGGTCGGTCACGGGCGATACGGACGCCGTGCTGCCCGTGCTCCTCGCGGAGTTGACGGGCCCCGCGAGCGGTCGGCGGCGCCGTGCGGCGGCCGTGCTGGGGCGGCTTGGGCCTGCGGCCCGCCCGGCCCTGCCGGGGTTGCGCCGGATGGCCCGCTCCGGTGACCCGTGGGAGCGGGTCACGGCCGCGTGCGCGATGTGGCGGGCGGCCGCTGAGCCGGAACAGTGCCTTCCTGTCCTTCGCTCCGCCTGGGCGGAGCACCCGGGCACGCGTCGGACGGTCGCCGCGTGCGTCGCGGTCCTGGGTCCGGCGGGAACACCTCTGCACGACCTGCTCCGAGCGGAGCTCGCCTCCCCCCGGCGGCATCGAACCGACCGCGGCGGCTACGGCATACACCAGGACCTGGAGTTGCTGCGGGTGTGCCGGCAGGCGCTGGCCGGAACGGGGCACCGGTAGGTCCTCACCCCGCCGTACGCCCCCACATCGGGCCGAAGCGGGACCACTCGACGTCCCACTGGTCGATGCGGCGACGCTCCAGGCGGCCGCGCAGGGCGCGGCCGCCGAACAGGGGCACGGCCGCGGCGCAGACGCCCGCCACACCGCCGATCAGGAAGGCGCGCACGCGGGCCTGGGACACGGTGACGGGCCGGGTGACCTGCCGGCCCTCGGGATCCGTCCACACCGTGACCGGGGTCCCGGCGGCGCTGCCCGCCGGCACCCGTAGCTGGCCGGAGTGCCCGGAACCGTCGGCGGCGGTCCAGTGCGCCGTCGCCCACACCTGCTCGGCGCGCGACACATGGGCGTTGTCGGAGGCCGTTCCGGGAGCGCGCTCGGTGAGCCGTGCCTCGACGGGATGCCATTCCACGCGCTCCCTGGCCAGCCCGTCCTCGACGGACCGGCTCACCGTCGTCCCGGCCAGCACCCCGGCGAACGCGGTGAGCACCCACACGCCCAGCACGACCCAGGCCTCCACCCTGTCCGCACGGCGCTTGAGCGGATTGCGCCGCCAGCGCCACAGCCACACCCTCGGACCACGTAACGCCATCGGAGGCCTCCTCCTCACGAGCCCACGACCATCCCGCCGCCCTCCCCATACGGACGGCGGCGCCTGCATGCTCACTACATCCGGTTGGGTCTGCCGGCCCCCACCGGCCCCGGCCTTCGCGAGCGGCTTCCCAAAGCGGTCCGCCGCGCTGCCCGACCACGCCGCCGACACCCCGCTGACCTGCGGCGGAGTGGGTTGCGGAGGTGACTGTCAGTGGTCGGGTGCAGACTGGCCGGTGTCTGGGACGAAGGCGTCGACGATGACGCCGCGGAGGTGATCGGCATGACCGAGGTTCTGCTCGCCGTGGGCACGCGCAAAGGCCTGTTCATCGGGCGCCGGCGAGGTGGTGGCGCCTGGGAGTTCGACGAGAGCCCCTACTTCAACGCGCAGGCCGTGTACTCGATCGCCATCGACACCCGGGCCGGGACCCCGCGGCTGCTGGCCGGCGGGGACAGCGCGCACTGGGGCCCGTCCGTGTTCCACTCCGACGATCTCGGCCGGACCTGGACCGAACCCGCCCGTCCGGCCGTCACGTTCCCGAAGGACACCGGGGCGTCCCTGGAGCGCGTGTGGCAGTTGCACCCGGCCGCCGCCGAGCCGGACGTGGTGTACGCGGGCACCGAACCGGCGGCGCTGTACCGCTCGGAGGACCGCGGGGAGACGTTCGAGCTGGTCCGGCCCCTGTGGGAGCACCCCACGAGGTCGAAGTGGGTGCCCGGCGGCGGCGGTGAGGGACTGCACACCGTCCTCACGGACGCGCGCGATCCCAAGGCGGTGACGGTCGCCGTCTCGACCGCCGGCGTGTTCCGCACACTGGACGGCGGGGCGAGCTGGGCACCCTCCAACTCGGGTGTCTCCGCGGTGTTCCTGCCCGACCCGAACCCGGAGTTCGGCCAGTGCGTGCACAAGGTCACGCGGGATGCGGTGACCCCGGACCGCCTGTATCTGCAGAACCACTGGGGGGTGTACCGCAGCGACGACGCGGGCGCGCACTGGACGGACATCGGCGAAGGCCTGCCGTCCACCTTCGGTTTCGCGGCGGCGGCGCACCCGCACCGGGGCGACACGGCGTACGTGTTCCCGATCAACGCCGACGCCGACCGGGTCCCGGCCGACCACCGGTGCCGGGTCTACCGGACAGCGGACGCGGGCAAGAGCTGGGAGCCGCTCTCTGCGGGGCTGCCCCAGGACGACCACTACGGCACCGTGCTGCGCGACGCGATGTGCACGGACGACGCCGATCCGGCGGGCGTCTACTTCGGCAACCGCAACGGCGAGGTGTACGCGTCGGCGGACGACGGCGACAGCTGGCGGCACCTCGCGTCGCACCTGCCGGACGTGCTGTGCGTGCGGGCCGCGGTCGTCGGCTGAGACGCGGATGACACGGGGGGACGAGGCGAAGGACGAGGTCGCCCAGCAGCCTTGGCCACCGGTTGATAGCCGCTGCCCGTACGGCAGTAGGGTGACGCCCGTGGCACCACGACCCTTGCATGAGATCGTCGAAGCGGGCTGGGCGAAGGCCCTGGAACCGGTGACCGAACGCGTCGCCGCGATGGGGGACTTCCTCCGCGCGGAGATCGCCGCGGGACGCACCTATCTGCCGGCCGGGCCGAACGTCCTGCGGGCCTTCCAGCAGCCCTTCGACGACGTGCGTGTCCTGATCGTCGGTCAGGACCCGTACCCCACTCCGGGGCACGCGGTGGGGCTGTCTTTCTCGGTCGCTCCCGAGGTGCGGCCGCTGCCCGGCAGCCTCATCAACATCTACCGGGAGCTGACCGCCGACCTGGGACTTCCCCAGCCGTCCAGCGGCGACCTCACGCCGTGGACGCGGCAGGGCGTGCTGCTGCTCAACAGGGCGCTGACCACCGCCCCGCGCAAGCCCGGTGCGCACCGCGGCAAGGGCTGGGAGGAGGTCACGGAGCAGGCCATCCGGGCCCTGGCGGGGCGTGGAAAGCCGCTGGTGTCCATCTTGTGGGGCCGTGACGCCCGCAATCTGCGTCCGCTCCTCGGCGACCTGCCCTCCGTCGAATCCGCCCACCCCTCCCCCATGTCGGCCGACCGGGGCTTCTTTGGATCCCGTCCGTTCAGCCGGGCGAACGACCTGCTGATGCGTCAGGGTGGCCAACCGGTGGACTGGCGCCTGCCGTGACCGGGGCGCCGGAGGGTTCCGGGTTCCTCGCCGTGGACTCCGGCGGCTCGGGTCTGCGTGCCGTGCTGGGGACCGCCGAACGCGGTCCGCTGGCCCGTCGGGCCTGCGACGAGCCGGTCCGCACGGGCGAGCGGGGCATCGACCCCGAGGACCTCATGGCGCGACTCGTGCCGCTGGTACGTGCCTTGACCGCCGAGGCCGGACCGGTGCCGTTGGCCACCGTGGTCGTCGGCGCGGCCGGTCTGGCGTCCCTGGGCGACGGGCTGCGCGCCGAACTGCCGGGTGCCCTGGCCCGGGAGTGGGGCGTGCGCACGGTCGCGCTGGCCGCCGATGCCGTGACCGCGTACATGGGCGCGCTGGGGCCACGTCCCGGTGCCGTGATCGCCGGCGGTACGGGACTGGTCGCCATCGGCACCGATCTGACCGGCTGGCGGCGTGCGGACGGCTGGGGGCATCTGCTGGGCGACTGCGGGGGCGGTGCCTGGATCGGCCGGGCCGGTCTCGAGGCCGCGCTGCGCGCCCACGACGGGCGTACGGACGGCTCGGCCCGCCTGCTGGCCTGCGCCGAGGAGATGTTCGGGCCCGTCGCGGGGCTGCCCGGGGCGCTGTACCCCCGTCCCGACCGGCCCGCCGTCCTCGCCTCCTTCGCGCCTCGTGTGGCCGCCTGCACCGGTGAGGATCCCGTCGCGGCGGGCATCCTGCGCGCGGCCGCCCGGCACGTGGCCGACTCCGCGGCGGCCGTGTGCCCCTCCGGCGGTGAGTCGTGTGTCGCCGTCACCGGCGGCCTTTTCAAGCTGGGCGCCCCACTGCTCGGGCCTGTGGACGAGGAGTTGGCGCGGCGGCTGCCGCGGGCACGGCGGCTGCCGGCCGAGGGCGATCCGCTGCACGGAGCGGTGCGCATCGCCGCCGAGCTGAGCGCCGGTGCGCTCACGCTGCCGGGTGACGAGAGGATGTTGTCCGTGACCACCCGGTCGGGTGATTGATCCAACCGTATCCGGTCCGTACGTAACTCATCAGACAAAACAGGACGGATACCGCTCACCTGCACCCTCCCCGAACAGGGGAACCCTGGAAGCCAGTAACATGCGGCGCCATGAGTTCCCCCACTGGGCCCGCGGATGGCCTGCCCGTACGAATGCCGCGCCCCCGCCAGCCCGGACGGCACCGCCGTCCCGAGCCGCTGGTTGCTCCCGAGGGCGCGCCCGCGCTCGTCCTCGCCGTGCCGGGGACGCCCAGTAGCGCCACGCGCAGCCTCGCCGAGGAGGTCGTGAGCATCGCCCGCTCCGAGCTGCCCGGCCTCGAGGCCCGCATCGGATACCTCGACGGGGACAACGCGGAGTTCGCCTCGCTGCAGGCCGTGCTCGTGCACGCCGCCGAGGAGCGCACGGCCCGTTTCGAGCAGGCCCGGGCCGCCGGCCTGGACGTCAAGATGCCCGACGGCCCCGTCGCCGTCGTCGTGCCGCTGCTCGCCGGCCCGGACAGCGCGCTGCTGCGCCAGGTCCGCCAGGCCCTCATGGAGAGCCGCGTCGCCGCCGAGCTGACCGATGTCCTCGGCCCGCACCCTCTGCTCGCCGAGGCGCTGCACGTGCGGCTGTCCGAGGCCGGTCTGGCCCGTGCCGACCGTGCCCGGCTGTTCACCGTGGCGACCGCCGCGGACGGCATCATCCTGGCCTCCGTCGGCGGTGACGAGGCCGTGCAGGCGGCCGGGATCACCGGCATGCTGCTCGCCGCGCGCCTCGCCGTGCCGGTGATGGCGGCGGCCCTGGACCAGGAGGGCTCCATCGCGTCCGTCGCCGAGCAGCTGCGTTCCTCGGGCTCGCGCCAACTGGCGCTCGCGCCGTATCTGATCGGCCCGGAGATCGAGCAGGGCCTGGTCGAGGAGGCCGCGAAGGAGGCGGGCTGCTCCGCCGCCGAATCGCTCGGCCCGTACCCGGCGATCGGCAAGCTGGCGCTGGCCAAGTACACGACGGCCCTGGGTATCGCGCCGCAGCAGGCGCAGAGCGCGCCGGCCCGCTGAGGCGGGACGTACCGACGGGAAGGCCCGCTCCGGGTTCGGAGCGGGCCTTCCCGTCGTAGGGCCGCGCTCCGGGCGGGACCTCTCCGTCAGCCCAGGACCACGCAGGACGCGGCCGTCACACCGAGGGAACCGGCGCGTCGTGGCACGCCCGTACGCGGGTCGACGGCGAACCAGGTCACCTCTCCGGAGCGCTCGTTCGCGACGTACAGGAATCCGTCGGAGACGGTGAGGGCGCGCGGCCAGTGGCCACCGCAGGGCACCGTGGTGACGAGCCGCAGTCCCTCGCCCTCCACGGCCAGCACGGACAGGACGTCCTCGCCGCGGGTGGCGGTCCAGACGAAGCGGCCGTCGGGCGAGGCGACGATGCCCGAGGGGTAGGCGTCACGTGCCGGTGCGCCGGACAGCACCGGCGTCTCGGAGAGCGGCGTCAGCACGCCCTCCGCCGCGTTCCAGCGGCAGAGGGTGATGGAGGGGCTCAGTTCGTTGACGACGTACGCGTGCGAGCCGTCCGGGTGGAAGGCCAGGTGGCGCGGCCCCGAGCCGGGGCGCAGGGCGGTCTCCCGGTGCAGGGCGAGAGCGCCGTCCGTCAGCGTGCACACCCGCACCGAGTCCGTGCCGAGGTCCACGCTGACGGCCCACCGGCCGCTCGGGTCGGGCTGCACCTGGTGGGCGTGGGGCCCCTGCTGGCGGGGCGTGTGCGGCCCCGCGCCGGTGTGCCGGAGCACTCCGGAAGCGGATCGCGCGAGGGTGCCGTCGGGGCGGACGGGGACCGCGGTGACGCTGCCGGAGCCGTAGTTGGCGGTCAGGACGTGACCGGCGAACAGGGCGAGGTGGGTCGGACCACTGCCGTCGACCGGGACGGGCCGCCCGGCCGGCTCGGGCTGGTCCCCGTCCACCCGGTACGCGGTCACCGCGCCGTCGGCCGTTTCACTGACCGCGTACAGCGTCCCGCCGTCGGGCGAGAGGGTGAGGCAGGAGGGGTCCGGAACGGAGTTCACGCTGCTCAGCACGGTCAGCGCGCCGCTGTCGGTGTCGACCTGCGCCGTTACGATCCCCGGACCGCCGGCCGCCGTGAACGACCCGATGAACGCCCGCCGCCCGCCGTCCGCCACCGCTGTCTCCCTCTCGCCGTGCCGCCCGGAAGGACCGCGCAGCCGATCATGCGCGGTCTAGACCAAGCGGTCAAGGGGGCGGGTCGCCCGGTCGGCCCCGGGCCCGAGTCAGGGGCGGCGACCGGTCCGAGGCCGATTGCCGGGCCGGGAGCCCAGTGTCTGACCTCCCCACCGGGCGGCGGGCCCCACGCGGCACGCGACGGCCGGCCCCACACCGACCCGTGCCTCCCGGGACGGAGAGCGCCCCTCAGGCACCCACCAGCGGGGAGCCCGACGGCGCGCGCAAGGGACGGGCCAGTTCGGACAGGGCTCGTTCCAGGCCGTGCAGATGGGCCAGGGCCGGTTCCGCGTGAGGGAGCCCGTCCGCGTGGACCGCGATGTCCCTGCCCTCGGTGAGGGCCTCGACGGCGGCCTCCACCCGTCGGCAGGCCGTGGCCAGACGGGCGTCGTGGGAGGCCTCCGGGTCGGCCGCGACGGCCACCAGGCCGCGGATCTCCCGGGCACAGTCGTCGAGGAGGGCGAGCACGTGCCGGGCGCGCCGTTTGCGGCCGAGCATCGGGTTCAGCGGGTGCACGAGCGGGGCGACGGAGAGCCGTACCCGGGCGAGGAGCTGCTCCAGCTCCGCCACCCGCGGGGCCGGGTCCGCGTCCTGCGCCCCCGCCAGGCGGCGCGCGGTCTCGACGGCACAGGCGTGCACACAGCGCAGGGCCCGCCGGATCCAGGCGTCGGTGATGCTGTGGGTGGTGACGGGCAGGACGAGGATCACGGCCAGGGCGGCGCCGAGCGCCCCGACGCCGGTCTCGGCGAGACGCAGGGCGAGCAGGTCCGGGCCGAGGACGCCGAGAAGGCCGTAGAGCAGTCCGGCGAGGAGGGTGACCCAGAGCATCATCCAGGTGTAGGACACGGCGGCCGTGTAGAAGATGCCGAAGACGCAGACGGCGGCGAGCGCGGCCGTGACGGCCGGGTCGCCGTGCACGGGCACCGCCACGAGCAGGCCGAGGGCGATGCCGATGACCGTGCCGAGCAGCCGCCGGAAGCCGCGGACCAGGGTCTCTCCGCGCGAGGTGGTGTTGACGAAGATCCACCAGGTGGCGCCGACCGCCCAGTACCAGCGCTGCCCGGACACCAGCTGGCCCACGACGAGGGCGAAGCCGGCCCCGGCGGTGGCCTGGATCGCCTGGCGGGTGGTCACGCGGGCGAGACCCGTGCCGCCCGGCGGCGCGGGCACGGCGGGCACGGGCCGGCGACGCTCGTAGCACCACAGACCGAAGCGCACCACGGCGGCGGCGAGGACGGACAGCAGGACCGAGAGGTACAGCTGGGGCAGCTGGTCGGTGGTGGCATCCAGGAACTGCGCCACGAAGAAGGTCATGAACGCGAACACACCGAGGCTGTGCCCGCGCGGCCCCCAGCGGCGCGCGTACACGCCCGCGCCGACCAGGGCGAGGAAGGTGAGGTCGCGGGCCACCGGATGGTCGTGCAGCTCGGCCGCGGCGGTGAGCACCGGGAGGCCGACGGCGGGCAGCAGCGCGGTCGTGACCGCCTGGCCGCGGACCGTGGCGTCGGTGACGGTGAACAAGGCGAGCAGGGCGGCGAGACCGCCGGTGACGGCACCCGCGAGGGAATGCCCGGCGAGGCCGCACACGGCGACCGCGAGCGCGATGCCGAGCACGGCGCGCGCGCCGAACCGCAACCGCGTCCGCCCCGGATCAGGAGCCATGAACACCCTCTTCAGCACCGCTTACCGCCCCTTTCGAAACGCCGGCCACGAGTAGGCACGAAAAAGGCGCCGCGGGGTCCGCAGCGCCATCGACTCCCCCATATGAGCATCTCGGAGGCCACTGGCTCAACCGGCTCCTTCTAGACTGGTCCATTGGTACTGTCGGCGCGGCTGAGGGGCGGCCGCGGCAGAGCCAACGGCCGAGGAGGACGCGCCATGCCCGTGGACGAGCTCGACACCCGCATCCTGCGGTTGCTGCTGGAGCAGCCGCGCACGAGCGTGCGCGAGTACGCCCGGATCCTCGGCGTGGCACGGGGCACCCTGCAGGCCCGGCTCGACCGGCTGGAGCGCGATGGCGTGATCACCGGCACGGCACCGGCCCTCTCCCCCGCCGCACTCGGACATCCGGTGCTCGCGTTCGTGCACATCGAGGTCACCCAGGGTCATCTCGACGAGGTGGGTGACGCGCTGGCGGCGGTACCGGAGATCGTGGAGGCCTTCTCGATCACCGGTGGCGGGGATCTGCTGGCCCGGGTGGTGGCGCGGGACAACGCGCATCTGGAGGACGTCGTCCAGAAGCTGATCAGCATGCCCGGGGTGGTGCGCACCCGGACCGAGGTCGCCCTGCGCGAACGCGTCTCCCACCGGATGCTGCCGCTGGTGGAGTCGATCGGGCGGTCGGCCCGCGGATGATCTTTGAGAGCATGGCGGCATGAGCCCGCTCCACGGAATATCGGTCATCTTCGATCTCGACGGAACGCTCGTGGACAGCGAGCCGAATTACTACGAGGCGGGCCGTCAGACGCTCGCGGCATTCGGAGTGGCGGACTTCACCTGGGCTGACCACGAGCGGTACGTCGGCATCAGCACCCAGGAGACCGTCGCGGACTGGAAGGACCGCTACGGCCTGCGCGCCCCGGTGGACGAACTGCTCGCCGCCAAGAACCGCCGCTATCTGGAGCTGGCCCGCGGCGCCACGCGCGCCTACGCCGAGATGCGCACCCTCGTCGAACTGCTGGCGGCCGACGGCGTTCCCATGGCCGTGGCCTCCGGCTCGTCCCCGGAGGCCATCTCGGCGGTACTGGCCGGAACCGGGCTGGACGCGCACCTGTCCGCCGACGAGGTCGCGCACGGCAAGCCCGCTCCCGACGTCTTTCTGGAGGCGGCCCGCCGGCTCGGCGCGCCCCCGTCCGACTGCGTCGTACTGGAGGACGCGGCTCCGGGCGCCGCCGCCGCGCACGCGGCGGGCATGCGGTGCATCGCGATCCCGTACGTCCCGGCGCAGGCGGACGCACCGGAGTTCGCCACCGCGGATCTGCTGCTGCGGGGCGGCCAGGGGGAGTTCACGGCGCGGGCCGCGTACGCCTGGCTCGTGAGCCGGGCTCGGCTGTCCTGACGTCACCTCTCCCGTGATCCGCACGCCCATCACCGGCAAGCCGGAACACCTGGCACCGGCCCGGTTGTTCGGCCTGGACCGGCTGATCGACGCGTGCGCGGCGAACACCGACATCCTGGACGGGCTGCACGCCGGCCAGCACATCCCGATCTTCACCGGCTCCGTGCGGCTGTCGGGCGAGGAGCCGTGCCTCACCTCGGCGAGAACTTCTGGGACATGGTCGTCCCGCACCGCATGTACGGTATCGGCGGCACCAGCACGGGCGAGTTCCTGAAGGCCCGGGACATGATCGCGGGCACGATCGGTGGTGCCACCGCCGAGACCTGCGCGTACGACATGCTCAAGCCGAGCCGCACCCTGTTCGTCCACGAGCAGGGACCCCGAGGACATGGACCATACGAGCGGGCCCTGTACAGAAGGTGGGGTTGTACCGCGACGCCGGTCTGTCCGGCGATCCGTCTCCGTCCCCCACACCCGGTGCCGGACGCACCGCTGCACTTCCCTCTGGACGGGACCGCGTGGGCGCCGTTCTCCGAGGGGACGGAGGAGCCGACGCACGCCCACTTCCGGCGCGTCGAGCCGAAGCTCGTGTTCGGCGGCCGGGACCCGGGCGACGCCAACCGGCGAAGTCCGACGGGACCACGCTCCTGGAAGAGATCGGGGCCGGGGCGCCCTTCCCGGGCAAGGGGGGCGCTGGTGGCGCGGGTACGGTCCACGGTGTCCGCGTGGGTGACGGCCCGCCTGCTGGGCAGGGCGGACGGGGAGACGGTGGTGGCGACGGCGGCAGCGGCGTCGTACAAGCCCTGAGCACCCGTCGGAGGGATCGGGTCCGGCGTCCGGGCGAGCGCCGGAGACGACCGAACTTTTTTACGGCAGAGGTGATTGTTTCGCCCCTGGCATCCGTACCTCTTGGTGTTGGGCCGTTCATATCCCAGGAGGCACGATGCGCATCTCGCGCAGCACGGCAGGAACCGCGTTCGTGGGCGGTGCGTTGATCCTTACGCTCACCGCGCTCGCCTACCCGAGCATGCTGGGCGTGCAGAACGCGGCTTCCGGCCAGGACCGCATCATCGCCAACACCCAGTGGGGCCCGCTGACCGAGGCGGACCGCGACTTCGTGGTGCGCGTGCGCGCGGCCGGCCTGTGGGAGTACCCGCTGGGGCAACTGATCAAGCAGCGGAGCTCGTCGCCGGAGATGCAGGAAGTCGCCAAGCACCTGCTCGTGGGTCACGGCCGGCTCGACGCGGGCTGCCGCAAGGTCTCCACGGACCTGGGCATCACCCTGCCGAACGAGCCGTCGCCGCAGCAGCAGCAGTTCGTGGCGACGGCCGAAGGCAGCACCGGCAAGGAGTTCGAGTCCACGGCCGTGACCATCATGCGCGTCGCGCACGGGGGCATCTTCCCGGCGATCGCCAAGATCCGGGCGACCACCCGGAACAGCCTCGTGCGGGAGCTCGCCGACACGACCAACGACACCGTTCTCGACCACATCACGGTCCTGGAGCAGACCGGCCTGATCAACCAGGAGCAGGTCAGCTTCCAGATCACCTCCCCGCCCAAGCTGCCCCAGGAGCAGACGACACCGCCGCCGCCGCAGCAGGGTGCGCCGGTCCGCGTGCTGCCGGTCCCCGAAGACCTGAAGGACTTCCAGACGGTCGCCCCCAATCCGTCCTTTGGAGCGCCGGCGCCGTCCCCGTCGGCAAGCTGAGCGGGTACGGGTGCGGGGCCGCGGTCCGTCCGCCGGCCCCACACCCGCGAACGACGGCTGGCCCGGGCCGCACGCACGACGCCTGCCCCGGGCCGCACGCACGACGCCTGCCCCGGGCCGCACGCACGACGGCCGGTGTCGGCGCCACGGTGACGGTCGGCCCGGTACTACGAACGCCGGCGCGGCTTGCCGCGCCTGTTGCCCTTGGGCGCGCCGCTTCCGCTCCTCCCGGTGCGCTTCGCCCCCGCCGACTTGCCGGACACCGGCTTGCGCCGGGCGCCGCCCCGGTCCGCACCGGTGGATTCCCCCCGCGCCGAAGGCTGCTGACGCCCCCGGGTGCTGTTGACCGTGCGGCCGCGGACGATGCCGATGAAGTCCTCGACTTCGTCCGTCTTGGCGTCCTCGGGCCAGGCGAGGGCCACACTCGACTCGGGGGCGTCCCTGAGGGGCCGGTGGGTGAGGTCCTTGCGGTGGTGCAGGCGGGCGAGCGACAGAGGGACGACGAGGACGCCGATGCCCGCCGCGACCAGCTCGACCGCGTCGGCCGTGGTGGCGGGCCGCTCCAGGGCGGGCCGCCCGGGCAGGCTGTCCCAGTCGAGGACGTCGTCGAGGGGGTGCAGCACGACGTCGTCGGCCAGGTCGTCCGGCGCCACCTCGTCGACGGCCGTGACCAGGTGGTCCTTGGGCACCAGGACGACCGTCTGCTCGGTGTAGAGGGGGATCGCGCCGAAGGCCGTCCGGTCCACGGGTGTGCGGAGAAGTCCCGCGTCGGCGTCCCCGTCCAGCAGCAGTTCGGCGGCCGCTCCGGCGGGCACCTGCGTGAGGATCAGCGGGACATCGGGCTGCCGCTCGTTCCAGACGCGCACCCATTTGTCGGGCATCACCCCGGGGACGTAGGCGAGCCGGAACGAGGGGGTTGCATCCGAGCCTGTCACCTCGCCAGGTTACCGGGCGTGGTCGGCCATCGTGCACACGCTCGATACGCTGGACGGCATGACGTCGCACCAGAGCACCCAGACGATGAAGCCCGCGACCGCGGCGAAGAAGCTGGGTGTGTACCTCGAGGCCACCCCCGCCGAATTCCGGGAGGGTGTCGTCTCGCGCGCCGAGCTGAACGAGCTCCAGGCGAATCCGCCGCAATGGCTGCAGGACCTGCGGCTCAACGGCCCGCACCCCCGGCCGGTCGTGGCCGCGAAGCTCGGTGTCTCCATCGCGGGACTCGCCCGCGCGGGTGTCACCGAGCCCCTCACCACCGAGCAGATCGAGGCGCTGAAGCAGGAGAGCCCCGAGTGGCTGGAGCGGGAGCGCGCCACCCAGGCGGAGGTCCGCAAGGAAGCCGCCCGGATCAAGAAGAAGAACGCCGAGCGTCAGGACTGACCTGATCACCCTCCATTTCGAACCTCCTCTTCGCACCTCCCTTTCGCACGGCCCCCACCGGATCATCCGGTGGGGGCCGTGCTGTTTCCCCGTGTTCCTGGGCCTCACGCGGGCTCGCCGCCGAGACGGCCGCGGAGAACGCCGGCCTGTCCCGGGTCGTCGGCCTCAAGGACGGCATCGAGGACACCAGCCGTCGGCGGCGTTCCCCGGGTAGTGCGTGTCGCAGGAGTGGTCGAGGCGGGGGACGGCCGCGGCGACGTGGGGCATCGCTCAGGCTGATGCCCAGATGCGAGGTGGAGTGCATCGACGGGGCCAGTCCGAACGCCTCGCACCCGATGGCCGGTTCGCGGGTGTGGCGCAGCCCGCCCCCCGTGGTGGTGGTCGGTGAACAGCACCTGGATCGCGTCCTGCTCGACGGCGGGCCTGAGGTGCTCCCCGGCGATCACACACCAGCCGGGCGTGCCGGAGCAGCGCCGACGGAGGGGTCGAGGTGCCGGCCGGACCGGGGCCGGGCGTCGAACTCGACCACGACCGACCGGAGCGGCTGCACCGGCGGTACGTCGATTCCGGGCTGCGCAGCCGGGACGACACCGGCTGCATGCGGCGGTTCAGCCGGACTACGAGCCGAGGCTTCCCCGCCGGTGACATCCGTGCGCCCCTCCCGGCGGAGGGGCGCACTCCCCCGGGTGACCGAGCCCGTAGCGCGGCCGGACCTGCGCGAAGTTGACCGCAGCGTTACGGGACGGCACCTTCGATTGCCCTGATTCGACCGGGAGGGGCCCGTCCCAAAACGCCAGGCCACGCCACCCCTTCCGGGGCGTAGAAATATCTACGACCATGACAACGGCCGGGCGGCGCGCGGAACCCCGCGGGTCACCGGCTCGTGTCCCGTGCGCCAGACCGCGGCGCCGCCGACTGTGCTTGGGGTGGCCATGCAGAGCGTCATGTGGAAGCAAGCCGTCGAGTGGCTCGCCGCGGCCGCCACGGACCCCCAGGAGTGCAAGCGTGAGTGGGACTACGGCACGGGGACGGCACTGGTGGAGGCCGGGCGGTACTGGGACGTCCTCAGCGTTCCCGACCGGCTCGGCCTCCTCGCACTGGACATCCTGTGGCGCGACCCGCTCAAGGTGCCGGGCCCCACCCTGGTGGATTGCGCCGCGCGAAGAGTGGGGTTCTTCCTTCCGCCGGATCCCGTCAGCGAGTGGATCGGCTTCGGGGTACGGCACGTCGGGCGGGGTTCCTGGGTCGCCGTTCCTCCGCCGTACCGGCCCGCCGGGCGTCTGGAGTGGCTCGTCCCGCCGGACGGAACCGGCGCCCTGCACACGCCCGGCACCCTCGAAGCGGCCCTGCGGGAGGCCAGCGGCACCCTCGCGGTGCTGACGCCGGTCAGCGCGGAGCCGGTGGTGAGGGACGGCTGGTGAGGCGGGCGCCGGACGAGGGTGCCGCCGCCCCCGGGGGGCGGCCGGGGGCAGGGCGGGTACCGGCGGGAGCGGCCGCCCCCGGGTGCCGGCCGGCAGCCGGCTGGGGAGCGGCGGCCGGGTGCGGGGCGGCGGCGACAGGACTCATGTGCCGGCCGGCGGTCCACGAGGTGACGGTGGTCCACGTCTCGCTCTCGGCCGGCGCCGCGAAGGAGACCCACTGGCCGTCGCGGTGCTCCGGGACGGTGTGCCCCCGGGCCTCCCACTCGGCGAGCAGGGCCGCGTAGATCGGCGGATGTCCCGCGTATCCGCTGGTGAGTTCGGCGTACGAGCGGGGCGCGGCGTCGCTCCCGGGAAGGCGCCGCACCGTCTCCGTGCTGTCCATGCCGGGCAAACGCGGCCCCGCGCACCGGTGGTACGCGGGCCGGGCCGCGTCCGTCGGGTCGAGTGAACCCGTCACCCGTACGGCGGCACGCGGATACCGGACAAACATCCAGTCAGGCGGTCGCCCGTTCAGAGCAGAGGACGGTTCCAGGCCGACCCGTCACTTCCAGACCATCCCGCCGCCCTCGGCCCCGCCCTGCGGAACGTCGTTCCCGGGCCGGACGGAATCCTCGACCGGGGCAGGCGCATCCGGTAACACTGACCTGACGTCGAGAAACCGGTACGACGGCAGGGAGAGGCCATGTCGCAGCGCCCCGACCTCCGGCAGCGCAGGGCCGTGCTGGAGCACGAGTGGTCACGCTGGGTGCCGCGGCTGACCGTCCCGGGCGCGCGGCCGGGCACCGCGGCGCTGCGCCACGAGGTGACCGAGTCCTGGGCGCGTTCGCTGGGCAGTGTGGACCCGGGCCGGGACAGCGCCCCGCTCACCGACGACGGCCGGGTGCACCAGCGCTGGACGGCCTCACCGCTGTACGGGCCGGTGTCCGCACTCGCCGGGGAGCTGCACAGCATCGGCGAGGACGCCGGGTTCGTCACCGCGGTCACCGACGAGTCCGGCACGATCCTGTGGACCTGCGGCGGTCCGGGCATGCGCCGCCTGGCCGAGCGGGTCAACTTCGCGCCGGGCGGCCGCTGGGACGAGCAGGCCATGGGGACGAACGCGCTGTCCCTCGCCCTGCGCACCGGCCGCCCGAGTTCCGTGTTCTCCGCGGAGCACCTGGTGTCGGCCCTGCACGGCTGGGTCTGCTACTGCGCCCCCGTGCACGACCGGGACGGTCGTGTCCTCGGCGTTCTGGACCTGTCCACGACCTGGGACCGCTCGCATCCCCTGGCCATGTCCACCGTCCGCACACTGGTGGCGACGATCGAGGCCCGCCTGACGACGGAGGCTCCCCGTCCGGGCCCGCTCCGGCTCACGTGTCTGGGCTCCGAACACGCCGTGCACGAAGGACGTTCCCTCCGGCTGCGCCCCCGCCAGCTGGAGATCCTCACCCTCCTCGCGCTCGAACCCGAGGGCTTCACCCCGGAGCGGCTGCGCGCCGCCCTGTACGGCGACCGGCCGGTCACCTCGTCCACCTTCAAGGCGGAGATCTCCCACCTGCGCCGGGCGCTGGGCGGCGCGATCTCCCCCCGTCACTACGCCCTCACCGCCCCCGTGTCCTGCGACGCCGCCGACGTCCTGCGCGCACTGGAGCAGGGCGACACCCACACCGCCCTGCGCCGCTACGGCGGTCCGCTCCTGCCCCGCTCCGAGGCACCCGGCATCGAGGAGTGGCGCACCCGCCTCGACGTGGCGGTACGGCAGGCGGTGCTGGCGAGCACTCGCCCCGAGCACGCCCTGCGGTACGGCGAACGGGCCCCTTACGACGCGGAGATCCACGAGCACGCGCTGCGTCTGCTCGGCCCGGACGACACGCGCCGCGCGATCGTGGCGGGCCGGCTGACGACGGCGCTGCGGGACTGGGACTGACGGACCGGACGAAGAACCTGCTGGTGTCGTACTCGGCGAAGAGGCTGGGTTTCTTCTAGAGCCTCGGACAGCCGTCCACGGAGGGAGCCGGGATGGCTCCGGCTGCCCTCCGTGGTGCGGGGGGGGTGTTACTGGAACTGTGCGAAGAACCTCCAGATCTCTGCCTTGGTCCAGGTGGTGACGCCGCTTTCGCCTCCGGAGCCGTCGACCGGACCGGGTATGTGGCCTCCGTCGAACGCGGCCCATCGGACCGGGTATCCGGCACGGCAGCCCGAGTAGGCGGTGGTGATGTGCGTTCGGCTGCCCGGCGCGGGCTCGCGCGGGCTCTGGGGGGTGCAGCCGTTGTTGCTGACGAATCTGTCGCGCAGGGACCGGCCTTGCCCGATGTTGAGGACGTTGTCGCTGATGCCGTGGATTCCGAGGTAGGCGATGGGCTGGTTGCCGCCGCTGCACCCGCTGATCTGAGCGCCGGAGATGACCGCTACGGCCCTGAAGACGTTCGCCCGGCTGCATGCGAGTGCGTAGCTCATACCGCCGCCCCAGCTGAATCCCGTGGCGAAACGCTGTGCCGGGTTGACACAGAGGCCGCCCTCGATGCGCCGGATCATGTCGTCGACGAAGGTGACGTCCTCACCGCCCGAATTCGCCCAGCCGTTGCCGAGGCCCTGGGGGGCGACGAGGATCGCGCCGTTGTTCGACTGTTCCTGTTGGCCGTAGTAGGACCAGGCGGCCCCGCTCGTGCCACCCGAGGCGACGTCGCCGGCGGTCCCGCCCCGCCAGTGGAACGCGAAGATCAGCCGGTAGGGGCGGCTGTTGTCGTAGTTGGCGGGAACCCTGAGGATGAAGCTGCGGCTCTTGCCGCCGCTCTGGATCGTGTGCGTACCGCTCGCCAGAGTCGGGGCGCTGCCGCATCCGCCGCCGCCTCCACCGGACGACAGCTTGATCATCTGCCATTGCTGATTGGTGCCGCCCCAGTCGGAGTACTGGACGACGTTGCCGCCGTCGGCGGTGGAGGCGCCCTGCACCTCCACCGCCTTGTTGCTGGTGCGGTTGATCAGCCGGACGTGGCCCGCCTCGGAGTCGGCCAGGCGGAACTGCTGGTTGGCCCCGTTGTGGTCGGCCCACTGCTGGATCGCGGCACCGTCTGCGGTCGAGGCGCCGGCCACGTCGAGAACCTTGCCCGAATGCCGGGCCTTGAGGCGGTAGAAGCCGCCGCCGGAGTCCACGAACTGCCACTGCTGGTTGGCGGCTCCGTCGTTGCGCGTCCACTGGCTGACCCGCGCGCCGTCGGCGGTGGACGTGCCGGAGACGTCCAGCGCCTTGCCGCTGTTGCGGTTGACCAGGACATACCAGGCATTGGTGTCCACGGTCGCCGCCTCGGCGGGCGCCGGATTCACCGCGGAGAGCATGCCGATCGCGAGGGTCGCAGCCACCACGGCGGCGACCCGGGACCACCAGCGATCTCTGCGTGGCGGGGCGGAGGAAGCCGCACCGTACGTCTTCATCGATTCACCCTTTCGTCTGCGGGTCCCATCAGGTGCGGGTCCAGCGTTGGTTACTGCCGTTCGAGCAGGAGTAGAGCTGGACCAGGGTGCCGTTGGCGGTCCCGCCTGCGACGGCGTCGAGGCAGAGGCCGGACTGGACGCCGACGATGGATCCATCGGAGTTGAGGCGCCATTTCTGGTTGTCGCCGCCCCAGCAGCCGTAGATCTGGACTTTGGCGCCGTTGCCGGTGCCGGCGGCGTCCAGGCACTTGTTGCCGTAGACCCTGAGCTCACCGGCGGAGGTGTACGTCCACTGCTGGTTGGTGCCGTTGTGGCAGTCCCACAGGTGGAGCTGGGTGCCGTCGGTGGTGCTGGTGCCCGGCACGTCCAGGCAGCGGCCCGAAGCGGCGTTCCTGATCGTTCCGGATTCCGAAGGGGGCGTCGTGGAGCCGCCGTTGAGCGCGTTGAGGACGGCGGTGTAGGCGGGCTTCTTGCTGCCGTTGCCGTTGAACAGCAGCGGCGTGTGCTCCGGTCGCCAGGAGTCGGAGTCGCGCACACCCCAGACGGTGATGCCCAGGCAGCGCGGGACGGCCAGGCAGTCGTTGGTCACGTTGGCGTAGGTCGTGGCCGGGGCGCCCTGGATGTCGAGTTCGGTGATGGCCACGTCGACGCCGAGGGCGGCGAAGTTGCGCAGGGTGGTGCGGAAGTTGCTGTTGTAGGGGCTGCCGCTGTTGAAGTGCGACTGGAAGCCGACGCAGTCGATCGGCACGCCGCGCTGCTTGAAGTCCCGGACCATGGCGTACATGGCCTGGGTCTTGGCCCAGGTCCAGTCCTCGACGTTGTAGTCGTTGTAGCAGAGCTTGGCGGCCGGGTCGGCGGCGCGCGCGGTGCGGAAGGCGACCTCGATCCAGTCATTGCCGGTGCGTTGCAGGTTGGAGTCGCGCCGGGCTCCCGAACTGCCGTCGGCGAAGGCCTCGTTCACGACGTCCCACTGGGCGATCTTGCCCTTGTAGTGGGCCATCACGCCGTTGATGTGGTTGATCATCGCCTGGCGCAGCGTGCTGCCGCTGAGGCTCTGCATCCAGCCGGGCTGCTGCGAGTGCCAGGCCAGGGTGTGGCCGCGCACCTGCTTGCCGTTCTGCACCGCCCAGTTGTAGACGCGGTCAGCGGCGGTGAAGTTGAACTGGCCCCGCTGCGGTTCGGTGGCGTCGATCTTCATCTCGTTCTCGGCCGTCACCGAGTTGAACTCACGGCTCGCGATCGTCGTGTACGTCGAATCGCCCAGCCGGCCCGAGGCGATGGCGGTGCCGAAGTAGCGGCCGCTCTGCGCCGCCGCGGCGCCGAGGGTGTTCTCGGCGGCGTGTGCGGGCGGCGGCGCCACCAGTGCGGCGACCATAGCGAGGACGCCGACGACCAGCGCCGGCAGCAGGCCGCGGGTCTTCCGGCGGACAACAGGTCTGGGAAGGGCATACGAGCCCATGGCTGTGCCTCCAAGGTCGGTATCACGGAAGGGCTGAAGCGCGGGGGAACGTGTCGTCCGCCCCCAGTCGGCAGACGGACGCGGCGGGCCGGAACCCGGGCAGTACGCGGGCGGCGGGCGGCGTTTCGGCACAGGCATGGGGTACTCCATCGCGGCTCGGCCGGGGGACCGCCGCGCGGCGTCGCGCACCTCTCCAACTGCGCGAAGAGCCAGGATGCGCTGGTGCGAACCTCACCGGAGCGAAAGGGGGTGACGCGGGTGCTGTGGTGCGCGGATCCGTCGTGCGGCTGTGCGTGGATCCGCCGTGCGGCACGGATTGCCCAGGGCCGGGTTCGGCCTCTCGAACTGGGCCGGTTCTCAGACAGGGATGATTGAGCTGTTGACGATGAATCGTCAATACTCCTCACAGAAGAAGTTTCGCTTTCCCGCCCGAAACTTTCTGGAGACCCCGGCGAGCGGAAGGCGAACCGCCGACGTCGCGGTCGGCTGACGCCGTGGGGCCTGGGCCGGGACGAGCCTGCGCACTCCGGAAGTTTCCGGTCGGCGCGTCGGCGCGTCAGGCCCGAGGGGGAGGCGCTGTTTGTGGACAGATCGGCGACAGGCCTTGACCCGAGAGCGCCCTATTCCTAGCTTGTGGCGTCACGGCATTCGGGAATTCCTCGAAAGTTTCGAGATTCCCACCCCCCGGCAGGTCCGCTCCGAGATTCATCGGGTCACCTCACCCCACCCCCAAAGGAGGCCCTCCGATGTGGTTTCGCCACCCGTCCCCGGTCCGCCCAAGACGCTTACTCGCCATCCTCTCGCCCTTGTTGCTCGTGGCCACGTTCCTCGGCGCCCAGCCCGCCGCCGCGGCGACCGTGGACCCCAACGCTTCATACGTGCTGGTCAACCGCAATAGCGGCAAAGCCCTGGACGTCTACAACATGGCGACCGGCGACGGTGCTCGCATCACCCAGTGGACCAGGAACGACCAGAGCCAGCAGCAGTGGCAGTTCGTCGACTCGGGCGGTGGCTACTACCGCATCAAGTCCCGCCTCTCGGGCAAGGTGCTGGACGTCCACAACTGGTCCACCGCGAACGGCGGATCGATCGTCCAGTGGACCGACCTGAACGCCACGAACCAGCAGTGGCGGCTGGCCGACAGCTCGGACGGCTACGTACGGCTCGTTTCGCGCCACAGCAACAAGGCCCTGGAAGTCCAGGGCGGCTCCACCGCCGACAACGCGAACATCGTCCAGTACGACGACTGGGGCGGCACCAACCAGCAGTGGCAGCTGGTCAAGGTCGGCGCCGACAACCCCGGCCCGTGCGCTCTTCCCTCGACATACCGCTGGACGTCGACGGGCGCGCTGGCGCAGCCCAAGGCCGGGTGGGCCTCGCTCAAGGACTTCACCGTCGCCCCCTACAACGGCAAGCACCTCGTCTACGCGACGACGCACGGCGCCGCGGGAACGGGAGTGGGCTGGGGTTCCATGAACTTCGGCCTGTTCACCAACTGGTCGGAGATGGCCTCGGCCAGCCAGAACACGATGTCGGCCTCCACCGTCGCGCCCACGCTCTTCTACTTCGCGCCGAAGAACATCTGGGTGCTCGCCTACCAGTGGGGCGGAGGGAGCGCCTTCTCCTACCGCACGTCGAGCGACCCCACCAACCCCAACGGCTGGTCGGCACAGAAGGTGCTCTTCTCCGGGAGCATCACCGGCTCCGGCACCGGCCCCATCGACCAGACGCTCATCGCTGACGACCAGAACATGTACCTGTTCTTCGCCGGTGACAACGGCAAGATCTACCGGGCCAGCATGCCGATCGGGAACTTCCCGAGCAGTTTCGGCTCGACCTACACAACGATCATGAGCGATACGGCGGACAACCTGTTCGAAGCCCCGCAGGTCTACAAGCTCCAGGGCCAGAACCGCTACCTCATGATCGTCGAGGCGAGGGGCGCGCAGGGCCGCTACTTCCGCTCGTTCACGGCCACGAGCCTGAACGGCTCATGGACACCCCAGGCCGCGACCGAGAGCAACCCCTTCGCCGGGAAGGCCAACAGCGGCGCCACCTGGACCAACGACATCAGCCACGGCGAACTGATCCGCACCAGCGCCGACCAGACCTTCACCGTCGATCCCTGCAACCTGCAGTTCCTCTACCAGGGACGCAACCCCAACTCCGGTGGCGACTACGGCCAATGGCCCTACCGCCCGGGTCTGCTGACCCTGCGGCGCTGACGGCGTGACACCAGCCCGGCTCCGGCAGGGAGCCGGTGTGGCGGGCTCGGCGGAAGGCCGAGCCCGCCCTGGTCACGTACCGATGTCGGCGCTCATACGGCGACGGGGCGAGCCGGGTCTCAGCCGCCGCGCCGCACGCGGGCCGCCTTGCGGGCCTCCGCCAGCTTGCGGGCCTCGCTGCTCTTGCGGGACGGCCTGCCGCCGGAGCCGCTCTTCGTGTCCTTGGCGCTGCCCAGGCCGCGGAACGGGGCGTTGTGATTCTTGGGGCGGGATACGGCCGGCCCGCCGTCGAGAGGCTCCCCTGAGGGGGTCCTGGCACCGGTGATCCGGCTCAACTCCGCCTCGCCGGAGCGCACTTTGGTGACCTTGGGAGCGACATCGGCGTCCGCCATGACCTGGCTCGTCTCGCGGCGCTGTCCCGACAGGACGAGGGTCACGACAGTGCCGGAGCGGCCGGCCCGAGCCGTGCGGCCCGCGCGGTGCAGGTAGTCCTTCGGGTCGGTGGCCGGGTCGACGTTGACCACGAGGTCGAGGTCGTCGACGTGCAGACCGCGTGCGGCGACGTTCGTCGCCACCAGTGAGGTGACCTGCCCGTTCCTGAACTGGGCGAGGGTCCGGGTGCGCTGCGGCTGGGACTTGCCGCTGTGCAGGGCGGCGGCGGCCACCCCGTTGGCCCGCAGATGCCGTGTGAGCTGGTCGACGCCGTGCTTGGAATCCAGGAACAGCAGGACGCGGCCGTCCCGGGCGGCGATCTCCGTGGTCACCGCGTACCGGTCCGGGCCGTGCACGACGAAGACGTGGTGCTCGATCGCGGACCCGGCGCTCGACGAGGGGTCGACGGAATGGACGGCCGGATCGCGCAGGTAGCGCTGCACCAGCTCGTCGACGTCCCGGTCGAGGGTGGCGGAGAACAGCATCCGCTGCCCGTCCGAACGCACCTGGTCCAGGATCTCGGTGACCTGCGGCAGGAACCCCAGGTCACACATCTGGTCGGCCTCGTCCAGGACCGTGATGCGCACCCGTCCCAGGCGGCAGTCCCTGCGCGCGATGAGGTCGTGCAGCCGGCCGGGCGTGGCGATGACGATCTCGGCGCCGTCCCGCAGCACGGCGGCCTGCCGTCCGATGGACACGCCGCCCACCACGGTCGCCAGCCGCAGCCGCAGCGCCTCGGCGTACGGGGTGAGCGCCTCTGCGACCTGCTGCGCCAGCTCCCGGGTGGGCACCAGCACGAGCGCCAGCGGCTCTTTGGGCTGCGCGCGCCGGCCTGATGTCCGGACGAGCATCCCCAGGCCGAAGGCGAGCGTCTTGCCGGAACCGGTGCGGCCCCGGCCCAGGACGTCCCGACCGGCGAGCGCGTTCGGCAGCGCCGCCGCCTGGATGGGGAAGGGCACCGTCACACCGTGCTCGTCGAGCGCCCGCAGGACCGCGGCCGGCAGCCCCAGCTGCGCGAAGGATGTCGCTGTGGGCAGCCCCGAAGCGGCGCCTGCCGCCTCGGCCGCATCGTCCTGCCGCCGGGCATCGGCGCGTGCTGATTCACTGCTCACAGAAAGCCTTCCTCCGAAGGGACCGTACCGAGGAGGGCGCGGCCGGGACGCGGTCACCAGCCAGGGGCACCGCACGGAGCACCCGACGATGCAAACAGCCGAGGCTAGCACGGGCTCGCCGTCCGGGCCCGCCATGGTCGTGCCGCTCGGCCGGGGGACGACCTACCCCACGCGCTCCCGGGGGCCTCGGTCCGCCGTTTCCGCTCCCCGGTACAGGGGAAGTCGGGAGACCCGTTCCCCACGGCGCGGAGGAGGCACCATGAGCAGCCCTGAAGCCGAACGCGAGCCGGATTCCCCCCTGGAGCGGGAAACCGGTGAACGGGACGTCCATCCGGAGGAGGAAGGACGTCCGGAGCCGGACGCGTCCGGCGGCAGCGAGCCCGCCGACGCGCAGGAGCCCTCCGGTGAAGACACCGGATGACCCCGGCTCGGGTCATCGACCGCGGCGTCGGCCGTGGACCCGGTCCCTGCCTGCTGCGAGGACCGGTCCACGACCAGCCCGCCCCGCGGGTGCCGCATGCGTGGTCGGCTGAAGACGATCGAGGCCCGCGCCGCGCCCGCGCCTGCGCTCCGGGACTCCGGGACTCCGGGACTCCGGGAAGCGACGGCGGGGTGGAAGGGCACCGATGCTCGATGACAGCGAGGAGCAGAGCGATGGAAGAGCGGACGGTCCGGCCCGCGACGGTCGCGCCGGCACCTCCTGACGCGCCGGCCACCGCCGAGCGGCGGCGACGCGCACCGCCAGGATCCTGGGCGATCGCCACGGTCGAAGCCGGCTTCCGTCGCCTGGCCACGCTCCGCGCGGCCCCTGCGCTGCATCCCCACGGGCTGACGTGCTCGGCCGATCTGGAGGTCACGGTCGGGGGCACACCCTGGGACGTGCCGTGGCTGGACGCACCCGGACGTACGCCGCCACAGTCCGTCTCTCACGAGCGGCGGGCCTGCCCGGGCGGCTGCCCGACGGGCTGGGTCTCGCCGTGCGCGTGCAGCACGCCGACGGTGTCGACCGCCCTCTCGACCTGCTCCTGACCAGCAGCGGCCGAGGCAGGATCACCAGACATCTGCCACTGCCCCGCGCCGACGCGCTGGGTGGCCCGTACTCCAGCCTGCTCCCCTACCGGGTCGGCGGCCGCCGCGGCGTCCTGACCGCCTTTCCACGCCGTTCCGGGCGGGCGCCGGTGCACGGCGACCCGGCGAGTCTGAAGCGGGCCCTGGCGAGCGGACCGCTCCTGTTCGACCTGTGCGCCGAGTCCTCCGACCGGCCCCGGCGTCCGTTCGCCGTCCTCACGGTCCGCGCGCCCTTGCCGCTGCGCCGGCACGAAGGCCCGGATTTCGACATCTATGCGCACAGCGTGCCCGGATTCACCCCCGGCAGTGCCCTGGCCAGGACCCGCCGCGCCGCCTACCGGGGCTCCCGGGCGGGCCGTGCGCGCGGCTGATCAGGCAGGGTTTCAGCACACCTGCGCCCGCTGCCGACCGGACGGACCGTGCGTTTCGACCGGGCCGCGCAGCGGCCTGCCCGGGTGCCGGGCCCCCTTCACCGCCGACGCCCCGGTCCTCACGGGCCTGCCGTACGCCTCGACCGCACACGCCCCGGGTGAAGCGCCCGGCCTCGACTTCGCACCATCGGCGCCGCACCTCCTCAACCGTGTGGGGTTTGTGATGAAGCGGTTGCGGCACTCGGTGTCAGCCCCAGGGCGGGCGCCTCGCCGAGGCGATCCGCACCGCGATGGGCGTCGGAGAATCGCGAGCCGGTGCGCGGCCGCGAGGAAGCAGAGGGCGGTCGATGACGACGGTCGGCGTGGAAGAGGAGTACCTGCTGGTCGACCCCATAGCGGGGTTCCCGGCGCCACAGGCGGAGAAGGTCTGCATGGCGGCCGGCCAGGCCCGGTGCGTGGGCGAGCGGGAGGTGCAGTCCGAACTGCTCCAGGCGCAGGTCGAGGTGGCGACGCCGGTGTGCGGCACACTCGACGAGGTCGGCGGGCACCTGCTGCGTCTTCGGCACGCCGTCGGGGCGGCGGCCGAGGAACACGGGTGCCGGATGTCGGCCTGTGGGACGCCACCGCTGCGCGACACGCACCCCGTGGCGGTCACCGACCGCGCCCGCTACCGGGCCATGGTCGCGCAGGCACCGCAGCTCGTCGCGGAACAGCTGATCAACGGCATGCACGTGCACGTCGGTGTGCCCAGCCGGGAGGCGGGCGTCGAGGTCCTGAACCGTATCCGGCTGTGGCTGCCGGTCCTGACGGCGATGTCGGCCAACTCTCCGCTGTGGGACGCTCACGACACCGGGTTCGCGAGCTGGCGCACGATGATCTTCAACCGGTGGCCGGTGGGCGGTGTGCCTCCGGCCTTCCGTGACGCCGCGGACTACGAGCGGCGGATCCAGCACCTGGTGGACAGCGGCCTGATCTCGGACACCGGCCAGGTGTACTGGCAGGCGCGCCTTTCCGAGCGGTACCCCACGATCGAAGTGCGCTGCATGGACGTCCAGCTGCGCGCGGACGAGGCGGTCATGTGCGCCGGCATCGTCCGTGCCCTGGTGGCGACCGCCCTCGCGGAAGCGACCGCCGACCGGGCGCCCGCCGCGGACTGCGCGCCCGAACTGCTGCACGCCGGCATGTGGCACGCCGCCCGGCACGGCCTCGGCGACACCTTGATCGACCCGAGCGACGGCGAACGACGCCGTGCCGGGGACGTGCTGTGCCGGCTCCTGCGGCATGTGGCTCCCGCGCTCGACGCGGCCGGTGACACCCGGCAGATCACGGCCCTGGTCCACCGGCTGCTGCGCCACGGCACCGGCGCCGACCGGCAGCGTGCCGCACTGTCCGAAGGCGGTCTCACCGCGGTCATGGAGCTGATCGTCGACGAGAGCACCACCCCCTGACGGCACGGTGCCCGCACGGCGCTGACCGGGCGAGTCGTCACCGACGCGGGTGCGAAACTCCTGAGGCCGGTGGTGCAGCGTGTGAACGTCCGGCTTATCCGCTCACGGTCGGGGAACCCAGAAGACGGCACAGAGCACCGCAACCGCCCGGTGCCGGGGCGGGCCTCGGGGCAGACGCCCGGCACCCCTAGGAGTGACCGTGAGCATGGGCATCCACGTGGGAGAGAGGTGCACGGCGCGTGCCTCCCGACCGGTCCGGGGACGTCCGGCTGCATCGGCCACCGACGTACCGGTGCACATCACCCGGGGACCGCCGTGGCGCACCGCGGGTACGCCCGGAAGAGGCCGTCGCCTTCGCGCGCCCCGCAGCCGTACGACTCGGCTCCCGTCCCTGAGCAGAAAGGGCTTTGTCATGTCTCGCAGAACCGTCCGAGTCCTCGCCGGAGGGGGCGCGTCGATGCACCGGCCGCGCGTGACCGCCGGCACGCGGAAGGGAGGCGGGATGTCATGTGCGGGTTGAGCGGGGAGATCCGCTTCGACGGCGGCCCGGCCGACCTGACGGCCGTCGAGCGCATGAGCGGTCGGCTCGCCGCCCGCGGGCCCGACGGGGAGGGGACCTGGACGCGGGGCGCGGTCGCCCTGGGGCACCGGCGGCTGAAGATCATCGATCTGTCGGACCAGGGGGCCCAGCCGATGACCGACGCCCGCGGGCAGGTCACCGGCGTCTTCAACGGCTGCGTGTACAACTATCCGCAACTGCGCGAGGAACTGCGCGGCCTCGGATACCGCTTCACGTCCACCTCGGACACGGAGGTGGTGCTCAACGCCTACCTGGAGTGGGGAACCGCCTGCGTCGAGCGCTTCCACGGCATGTTCGCGTTCGCCGTCGTCGAGCACCGGACCGGCCGTGTCGTCCTCGCTCGCGACCGGCTCGGGATCAAGCCCCTGTACCTGGCGCGGACGCCGGGCCGGCTGCGGTTCGCGTCGACACTGCCCGCCCTCCTCGCCGCCGGGGACGTGGACACCTCACTCGACCCGGTGGCCCTGCACCACTACCTGAGCTGGCACGCGACCGTCCCGGCGCCGCACACGATCCTCAACGGCGTGCGCAAGCTCCCCCCGGCCACCGTGCGGGTCGTCGAGCCGGACGGCACCCACCGGGACCACCGCTACTGGCAGCCCTCCTACACGCGTCGGCCCGAGCACACCGGCATGGGCCCGGACGAATGGCGTGACACTGTGCTCGAAGCGCTGCGCACGGCCGTGCGCCGCCGGATGGTGTCCGACGTACCGGTGGGTGTCCTGCTCTCCGGCGGCCTGGACTCCAGCCTCATCGTCGGGCTGCTCGCCGACGAGGGCCAGCGCGACCTGAGGACCTTCAGCGTCGGGTTCGAGTCGGAGGGCGGAGAGCAGGGGGACGAGTTCCACTACTCGGACCTGGTGGCACGCGAGTTCGGAACCGAACACCGTCGGCTGATGGTCCCCTCCGACCGGGTGTCCACGGCGCTGGACGGTGCGATCGCGGCCATGAGCGAGCCGATGATCAGCCACGACGTGGTCGCCTTCCATCTGCTGTCCGAGCAGGTGTCCAAAGAGGTCAAGGTCGTCCAGAGCGGGCAGGGCGCCGACGAGGTCTTCGCCGGTTACCACTGGTATCCGGAACTGGCCGGGGTACCGCGCGAGGACGAACCCGAGCGGTACGCGGCGACCTACTTCGACCGGCCGCACGCCGATCTCGCCGGCATGCTCCGCCCGGACCTGCTGACCCGGGACGACGTCTCCGGCCGCTTCGTGCGCGAGCACATGGCGGTCCCGGGAGCCGAGACCGCGCTGGACGCGGCCCTGCGGCTGGACACGCACGTGATGCTGGTCGACGACCCCGTCAAGCGGGTCGACAACATGACCATGGCCTGGGGCCTGGAGGCCCGGGTGCCGTTCCTCGACCACGAACTGGTGGAACTGGCGGCGGCCTGCCCGCCGGAGCTCAAGCTGGCCGACGGCGGCAAGGGCGTGCTGAAGGAGGCGGGCCGCAAGCTCCTCCCCCTGGAGGTCGTCGACCGCCCCAAGGGCTACTTCCCGGTTCCGGCCATCATGCATATGGCCGGCCCGGTGCTGGAACGAGTACGGGAGGCGCTCGAGGCACCCGAGGCGAAGCGGCGCGGCCTGTTCCAGGAGTCGTACGTGGCCCGGCTGCTCGCGGCGCCCGACGAGCACCGGACCAAGCGGGGTGCGAACGCCCTGTGGCAGATCGCTTTGCTGGAGATATGGCTGCAGACCCACGGGATCACATGACCGACGGCGAGGGCGTGCGGACGGCGTACGATCCGGCGTCCCCGCGCGTGCGGTCCGGGACGCTCGGCCCCCCGCCCGGGACGCCCACGGACGCCCGGGCGGGAGACTTCTCCGGCGCCGTCCGGGAGGCTGCCCCCGCTCCGGTGCCGCTGCCGGATGCGGGAGGCCCGCAGGACGCGGTCACCCGGCTGCGCGCGCACGGCTGCTGGTATCCCTCCGCCGACGCCGACGGCACCGAGGCGGCCTTCATCTGCGACCGGGGCGGCGTCCCCCAGCTCTGGGCCGGCCCCGTCGGCGGCGAGGAGGTGCGGCTGCTCGACTCCTCACCCGACCCCGTCAAAGAGGTCTCCTGGTCACCGGACGGGCGCTGGATCGCGTACACCACCGCGCCGGGCGGCGGTGAGCACACACGGGTGCTGTGCGTACGGCCCGACGGCACCGGCCGCCGCATCCTGGCGGGGGCCGATCCGGCCAGTTCCGCCTATCTGGGGTGCTGGGCGCACGACGGCTCGGCCGTCGCCGTCACCGTCGCGGCTGCGCCGCCCCCCGCGTCCCCGGGGTTCGCGGGGCGGGCCCTGTCCGGCCACGGCCCGGCGGACGGCCTGCTCGCCGGGGCCCGCCCGGCGGCCGACCGGCCGGACCGGGACGGACGTGCGCGGCTCCTCGGCGCGGCCGTGTACGACGGGTCACCGGGGGCCGACGCCGCATCGGCGTACGCAAGCACCCCTGAGGCGGCGCCGGAAGGGTCACCGGCGGGCGGCTCGGCGGGGGTCCCGGCGGCCCGGCCCGGCGGGGGCCTGTCCGTCTACCTGATCGACCCCGACGGCCTGGCGTCCCCCGTGCTGCTGACCGCGGAGACGCACGCCGCCTCCCTGCGAGCGTGCGACCTCAGCCACGACGGCGGACTCGTGCTGCTGCGCCGGGGGCCGCGCGGACGGCGGGAGGCGGTCGTGCGGCGCACCGCCGACTCGGCGGCCACCTTCGCGATGCCCGTGGCCGACGGCGACCCGTGGATCGGCCGGTTCTCACCCGAGGGCGGGACGCTGTGGCTGCGCAGCAACGCCGACCGCGAGTACGCGGCGCTCCTCGAAGTCGCTCTGGACGCCGACGGAGGACCGCGCGGTGTGTCCGTCGTGGCCGAACGCGAGGGAAACGATCTCGAACTCCTGGCCTTGGCCCACGACGGCCGCACGGCCGCTCTGGCGTGGAACGCGCAGGGCGCGAGCGAGCTGGAACTCGTCGAGACCTTCCCGGCCGGGCAGACGGCGGACAGCACGGGCCCGGCCAGGCCCCTCGCCCTGCCTCACGAGGTCGTCACGCGCGTGACCGCCGCCGGCGCCGGGCGGCTGCTGCTCGCGCTGTCCGGGTCGCAGCGGCGGCCGGGCGTCTGGTGGGCCCACGAAGGCGTGTCCCTGCTCCGCACCCCCTGGTCGGCCCGGGACGCGGACGCCACCCCGCCGGGCCGCCCACCGGTACGCCCCGTCCCCCTGCGGCTGACGGCGCGGGACGGGCTGTCCCTGAGCGGCTGGTACTACAGGGCACCGGGACGTTCCCCCGGCGAACCGGCACCCTGCGTGATCCACCTGCACGGTGGCCCGGAGGAACAGGAACGTCCGGTGTTCAACCCGCTCTACCACGAGCTGGCCGGAAGGGGCCTGGACGTCTTCGCACCCGACGTACGCGGATCCTCGGGGCACGGCCGGTCGTTCGTCGACGCGGACCTCGGCGCAGGCCGCTTCGCCGCGCTGGACGACGTCGCGGACTGCGCGGCCCACGCGGTCACGGCGGGCCCCGCCGATCCGACGCGGCTGGCGGTCATGGGCCGTTCGTACGGCGGCTATCTGACCTTCGCCTCGCTCGTGTGGCACCCGGATCTCTTCCGTACCGGCGTCGCGGTGTGCGGCATGTCGGACTTCCTCAGCTTCTTCGCCGGTACGGAACCCTGGATCGCGGAATCGGCGGCGCACAAGTACGGCCACCCGGAGCGCGACCGCGAACTGCTGCGTGCCCTGTCGCCGATGAACCGCATCGACCAGCTGCGCGCCCCGCTGCTCGCCGTCCACGGCGAACACGACACCAACGTGCCGCCCGGGGAGTCGCACCAGTTCGTACGGGCCGCGCGAGAGCGGGGCGTCCACGCCGAACTCCTGACTCTGCGCGACGAGGGACACGACTTCCTGCGTGCGGACAACCGGCGGCTCTTCCGCCGTGCCGCCGCGGACTGGCTGGCACGACACCTCAACGGGTGAGCGGCGTCCAGGTCGGCGTCACGGACGTCGACGCGGCCCGGGACGCCCTGCACCTCTTGCCGTCGTCCAGGTTCACGTGCCGTGCGCGTGCCTGCGGGGAAGCGGTCCGACACCGGCGTGGCGGCCCGGGCGCACGGCGGCGTGGCGCTGTCCGGGCCCGGGACCGTTGCGGGCCGCCAAGGCGTCGGCGACGGCGCCGGTGACGAACGCGTAGACGGTCTTGTGCAGGACGTCCACGACGAGTTCCCTGCGGGGCCAGGTGGGCGGCGGGGCGCCCACACCGGTGGCGTTCTCCAGGATCTGGTCGTTGGTGAGGCGGACCACGGCGAACTTGGCGGAGGCGAACGGCCCGCGCAGCCCCGACTGGGCCATGACCGACCGCAGCACGCCGAGCAGGGCGGCTTGGCCGACGTGCATGGCCCAGTTGACCGGCAGCGGCTGGGCGCCGGGACGTTCGGGCAGACCGATGAGCCGTTGGAGGACCTGGGCCGGCACATGGGAGTCGGGCCGCCCGGTGACGGCCTGCTCGATCTTCTCGCCGAGGGTCATCACGACGCCTCCGGCGGTACCGGCGACCAGCCCCTGCCACAGTGCGCGCTTGAGCATGTCGGGGCGGGTACCCGGTATCACCGTCAGGTCACCTCCGCGTCGGCGACGGCAGGCACGTCGCCGCTGTCTCCCCCCGGCGGCGGCACGGGACGGCGGGTGGCGGGGGCCCGCACCACGGCAGGAGGCGATGCCCATGACGAGAACGGCCCGGTCGACCACCTCCCCGGGCGTCGGGCCCGAACCCGGGAGGTCGATGGCCGTCTGCGTGCTGATCGGGGCGGCCGTGATGGCGGCGGTCGACGAGATCGTCTTCCACCAGCTCCTCGGCTGGCACCATTTCTACGACCGTTCCACCACTCGCGTGGGTCTGCTGTCCGACGGGCTGCTGCACAGCGTCGAGCTGCTGGGCCTGGTCGCCGGATTCTTTCTCTACGCCGACCTGCGCCGCCGCCGTTGCCTGGTCCGGACCTCTGCGTGGGCGGGCCTCTTCCTGGGCCTGGGCCTGTTCCAGGTGTTCGACGGGATCGTCGACCACAAGCTGCTGCGCCTGCACCAGATCCGCTACGGGGTGGATGTCACGCCGTACGACTGGGCCTGGAACATCGCCGGCCTGCTCCTGCTGCTCGTCGGCGTGGTCCTCGCCGTCCGTGCGGCCCGGCGCGACCGGGGCGAGGGCGGCTCTTGAGGGCTGTCGGCGAGAAGCCGGCCTCCGTCTTCGTCGCACGATGCCGGGGAAATCGCCGCGGAGATTCGAACAGAGACCGCCGTACGGCGATCCCCGGCGCCGCAGCCGTACGAGATGCGCGGCGTCCGTGATGATGCGGCGCGGCTGTCCGACAGGATGTGCGCCGGCTTCGGAGGAATGCGGATCGAGCGGAGCTCCGAACGTCCCGGCCCGCGTCAGTGGCGCCCGGCCCGGTCAGCTCGTCCCGTGTCACGCTCCCGTCCGGCGCAGCGCAACGGTGTCGCGCCTGCGCGGAAGGGCGACGACGTCCCGGAGCGTCCGGGGGCGGGGTAGTCCGCGAGGGTTCGCTCTAGTCGGTCTCGCGCTCCAGGACGCGGCGGGCCGCCTCGGCCTCCGCCGCCGGCGGTGACAGTTCGTCGAGGGTGTCGAGCTCGTCATCCGCCTCCAGCTCCCGCTCCCAGGCCCCCGCGAGGCGTTCCTGCTCCTCGCGCGGCCGGGAGCCGATGTCCTCGCGGTGCTGCGGGTCCAGGGCTGCCAGGAATCGTCCGACCTGGTCCGTGGGCATACGGGGCTCCTTGTCGTGTGGAAGGGGTGCCACCTGGCCCAGCATGGCCGAACGCCCGGGTGCCCGCCGCTCGGCGCAGCGGGGCACACCGCGCCGGCCCACCGCTCGCTCGTGCCGCCCGATGTGCGGCGGGGCGCGGCGGCAGGTCGGGGTCGGGGCGGTAGGCGACCGGCCGCTCTGGCCGCTTGCGCTGTTCAGGCGGCCGTGCGCGGGCCACCGCGCCGAGGAATGTCCGTGATCGGTGACAGACGGATCCGGCGGCCGTCTTCCGCCTTGTTGCCGTGTGCACAGACTCCACGGCGACGGTGAGGGAACGGAGGACATGGTGCGTACCGGCTGACGGTGACGGCCGCGGCGGGGATCTGCCGCGTCGCCTCCGCGGCTTTCCTCGCCGGGCGCCCCGGTCGGACGTCATCAGGCCACCGCGACCGGCGGGACGGGACCGGCCTGGATCACCGTCGGCAGGCGACCGGCGGGACGGGACCGGCCTGGATCACCGTCGGCAGGCGACCGGCGGGACGGGACCGGCCTGGATCACCGTCGGCAGGTCCCCCGGACCCGGCGTCCGACCGGCCGGGCCCGTACCGGCCTTCGGGGGAATTGCGGGCCGGCTCGGCGGTTCGGCGGCCGAGGGGTGGTACGGGCATGAGATGTCGACGCCCCCCGATCCACCCGCCTCGGCCCTGCCCCGCCCGAATGACGCCGAGTCGCGCGTGCCGGGCGTGCTGCGGACCGCGGCCGCGTACGCGTGGCGGCTCATCGCGGTCGGCATCGTCGTGCGGGTCGCCTTCTCCCTGCTCGGGCAGTTCCACCGGGTCGCCGTCGCCGTCTTCCTCGGTCTCGTCATCACCGCGGTGCTGCGTCCCGTGGCCGGTCTCCTCGCCCGTTACATGCCCCGGCCGCTCGCGGTCGCCGTCGCGCTCATCGGTGGCATCGTCCTCGTCCTCGGGGCACTGGCTCTGGTGGGTGAGACCGTGGCGGACCAGCGGACCGGACTGGAGAAGGAATTCGTGGCGGGGATCGACCGGATCGAGCGGCGGCTGGAGGAACCGCCCTTCCGGCTCCCGGCGGACGCGTTCGACGACCTCCAGTCGCGGATCGGCAAGCTCCTTTCGGACCACCGCTCCACCCTCATCAGCACGGCGCTCAGTGGTGCGAGCCGACTGATCGAGGTGCTGACCGTGCTCGCGCTGGCCCTGTTCTGCGCGGTCTTCTTCACGCACTCCGGCGACAAGCAGTGGCAGTGGTTGTGCGACCAGCTCCCCGGCCGGGCCCGGCAGCGGTTCGCGGTCGCGGCCGGGGCCGCCTGGCGGACCTTCACCGGTTACACGCACGGCATCCTGCTGGTGGCGGCCACCAACGCGGTCCTCGTGGGCATCGCGCTGTTCGCCCTCGGGGTGCCGCTCGCCGTGCCGTTGGCCCTGCTGGAGTTCCTGGCCGCGTTCATCCCCTTGATCGGCTCGCCCATCGCTCTGGCGATCGCCGCGGTCGTCGCGCTGGCGTCGAAGGGGCCGCTCATCGCCCTGGTGGTCGTGGCCCTGATCGTGGTCATCGGCCAGATCGAGGGCCACCTCCTGCACCCCATCGTGATGAGCTGGGCCGTGCGCCTGCACCCGGTGGTGGTCGCCCTGGCGGTGGTCGGAGGGGCCGTCGCGGCGGGGGTGATCGGCGCGGTGGTGGCCGTACCCCTGGTGGCTGTGGTGTGGTCCGTGTACCAGGCGCTGCGGGGAGGGGGTTGAGCCGGCGCCCCCTCCGGATCCGCGGTCCCCACCGTGGTGCCGTGCGGGCCGGCACCGCGGCGCGAGTCCCGGTCAGACGCCAGCGGTTCACCCGGCGGAGGTGAACACGACCTCTCCGCCGTGCTTGCCACCGTCCGGGCCGAGATCGATGACCCATTCGGCCTGCCGCACGACATCGAGGCCGTGCTCGAGCCGGACGAGCCAGCTTTTGTGAGGAACCCGGCGCGTAACTGATCTGTTGTTGGCCGCAGAAGCCGTTTTCCGGGCGTTTCGCTTGGGGTTCGGTCTTCGTATCCGGCCACCGAAAATTGGCATGAATGACTCGATAGGCGAACCAAAGGCTCACTGAGAGCTCGTCTCGTCCGGCCGGGAAGTGTTAGCCGGGCTTGCCAGACCGACCACCGGGTTTGCAGGCTTCGCTTCATACCAGCCGAAAGGGATGCCAACCATGATCCTCCCGAAGGTCAGGGACCCTCGCTTCGTGACGATCCGCCGTGGTGGGACCCTCACTGACTCGGATCACCATCTCCTCGCGCTTTGGGCGGCAGCCTGCGCAGAGCACGTCCTTGACCTCTTCGAGTCGGCTCGGCCTGAGGACCCACGGCCGCGCCAGGCGCTCGAGCATGCCCGCGCCTGGGCGCGTGGTGAGGTCAAGATGATGCAGGCACGCGCGGCGGGCGGCCATGCCATGGGCGCGGCTCGAGACCTGCGCGGCGCAGCACGGCATGCCGCCTACGCCGCCGGCCAGGCCGCAGTCGTCGCACACGTCGCCGCGCACGAGCTCGGTGCGGCTGCCTATGCGATCAAGGCCGCACGCGCCGCCGCGCCGAAAGGCGAGAGTGAGGCCGCAGGGCGACGCGAGTGCCAATGGCAGCGCGACCAGCTCCCGGAGGCGATTCGCGAGCTCGTATGTGACGACCAGCGATTGCGCAACGACATCTGCTGGTCGGTGTTTGACTGCTGAGCGCGCGTCGCGCGTCAGCACCGTCCACACGGAGCTGATCGCCGCCGGCGCCTCTCGGTCTCCGAGCCATCGCAGGCACGGGAGGTTGCTGATCCACCGGCACCTCGCCGTCGCGGCGGAGCAGCGGCGCGAGGGCGGGGGCCAAGTCCGGGCGCACGGCCGGCGGCGCACCGTCGCCGTCGGCCCCGACCCCCCGGCCCCCGGCCCTCCGGCCCCCGCCCCGGCCCCGGCCCCGGCGGCGAACGTGCGGATCTCGTCGGCGGACGACTCGGTCCTCTCGTGCACCCTCAGCTCGATCAGGCGCTCGCCCTGCGCGCTCAGCGCGGGGAGTGCGGGCAGGACGGTGGTCGTGTCGTGGTGTCGGGCACGATGCCCCCCTGGGTCGGCGGCATGGGGCGGATTCGGGCGTGGCGAGGTCAGGCGTGGGCGACCGGGAGGTGGGCGAACTCAGGGGCGACGAGCCGGTGTTCCGGGACGTTCCCGCTCCGCCGTGTCCGTCTTCCCGCCGCCGGACAGGCCGTACAGTGCCGCACGCCCAGGCGGTGGGCGACGAGACACCTGTTCTCCTGGGCACATCAAAGGCCCGGCAGGCAAGAGCACTGCCGGCCTCGACGAGGCCGGCATCCCGCCCCGGGGCGGTCCAGGAGGAGTTCGCCGGGGTGAGCCGCTCACTCCGGCAGGGGGCGGTCGTCGACGACGTGTTTCATGACGAGCGTGGAGTTGAGGCGCTGGACGCCGGGAAGCCGGGCGAGCTGCTGGTCGTAGAGCTGCTGGAAGGCGCCCAGGTCGGTGGTGGCGACGCGCAGGAGGTAGTCGGGGTCGCCGAACAGGCGCTGGGCCTGGAGCACGTGCGGGACGGCGGTCACCGCCTCTTCGAACGCGGAGACCGTGTCGGCGTCCTCCCAGCGCAGGGTGACGAAGACCAGGGCTTCGAAGGTGAGTCCCACGGCGGCCGGATCCACCACCGCGCGATATCCGCGGATCGCGCCCTCACGTTCGAGATCGCGCAGTCTGCGGTGGCAGGGCGAGACGCTCAGTTTCACGCGGGCGGCCAGCTCGGTGACGGTGAGACGGCCGTCCAGCTGCAGCTCGGTGAGAATTTTCCGGTCCAGGGCATCCATGGAGAAGATTCTGCCCCAGATCACGCGATCAAGGAGTAAAGAAGGGAACACCTTCGGGCCGATCCGGCCTAGCCTCCCTCTCGCACCACGGCACGTGAGAGGGAACGATCGATGGACACGACGACGCTGGCGGCCTTCCTGGCGGTAAATCTGCTGCTGATCTTCACCCCCGGCGCGGACTGGGCCTACGCGATCACGGCGGGCCTGCGGGACCGGTCGGTCGTGCCGGCGGTCGCCGGACTGGTCGCCGGATACGCGGGGTACACCCTGCTCGCGGTCGCGGGCCTGGTGGTGATCGTGGCGAGCTCGGGGACGCTGCTCACCGCGCTGACCGTGGCCGGGTCCGGCTATCTGGTGTGGCTCGGGTGGGGGGTGCTGCGGCAGCCGGCCACCCTGACGGCCACCGGGGCCGAGCCGGAATCCGGGACCTCCTCCCGAGTGCGGGTCATGCTCAAGGGAGCGGGTACCAGCGGGCTCAACCCCAAGGCCCTGCTGCTCTACTTCTCCCTGTTCCCGCAGTTCATCGACCCCGCGGGCGCCTGGCCGGTCGCCGGCCAGACCGGCCTGCTCGGCTCACTGCACATGACCGCCTGCGCCGTCGTCTACCTCACCGTGGGGGTGCTGGCCCGCACGGTCCTGGGGACCAGGCCCTCCGCGGCCCGGGCGGTGACCCGTGCCTCCGGCGCCCTGATGATCGTCATCGGCGGCTTTCTGCTGGTGGAACGCATGGCAGTCTGACGGACCGAGGGAGGCGACTGCCGAAGACGAGCACGGGGGAACCCAGCGCGGGATCACCGTCCCGGTGGTGAGGCTCGGCGCACTCGAAGCCCGGCGGGAACGAGCGACGGTGTTCATCATCCAGCCGGGCGGCCGGCTGCACAGGTCGTCGGAGAGCACCTCCATGTCGCAGGCCGGATGTGGTCTGGCGCAGGCGGAGTTTGCCACCGAACTGGCGTCGGCGAGCTGGTCACCCATGCGCTCCGCTACGGCGGCGCCCCCATCGAGCTGCGGCTGATCCGCGATGCGACCCTCATCTGCGAGGTGTCCGACGGCAACAGCACCGCGCCGCATTTGCGCCGGGCCGGGTCTTCGACGAGGGCGGACGAGGTCTGCTGCTCGTCGTCCAGCTCGCCGAACGGTGGGGCGCTCGCCGGACTCCCACGGGCAAGACCATCTGGACAAAACAGTCCTTGCCGGCCGGGGTGTGAGCCGAGCGCACAGGGTCGAGGGTGCCCGGGTCGCGGCGGCCCTGTTCCCCGGCGTCCGGTACGGGCGCGGTGTCCAAAGCGGCATGCCCGCAGGTAGGAGGGGTACCCCGACGATCTTGCAAGCCGGCCCTCGGGCCGTACGTCGTCGGAAGGAGAGCCGTGTCTGACGAGACGGTGAAGAACGTCTTTGTGATCGGGCTCGACGAGGCCAATCTGCCCACGCTCCAGCAGGTCCCGGGAGCCGACCGGCTGCGCTTCCACCAGCTGCTGACAATCGAGGAACTCCAGGTCGGCGAAGTGCACCTGCCCACGCTGTTCGACAAGGCCCAGGGCGTGCTGGACGCGTTCGACGGCAGCATCGACGCGATCGTGGGCTACTGGGACTTCCCGGTCAGCACCCTCGTCCCGATGCTGAGCGAGCGCTACGGCACCCGCAGCACCAGCCTGGAGTCGGTGGTCAAGTGCGAGCACAAGTACTGGAGCCGGCTGGAGCAGCAGAAGGCCACCGACCGGCACCCGCGCTTCGACCAGGTCGACCTGTCGGCCGACCCGCCGCGCCCGCCGGAGAACGTGACCTTCCCGATGTGGCTCAAGCCCGCCCTCTCGTACTCCTCCGAACTCGCCTTCGGAGTGGATGACGAAGAGGAGTTCCGCAAGGCCGTCGCCGAGATCCGAGGCGGCATATCGCGCATCGGCCGCCCCTTCGAGCACATTCTCGAACGCATCGACCTGCCACCGGAGATGGACGGCGTGGGTGGCCGGGTCTGCCTCGCCGAGGAGGCGCTGTCCGGCGTCCAGGTCGCCGTCGAGGGCTACGTCCACCGGGGCGAGGTGACCATCTACGGGGTCCTGGACTCCATCCAGTACCCCGACTCCTCCTGCTTCCTGCGCCACCAGTACCCCTCGATGCTGCCGCCGCCGGTCATCACCCAACTGCACGACGTCAGCGAGCGGGTGATGCGGCAGATCGGGATGGACTCGGCCACCTTCAGCATCGAGTACTTCTACGACCCGCGAACCCAGGAGATCAACCTGCTGGAGATCAACCCCCGGCACTCCCAGTCCCACGCGGAGCTGTTCCAGTACGTCGACGGCGTGCCCAACCATCACTGCATGGTCAGCCTCGCCCTCGGCGAGGACCCGCGCATGCCACACCGCGAGGGCTCGTACGCGATGGCCGCGAAGTGGTACCACCGCTGGTTCACCGACGGTGTGGTGCGCCGGGTGCCGAGTCCCGAGGAGATCGCCCGCATCGAGCGGGAGACCCCGGGCGTGCGCATCGAGGTGATCCCCAAGGAGGGCGAGAGGCTCTCGGACCTTCCCGGGCAGGACAGCTACAGCTACGAGCTGGCGCACATCTACACCGGCGGAGCCGACGAGGCGGATCTGCGGAAGAAGTTCGACCACTGCGTGGCCGCCCTGGGCCTCGCCTTCGAGGACGCCCCGTCCGAGGGCGACGCCGCGCGCAAGTGAGGAGCACGTCACTTCCATGCGTTACGTGACCAACCTGCCGTACGAGACGAAGGAAGAAGAGCACGTCACGATCCCGATGTCCGACGGGGTCCGGCTCTCCGCGCACATTTGGCGCCCCACCTCCTCCGACCAGGAGCCGGTGCCGGCGGTGCTGGAGTACATCCCGTACCGCAAGCGCGACCTGACCGCCGTACGCGACTCGATCCACCACCCCTACCTCGCCGGGCATGGTTATGCCTGCGTCCGCGTCGACCTGCGCGGCACCGGTGACTCGGAGGGCGTGCTGCGCGACGAGTACCTGGAACGGGAGCAGGCGGACGCCGAGGAGGTCCTGGCCTGGCTGGCGGAGCAGCCCTGGTGCGACGGCGGCACGGGCATGATGGGCATCTCCTGGGGCGCGTTCGCGGCGCTCCAGGTGGCGGCCCGCCGGCCCCCGAGCCTGAAGGCCATCGCCATCGCCTCGTTCACCGACGACCGGCACGCCGACGACATGCACTACATGGGCGGCGCCCTGCTGTCGGACAACCTCGCCGAGGCGGGCACCATGTTCGCCTACGGCACCTGCCCGCCCGACCCGTCCGTCGTCGGCGACCGCTGGCGCGAGATGTGGCACGAGCGGCTGGAGAACACCGAGCCCTGGGTCCTGCAGTGGCTGCGTCACCAGCGGCGCGACGACTACTGGCGGCACGCCTCGGTGTGCGAGGACTACTCCAGCGTGCGCTGCCCGGTCCTGGCCTCCAGCGGCTGGGCGGACGGCTACTCCAACGCCGTGACCCGGCTGCTCGGCAACCTGGACGTGCCCCGCAAGGGGCTGATCGGGCCCTGGTCGCACAAGTTCCCGCACCTCGGGGAGCCCGGTCCCGCGATCGGCTACCTCCAGGAGCTCGTGCGGTGGTGGGACCACTGGCTCAAGGGCGTCGACAACGGCGTCATGGACGGGCCGATGCTCCAGGCGTGGATGCAGGACAGCGTGCCGCCCTCCACCTCCTACGAGGAGCGGCCGGGCCGCTGGGTGGGCGAGCCGGACTGGCCGTCTCCGCACATCCGGCCCGTCAGGCACCCGCTCACCCGGCACACGATCGGGCCACCGCGGGAGACCGAGGCCCGGGCGCCCGAGGGCGGTGAGGCGATGACCGTCCGGTCGCCGCTGTCGGTCGGGCAGTTCGCGGGTAAGTGGGCCTCGTACAACGCGCCGCCGGACCTGCCCTACGACCAGCGGGAGGAGGACGGCGGTTCGCTCGTCTTCGACACCGAGCCGCTGACCGAGCCGGTGGAGATCCTCGGCTCGCCGACCGTGGAGCTCGACCTGTCGGTCAGCGAGCCGGTCGCCCTGGTGGCCGCGCGGCTGTCCGACGTGAGCCCCGACGGCGCCGCGACGCGCGTGTCGTACGGCATTCTCAATCTGACCCGGCGTGACAGCACCGAGTCTCCCGAGCTGCTGGAGCCGGGCCGACGCTACCGGGCCACCATCCCGCTGAACGGTGTGGCGCAGGCGTTCCCGCCGGGCCACCGCATCCGGCTGTCCCTGTCGACGTCGTACTGGCCGCTGGCCTGGCCGGCGCCCAAGCCGGCCATGCTCAGCGTCCACGAGCACTCCAGCACGCTCACCCTGCCGGTGCGGCCGGTGGACGAGCCCGACGAGGTGCCGTCGTCCCCCTTCGGCGAGCCCGAGGGCACTCCCCCGCTCGCCATGACCCAGGTGACGCCCCCGGAGGAGCGCTGGGAGGTCAAGCGGGACCTGATCGGCTATCACTCCGAGCTGGACATCGTGAAGGACCGGGGCACGGTCCGCTTCGAGGACATCGGCCTGGAGGCCGGCCGCCGCGCCCACGAGCGCTATACGGCGGTCGCCGACGATTTCACCTCGGTCGGCGGCGAAACCACCTGGACCATGCGGTTCCGGCGGGACGACTGGGACGCGCGGGTGGTCACCCACACCCGGCTCACGTGCGACGAGACGGACTTCTTCGTCGACGCGACCCTCGACGCGTACGAGGCGGACCGGCGGGTCTTCTCCCGCACCTGGAACGAGAAGATCCCCCGCGACCTGCTGTAGGCCGCTTCATCTGAGCCGGGCGGCGCACCAGCGGAAGTGCCCGTCGTGCGGGCCCATGCCGAAGAGGTCGTAGGTGATGAGGTCCTGGCCCTCTACCAGAGGGCCAGGACCTCTTCGTCATGGCCCAGTTCCCGGGCGAAGAGACGGCTCAGCTCGGCTGCAGGACACCGATGCGCCGGTGTGCCACGGCCGTCCCCTGCCGACGGGACAACCCGCTGTTCGGAACGTCGGCCGGGCGGGTGGCGGTCGGGGCCGCGGCGGCTTGCCGGAGACACCGCGCGGGGCGGGCGCGGACACGTGCCGCGTCCGCCTTGCCATGAGGGCATCCCCGACGCCGTGCCCGCCGCCGACAACGACAGGGGCACACCCATGACTTTGGCGAACCCGGCCCGGCTCGTCGACAGCGGCCGCTCCCTCTGAGCGGCAGGGCTACCAGGCGTCGGCGCACACCGACGGCAGCGCCCGCCCGAGCCCCTTCGGATGCAGGGCGTCGAGCCGGTGGCTGTACGCCGACCAGCCGGCTGCCCAGGCAGGCGCGGACCGCACGACGGCACGGATCGGGCCCGCTCCGTCTCCTGCAGCGCGGGTCGGACGCCGCCCACTTCGACCGGGAGGTGCCCCGCGGCGGTGCGCGGTGGCGGGTCGTGAAGCGCGAGTGACGGAAGAAGACCGCCTGCCGCCTGACGGACTTCGGTGGTGATGCACTCAGCGCTTCCCCGTGCACCCGTGCGCCCCCCTGGAGGAGGGGTTCGTCGAGTCGGCGGCCCACTGGGACTGGGCAGGACATGGTGCAAGCGCCACGTCGGTGAAAAGTCACCGTTTTCCCTGGTCGACCGAAGCGGGTGGTATTTCGATGAACGGTTCCGTTCCTGAATCGGAACAGGCATGGACGGTTGGTACTGCTCCAGGCATATTCCCATCCATCGGCCACGGTATCGCCTTGTTCCGTCGGCCGCTGGAGTTTCTGAATTCTCTTCCCGCCCAAGGCGATCTGGTCGAGATACGCCTGGGCCCCCAGCGGGCGTGGATGGTGTGTCACCCCGAGCTCGTTCACCGGATGCTCCGGGACACCCTGACGTTCGACAAGGGCGGGCCGCAGTACGAGCGACTTCGGGCGCTGATGGGCAACGGCGTCGTCACATGTCCGCACGGGGAGCACAGGCGTCAGCGCCGCATGCTGCAACCCACCTTCCGCCCTGCCGGCGTCGCCGCTCAGACGGACCTGATGGCCGAGGAGGCCGAGTCGCTGTGCCGTGACTGGCGCGACGGGCAGAAGGTCGATGTCAGTGCCGCCACACTGGGTCTGACGACCCGGCTGATCAGCCGGCTCCTGCTGTCCGACGCGCTCGGTCCGGCCGCGACCGACGAGGTGCGGCGCTGCCTCGCCGCCATCGTCCGCGGCCTGTTCGTGCGCACGGTCGTACCGGTCGACGCCCTGTTCCGTCTTCCCACTCCCGCGAACCGCCGCTACCGGCGCGCGGTGCGGCGGGTACACGAGCTCATCGACGGGGCCGTCGCCGAGCGCCGCCAGGGCCCGCCCCGCGACGATCTGCTGGGGCTCCTGCTGGCGGCCGCCCAGGCCGAGGACGGCACGACCTCGGTCACGGACCGGGAGGTCCAGGACCAGTTGGTGTCACTCCTGCTCACCGGTTCCGAGAGCCCCTCGATGTGTCTGGCCTCGGCCTTCAGTCTCCTGGCCCGGCACCCGGAGGTGGAGCGGCGGCTGCACGCCGAGGTCGACTCCGTCCTCGGCGGCCGGTTGCCCGACGTCGACGATCTGCCGCGTCTGGTCTACACCCGCTCCGTCCTCACCGAGACCCTGCGCCACTCCCCGCCGGGCTGGCTCTTCACCCGGGTCACGACCCGCGAGGCGGAGCTGGCCGGACGCCGGCTGCCGCGGGGAACGACGGTCCTGTACAGCCCGTACCTGCTGCACCACGACCCGGCGTCGTTCCCCGAGCCCGACCGGTTCCTGCCCGAGCGCTGGGCGGCGGGCGAGGCCGCCCCCGGTCCGCACGGGGCGCTCATCCCGTTCGCCGCGGGCAGCCGCAAGTGCATCGGCGACCTGTTCTCCATGGCCGAGATGACGGTGGCCCTGGCGACCATCGCCGGCCGTTGGCGGCTACGGCATCCGGCCGGGCCCGTCGCACCGCCGCGCCCCGGCGCGACGCTGGGCCCGAGGTCCCTGACGATGATCTGCGCACCGCGGGCGGACGCACCGGGCGGCGCCGAGCCGCACGCCGCCGCCCTCGCGACCGGAGCCGCGCCCACGGTGGCCGGGGTGGAGAAAACCCGGAGGGGCGGTGGCAGCGGTGTCCACCACGCATGAGGAAACAGCGGTCGTCACACCGGGCGGGATCGCCAGTTCCACCCTGGTGGAGCTCATCGACGCTCATCTCTACATGCCCTTCCCGTTCCGCCGGAACCCACATGAAGCGGCGGCCACGGCGGGCGTCGACCAGTGGCTGCGCAGGACCGGACTGAGTGACGAACCGGGAGTGCCGGTCATGATCTCCCGCACCCGCCCGGGCGAACTCGCGTCCTACAACAGCCCCGACGCGGATCCCGGCGTGCTGCAACTCGTCGCCGACCAGATCGCGTACCAGTTCGTCTTCGACGACCGGGCCGAGGAGGTCGGCCGGCGCCGGCCGGGCCGGCTGCTGCCGATGCTGTGTGAGAGCATCGCGATCCTGCGGGACGGAGCACCGGCCTCCACCCCTCTGGGAGCGGCGCTGGCCGACCTGTACCGGCGGGTCCGCGAACGGTGCACACCCGCGCAGGCCGCGCGCTGGGCCTGGAAGAGCCGCGAGTACGTGCACGGACTGCTGTACGAGGCGGTGGCCCAGGCCCACCCCTCCCCCCTGCGGTCCGGGCTGTGCACCTCGATACGGTCCCTCACGGCGGGCGTCGAGCCCTTCTTCCCGCTGTGCGAGGCCGCGCAGCCGTGCGAGCTGAGCTCCGGGGAACTCCACCACCCGCTCATGCGGCATCTGACCCGGCTGTCGGCCGACGCCGCGGTGTGGATCCCCGACCTCTTCTCCGCGGTCAAGGAGCAACGGTCCGGCGAGGTGATCAACCTGGCCCTCGCCTACCAGCGGGCCCACCAGTGCCCCCTGCCGATGGCCGTCACCCTGGCCATCCAGCAGATCAACCGCACGATCCGCGAGTTCGAGACGGTCTACGACGAGATCGGACCGTCGTTGAGCCCTTCGGGCGTCGGCTATGTGGAAGGCATGGCCGGCTGGATCGGCGGCTGCTACTACTGGTCCCGCACGGTGCCGCGCTACGCGGATGCGGCGGGCCCGGCCTTGGGGTGAGAGGGCGCTTCGACAGGCCGCGAGGCGGGTGCCCATTCAAGCGACGGTACCCGCCGAACCCGCGTTTCACGCGCCTGTGGCAGGTCATTCACCCTTCTTCGTCGTGCTCGTTCCAGAATGCGGAACGGTGCCCGTCGGGAGGCGTACGCTCTCGCTGCCTCCCGACGGGCGACGACAGGAAGCGGTACGGCACATGGCGAACGAGCTGCGGCAACCCCCGCCCGAGACACGGCCGTTGCTCGAGCGCCGCAAGGAGCTCCGCGCCCTCGACTCGGCGCTGACGGGTCTGTGTGACACCGTCGACGGCCTGCCCCGGGCGCCACGCGGCGGACTCCTCGCCTTCACCGGCCCTGCCGGGATGGGCAAGACCGCCCTGCTGACCGAGGCCCGGGCCCGGGCCCGGGCACAGGGGTTCACCGTGCTGTCCGGCAGGGGCGGCGAGAAGGAGCAGGAGCTGGCGTTCCACCTGGTGCGCCAGGTCGTCCAGCCCGCGCTGGCGTCCATGGACGACAAGGAGCTCCGCACCTTCCTGGGCGGCTGGCACGACATCGTCGGCGCCGCGCTCGGCCTGGTCGCGACGCCGAGCGGCCATGTGCCGGATCCGACCGGGGTCCGAGACGGACTCGACTGGGTGATGACCCGCCTGGCGGTGATGAAGGCACCCGTCGTGCTGCTTCTGGACGACCTGCACTGGGCCGACGTCGAATCACTGAGCTGGCTCGCCTCGTTCGCGCCCCGGGCCGTGGACCTCTCGCTGCTGATCGTCGTCGCCTTCCGGCCCGACGAACTGCCGCTCGAGGCGGCCGCCTTCAGCGCTCCGTCCCCCGACCTCGGAAACCGCCCCTTCGTCCTGGCGCCGCTCAGCGCGACGGCCGTGGCACGGATCGTCCGGGACGAGGTCGGCGAGGAGGCCGAGGACGCGTTCTGCGAGGAGTGCTGGGAGGCCACCGGAGGGAGCCCCTTCGAGGCCGTGGAGCTCTCCATCAGGCTCGGCGAGCGCCATCTGAGGGGCACCAGCGAGGACCTTCCCGTGATGCGGGACCTGGCCGCCGCCGTGAAGGGACCAGGGCTGATCGAACGACTTCAGCGGCTGGGCACCACCACCGTCCGCTTCGCCTACGCGGCGGCCGTCCTCGGACAGGTCATCTCGCCGGAACTGGCCGCCCGTATTGCGGCGATCGGCCGCACGGCGGCGGCCGAGGCCACGGAGAAACTGCGCGCCGCCCGCATCCTGGCCGACGGCGAGGGGCCGGGGGAGCGCCTGGCCTTCGTCCACCCGCTGATCGCCACCACGATCTACCGGTCCATCGCGCCGAGCCTGCGTGAGGGCCTGCACAACTCGGCCGCGGAGGCCGTCCGGGCGGCCGGACTCGGCTACGCCGCCGCGGCCCGGCACCTGCTCGAAGTGCCCTGCGAGGGCAGCACCGAGGCCGTCGCCTGTCTGCGGCAGGCCGCCCGTGAAGCCCTGCACTCCGGTGCCCCGGAGGCGGCCCGGCGGCTGCTGAACCGGGCCCTTCAGGAGCCGCCGCTTCCCGAGGACCGCGCCGCGCTGCTGCACGAACTCGCCTGCGCGACCTTCCTCATCAAGCCCACGGCCACCGTCACGCATCTGCGGGAGGCGCTCACGGAAGAGGACATCGACCCCGAGCTGCGTGCCTCGATGGTGTACCGGCTGACCCAGGCGCTGGCCCACACCGACCGGATGGCGGAGGCCGCGACAGTGGCCGCTCATGAGGCCAAGCGGGCCGGCGCCCATCCCCGGATCCGGTTGCGGATGCAGGCCGACCACTTCGTGTGGAGCGCGTTCCGCACCGACGAGGCGGACTCCGCCGGCCGTTCGCGGGCACTGGCCCGGCTGGCCGACCGGCTTCCCGGCCGTGGTCTGGAGGAGCGCTGCATCCTCGGCTCGCGCGCCTGGGACGCCATGATGCGCGGCGAGCCCCGGCAGAAGGCACTCGCCTACGCCGAGGAGGCCCTGCGCGGCGGACTGAGCTGGACCCACGAGAACCGGGGCTTCGAGGTTCCCGTCTCGGTCGCTCTGGTGTTCATGTACTGCGACCAGCCGCGACGGGCCGAGGAACTGTTCGCGAAGGGCATGGCCGAGTGCGAGTCCAAGGGCTGGCGCGGCTCCCATCTGGCGTTGGGCCAGACGCTCTCCGGGTACATCCGGTACCGCCGCGGGTGCCTGGCCGAGGCGGAGAACCTGGTGCGGGAGGGCCTGCGCATCGCCGACCGGGTGGAAGGCGCGGTCCCCGCCCAGTGGTTCGCCATCGGCATCCTGATCCAGACACTGCTGGCCCGCGGCCGTGTCGTGGCGGCACGCCGGCTCGCCGACAGGTACCACTACGGCGAGCACATCCCGAACGCCGTCATCTACCCCGACCCGCGAACCGTCTACGCCGAGCTGCTCCTGGCCGAGGGCCGGCTCGACGACGCCGCCGACCTGCTGACCGCTGTCGGCGAGTGGCTGGAGGGCCGGGACTGGCGCAACCCCGCCTGGTGTCCCTGGCAACTGGGACTGGCGTCCGCCCTGTCGCGCAGTGCTCCCGACCTGGCGGTGCGCCACGCGCAGGACGCCGTGAAGCGGGCCCGTGACTTCGGCGCGGCCTCCGCGATCGGCCAGGCGCTGCACGCCCGGGCGGAGGTGACGGGCGGGGAGGCGGCGCTCGAGACGCACGCGGCGGCCGTCGACCATCTCCAGCAGTCGCCCGCCGCGTACGAACTGGCCCGTGCCCTGGTCGGCCACGGGGCCGCGCTGGCCCGCGCCGGCCGTCTGCACGACGCCGCCGACCGGCTGTACCAGGGTCTGGAAGGCGCGGTGCACTGCGGTGCCGAGGGTCTCGCCGCCCGGGCCAGGCGGGAACTCTCCGCGGCCGGACTGCGCCCCCTGCCCCTGCGCTACGCACAGACCGACATGCTCACGGCTCAGGAACGCAAGGCCGCCGAGATGACCGCCGGGGGCCTCCCTGCGTCGGTGGTCGCGATGGAGCTGGGGATCACCGTGCAAGGGGTACGGCAGCGGCTGTCCTGCGTGTACCGCAAACTCGGCACGGACGCGGCCGGCCTCGGGGCGGCGCTGGAGGCCGGTCCTCGGCCCGGACGGTGACGGGCAGGCCCGTGCGCCACGCACCCGGCCGCCGGGCAACCGCACTCCGCGACCGCTCACCGCGGTCGCGCGTCGGCCCTCCCATACCCCCTCGACTCCCCGAATCCGAACTCGGTGAGGTCCGTGCGGCTCTGCCAGGACGCCCTGGCTCCCAACTTCCTCCCCAAACCGGTGACTTGACGTTGAACCGTTTCACTGCTTCCCTCGAAAGGCTGCCGCTGGGAACGCTCCCACCCCTCCCGAGTGAAGGGAACCCCCGTGCAGACCACCCCCCACACCTTCCCAAGACGTGCCCTGCCGGCCCTGCTGGCGGCCGCGCTCATGGCCTGTCTGCTGTCCTGGGCCGGCGGCTCGCCCGCGCACGCCGCCCCCGGTGACGGCTCGGTGTCCGACCCCAACATCGCGTACGTCGGACGCTGGGACACCTCCGCCGGCACCGCGGCCGTACCCCACTGGACCGGCGCCTATCTGCAGACCGGTTTCACCGGCACCACGGTCAAGGTCAAGGCCAGGAACGCGGTCAACTTCTACGCGAGCATCGACGGCGGACCCGACGTCTTCCACGCGGGTGTGCGCGGCACGGTGAACCTCACGCCCCGGCCGCTGTCGCCCGGCACCCACACCCTGCGCCTGGCCTACCGCTCCGGCGACACCGTCTTCCAGGGCCTGGTCCTGGACTCCGGGGCCCGCACCGTCGCCGCCGGCGCACCGTCCGGGCTGGTGGAGTTCGTCGGCGACTCCATCACGGCCGGGGCCCTCACCGACCGGCTGGCGCTGGACTCCTACGCGTGGAAGACCGGCGAACGGCTGGGCATGCGGCACACGCAGATCGCCCGGTCCGGGTACTGCCTTGTCGCCCGGTCGGGCTGCACCGGCCTGAGCGGGCAGTTCTTCAAGGCGGCGAGCACCGGTGGCACGAACTGGGACTTCTCCCGGTACCGGGCCGACGCGGTCGTCATCAATCTCGGCACCAACGACATCGGGCACGGTGTCTCCGGCGCCGCCTTCCAGTCGGCGTACACCACCTTCCTGCGCGACGTGCGCGCCACCTACCCCACCGCGCACCTCTTCGCGGTGCAGACGCTGAAGAAGCGCTACGTCACCGAGACCAGGGCCGCCGTCAACGCCCGCAACAGCGCCGGTGACGCGCGGGTGCACTACGTCGACACCACGGGCTGGCTCACGGACGGCATCCACTACGAGGACGGCAACGGGCATCCGAACGAGGCAGGGCACACCGCGTTCGCCGAGCGTCTGGCCCCCGTCGTCCGCGCCCGGCTCGGCACCACCGCCACGGCGAAGGCGGCCGCCCCCGGCCAGCCCGGCGACCCGAACATCAAGTTCGTCGGCCGCTGGGACACCACCAGCTCCGCCACGGCCTACACCCCGTACTGGGCGGGTGCGTACTACCGGGCCGGCTTCACCGGCCGCACGGTCAAGCTGAAGCAGCGGGGCACGATCGACCTGTGGGCGCGGATCGACAACGGCCCCGTGAGGTTCTACGACGACGTCAAGGGGACGGTGAACCTGACCCCGACGGCCCTGTCCCCCGGTAACCACACCCTGCAGGTCAACTACCAGGTGGTGGCCGGGTCGTACCGGGGCGACGCCGTGTTCCAGGGACTGGTCCTGGACAGCGGCGCGACGACGTTCGCCCCACCGGCCCCGGCGAAACTGGTCGAGTTCGTCGGCGACTCCATCACCGTGGGCACGACGAGCTCGCAGAACGCCCGTACCGCGTACGGCTGGCTGATCGGTGAGCGGCTGGGTGTCGAGCACACGCAGATCGCGCAGGGCGGGGCATGCCTGGTGGCCGCGGCGGACGGATGCGTGGGGCTGGAGCGGCAGTTCACCAAGCTCAACCCGAACGCGGCCACCCCCGACTGGAACTTCTCGCGCTACCGGGCCGACGCGGTCGTCATCAACCTCGGCACCAACGACGTCGGGCACGGGGTGACTTCGGCACAGTTCCAGTCGGCGTACAGCAGTCTGCTGCGCAAGGTGCGGGCCGCGTATCCGCAGGCGTGGATCTTCGCGCTGGAGACGTTCCGCGGGCGGTTCGTCCCGCAGACCGAGGCCGCGGTGAAGGCCGCCGTCGCCGGTGGTGACGCGCGGGTCTCCTTCGTCGACACGACCGGCTGGCTGGGCTCGGGCGATCTGACGGACTCGGTGCATCCCAACGACCGGGGGCACCGGGTCATCGCCGACCGGCTGGCGCCGGTCATCGCGGCGCGGATCGGTTCGTAGCAGGCCTGAAGGGTGCGGGGGCGGGCCTCACATCGGACCGGGGCCCACCCCTCCCTTGAGGCGTTCGAGGTCCGAGGGCCGGACCTGGATGACGACCAGGGCGATCAGCGCGGCGACGGCGGTGAAGATCGCCGCCATGATGAAGGCGGCCGAGACGCCGGCGGTGAGGATCTCGTCGGACCAGGGCTTGGGCAGTTGCCCGGTGCGCTCGAACCGGATGCGCTCGGCCGGGGTCGCCTGCCGGAGGAAGTCCGGGACCTGCTTGTCCGCCTCGTTGGTGCTGGCCGTGCCGTACATCGTGACCAGGATGGACAGGCCGAGGGAGCCGCCGACCTGCTGGGTGGCGTTCAGGAGCCCGGAAGCCGCACCGGTCTCCGGTGTGGGCACGTTGGACAGCGCCATCAAAGTCAGTGACACGAACTCCATGCCCATGCCCATGCTGAAGACGAGCATCGGGCCGAGGACGCTGCCCGCGTAGGTGGAGTGCACGTCGGTCAGGGTCAGCCAGGCCAGCCCGATCGCGGCCAGGATCGCGCCCATCACCATGAAGGGCTTGGGCCCGTAGACGGGCAGGAACCGCGAGGCCAGTCCGGCGCCGATGGCGATGACCGCGCTGACCGGCAGGAAGGCGAGGCCGGCCGCGAGCGGGCTGAACCCGAGGACGTTCTGCACGAAGAGGGTGAGGAAGAAGAACATGCCGAAGATGGCGGCGGCCAGGCACAGCATGATGCCGTAGGTGCCCGCGCGGTTGCGGTCGGCGAACATGTGCAGCGGTGTGATGGGCTGTTTCGAACGCCGCTCGATCCCGATGAAGGCCGCCAGGACCACGACCGCTCCGGCGAACGAGGCGAGGGTGAGGGGATCGCGCCAGCCGTCCTGCGCGGCTCTGATGAAGCCGTAGACGAGCAGCACCATGCCCGCGGTGGAGGTCAGGGCGCCGGTGATGTCGAAGCGGCCGGGGTGGCGGTCGGACTCCCGGATGAAGCGCGGTGTGGCGAGCACGATGAGCAGGCCGATGGGCACGTTGACGAACAGCACCCACCGCCAGTTCAGCCATTCCACCAGCATGCCGCCGGCGAGCAGGCCGATCGCGCCGCCGCCGGCCGAGACCGCGGCGAACACCCCGAAGGCGCGGTTGCGTTCCGGCCCCTCGCGGAAGGTGGTGCTGATCAGCGCGAGGGAGGTCGGGGAGGCGATGGCGCCGCCCACGCCCTGCAGGGCGCGGGCACCGAGGAGTTGCCCGGCGTTCTGGGCGAATCCGCCGAGCAGGGAGGCGAGTACGAAGAGCAGCACGCCGAAGACGAAGACGCGCCGTCGGCCCAGGATGTCTCCGGCCCGGCCGCCGAGCAGGAGCAGACCGCCGAAGGTGAGGGTGTAGGCGTTCACCACCCAGGACAGGCTGGTGGTGGAGAACTCCAGTGAGCTCTGGATGTGCGGCAGCGCGATGTTCACGATGGTGATGTCGAGGACCACCATCAACTGGCAGGAGGCGATGACGAGCAGCGCCATCGCGTTGCCGCCACCACCGGATTCCCTGGTGGTGGTCGCCTGTGGTGAAGCCGGCTGCGGGCTGCTGCCTGCGGTGTCCACCGTTCGACGGTACGCCCGGCTCCCACGCCTCACCACTCGATCACCGTCGGCCTCCGCGGGCATCCTGCCGGACCGGCGGCCGGGTGCGCAGGGCGGCCGGTCGTGCTGCCGCCCGAACCGGAAGCCGCGCGGGTGCGGGGATGATCCGATCACGGTGGCCCGGCGGGCCGCGTACGGCGGAGAGGAGCGACCGTGATCCGCGTTCTTCTCGTCGAGCAGACCGGTCTCGTGCGCGGACGTTCGCCGCTCTGCCGTCGCGCGAGGACGATCTCGAGGGCGTCTGTCGCGCGAGGGCGATCTCGAGGGCGTCGCCGAGGCCGACGGCGGCGTCCTCGCGCGCGTCCTGGTGTACCGGCCGGACGTGGCCGTGATCGGCGTGGACTCCAGGCAGGGCGGCGAGGAGATCGCCGTGCGGGGCGAGCTGCGGGGCGCGGCTACCGGAGTGCCAACTGCTGCTGATGGCCTCGACGGCACCCGAGCGGTCACGCCGCATGCTCGATCCGCACGCCGCGACCCCCACCCCTGCACGCGGCGGCCGAGCAGGGGTACACGGGCCCGCCGGTGTCATCAGCCCCACGCCCCGCCGGACCGGCTGGTGCACGGTGTCCGCAAGCTGGTGGGGGGCAGCGGTTCGTCGAGCCCGGGTTTCGCGCCGGCCACGCTGGAGGCGGGGCGAACCCGCCGACTGCGCGCGAGGTGGAGGTGCTGCGGCTGACCGCCGACGGCACTCCTGCGCGGGAGATCGCCGAGCGGCTGTGTCTGTCCGCGGCGACGGTCCGCGACCATACGTCGGCGATCAACCCACAAGACGGGCGGCCGCAAGGGGATCGCCGCGATCCGGGTCGCCACGGAGCCGGGCTGGGCGTGAGCCTCCGGGCCCCGTTTCCGCCTCCGTTTCAGCCTCCCCTTCCGCGCCCTGGGTCCCTGGCCCCGGGCCCCTGCTCCGGGCCCGGTGTCCCCGCTTGGGGCCCTGGGCTCCGAGGGCCCTGACACAGGAACGGCCGGGCAGGTCGTCGAGGTGAGCGGCCCGCCGCGGACCCTCGCGCCCTGTTCCGGGATCTGCCACGAGCATCCCGTCGCGGGCGCACCGCCTACCCGCACCGTTTGTCACGTGTGCGGCGGGCAGGCATCATCCGGGACCGTGAGGAACGCCGATGCGGGATGGGCGTTCGGCCCGCGCCGCGCCGGTCAGCGGCCGCCGCGAATGAGGCCCGTCAGATACCGCCACAGCGAGGAGCGCTGGCGTGCGGTCGGGTCGGGCAGGACCTGCTCGGCCACCCCCGGCGTGGGCTCCTGTGCCCACGGCCGTGCAGGCGGCGCGCAGGCCAGTTCGTACCGCACGGGCAGGGAGCGCAGGCCCCGCATGAACGGCGAGGATCGCCACGGCAGTTGGTCGGCGGGCAGGGCGAGATCGAGGTGGTCGAACCGCTCGAACAGGCGGCCGACGCCGACCGCCGCGACCGTCGAGGCGAGCTCCCGTGCCGGGCACTGGCGCGGCCCGGCACCCCAGGACAGGTGGGCCCGCGTGCTGATGGCGGTACCCGAGGCGACGTGGTCCGCGAAGAGCGGATCGGCGTGGGCGGCGCCCGGGGAGACCCACACCGGGTCGCCGGCCCGGATGGTGTAGTTGCCGAGCGGGGTGTCGCGGGCCGCGAAGCGCGGGACGAAGTTGACCAGCGGCGGCTTGCGCATCACCACCCGGTTCATGGTCTCCCTGACCATCCCGGCGGACAGGCTGGCGCGCACGCTGCCCTCGCCCGAGATGACCTCCACGACGGTGTTGGAGATGAGGATGCCGACGTGGTCGGAGGTCATGCCCAGCAGCATGAACAGCTCGCGGGCGAGGTGGTCGAGCGACAGGTCCGGGTGGGCGGCCAGCAGGTACGAGGGGAAGTCGTCGCCCGGCTTCTCCAGCTTCAGCGCGGCCAGTTCGGCCAAGGTGGCCAGCAGGCGCTCCAGTGCGGCCTCGGCGTCGGGGCCCGCGTCGAGCACGCGCCACATGTCCATCAGCGCGTCGTCGCCCTGCGAGCCGGGGAAGCCCAGCAGATGGCTGGCCACCATCAGCGGAAGCGGCCGGGAGAACTGGGCGGACAGGTCCGCGACGCCGGTCCTGCCGCCCTGTCCGATGAGGGTGATCAGTTCGTCGGCGTAGGCGGTGACGGCGGCCTTCAGGCGCTTGGCCTGGGGGTGGCGGGGGTCCTGGAAGGGCTTGATACGTCCCAGGCGGTGCGCAGCGGCCGGTAGCCGGCCCCACCCTGGATCAGGATGTGGTTGACCTCCAGGGAGGGGCCGAGCGGCCAGTCGGCCGGGACCCGCCCCTCGGTGCGGGCCCGCCAGTTCTCCAGGCCCTTGGGCCAGCCGTCGTCGTCCTGGAGCACCTGGAGCGACTCGCGGTAGCCGAGGACCAGCCAGGCGGGCACCCCCAGCAGGTCGACCGGCGCGACGGGGCCGTGCCGCTGGCGCAGCCGCTCGTACACGAGCGCGGGACGCGTCTCGTAGTCCCTGGTCAGCAGTGGTTCAGGACGGAGTGTCTCCAGCCTCGTGTCGTCAAGGTCCACGGATCCGCCGTCACCCCACTGGGATTCCATCGTCTTGCCACCCTCCGACACGCCCTGTACCGGCGCACCACCAGTCGGTAGCCGGAAACGGTGGGGACCCTACCCCAGGCTGAACCGCGGGTAACGACGGGGGTGGGGTGGCGAGGGCGCCTCCGGCGGCGGGTCAGGCCGCTGTGTAACCGAGTTGACGGCGCATGTAGGGCGTCATGAGGCTCTTCGCCTTGGCCAGGGTGGTGGTGCGGCTGCCGAGTACGGCGGACTCGCCGCCCGGTACCGGCAGCACGGTCAGTCCGTCGGCGGAACCGAACGGCACGATGAGCGGGATGCGCCGGATCGGGCGGTACAGGCGCGGTTCCTTGCGGTGCTTTCCGGAACTCCGCAGGTAGGCCCGGATGTTGTGGGCGGCGATGTCCGCCTGGGCGAGGGCGGCGGGGGTGATTTTGAGTTCGCTGACGTCGTTCACGTCGCCGACGGCGAACACGTCGAGCCTGCCCTCGACCCGGAGTGTCCGGTCGACCTTCACCCGTCCGGCAGCGTTGAGCCAGTCGCCGTGCCCGGCCAGGCGCAGCCAGAGCGTGTTGGGTGTGGTGCCCGTCGCCCAGAAGGACAGGTCGGCCTCGATGAGCGTGCCGCGGGCGTCGCGGTAGGTGCCGAAGTCGTTGCCGGGCGACATGAAGGAGTCGAGCCGTACCTCGATGTCGTGGGATTCCAGCCATGCCAGCGCCTTGCGGCCCGGGCGCGGGCCGCCGGTGGAGTCGAGCAGCGCGGGCCCGGAGTGGGCGAGGGTGACCCGGGCGTCCGGGCGGGCGAGGCGGATCTCGGCGCTGAGCTCGACTCCGCCGGGACCGCCGCCGACGACCAGGACGTGCCCGGCCGTGGCGATGTCACGCTGGTGCTCGGCGAACGACTTGGCCGCTTCCTCGGTGGTGGTGCCGGTGAAGCGGGCCGGTTCGGGGTAGTCGGCGCCGGTGGCGATCACGACCACGTCGTACGGCAGCCGCTCACCGGTGGCGAGGACGACCTGCCGTTCGGCGGTGTCGACGCGGACGGCCTTGCCCGTGACCACCCGGCCGTGGCGCAGCAGCCGGTCGTAGGGGATGAAGGGCGTGTGGGTCCACTCGGGGTGCACTCCGGCGCGCAGGGAGGCGATGCGGTGGAAGAAGACCTCCTTGCGGTCCACCAGTGTGACCCGGGCCGTGCCGTCGAGCCGCTTGGCCAGCCGCACACCGGCGTACCCGCCGCCTATCACCACTACGTCACCGTCGTACACACCGAATCTCCTGTGCCGGGGGGATGAGGGCCGCCGCGGAGGGGCCCCGCTTCGATCGCCCCGCGGCGGCCACTCGACTGACGCGACAGTAGCGCTTGAAACCTAAAGGGATTACGAGGTTCCGTGCATGTTCCGTGAAGGGATCGGTACCTGACCGACCGTCACTTCCCCCAGATCTTCCGGTATGCCTCCCGGTAGCCCGACGGGTCCCAGGTGGTGGCGCCCTCGCTGTTGGCGGCCGTGGCGATGTGCACCGGCGCCACGTATCCGCTGGGGGGACGGCCGGAGAAGGCGCGGTTGAACTCGTCGACGATCTGCCACCCCTGGAGGGACAGGGGCTCGGGCACGGTGGCGGCCTGGTACTGCCTGCTGTTCACACGCTGGAAGGCGGACGGGTCGCCGTCGCCGGCCCCGATGTTGAAGGGCGGGCCGGAGCCTTTCTCGCCGGCGGCGCGAAAGGCGGGGGCGGCGTCGGCGAAGTACAGGTCGTTGATGGCCACCGAATGGGTCCAGCGGTCCCGGAACCGGGACAGCAGTGAGGAGATCTCCCGGGGCGTGCGGCTGCTGGCGTCGGGGATCGGGATGTTCTTCACCGAGAGCAGCCGCACCCCCTGACAACTCGTCAGTTCCTTGCGGATCAAGTCGGACTTGTTGCGCGCGAAGGGGATCGAGGCGTCGGTGATGAGCACGACCCCGGCGCGGCCGTCCGAGTCGGAGATGATCCACTGCGCGCTGATCCGGGCCACGTCCTGGACGCGGGTGGTGACGTTGGTGAAGAGGTCGGGCTGCCGGCTGGGGCCGGGCTCGGGGACCGCGTGCCAGCCGACGAGCGGGATGCGCAGTGCGTTGGCCCGGGCGGCCTGCTGTGCCGTCGAGTCGGGGTCGAACCCGCCGATGACGATGCCCGAGGGCCGCAGGGCCACGGCTTCGCTCATGGCCGCCTGGATGCCGGCCGGGGTGCCGCCGCCGTCGATGACCCGGACGTTCCAGCCGATGGCCCGCGCGGCGTCCCGCACCCCGTTGGCGGCGCCCGCGACGCCGGGGTTGGTCATGGTCTGGGCGACGTAGACGATCGCCTTGCCGGACACCGCCTCGGGGCCGCTGGTGGGCCCTTGCCAGGGAATGCCGGTCCGCTGCGCCCGCGTGACGGCTTCCCGGGCCCGGGCGTGGACGGCGGGGCAGCCGTTCGGGGCCGTCGCGGTCTCCTCCGTGCCGCCGGAGGAACCGCGTTCGCAGCCGATGAGGGCGGCGGCCGTGGCCAGCAGGGCACAGGAGGCGAGCCGCGCGGTGCGGACTGCGGGGGCGGCCTTGCGGATGCGGTGCACGGGAGCTCCAGGGAGGGGATCGACGCGGCGGGCGCGGCGCGGTGATCAGGGCGGTGACGTCCCGTTCTGCGGCGCCGGGGAGGAGGGGGGCGGGGGTGGCGCGGCGGGCGTGTCGCGTGCCGCGCCGCCGCGCAGCCGCCGGCGGGCCGCGTAGCCGGCCAGGCCCACGGCGATGAGGAGGGTGCCGCCGTTGAACAGCGGAACCGTCCAGAACTCGGCGCCCAGCTGGGCGATGCCGGTGAGGCCGACGGCGAGGACGGCGACGGCGACGACGGTGCCGAGGGCGTTGGGCCGGCCGGGCTTGATCGCCGTGGAGCCGAGGAGGGCGCCGACGAAGGCGGGCAGCAGGTAGTCGAGGCCCACGCTCGGGTTGCCGATCTGCTGCTGTGCGGCGAGCAGCACCCCGGCGAAGCCGACGATCAGGCCCGAGGCGGCGAACGCGTAGACGGTGTACCTGCGGGTCGGGATGCCCACGAGGCCGGCCGCGCGCGGGTTCGACCCGACGACGTACAGGTACCGGCCGAGCGGCAGCCGCTCCAGCACCAGCCAGAGGACGGCCGCGAGGGCGAGCACGTAGAAGGCGGGCACCGGGAGGCCGAGGAACGAGGAGTCGTAGAGGTCGGTGAACGCGGGCGGCAGACCCCCCGGGCCGGGGACGATCCGGCCGCCGTCGGTGATCCAGCCGGTCACGGCGTACATCATGCTGCCGGTGCCGAGGGTGGCGATGAAGGAGTCGATCCGGCCGAACTCGACGACGACGCCGTTGAGGACGCCCACGGCCAGTCCGCCGGCCAGCACGGTGAGACAGGCGAGCGGCCAGGGCCAGCCCTCCTCGACGACGAGCCACAGCACCATCACATGGGCCAGGCCGAGGCCGTAGCCGATGGAGAGGTCGAACGCGCCGGTGACGATGGGCACCATGGCGGCGAGCGCGAGGACCGCCGGGATCGACTGGTTGGACAGGATCGAGTCGAGGGTGTCGAGCGTGGGGAAGGTGTCCGGCAGTGCGAGGGAGAAGACCAGGTAGAGCAGGGCGGTGAGGACGAGCAGGCCGTAGGCGCCGACAAGGTGGCCTCCGGGGCGGGGCCGGGGCGGCGGCGTCATGGATGCCCGGCCGTGGTGGGGGGCAGGGCCGAGGCCGCCCGGGTGAGTCCGGCGACGGTGAGGGCGGGGCCGCTCAGCTCCGCCGTCACGGCACCGCGCACGAAGACCAGCGTGCGTCGGCACAGGCTCGCCACCTCCTCGAAGTCGGTGGACAGCAGCAGGACCGCGAGGCCCGTGTGAAGTGCCTCCTGGAGCAGACGGTGGATCGCGGCCTTGGCGCCGACGTCGACGCTCGCGGTCGGTTCCTCCAGGATCAGCAGCCGCAGGTCCGACCGCAGCCAGCGGCCGATCATGATCTTCTGCTGGTTGCCGCCGGACAGCGTGGCGATGGGTGTCTCGGTGTCCCGGGGGCGCACCGCGAACCGTTCGATCAGGGCCGCGGCCCTGGCCCGTTCGCCACGGGGGCCGATCCAGCGCGGTGCGGGAAGGCCTCCGGCGCGGGGGTTGGCCAGGAGGTTCTCCCGTACGGTCAGCTCGGCGAGGCAGCCCTCCCGCAGCCGGTCGCCCGGTACCAGCCCGACTCCGAGGCCGACGGCCTCCGCGACCGTGCGGGGACGGTACGGCCGCCCGTGCAGCACGGCCCGCCCGTCCAGGAAGGGCCGGGCGCCGGCGAGGGCGCGGCCCAGGTCCATGTGCCCGGCTCCGGAGAGGCCGACCAGGCCGAGGACCTCCCCGACCGCCAGTTCGAGGCTGACGGGCCCGGCCTTGGGGGTGCGCACGCCGTCGAGGGTCAGGGCCGACGGTGCGCCGGCCGGGATTGCGGCGATGCGGTGCGGGGCCGGTTCGTCCACCTCGCCGACGATGTCGTGGACCAGCCGGGCGGGGCTGCGGTCCGCCAGCGGGCCGTGGCTGACGAGACGGCCGTCGCGCAGGACGGCGAAGGCGTCGGCGACTCGGTAGACCTCGTCCAGGCGGTGGCTGACGTAGAGGATGGCGTGCCCTCGGTCGCGCAGGTCGTGCAGGACGCGGAAGAGCCGGGCGCTGTCCGCGGCGGGCAGGCGGGCGGTCGGCTCGTCGAGGACGACGATCCGTGCGCGTGCCGCCAGGGCCCGGGCGATGGCGACCAGCGAGCGGTCGGCCGGCGCGAGTGCGGAGACCGGGGCGCCGGGGTCGACTCGGGCGGCGACGGTCCGCAGGGCGTCGGCGCAGCGCTCGCCGGTGCGCCGCCAGGAGACCAGCCCGGACCGGCGGGCGTAACCGGTGGTCAGGGCGAGGTTCTCGGCGACCGTCATCCACTCCACGAGCCCGAGGTCCTGGTGGATGAAGGACATGCTCCGGGTGGCGGCCGGGCTGCCGAGAGGCTCCCCGGCGACGGTGATCTGTCCCGCGTCGGCGTGGTGGACTCCGGCGAGGATCTTGATGAGGGTGGACTTCCCGGCACCGTTGGGCCCGAGCAGGGCGAGGACGCTGCCGGGGCGGACGTCCAGATCGACCCCGGCCAGCGCGACGGTGCCGCCGAACCGTTTGCTGAGCCCGCGGATACGGACCAGGGGTTCCGGCCCGAAGGGCGAAACCGCCTTCGTCGGCATGTCGGGAGCGTCACACACCAGATCAAATTACAGCATTTCGCGCATTCTCCGGACATTCTTCGGGTCGATGCGGCGCGGATGGGGCGCGCCTTTCCGGACGGGAGATCGAGGTGTCGGCACGGGCCGGTGCCCGCGTCACCCCGCGTCGAGCCCGCATTCGGCCCAGATGACCTTGCCCTCGGGCAGGTAGCGCGTGCCCCAGCTCTGCGAGAGCTGCGCCACGAGGAACAGACCGCGGCCGCCCTCGTCGGTACTGGCCGCGCGGCGCAGGTGCGGGGCGGTGTCGCTGGCGTCGGAGACCTCGCAGATCAGCGTCCGGCCATAGAGCAGCCGCACCCGGATGGGCTCGGCGCCGTGCCGGATGGCGTTGGTGATCAGCTCGCTGAGGATCAGCTCCACGGCGAACGCGGTCTCGTCCAGTCCCCGGTCGGTGAGCCACCGCATGGCGGACGCCCGGACCTCGCCGACGAGGGCCGGGTCGGCGGACATCTCCCAGCCGGCGATCCGGCCGGGGTCCAGGGCGTGCACGCGGGCCACGAGCAGGGCGATGTCGTCGTGCGGGTGCGCTGGGGCGACGGTGTCCAGGACCGCCCGGCAGGTCTCCTCGGGAGCCCGCTCGGGATGGGCCAGGGCCTCGCGCAACTGCTCCAGGACCACGTCGACGTCACGGTGCCGGTCCTCGATGAGCCCGTCGGTGTACATGACCAGCTGACTGCCCGCGGGGAGATCGACCTCGACGGCGTCGAAGGGCAGGCCTCCGAGGCCGAGCGGGGGCCCGGCGGGGAGCTCGGGGTAGGTCACGGTGCCGTCGGGGTGGACGAGCGCGGGCGGTGGGTGCCCCGCGCGGGCCATCAGGCACCGCTGCGAGGTCGGGTCGTAGACGGCGTAGAGGCAGGTCGCGCCGATGACGCCGGCGCCCTTGCCGTCCGGGTCCTCCCGGTCCAGGCGGCCCACCAGGTTGTCCAGGTGGGTGAGGACCTCGTCCGGCGGGAAGTCGAGTTCGGCGAAGCTGCGGGCGGCGGTGCGCAGGCGGCCCATGGTGGCCGCGGAGAGCATGCCATGGCCGACGACGTCGCCGACGAGGAGCCCGACGCGGGCACCGGACAGGGGGATGACGTCGTACCAGTCACCACCCACGTCGGACTCGGCGGGCAGGTAGCGGTGGGCGACCTCGACGGCGTCCTGGTCGGGCAGTCCGTGCGGGAGGAGCCGGCGCTGGAGGGCCAGGACCATGGCGCGTTCGTGGGTGTATCGCCGGGCGTTGTCGATGGAAAGGGCGGCGCGGGAGGCGAGTTCCTGGGCCAGGGAGCGGTCGTCGTCCCCGAAGGAGCCGCCGGACCGGTAGAAGCTGGCGATGCCGAGGAGGACACCGCGGGCGAGCAGCGGGACCGCGATGAGGGAGTGGACGTGGGTCAGCAGACGCGCGGTGTGCTCGGGGTCCTGGGCGAGCCAGCCCGCGGCGGCCTTCAGATCCGGTTCCAGCACGGCCTCGCCGCTGGTGAGGCAGCGCAGCTGGGGCGCGGTCGGGCCGAAGTCGATGCGCTTGCCGGGCGGGGTGAAGGGCAGGCCCTCACGGATTCCGTGGAGGACCGTACGGCGCAGGTCGGCGAGGGGATCGGCGGACTCCTCGCCGCGCAGCACGGCGTCGGGGAGGTCGATGGTGACGAAGTCGGCCAGCCCGGGGACCGCGGTCTCGGCCAGTTCCTCGGCGGTGCGGCGCACGTCCAGGGTGGTACCGATGCGGGTACTGGCCTCGGACAGCAGCTCCAGACGCCGGCGCGCGGCCAGGGCGTAGGCCCCGACGTGCGGCTCCCCCAGCATCACCAGTCCCCGGGCCGGGAACGCCGCCTCGGAGTGCTCGCCCGCCGGGCCCCGGCCGCCGCCCGCCGGGAGGGGCGTGCCGGGCTCGGAGGCGCTCCGGCCCCCGCGGGCCGTGACGGCGTCGCCGGGCCCGGCGACGTCCTGGCTCCTGCCGCCCGTGCCGGGCTCGGCGGGGCGGTGGCCACCGCTCGTGGTGGGCTCGGGGGCCCGGTGACCTCCGGCCGTGCCGGGCTCGGCGGGGTATTCGCCCCTGTCCCCCGCGACCGGCCCGACGGCGCTACCGTGGCCGTCCGCCGGGAGGGTCGCGCCGGGCTCGGCGGGCACCCCCGGCGAGGCGGTCGCACCGGCCCCGCCGACCGCGTGCGGCCCGGCCGTGCCGCCGTCTCCGTCGGCCGTGACGACCGGGCCGGGGACCGTGGCGAGGTGACCGGGCGGCAAGATGATCGCCGGGCGCGCGGCCGGGAGCGGGGCGGCGAGGGCCGGCAGCTCCTCCGCCTGGTGGGGCAGGGCGAACGGCTCCCCCGCCGGGGCGCCGGGCAGCACGGCCTCGATGGCGATGCCCCGCACGCCGGAGCCGCTCGTCACCGGGCGGCTCACGAGCGTCACCCGCCGGCCGCCGGGCAGGGTCACCTCGACGGCACCCCGCTGCGCGCCGGAGATCAGCTCGGCGGCCTTCTCCCTCAGGATCGCCTCGTCGCGGGACCGGAACTCGTTCGCCAGCGCGTCCATCGCCACGCCGCGATGCGGGCCGGCGGTTTCGGCCCCGGCGGCCAGGTACGTCCGCAGCAGGGCCCGCTCGTGCGCGGAGCTCTGCGCCAGCAGCCGCCGTTCGATGCCCTCGGCCGCCCTGCGGATGGCGACGCCCAGGGCGGGCCGCTCGAACCCGCGCGGATAGCCGAGGCACAACACGCCCTCGATGCGCCCGCTGAGCGGGTCCCGGACGGGCAGCGCGACGCAGGCGTTCTGCTGGGAGCGCTCCGCGAAGTGCTCGGCGCCGTAGACGCGGATGAGCTGCCGCTCCGCCAGGGCCAGCCCGATGCCGTTGGTGCCGGCGACCTGCTCCGCGAACACGAACCCGGGCACGACCTGGATGGCGGGCAGACGTCTGGCCATCGACGGGTCCCCGAAGCGGCGCAGCAGCACCGTCCCGTTCGCGTCGGCGACGGAGATGTTGACCTGGCTCCCGGCGAACGTGGCCTGCAGCCGGTCGAGCACCGGCGCGGCCGCCCGGGCGATACGGCCGCCCGGGTCGAAGTCCTCCCGGTAGGGCAGCTCGAGCGTGTCCGGCGACAGGCCCAGGGTGCGGCAGCGCTGCCACGAGTTCAGGATGGACGTCCGTACGCCCTCCGCCACCGGCTCGCCCTGGAGGAACAGCTCACGAAGACTGGCGGGCCCCGTGCCGTCCGTCGCACGCCCCGCCGGCTTGGGTTCCTCGCCCGACCGAACCACGCTTCGCCTCACTTGCGCCGCGGCAATCCGCTGCTCGAAAGACAGTCTGGCATTGATGAGGATACGGGCATTACGGGCAGGCGTCACGGCGCGCAGGCGCCGAACGGGCCGGTGACCGGCAGGGCGGGCGGCACTCACCCCAGGAAACTCAGGCGCACCTTCCGCTCCGGGTTGTCCCGATTGGTGTCCACCAGGCACACCGACTGCCAGGTGCCGAGTTCCAGCCGGCCGCCCAGCACCGGCAGGGTCGCGTGGGGCGGGACGAGGGCGGGCAGGACGTGGTCGCGGCCATGGCCGGGGCTGCCGTGCCGGTGCTGCCAGCGGTCGTCGGCGGGCAGCAGGGTGTGCAGTGCGGCCAGGAGGTCGTCGTCGCTGCCGGCACCCGTCTCCAGGACGGCGATGCCGGCCGTGGCGTGCGGGACGAAGACATTGAGGAGGCCGTCGCGGCCGGCCGCCGCTTCGCGCAGGAAGGACTCGCAGTCGCCGGTGATGTCGAGGACCCTCTCCGCGGCACCGGTGCTGACGTTCAGGACTCGGGTGGTGAAGACATCTGACATGCCCCCATCCTGACGCACGCGCCGGGCTCTCCCGGGCCGTACCCGGCCGGGTGGCGAAACCGCCTTCGGATCGGACGGGCCGGTCGGGCGTCACCAGCCTCGCATCGCACGCCCGCGGGAAGATCCACGGCGGGAAGATCCATGACCCCGCCCCGGTTAGTAGAAATGTGAACTACACACGTGAGGTCGAGGTAGTCGTCATAGGCGCAGGTCAGGCCGGTCTGGCCGGCGCCTATCACCTGCGGCGATCCGGTTTCGAGCCGGACCGCGACTTCGTCGTGCTGGACCGCTCCCCCGGCCCCGGCGGCGCCTGGCAGTTCCGGTGGCCGTCCCTGACGTACGGCAAGGTGCACGGCATGCACGCGCTGCCGGGTATGGAGCTCACGGACGCGGACCCGCGGCGGCCGTCCGCCGACGTGATCAGCGCGTACTTCGACCGTTACGAGCGGACCTTCGACCTGCGGGTCAGACGCCCGGTGCACGTACGGGCCGTGCGCGAGGGGTCCGGCGGGCGGCTGCTCGTGGAGACCTCGGACGGCGTGTGGTCGGCACGGGCGCTGATCAACGCCACCGGCACGTGGGACCGGCCGTTCTGGCCGCGCTATCCGGGCCAGGAGACCTTTCTCGGGCAGCAGGTGCACACCGCGCAGTACCCCGGACCCGAGGAGTTCGCGGGGCGGCGGGTCGTGGTGGTGGGCGGCGGCGCCTCGGGCACCCAGCACCTGCTGGAGATCGCCTCGTACGCGGCGGCCACCACCTGGGTGACGCGGCGCCCGCCGGTCTTCCGCGAGGGACCGTTCGACGAGGACGCGGGCCGCGCGGCGGTCGCGCTCGTCGAGGAACGGGTACGTCGGGGACTGCCGCCCCGCAGTGTCGTCTCGGTCACCGGGCTGCCGCTCAACGACGCGATCCGGCAGGGCATCGAGGACGGGGTCCTCGACCGGCAGCCGATGTTCGACCGCATCACACCGACGGGCGTCGACTGGGCCGACGGCCGCCATGCCGACGCCGACGTCATTCTCTGGGCCACCGGGTTCCGCGCCGCCATCGACCACCTCGCCCCGCTCCGCCTGCGCGCCCCCGGCGGCGGCATCCGCATGGACGGCACGCACGCGGCCGCCGACCCCCGCGTCCACCTCGTCGGCTACGGCCCGTCGGCCAGCACCATCGGAGCCAACCGGGCCGGCCGCGCGGCCGTACGGGACATCAGGCGACTGCTGGAGAGAAAGCCGGCCGCGGCCTGACACCGGCCGGGGCGGGACCGCGGGGCGGTCATCCGGCGGCCCGCGCTCCGCTCTTCTTGCTCTGCGCGTTGAACTCGGCGACGTTGCGCTGGTGTTCCTGGTAGTCGGCCGTGAAGCGGGTGTCGCCCGGGCGGACCGTGACGAAGTACAGCCAGTCCCCCGGGGGCGGGTTGATGGCCGCCCGCATCGCCTCCTCGCCCGGGTTGCCGATGGGCGTGGGCGGCAGCCCCATGCGCTGGTACGAGTTGTAGGGGCTGTCGATCCGGGTGTCGCTCTCCGCTGTACGGAGGGTGGAGCGGTTGAGCGCGTAGTTGATGGTGGAATCCATCTGCAGGGGCATGCCGCGTTCGAGGCGGTTGAAGATCACCCGGGCCACCTTGCCCATGTCGGCCCTGGTGGCCGCCTCCGCCTGGACGATGCTGGCCATGGTGACGGCCTGATAGACGTTCATGGCGTTGCGCTGCGCCCCGGCGGCGATGGGCGCGCCGTTGAACTTCTCGTTCGCGGTGTCGACCATCAGCGCGAGGAGCTTGTCCGGCGTGGCCTTCTCCCGGAGCGGATAGGTGGCCGGGAAGAGATAGCCCTCCGGGTTGCCCTCGGCGTCGTTCGGCAGGTTCAGGGCTGCCTTGTCCAGGGACTTCTTCGTACTGCCCGCGGGCAGGTCCAGGGCCTTGTCGACGGCCGCGTAGACCTGGCTCGCGCGCCAGCCCTCAGGGACGGCCAGGGTCGCGGGCCGGCCCTCCTCCTCGGTGCCCAGGGTCAGCAGCGGCACCGCCACGGCGGTACCGACCACGACGGCTCCGGTCGCGACGAGGGCGATACGGCCCCGGCGCGTCAGTCGAATCGTGCTCGGCGGCGGAGTGTTCTTCTGCATGCGGGCACGGTAACCCGCATATCGCCATAAACCCGGCATATTTTCATCTTGTCGGCTCCAGTTGGGCGTCCCGGCGTACGAGCGCCGCGTACCGGCCGCCCTGCCGCAGGAGCTCCTCGTGCGTGCCGCGTTCGACCGCCCGCCCCGAGTCGAGGACCACGATCTGGTCGGCGCCGCGCACGGTGGACAGCCGGTGGGCGATCGTGAGGGTGGTGCGGTTCGCCGACAGCGCGTCGATCGCGTCCTGGACGGCGGCCTCGGTCCGGGTGTCGAGCGCACTGGTGGCCTCGTCGAGGATGAGGACCGGCGGATCGCGCAGAATGGTGCGGGCGATGGCCAGGCGCTGCTTCTCCCCGCCGGAGAAGCGGTGGCCGCGCTCGCCCACCACGGTGTCGTAGCCGTCGGGCAGGGCCGCGATGTGGTCGTGGATCTGCGCCGCCTTCGCCGCCTGGTGGAGTTCCTCGTCCGTGGCGTCGGGCTTGGCGAAGCGCAGGTTGTCGGCGACCGAGGCGTGGAAGAGGTACGTCTCCTGCGAGACGACGCCGACCGCACAGGCCAGGGTGTCGAAGTCGAGGTCCCGTACGTCGACTCCGTCGAGGGTGACGCGGCCGCCGGTCACGTCGTAGAGCCGGGGCACCAGATAGCCGAGCGTGGACTTGCCGGCGCCGGTGGGACCGACCACCGCGAGGCTCCCGCCGGCCGGAACGGTGAGGTCGATGCCGTCCAGGACCGGGCCGCCCTTGCCGTCGTAGCCGAAGGAGACGTTCTCGAAGCGGACTTCACCCTTGATCCGGTCCAAACGCACCGCGTCGGGGCGCTCGGTGATGTCGATCGGCAGGTCGAGGTACTCGAAGATGCGCTGGAAGAGGGCGAGCGAGGTCTGGATCTGCACACCGGTCGACAGCAGGCTCACGGCCGGGCGGAACAGGCCCTGCTGGAGCGAGACGAAGGCGACGATGGTGCCGATGGAGACCTCGGGGCCGCCCAACCGGAGGGCCATGCCGGCGGTCCAGTAGATGACGGCGGGCAGGGCGGCCATGACGATGGTGATGACGGCCATGCGCCACCGGCCGGCCATGTTCGACCGCACCTCCAGGTCGACGAGTTCCTCGGACTCGTCGGAGAAGGACTTCGTCAGTGAGTCCGAGCGGCCCATCGTGCGGCCGAGCAGGATGCCGCTGACGGAGAGCGACTCGGTGACGGTGGCGGCCATCGCGGCCATCTGCTTCTGGCGCTGGGTGGTGATCTTCCTGCGTTCGTTGCCGACGCGTCGGCTGATCCACACGAACACCGGCAGCAACAGCAGTGAGACGACCGTCAGGCGCCAGTCGAGGGCGATCATCGCGACGATCGTGGCGACCACGCTGGTGACGTTGGAGACCAGGGAGGTCGCGGTGGAGGTGACGGTGGCCTGCATGCCGCCGATGTCGTTGGCGATGCGGGACTGCACCTCGCCCGTGCGCGTGCGCGTGAAGAAGGCGAGGGACATGCGCTGGAGCCGGCCGTAGACGGCGGTACGCAGGTCGTGCATGACGCGTTGGCCGACCGTCGTGGAGATCAGGGTCTGAAGGACTCCGAAGACGCTGGTGAGGACGGCGCTGAGGATCATGCCGAGGGCGAGCAGACTGAGCAGGCCCGTGCGCCCCTCGGGGATCGCGACGTCCAGGATCTCCTTCAGCAGGAAGGGCGTGGCGACCGAGACCAGCGAGGCGGCACCGACCAGCAGGCCGACGATCGCGAGCCGGCCACGGTAGGGGCGGAAGAGGCCGAGGATGCGGCGGACCTGCCGGGGCTGCTCCTTCGAGTCGGCCGGCGGGGTCCAGAGGGCTTCACGGTCGGGATGCATGGGCTCCTACGAGGGATGCGGCGGATCGGATCACAGCTCATTGTTACCTATACTCACAATGAACGTCATCCTGATATTGTTCCCGTATGACCACGCCCGACTCCGACGGCCTGCTCGCCGAGCAGTTGCTGCGGCTCACCCGCCGGGTGCACCGCATCCAGAAGCGCCATCTGGAGCAGCGCGAGCTCGGCATCACCCCGGCCCAGTCCCGGTTGCTGCGCACGCTGGCGCACTGGGGCTCGCCGCCCCGCATGGCCGACCTGGCGGAGCGGCTGGAGGTGGTGCCGCGGGCCGTGACGACGCTGGTCGACGGCCTGGAGGCGAGCGGCAAGGTGCGGCGGGTGCCGGACCCGGCGAACCGGCGGGTGATCCGCATCGAGCTCACGGACGACGGCCGGGCCGCGCTGCGCGAGCTGCGGGCGGCGCGCAGGTCGGCGGCGGAGGAGATCCTCGCGCCGCTGACCGGGGATCAGCGCGAGGCGCTCGGAGGGCTCCTGGACGCGCTGATCGACGGGGCGCCGGTGCGGTCCTGCTGACCGGCCGGACCACGACTCGGGGCCGCGGGCCCCCCCCCGCCCGGGGGGGGGGGGGGGGCCGGCCCCCGGGGGGGGGGGGGGGCACCCCGCCCGGGGGCGCGGGGGCGTGGGGCCCCCGGG
>NZ_JBIVQO010000007.1:0-203038 GCF_044755265.1 Streptomyces sp. NPDC092370 | reverse complement strand
GTAGGGGGGGGGGGGGGGGGGGGGGGGGGGGGGGGGGGGGGGGGGGGGGGGGGGGGGGTGGGGGGGGGGGGGGGGGGGGGGGCGGGGGCCGGGGCGCCCCCCCGGGGGGGGGCGGCGCCCCCCGGGGGGGGGGGGGGGGGGGGCCCCCCGGCCCCGTGTCGTGGTCCGGGTCAACCGGCCTCGGCGACGGGCTCCTTGAGCTCCTCGGCTTCCTTGGGCCCGGGAAGCCCGGGGCGAGCGCGTCGCCGTCTGTGGAGGCCGTCTTGATCACGCACAAGACCGCACCGTTTCAGCCACCTGACAGCGTCGAAGTGACGTACACCGCCTGCGCCGCGCGACTCCCCTCAGCAACGCCTGCGGTCGCCCGTGAGCACCCCTTGGACGGTGGTCAGCGTGCGGTCGTAGCAGCCGCGCGAGCCGTGCAGCCGGTAGCGCTCGCTCGTGGTGCCGACCGCGTGGCGCTGATCGCGCGGCACGTTCACCGTGTACGTCGCGTCGCCCGTATACGAGTGGTCGAGCCGGGACCACGAGGTGCGCCGCCCGCTGTGCGTCCCGACGGCCGTGGCGCGGTCGCCGAGGGTCAGCACGGTGCGCAGCCGGTCGTCCGCGCCGAGGGTGGTGGTGCCGTCCATCGTGTAGGTGCGGCGGGTGCGCGTGGCGTGGCCGTCGACGGTGACCGACTCGGCGTCGGTCCAGGTGGCTTCGAGCGCGTCCGTCGTCTCGCCGTCGGTCCAGCGGTGCGTGGAGGAGTGGGTGAGCGAGCGGCCGACCGTGGTCCGGACGCGGCCGTGCGACGTGTCGACATGGCCGCCGACGGTCAGCCGGTGGGCGCCCTCGGTGTCGACCGCATGCTCCGAACCGGGCGTGTAGACCGATGAGTCGGCGAGATCGCCTTCTTTGTGCACGGTGAGCTTCCCGGTGACCCGCTCGCGCTGTTCGTCCTGCCAGACGAGGACGTTCACGGGCGCGCTCCAGCCGCTCTGTCCCTCGGGAACGCCGACGACCGAGACCTCGACGCGGTGCGGGCGGCCGTCGTTGAGGATCCCGGCGAAGGGCGTGAGGTCGTAAGTGATCGGCTCGATGTCGAAGGCGCGCGGGCCCGGGATCACATACCAGAGGAACGGGTTGGACCAGCCGCCGGTCCAGACCGTCGGGAACGGGGCGGCGATGCCGGCGAGGCGGCCGTCCACGCTGATCTGCACCTCCCTGTAGGGGCCGTGGCCGGCCTTGCAGGAGTACGGCGCCGGATCGGGCACCGTCAGGTACCAGTACTCCTCGCAGCCGCCGCCGGAGCCGGTCGCGTACACCTCGGCGACGATGCGCTCGCTGTTGCGCGGGGTGGTGAGGGCCGAGTCGCCGTCGAGGGTGAGGACCCGGTCGGGGCTCGTTCCGTCGGGGCGCCCCCGGTAGAACGTCAGCGTGACCTCGATGTCGAGGACGCCCGTGTAGGTGTCGTCGACGACGTTCCCGATGAGCATCTCGACGCCACGGGTCGAACGGAAGGTGTCGCCGTAGCGCGTGACGTCCTTCTCCACGGACCACTCGATGCCGTCCGGTGAGGGCTGGGGCGTGGACGTCCGGAAGATCTCGACCCCGCCGACATGGAGGTAGCCCAGCCGGTCGTACTGGCGTCCCTTCACCTTGCCGTCGAGCCTCAGCACCACCTTGCTCCAGCGGTCGCCGCAACCGGTGGGCGGTGTGTACGTGCCGCGGTACGGGGTGAAGTCGCGAAACCGCGCCCGGACGAGGGTGACTTCACAGGATTTTCCGGCAGGCCTCTCGACGGCCGGGGCGGCCGTGACCGGGTCGTGCCAGTCGGTGCCGAACTCGGCGGGGACATCGGCCGACCGGGCCGGGACGTCCGCCGCTCCGGCGGTTCCGGTGCCGAGGAGGGTGCTTGTCAGGAGGACCGCTCCGGCAAGCATGGACATGACGATCCGTCTCTTCATGGGCGGTGTTCTACGGGGCCCCGGCCGCCTCCGCAATGGGCACCGGCCCGCCGGGCCCAGCCTGTTGCCGCCCCGGTCGGCCGGTTCCGTTCGGTGGGCGGAAAACCTGTTGCCCCCGACCACGCCACGAGGCGAACCTGTCACGGTTTGCTGCCTTCGGCCGGACCCCATCCCCCTGACACGAGCCACTGGGACGTCATGCAGATTCAAGACCTTCCGTACCCCGACCCGGGCGTGCCGGACGCGCGTTCGGGGCCTCGATTCCTGTGGTGGCTCTTCCGCAATCAGCTGGGCGGTCAGCTCAAGTCGCTGGCCTGGGGGCTGCTGCACTTCGCCTCCGTCGCCGCGCTGCCGTTCTGTGTCGGGGTCGCCGTGCAGGCCGTCGTCGACCGCTCCGGCTCACGGCTCGCCCTGGCGGGCGGCCTGCTGGCGCTGGCCTGCGTCGGCAACGCGGTCGGCGACACCTTCCTGCACCGCACGGCGATCACCAACTGGATCACGGCGGCCGCCCGCGTCCAGCAACTGCTCGCCCGCAAGGCCGCCCATCTGGGCTCGGCACTGACCCGGCGCGTCGCGGCCGGTGAAGTGGTGGCTGTTTCGACGGGCGACGTCGAGAAGATCGGCTGGTTCGTCGAGGCCCTGTCCCGCTTCAGCGCGGCCCTGGTCACCATCGTGCTGGTCTGCGTCGGCCTGCTGGTCTACCAGCCGGCGCTCGGCGTGGTCGTCGCCGTGGGGCTGCCCGCGCTGGCACTCGCCGTGCTGCCGCTGCTGCCCCGCGCCACCCGGCGCGCCGACACCCAGCGCGAGAAGGCCGGACGCGCCACCGAACTCGCCTCGGACACCGTCGCCGGGCTGCGGGTGCTGCGCGGGATCGGCGGCGAGGAGCTGTTCCTCGACCGCTACCGCAGCGCCTCCCAGGAGGTCCGCCACGCGGCCGTACGCAGCGCCCGGATGTGGTCCCTGATCTCCGCGATCCAGGTCCTGCTGCCCGGGCTGCTGCTCATCGCCGTCGTCTGGTACGGCGTGCGGCTGGCGCGCGAGGGGCGGATCACCGTCGGCGAACTGGTCACCGTCTACAGCTCGGTGATGGTCCTCACCTACCCGCTGCGGCACTTCGAGGAGATCGCCATGGCGTACTCCTTCTCCCGGCCCTCCGCCAAGCGGGCCGCGGGAGTGCTGTCGCTTCAGCGGCCCACCGACACCACCGGATCGCGCGCCGACGGTGTCCCTTCCGGCGACCTCTACGACCCGGAGACCGGACTCCTCGCACCCGCCGGGCGGCTCACGGCCGTGGTGTGCGGCGACCCGGACGCGGCGGGGATGCTGGCGGAACGGCTGGGCGGACACCCGTCCCAGGAGGGCACCTCGGTGCTGCTGGGCGGGGTGCCGCTCGACGAACTCCCGCTGGACAGCGCCCGCACGGCCGTCCTCGTCCAGGACAAGGACCCGGTCCTGCTGTCGGGCACGCTGCGCGACCTGCTCGACGTACCCGCCTCGGGTGACGTCCCGCCGCAGGCTGCCCTGGCGGCCGCGCAGTGCGACGACGTGCTGGCGGCGCTGGTGCAGGGCTCGCTGGACGCCGCCGATCCCATGGACGCGCGCATCACCGAACGCGGCCGGTCCCTGTCCGGCGGTCAGCGGCAGCGGCTGGCGCTGGCCCGGTCGCTGGTCACCGACCCGGAGGCGCTCGTCCTGGACGAGCCGACCTCGGCCGTCGATTCGCACACCGAGGCGCGGATCGCGCAGGGCGTGCGGGAGTTGCGCGCCGGGCGCACGACCGTGGTATTCACCTCCTCCCCGCTGCTGCTGGACCGCGCCGACCGGGTCGTGTTCCTGCACGACGGCGAGGCCGTGGCGGTCGGCACCCACCACGACCTGGTACGGAACGAACCCCGCTACCGGGCGGTGGTCACACGCGAGACGGACGACGAGGCCGCGCTGAACGGCTCCGTCGCCTTGAAGGACGTCCTGAAGGAACTGGAAGAGATCGAGGAGAAGGCATGATCGGCGTCGCGCCACCGGCGTACGACCCGGCGGCCCCGACCACGGCGAGCACCCTGCCGGTCGGCGCCCCCGAGACCGTCCGCGCCTATGTGGCCGAACTGCTGCGCCGGCACCGGCGGGCGTTCCTGCTGCTGATCGCCGTCAACACGGCCGCCGTGATCGCCTCGATGGCCGGTCCCTGGCTGCTGGGCGGACTTGTGGAGCGGGTGTCCGGCGGGGCACGGGACCTGCGGCTGGAACTGACGGCCGGGCTCTTCGTCGCCGCGCTGGCCGTCCAGGCGGTGTTCGTCCGCGAGGTGCGGCTGCGCGGGGCGATGCTGGGCGAGCGGATGCTGGCCGACCTGCGCGAGGACTTCCTCGTCCGGTCGGTGGGGTTGCCGCCCGGGGTGCTGGAGCGGGCCGGCACCGGCGACCTGCTGTCCCGGATCACGACCGACGTCGACCGGCTGGGCAACGCGATGCGCGAGGCCGTGCCGCAGCTGTCCATCGGCGTGGTGTGGGTCGTCCTGCTGATGGGCGGACTGGTGATCACGGCGCCTCCGCTGGCGCTCGCCGTGCTGCTCGCCCTGCCGCTGCTGATCATCGGCTGCCGCTGGTACTTCCGGCGGGCCCCCTCGGCCTACCGTTCCGAGGCCGCCGGGTACGCCGCCGTGGCCGCCGCGCTCGCCGAGACCGTGGACGCCGGGCGCACCGTCGAGGCCCACCGCCTGGGCGAGCGCCGCGTGGCGCTGTCGGAGCGACGGATCCGGGAGTGGACCGCCTGGGAGCGGTACACGCTCTGGCTGCGGTCGGTGCTCTTCCCCGTCGTCAACGTCACCCACGTCACCGTGCTCGCCTCGGTCCTGATGATCGGCGGCGTGTTCGCCCTGCACGGGTGGATCGATGTCGGCCAGCTCACGACCGGCGCGCTGATCGCCCAGATGCTGGTCGACCCGGTGGGCATGATCCTGCGCTGGTACGACGAGCTCCAGGTGGCGCAGGTGTCGCTGGCCCGGCTCGTCGGGGTCCGGGACATCGAGCCCGACGCCGGGGATCCGTCGGTCGCCCCCGAGGGACGGCACGTGCACGCCGACCGGGTGCACTTCGGCTATCTGGAGGGCGTGGACGTCCTGCGCAAGGTGTCCCTGGAGGTCTCCCCCGGCACCCGGATGGCATTGGTCGGCCCCTCGGGTGCGGGCAAGTCCACGCTGGGCCGGCTGCTCGCCGGGATCTACGCGCCCCGGGACGGCCGGATCACCCTGGGCGGCGCCGAGCTGTCCCGGATGCCCGCCGAACGCGTCCGCTCCCATGTGGCCCTGGTCAACCAGGAGCACCACGTCTTCGTGGGCTCTCTGCGCGACAACCTCCGGCTCGCGCGGACCGGTGCCGTCGACGCCGAGCTGTGGGCTGCGCTGGGGGCGGTCGACGCGGACGGCTGGGCCAGGGCACTGGAGGACGGTCTGGACACCGAGGTCGGCTCGGGCGGCCTGGCGCTCACCCCGGCCCAGGCCCAGCAGATCGCGCTGGCCCGCCTGGTGCTGGCCGACCCGCACACGCTGGTCCTGGACGAGGCGACGTCGCTGCTCGACCCGCGCGCCGCCCGCAACCTGGAACGCTCCCTGGCCCGGGTCCTCGACGGCCGGACCGTCGTCGCCATCGCCCACCGGCTGCACACCGCCCACGACGCGGACGTCATCGCCGTCGTCGAGAACGGCCGCATCGGCGAACTGGGCAGCCACGAGGAGCTGGTCGCGGCGGACGGCGCGTACGCGGCGCTGTGGAGGTCGTGGCACGGCTGAGCACCTCGTCGTGCGGGACGGCGTCGCCCGGGGGGCCGCCGGGTCCTTGGCGTTGCGCGGTCCCGAGCCGGGGTGGAAGGCTGGAATCAGGCACCGGCTCGGGGACGCCCGCCCCTCAGCGGTTCGGGCGGCGCCAGTGCTCCGTGCGGCGGCGGCCCGGCGCGGGACTCGTGGAAGCGGGCCCGTCCCCACCCCCTGGAGGTACCCGTGAACAGCTCCGACGGCTGGGGAGACGACGTCTACCAGCCGGACCAAGACGAGCAGAGAGAGGACACGGGGCTGCTCGACGCCGAGGACACCCTGGAGTACGACGGCGTCGACGATCCCCTCGACCGGGGCTGGTCCCCTCCCGAGCGACCCTGGGCCGTCGAGCACCTCGGCGTGACGGCGGCCGAGCGGCAGCGGGGCGAGACGCTGGACCAGCGGCTCTCCGAGGAGCTGCCGGACGCCGCCGCTCCGGACGGTGACGGCATCGGGGACTGCGAGGGCACCGACGGGGAACTCCTGGACAACGAGGTCGGCGCCGTGCGCTCCGGCCGGCTCGTGGCACCCGACGAGGGCGCCCACGAGGACGAGGAGGAGGCACTGGTCGCCATGGACGTGGGCATCGACGGCGCCGCCGCGTCGGCCGAGGAGGCCGCTGTGCACATCGTCGACGAGGACACCCTGTCCGGCTGACAGGGAAACCGGCCCGAGTCGTCCGAGGAGCTTTCATGCAGCAGGACAAGCACCCCGACTACCACCCCGTCGTCTTCCGCGACCGCGCCGCCGGATACGCGTTCCTCACCCGGTCCACCGCGACCAGCGACCAGAGCATCGAGTGGGACGACGGAGAGACCTACCCGGTCGTGGACGTGGAGATCTCCTCGGAGAGCCACCCCTTCTACACGGGCAAGGCCCGCACGGTGGACTCGGAGGGCAGGGTCGCCGCGTTCGAGCGGCGCTACGGCGGCCGCTGAGGCAGGGGGCGGGCCCGGCTCAGATGACGTTGAGCGCCGCCGCGCAGCCCACCCCGCCGAGCAGCATGAACAGCGGCATCAGCAGCTTCAGCTCGACCCAGCTGCCGGCCCGGAACCGCATGGCCTTCGGCGGCCCGATCGGGTACCAGCGCTTGCGCCCGACCGGGATGGGCCACAGGATCGGGCAGCCGGACACGGTGAGCGCGTCCCCGATGTCGTGCACGAGGGCGCCCAGCACCACCGGCAGCCCCAGCCACAGGTACTCCTGGCCCGGCGCCGTGAACAGCCAGTCCGCGCCGTTGCCCGGCTTGTCCAGCACGCCCGCGAGGATCCACGCGGTGGTCGCGGCCAGCAGCCACACCAGGACCTCGCTGCTGGAGCCGCGTGTGGCCCGCCACAGCAGGCCCTCGATGGCCAGGACCATGTGCACGAAGAGGACCGCGAGGACGCCCCAGCGGTCGCCGGTGATCGCCACGACCGAGGTGCCCGCACCGATCAGGACCGCCCACAGCCAGGTGTGCGTGAGGGTGCGGTGTCCGCCGGAGCGGCGCGGGTCGCCCTGCTTCTTGGTGGCCTTGTAGACGGCGTACGACAGCTTGTCCACGATCTCGCACAGCCAGCGCGACACCGGCCCGAAGGACCGGGAGATGGTGGCGGCCTTGTGGTCGAGGTCCGGGGCCAGGGCCGCTCCGGCGCAGATCAGGGCACCGACGAGGAGGACCGGCCAGGGCATCGGATGCCCGGCCGCCGCGGCGGCCGCACCGACGCCGAGCCAGGCGGCGGCTCCCGACAGTGAGTGTGCTGGTCCCATCATGGCCGCTGCCCGCCCCATTCCTCATCTGCCGCTGTCCAGTTGACCGGGCGCGCTGACGTCCCGTCGGCGCCCCAGCGTAGCGTTCGTGATCTTCGGGCCCGCAGCCGATTCCCGCATCGGGCATCGGGCCAGGCAAGATGGGGGCGTGACCCTCATCGATCAGCTGCCGCGGACCGCCGACCCCGACGCCTTGTACGAAGCCTTCGAGTCGTGGGCCGGCGAGCGCGGGCTCACCCTCTACTCCCACCAGGAGGAGGCGCTGATCGAGGTGGTCTCCGGCGCGAACGTGATCGTGTCGACGCCCACCGGCTCCGGCAAGAGCATGATCGCGGCAGGCGCGCACTTCGCGGCTCTCGCCCGTGACGAGGTCACCTTCTACACCGCCCCGATCAAGGCATTGGTGTCGGAGAAGTTCTTCGAGCTGTGCAAGATCTTCGGCACGGAGAACGTCGGCATGCTGACCGGTGACGCGTCCGTCAACGCCGACGCGCCCGTGATCTGCTGCACCGCCGAGGTGCTCGCGTCGATCGCACTGCGCGACGGCAAGGACGCGGACGTCGGCCAGGTCGTGATGGACGAGTTCCACTTCTACGCGGAGGGCGACCGCGGCTGGGCTTGGCAGATCCCGATCCTGGAGCTGCCGCAGGCGCAGTTCGTGCTGATGTCCGCGACGCTCGGCGACGTCTCCTTCTTCGAGAAGGACCTCACCCGCCGCACGAACCGCCCGACCGCGGTGGTCCGCTCGGCGACCCGGCCGGTCCCGCTCTCCTACGAGTACCGGTACACCCCGCTCACCGAGACGCTCACCGACCTGCTGGCGGCCCGGCAGGCGCCCGTCTACATCGTGCACTTCACTCAGGCGCAGGCCGTGGAGCGGGCGCAGGCGCTGATGAGCATCAACATGTGCTCGAAGGAGGAGAAGGAACGGATCGCCGAGCTGATCGGCAACTTCCGCTTCACCACCAAGTTCGGGCGCAACCTGTCCCGTTACGTCCGGCACGGCATCGGCGTGCACCACGCCGGCATGCTCCCCAAGTACCGCCGCCTGGTGGAGAAGCTCGCGCAGGCCGGTCTGCTGAAGGTCATCTGTGGCACCGACACGCTCGGCGTGGGTGTCAACGTCCCCATCCGCACCGTGCTGTTCACGGCCCTCACCAAGTACGACGGTACCCGCGTGCGCACCCTGCGCGCCCGGGAGTTCCACCAGATCGCGGGCCGTGCCGGACGGGCCGGGTACGACACGGAGGGCTTCGTCGTCGCGCAGGCGCCCGAGCACGTCGTCGAGAACGAGAAGGCCCTCGCCAAGGCGGGCGACGACCCGAAGAAGCGCCGCAAGGTCGTCCGCAAGAAGGCACCGGAGGGCTTCGTCGCCTGGTCGGAGCAGACCTTCGAGAAGCTCATCGGGTCCGAGCCGGAGCCGTTGACGTCCCGGTTCCGGGTGACGCACACCATGCTGCTGTCGGTGATCGCCCGTCCCGGCAACGCCTTCGAGGCGATGCGGCGGCTGCTGGAGGACAACCACGAGCCGCGCAAGCAGCAGTTGCGGCACATCCGCCGGGCCATCGCGATCTACCGTTCGCTGCTGGACGGCGGCATCGTCGAAAAGCTCGGCCAGCCGGACGCCGAGGGCCGCATCGTCCGTCTCACCGTCGACCTCCAGCAGGACTTCGCGCTCAACCAGCCGCTGTCCACGTTCGCACTCGCCGCCTTCGAACTGCTCGACCCCGAGTCGCCGTCGTACGCGCTCGACATGGTGTCCGTCGTGGAGTCGACGCTCGACGACCCGCGGCAGATCCTCGCCGCCCAGCAGAACAAGGCGCGCGGCGAGGCCGTGGCCCAGATGAAGGCGGACGGGGTCGAGTACGAGGAGCGCATGGAGCGCCTCCAGGACATCACCTACCCGAAGCCCCTGGAGGAGCTGCTCTTCCACGCGTACAACACGTACCGCAAGAGCCACCCCTGGGTCGGCGACCATCCGCTGTCGCCCAAGTCGGTCATCCGTGACATGTACGAACGGGCGATGTCCTTCACGGAGTTGGTGTCCCACTACGAGCTGGCCCGCACCGAGGGCATCGTGCTGCGCTACCTCGCCAGTGCCTTCAAGGCCCTCGACCACACCGTCCCGGACGACCTCAAGTCCGAGGACCTCCAGGATCTGATCGCCTGGCTGGGCGAGATGGTGCGCCAGGTCGACTCCAGCCTGCTGGACGAGTGGGAGCAGCTGGCCAACCCCGCGGAGATGACCGCCGAGGAGGCGCAGGAGAAGGCCGACGAGGTCAAGCCGGTCACCGCCAACGCGCGCGCCTTCCGCGTCCTGGTCCGCAACGCCATGTTCCGCCGTGTGGAACTGGCCGCCCTCGACCAGGTGGGCGAACTGGGCGAGATGGACGGCGACTCCGGCTGGGACGCCGACGCCTGGGGTGAGGCGATGGACAAGTACTGGGACGAGTACGAGGATCTCGGCACCGGTCCCGACGCCCGCGGCCCGAAGCTGCTGCTCATCGAGGAGGAGCCGGAGAACGCCCTGTGGCGGGTCCGGCAGATCTTCCACGACCCCAGCGGCGACCACGACTGGGGCATCAGCGCGGAGGTCGACCTCACGGCCTCCGACGCGGAGGGCCGCGCGGTCGTGCGCGTGACCGACGTCGGCCAGCTGTGAGCGGCCGGGCAGCAGCGAGCACAGGAGAATCCCACCCATGACGACGAACCCGGCCGAGAGACTGGTCGACCTGCTCGACCTGGAGCAGATCGAGGTCGACATCTTCCGCGGCCGCAGCCCGCAGGAGTCCCTGCAGCGGGTCTTCGGCGGGCAGGTGGCGGGCCAGGCACTGGTCGCCGCCGGCCGCACCACGGAGGGCGACCGCCCGGTGCACTCGCTGCACGCGTACTTCCTGCGGCCGGGCCGGCCGGGTGTGCCGATCGTCTATCAGGTCGAGCATGTGCGCGACGGGCGGTCGTTCACCACCCGTCGGGTGACGGCCGTGCAGCAGGGCCGCACGATCTTCAATCTCACCGCGTCCTTCCACAAGCCGGAGGAAGGCAGCTTCGAGCACCAGCTGCCGCCCGCCCGCGAGGTTCCGGACCCGGAGTCCCTGCCCACGGTCACGGACGAGATCCGGGAGCATCTGGGCGCGCTGCCCGAGCAGCTGGAGCGGATGGCCCGCCGCCAGCCCTTCGACATCCGCTACGTGGACCGGCTGCGCTGGACCGCCGCGGAGGCCAGGGAAGCCGAGCCGCGCAGCGCGGTGTGGATGCGCGCGGTCGGACCGCTCGGTGACGACCCTCTCGTGCACACCTGCGCCCTCACCTACGCCAGCGACATGACGCTGCTGGACGCCGTCCGCATCCCCGTCGAGCCGCTGTGGGGGCCGCGCGGCTTCGACATGGCGTCGCTGGACCACGCCATGTGGTTCCACCGCCCGTTCCGCGCGGACGACTGGCTCCTCTACGACCAGGAGTCGCCGATCGCGGTGGGCGGCCGGGGCCTGGCCCGGGGCCGGATCTACGACCGTGAGGGCCGTCTGGTCGTGTCCGTGGTGCAGGAAGGGCTCTTCCGGAAACTCGGCTGACCTGGCCCTCCCCGATCGGAGCACCGCGCGCCGGGGCTCCGATCGCGCCGCCGGCCAAATCCGGCGAACATGGCAGGAGCAGGCACTGCCGGCGTCACACGCCCGCCGATCCGGGAGGTGGCCACGCTGCACACCGTGCTCCCTGTCGTGTTCGCGATCTGCGCGGCCTTCAGCAACGCCGTCGCGACCGTGCTGCAACGCAAGGCGGCGCTCACCGTGCCCGCGTCGCAAGGCCTGCGGGCCGGCCTGTTGGTCGATCTGCTGCGCCGGCCCGTGTGGCTGGCCGGCATCCTCGCGGTGATCGCCGCCGCCGTCTGCCAGGCCCTGGCGCTGGCCACGGGGCCGCTGACGATCGTGCAGCCGCTGTTCGTGCTGGAGCTGCCGCTCACTTTGGTCGTCGCCTCCCTGCTGATGCACCGGCATCTGCCGGGCAAGGGCTGGCTGGCCGTGACGGTGGTGGTGGCCGGTCTGGCGGTCGCGCTCGCCGCCGCCTCCCCCGCCGGCAACCGCACCCATGTGGCGCTGGACCGCTGGATTCCCGCTCTCGCCGTATGCGCCGGGGCGGTCGTAGCCCTGGCTCTCGCGGCCCTGCGGCGTCCGGAGGGCCGGGCCCGGGCCGCATGCCTGGGTGCCGCGACGGCGATCAGCTACGCGGTGACCGCGGCGCTGATGAAGGCCGCCATGCACATCCTCGACGAGCAGGGCATCGTCGGTTTCCTCACCGCCTGGCAGACGTACGCGTTCGCCGCGACCGGCGTGGGCGCGCTGTTCCTGCTGGAGAACGCCATGCAGGCCGGCCCGCTGGTCGCCTCGCAGCCCGCGCTCACCCTCGGCGACGCCCTGGTGAGCCTCGCCCTCGGCATCACCCTGTACGAGGAGACCGTCCGCTCCGGGTGGTGGCTGCTGCCCCAGCTGTTCGGCGTCGCGCTGATCGCCGCGGGGGTGCTCGCGCTGGCGCGGATTCCGTTCGCGCAGTCGCTGGTGGTCCCGGGCGAGGAGCGCGAGACCGCGGCGGCACCCTGAAGCGAAGGAGGCCCACGAACGCACGCCTCAGCGGGCCGGTGACCACCGTCAGCGGGCGGAGGAAGGATCGGCGGTGGCACGTGCCCTCGCAGACCGAGGGCGCCTCCGTGGTGATCGCCGGCTCCCGGACGCCGCCTCCGTGGTGATCGCCGGCGTCCGGGACGTCGAGGGAGCGGGCCTCGTGGCACGCCGCCCCGGATCACCGGTCCGGCTGGCACTCCGGGCACCACACCGTGCCCCGCCCGGCGATACGGGACCGGCGCAGGCCGGTGCCGCATCGCGGGCATCTCGGGTCCCGGTCGTCCCGGTGGCCGGTGAGCCAGGAGTCACGCGGCGGCACGCAACCGGCGGTGACGGACGAGCGCAGGGTGCGCCGCATCTCGTCGAACAGGCGGCGGCGGTCCTCCCCGGTGAGATCACGCACCCCTCGGTCGGGGCGCAGGCGAGCCCGCCACAAGATCTCGTCGGCGAGGAGATTGCCGAGTCCGGCGAGGACTGACTGGTCCGTGAGGGCCGTCTTGAGATGCCCGCGGCGCGATCCGAGCACCTCCTCGAACCGCGCACGGTCCACCGCCAGCGCGTCGGGGCCCTGCCGTCTCAGCAGCCGCTCCAGGTCGGACTCGTCGTGGGCCAGCCAGAGCCCCTGCAGTTTGCGCTGGTCACGGAAGCGCAGCTGACGGCCCCCGCCCAGGGTGAACAGGACACGGTCATGTATCTCGACGGGTTCGTCGGCGTGCCCGCAGACCAGCCGCCCCGTCATGCCGAAGTGCAACACGAGGGTGGGGCCGCCGGTGCGCGCGAGCAGCCACTTGCCGTGCCGCTCCGGCGTGCCGAACCTGCGCCCCTCCAGCGCGTCCCGCAGCCGCCGGGCGTCGACACCGTGCAGGACTCCCGCGTCCCGCACGTCGACGTGTCGGATCACACGCCCCTTCGCGCAGGACACGAGCACCTGCCGGAAGCCCTCGACGTCGGGCAGCTCGGGCATGACGTGCGTGTCAGGTTTCCTGGAGGACGGACAGCACGTTCCCCGCCGGGTCGGTGAACCACGCGATCAGCGGGCCGCCACCGCGGAAGATCCCTTTGTCGTCCGTCTTGAGGTGGTCGTAGCGCTCGAAACGCACCCCTCTCCTGCTCAGCTCGTCGACCGCGGCCTCGATGTCGTCGACCGGGAAGTTGAGGATGGTGAACGTCGCCGGGGTGTGATCCGGCTTGGGGTAGACCAGGGTGTCCCGGTCACCCGCGAGGTGCAGGATCAGCATCCCGTTCTCCTCCGACACCCGCAGCCCCAGCGTGTCACCGTAGAACGCCCTGGCCGCGTCGATGTCGTCCACCGAGAATCCGCTGTACGCCTTCGTCGTACCGAACATGATCGCCTCCCGGACACAGTCTCGTCAGAGGTGGACCCGAGCGCATCCGGAAACTCATCGGTCGGGGCGCCGGCCAGCGGCGATGCGAGCCGAAGGAGTCACCCGGGCCGACCGCCGGCCTTGACGGAGGAGCCGGTTCAGCAGGCCGTGGGGAGGGACGGGACTCCGGTGCACGGGCCGCGCTGCCCCCGGAGCGGGGGGGGTGGCGCGAGCGCCTCGGGTCCAGACCGCGGTGTCGGGGGCGGGGCCTCCGCCACGGGGCGGTGCCTTCGGGCCGTCCACGGGGCGGTGCCTTCGGGCCGTCCGCATGGTGTGGGCCAGGTCTGCCCGGAACCAGTCCACTTCGTCCGGCTCGCTCGCCGTCATCAGTGTCTCGGCCAGCTCGGCGGCGGGTGAACCGGGAGTGCCGTGCGCCGGGAGCCGGGGGCGGCAGTGGTCCAGGTGGGCGCGTTCGCGGGGATCCGGGACGATGTCCGCCACGTCGGCGGGGTCCAGGAGGCAGGCGACGGCTGCCGCGCGTGCCCAGGGGTCGTCCCCCGCCTGCCGTGTCAGGAATCCGACGTGACGGCCCCGCCAGTTGCGGGGCCGCCGGTCCATCCCGGACTTCAGCCCTTCCCGGATCTCAGTGGGCGCGCGGCGACCGGTCAGCAACCGGACGTTGCCGTCCTCGGCCGCGAACTGCCGGAGTTCTTCGGCCAGATACAGCCAGACGACCGTCCGATAGCGGTTCAGGTAGAACGTCACCGGGACCAGCAGGCCGAAGCGCGCGAGGCTCGTGAACCTGGTGGACGGCACCCCCATGAGCTGCGCGCCGTCAGTGGTGCCGACGGTCGCGACGCGCTCGCGCAGGGCACCCGGGACGCCGTCCCCAAAACGCAGCCGGTCGATCTCGCCCCGGGGCACGCGCCGCCCCCCGCCTCCTTCGTCGGGAACGGTCCGGATGAGCCCCAGGTTCACCGCGAGGTCGAACTCGCCCCGCTTCAGTCCCAGTTCGCGGGCGGCCCGGCTCGGGGCGCAGGTGAGGCGGTCGGCCGTCGTGCCGATGCGTGTCATGGTCGGTCTCCCCCGTGGAGTCGGCGGCTCACGCCGTGTGCGGTCGCCGTGAAAAAACCGTAGCCGCTGCGGCGGATCTCGTGGCGAACCTGTGGATAACTCCACGGGGGATGAGGAACATGCAGGTCAGAGATCCGCGATCGGTTTCGGCTCCGGCTGGCGGGCGTCCACGTCGAGGTGCTCGCCGACCCGGTTGACCAGCAGTGTCATCTCATAGGCGATCTGGCCGATGTCGGCCTCCGCGCCGCTGAGGACACACAGACAGCTACCCGTTCCCGCGGCGGTGACGAAGAGCACCGCGTCGTCGAACTCGATCATCGTCTGGCGTACGCTGCCGGCGCCGAAGTGCCGTCCGGAGCCCTTGGCCAGGCTGTGCAGCCCGGACGACACGGCCGCGAGGTGCTCCGCGTCCTCGCGGCGCAGTCCGGTGCTCGCGCCGGTCACCAGGCCGTCGTTGGACAGGACCAGTGCGTGCCGCACTTCGTGGACGCGATCGGTCAGGTCGTCCAGCAGCCATCCGAGTCCCTGGTTCTGCGCCATGTTCCCTTCTCCCCGTTTTCTCCCCGTGCGATTCTCCTCCTGGCCGGAGGACCTCCACGCCAGCCTTCCCCACGTCCGCTGTCGGGGCAAGGAGGATGGGAGCCATGGCAGAGAAGATGACCGACGCGGGGTGGCGGGAGTTCGTTTCCCACGGCACCCGCACCGCGAAGCTGTCCACGGTCCGGGCGGACGGCAGCCCGCACGTGGCTCCGATCTGGTTCCTGCTGGACGGGGACGAGGTGGTGTTCAACACCGGCCAGGACACCGTGAAGGGGCGCAACATCGTCCGGGACGGCCGGGTCGCCCTGTGCGTGGACGACGACCGGCCGCCGTATTCCTTCGTGGTTCTGCGGGGCCGCGCCCGCGTCTCGGACGACCTCGACGAGACACGGCACTGGGCCACCCGGATCGGGGCCCGGTACATGGGCGAGGAGCGCGCCGAGGAGTTCGGCGCGCGCAACGGCGTCCCCGGCGAACTCCTCGTCCGTGTCACCGTCGACAGGGTGCTGGCGGAGCGGGACGTCGCGCTCTGACGGCGGTACGCCCCGGTCAGCCGACCGAGTCGAGCAGCCGGGCGGTGTGCATCCGCCCGGCGTACTCGACGAGCCGGATCAGCACCTCCTTTCCGGAGTCGCGGTCACGGGCGTCGCACAGCACCACGGGCGTGCCCTTGTCGAGGTCGAGGGCGCGCGAGACGTCCGGGGCGTCGTGCCGCCGGGCGCCCGCGAAACAGTTGACGGCCACGACGAACGGGATGCGCCGGTGCTCGAAGTAGTCGACGGCGGGGAAGCAGTCCTCCAGGCGGCGGGTGTCCGCGAGGACCACCGCGCCGAGCGCCCCTTGCGACAACTCGTCCCACAGGAACCAGAACCGGTCCTGGCCCGGCGTGCCGAACAGGTACAGGGAGAGGCCGGACCGGATGGTGATGCGTCCGAAGTCCATGGCGACGGTCGTGGTGGTCTTGTGGTCCACGCCGTCGGTGTCGTCCACCGACTGCCCTGCTTCGCTGAGCAGTTCCTCGGTGCGCAGTGGCCGGATCTCGCTGACGGCGCCCACCAGTGTCGTCTTGCCCACGCCGAACCCGCCGGCGACCAGAATCTTCAACGCCAGTGCGGCCGTGTCGCCGTCCGGGGCGTCGGAGTGCTCGGAGACCATTGATCACTTCTCTCAGGAGTGCCGGGTGTCGTGCATGCGCGGGTGGTGGGCGTTCAGCCAGTCGGTGGCTACAGCGCCCTCAGTCCCTCGATCACCTCGCGCAGGATGCGTTCGTCGGGCAGTTGCGCCGGTGGTACGGGGCGGCTGACGGTGACGCAGCCGAGTTCCAGGAGGTCGCCGAGCAGGACCCTGACCACACCGACGGGCAGGTCCGCACCGGCGGCGAGTTCGGCGACCGACTGGGTCTCCGTGCGGCACAGGTCGAGGAGGTTGCGGTGTTCCGGCCCGAGCGGGGCGTCCTCGACGCCGGGTGCGCCCGGGTCCAGTGTGACCAGGGCGATCAGGTCGAACCGGACGCCCGTGGGGCCGGGCCGGGTACGTCCGCCCGTCATGGCGTAGGGGCGGACGAGCGGGCCGGCCTCGTTGTCGTACCACTGGCTGCCCTGTTCGAGCCGGGTGCCCGTCGTGTCCTCGGTCATCTGCGCGGACCGTTCTTCCGGTTCATCCGGCGGCCGGTGGCCGCGCGGCCACGCGGGGCGCCGTGCCGAGGTGCTCACCGACGCGTTTGACCAGGCGGGCCATCTCGTAGGCCACGAGGCCGATGTCGGCGGTGACGGCGGTGAGGAGGGCGAGGCAGGAGCCGTCGCCCGCGGCGGCCACGAACAGGAAGCCCTCGTCCATCTCCACCATGGTCTGGCGGACCCCGCCGGCGCCGAAGTGCCGTCCCGCGCCCTTGGCGAGGCTGTGGAAGCCCGAGGCGACCGCGGCGAGGTGCTCGGCGTCCTCGCGGCGCAGACCGGTCGAGGCGCCCACGGCGAGGCCGTCGTTGGACAGCACCACGGCATGCCGTATGTCGCTCACGCGGAGCACCAGATCGTCCAGCAGCCAGTCGAGTTCGCCGGACCGCCGGGCGGACTGTGTGCTCGGTTCCTGGATCATGCGGTGTCCCTAAGAATGTCGGCGGTCCGGGAGGACCGGGTGTGGCTGATGCGGAGGTGCCGCTGAGGGCTCAAGGAGAGTGGCCGCCCGGTCTGCCGGGACGCTCCGGCTGCTGCGGGAGAGCTGCGGTCATCGCTGATCAGGGACTTGTCGCCCGCGACACCTTCCGCCTCGACGAGCGCGCCGAGATCGTCGGATCCCAGCCCGGCAAGCGCCCGATCCTCGGGGTGGAGTTCGTCGCGATCGTCGGCGACCTGTCCGGTCGCGAGAACGCCGGCCGCCTCGCCTCGCACGCGGGCCCGGCCCCCGTACCCCGCGCCTGCGGCCGCCGGACAGTCAACTACCACCGGGCCAAGCGCTACAGCCGACGCCTGCGGCATGTCCTCGACCTGTCCGCCCAGAGCGCCATGATGCGGCCGGGACCATCGCGCGACTACCACCTCGAGAAGCACGCCGGAGGCGTGATCCACACCCAGGTGCTGTGGGCGTTGCTGCGCGACAAACGGCTCTCCACCCCCGTCCCGCCGGTCACGCAGGCGGCTCGACACGGTCATGGAGACTCTCCTTCGCTGCTGCCGCTGCCCGTCGCGGGGCCGGGACTGGTGCCGCGACCGGGTCGCCTGCCGCCGCCGCGCGCCCAGCCGTCGCGGTAGGCCGCCATGCGGTCCCGTACGAGTTCGGGGGTGCGTTCGTCGTCCCGGGGGGCGTGCGCCGACGGTTGCTCCTCGGGACGCCCGTCGCGCAGTTGGGGAGCGAGGCTGGCCTGTCGTACACGGCGCGGAAGGTCGTCGGAGTCTTCCGGCTGCTGCGGTGGGCGGTGCAGTCGCAAGGTGGCGACTCCTGGAGGAGGGGCCGGGCTCGGGGTCTCCAGGTGACGTCGGCTCTCCGCGTGATGCGGTGTGTCCGCGTGCCGCACGGCCTCGGTCTCCGCGACGGCCCGTACGGGAGCCACGAGGGCGCGCCGGTCGCTCTGGGCGGGGACGGCGTCCTGGAGCGTGGTGCCGTCGGGCACGCGCGCGTAGGCGCGCTCCTCGGGTTGCCCGGCGGGCCGCGCGTCTTCGGGGGACCGTTTCACCGCCCCTGTGTGGAGCAGGGCGGTGGGCAGCAGGACGACCGCCGTGGTGCCGCCGTACGGCGAGGTCCTCAGGTGAACCTTGACGTCGTGCCGGGCGGCGAGCCTGCTGACCACGAACAGCCCGAGGCGGTCGCTGTCGAACAGGTCGAGCGCCTCGGACTGCGCGATGCGGCGGTTGGCTTCGGCGAGGGTCTCCTTGCCCATGCCGAGACCGCGGTCCTCGACCTCGACGGCGTAGCCGTTGCCGACGGGTTCGCCGGTGACGCGCACCCGGGTGTGGGGCGGCGAGAACTGGGCGGCGTTCTCGATGATCTCGGCCAGCAGGTGTGTGAGGTCGGCGACGGCTGCGCCGACCACGGCCGCCTCGGGAAGCTGCCGTACCTCCACGCGCGCGTAGTCCTCCACCTCGGAAACGGCCGCCCGGACCACGTTCGTCAGGGAGACGGGCATGCGCCAGGCCCGGCCGGGGGCGGCTCCGGAGAGGATGATCAGACTCTCCGCGTGGCGCCGCATGCGGGTGGTGAGGTGGTCGAGGCGGAAGAGGTCGCTCAGCTCGTTCGGGTCGTCGGAGCGGCGTTCCATGCTGTCCAGGAGGGCCAGCTGCCGGTGGACGAGGATCTGGCTGCGGCGGGCCAGGTTGACGAAGACGCCGGAGATGCCGCTGGCGAGTTCGGCGCGCTCCACGGCGGCCCGCAGCGCGGCGCGGTGAACGGTGGTGAGGGCCTCGGCGACCTGCCCGGTCTCGTCCTCCGCGGGTACTCCCGGCGGGGCCTCGGCTCGGATGTCGATCTCCTCCCCCGCCCGCAGTTTCCGCATGGCGTCGGGGAGTTTGCGCCGGGCGATCTCCAGGGCGCCGTTGCGCAGGCTCACCAGTTCCACGACGAGGCCGCGCCCGATCCGCACGGAGATGACGAGCGAGGCGGCGACCGCCGCCAGGCCGAGCAGGACGGCGGCACCGGCCGGGGTGAGCAGTCCGCGGGTGAACGGGTCGGCCCGCTCCGCGACCGCGCGTGCCGCGTCGTCCTCGATGGTGCGCATGCCGTTGCGCACGCGCGTGTGGGCCGCGTTCCAGGTGCTCTCGGGTGCCGCTTCGGCCGCCTTCGCTCCCGGCCCGCGAGCGAGGACGCCGTCCTCGGCGTGGCCCAGGGCGGTGTAGGCGCTGTGGCGCGAGAGGGCGTCCCATGCGGAGCGTTCGCCGGCGCTCAGGTCCGCGACGGCCGACTCGGTGAGCGTGCGGCGCAGGTCGACGGCGCCGGTGAAGAGCCGGAACCGCTCCCCGCTCAGGGCGCCGTCCAGACGGGCACTCGCCAGCACCGCGTCCTCCTGGGCCAGCGCCTCGCCCGCACGGGCGAATTCGAGCAGCACGCGCGCGTCGGAGCCGAGGTCGGCGTCCTGGATCCCGCTGAGCGCACCGCCGACGCCGAAGGCGGTCGAGATGGTCCGGGTGTAGCGGTCGTAGGTCTCCGCCCAGCCCGCTCGCCCGTCCCGCACCGCCGTGCGCAGTGGCCGCAGTTGCTCGGTACCGGTGACGAACGCGTTCAGCCGCTGGGCGACTGCGGCGGGCAGTTCCCCGCTGTCGGCGACGGTGTTGTCTGTGCCGAGCCGCAGTTTCGCGACGGCCCGGTCGGTGCGCCGGGCGAGCTCGTCCAGTTCGCCGGCGCGGACGGCGGAGGGGTCGGTGGCGTGGCGTACGGCGGCCGCGCGTTCGGCCTGGAGGGCGTCGACGGCGGCGGAGACGGGGGTGCGGACCGTGGCGTCCACGCGCTGGACCTGCCGCAGCCGGGAGACGTCCTGGGCGGTGGTGACGGTCGCGTAGGCCCACAGGGCGAGGAGGGAGACGACCGGCACCATCAGCAGGCAGACGATCTTGGCGCGCACGGTGCGGGGGCGGATGTGCCAGCGCTCCGCGCGCACGGGTATCCCGTTCGCCGCGGCGCCCGGGGGCGTCTCGGGGCTCTCGTCGGCCGGGGGCCCGGCGTGTGCACGGCGACCGCGCACGGGCGGGGGCGGCGCCTCGGCGCCGTCTGTGGGGGGCCTACGGGGTGTTCGCATGGGCTCCTCGCTCGGGAGTGGGTCGGGGGCGTGCGGTCCGGCGTGCCCCGCACGGACCGGAGTGCAGGGCCGGACCGGCAGTCGCACTGTCCGGCCGTCGGGTGCGCCACGGGGGCCGCCGAGGCTGTTCCTCCTGGTCACAGGGTTCGCTGACGGGAGGCGCACCTCGCGTGCCGACCCCGCGCGACCTGGCGTCGGCGGCGGTGACGGTGACGGCCGAGGTCCCGGCGGACCACCCGGGCCGCTGCGTCACGTTCGGCTCTGCGCGGTTTCCGCGGTTCGCGGTCGCCTTCGCGGCTAGGGTGCGGCGCTTCCCACCGGTCGCTGAGCCGAGGCGGAGGCCGCACGCTCCCCGGCCGTCGGCGACAGGGCGACGAAGGCCGAGGTGAGGAAGAGATAGGAACCGAGGCCGACGGCAAGGGGGAAGACGAACTGCATCGCCGATGCCCCGGGCAGAGTGTCCCCGGAGGGCGTCACGCGCACACCCACAGCGAACATCCCGGTGTAGTGCATGCTGCTGACGGCCGCGCCCATGATCAGGGAGGCGATGGTGACCGCCACGGGCGACTTGATGTTGAGCGCCGCCCAGAGGGCCGCTGTCGCGGCGACGACGGCGATCAGCACGGAGAGTCCGACGAGCAGCGGGTCGTAGGTCACGTCACCGTGCAGACGGACGGCCGCCATGCCCAGGTAGTGCATGCTCGCGACGCCGAGCCCGGTGGTGAGCCCGCCGGCCAGCAGCGCCCGGCCCCGGTCCCTGCTGTAGCCGACGGCGAAGACGCCTGCGCAGACGACGACCATGGCGACGAGCAGGCTCAGCAGCGTGAGCGGCACGTCGTAGCGGATGTCGGTGCCGGTGACGCCGAACCCGAGCATGGCCACGAAGTGCATGGTCCAGATGCCGGTGCCGATCGCCGAGGCGGCGGTGACGAGCCAGTTGCGCCGCGAGCGCCCGGTGGTGGCGAGCGCGCGGACGGTGCAGCGCAGACCGAGCGCGGCGCCTATGCAGGCCATCACGTACGACAGTGCGGGGGTCAGCCACCCCAGGGCTGCGTGGTCCAGGTGTCCCATGACCCCGGGACGCTAGACCCGGCTGGGGCGCGCGAAGGGGGCGCATTTCGAAAGGTGCTGGAATATGACGCAAGGATGTATCGGAACGATCGGGTCACGCTCGAACGTGTGCACTGAGGCGTCATCCCTGCCGGTGAGGAATCATGCGGTGCATGAGCGACGAGCAGACGCGTGTCCAGGAGTTCTTCACCGCCCGCGCCGCCGACTGGGACAGCCGGTTCCCCGATGACGGTCCGGCCTACGCGGCCGCGGTCGCCGAACTCGGACTGCGGGCGGGTGACCGGGTCCTCGACGCGGGGTGCGGCACCGGACGCGCCCTGCCGCCGCTGCGAGCCGCCGTCGGGGCCTCGGGAGTGGTTCTCGGGGCCGACCTGACGCCGGCCATGCTGCGGGAGGCCGTACGGGCCGGGCGGGATCGTGACGGGCGGTTGCTGCTCACGGACGTCGCCGCGCTGCCGCTGCGCTCGGAGTCTTTGGACGCCGTGTTCGGGGCGGGCCTCATCTCCCACCTCGGGAACCCGGCCGAGAACCTGCGGGAACTCGCGCGCGTGGTGCGCCCCGGTGGGGTGCTGGCGCTGTTCCACCCGATCGGCAGGGCGGCTCTCGCGGCACGCCACGGCCGCCCGCTCACCCCGGACGACCTGCGTGCCGAGTCCAACCTCCGTCCGCTGCTGGCCGGTTCCGGATGGCGTCTGACGTCGTACGTCGACGAGGACTTGCGATTCCTGGCACTGGCCGTGCGCGAGGACTGAGCACCGTGCACGAGGACCGAACACCGTGCGCCAGGGCCGGGCCGTGGGCGAAGGCCGAGCCGTCGTGTCACCCGGCCTCGGCGTCCGGCGCCGCGTGACGCGCGGGGCAGCCCCGGACGCCCGGGACGGGGCGGGTGCCCAGGTCGGCGATCCGGTAGCCGTAGGGGTAGCCCTTGATCTCCCGGTTCTGGCGGGCGAAGTGCGGGGTCCGCCGGGGCGGCAGCAGGCGTACGGCACGACCGCGGAGCCGGACCGCGCGACGCACCCACGCGCGTGTGGCGGCACTCGGCGGGGTGTAGCGGAAGGCGCGCAGCAACGGGTCGTCGAGCAGCGCGAGGGTCGTGGTGCGCAGCAGGGGGGCGAGGGGGCCGGGGTACCAGGAGGCCATCAGGCCGAGCGTGGCGTCCGAGACGCGCCGGGCGTCCTCGTCCCAGGCGAAGTGGGCGGCCTCGTAGGAGTCGAGGTAGTTCTCGAAGTCCTCGTAGGTCTCGGGGATGTTCTTGATGCCCATGTGCCGGCCCAGTGTGCGGTGGTGGACGACGCCGGCGACGGTCTCGTGGCGTGACATCCTGCGCCAGCCGTAGGCGTCGATCCACCGTTTGGGCATCACGACGAACGTGCAGAGCACGTAGCGCATGTCGTCGTCGCTGATGTCGTAGCTGCGGTGCATCTGATTGATGCGGCGGATCGCGGTCCTGCCCTGGTCACTGCCGAAACCGTGCTCGACGATGGTGTCCAGGAGCAGCGAGGTGTCGTCGTAGCGCTTCTGCGCCCGGTCCGTGAGCTCCGCCGTCCGCGCGAGCAGCCGGCCGATGCTCGGGACGGCGTAGGTGCGGTACAGGGCCAGTTCCAGGGCCTGTGTGAAGTCCCACGGGAACTCGTACGCCACGCTCAGCCGGTAGATCTCCGTGGCCTCCTCGTACGGGTCCATCCGCCGGATCTGTTCGAGGCGTGAGAAGCGCTTCACCGTGCTATCCCCCTTCTGCCACAGGTTCTCCAACTCTACGTTGGTCCTCAGCAGCTGAACGACCAGGCAGGACGGGCGCACAAGGGGAAGGTGGTCAGCATGTGGGACAGGTTCCGCAAAGCCGGGGGAAGGGTCACTCATGTCCTGCGCACGGAGCCGAAGGCCGGCGGGGACATGCGGCCGCACAATCTCTTCGAGGCCGCGGCCACCTATGTCACGGCGTGTGCGCAGGACGACCAGGAGCGGTCCGAAGAGGCGGCCGGCTGGGTGTCGCCGGAGGCGCTGTCGTTCGGTGTGAACGAGCTGGCCTGCCGGGCCGTGATCGCGCTCGCCCGGGAGCGCGGCGAGTCGCCGGAGACGGTGGCCCGCGAGTTGCTGGGGCTGCCGGCGGCGTGAGGGGCCGTTCCGGAGGGTCGATTCGCCCCGTCCGCCGGAAAACTGCAGCTCCGCGTGCGCGGGCGAGGCCGTGACAAGGGGCTTGCGGGCGCATTAGGGTGCGCGCCGGTGGACGAACCGATGGGGAGGCTGGGATGGCCGGGACGGACGAGGAAGCCGTCGCCGCCGCGGACGATGCGCTCTATGTGCTCACGGCGGTGCTGCTGACGCCGGCGAAGTTCCCGAGTGTGCTCGGCGACGACTACCCCGAGGCATGCGCGGCGCTCGGTCTCGCGCCGCTCGCCGACGGCTACGGGCTGGTGCTCGGTCAGGACGGCGAGGGCGCCCGGTGGACGGTGGCCATCGACGACGTCTCCCTGGTGGCCGTCGCGATCGCGTCCTGGGACTGCGGCATGGAGTACGAGCTGTCGCCCGACGAACGCACGGTCGTCGCGGCCCTGCCCGGCTGGCCCCTCGCGGTGGCCGTCGCGGCCCCCGGGGTGCCCGCGCCGCACGATCCGGGCCCGGAGGCCGACGACCGGCCCCCGCTGACTCCTCCGGACGCCACCGTCTGGGGCCCGGCCCAGCGGCGTCTGGGCGCGGACGAGATCGCCCTGCAGTGGGCGGCGTGGCGGGAGCAGGTCGACGACGCGGACTTCCCGGCGCCGGGGCCCTCGGGAACACCGGGTGACGGGGAGGGGGCGGGCGACGGCCCCGGCGAAGGCGGGGAGAGCGGGCGGAAGGATGGCCACAGCGGCATCCGGCGTGTCCTCGCGGAGGCCCGCGCCTACATCGACTCACCACCGCCGCTGGGCCGGGTCCGGTCCTCCTTCGCGCCGGGAGACGCCCGGACCCTGCGGGCCGACGGTCCGGGCTGGTCGCTCATCGCCAGGACCGACGACATCGCCTTCGTGCTGCTCGACGAGGAGCCCGGCGAGGTCCTGCCGGTCGGCCGGGGGCCGGAACTGCCGGGCCTCCTCGAAGCGCTCGACAAGATGGCCGTACGGCCGAACTGAGCCGGTCCGGCCGGGGCCTGAGCATCGGCCGGGCCGCACCGGATCAGCGCCTCAGCGGCCGAGTTCCTTGCGGGTGGTGCGGCGGAGCCTGCGCCGCTGCGACGGATCCAGCGCGAGGTACGCGGCGGCCGGGACTCCCAGGATGATCAGGAGCGATGCCCACCAGGGCAGCCAGATCAGCAGGATGAGCCCGACCGCCACACCGCCTGCGGCGATCTTGGCGTTGTTCGACATGACTGTCGCCTCCTTCGCGGCCACTGCCGCTCTCTGTCTCGAAAACGGACCCGCGCTCACGGCGGTTCCGGACCGCGACCCTGAGACATCCCTGAGGTGCGACCCCGACGCACCCCCGAGACCTCCATGGTGACTCAGCTCACAGCTCAGCCCTACCCGTGCGCATCGGAAGTGCTGTACTCTCGACGATTCCGCTCCCCAGTAGTCAAATTTGAGGAATCCGCCATAGCCGAGCATCCGACACCCCCGGCATCCTCCGCCGAGGTCTCCGAACTGGCCCTTTGCCACTCCGTATTCCTGCCCGGCGACCCCGCGCGCACGGGCAGGGTCGCCTTCTGGCGGCCGGACGGCGCTTCCCCTCCGGCCGTGGCGTCCGCGCCCGTCACGGAAATGACCGTCGTCGTGCCGCACGGCAGCGGTGTCGTAGAAGCGCACGTGCCCGCCGCCCTGATGCCGGTGCGCACGGCCCTGCCGGTCCTCACCCGCGCGCGTGCCGACGGGCAGGGGCAACGGTCCACCGTCTTCTGGGGCGCCGCGGCCCTGCACGCCCTGCATCTCGTGGCGCGCGGACTGCTGCTGCCGGGGCTGTCCCCGGGGGACCACGACGCCTGGCGCACCGGCCCGCTGCGCACCGAGGACGTCGAGGCCGTACGGCGTCTCGCCGCCTCGATGCCGCCCGAGGCCCACGCCGTGCCCCTGGACAGCGCCGGGCCGCTGCGCCTGCCCGACCCGGAGCAGCTCCTGCGCGCCTTCCTCGACGCGGTCGCCGACACCCTGCCCCGCTCCCCCGCCGCGCCGCTGGTGGCGGGCGGTCCCGCCTACGCCGCGCCGGAGCCGGTGCGGATGCCCGAGCAGCGCGCCTGGGCCGCCGATGTCGCCGCGGGCCACGACGCGGGTGTGCGGCTGTCGTTGCGGATCGAGGCGGACGGACTGGAGGAGACGGCGGCCCACGACGCGGACGTGACGTTCCGGGCCGTGCTTCAGGTGCACAGCGTGAGCGACCCCGCGCTCGTCGCTGACGCGGCGGATGTCTGGGCCGGCGCCGGCGGCGAGGCCTTCGGCCCCCGCGCGCGGATGGACGCGCTGCTCGCCCTGCGCCGCGCGGCCCGGGCCTGGACCCCGCTCACCCCACTGCTGTCGGCGACCGTGCCGGACGCGGCCGAACTCGCCGACGAGGAGGTCACCGAACTGCTCGGCACGGGCGCCCGTGCCCTGAGCGCCGCCGGGGTCGACGTGCACTGGCCCAAAGGACTGACCCGCGACTTCGCCACGCGCGCGGAGGTGGGCCCTTTCGACGGCGGCCCGGAGTCCGGCACAGCATTCGCGGCCATGCCGTCGCTCCTGTCCGCCGACGCGCTGCTCGCCTTCACCTGGTCGTTCTCCCTGGGCGACCGGCCGCTGGACCGCGAGGAAATGGACCGTCTCGCCGAGGCCAAGCGTCCGGTGGTGCGGCTGCGCGACCAGTGGGTCCTGATCGACCCCCAGGAGGTGCGCCTGGCCCGCTCCCGGCAGGACCGCAAGGTGACACCGGTGGATGCCCTGGCCGCGGCCCTGACGGGCTGGGCGGAGGTGGAGGGCCACCGGGTCGAGGTACGGCCCACCGGATGGCTGGCCGCCCTGCGGGAGCGGCTCGCCGACCCCGAGGGGCAGCAGCCGGTGGAGCAGCCGGCCGCCCTCGCGGCCACCCTGCGGGACTACCAGAGGCGGGGCCTGAACTGGCTCTCCGGTATGACGTCGCTGGGCCTGGGCTGCTGTCTCGCCGACGACATGGGACTCGGCAAGACGATCACGCTGATCGCCCTCCATCTGCACCGGCAGACCGAGTCGGAGTCCGCCGGGCCCACGCTGGTGGTCTGCCCGACGTCCCTCATGGGCAACTGGCAGCGGGAGATCGAACGCTTCGCACCCGGCACACCGGTACGGCGCTTCCACGGCGCACGGCGCGCGCTGGACGGCCTGGCCGACGGCGAGTTCGTGCTCACCACGTACGGCACGATGCGCCTGGACGCGCCCCGGCTCGCCGCAGTGCCGTGGGGCATGCTCGTGGCGGACGAGGCCCAGCACGTGAAGAACCCGTACTCCTCGACCGCGCGGGAGCTGCGCTCCATCGGGGCACGCGCGCGCGTGGCGCTCACCGGCACCCCGGTGGAGAACAACCTGTCGGAGCTGTGGGCGATCCTCGACTGGACGACCCCCGGACTGCTGGGGCGGCTCGGCACCTTCCGCAGGCGGTACGCGGAGGCCGTCGAGGGTGGCCAGGACCCGGCCGCGGCCGACCGTCTGGCCCGGCTCGTACGGCCGTTCCTGCTGCGCCGCCGCAAGTCGGACCCGGGGATCGCGCCCGAGCTCCCGCCGAAGACGGAGACCGATCACACCGTGTCGCTCACCCAGGAGCAGGCGGTGCTGTACGAGGCGGTGGTGCGCGAGGCGCTCGCGGAGATCTCCGGCGCCGGCAGCATGGCCCGCCGTGGCCTGATCGTGAAGCTGCTGACCGGCCTCAAGCAGATCTGCAACCACCCGGCGCAGTACCTCAAGGAGGAGCGGCCGGTGATCACCGGCCGCTCGGGGAAGCTGGAGCTGCTGGACGAACTGCTCGACACGATTCTCGCCGAAGGAGCGGGCGTGCTGGTGTTCACGCAGTACGTACAGATGGCCCGTCTGCTGGAGCGGCATCTGGCCACCCGGGGCACGTCCTCGCAGTTCCTGCACGGCGGGACCCCGGTCACGGAGCGCGAGGCCATGGTCCGGCGCTTCCAGGACGGTGAGGCGCAGGTGTTCCTGCTGTCGTTGAAGGCGGCCGGCACCGGGCTGAACCTCACCCGGGCCGAGCACGTCGTGCACTACGACCGCTGGTGGAACCCGGCGGTCGAGGCGCAGGCGACCGACCGCGCGTACCGCATCGGCCAGACCCGGCCGGTGCAGGTGCACCGGATCATCGCGGAGGGAACCATCGAGGACCGCATCGCCGAACTGCTGCTGAGGAAAAGGGAGCTGGCCGACTCGGTCCTCGGCGCCGGCGAGGCGGCGCTCACGGAACTGACGGACGCGGAACTGGCGGATCTGGTCGAACTGCGAGAGGGCCTGCGATGACTCGGCACGAGGACGACACGGAACGCGTCTTCGCCGCGCTGCCGCCCGCGCGCGGGCGGGGCTTCGCCCAGACCTGGTGGGGTCAGGCGTGGCTGGCCGCGCTGGAGGGCACGGCTTTGGACTCGGCGCAGCTCAAGACGGGCCGCCGGCTCGCCCGCGCGGGTGCGGTCGGCGCGGTGTCGGTGCGCCCGGGACGGCTCACGGCCGTCATCCAGGACCGCGACCGCACGGCGCACCGGGCCGACGTCCTGCTGGAGGAGCTGTCGCCCGAACAGTGGGACCGCTTCCTGGACATGGCGGCGGAGCGGGCCGGTCACGTGGCGGCGCTGGTGGACCGGGAGATGCCGCCCCACCTGGTCGAGGACGCGGCGGACGCGGGCGTCGAGCTGCTGCCCGGCCTGGGCGATCTGCGACCGGAGTGCGACTGCGGGACGTGGGACCACTGCGCGCACACGGCGGCGCTCTGCTACCAGGTGGCACGGCTGCTGGACCAGGACCCGTTCCTGCTGCTGCTGATGCGCGGGCGCGCCGAGGCCACCCTCTTGGACGACCTCGAGACGCGCGGCGGCGGTACGTGCGCTCCCGGGCCCTCAGGGCCCTCGGGTGTGGACGCGGTGGAGGCGTACGCGGGCGGAAGCATCCTGCCCCCGCTGCCGGCCCTGCCCGACCTCCCGGGCGAGCCGGGAGTGCCGCCGTCCCTGGACACCGAGACGCCGCCCGCTCCGGGCGTCGATCCGCACGCGCTGGAGTTCCTGGCCGCGCGGACCGCCGTCCAGGCCCACCGTCTGCTCACGGAGGCGCTCCGGGGCGGCTTCGACGCGGAACCGACACTGACGCAGGACGCGGTACGGCTGGCCGCGGGCGGCCCCGGCCGGGAGGTGGCGGACCGGCTCGCCGATGGATCGGGGCGCGACCGGGAGGGGCTGGCGGCGGCGGTCCGCGCCTGGCAGCACGGCGAGGCGGCCGCACTGTCCGTTCTCGACGAGCAGTGGCGCGTGGAGGGCGACACGCTCGCACGCGCGCGTGCCGCCCTGGAATCGGCCTGGGACACGGACGAACGACCGGAGCTGCGAGCGCACGGCAACCGCTGGACGGTCGTCGGGGCCCCGGTCCAGCTGCGCCTCGGCCGGGACGGCCGGTGGTGGCCCTACCGCAAGGAGCGCGGCCGCTGGGTGCCCGCGGGAGGCGCCGCCCAGGATCCGGCGACGGCCCTGGCCGCGGTGACGGCCCCGGCTACGGCCGAACTCCAGCCCGGAGAGGGGAGCTCCCTGTGAGGATCCAGCGGTACGGCCCGGACCTCCTCACCGTCACCGACGAGCTCACCGAAGCGTACGCCGAGGTCTTCACGGCACCGCCCTGGGAGCCCCGGGACCCCGAAAAGACCCGGGTGGAGTTCCGTGAGCGGCTGGAGACGGACGTGCGCCGACCGGGTTTCCGGGCGGTGCTGGCGCTGTCGGAGGACGGCGGGGTGGACGGTTTCGCCACGGGCTGGACCACCCGAGCGCCCTTCCGCACCGACCGCGCCTACGGGAAGGTGACCCGGCGGCTCGGTGCGGACCGGGTGAACGAGCTCCTCGTGGGCTCCTTCGAGATCGACGAACTGGGCGTACGCTCCCGGGCCCGCGGTGCGGGCCTGGGGCGGCGGTTGCTGTCCGCTCTCGGCTCCGGCGCACCCGGCGGCCGGGCCTGGTTGATGACCTGGAGCGGTGCGCCGGACGCAGTCGCCTTCTACCGCCGCTCCGGATGGTGGGAGCCCGAACCTGTGCCGGGTGAGGAGACCGACATGGTGGTGTTCGTCGCGCCGGGCCGGCCTTCCGGCGAGGCCTCCGGCTCGGGGGCGCGGGCCTCAGGGCACTAGCCCGCTGGGGTCCAGGGGACGGGAGGAGCGATTCGAGGCCACTCGGCAGCTGCGTCGGGAAGCCCGACGGCAGCCGGGTCGGCAGCTCGCTCGGCAACCTGGTGGGCAGCTCGGTGGGGATGCCGAAGGACGGGGCGGGAGTGCGGCCGGTGCTCTCGCCCGACGGCTCCTTGTCCGGCGAGTCGCCTCTGTCCGAGGCCATGAGCACGACGAGGGACACGGCCACCACGGCCGCGAGCACGGCGAGCAGGACCGGTAGCGGATCGCGGCGCCGGGGAGGTCCGGGCGGGTGCGGCGGTACGGGCGGCAGGGCCATACCGACCAGAGTGACCGCGCACCGCGCGAGCCGGGAGGGGTGTGCGGAACCCGGTACGGACTCATGGCGTGGACCGCATGGTTCCGGTGCATGACGGGCCCGTCGGCCGGCCGGAGCGACCGGGTGACGGGCCCGTGCACGCGCGGGGTCTCAGCCACGTGCTCCCAGCAGGTGATCCATCGCCAGCTGGTCCAGGTGCTCGAACGCCATGCCGCGCGCGGCGGCCGCCTCCACGTCGAACGCCTCGAACGCCGACCGGTCGGAGAGCAGCGCCTGGAGGCCGTCCGCGGCGGTGGGCTGGGCCAGCTCGTCCAGGCGGGCCGCGCGCAGGGCCTCCTGGACCTCCGGATCGGCGCGGAAGGCGGCCGCGCGCTCCTTGAGGATGAGGTAGTTGCGCATGCACCCGGCCGCCGAGGCCCACACGCCGTCGAGGTCCTCGGTCCGCGGCGGCTTGAAGTCGAAGTGGCGCGGACCGGCGTAGCCCGCCGACTCCAGCAGGTCGACCAGCCAGAACGCAGCACGCAGGTCGCCGGCGCCGAAGCGCAGGTCCTGGTCGTACTTGATGCCGGACTGGCCGTTGAGGTCGATGTGGAAGAGCTTGCCCGCCCACAGCGCCTGTGCGATGCCGTGCGGGAAGTTCAGCCCGGCCATCTGCTCGTGCCCGACCTCGGGGTTCACGCCGTACAGCTCCGGACGCTCCAGGCGCTCGATGAACGCCAGGGCGTGGCCGACGGTCGGCAGCAGGATGTCGCCGCGCGGCTCGTTCGGCTTCGGCTCGATCGCGAAGCGCAGGTCGTAACCCTGGGAGGTGACGTACTCGCCGAGCAGGTCGAAGGCCTCCTTCATCCGGTCCAGGGCCGCGCGGACGTCCTTGGCGGCGCCGGACTCGGCACCCTCACGGCCACCCCAGGCCACGTACACCTCGGCACCGAGCTCGGCGGCGAGGTCGATGTTGCGGATGGTCTTGCGCAGGGCGTAGCGGCGCACGTCGCGGTCGTTGGCGGTGAACGCGCCGTCCTTGAAGACGGGGTGCGTGAAGAGGTTCGTGGTGGCCATCGGGACCTTCATGCCCGTGGCGTCCAGCGCCTGCCGGAAGCGCTTGATGTGCGCCTCACGCTCGGTGTCGCCGGAGCCGAAGGGGATCAGGTCGTCGTCGTGGAAGGTCACACCGTGGGCGCCCAGCTCGGCCAGGCGCTGCACCGTCTCGACCGGGTCGAGCGCACGCCGCGTGGCGTCGCCGAAGGGGTCCCGTCCCTGCCAGCCGACGGTCCACAGGCCGAACGTGAACCTGTCCTCGGGGGTGGGCTGGTAGCTCATGCCGCGGCTCCTTGCTCGATGAGGGTATTTCGTCATGCCGATTTACAAATTAGTATGCGAGCACCTCTCTGGGAAGAGACAAGGTGCCTCCGAACGGAGTCACGTGCCGCGCGCAGTAGGGAGAAGCCCGATGTCAGCAGCCGAGGGTCCGCTCGTCGTCGGCGTGGATTCGTCCACCCAGTCCACCAAGGCGCTGGTCGTCGACGCGTCCACCGGCAGAGTGGTCGCGAGCGGCCAGGCACCGCACACGGTCTCCTCGGGGGCCGGACGCGAGACCGACCCACGCCAGTGGTGGGACGCGCTGTGCGAGGCCCTGAACCAGTGCGGTGACGCGGCGCACGAGGCCGCCGCGGTGTCGGTCGGCGGGCAGCAGCACGGCCTGGTCACCCTGGACGGCCGGGGCGAGCCGGTCCGGCCAGCCCTGCTGTGGAACGACGTGCGCTCGGCGCCGCAGGCCCGCCGGCTCACGGAGGAACTGGGCGGCGCGAAGTTCTGGGCCGACCGCACCGGAAGCGTGCCCGCCGCCTCGTTCACGGTCACCAAGTGGGCCTGGCTGGCCGAGCACGAGCCGGAGGCGGTGCGTGCCACGAAGGCCGTGCGGCTGCCCCACGACTACCTCACCGAGCGGCTCACCGGGCAGGGCACGACCGACCGCGGCGACGTCTCCGGGACGGGCTGGTGGGCGTCCGGGACGGAAGGCTACGACGAGGAGATCCTGGCGCACGTGGGGCTCGACCCGTCCCTGCTGCCCCGTGTGGTCCGGCCCGGCGAAGTGGCGGGCACGGTGCGCGACGGCCATGACCTGCCGTTCTCCCGGGGCACCCTGGTCGCGCCCGGCACGGGGGACAACGCCGCCGCGGCGCTGGGCCTCGGGGTGCGGCCGGGCGTGCCGGTGATGAGCCTCGGCACCTCGGGCACGGTGTACACCGTGTCGCGGCACAGGCCTGCCGACCCGAGCGGCACGGTGGCGGGTTTCGCCGACGCCCGCGGCGACTGGCTGCCGCTGGCCTGCACCCTGAACTGCACGCTCGCCGTCGACCGCGTCGCGGCCCTGCTGGGGCTGGACCGTGAGGGGGTGGAGCCCGGCGCGGCCGTGACGCTGCTGCCCTACCTGGACGGTGAACGCACCCCGAACCTGCCGAACGCCTCCGGCCTGCTGCACGGCCTGCGTCACGACACGACCGCCGGCCAGCTGCTCCAGGCCGCCTACGACGGTGCCGTGCACTCCCTGCTCGGAGCACTCGACCTGGTCCTCGACGAGGACGCGGACCGCTCGGAGCCGCTGCTGCTGATCGGTGGCGGCGCCCGGGGCACCGCCTGGCAGCAGACCGTACGGCGGCTGTCGGGACGCCCCGTGCAGGTGCCCGAGGCCAGGGAACTGGTCGCGCTCGGCGCCGCCGCGCAGGCGGCGGGCCTGCTGACCGGGGAGGACCCTGCGGCGGTCGCGCGCCGCTGGGACACGGCCGCCGGGCCGGTGCTCGACGCCGTCGAACGGGACCAGGAGACGCTGGCCAGGATCGCCGGGGTACTCTCCGACGCGGCTCCGCTGCTGGAGCGGCCCACCGACACCCACTGAGGACTGGCGTCAGGCATGACCGCACCCCTGCACGAGGCACGCCCCGTCGGTCCGGGGCGCGCACTGCCCGACACCCAGCAGGGCATGCGCCGCCGCAATCTCGCCCGCGTCCTGCACGCCGTCCGCGCCGAGGGGCCGCTGTCCCGGGCCGCCGTCGCCTCGCGGATCGGCCTGACCCGGGCGGCGGTGTCGACCCTCGTCGACGAACTCATCCGCTCGGGACTGCTGGAGGAACTGGGGCCCGAGCGGCCCGGCCGGGTGGGCCGCCCGGGCTCCGCGCTCGCCGTGAGCGGACGCGGCCCGGCCGGCATCGGCGCGGAGGTCGGCGTCGACCATCTCGCGGTCTGCGCCGTCGACCTGCGCGGCACGACCCGGTCGCGGGCGATACGGCAGGGAGCGAACCGCGGCCGCTCCCCAGAGCCCGTGCTCGAGGAACTCACCGAGCTGATCCGGCGGGTCGTCGCCGAGGCCGAGGGCGAAGGCCTGTGGCCGGCCGGACTCGCCGTGGCCGTGCCGGGCCTGGTGGCGCGCGACGCCCGGACCGTCGTGCGCGCCCCGAATCTCGGCTGGCACGACACGGACCTCGGCGAGCTGCTGCCGGCGGACCTTTCGCTGACCGTGGACAACGAGGCCAACTTCGGCGCCCTCGCCGAGCTCTGGCTGGGGGACGGCACGCCCCGCGACTTCCTGCACGTCTCGGCGGAGATCGGGATCGGCGCGGCGGTCGTGGTGAACGGCGGGCTGCTGCGCGGAACCCGCGGTTTCGCGGGCGAGTTGGGACACGTGCCGGTCCAGCCGGACGGGCCGGAGTGTGCCTGCGGAGGGCGAGGCTGCCTGGAGCAGTACGCCGGCGAGGAGGCCGTGCTGCGCGCGGCCGGCCTGGAACCCGGTGACGACCGGGTCGGGCTGCTCGCGGGACGGGCCGCGGACGGCGACGAGAACGTACGCCGCGCCCTGCGCGACGCGGGGACGGCGCTCGGCGTGGCCCTGACCGGGGCGGTCAACCTGCTCGACCCGCAGAGCGTGGTCCTGGGCGGGGAACTGTCCGGGCTGGCGCCCTGGCTGCTGCCCTCCCTGCGGGACGAGCTGTCCCGTCGTACGGCGGGTCCGGCCTGCCCCGTGTCCGTGTCCGGGCTGGGCCCTCAGGGACCGCTGCTGGGGGCCGCGCACTCGGTGGTGCGGGCGGTGCTGGACGATCCGGCGGCCGTCGCCGGGCAGGCCTGAGGCAGGCCCCCGAAAGCATTCACCGGCGGCTCGCTGACGCCCAGAATCACCCGGCCGGGTGAGGGAGTTGTCCACATCCACGGGCCCGTCCACCGCCTCGCATCGCCTCCCCGCGACCGGCCGTCAGGAGCCGTAGCTTGATCACCGCGGGCCGCGGCCACCACGGCCGCCGCTCGCCGCTGTCGATCAAGGAACACCCTCCCGTCGAGCCCGGAAGAGGCACACGCTCATGGAACGGATCTCCCCCCTCCCCAGCAGGCGCGGCATCCTCGCAGGCGCCGCCCTCACCGCCGTCCCGTCCGTCCTGCTCACCGGCGCCCGGGCCGGTGCCCGGCCGCAAGCCGTCGATCACCCAGGAGCGGCATGGCACCCGGCGAGCCGCGGCAACTACACACCGTCGAACCGCCCGCGCGCCCATCCGCTGCACTACGTGATCATCCACGTGGCTCAGACGACGTACTCCGGCACCCTGTCCGTCTTCCGCAACCCCGAGAGGAAGGTGTCCGCGCACTACGTGGTGCGCTCGTCCGACGGACGCGTGGCGCAGTGCGTGCGTGAGTCCGACATCGCGTGGCACGCGGGGAACTGGGACTACAACACCCGCAGCATCGGCATCGAGCACGAAGGCTGGGTGGACCGGCCCGGCTACTTCACCGACGCCATGTACGAGCGGTCAGCCCGGCTCACCGCGGCGATCTGCGCGAGGTACGGCATCCCGAGGAACCGCGCGCACATCATCGGCCATCACGAGGTACCGGGCAGTGACCACACCGACCCGGGTCGGCACTGGGACTGGAAGCGCTACCTCCGGCTCGTCAAGTCCGCCTGAAACGCCGGTCGTAGCCCCGCGGTCCACCTCACGTCCCGGTTACAAATCGTTCAACCTCTGGTTGCGGACCGGTGAGCAGGCGACGATGGGGTCATGACTTTGGCCCAGCGCGCCATGGAGCGCCTGCAGGCCTGGCCCGACCTGATGGTGGGCCCGGCGGGTTGCGGTACCGGAAGGGCGCTCCGTTCCGTCCGTGACGAGATCGTCCACTTCCACTCCTCACGGGACGTGGACCTCCACCTCACTCGCCGGGCCATCCAGCGCTTCCACTACGACCTCGCCGGTTCGAGCGCGATCCACCTGCTGCCCGGATCGTGCTGGGTGACGGTCCACCTCGACTGCGAGGCGGACATCGACCTGCTGCTGAGTCTGGTGAGCATCGCCCTCAAGGCCCATCAGAACCCGCCCGCCGACGACGCAGAGCCGCGGCGTACGGGGTGCAATTTCCGCCGGGTCACAGTGCTGCCGCGTGATGCCGTGGCGGGTGGCTGAGCCTCGGCGGACGAACCGGAGGCGGCCGACGTCGAGGGACGGGACGCGTACGGAACACATCATCCGGAGCGGGGCACGGTGCTGCCCGAAGCCGGCGAGGGGACCGGGCCGGTGGCCGGGCCCGAGGACGTCCGGCTGCTCGGGACGCTCCTGGACGACGCGGGCGGTGTCGTCCGCATGAGCGTGGCCACCCGGGTCACCGCCTGGCGGGGCGGACCGTCGGACCAGCCCGGGGAGAGCGTCGGCCGCCGGCGCCGGTTCGGCCTGGGCCGGCTGCCGGCGCAGTTGCTCGTGTGCAGTGCGCAGGCACGCACCGCGGGGCGGCCCGGTCCGCCGGTCGACCGCCCGCCCGCGTATGTCACCCCGTACGCCACCGGAACGGGTGACAGCTGAAGCACCCAGAGGGGTGCGTTTTTCAGCCGTTCCCGCGTGGTCGGCGCTCAGCCACCCTGCCGGGCCCCGTCGTCTGGTGCACTGCCCCTGAGGGTCCGCCCAGTTGACGAGGCATCAGGGGGCACGGTGACAGGTCGGCACAGGCGCGCGAGAGCCGGCAGAGCGGTACTGGCGTTTCTCACGGCGTTCGGCGCGCTGACCGGCGCGGCGCCGGCCGGGGCGGCTCCGGCCGGCGCCGTCCAGAAGGGCGGCCGGATCGCGCCGGGCGTGACGTACGAGGAGTTCGACATCAAGGCGGCCAAGGGGGTGACGCACGCGCATGTGCTGAGGGCCGACCTGAGCAACCCTCGGGTGCGGGTCGACCTGCTGTACCCGGGGGCGGTGGCCTCGCGCGCCCAGGTCTCGGCGATGGCGAACACCCAAGGGGCGGTCGCCGGTGTCAACGGCGACTTCTTCAACATCAGCGAGACACAGCATCCCGGCGTCGAGGCGACCGGGGCGAGTGTGGGACCGGCGATCGCCGCCGGGCGGACGCTCAAGGCGGCCGTGCCGGACGGCCAGCGTTTCGGGCCGGCCCTGCCGCCGGGCACCAGCACCGAGGACGTGTTCGGCGTGGACGGTGACGGCCGGGCACGGCTGGACCGGCTGGCGCTCGCCGGTGCGGTCCGTACGACCGGGACCGAGCTGCCTCTCGGCGGGCTCAACCAGTACGCGCTCCCCGTGGGTTCGGTCGGCGCGTTCACCTCGGAGTGGGGCAGTGCCTCCCGGGTCCGCGCGACGTGCGGCACGGACACGGACCGCGCCGCCCCGTGCAGCACGGACGTCCACGAGGTGACGGTCCGCGACGGCAAGGTCGTCTCGGCCGCCGACACCCCGGGCAGCGGCCCCATCGCCGCGGGGACCACCGTGCTGGTCGGCCGGGAGGCGGGCGCCCAGCAGCTGCGCAAGTTCTCCACCGGTGAGACGGTCGAGGTCGAGCACAGCCTCGTGGCGGCCACGGACGGTGCCGCGTACCGGCTGGCCCTCGGCGGCTACCCGGTCCTCACGGGCGGGCAGCCGCTTCCGGGGCTCGACAGCACGACGTCGACCGTCCGTACGGCCGTGGGGATCGCCGGGAACGGACGGCGTGTGCTGCTGCTCGCACTGGACGGTGCCGCCGCCTACCGCAGCGGGCTGACGATCGCCGAAGTCGCCGCCACCATGCGGGACCTGGGCGCCGAGGACGCCTTCAGCCTGGACGGCGGCGGGTCGTCGACCCTGGTCGCCCGGAGGCGGGGAGCGAGCGAGGTCTCGGTGCGCAACCACCCCAGCGGCGGGGCCGAACGCCCCGTCCCCAACGGCATCGGCGTGTTCTCCGGGTGACGTCAGGGCCGCAGACCGCTGACGATGTCCGCCGTCGCCGTGAGGCCGCTGTGGATGGTGGGGGCGATGCTGGTGCTGGCCAGGTAGAAGCCGAGCAGCAGGCAGACCAGCGCATGGGAGACCTTCAGCCCGCCGTTGCGCAGGAAGATCACCGCCAGGATCATGAGCAGCAGCACCACAGAGATGGAAATGGCCATCGTCAACTCCTCCGCCACACCGCCATGTCCGGTTCACGGCGTTCGGCCGCAAGTGTGGCGTAGCGAAGGGTTCGTCCGTGCGGCTGACCTGTCCGCCGAACGTGTGGTGTCCTGCCGCCCTAGGGCGCCCGGCGGGCGTCGAGGAACGCCTCCAGGCCGGCGAGGTCGTCGGTGTTGAGGTAGTCGACGCCGGCGGCGAGCAGTTCGCCCCACAGCGCGTCGCGGGCGGGTCCGGCCAGGTCCGGGGTCGCCCAGAACCGCACCTTCTGCCCGCGTCGGTGGGCGGTCCTCACGATGCCCCGCAGCCTGTGCCGCTCGGCGTCGGGGAAGGGGCCCACGCCCCGCCAGGTGAAGTTGAGCGTCCAGTTGTCGCTGATCAGCGGGATGAAGGAGGCCGGCGCCTGGCTGCCGAGGTCGGCGAGGCGGCCGTCGTAGAAGGCGCGCCGGACGGTCTGGGCCTCCATGGGCGCGCGGGCGGCGCGATCGCCCGAGATCACGGCGGTGACCGGACCTCGGTGGACGCGGCCGTGGGCGTAGGTGGTGAACAGGTGCCGGTGGCGCCGGAGGTGACGGTCGAGTGCGAGGTACGTCGACGCGCCCTCGGTCTTGATGTCGACGAGCAGGTGGAGCGAGCCCCGGTGTCCCCGGTACACCGAGCCGTGGTGGGCCCGGACGCGGGCGGCGAGCGGGGCGAGGTACAGGGACTCCAGGGTGCGGGACGGGTCGAGGTCCTCCGGGTCGTGGGCGACGAGGAGCTGGTCGCCGACGAGGTGGATGTCGGCCTCGACGCTGCCGAAGCGGTGGTCGAGAGCGTCGAACAGGGGACGCGAGTGCTCGTAGTCGTTGTGCGCGTGTGCGCGCCACAGGGGGCGGGGCCGGTGCGTGCGTCCGCCGGCCGGCGCGGGTGCGGCCGGGAGGGCGATCGAGCCCGCGAGGGCTGCGCCGAGGGTGGTGAGGGCTCGGCGACGGGTGGTGAGGGCCATGCTCTGCCTCCCTTGGAGGTGCCGTGGGGAACCCTGTGAGTATGGGGTCCAGGTCGGCTCAAGAAGCAGGCCCTTGCGCGGAGTTGGCCACATCGCCGCGACGCGTTCACTTCACCGGGCCGGGGCGAGGGCAGGGGCGCACGAAAAGACCCGCCCCTGACGGGACGGGCTTTTCGGGCTGCCCAGGGCGTGCGGCTCCCCCGGACGTTGCGGGGATGTCGCCCGGTGTCGGGCGGATGGACGTCAGGGGGCCTGCAGGCCGACCAGGCCGGCCAGTGCCTCCCGGTGGGCGCCGGCGGTGCCGTAGGCGATCGAGTCGGCCTTCGCGCGCTTGAGGTACAGGTGCGCGGGGTGCTCCCATGTCATGCCGATGCCACCGTGCAGTTGCAGGGCTTCCTCGGCTGCGTGCACCGCCACGGGCGCCGCGTAGGCCTGGGCGACGGTGACGGCCACGGCGACGTCCTCGCCGGTGGTGAGGGCGTCGGCGGCGTTGCGGGCGGCCGCGCGGGTGTTGACGATCTCCAGCCACAGCTGGGCCAGCCGGTGCTTGAGCGCCTGGAAGCCGCCGACGGGCCGGTTGAACTGCTTGCGTTCCTTCAGGTAGCGGACGGTCTCGGTCAGCGTCCACTCGGCCAGCCCGCACTGCTCCGAGGCGAGCAGTCCGGCCCCGGCGCGCAGGGCGCGGCGCACGGCGGGTTCGGCGTCGCCCAGGAGCCGGCCCGGCGCGTTGTCGAGGCTGACGGTGGCGAGCGGCCGGGTCAGGTCCAGGGAGGTCTGGGGGGTGACGGTCGCCGCCGAGGCGTCGACCGCGTACAGGCCACCGTCGTCGGCGGGCACGAGGAGGACGTCCGCCACGACCGCGTCGGCAATGCCGGTCAGTTCCCCGTGCAGGGCGCCGTCGTCGTACCGGACGGTCCGGTAGGCGGCGCCCGGTGCGACGTTGAGGGCGACCGCGAGGGCGCCGATCGTCGTCCCGGTCGCGAGGGCGCGGAGCAGGTCGTCGGTGCCGCAGGCCAGCAGTGCCTCGGTGGCGACGACCGCGCTCGTCAGATACGGCACGGGTGCGACCGCGCGGCCCAGTTCCTCCAGCACCACGGCGGCTTCGCGGTGGGTGGCGCCCTGGCCGTCGAGTTCCTCGGGCACCAGCAGGCCGGCGAGGCCCATGCCGTCGGTCAGGGCCTTCCACAGGGCCCGATGGTGCGGGGTGTCCGACTCGGTGCGGGCGATGACGCCGGAGGCGTCGCAGTGGTCGCCGAGCAGGTCGCGGACGGCGGCGCGCAGCGCCTCTTCCTCTTCCGAGTACAACAGGTCGCTCATCGGGCGAGGTCCTTCCAGGCGACGTCCTTGTCGGTGCGCGGCTCGGCGGGCAGGCCGAGGACGCGCTCGGCGACGATGTTCAGCAGGACCTCGCTGGTCCCGCCCTCGATGCTGTTGCCCTTGGAGCGCAGGTAGCGGTAGCCGGCGTCGCGGCCGGTGAAGTCGACCAGTTCCGGGCGCCGCATGGTCCAGTCGTCGTACAGCAGGCCCTCTTCGCCGAGGAGTTCCACCTCCAGGCCGCTGATCTCCTGGTTGAGGCGGGCGAAGGCCAGCTTCATGCCGGCGCCCTCGGGGCCGGGCTGGCCCACGACGAGCTGCTGGCGCAGCCGCTCCGCGGTGAGGCGCGAGACCTCGGCCTCCACCCAGAGCTTCAGCAGCCGCTGGTGCAGGTCGTGCGTGCGCAGCTCGGGCCGCTCGCGCCAGGTCTTCGAGACCGGGCCGATCATTCCGCCCTCGCGGGGCAGTCGCATGCCCCCGATGGCGACGCGCTCGTTGTTCAGCGTGGTCTGGGCGACCTTCCAGCCGTCGCCGACCGCACCGAGGCGACGCGCGTCCGGGATGCGGACGTCGGTGAGGAACACCTCGTTGAACTCGGCCTCGCCGGTGATCTGCCGCAGCGGCCGTACCTCGACGCCCGGGTCGGTCATGTCGCAGACGAAGTACGTGATGCCCCGGTGTTTGGGCACCTCCGGGTCGGTGCGGGCGATGAGGATCGCCCAGCGGGCCACATGGGCGCTGGACGTCCACACCTTCTGCCCGTTGACCACCCAGTCGTCGCCCTCACGGACGGCCCGGGTGCCCAGCGCGGCCAGGTCGGATCCGGCGCCCGGCTCGCTGAACAGCTGGCACCAGACCTCCTCCCCCGTCCACAGGGGCCTGAGGTACCGCCGCTTCTGCTCGTCGGTGCCGAAGCCCAGGATCGTCGGCGCGGCCATGCCGAGGCCGATGCCGATGCGCCGCGGGTCGTTGTCGGGCGCCCCGGCGGCCTCCAGTTCGGCGTCCACGACGGTCTGGAGGGATCGGGGAGCGCCCAGCCCGCCGAGGCCCTCCGGGTAGTGCACCCAGGCCAGTCCGGCGTCGAAGCGGGCCCGGAGGAAGTCCAGCCGGTCGGTGGAGGCCGGCGGGTGGGCGGCCAGCAACTCCCGGGTGCGGCGGCGCAGTTCCTCGGTGTCGGTCATGCTGTCTCCTCCATGACGACCGCGACCCGGCCGGTGGTAAGACCGTCCGCCACCTTCTGCACGGCGCTCGCCGCCGCGCCGAGCGGCACCCGCTCGCTCACCAGCGGCTTGATCGCCCCCCGGGCGGCCAGCTCGGTGAGCTGCGCGTGGCAGTGCCGGACCAGTTCGGGGTTCTTGGTGTTGTACAGGCCCCAGTGCAGGCCGAGGATCGAGTAGTTCTTCACCAGGGCGTGGTTCAGGCCCGGGCTGGGGATCGTGCCGCTGGCGAAGCCGACGACGACGATCCGCCCCTCGAAGGCGACGGCCTTGGCGGACTGCGTATAGGCCTCGCCGCCGACCGGGTCGTAGATCACGTCGGCGCCCCGGCCGCCGGTGGCCTCCTTGACGGCGGCGACGACGTCCTCGGAGCGCCGGTCGATCACGACGTCACAGCCGAGCTCGCGGGCGACGGCCGTCTTCCCGGAGCCGCCGACGACACCGATGACGGTGGCGCCGGCAGCCTTCCCGAGCTGCACGGCCGCGCTGCCGACCCCTCCGGCGGCAGCGTGGACGAGCAGAGTCTCGCCGGCCTCCAGACCGGCCCGGCGGTGCAGACCGAACCAGCCGGTCTGGTAGCCGATGTGCAGGGCCGCGGCCTCGGCGTCGTCGAGGGCGTCGGGCGCGGACAGGAGCGCGGCGGCGTCCGCGACGGCGTACTCGGCGAAGCCCCCGTGGGGCAGCGCCGGGTTGGCGATCACCCGGCGGCCGTCCTCGGTCTCGCCGCAGATCTCCACGCCCGGGGTGAACGGCAGCGGCGGCCTGACCTGGTACTGGCCGCGGCACAGCAGGGCGTCCGGGAAGTTGATGTTGGCCGCCCGCACCTTCAGCAGGACCTGGCCCTCACCGGGCGTGGGGGGCTCGACGTCCTCGAGCCGCATCACCTCGCCCGGCTCACCGTTCTCGTGCACGTGCCATGCCTGCATGCGGGGCCTCCACGGGGGACTGCTTCGTCTGACCGGGGTCGGTTCGCATACTAAGCGGTCGCTTGCCCATCGGGGAACAGTCTCCGGCCAAACTCCCGCGCCGGGTTTCCCGCCGTCACAGCCGTCCGCCGCGACTGTTCCTCACAGCCGTCCGCCGTCGCTGTCCCTCACAACCGTCCGCCACGGTCGTCCGCCGTGGCCCTCCCTCACGGTCGTCCGTCACGCGCTCTTCGGCCGGGCGCGCACGTGCATCCGCTCGCCCTGCGGCCCGAACAGGCTGAGGAACTCCACGGGCCCCTCCCCCGTCGAGCCGAACCAGTGCGGCACCCGGGTGTCGAATTCGGCGGCCTCCCCCGCCGTGAGCACCACGTCGTGCTCGCCCAGCACCAGGCGCAGCTTCCCGGACAGCACGTACAGCCACTCGTAGCCCTCGTGCGTTCGCGGTTCCGGTTCTTGCCTGCGCCGCGGTTCCAGGACCTTGTAGGCCTGCAGGCCGCCGGGCTGGCGGGTGAGCGGCCAGTGGGTGCGGCCGCCCATCACGATCGGCTTGGAGCGCACGCGCGGATCACCGGTCGGCGGGGCCCCGACCAGCTCGTCCAGGGCCACCTGGTGGGCGCGCGCGATCGGCAGCAGCAGTTCCAGACTGGGTTTGCGCAGGCCGGACTCCAGCCGCGAGAGGGTGCTGACGGAGATGCCGGTGGACTCGGACAGCGCCGCCAGGGTCACCTCCCGGTCCTTCCGCATCTGCCGCAGCCGGGGGCCGACACCCGCGAGTACCTCGTCCGTCGTCATGGACGTATTGCAGATTCGGCAAAGCTGTTTGTCAATCCCGCAGGGCCGCGGGACGCTCGGCAGCGGAGGTGGTCACATGACCGAGAAGTACGCGGTGGTCGTCATCGGCGGGGGCGCGGCGGGCCTGTCCGCGGCGCTGGTGCTGGGGCGGGCCAGGCACCACACGCTGGTGGTCGACGCGGGCGAACCGCGCAACGCGCCGGCCGAGCACATGCAGGGCTATCTGTCCCGGGACGGCATGCCGCCCGCCGAGTTCCTGGCCATCGGCCGGGAGGAGATCGCGCGCTACGGCGTGGAACTCGTGCGGGACCGGGTCGTGGAGGTGGACCAGGGCGAGGACTTCACCGTGGTGCTGGCCGGCGGCCGGACCGTGCGGGCCCGGCGGCTGATCGTCGCCACGGGCCTGAAGGACGAGCTGCCCGCGGTTCCCGGGGTCGCCGAGCGGTTCGGCCGGGACGTGCTGCACTGCCCGTTCTGCCACGGCTGGGAGGTGCGCGACCAGCCGTTTGGGGTGCTGGCGTCGAGCCCGGCGAGCGTGCACCAGGCGCTGATGGTGTCCCAGTGGTCGAAGGACGTGCGGCTCTTCCTGCACACGGTCGCCGAGGAGGAGCTGTCCGACGAGGATCTGCGCCGCCTCGCCGCCGCGGGGGTCGACGTGGTGCCCGGGGAGGTCTCGGAGCTGGTGGTCGAGGACGACCGGCTCACCGGTGTCCGGCTCGCGGACGGTACGAGGCACGCCCGCTCGGTGGTGTTCACCGCTCCGCGGCCGGTGCCGCAGACGGGTCTGCTGGAGCGGCTGGGCGCCGAGCTGCACGAGACGCCGTTCGGCGCGTATCCGGTGGTCGACGCCACCGGGCTGACGACCGTGCCGGGTGTGTGGGCCGCGGGCAACGCCATCGGCTTCGCCGAGCAGGTCGTGCACGCGGCGAGCGGCGGCTACCGGGCGGCGTCGGCGATTGTCGGGGACCTGCTGATGAGCGACCTCGACGCGGCGGTCCAGGTGTAGAGGCACCGCCCGCGGTGCACCATGACTGCATGCTGCTGCACCGGCTGGCCCGTGTGTCCCAGGAGGTCGCCGCCACCTCGGCGCGGTCCCGGAAGACCACTCTGCTCGCGGAGCTCTTCCGGGACGCCGAGGCGGAGGACGTGCCGATCGTCATCCCGTATCTGGCCGGGCGGCTGCCGCAGGGCCGGATCGGCGTGGGCTGGAAGGTGCTGGGCCGTCCGGTCGACCCGGCCGCCGAGCCGAGCCTGACCGTGCGGGACGTCGACGCCCGGCTGTCCGAGCTCGCGAAGGTGTCCGGCCCGGGTTCCCAGGCGGAACGCACCCGGCTGGTCGGTGAGTTGATGGGAACGGCCACCGAGGACGAACAGCGGTTCCTGCTCGGACTGCTCACCGGCGAGGTCCGGCAGGGCGCGCTGGACGCGGTGGCGGTGGAGGGCCTGGCCCAGGCGACCGGGGCGCCGAGCACGGACGTACGGCGGGCCGTGATGCTCGCCGGTTCCCTCCAGGCGGTCGCCGAGGCCCTGCTCGCGGACGGCCCGGCGTCCCTCGACCGGTTCCGTCTCACGGTCGGCCGCCCGGTGCTGCCGATGCTGGCGCACAGCGCCTCCTCCGTCGCCGAGGCTGTGGAGAAGCTGGGCACCTGCGCGGTGGAGGAGAAGCTGGACGGCATCCGCGTGCAGGTGCACCGCGACGGCGACACCGTTCGGCTCTACACCCGCACCCTCGACGACATCACCGACCGTCTGCCGGAAGTGACGGCCGCCGCCCTTCAGTTGCGGGGCGAGCGGTTCATCCTGGACGGCGAGGTGATCTCCTTCGACGAGGACGGGCGCCCCCGGTCGTTCCAGGAGACCGCAGGGCGCGTCGGCTCCCGCACGGACGTGGCGACGGCCGCCCGCGCGGTGCCGGTCTCCCCCGTGTTCTTCGACGTGCTGTCCGTGGACGGCCAGGACCTGCTGGACCTGCCCTTCGCCGAGCGGCACGCCGAGCTGGCCCGCCTGGTGCCCGAGCCGATGCGGGTGCGGCGCACGCTGGTGTCGGGCCCCGACGACACGCCCACCGCCGAGGAGTTCCTCGCCGAGACCTTGAAGCGCGGCCACGAGGGCGTCGTCGCCAAGGCGCTCGACGCCCCCTACAGCGCCGGCCGGCGCGGAGCGTCCTGGCTGAAGGTGAAACCCGTCCACACCCTCGACCTGGTGGTCCTGGCCGCCGAGTGGGGCCACGGCCGCCGCACCGGCAAGCTCTCCAACCTCCACCTGGGCGCCCGCACCGCCGACGGTGGCCTCGCCATGCTCGGCAAGACCTTCAAGGGCATGACCGACGCGATGCTCACCTGGCAGACCGAACGGCTCCAGCAGATCGCCGTCGACGACAACGGCTACGTCGTGACCGTTCGCCCGGAACTCGTCGTCGAGATCGCCTACGACGGCATCCAGCGCTCCACCCGCTACCCGGCCGGCGTCACCCTGCGCTTCGCCCGCGTAGTCCGCTACCGGGAGGACAAGCGCCCCGGGGACGCCGACACGGTCGAGACGCTCCTCGCCGCGCACCCGGAGGTGAAGCCGTGAAGCGCAGCGCCGGCCTGCTGCTCTTCCGCCGCACCGGCGACGGCCTCGAAGTGCTGCTCGGCCACATGGGCGGCCCGTTCTTCGCTCGGCGCGACGCCGGGGCGTGGACGGTGATCAAGGGCGAGTACGGGCCGGACGAACCCGCCTGGGAGGCCGCCCGCCGCGAGTTCCGGGAGGAGCTGGGGCTCCCCCCGCCCGACGGCGCGGCCCTCGACCTGGGCGAGGTCCGGCAGACCAACGGCAAGCTCGTCACGGCCTGGGCGGTCGAGGCGGACCTCGACCCGGCGACGATCGCGCCCGGCACCTTCCGGATGGAGTGGCCGCCGAGGTCGGGGCGGCTCCAGGAGTTCCCCGAGCTGGACCGGGTGGCGTGGTTCGGCCCGGACCGGGCCCGCGCGGTGATCGTCAAGGCACAGGCGGCGTTTCTCGACCGCCTGGCGGAGCACTCGCCCTGAGGAGACGCTCCCGCGTTGCGGCCCCCTCCGCCGCGCGGGAAGGTCGAGACACAGCCCGCTTCGAGGGAGGTCAGCCATGCCCATCGCAACGGTGAACCCGGCGAACGGCGAGACGCTCAAGACATACGAGGCCATGGGCGAGGAGGAGATCGAGCGCCGGCTCCAGCTCGCGGAGGCCACGTTCCGCACGTACCGGACGACGACCTTCGCCGAGCGGGCCCGGCTGCTGCACCGGGCCGCCGACCTCCTCGAAGAGGACCAGCAGGACATCGCCCGCGTGATGACCACCGAGATGGGCAAGCCGATCCAGCAGGCCCGCGCCGAGGCGGCCAAGTGCGCCAAGGCGATGCGCTGGTACGCCGACCACGCCGAGGAACTGCTCGCCGACGAGGAGCCCGCCGACGGCGACGTCAAGGACTCCGGCGCCTCGCGCGTACGGGTCCGTTACCGGCCGCTCGGCCCGGTGCTGGCGGTCATGCCGTGGAACTTCCCGCTGTGGCAGGTGGTCCGCTTCGCCGCGCCCGCGCTGATGGCGGGCAACGTGGGCCTGCTCAAGCACGCCTCGAACGTCCCGCAGACCGCCCTCTACCTGGAGGACCTCTTCCACCGGGCGGGCTTCACCGAGGGCACCTTCCAGACGTTGCTGATCGGCTCCGCCGCGGTCGACGAGGTCCTGCGCGACGAGCGGGTCAAGGCGGCCACGCTCACCGGCAGCGAGCCGGCGGGCCGCGCGGTCGCCTCCACCGCCGGGGAGATGATCAAGAAGACGGTGCTGGAGCTGGGCGGCAGCGACCCGTTCGTCGTGATGCCGTCCGCCGACATCGACCGGGCCGCGAAGGTCGCGGTGACCGCGCGGGTGCAGAACACCGGGCAGTCCTGCATCGCAGCGAAGCGGTTCATCGTGCACACGGACGTCTACGACGCCTTCGCCGAGCGGTTCACCGAGGGCATGAAGGCGCTGAAGGTCGGCGACCCCCTGTCCGACGAGACCGAGGTCGGGCCGCTCTCCAGCGAGCAGGGGCTGCGTGATCTGGAGGAACTGGTCGACGATGCGGTCCGAAGCGGGGCCCGGGTGCTGTGCGGCGGCGAACGGCCGGACGGACCGGGCTGGTACTACACGCCGACGATCCTCGCCGGCCTCACCCGCGAGATGCGGATCCACCGGGAGGAGGCGTTCGGGCCGGTCGCGACGCTGTACCGGGCGGCCGACCTGGACGAGGCCGTGCTGATCGCGAACGACTCACCGTTCGGATTGAGTTCCAACGTGTGGACGCGGGACGAGGGTGAGGTCGACCGGTTCGTACGCGACCTGGAGGCCGGCGGGGTGTTCTTCAACGGCATGACGGCGTCCCACCCGGCGTTCCCGTTCGGTGGTGTGAAGCGGTCCGGATACGGGCGTGAGCTGTCCGGGCACGGAATCCGCGAGTTCTGCAACATCACCACTGTTTGGCATGGTGCGTGAGTGTTGCGGGGCTACGATCCCGTCTGTGAACCGCGAAGTGACTCTGCCTCTGATCGTCGACGACCGCGGGACCTTGCAGGTGGCTGCCGCGGATGTCAGCAAGCTCTTGCGGACGGTGGGGGGTCGGTGGGTGCGGCTCGTGGAAGGCGGGGAGTCGGGGCTGGACGAGGACACGGTCGCCGAGTTGGCCATCGAGCTGGCGAAACTGGCCGATCGTATCGATGTGGCCTGTATCGCGCACAGCAGTGGGAGTGCGACGTAGCCGTGGCGTGTGACGGTGCGTGAGGGCTTGTCGCGCGCCCTGCGCCCCTCATGCCACCCGGCTCAGGGTGTTCCAGAACATCGCCTCGTAGTTCTGCAACAGGCGGCCGTAGGTGTGTGCTCGCTCTTGGTCGAGACGCCCGGCGTCCAGAGCCGCCTGGACGGCCGCCGTCGCCCGTCGGTCCAGCTCCGGCGACGGCTGCGCGAAGAAGTCGAAGAAGGCGCAGGCCTCGTCGGTGAAGCCGTACCGCTCGCGCAGCGCTGTCGCGATCGTCGCGCAATAGCCGCCCCATGCGGAGAAGTTGGCCGTCAGAGCCAGGACCACGTCTGCCGGTGCGGCGTTCAGGGCCAGCCAGGCCACGTACGCGGGGTACGCCTGACAGCCCGCCAGGGGCTCGTACGACGCCTCCCCCGCCTCGTCCACTCCGCACGCTCGTGCGAACGCCGTCAGTCGCCCACCCGCCAGGGCCTCGCCCTCGGCCAGGGCCGTGAAGAAGGCCGCCGCCTCCGGGTCGGCCGCTTCGCCGCGTGCCGCCAGGAACTCGAACGCCCGGCGGTCCGCCGGGATCACCCACATCTGTTCCAGGGCCAGCGAGGCAAGGGTGGAGCGGGTGGCCGTGCCGTCGGCGATCCGGGGGATCAGGCAGTTGGCGTGCGGGTCCGGGGCGAGGGCCGCGGTCGTCGTCTTCAGCAGATCCGGTGCCGAGTGCGTCATCGCGTCCTCCGTCGTCGAGGTGTGGGTACGAGCGTGGCACGGCGTGCCCGATACGGACTAGTCCGGCGCGAAGTCGGTGTACCGTCGGGAGATCGTGGGGGGACCACCTCGTGAGGTGACGCACCTTCTGACCGGGGGGTGAAGGCCTTCCGGGAGGCGAAAGCAGGCACGGTTCATGGCGACTTTGTGCAGACCCGCGGTGTCCGTTCCAGAGCACGTGATCACGATGGAGGAGACGCTGGAGCTGGCGCGCGAGCGCCACGCCGACCACCCGCGACTGCCGCTGGCCCTGCGCCTGATCGAGAACACCGGTGTGCGCACGCGGCACATCGTGCAGCCCATCGAGGAAACCCTGAGACACCCCGGATTCGCGGACCGCAACAAGCTCTACGAGGCGGAGGCGAAGGCCCGGGTGCCCGCGGTGGTCCAGCGGGCGCTGGACGACGCGGAGCTGCTCGCCACCGAGGTGGATCTGATCATCTACGTGTCGTGCACGGGTTTCATGATGCCCTCGCTGACGGCGTGGCTCATCAACGAGATGGGGTTCGACCCGACCACCCGTCAGCTGCCGATCGCCCAGCTGGGATGTGCGGCCGGCGGCGCGGCCGTCAACCGGGCCCACGACTTCTGCACGGCGTACCCCGAGGCCAACGCGCTGATCGTGGCCTGCGAGTTCTGCTCACTGTGCTACCAGCCGACCGACATCGGTGTCGGCTCACTGCTGTCGAACGGCCTGTTCGGTGACGGCGTCGCCGCCGCCGTGGTCCGCGGCCGGGGCGGCGAGGGAGTCCGCCTGGAGCGCAACGGCTCGTATCTGATCCCCAAGACCGAGGAGTGGATCATGTACGACGTCAGGGCGACCGGCTTCCACTTCCTGCTGGACAAGCGGGTGCCGGCCACGATGGAGCCGCTCGCCCCGGCGCTGCAGGACTTGGCGGGCGACCACGGGTGGGACGCCTCCGACCTGGACTTCTACATCGTGCACGCGGGTGGGCCCCGCATCCTCGACGACCTCAGTACCTTTCTGCACGTCGACCCGCACGCCTTCCGCTTCAGCCGGGCCACGCTCACCGAGTACGGCAACATCGCCAGCGCCGTCGTCCTGGACGCGCTGCGCCGGCTGTTCGACGAGGGCGGCCCCGAGGACCGGGCACGCGGGCTGCTCGCCGGGTTCGGACCGGGTATCACCGCCGAGATGACCCTGGGCCGCTGGCACAGCGGGGACGAGGCGAGGTGACATGAGCGAAGCGACGATCACCGGGATCCTGCCCCCTGCCCGTGACGTGATGAGCGGGCGATGACGGCGACGGAAGGGCTGCTCGTCCCCCCGGGGCACGGCCGGGTGGTGGCGGCCCCCGCGCAGCACGTCACCTTCAAGGTGACCGGCACGCACTCCCGGGCGGCCTCCACCTTCGAGGTGGTCGTGCCCCCGGGCTTCGACGTGGGCGCCCATGTGCACACCCGCAGCGAGGAGCTGTTCTACGTCCTCGAGGGCGAGCTGGACGTCCTCGCCTTCGAGCCGCGGGCCCGCACGCCCGACCGCTGGCAGCAGTGGGAGTCCCGTTCGGGCAACCGGGTGGTACGGGCGACACCGGGAACGGTGATCGTCGTGCCCCCGGGGTGCCCGCACGCGTTCGCCAACCCGACGGAGGAGCCCGCGAAGCTGTTCTTCCAGGCGAGTCCGCCGCCGGATCACGAGCGGTACTTCGAGGAACTGCTGGAGATTCTCGGCGCCGGGGGCCCGCCGGACCACGCCGCGATCGAGGAGCTGCGGGCGCGGTACGACATCGAGCAGCTGACGCCGCTCAGACATCGTTAGCGGATGGGCACCCCGGCCAGGGTGCGGGCGATGACCAGCCGCTGGATCTCGCTCGTGCCCTCGAAGATGGTGTAGATGGCCGCGTCGCGGTGCATCCGCTCGACGGGGTACTCGCGGGTGTAGCCGTTGCCGCCGAGGATCTGGATGGCCTGGGCCGTGACGCTCTTGGCCGTCTCGCTCGCGAACAGCTTGGACATCGAGCCCTCGGCGGCGGTGAACGGCTTGCCGTTGATCGCCATCCAGGACGCGCGCCACACCAGCAGGCGCGCCGCGTCGATGGACGTCCGCATGTCCGCGAGCTGGAAGGCGACACCCTGGTTGTCGATGATCGGACGCCCGAACTGCTCGCGTGTCCTGGCGTAGTCGAGGGCGACCTCGTAGGCGGCGCGGGCGGTCCCGACCGCCATGGCGCCGACCGCGGGACGCGAGGCCTCGAACGTGGCCATCGCCGCGTTCTTCACCCGCTCCCCGCCCTGCTTGGCCTTCTCCCGTGCGCGGGCCAGCCGCTCGTCCAGCTTCTCCTTGCCGCCGAGCAGGCAGGAGCCGGGGACACGCACGTTGTCGAGGATGACCTCGGCGGTGTGCGAGGCGCGGATGCCGTGCTTCTTGAACTTCTGTCCCTGGGCCAGCCCGGGCGTCCCCGGCGGGACGATGAAGGAGGCGTGCCCCTTGGAGCCGAGCTCGGGGTCGACGACCGCGACGACGACATGGACGTTGGCGATGCCGCCGTTGGTCGCCCAGGTCTTGGTGCCGTTGAGCACCCACTCGTCCTTGGCCTCGTCGTACACGGCACGGGTGCGCATCGAGGCGACGTCCGAGCCGGCGTCGGGCTCGGAGGAGCAGAACGCGGCGACCTTGACATCGTTGGCGTCGCCGTACATCTGGGGGATCCAGGTGCCGATCTGCTCCTCGGTGCCGTTGGCGAGGACGCCCACGGCGGCGAGGCCGGTGCCGACGATCGACAGGGCGATGCCCGCATCGCCCCAGAAGAGCTCCTCCATCGCCATGGGTATGCCGAGACCGGTCGAGTCGAAGTACTGCTGGGCGTAGAAGTCCAGGGAGTAGATGCCGACCTTGGCGGCCTCCTGGATGACCGGCCAGGGAGTCTCCTCACGCTCGTCCCATTCGGCGGCCGCGGGGCGGATCACATCGGCCGCGAAGCCGTGCAGCCAGTCCCGGACCTCCTTCTGTTCGTCGTTGAGCTCCATGGTGAACTCGGCCATGTCGTCCCCTCCAGCGGCACACGTGCATGTTACTTGCGGTAACACCCAGTCTGTTACCGACGGGTAGTCGAAGTCAACTCCAACCGACCGGTCGGCACCCGGCCGGTCTCCCGCGCATGCTTCAGTGTTAGTTTGCGCAGGCGTCAGCGAAACAGCACGGGTGGGGAGAGCAGATGGACACCACGCAGCGGACCGATCAGCAACGGTCCGCCGACCGCCGTCGGCGTGAGCTGCTGGAAGCCGCCGACCGGGTGGTGCTGCGCGACGGCCCGCAGGCCTCGATGAACGCGATCGCGGCGGAGGCCGGCATCACCAAGCCGATTCTCTACCGGCACTTCGGCGACAAGGGCGGACTTTACGCGGCCCTTGCCCAACGGCACACCGACGCGCTGCTGGCCTCGCTGCGGGCGGCGCTGGACGCGCCGGCGGACCGACGGGAGCGGGTCGAGGCGACGTTGGACACCTACCTCGCGGCGATCGAGGCGCGGCCCCAGGTGTACCGGTTCCTGATGCACCCGGCGGAGGGGAGCCAGCCGGGGGATCAGGGCTTCGATGTCGGCAAGCACAGCGCGCCGTTGCTGCGGCGGATGGGCGAGGAGCTGGCACAGGTCATCGAGGAGCGGCTGGACCTCGGCCCGGGCGGGCAGCAGCTGGCTCGGGTGTGGGGGCACGGCATCGTCGGCATGATGCATGCCGCCGGGGACTGGTGGCTGGGGGAACGGCCCTGTTCTCGTGCGGAGTTGGTGCGGAGTCTGGCTGATCTGCTGTGGGGCCGGCTCGCTGCCGCGGGTGACCGGGTGGGAGGCCCGGGGTTCTGACCGTCGCCTCCCGGCCCACCGTCGGCGGCGGCTGGTCGCGCCCAGCGGCGGGGCCGCATGCCGAACACCGCCCCGCGCGCCTGAGGGAACGACGCTCAGGCACTCCAGGAAGCCCGGCTCACCTGGCGCATCAGCCTGCGGTGGCGCCAGCCCTTGAGGTGGTCGGCGTAGACGCGGCCCTCCAGGTGGTCGCACTCGTGCTGGAGGCAGCGGGCGAAGAACCCCGTGCCGTGGACGGTGACCGGCTCTCCGGTCACCGTGAAGCCCTCGACGACCGCGTGGTCGTACCGTTCCGTGCCCGCCTCCAGGCCGGGCAGGGACAGACAGCCCTCCGGGCCCCGGATCACCACACCGTCCTTTTCGGCCATCCGCGGATTGATCACATGACCCACATGACGGACGTCCTCATCGTCCGGGCAGTCGTAGACGAAGACCCGCAGCGGCTCGCCGACCTGGTTGGCGGCGAGCCCGACACCCTGGGCCGCGTACATGGTGGCGAACAAGTCCTCTACGAGACGAGCCAGTTCGGGACCGAAGTCGGTGACCTCCGCGCAGGGCGAGTGCAGGAGCGGATCGCCGTGCAGGGTGAGGGGTCTCACGCGGCCGTGGGCGCCGGGGATGGAGCTGTGTCGCATGGCGGCAAGAGTAAGGTCCTGTCGGTCCGCGCCTCCCACACGAGTTCGCCACAGTGCCGCGGTTCGGGAGTGCGAATGGATCTCGATAGGCTGAGGTCCACACCACGTGGCCGTCAGGCTTCAAGGCGCGGCGCGTACGCAAGGAGGATCGAGAACTGATGGCAGGCAACTCGGACCCGCTCTCGCCGCGGGCCAAGCTGGCCGTGACCGCGGGCAAGGCGGTCGCGGCGGCATCGCGCGCCGCAGGGCGCGGCAGCGGTTCGGTGATCGGTGGCCGGGTCGCGCTCAAACTCGACCCCGACCTGCTCGCCCGGCTCGCCCAGAACCTGGACGTGGTCCTGGTCTCCGCGACGAACGGCAAGACCACCACCACCCGGCTCATCGCCGAAGCCCTGCGCGCGGCGGGACCGGTCGTCTCCAACGCGCTCGGCGCCAACATGCCGGCCGGCATCACCTCGGCCCTCGCCGGCAGCTCGGACGCCCGCTACGGCGTCATCGAGGTCGACGAGAAATACCTCGCGGGCGTCGCCCGGGACACCGCCCCCAAGTGCATCGCCCTGCTCAACCTCTCGCGCGACCAGCTCGACCGCGCCGCCGAGACCCGCATGCTCGCCGAGAACTGGCGGGAGGGACTGGCGGGTTCCAAGGCCGTGGTCGTGGCCAACTGCGACGACCCGCTGGTGGTGTGGGCGGCGTCCTCCTCCCCCAATGTGATCTGGGTCGCGGCGGGGCAGATGTGGAAGGACGACGCCTGGTCCTGCCCGTCGTGCGGTGGCGTGATGCAGCGCCCGGGCGACGACTGGTTCTGCGGTGAGTGCGGCTTCCGCCGTCCGACGCCGAGCTGGGCGCTCTCCGGCGACCACGTCCTCGACCCGCACGGCTCGGCCTGGCCGATCCACCTCCAGCTGCCCGGCCGCGCCAACAAGGCCAACGCCGCCTCCTCGGCCGCCGTCGCCGCCGTGTTCGGAGTGCCGCCGCAGGTCGCGCTGGAGCGCATGTACCAGGTACAGGCGGTGGCCGGACGCTACGACGTCGTCCAGTTCCAGGGCCGTGACCTGCGTCTGCTGCTCGCGAAGAACCCGGCCGGCTGGCTGGAGACCTTCTCCCTGATCGACCCGCCGCCCACCCCGGTCATCCTCTCCGTGAACGCCCGCGGCGCGGACGGCACCGACACCTCCTGGCTGTGGGACGTCGACTACACGCGCCTGACCGGCCACCCGATCTGCGTCGTCGGCGACCGGCGCCTGGACCTGGCGGTGCGCCTGGAGGTCGCCGACCAGCACTTCCAGGTCTACGAGAACCTCGACCAGGCCGTGGCCGCCTGCCCGCCGGGCCGGATCGAGGTCATCGCCAACTACACGGCGTTCCAGGACCTCCGCCGCCGCGTCGGCAACTGAGCACGAGACGTCAGGGGACTTTTGTGAGCGACAACCAACTGCGCATCGTCTGGATCTATCCCGACCTGCTCAGCACCTACGGCGACCAGGGCAACGTCCTCGTCGTCGAACGCCGGGCGCAGCAGCGTGGCCTGGACGTGGCCCGGCTGGACGTGCGCAGCGACCAGCCGATCCCGACCTCCGGTGACATCTACCTGATCGGCGGCGGTGAGGACCGTCCGCAGCGGCTCGCCGCCGAGCGGCTGCGCCGGGACGGCGGGCTGACCCGGGCCGTGGAGAACGGCGCCATCGTGTTCTCCGTGTGCGCCGGCTACCAGATCCTGGGCCACGAGTTCATCAACGACCTCGGCCAGCGCGAGCCCGGCCTCGGGCTGCTGGACGTGGTGTCGACGCGCGGCGAGGGCGCCCGCTGCGTCGGTGACGTGCTGGGCGACGTCGACGCGCGGCTCGGCCTGCCCCCGCTGACCGGCTTCGAGAACCACCAGGGTGTCACCCACCTCGGCCCCACCGCCCGCCCCCTCGCCCAGGTGCGCTTCGGCAACGGCAACGGCACGGGCGACGGCACGGAGGGCGCGTACAACGACACCGTCTTCGGCACGTACATGCACGGCCCGGTGCTCGCGCGCAACCCGCTGATCGCGGACCTGCTGCTGAAGCTGGCCCTCGACGTCAACGCGCTGCCCCCGACCGACGACCGCTGGTACGAGGCACTCCGCAACGAGCGCATCGCCGCTGCTCAACAGCCTGCGTGAGCGCTGCGCCGCAGCGTGTCCGAAGGACGCGTCAACCTGCTGGTCAACAGCCCGTCTGACGGTGTATCCGCACAGGTGAGCGGGGTCGTCCAGCAGGCGGACGCGTGCTTCGGTCCGGGCCCTCGGTGCCGCTAGGGTGGCGGGGATTCGAGCCGGACAACGTGGTCCGGACCCGGCCCACGTGGAGAAGGTATTCGGGCTATGCGCATTGGTGTCCTCACGTCCGGCGGCGACTGCCCCGGCCTGAACGCCGTCATCCGGTCCGTCGTGCACCGTGCCGTCGTCGACCACGGCGACGAGGTCATCGGCTTCCGGGACGGCTGGAAGGGTCTCCTGGAGTGCGACTACCTCAAGCTCGACCTCGACGCGGTGGGCGGCATCCTCGCCCGCGGCGGCACGATTCTCGGGTCCTCCCGGGTCCAGCCCTCCCATCTGCGGGACGGTGTGGAGCGGGCCAAGGGCCATGTCGAGGAGCTCGGCCTCGACGCGATCATCCCGATCGGCGGCGAGGGCACGCTCAAGGCCGCGCGGCTGATGTCGGACAGCGGGCTGCCCGTCGTGGGTGTGCCGAAGACCATCGACAACGACATCGCGGTCACGGACGTCACGTTCGGCTTCGACACAGCCGTGGGCGTGGCGACCGAGGCCCTGGACCGGCTCAAGACCACCGCCGAGTCCCACCAGCGGGTCCTGGTGGTCGAGGTCATGGGCCGGCACACCGGCTGGATCGCGCTGCACTCAGGCATGGCGGCCGGTGCTCACGCCATCGTCGTGCCCGAGCGGCCCTTCGACATAGAGGAACTGACCAGGCGGGTCGGCGAGCGGTTCGAGGCGGGCAAGCGGTTCGCGATCGTCGTGGCGGCGGAGGGGGCGAAGCCCCGGGCCGGGAGCATGGAGTTCGACGAGGGCGGCAAGGACATCTACGGGCACGAGCGGTTCGCAGGGATCGCCCGGCAGCTGTCCGTGGAGCTGGAGGGGCGCCTCGGGAAGGAAGCCCGCCCGGTGATCCTCGGACACGTGCAGCGGGGCGGTACGCCGACCGCCTACGACCGGGTGCTGGCCACGCGGTTCGGGTGGCATGCGGTGGAGGCGGTGCACCGGGGTGAGTTCGGGCAGATGACCGCGCTGCGCGGGACCGACATCGTGATGGTGTCGCTGGCCGAGGCCGTCAAGACACTGAAGACGGTGCCGGAGGATCGGTACGACGAGGCCGAGACCGTTCTCTGAGGGTGCCGTAGTCGGCCGGGTGCGGGTGGTTCGTGGCTTGCCGCGCCCACGTCGCGGAGCCGCCTATTGAACACAGCCCCGCCCCCCTGAGATGTCGTACCGCCCCCGGTCGCCATGGCGCCCGGGGGCGGTTCTAGTCTTGGGGCGGACAGATTGCTGCACACCCCCACGAAACAGGAGCCGGCGGAATGGATCACAGCGGGCACGGCATGACCATGGATCTGCCGCCGTTCACGCTGGGACGAGGGCTGGAGTGGTCGGCGGACCCGTTCTTCCTCGTCGCCTGCCTGGCCGGGCTGGCCCTGTACGGGTGGGGTGTCGTGCGGCTCGTCCGGCGCGGGGACAGATGGCCCGTGGGGCGGACGGTCGCCTACGTCCTGGGCGTGCTGAGCATCATGCTCATGATGTGCACCCAGCTGAACGACTACGGCATGGTCATGTTCAGCGTGCACATGGTGCAGCACATGGTCATCAGCATGGTGTCGCCCATCCTCATCCTGCTCGGGGCGCCGATCACACTGGCGCTGCGGGCGCTGCCCACCGCGGGGCGGGGCCGCAAGGGGCCGCGTGAGCTGCTGCTGATGTTCCTGCACAGCCGGTACATGCGGATCATCACGCATCCGGCCTTCACGATCCCGCTGTTCATCGCGAGCCTGTACGGGCTGTACTTCACGCCCCTCTTCGACACCCTGATGGGTTCCAAGGCGGGGCACATCGCGATGATGCTGCACTTCCTCGCCGTGGGCCTGGTGTTCTTCTGGCCGATCATGGGCGTGGACCCGGGCCCGCACCGCCCGGGCTACCTGATGCGGATGCTGGAGCTGTTCGCCGGCATGCCGTTCCACGCGTTCTTCGGGATCGCGCTGATGATGGCGTCCGCGCCGATGGTCGAGACGTTCAAGAACCCGCCCGCCTCGCTCGGCATCGAGGCGCTCTCCGATCAGAACGCGGCGGGCGGCATCGCCTGGGCGTTCAGCGAGATCCCGTCCGTGCTGGTGCTGGTCGCCCTGCTGTTCCAGTGGTACGCCTCGGACCAGCGACAGGCCAGGCGCACGGACCGGGCCGCCGACCGCGACGGGGACAAAGAACTGGAGGCCTACAACGCCTATCTGGCCTCGCTTCACACGCAGGGGCGCTGAACGCGACTCGGGTACGGGCCGTGCGCGCCGGGCGTCCGCCAGGCACCATGGAGGAACCGAACCATGAGGAGGGTGTTGCGATGCCCGGTTCCACGAACGGTTCCAACTCGACCAAGACCATGGGGGTGATCACCGTGGGCGGGCTGGTCGTGGTGACGGCCTACACGGTGGCGCTCGGGAGCAACGGATGGCTGTGGTTCGGCTGGGTCGTCCTGGGCCTGATCACCTTGGGACTGGTGGTCACCGCGCGCAGCACCTGACGGCTCACTCCCGGGTCAGCCGGCCCGCCGAGTGCACACCCGGCTGGTATTTCGGGAGCCGGACCGTGATCTTCATGCCCGCGCCCGCGGCGGTCTCGATGACGAGGCCGTAGTCGTCGCCGTAGACCTGGCGGAGCCGGTCGTCGACGTTGGAGAGGCCGATGCCGCCCGAAGGGCTGACCTCGCGGGCGAGGATGCGGCGGAGCAGGCCGGGGTCCATGCCGGCGCCGTCGTCCTCGATGACGACGAGCGCCTCGGCGCCCGCGTCCTGGGCGGTGATCTGGATGTGGCACCTGCCCGAGGACACGGCCTTGCCCTCCAGGCCGTGCTTGACGGCGTTCTCCACGAGCGGCTGCAGGCACAGGAACGGCAGGGTCACCGGCAGCACCTCCGGCGCTATCTGGAGGGTCACGGAGAGGCGGTCGCCGAAGCGTGCCCGCACGAGCGCCAGGTAGTGGTCGATGGCGTGGAGTTCCTCGGCGAGGGTGGTGAAGTCGCCGTGCCGGCGGAACGAGTAGCGGGTGAAGTCGGCGAACTCCAGGAGCAGCTCGCGGGCGCGCTCGGGGTCGGTGCGGACGAACGAGGCGATCACCGCGAGCGAGTTGAAGATGAAGTGCGGGGAGATCTGAGCCCGCAGCGCCTTGATCTCCGCCTCGATGAGACGGGTGCGGGACTGGTCGAGATCGGCCAGTTCCAGCTGGACCGAGACCCAGCGGGCGACCTCGCCGGCGGCCCGCACCAGTACGGCCGACTCGCGCGGCGCACAGGCGACGAGAGCGCCGTGCACCCGGTCGTCGACGGTCAGCGGGGCGACGACCGCCCAGCGCACCGAGCAGTCGAGGCTGTCGCAGGTGAGCCGGAAGGCCTCACCGCGGCCGGTCTCCAGGGAACCGGCGAGGCGTTCCATGATCTCGGTGCGGTGGTGGGCGCCGTCGCCGTCCCAGACCAGGACCTGCTCGCGGTCGGTGAGGCAGAGGGCGTCCGTGCCGAGCAGCGAGCGCAGTTTGCGGGCGGACTTGCGGGCGGTCTCCTCGGTCAGGCCGGCCCGCAGCGGGGGCGCGGCGAGGGAGGCGGTGTGCAGGGTCTCGAAGGTGGCGTGCTCGACAGGTGTGCCGAGGCCGGCGAGGCTCTTGGCCCGGGCGGTGCGCCGGCCGAGCCAGACCCCCAGGGCGAGCACCGGGAGCACCGCGACGCACAGGCCCGCCAGGAAGCCGCTCATGCCGGCACCTCCGTGCGCAGTTCCTCGGGCAGATGGAACCGGGCGAGGACCGCCCCGGTGCCGGGCGGGACCCGGCCAGGGGTGGCCAGGGACACCAGGATCATGGTGAGGAAGCTCAGCGGCACCGACCACAGCGCGGGCCAGGCGAGCAGCGCGTGCAGTGCGGCGCCCTGGCCCGGGTAGCCCGCCATGGTCGCGGCGACGGCGAGCAGCGCGGAGCCGCCGCCGACCAGCATCCCGGCGGCGGCGCCGGGCGGGGTCAGCCGCCGCCACCAGATGCCGAGCACGAGCAGCGGGCAGAACGACGACGCCGACACGGCGAAGGCGAGCCCGACGGCGTCGGCGACCGGCAGCCCGCCGACCAGGACGCTCGCCGCCAGGGGCACGGCCATGGCGAGGACCGTCCCGAGCCGGAAGTGCCGCACACCCCGCGACGGCAGGACGTCCTGGGTGAGGACGCCGGCGACCGCCATGGTCAGCCCCGAGGCCGTGGACAGGAACGCGGCGAAGGCGCCCCCGGCGACCAGCGCCCCCAGCAGGTCGCCGCCCACTCCCCCGATCATCCGGTCGGGCAGCAGGAGGACGGCCGCGTCCGGGTCGCCGGTGAGGGTGAGTTCGGGTGCGTAGAGGCGGCCGAGGGCTCCGTAGAGGGGTGGCAGGAGGTAGAAGGCGCCGATCAGGCCGAGGACCGCGACGGTGGTGCGGCGGGCGGCGACGCCGTGCGGGCTGGTGTAGAAGCGGACCACGACGTGCGGCAGGCCCATGGTGCCGAGGAACGTGGCGAGGATCAGCCCGTACGTGGCGTAGAGCGGGCGTTCCTGGCGGCTCTCGGCCTGTGACGGGGACAGGTCGCCGCCACCGCTGCGCCCGGCCCGGGGGACGGGGGCGCCCGCGGCGAAGGTGAGGCGGGTGCCGCGTTCGATGTGGTGGGTGCCCGCCGGGAGTGTGAGGCGGGCGTCGGTGTGCGTCCGGCCGTCGACGGTGCCGGTCACGGTGACCGGCAGGGGGCGGTCCAGCTTCAGGTCGATGCCGTCCTCGACGAGGACGGCGCGCTGCTCGCGGAAGGTGGCCGGTTCGTCGAAGGCGTGCCGGGGGGCGCCGTCGCTCTGCCAGGTGAGGACCAGGAAGAGGGCGGGGACGAGCAGGGCGGTGAGCTTCAGCCAGTACTGGAAGGCCTGCACGAAGGTGATGCTGCGCATGCCTCCGGCGGCGACGATGGCGGTGACGACGACGGCGACGATCACTGCGCCGAGCCAGTCGGGTGCCCCGGTCAGCACGGTCAGGGTCAGTCCGGCGCCCTGGAGCTGGGGCAGCAGGTACAGCCAGCCGACGCCGACGACGAAGGCACCGGCCAGCCGCCGCACGGCCTGGGAGGCGAGGCGGGCCTCGGCGAAGTCGGGGAGGGTGTAGGCGCCGGAGCGGCGCAGCGGGGCGGCGACGAACAGCAGCAGGACCAGATAGCCGGCGGTGTAGCCGACCGGGTACCAGAGCATGTCGGGGCCCTGGACCAGGACCAGGCCCGCTATGCCCAGGAAGGAGGCGGCCGAGAGGTACTCCCCGCTGATGGCGGCGGCGTTGAGGCGCGGGCCGACGGTGCGTGAGGCGACGTAGAAGTCGGAGGTGGTGCGGGAGATGCGCAGGCCGAAGGCGCCGACGAGGACGGTCGCGACGACGACGAGGGCGACGGCGGGGATCGCGTAGCTGGAGTTCATCGGTGGTTCAGCGGTCTTCGACGAGGCGTACGAAGTCGCGTTCGTTGCGCTCGGCGCGGCGGACGTACCAGCGGGCGAGCAGGACGAGGGGGGCGTAGAGGCCGAAGCCGAGGACGGCCCATTCCAGGCGGCGGGCGTCGGGCATCGCCGCGAAAAGCAGGGGCAGCGGGCCGACGAGCAGGCCGAGGACGGCGAAGACGGTCAGTGCGGCGCGCAGTTGGGTGCGCATCAGGGAGCGGACGTAGGTGTGGCCGAGGGTGGTCTGCTCGTCGATCTCGGTGCGCGGGCGGTAGTAGCCGGAGGCCGCTCGGCCGGTCTGCCGGGGCGGGCCGGTGACGACGACGCGGCGTTCGGTGTGGTCCTGGGGCACCGTCACGGCCTCCTCATGAGCAGGTCGCGCAGTTCACGCGTGTGGCGGCGGCTGACCTGGAGTTCCTCGGAGCCGACGAGGACGCTGACGGTACCCGCGTCGAGGCGGAGTTCGCCGATGTGGCGCAGGGCGACGAGGTGGCGGCGGTGGATGCGGACGAAGCCGCGGGTGCGCCAGCGCTCCTCCAGGGTGGACAGCGGGATGCGCACCAGGTGGCTGCCCTTGTCGGTGTGCAGGCGGGCGTAGTCGCCCTGGGCCTCGACGTGGGTGATGTCGTCGACGGCGACGAAACGGGTCACGCCGCCGAGTTCGACGGGTATGTGGTCCGGATCGGGTTCGTGCACGGGGATGCGCGGGGCGGCGCCGCGTAGCTCCGCGGCCCGGCGGACGGCCTCGGCGAGCCGCTCCTTGCGGACCGGTTTGAGGACGTAGTCCACGGCTTTGAGGTCGAAGGCCTGCACGGCGAAGTCCTCGTGGGCGGTGACGAACACGACGAGCGGCGGCCGGGCGAAGCCGGTGAGCAGCCGGGCGAGGTCGAGGCCGTCGAGGCCGGGCATCTGGATGTCGAGGAAGACGACGTCGATGGCCTCCGGCCCGCCCGGGCCGGACTCCAGGGCGCGGTTCATGCGGCGCAGCGCCTCGGTGGCGTCGCCGGCGCCCTCCGCGCTGCCGATGCGGGGGTCGGCCCGCAGGAGGTAGAGCAGCTCCTCGAGGGAGGGGCGTTCGTCGTCGACAGCCAGGGCGCGCAGCATGAACCCGGAGTGTAGGGGTGAATCCCGCTGTCCGGACACGTGGATACAGTGCCCGCATGAACAGCAGGTCGTCCTCGCCGTTCGACGAACTCGACCGGAAGATCATCACGGCGTTGATGGCGAACGCCAGGACGTCGTTCGCCGAGATCGGCACGGCGATCGGCCTGTCGGCCACGGCGGTCAAGCGGCGGGTCGACCGGCTGCGTGAGACGGGCGTGATCACCGGGTTCACGGCCACGGTGAAGCCGTCGGCGCTGGGCTGGCGCACGGAGGCCTACGTCGAGGTGTACTGCGAGGGTGCCGCCCCGCCGCGGCGGCTGGCCGAGGTCGTGCGTGACTACCCGGAGATCACCGCGGGGATGACCGTGACCGGTGGCGCGGACGCGCTGCTCCATGTGCGGGCGCGGGACGTGGAGCACTTCGAGGAGGTGCTGGAGCGGATCCGGCAGGAGCCGTTCATCCGGAAGACGATCAGTGTGATGGTGCTGTCCCATCTGCTCCCCGAGAGCCCGGAGGCGGGAGCCAGCCATCCGGCGCCCGAAGAGAGCCGGGGCGGCGCATCAGACGTGCGCTGAGCGGGCGGAAGACGCAGCGTTCCTGCGCGAACACGCAACCATTGTTTCTTGTCGGGCACCTCCACCAGTTCCTACCGTTGGGTCAACACCCCGTCACACACCGTAAGGAAGCGGAGGGACCCCTCTGTGCCCGACTCCCGTGTGCCGCGCCGGCGGCGCTACCTCGTCTGCGAGCCCAGACATTTCGCCGTGCAGTACGCGATCAACCCGTGGATGCACCCCGACGAACCCGTCGACGTCATCCGCGCCCTGGACCAGTGGCAGGCGCTGGTCGACGCCTACCGTGCCCACGGCCATACCGTGGACACTGTGAAACCCGTTCCCGGTCTGCCCGACATGGTCTTCGCCGCCAACGCGGCGGTCGTGGTCGACGGCCGCGTCTTCGGCTCCCTCTTCCACGCGCCCGAGCGCCGTCCCGAGTCCGTGCCGTACGAGGCGTGGTTCAAGGCGGAGGGCTACGAGGTCTATCACCCCGAGTCGGTCTGCGAGGGCGAGGGCGACCTGGTGCCGGCCGGCCGCTGGATCCTGGCCGGGACGGGCTTCCGTACGACCCGGGAGGCCCACAGCGAGGTGCAGGAGTACTTCGGGACGCCGGTGATCAGCCTGACGCTGGTGGACCCGTACTTCTACCACCTGGACACGGCCCTGTTCGTCCTCGACGAGGGGCACGACGGCAATATCGTCTACTACCCCGAGGCGTTCTCGCCCGGCAGCCGCGAGGTGCTGGCCCGGCTGTACCCGGACGCGGTGCTCGCCACCCGCGAGGACGCCATGGCGTTCGGGCTCAACTCCGTCTCCGACGGGCGCCATGTGTTCATCTCACCTGGGGCGGCGGGACTGGCCGAGCAGTTGGCCGGCCGTGGTTACGTCCCCGTCCCCGTCGACCTGTCCGAGTTCCAGAAGGCCGGTGGCGGCATCAAGTGCTGCACCCAGGAGATCCGGGAGATCCGCTCATGACCGCACCCGTCCGCATCCACGGCTCGCAGGGGACGCGGGGCTCCGAGGAGCTGATCCGCGCCGAGGAGCCGGTCCTCGCACACAACTACCATCCGCTGCCCGTCGTCGTGGCCCGCGCCGAGGGCACCTGGGTGGAGGATGTCGAGGGCCGACGCTACCTGGACATGCTGGCCGGCTACTCGGCGCTCAACTTCGGCCACCGGCACCCGGCGCTGATCGAGGCGGCCCATCGCCAGCTCGACCGGCTGACGCTCACCTCGCGCGCCTTCCACAACGACCGGCTCGCCGAGTTCGCGGAACGGCTCGCCGCGCTGACCGGCATGGACATGGTGCTGCCCATGAACACCGGCGCGGAGGCGGTGGAGAGCGGGGTGAAGGTGGCCCGCAAGTGGGCCTATGACGTGAAGGGCGTACCGGCCGACCGGGCGACGATCGTGGTCGCGGCGGACAACTTCCACGGGCGTACGACGACGATCGTCAGCTTCTCCACGGACGAGACGGCCCGGGCGGGCTTCGGGCCGTTCACACCCGGCTTCCGGGTGGTGCCGTACAACGACCTGGCCGCGATGGAGGCGGCGGTCGACGAGACGACGGCTGCGGTGCTGATCGAGCCCATCCAGGGCGAGGCGGGGGTGATCATCCCCGACGACGGTTACCTCGCGGGGGTGCGGGAGCTGACCCGCCGCAAGGGCTGTCTGTTCATCGCGGACGAGATCCAGTCCGGGCTCGGCCGCACGGGCCGCACCATGGCGGTCGAGCACGAGCCGGTGGTACCGGACGTGCTGCTGCTGGGCAAGGCGCTGGGTGGCGGCATCGTGCCGGTGTCGGCGGTGGTCGGGCACCGGGAGGTGCTCGGAGTGCTGCATCCCGGGGAGCACGGCTCGACGTTCGGCGGCAATCCCCTGGCGGCGGCGGTCGGTACGGCGGTGGTGGAACTTCTGGAGACGGGTGAGTTCCAGCGCCGGGCGGCCGAGCTGGGCGTGATCCTGCGCGACGGTCTGACGGGGCTGGTCGGCAAGGGCGTGGTCGGCTTCCGCTCGCGCGGGTTGTGGGCGGGCGTGGACGTCGACCCCGCGCTCGGCACGGGCCGCGAGATCAGCGAGCGGCTCATGCGGGAGGGAATCCTGGCGAAGGACACCCACGGCTCGACGATCCGCCTGGCCCCGCCGCTCACCATCACGGCCGAGGAGCTGCGGGGGGCGCTCGCGGCGCTGGAGAAGGCACTGGGGTAAGCGGCCGGACCGCCACCTGGGAGGAGCGGCGCGGCCAGCCGCTCCCCCCAGGGTCTGCGGGGCGGGCATGAGCGGATACGCCGGCGGAGGGCCTTCCACAGGGCGTCGGCGACGCCGAGCGGACGGACCGCGCAGGCGCCGGTGCCTGCGCAACAACCGTCCGGCTGTCGCCGCCCCGCTCCGACGCGCCCCGTCGGGGCACCGGGCGCGGCCCGGGCCGCGCAGCCCGGCGCCACTCGACCCGATGCCCCGACGCCGCAGGGTCCTCGAGCACACCCCCAGGCGCACAGACCCGGCGCCACCAAGCCGGTGCGCCGACGCCGCAGGATCTCGGACACATCGCGGGCCGCACAGACCCGGCACCACCACCCCGGTGCGCCACCCCCAGTGGGGGGCCAGGCACAACCCGAGCCGCACAGACTCAGTACCCACCCCTGCCGCGACACCGCCCTGCCGCCGCGGACAGTCACCACCCTGCCGACGCTCGCCGACCCGGCGCGACCCGAAGGAGCCTCGGACACACTCCCAGCCGCACAGACCCGGCGTCACCAAGCCGGTGCGCCGACGCCGCAGGATCTCGGACACATCGCGGGCCGCACAGACCCGGCACCACCACCCGGGTGCGCCACCCCCGGTGGGGGCCAGGCACAACCCGAGCCGCACAGACTCAGTACCCACCCCTGCCGCGACACCGCCCTGCCGCCGCGGACAGTCACCACCCTGCCGACGCTCGCCGATCCGGCGCGACCCGAAGGAGCCTCGGGCACACCCCCAGCCGCACAGACCCGGCGCCACCAAGCCGGTGCGCCGACGCCGCAGGGTCTCGGGCACATCCCCGGGCCGCACAGACCCGGCGCCGACGGCTCAGGGCGCCACCACCCTCCCGCCCCTGAGGCAGACAACCGCCCACGCTGCCAACGCCCGACGCAGCGCGCCCCGCAGAGGCCGGACGACCGGTGTCCACGAAACCGGCGCCACCACCCTCCCGCCGCTGCGGCAGACGACCGCCGCCCTGCCGACGCCCCCCGGCCCGGCGCGGCGGGGCCGCAGGGGCACCGGGCGCGGACCGGATCGCGCGGGACGGACGCGGCGGGCGAGGCCGGCCTGCTCGTGGCCTGTCGTCTCCCCTGTCTGTCGAGGTCACGCGGGGCCGCGAGCCGGATCGTCCTTACCCCACCGGCCCCGCCCAGGCCGCCCGCCGTCGCCGGAAGGGTGAAGATTGAGGCAAGAGGTGGTAGACCACTCTCAGCGACAGAGAGGTCGGCCGTGGGCGCAGACGAGGAGTACGGCGTTGCCCGGCAGCGGTTCGACGTGGCCGACGCGGCGCCCCTGTTGCTCGATCCGCAGGGCGTGGTGACGGGCTGGACCAGCGGTGCCCGGCGGCTGTTGGCGTATCCGGCCTCCGAGGCGGTCGGCAGGAAACTGGCCGACCTACTGGTCGCCGAGGACGCGCAGCGCGTGCCGGACCTGGTCGAGCGGTGCCGCGCGGACGGCTGCTGGACGGGGCTGCTGACGGCCTGCCGCAGGGACGGGCAGCCGGTGAAGGTCGTGGCCCGGATCGCCTCGGCCGAGGAGACGCACGGCGGGTCGCGCTGGCTGATGCTCCTGTCGGAGCTGGGCGACGCCCCCGGCTGGGACATGAGCCGCACGGTCCTGGAACAGATGACGGCGGGCGCTCCCGTCGGGATCGCGATCGTGGACACGGACCTGCGCTTCGTGTGGTCGAACGCCGCCCTGGAGCAGTTCGGCGGCGGACCGGCGGCGCGACGGCTCGGTCTGCGCTTCGCGGGCGTCCAGCCGGGCATGAACGCCCAGGCGGTCGAGGCGCAGATGCGGCACGTGCTGGAGACGGGTGAGGCGGTGATCGGTTACGAGCACGTGGGTCACGTGCGCTCGGCACCGTTGCGCGAGACGGCGCACATGCTGTCGTTCACCCGGCTCGAGGACGACCGGGGCCATCCGATCGGCGTGTACTACACGGTCGTCGACATGACCGAGCGGCACCGCGCGCGGCAACGGCTGGCGCTGCTCGACCGGGCCGGCCAGAGCATCGGCCGCAGCCTGGACCTCACACGCACCGCCCAGGAGCTGGCGGACGTGGCCGCGCCGGGGCTGGCCGACTTCGTCACCGTGGACCTGCTGGAGTCGGTGCTGCGGGGGGCCGAACCGGCCCCGGGACCGCTCGCGGAGTCGCAGGAGCCGGTGGAGCTGCGCCGCGCCGGATACCGGTCCGCGCAGGACGACCTCAGGGAGGCCGTCATCGCGATCGGCGAGGTGGTCGCCTTCCGGGCCGGGACGCCGCCCTTCCGTTGTCTGGCCACGGGGCGGTCCTGGCGTGAGGAGCGGCTCGACCCGCTGATCCGGGACTGGACCACGGACACCCCGAGCGGCCGCAGGGCCACGTTCGGGGAGCTGGGTCTGCACAGCGTGATGGCCGTGCCGATCCGCTCGCGCGGCACGACGCTGGGCATCACGACCTTCTACCGGCGCCACCAGCGGGAGCCCTTCGACGAGGAGGACCTGCGGCTGGCCGAGGACGTCGTCGCCCGCGCGGCCGTCTGCGTGGACAACGCCCGCCGCTACACCCGGGAGCGGGACGCCGCGCTCGTCCTGCAGCGCAGTCTGCTCCCCCACCGGCTGCCCGAGCAGGACGCCGTCGAGGTCGCCGCGTGCTACCGGCCGGCTGACGAGCTGACCGGACTCGGCGGCGACTGGTACGACCTCATCCCGCTGTCCGGGGCGCGTGTCGCGCTGGTCGTGGGCGAGGTGCCCGGGCACGGCATCGACGCCGCGGCGGCCATGGGACAGCTGCGGACCGCCGTACGGACGCTTGCGGCTCTGGATCTGCCGCCCGAGGAGGTGCTGGCGCATCTCGACGACCTCGTGGCGCGGTCGGCGCGGGAGGAGGGTGCCGAGCCGGGCACGGTCGGCGCCGCGGGCACGCAGTGCGTGGGCTCCGGATGCCTGTACGTCGTCTACGACCCGGTCGACGGCGGGTGCGCGATGGCCACGGCGGGGCACCCCGCACCGGCCGTGGTGCTGCCCGACGGCTCGGTCGTGTTCGTCGATCTGCCGCAGGGGCCGCCGCTCGGTGTGGGCGGCCCGCCCTTCGAGGCGGTCGCGCTGTCCCTCGCGGAGGGCAGCACGCTCGCGTTGCACACCGACGGGCTGCTGGCCCGGGGCGAGACCTGGGCCGTCGACGCGGGCCGGGAGCGGCTGCGCCGGGCGCTGGAGCGGGCGGGTCCGCTCGAGTCGTACTGCAGGGCCGTGGTCGACGCGCTGGTCCCGGCCCGCCCGTACGACGACGTGGCGCTGCTGATGGCCCGGACGAAACGTCTCGGCGCCGAGCAGGTCGCGGCCTGGGAGCTGCCCTCGGACCCGGCCGTGGTCGCCGACGCCCGCCGCACGGCCACCCGGCAGCTCGCGCACTGGGGCCTGGACGAGCTGGCCTTCACCACGGAGCTGGTGGTGAGCGAGCTGGTCACCAACGCCATCCGGTACGCCACCGGGACCATCCGGCTGCGGCTGATCCGGGAGCGCGCCCTGATGTGCGAGGTTCTCGACGGCGGCGCCACCGCGCCCCATCTGCGTCATCCCCGTACGACGGACGAGGGTGGGCGCGGGCTGCTGCTGGTCTCCCAGCTCACGCAGCGGTGGGGCACGCGGTTCGTCCCCGAAGGGAAGATCATCTGGGCCGAGCAGTCCCTGACGGACTTCCCGGGATGAAGCCGCTTGAGGATCCTCCGTACCATGCGAAACTGGTGTGATCCCGGCGGCGGTGAGGCGGCAGCCATGGCGGACACGGCGATCGACTACGGGGCAGTGTTCAAGGCCCTGCCCGGCATGGTGGCGCTCCTGACACCCGACCTGGTCTACGCGGACGTCAACGAGGAGTTCGTCCGCGTCTCCGGCCGCTCAAGGGAGCAGCTGATCGGCAAGTACCTGTTCGACGTCTTCCCGGACAACCCGACCGACCCGGCCGCGTCGGGCATGCGCAACCTTGAGGCATCGCTGTACCGCGTCCTGGCCACGGGGGAACGCGACACCATGGCCCTGCAGCGCTACGACGTCGAGGATCCCCAGCGGCCCGGCGAGTGGCAGAAGCGTTACTGGAGCCCGGTGAACGCGCCGCTGCTCGGCTCGGACGGCAAGGTCGCGCTGATCCTGCACCGGGTGGAGGAGGTCACGGAACTGATCCGGGCCCGGGGCGGCGCTCCGGGGAACGGGGGCGGCCGGGCGCGGGTGCTGGAGGCCGAGCTGTACACCCGCGCCCGGGAGCTGCAGGAGCTCAACGAGCGGCTGCGCCAGGCCCACTCCCGGGAGCGCGAGGTGGCACTGGCCTTGCAGGGGGCGATGCTGCCCGCCCCCCGTCAGGTCGGCCACCACCGGGCCGCCGTCCGGTACCGGCCCGCCGTGGGCGCGCTCAACGTGTGCGGGGACTGGTACGACCTGGTCGATCTGGTGGGCGGCGACCGCATCGGTGTGTCCGTGGGCGACGTGGTCGGGCACGGGCTGGCGGCGGCCGGTGTGATGGGCCAGTTGCGCAGTGCCCTCAGCGCGGCCTCCCGGGTCGCAGCGGGACCGGCCCAGGCCCTGGACGTCCTGGGGCGCTACGCCCATGTGATCGACGGGGCCGAGTCGGCGACCGCCGTGACGACCTTCATCGACTGCGACCGCCATGTCATCACATACAGCAGCGCCGGTCATCCCCCGCCCGTGCTCGTCCACGCCGACGGCCGCACGGAGTTTCTGGATCAGGCCACGGACACGCCGCTCGACGCCCGCCCGGACCCGATCCGCAGGCCCCAGGCCGAGACCACGTTCTCGCCGGGCGCGACGCTGGTGCTCTACACCGACGGCCTGATCGAACGGCGGCGCGAGGACATCGACACGGGCCTGGACCGGCTCGCGGGCGCCCTGCGCGACCATCGGCACCAGGATCCCGAGACCCTCGCGGACACCGTCCTGTCGGAGCTGCTGCCGCCCGGCGGCGCCACCGACGACACCGCGCTGATCATCGTGCGTCTGTGATCTACAGGCGGGTCTTGCCGTGGTCCAGCAGCCGGACACGGTCGATGTTCTGCCGGTCCTCGACGTCCGCGCTGGGCTCGCCGGCGAACCACGCGTCGAGGATCTCCGTCAGCAGCGGCTGCGAGGTCAGCCGCAGACTGAGCGCGAGCACGTTGGCGTCGTTCCAGCGGCGTGCCCCGTCGGCCGTGTAGGCGTCCGTGCACAGGGCGGCCCGCACGCCGGGCACCTTGTTGGCGGCGATCGAGGCACCCGTGCCGGTCCAGCAGCAGACCACCGCCTGGTCGGCCGTGCCGTCGGCGACCTCGCGGGCCGCGGCCTCGGAGCACACCGCCCACTGCGGGTCGTCCCCCGCGCGCAGCGCGCCGTGCGGGCGCACCTCGTGCCCCCGTTCGCGTAGGGCGGCCACGAGGGAACGGGCGACGGGTTCGTCCATGTCCGAGGAAACAGAGATCCGCATGTCTGGCAGGTTACTCGCCGGGGCGGCGCGGGCCACCGGCCCACAACGGCTGCCCGCCCGCAAGAGCCGCAGGCCCGCCACGCTCCCCCGCCATCGCGCCACGCCCCCCGTTCGGCTTGCCCGTCACCCGGGCGGCGCAGCACGCTGGTCCCGTGGTCCTCCCCAGCCGCACGAGCACCACCGTACGCCCCTTCCTGACTGACCATCAGTCAATTGGCGAAGGATCTGTGCGGTCCGGGCGCACGAGGGCCCGGTGGCCACGCCTGCACCTACACTGGCACCCCACGACATGCCGGTTGACCTGCTGGAACGCGGCGGTTGAGTCCACCGCGAGAGTCGAGGAGCGCCCGCTTTGTTCTACTACCTGCTGAAATACGTGCTGCTGGGCCCGCTGCTGAGACTGGTCTTCCGGCCTCGGATCGAGGGCCTGGAGCATGTTCCCGCGGAGGGCGCCGCCATCATCGCCGGCAACCACCTGTCGTTCTCGGACCACTTCCTGATGCCCGCGATCCTCAAGCGCCGCATCACCTTCCTCGCGAAGGCCGAGTACTTCACGGGTCCGGGCGTCAAGGGCCGCCTGACGGCCTTCTTCTTCCGCAGCGCGGGCCAGATCCCGGTCGACCGCTCCGGCAAGGACGCGGGCCAGGCGGCGATCCGCGAGGGCCTCGGCGTGCTGAGCAAGGACGAGCTGCTCGGCATCTACCCCGAGGGCACCCGCTCGCACGACGGCCGCCTCTACAAGGGCAAGGTCGGGGTGGCGGTGATGGCGCTGAAGGCCGGTGTCCCGGTGATCCCCTGCGCCATGATCGGCACCTTCGAGGCCCAGCCGCCCGGCAAGGTCATCCCCAACATCCATCCCGTCGTGATCCGCTTCGGCGAGCCCCTGGACTTCTCCCGCTACGCGGGCATGGAGAACGAGAAGGCCGTTCTGCGCGCCATCACCGACGAGATCATGTACGCGATCCTCTCCCTGTCCGAGCAGGAGTACGTCGATCGGTACGCGGCCGTGGTGAAGGCCGAGGAGGCCGCCACCAAGGAGCGCAGGTTCCGGCGCATGCCGCTGCGTTGAGCTCTGCTGTCGGCAGAGACCGGTTCCCGGCCGGCCTGCGGCGACCTACGGTCGCGGCATGAGACGTGCGGTGGTGATCGGGGCGGGCGGGCAGATCGGGAAGCCGGCGGTGAGGGCGCTGGCGCGGGACGGCTGGCAGGTGACGGCCGCCTCGCGCGGCGGCGGCCGGGACGAGAGCCGGCCCGGCGAGGTGCGGACACGACGCCTGGACCGCGAGGACGACGCGGCGCTCGACGCGCTGATCGGCGACGGCTGCGACCTCGTGGTCGACATCGTCGCCTACGGGGCCCGGCACGCACGGCAGTTGACGAACCGGGCCGACCGGATCGGCTCGGCCGTGGTGGTGTCGAGCGTGTCGGTGTACGAAGACGGCAAGGGCCGCGGCTTCGACACCATGAGTGAACCGGACGGCGTCCCGCGGTACCCCGTACCGATCGCGGAGGACCAGGTCACAGTCCCGCCGGGGGACGCCACGTACAGCACCCGCAAGGTGGCCCTGGAGCGTGAACTCCTGTCGGCCGGCGACCGGTTGCCCACGACCGTGCTGCGCCCGGGGGCGGTCCACGGACCGTGCAGCCCGCTCCCGCGGGAGCTGTACTTCGTCAAGCGGAACCTCGACGGCCGGCACAGGAGGGTGCTCGCCTTCCGGGGCGGGAGCCTCTTCCACACCTCGGCCGCGCGCAACGTCGCCGAACTGATCCGGCTGGCGGCGGCCCGGCCGGGCTCGCGGGTCCTCAACGCCTGCGATCCGCGGCCGCCGACCGTGGTGGAGATCGGGGCGGCTGTGGACGCGGTCATGGGAGTGGACACGGAGACGGTCCTGCTGGACGGGCCGGCGCAGGCGTCCGTGGGCGGCTCACCGTGGTCGGGGGAGCTGCCGGTGGTGTGCGACATGTCCGCCGCGGAACGGGAGCTGGGCTACCGGCCGGTCGTCCGCTACCCGGACAGCCTGCCGGAGACGATCGAGTGGCTCGTCCGCCGGCTGTCCGAGAACGACTGGCGGGAGGCGTTCCCCACCCTCGCCCGCGCCTACCCGGACCTCTTCGACTACGTGGCCGAGGACGCCTGGTTCGCGGCACGGCAGACATGAGAAAGGGGCGGCCGGTGTCCCGGCCGCCCCTCACCACCGCACGGATGCGGCTACGGCTTCGGCGTGGCGTGCGGCGCGCAGGTCACGTCGGCGCCGTCCAGCTTGCCGGTGAGCAGGTAACTGTCCACCCGGGGGTTGATGCACGGGTTGACCAGGCCGGTGACGCCGTGGGAGCCCGCGTCCTTCTCCGTGATCAGGTGGGAGCCCTTGAACCGCTTGTGCAGCTCCACGGCGCCCTCGTGGGGGGTGGCCGCGTCACGCTCGGACTGGACGATGAGCACGCCGGGCAGGCCCTTGCCGGTCTTGACGTTCACCGGCGTCTGCTGCTTGGCCGGCCACGTGGCGCACGGCAGGTTCATCCAGGCGTTGGCCCAGGTCATGAAGGGGTGGTCGCGGTGCAGCCGGGTGTTGTCCCGGTCCCAGGTGCGCCAGCTGGTGGGCCACTTGGCGTCGGCGCACTCCACGGCCGTGTAGACGGCGTTGCCGTTCTCCGAGGCCGCGTTGCCCGCCGTGTCGGACAGGTCGGGCGCGGCGGCGTCGACGAGTGCCTGGGTGTCGCCGGCGACGTACTTGCTGAAGACCGACGCGACCGGCGCCCAGGAGGAGTCGTAGTACGGAGCGCTCTGGAAGAAGGAGATGAGCTCGGCCGGGCCGACGACCCCGCCGATCGGGTTCTTCTTCGCGGTGGCGCGCAGCTGAAGCCACTTCGCCTGGACGGCGGCACGGGTGGTGCCGAGGTGGTAGGTCGCGTCGTTCCGGGCGACCCAGTCCTGCCAGTCCTTCCAACGCTCCTCGAACGCGACGTCCTGGTCCAGGTTGGCCTGGTACCAGATCTTGTCCCGGGACGGGTTGACGACGCTGTCGACGACCATCCGGCGCACGTGGCCCGGGAAGAGGGTGCCGTAGACGGCGCCCAGGTAGGTCCCGTAGGAGACGCCGAGGAAGTTGAGCTTCTTCTCGCCGAGCGCGGCGCGGATGACGTCGAGGTCGCGCGCGGTGTTCGGCGTGGTCATGTGGGGCAGCATCGCGCCGCTGCGCTCCTGACAGCCCTCGGCGTACTCGCGGGCCAGCTTGCGCTGGGCGAGCTTGTCGGCCTCGGAGTCGGGCACCGGGTCGGCCTTGGGCGCCTTGACGAACTCCTGCGGGTCGACGCAGGAGATGGGCGTGGACTTGCCGACGCCGCGCGGGTCGAAGCCGACGAAGTCATAGGCCTTGGCCACGTTGGCCCATACGGCGTTCTTGTTGGTGACCCGGGCCGGGAAGCGCAGTCCGGAGCCACCGGGACCGCCGGGGTTGTAGATGAGCGCGCCCTGCCGCTCGGCCTTGGTGCCCGTGTTGCCGATGCGGTCGACGGCGAGCTTGATCTGCTTGCCGTAGGGCTTGGCGTAGTCGAGCGGCACGGTGACGTACCCGCACTGGATCGGCTTGGCCAGGTTCCAGTCGGCGGGGCAGTCCTGCCAGTCGATGCCGGCCTTCGCGGCCCGGGCGGCGGCGATCGCGGTGCCGCGGGCCTCCCGGTCCTGGCCGCGGCCGCTGCCCGCGCTCGCGTTCGCGGTGGGCGCCGCGACGGCGCCGGCTATCAGCGTGGCCGTGACGAGCGCGCCGGCCGAACCGAGCGCCGCCACCCGCCTCTTCGGTCTCGAACCCCTCAAGGGGGACCTCCCCGTACCTCGTTGCGATCAGTACGGGGGATCCTCTCGTTTGTGAGGTCCCTGACAACAGGGTCGGACACCCTTCTTTGCCAATCCGATAAACGGAGAGCCGATCCTGCTCTACGGACGGCTACGGTCGAGGGGCGAGGGACGCCAGGCTCTCGTCGAGCAGCCGCCGCAGCCGCAGGGCGTCCGGCGCCACCGCCGTCACCAGCGCGGCAGGCCCGGCGAGCGGCACGACCGAGGCGGCCTCTCCCAGCATCCCGGCCGTCACCGGCTCGGCGGCGAACTCCGGGCGCGCCACGACCAGTTGCCCGACCGCCCGATGCCCCGCCAGCACGGCCGGCCCGTCCCAGCCGCCGGGCGCGCCGGGGCCGCAGGCCAGCTCCTGGTCGAGCACCGTCTGCCCGGCGACCCGCACGGTCAGACGGCTCGTGAGACGCCCGGGGTCCTCTCCGACCCGCCCGAGCACCTGCTCCTCGCGCAGCACGAGCCGGGCCGTGGCGGCGAGCTCGACGCGGGTGGCCACATACAGGTCGCTGCCCTGAGCGGAGATCAACTGCGCAGGCAGCCAATGCAGTTCGGCCTGGTCGGCGACCTCGATCCGGACGTCGTAGCGGGCGTCGCCCTTCGCCTGGCCGGGCAGCGCGATGGTGGCGGCGGCCGATCCGACGGACAGCCGCGCTCCCTCTTCCACCCGGGCCTGAACGGTGAAGTGGTCCCCGCCGAGCGGTCCGCTCATCGCACCGACCAGCATGACCCGCGCCTCGGAGCCGGTGGCCCGGGTGCGCCGCAGCGCCAGGGGCCCGTCGCTCTCCAGCACGGGCAGCGAGGTTCCGCCCCGCCCGTCGTCACGGGCGACGATCCGCGCGAGGGACCGCACCCCGGCACCGACGGGCCCGCTCATGCCGTCCACGCGGTGAGCCGCGCACGCACCCACGCGGCGACGTCCGCCACCCCGGCCTCGCTCCGCAACGACTGGAAGACCACCGGCAGTTCGGCACGCTGCGCCTTGGCGTCGGCGGCCATCCGGGCCAGGTCGGAGCCGACGTACGGGGCGAGGTCGGTCTTGTTGACGACGAGCAGATCGGCGGTGGTCACGCCCGGCCCTCCCTTGCGCGGGATGTCGTCGCCCCCGGCCACGTCGATGACGAAGATCTGCGCGTCGACGAGCCCCTTGGAGAAGGTCGCGGTGAGGTTGTCGCCGCCGGACTCCACGAGGACCAGGTCCAGCGGCCCGACCGCGTCCTCCAGGTCCTCCACCGCCTCCAGGTTCGCGGAGATGTCGTCCCGGATCGCGGTGTGCGGGCAGGCTCCCGTCTCCACGGCGGTGATCCGCTCGGGCGGCAGCACGGCCTCACGGAGCAGGAACTCGGCGTCCTCCCGCGTGTAGATGTCGTTGGTGACGACGGCGAGCGACAGCTCGTCCCGCAGCGCCCGGCAGAGCGCGGCGACGGTGGCGGTCTTCCCGGAACCCACGGGGCCGCCGAGTCCGATGCGCAGGGCACGGCGCCGGCCGTCGCGGCGCAGGGCGTCGGCGCTGACGGTGGCGGGGCCCTGGTGGGTGTGGTCGAGGTGCATGGGAGCGACTCCTTCCGTTGGTGTCCGACTGATGCCGGTGGGTGCTTGAAGGGCCCGGCGGCCGTCTAGGAGGCGAACAGCCGCGCGGACCATCCCGCGTGGGCCTCCGCCCCGATCTCCAGCAGCGGCGCGGACCCGGCCGGCAACGCGTCGACTCCCTCGTCGACGACCCGGCGCGCCGCCTCCACCGCCCGGTCCACGACCCGGTCGACCTCCGGCGCCAGCCGGGCCAGGACACCCGTCGCGTCGAACGGGTCCAGACTCAGCAGCCGCACCGTCGCCGACGCGGGCCCGCTCACGCTCTCGTACGCCGCGCAGTACGCCGCGTCCACCGGTCCCAGTCCCGCCGCCCGGGCGGCCAGCCCCAGCACCACCGGCTGGTGTGCGCCCTTGGGGAACTCCCTCCCGAGCGCGTCCAGCTCGGTGGACGGCCAGGTCGCCCGCGCGGCCCGCAGCAGCTGCCGCCCCAGCTTCCGGGCGGCGGTCCGCAGCGCGGGCGAGGGCGTCCGCGCGTCCGCGGCACGGTCCAGCGCGACGGGATCGATCCCGAGCGCCGCGGCCGCGGACAGCCCCGCCGCCACCAGCCCCGCCGTGTGCAACCGGCCACGGCAGAACTCGCCCAGGCTCGCCGCCCCGCTGATCCGCCGGGCCTTGACCGCCGCCTCGGCACCCCCGGAGTGCGCATGCCCTCCGGCGGGAAACCGCCCGTCGGCCAGGACGAGAAGCGCTGCTCGCGACATCAGACCACCCTCAGAACAGGAAGTACCGCTGAGCCATGGGCAGTTCGGCCGCCGGTGCCGCCTCGACCAGCTCTCCGTCGATGTGCACGGCGAAGCTGTCGGGGTCGACCCGCACCTCGGGCCGCGCGTCGTTCTCCCGCATGTCGGCCTTGGTGACCCCACGCGTCGACTCGATCGCCACGAAGCGCTTCCCGAGCCCCAGCCGTTCGGGCAGCCCGCCCTCCACGGCCAAGGGGGCCACGAAGTTGACGGAGTTGGAGGCGGGAGCCCGCCCGATGGCCCCGTACATCGGGCGCGGCAGGATCGGCTGCGGCGTGGGGATCGAGGCGTTCGCGTCGCCCATCTGCGCGTACGCGATCTGCCCGCCCTTGATGACGAGCTGCGGCTTCACGCCGAAGAACGCGGGCTCCCACAGGACCAGATCGGCCAGCTTGCCGCTCTCCACCGACCCGATCTCGCGGGCCAGGCCCTGGGCGAGCGCGGGATTGATCGTGTACTTGGCGACATATCGACGCACTCGGTGATTGTCGGCCCGTCCGTCGCCGGGCAGTGCGCCCCGCCGGCGCTTCATCACGTGCGCGGTCTGCCAGGTCCGCATGACGACCTCTCCGACGCGCCCCATGGCCTGGGAGTCGGAGGAGATGATCGAGATCGCACCCAGGTCGTGCAGCACGTCCTCCGCCCCGATCGTGGAGGGCCGGATCCTGGACTCGGCGAAGGCCAGGTCCTCCGGCACCGCGGGGTTGAGGTGGTGGCACACCATCAGCATGTCGAGGTGTTCCTCGGCGGTGTTGACGGTGAACGGCCGGGTGGGGTTCGTGGAGCTGGGCAGCACGTACGACTCGGAGACCACGGTCATGATGTCCGGCGCGTGACCGCCGCCCGCGCCCTCGGTGTGGTACGCGTGGATGCCCCGTCCGGCGATGGCGGCGAGGGTGTCGCCGACGAACCCGGCCTCGTTGAGCGTGTCCGTGTGGATGGCGACCTGGATGCCCGTCCGCTCGGCGACGGTCAGCGCGGCGTCGATGACGGCCGGTGTGGAGCCCCAGTCCTCGTGCAGCTTCAGGCCGAGCGCGCCGCCCCGGATCTGCGACAGCATCGCCTCGTGGGAGACGGTGTTGCCCTTGCCGAGCAGCCCGATGTTGAGCGGGTGGGCCTCCATCGCCTCCAGCATCCGTGCCAGATGCCAGGGGCCGGGCGTCACCGTGGTGGCCTTGGAGCCCTCGGCCGGCCCCGTACCGCCGCCGACGAGGGTCGTGATGCCGCAGGAGAGTGCCTCGTCGGCGATCTGCGGGCAGATGAAGTGGACGTGGGCGTCGATCGCGCCCGCCGTGAGGATCCGCCCGTTGCCGGCGATGATCTCGGTCTCGGGGCCGATGACCAGGTCCGGGTGGACGCCGTCCATGGTGTCGGGGTTGCCGGCCTTGCCGATGCCGGTGATCCGGCCGTCGCGGACACCGACGTCGGCCTTGACGATCCCCCAGTGGTCGATGATCACCGCGCCGGTGATGACGGTGTCGGGGGTCCCTTCCGCCCGCGTGGCACGCGCCTGCCCCATGGACTCGCGGATGACCTTGCCGCCGCCGAACACCGCCTCGTCACCGGCGAGGCCGGGACCGCCGGAACGGTCCTCCTCGATCTCGACCAGCAGGTCGGTGTCGGCGAGGCGGATCCGGTCGCCGGTCGTCGGTCCGAACAGGTCGGCGTACGCGGCGCGCGAGATCTCAGGCATCGAGGGCACCTCCGGTCTCCCCGCGCAGACCGGGCACCACACGGGCGCCGGCCAGCGGGACGAGTTCGACGTCGACGGGGATCCCGGGCTCGAAGCGCACGGCCGTGCCGGCGGCGACGTTCAGCCGCTTGCCGCGCGCGGCGGAGCGGTCGAACTCCAGGCCCGGGTTGGCCTCGGCGAAGTGGTAGTGGGAGCCGACCTGCACGGGCCGGTCTGCGGCGTTGAGGACGGTGAGACGGGTGACCTCGCCGTCCTCGTTGTAGACGATCGGGTCCTCGGCGAACAGGATCTCTCCGGGAATCACGGCGGCCTCCCCGTCAGACGATCGGCTCGTGGACGGTGACGAGCTTGGTGCCGTCCGGGAAGGTGGCCTCCACCTGCACGTCGTGGATCATCTCCGGGATGCCTTCCATGACGTCGTCCCTGCTCAGGATCGTGCGTCCGGAGGCCATGAGTTCCGCGACGGTCCGGCCGTCCCGCGCGCCTTCGAGGATGTGGGAGGTGATGAGCGCGACCGCCTCGGGGTGATTCAGCTTCAGGCCACGGGCGCGGCGCTTCTCGGCCACGTCGGCCGCCACGTGGATCAGCAGTCGTTCTTGCTCGTGCGGGGTCAGCTGCACGTCCCACCTCACAGTCCTCGCTCCGGGCCGTGCGGGGCCCGGCTGCCGCGGCCACGGGGCAAACTGCCAGGTGGCGTGGATCGGCAGGCTAATTGGACCGCGTTTCGGGCACGTTAACCGCGCTGTGATCCACCGGTTGCGGTGCCCTCGTTCCGCATGCCCGTCAGCGCCCGCAGTCCGTCCCGGAGAACCTCGACCGGGGCGGGCCCGAACAGCGACTGCTGTGCGATGAACCCGAGCACGGCGGCGATCATCGTGCGGGCCACGTGGTCCGGCGCCACATCCGCCCGCATCATCCCGGCTTCCTGGTAGCCCTCGACGATCTTCCCCCAGGCCGCGCGGACCGAGCCGTAGCCCTCCCGCAGGAGGGCCGCCAGGTCCTCGTTGCGCAGTGTCTCCGTCCACACCTGGATGACGAGCCGCGGGAAGGCCGGCCGGCCGTCGACGACCAGGGACTCGCGGGCGGCGAGAGTCGAGCCGAGGACGGAGGCGACGAGTTCGTCCGGTGGCGGGGGTGGGCTCAGCCGCGCCGCCTCCTCGAAGGCCGCGCGGACCGAACCGAGCACTTCGGCGACGATCGCGCCGATCAGTTCCTCCTTGCCGCTGAAGTAGCGGTACACCGCCCCCGCCGACAGGTCGACTTCCTTCAGGACGTCCTGCATGGACGTGGCGTGGAAGCCGTTGCGGGCGAAGCAGAGCGCGGCGCCGTCGAGGATCTGGCGGCGGCGGGCGTCGAGATGTTCCTGGGACACGCGGGCCATGGCCCCAAAGTAAAACGAATATTCATTCTTGACAAGACGCCGCGAGCGGAGCACGGTGAGGGCGGAGCAAAAACGAACGATCCTTCTTTTTCGCGTCCGAGCCCTTTCCGCTCACCCCCAGGAGCCCCTCATGCCTTCCCGCAGCCGCCGCGTGATCGCGGTCGTCGTCCTCGTGCCCGTCCTGGCGGCCCTCGCCCTGTGGGCCTTCGCCTGGCCTGCCTCCCGCATATCGCCCCGCGACCTCCCGCTCGGCGTGGCCGGACCGTCCGCCGCGGTGACCCGGCTCGAACGGCAGCTGGAGCGACACGAGGGCGCCTTCGAGGTCCATCGCTACGCCGACGAAGCCGCAGCCCGGGACGCCGTCGAGGACCGGAGCGTGTACGGCGCGGTCGTGGTCACGCCACAGGGACCCGAGCTGCTCACCGCGTCCGCGGCCGGACCGGCCGTCGCCCAGTTCCTCCAGCAGGCCCTGGCTCGGCAGGCCGCCGCCGCCGGGGACACGCGGGTCAGGACGGTCGACGTCGTGCCCACCCCGGCCAGTGATCCACGTGGCGCGGTACTGAACGCCGCCGTTCTGCCGCTCGCCCTGGCCGGCATCGCGGCGGGCGCGGTGGTCACCCTGCTGGGGCTGCGCGGCGTCCGGGCCGCGCTCGCGCTGCTCGGCGCCTCGGCCCTGGTGGGCGTGGCCGCAGCCGGGATCGCGCACAGCTGGCTCGGGGCGCTCACGGGCGACTGGTGGGCGGAGGCGGCGGTGCTCGCTCTGTCCACGCTGGCCGTCGGCGGTGCCGTCGCCGGACTCGCCGCCCTGGTCGGCCCGGCCGGCACGGGCATCGCGGCCGCCACGGTGATGCTGCTGGGCAACCCCTTCTCCGGCGCCACCTCGGCCCCGCAGATGCTGCCGGAGCCGGCCGGCGCGATCGGCCAGTGGCTGCCACCGGGCGCGGGGACGACACTGCTTCGCTCGGTGTCCTACTTCGACGGCGCGGCGGCGACCGGGCCCGCCCTGACCCTGACCTGGTGGGCGACGCTGGGCCTGGGCGCCGTGCTGCTCGGCGACGCGCTCCGGGCACGGAAGGCGGGCGGTGAGCCCGCGGCCGACCGACGGGAACTCTCGGCCGTCGGCTGACCACCCCACCGGCGCCCCCGGAGAAGCGACCGTGCGTCCCCGCTGTAGCGGACGGGGACGCACGGTTCTTGCCTGTGGGGCTACTGGGCCGGGCCGACCCTGCGATGCTCCGCCGCGATGCCGAACCGCTGGGGTTCGCCAGGGGCGGACGCGACCTCGCGGACGGTGGAGACCGCGCTGACCACCTGCTCCTCCGCGGACTCGGCGAGCTCCTGGGTCACTTCGAGTCGCCGCAGGTCATCGGCCGAGACGAGGGCGACGAGGGGCTTGCCGTGCCGCGTGACGACGACGCGTTCGCCGCCGTACACCACGCGATTGATCAGGTCGGCGAGCTCAGCCCTGGCTTGCGTCACCGGAATCTCGTAGGCCATGACCCCATCATAACGTGACGTACGTCCTGTACATTTTTTACAGAGACAGCTGTCGCCGGAGACAGCCGCGCCGCGAGGAGGGGTTCGCCATGACCCGACCGTCCGCCCGTCACGCGCTGCCCGAGTTCACCGAACGGACGGGGTCCGGGCTACGGACGACGGACCCGTACTCGAAGCTCATGGAAGAGCGGATCGTCTTCCTCGGCACCCCCGTGGACGAGACCTCGGCGAACGACGTGATGGCCCAGTTCATGCACCTGGAGCACCAGGCCCCGGACCGCGACATCTCGCTCTACATCAACTCCCCCGGCGGCACCTTCCACGCCATGGCGGCGATCTACGACACGATGCAGTACGTCACCTGCGACGTGGAGACGATCTGCCTGGGCCGGACCGGCGCGGCCTCATCCGTGCTGCTGGCGGGAGGCACGCCCGGCAAGCGATTCGCCCTCCCCGACGCCCGCCTGGTGATCCATCAGCCCGCACTGCCCGAGCCGGTCCGGGGACAGGCGAGCGATCTCGCCATCCAGGCGGACGAGTTGACGCGCATCCGGCTCCGGATGGAGGAACTGCTCGCTCGGCACACGGGCCGCAGCCGGGAGCAGATCGGCAGGGACATCGAGCGGGAGAAGATTCTCACCGCTCAGGAGGCCGTGGAGTACGGCCTGGTCGACGGGATCATCCCCCACCGCAAGGCCACCCCGGCCCCGCCGGCCGGACGGTGAGGCCCCGATGCTCCCGCCCGAACTGCCGCCGCTGCCCGCCCTGACTCGCGCCGAGGCGGAACTGATCGACCGTTACCTCGAGGTCGTCGACCTGCTGGGCCGCATCAACCCGGCGCAGGACGGCGACACCTACCGCGGACTGCGTGCCGCCCAGGCCCTGGTCGGCAAGGCGGCCGCCTTGCGCGACGCGCTGGCCCTGATGCACCAGCGGGGTGAGACGGAGTTGCACGCCGGCACCCTGGCGCGTGCGTTGCGGGTGCTGGACGGCGAGCGGCGCACGGCCCGCCTCAGCCTGCCCCCGGAGTCCGTCAGTTGACGCGCAGCCGTCGCTCCGGACGACCGATCCGACCGCGGACCGTCCGGAGGTGAGTCGGAAGGGGCCAAATGACGTACCGCTGTTCGGAGTAGGCGGGAGGCCTGTTTTGGGACCGTCCCGGTTGCGCAACGCGCGTGGCCGCGGGACGGAATGGGGCATTCCGTCGCTGGTCCGGCGCTCCGCGAACCTGTGGACAGTGGCTCGAACGCACACGTGTCCACCCGAACGGGCGAGTGGTGAGTAACAACACAAATCCCCGGTTCCGTTGGGAAATCCGGACAGGCATGAGCCAAGATCCCTGACTGACGACAAGCCCCCGCCGCTGTGGCGGGGCGATCCGGGCGGACGCCGAGTCCTGCCGCCGCCCGGATGACCGGTCGACAGGAGTGGATCGGCAGGAGTGGAGGACCCAAGCACGACGGGTCGCCGGGACGGTCACGCCATGACCGGACACGAGCAGCCCTTGGGGTGAAGCCGCGTCAGCGGCCGGGCAACTTCGCCAGCCCGAATCCGACAGGTCATCCTTCACAGGCGGCTGACGAAGGGTTGCGCATGACTGCGCTCAATCGTGTCCCGTCGCTCATGGCCCGGGCCGGCACGGCCTCGGCGCTCACCATCGCCGCCGTCGGCGGTTCGATAGTGGCGCCCGGCTTCGCCTCGGATGCCGCGGCTGCCACGCCGGCGACCAAGGCACTCCAGATCGCGGCCTCGAAGAAGGGTTCACCGTACAAGTACGGGGCCACCGGTCCGCACCGGTTCGACTGCTCCGGGCTCACGCTCTACTCGTTCAAGAAGGCCGGCAAGAAGCTCCCCCGCACGGCTGCCCAGCAGTACAACAAGACCCGCCACATCTCCAGCAAGAACCGCAAGGCCGGAGACCTGGTGTTCTTCCACTCGGGCAGCAACGTGTACCACGTCGGTATCTACGCGGGTAAGAACAAGCTCTGGCACTCCCCGAAGAGCGGGGACGTGGTGCGGCTCCAGAAGATCTGGACCAAGAGCGTCTGGTACGGGCGCGTGAAGTAGTCCGCCCGGCGTGCGGCGGTGTCCTGACGCGCCGCCGCACGCCGGAGCGTGACTCGGGCTCGTGTGGATACCCGTCACCCCATGGCCGAGCACCGCCCCTGTACCGCGCGCAACGAGACTCCGCTGCAACGTGCGGACCGCAACTTCGTCGAGCTGCTCCAGGAACTGCGCGTCACCCAGACGGGTGTGCAAATCCTCTTCGCCTTCCTGTTGTCGCTCGCCTTCACCTCGCGCTTCGGGGACCTCGACACGGTCCAGCGCGTCACCTACGTCATCACTCTGCTGCTGGCGGTCCTGGCCGCCGCGCTCTTCACCGCGCCGGCCGCGCTGCACCGCTCCCTCTTCCAGCAGGGCGCCAAGCCCCGCATCGTGCAGGTCTCCTCGCGCCTGGCCACCACGGGCCTGTGCGTGCTGGTGTTCGCGTTCAGCGGTTCCGTGCTGCTGGTGGTCGACGTGACGACGGGCCGGACCGGCGGTGTCGCCGCGGGCGTCGCGACCTTCCTGGTCTGTGTCGGCCTGTGGGGGCTGCTCCCGCGGCTGGTGCGGCGCGCGGGTCTGCGTTCGGAGACGGGCGGCACCGCGGAGACGTCCGAGGGAGAGCAGGCCGGGGACGACGTCAGGATTCCCGCACCCCTACGGCGCACCGTCGGACAGCCGTCAGGGTTTCGGGGAGCGGCAGCGCACCCGGAGGCGTCGGCGCGGGACAGGTGAGGGCCCGCGTGGCTCCGGTGCGTCGTGAGGCACGGGAGTGGCGTCGCAGCCTTCAGGGCGCCCAGGAGGGGCGTCGTAGCCTCGCAGGCGGCCCGGAGGGCGGCATGGCTCGTTGGGCGGCCCGGAGAGCACGGCGTGGCCCGCAGGCGGCCCGGAGAAGGCGGCGCGGCCCGGCAGGCGGCCCGGACGGCGGCATGGCTCGCTGGGCGGCCCGGAGAAGGCGGCGTGGCCCGCAGGCGGCCCGGAGGGCGGTCGTGCGGGCCCGGGTGCGCTGAGCGCGCTCGCCGGAGGGTTTTTCGGTCCTGCGACGAGCGGTCACGGCTCCTGCCGGACCACCGCGGTCACCGGCTGGGCCGGAACGGCCCACGGGAGCTCGATCGAGATGGTCTTGCCGCCTTCGCGGGTGGGGCGGATGCGGAGCCGGCCACCGCACTCGGCGGTCAGCCAGCGGATGATGACCAGGCCGCGGCCGTTGTCCTGCTGGACGGCGGCGGGCAGACGTCTGGGGAAGCGCGGATGGCTGTCCGTGACACCGATACGCAGCCGCTCGTCGCGATCGAGCTCCAGGTCCACGGTGAACGTCGGTGACTGGCCGAAGGTGTGCTGGACGGCGTTGGTGGCGAGTTCGGAGACGATGAGCCGGACGGTGTCGGACACTTCCGTGTCCGCCGGCAGGCCCCACTCCGCCAGCGTGCCCACCACGTAGGTGCGTGCCGCGGAGACCGAGGCGGGATCGCTCGGCAGAGTGACGGATGCTTCCAAATGGTCTGCCATGGCGACGTCGCCCCTTTCCCACGGGACCGCAGTCCGACACGGAGCGGATGGTTCGAGTACGGTCCCGGACTGGTGCTTCGTCGCCAGACTGCCACCAGAACGCCCCCGAAGGACGGCCATCCACCAAGATATGCATATATCTGTCGCTCAAAGCGGTGAACTCTGCGACGCGGGACCGTATTTGGGTGGCTCGTAAGGAGTAAGGAGGAGCCCATGCAGCACGGTCCCGCGGTGCGCCGCCGGAAGCTGGGCGCCGAACTGCGTGCGCTGCGCACCTCGGCGGGGCTCACGAGCGGTGAGGCGGCCCGGCTGGTGGGCTGGCACCAGTCCAAGGTCAGCCGGATCGAGACGGGCACGAGCGGGGTGAAACCGGCCGATGTGAGGCTACTCCTCGACGCCTACGCCGTGGCGGACTCCCAACTTCGCGAGTTGCTCATGGCATTGGCGGGGTCCGACGAGAGCGGTGGCCGTCATCACTGGTGGCACGCCTACCGCGGGGTGCTGCCGCCGACCTACCGGGACTTCATCAGCCTGGAGTCGCAGGCCGGCGCGATGCGCACGCTGGAGACCACCGTCGTCCCGGGCCTGCTCCAGACCCCCGAGTACGCGCGTGCGGTGACCAAGGCCGCGGTGGAGGGGCTTGCGGAGGACCGGCTCGACGCGCTGGTCGAGGTGCGGCTGGCCCGGCAGGACGTGCTGCGCGCGGATCCCCCGCTGGAATTGAGCGCCGTCCTGGACGAGGCGGTGCTGCGCCGGGAGGTGGGCGGGCCCGGGGTCATGGCCCGCCAGCTGGAACGGCTGGTCGAGGCCGCCCGGCTCCCCCAAGTGCGGCTCCAGGTGCTGCCGTTCGCCGCCGGGGCGCACATCGGCGTGACCGGCCCTTTCGTTATCTTCTCATTTTCGAGCACTTCTGATCTGGATGTGGTTGTTCTCGACCACTTGACGAGTAGCCTCTACCTCGAACGGAAAGAAGACCTCCAGGCCTACACGGAGGCCTTCGACGCCCTTCAGATCCACGCCCTTTCGCCCGAGGACTCGTTGGATTTCATCGCCGGGACAGCAGCCGGCGCGTAAGGAGGCACCATGCGTGCACTGCCTCGTCACGTCCCCTCAAGCATCGAACTGCACGGTGTGCGGTGGTTGCGCAGCAGCTACAGCACCGGCGCGAACAACTGCGTCGAGACCGCGCGGCCGGATGCCCCGCCCTGGGCCGGACTGTTCGCCGTGCGCGACTCCAAGGACCCGGCCGGACCCGCGCTGCTCTTCTCTCCGGGGAGCTGGGCGGCGTTCGCGGCCGGGGTGGACCGCATGTAACCGCGTTCGATCAGACCGGCATCGTGCGACACACGGCCGTGTCACGCCGACTCATGGTCGCGTCTCGCCGATCAGCCGTACAGCGCGTGCGATCTCCTGACCGGTCAGGTCAGCGCGGGCGGTCAGCCTGAGCCGTGAGATGCCGTCGGGCACGGAGGGAGGACGGAAACAGCCCACGGCCAGGCCCGCCGCGCGGCACTGGGCCGCCCAGTTCACCGCGTCCTCGGCAGAGGGCGCTCGCACCGAGACCACCGCGGCGTCCGGACGTACCGCTTCCAGTCCCGCGGCGGTCAGGCGCGCGTGCAGTTCACCCGCCACCGCGCGGGCCCGTGCGGCCCGTTCCGGCTCGCGGCGCAGCAGCCGCAGGGCCGCCAGGGCCGCCCCGGCCGCGGCGGGGGCGAGTCCGGTGTCGAAGATGAACGTCCGGGCCGCGTTGACCAGGTGGTCGACGACCCGGGCGGGGCCGAGGACGGCTCCGCCCTGGCTGCCCATCGACTTGGACAGCGTGACCGTCGCGACGACGTCGTCGGCGCCCGCGAGTCCCGCCGCGAACGGGGCGCCCCGGCCGCCGTCGCCCAGGACGCCCAGGCCGTGGGCGTCGTCGACGACCAGGCCGGCGCCGCGCTCCCGGCAGGCCTCGGCCAGCGCGGTGAGGGGGGCGGCGTCGCCGTCGACCGAGAACACCGTGTCGGACACGGCGATCGCCGTGCCCTCGTGCGCCGACAGTGCCTTGCGCACGGCGTCGGGCTCGGCGTGCGCCACCACCTGGGTGGTGCCGCGGGCCAGCCGGCAGCCGTCGATGAGCGAGGCGTGGTTGCCGGCGTCGGAGACGATCAGGGAGCCGTGCGGGGCCAGCGCGGTGACGGCGGCGAGGTTGGCGGCGTAACCGGAGGAGAAGACCAGGGCCGCCTCAAAACCGCAGAAGTCGGCCAGTTCCCGCTCGAGCTCCGTGTGCAGTTCGGTGGTGCCGGTGACGAGCCGGGAGCCGGTCGAGCCGCCGCCCCAGGTGCGCGCGGCCCGGGCCGCGCCCTCGGTGATCTGGGGGTGACGGGCCAGCCCCAGGTAGTCGTTGCTCGCCAGGTCGAGGAGCGGCGAAGCGGCCGGACGGGGGCGCAGAGTCCGTACGAGTCCGGCGCGGCGGCGCCGCTGGGCCTGCTCGTCGAGCCAGCCGAACGCCATGGGTGGTCCTCCGGGGAATTTGTAGGCAGTGCACAGACACTAGCGGGACGACCAGCAGGTCAGTGTGTGGCGATACCCACACCTCGAAGCGACTCTGTTGTACGAAGTCTCCTTGGCCCCGGGCGCCTCCGTAGGACAGGATCGGCTTCCATGGACCTGCTGAACACGCTGGTGGACAAGGGGCTTCGGCGCGAGCTGCCGACCCGCGACGAGGCACTGGCCGTCCTCGCGACGTCCGACGACGACCTGCTCGATGTGGTGGCCGCGGCCGGAAAGGTGCGGCGGCACTGGTTCGGCCGACGGGTGAAACTGAACTATCTCGTCAACCTCAAGTCCGGCCTGTGTCCCGAGGACTGCTCGTACTGTTCGCAGCGGCTCGGCTCGACGGCCGGCATTCTGAAGTACACCTGGCTCAAGCCCGACCAGGCGTCCGACGCGGCGGCGGCCGGCGTGGCCGGAGGGGCCAAGCGGGTGTGCCTGGTGGCCAGCGGGCGCGGCCCGACCGACCGGGACGTGGACCGGGTCTCCGAGACGATCAGGACGATCAAGGAGAACAACGAGGGCGTCGAGGTGTGCGCCTGCCTCGGTCTGCTCTCCGACGGCCAGGCGGAGCGGCTGCGCGAGGCGGGCGCCGACGCCTACAACCACAACCTCAACACGTCCGAGGCGACGTACGGGGAGATCACCACCACACACACGTACGAGGACCGCGTCGACACCGTGCACAAGGCGCATGCGGCCGGTCTGTCCGCCTGCTCCGGACTGATCGCCGGCATGGGCGAGACGGACGAGGACCTCGTGGACGTCGTCTTCTCGCTGCGTGAGCTGGACCCGGACTCTGTCCCGGTCAACTTCCTGATCCCGTTCGAGGGCACTCCGCTCGGCAAGGAGTGGAACCTGACCCCGCAGCGATGCCTGCGGATCCTGGCGATGACGCGATTCGTCTGCCCGGACGTCGAGGTGCGGATCGCCGGTGGACGTGAGGTCCATCTGCGCACGATGCAGCCGCTCGCCCTGCACCTGGCCAACTCGATCTTCCTCGGCGACTACCTCACCAGTGAGGGCCAGGCCGGCAAGGCCGACCTGGAGATGATCGCGGACGCCGGGTTCGAGGTGGAGGGCACCGACCAGGTGACGCTTCCGGAGCACCGGGCCGGAGGCTGTCACGACGGCGGCGGAGTCTGTGGTTCCGGCGGCGGGGCGTGCGGTTCCGGCGAAGAACCGCAGGTCGCCGACTCCCGTACCGGCGCCGAACCCCGGACCGACTTGGTCGCCGTGCGCCGCCGGGGCGCCGGGACCGACCTCGCGCCCAATGCCTGAGCTCACCGTCGCCGAGCTGCTGGAGCTCGACCGGCGGCACGTGTGGCATCCGTACGGCCCGATGCCCGGGCGGCAGGAACCATTCGTCGTGGAGTCGGCGAGCGGGGTGCGGCTGCGGCTCGCCGACGGCTCGGGAGAGCTGGTCGACGGGATGTCGTCCTGGTGGTCGGCGATCCACGGCTACAACCACCCGGTGCTCAACGAGGCCGCGCGCGAGCAGCTCGGGCGGATGAGCCATGTGATGTTCGGGGGGCTCACCCACGAGCCCGCCGTGCGGCTGGCGAAGCTCCTTGTCGACATGTCACCCGAAGGTCTGGAGCATGTCTTCCTCGCCGACTCCGGGTCGGTGTCGGTCGAGGTCGCGGTCAAGATGTGCCTGCAGTACTGGCGTTCGCTGGGCCGCCCCGGCAAGCAGCGGCTGCTGACCTGGCGCGGCGGCTACCACGGCGACACCTGGCAGCCCATGTCGGTGTGTGATCCGGACGGCGGGATGCACGACCTGTGGACCGGCGTGCTGCAACGCCAGGTGTTCGCCGACCCGCCCCCGGTGGAGTACGAGGAGGCGTACGCCGAGCACCTGCGGTCGCTGATCGAGCGGCACGCCGGTGAACTGGCCGCGGTGGTCGTCGAGCCGGTCGTGCAGGGCGCGGGCGGGATGCGGTTCCACTCCCCCGCGTATCTGCGGGTGCTGCGCGAGGCGTGCGACGCCCACGACGTGCTGCTGGTGTTCGACGAGATCGCGACCGGTTTCGGCCGCACGGGCGCGATGTTCGCGGCGGAACACGCGGCCGTGACGCCCGATGTGATGTGCGTGGGCAAGGCACTGACCGGCGGGTACCTGACGATGGCGGCGACGCTGTGCACCGCGCGGGTGGCCGGCGGCATCTCGCGGGGCGAGGTGCCGGTGCTCGCACACGGTCCCACCTTCATGGGCAACCCGCTGGCGGCCGCCGTGGCCTGCGCCTCGATCGAGTTGCTGCTCGGGCAGGACTGGACCGCGCAGGTCAAGCGGATCGAGGCGGGGCTGCGGGACGGACTCTCGGCCGCCTCGGACCTGCCGTCGGTGAAGGACGTCCGGGTCCTCGGCGCGATCGGGGTCGTACAGCTGGATCACGCGGTGGACATGCGGGCGGCGACCGAGGCGGCCGTGCGCGAGGGCGTGTGGCTGCGGCCGTTCCGCGATCTGATCTACACCATGCCGCCGTACGTGACGGGCGACGCGGACCTGGCGCGGATCGCGCGGGCCGTGTGCGCGGCGGCGCGGGAGGGATGACATGCCGGTACTGATGATCACGGGCACGGGCACGGAGGTCGGCAAGACGGTCGTGACCGCCGCCGTCGCCGCGACGGCGCTGGCGGCCGGCCGGTCGGTGGCCGTGCTGAAGGCCGCCCAGACGGGCGTACGGCCCAACGAGCCGGGCGACGCCGCCGAGGTGGCGCGCCTGGCGGGGCCGGTGACGACGGCCGAACTCGCCCGGTATCCGGATCCCTTGGCCCCGGCCACGGCCGCGCGCCGGGCGGGCCGGGCGCCGGTGCATCCGCACGAGGTCGCGGAGGCCGCCGCCAAGCTGGCCACCGAGCACGACCTGGTGCTGGTCGAGGGAGCCGGCGGGCTCCTCGTACGGTTCGACGCGGCCGGCGGAACCCTGGCGGACGCCGCCCGGCTGCTGTCGGCGCCGGTGCTGGTCGTGGCGCCGGCGGGACTCGGCACCCTGAACGCGACGGAGCTGACGGCGCGTGAACTGCGCTCCCGGGGGCTGGACCTGGCCGGGATCGTGATCGGAAGCTGGCCGGCCGCCCCGGACCTTGCCGCGCGCTGCAATCTCGCGGACCTGCCGGACGTGGCCGGAGCGCCGCTGCTCGGCTCCGTTCCGGCGGGGTCGGCCGCCCTCTCCCCCACTGCCTTCCGGGCGGCCGCGCCGCACTGGCTGGCCCCCCGGCTGGACGGCTCGTGGGACGCGGAGGCGTTCCGGGTACGGGAGGCACCCGAGGCGTGGTGAGGGGCCGGACGGGCACGCGGTGAAACCGGCCCGGACGTGATCGCGTGTTGACCTACGTACGTGATCGCCTCCGAAGGGACCACCTTGTACACGAACGGATCACGCCCGTCCCGCCGCACGGCTCTCGCGCTGGGCACGGCCGCCGCTCTCTCGCTGGGCGGCGGCACGGCCCATGCCTCACCCGGCACCGGTGGTGTCACCGCGCGGCTGCGGGAACTGGAGCGGGAGCACACCGCCCGGCTGGGCGTGTACGCCCGTGACCTGCGCACCGGCCGGACGGTGGCGTACCGGGCCGACGAACGCTTCCCCATGGCCTCGGTGTTCAAGACCCTGGCCGCCGCGGCCGTCCTGCGCGACCTCGACCGCGACGGCGAGTTCCTGGCGCGGCGCCTGCGCTATACCCAGGACTACGTCACGAAGTCCGGGTACTCCCCGATCACCGAGAAGAACGTCACGACCGGCATGACCGTCGGCGAACTGTGCGACGCCACCATCCGCTTCAGCGACAACACCGCGGGCAACCTGCTCCTGAAGGAGCTCGGCGGGCCGACGGCCGTCACGCGCTTCTGCCGCTCGATAGGTGACCGGGTCACCCGGCTCGACCGGTGGGAGCCCGAGCTCAACTCGGCGGAGCCGTGGCGCGCGACCGACACGACCTCCCCGCGTGCCGTCGGCACGACCTACGCCCGGCTCGTGCTCGGCACCGCGCTGGAGCCCCGGGACCGGGCGCGCCTCACGGACTGGCTGCTGCGCAACACCACCAGCACCGAGAAGTTCCGCAAGGCCCTGCCCGCCGACTGGCTGGTCGCCGACAAGACCGGCGGCGGGCGGTACGGCACCAACAACGACGTGGGCGTCGTATGGCCGCCGGACGGCCCGCCGATCGTGCTGTCCGTCCTGACCACCCAGCCGGAGGAGGACGCCGAGGCCGACAACCCGCTGGTGGCGCGGACGGCCGCGCTGCTGGCGGCGGAGCTCGCCTAGGGTGACCGTCGGCGGCAGGTCGCCGTGGGACGTCCGGCTGGTGTGCGGTGCGGCCGGTGCCGCCGCTCTTCAGGCGCTGCACTCCGCCGTGCCCAACGGGGCCGGGCGGCTGGGGAGCCTGCTGGAGACGTTCCTGCCGTGGCTCGGGCTGACCGTGCCCGTGCTCGGCTGCCTCGCGCTGCTCAAGCGGTCGCGAGCGGGGCTCCTCGCCTGCCTGGCGCCCCTGGCCGTGTGGCTCTGGATCTTCGGCGGGATGTGGTTGTCCCCGGCCCGGGCCCCGGGCCCGTACGACCTGACCGTCGTCCAGCACAACGTGGCCGACGACAATGCCGACCCCTCCGGCACCGCACGGGCGCTGCTCGCCGCCCGTGCGGGGCTGGTGGCGGTGCAGGAACTGACCCCCGCCGCGCGATGCGTGTACCAGGACGTCCTGGGCGCCTCGCACCCGCACCGGGCCGTCCACGGCACGGTCGGACTCTGGTCGGTCCATCCCCTGTCGGACGTGCGCCCCGTGGACATCCGGCCCGAGGGCTTCCCGGAGAGCTGGCAGCGGGGCCTGCGGGCCACGGTGTCCGCGCCGGGCGGCGGCGTCACGGTGTACGTGGTCCACCTGCCGTCCGTCCGGCTCGGCCCGGCAGGCCTGGCCTCGGCCGCACGTGACGAGAGTGCGGCCCGGCTCGGAACCCTGGTCGACGACGACCCGGCCGACCGGCTCCTGGTGGTGGGCGACCTCAACGGCACGGTGCAGGACCGCGGTCTCGCCCCGCTCACCTCCCGGCTGCACGCCCCGCCCTCGGGGTTCGCGTTCAGCTGGCCGGCCGCCCTGCCGGTGGCGAGGATCGACCAGGTGCTGGGGAGAGGGGTCGAGGTGGCGCGGGTGTCGGCACTGGAGGAGACCGGTAGCGACCACCGTCCGGTCCTGGCCCGCGTACGCCTGCGGTAGGCGGCAGGGGTGCGCCGGGCCCGTCGCGGGGAGAATCGCGGTAACACCGGCATCGTCAGGGAGGTCCCCATGCCGCTGCGCTCCGGCAAGGTGCCACGGGACGCCGTGCGTCATCCGCTGTTCGCCCGCTGCTACGCCCGGGCCAGTGTGGCCGCCGAGACCCGGATGGGCATGGGGCGGATGCGCGGGAGACTGCTCGGCGGGCTGTCCGGCCGGGTGATCGAGATCGGCGCGGGCAACGGACTGAACTTCGCCCATTACCCGGGCACCGTCGCGGAGGTCGTGGCCATCGAACCGGAGCGGCTGCTGCGGCAGCTGGCCGTGGAGGCCGCGCTGCGCGCCGAGGTGCCGGTGGACGTGGTGCCGGGCGCGGCCGAGGCACTGCCGGTCAAGAGCGAGGGCTTCGACGCCGCGGTGGTGTCGCTGGTGCTGTGCAGTGTGCGGGACGTGCCCCGGGCGCTCGGGGAGCTGCGGCGGGTGCTGCGCCCGGGCGGCGAGGTGCGGTTCTTCGAGCACGGCCGGGGCGGTGGCCGGGCGATGACCCTCACCCAGCACGCGCTGGACCGGACGGTGTGGCCGGTGCTGAGCGGGGGCTGCCACGTGGCGCGGGAGCCGGTGCGGGCACTGCGGGACGCCGGGTTCGAACTCGGCCCTTACCGGCGGGTGCTGATGCCGGCTGAGGGGCCGGCGCTGCCGACCTCGTACTGCGTGCTCGGGACGGCGTGGCGCCCGGTCAGCGGGTGATCACGGCCCACGGGTGATCACAGGCTCCATCGGCGCAGCTCCCGCCCGATGTCCCGGACGGACGCCTCGCCGCTCTTGACCAGCCGGGCGAGGTCGCGGACCTGCTCGGGTGAGGTGACGACCTTGGCGCTGCCGGCGACGAGGTACGCGTAGGCGGCGGAGGCGAAGAGGGCGTTGGAGCGTTCCAGCGCGGGGACGTGGAGCAGGAGCTGGAGCAGGGCGGCGGCGCGGGCGTGCGGGCTGTCGTGGACGGGGACGTCGAACACGGCGGCCCGGTGGCGGGCGACGGCCGCCACGAGGGCTCCCCGGTCGGTGACCTGGGGGTCTTAGGGAGTCTTCTGCTCGGGGAGCATCAGCAGCCAGGCGAGGTCGATCTCGAGGCCGTCCAACGGGTCAGTGGCGACCTTCGCGCGTGCCCTCACGGTCCCCGCCGAACTCCTCGGTGAACGGACTCGCACTGCTTCATGAAGTCCGCGGCGGCCTCCACGAAGGTGTGGCCCACCTCGCCGGTGTCCTGGCGGACCAGCTCCTCGATGTAGCGGTTGACGCTCATCCCGCGGGCCAGGGCCGTTCACGCGCGGCCCGGGCGGTGCCCTCGTCGACGCGCACGTTCAGCTGGGTCTTGGCCATGACTCGAAGCTGGCGCGCGGGTGCCAGCACCGGCAGGAGCGAAGTCCGACCCGCGGAGGATACCGAGTGTGGGCCGGATCACATTACGCTCGGTCGGGGCCAGGAGGTCCTGACGTCCACCCAGAGGAGGCGGCCTTGTCCACACCTGCTGCGGAGCACGCTCCCGGCCTCGCGCCGGCCGACGGGATCGCGGCCCGTGCCCGCGGTCTGACCAAGGCGTACGGCTCGGGCGAGACGGCCGTGCTCGCGCTCGACTCGGTGGACGTGGACGTCGTCCGGGGCCGGTTCACCGCGGTCATGGGGCCCTCGGGTTCCGGGAAGTCCACGCTGATGCACTGTCTGGCGGGGCTCGACACCGTCTCGGCCGGTCAGGTGTGGCTGGGCGACACGGAGATCACGGGGCTGCGGGAGCGCGAGCTGACGCGGCTGCGCCGCGACCGGATCGGGTTCATGTTCCAGTCGTTCAACCTCATCCCGACCCTGAACGCGCTGGAGAACATCACCCTGCCCATGGACATCGCGGGCCGCAAGCCCGACGAGAAGTGGCTGGACCAGGTGATCGACACCCTCGGGCTGAGGGACCGGCTCGGGCACCGGCCGTCGCAGCTCTCCGGCGGGCAGCAGCAGCGCGTGGCCTGCGCCCGGGCCCTTGCCTCCCGGCCCGAGCTGATCTTCGCGGACGAGCCGACCGGCAACCTGGACTCGCGCGCCGGCCTTGAGGTGCTCGCCTTCCTGCGCGAGGCGGTGGACCGGCTCGGGCAGACCGTCGTCATGGTCACCCACGACCCGGGCGCCGCCGCCCACTCCGACCTGGTGCTCTTCCTCGGGGACGGCCGGATCGTCGACGAGATGCGCCGCCCGACGGCGGAGGCGGTCCTGGAGCGGATGAAGAGGTTCGACGTGATCCGCACCCGGTACGAGGACGCTCCGGCGTCACCCGAGGAGAACTGAGCCCGTGCTCAAGGCGACTCTGAGAAGCTTCCTGGCGCACAAGGGGCGGCTGCTGCTCTCGGCGCTCGCCGTCCTGCTGTCCGTCGCGTTCGTGGCGGGGAGCCTGATCTTCTCGGACACCGTCAGCCGCACCTTCGACCGGCTGTTCGCCTCCACGGCGGCCGATGTGACGGTCAGCCCGAAGGAGGGCCTCGACGAGGCGGTGCCCTCCGGCCGGACGGCCACACTGCCGGCCGCGCTCGCCGAACGGGTCCGGCAGCTGGACGGGGTCGCGGCGGCCCGCGCCGACGTGGAGGTGAGCGGCCTCACGGTCGTCGACGAGGAGAACCGGCCGGTGGGCCCGACCACCGGGGCGCCGACGCTCGGCAACGCCTGGAACCCGAACGAGCGCAGTCCCGTGAAGCTGACCTCGGGCCACGCCCCGCGCGGTCCCGCCCAGGCGCTGCTGGACTCCGAGACCGCCGACCGCAGGGATGTGCGCATCGGCGACCGCCTCACCGTCATCGCGCCCCCGGGGTCGTTCGAGGTCCGGGTGGTCGGCATCGTCACGTTCACGACCACCAACCCCGGCTCCGCGCTGATCTACCTCGACACCCCCACCGCGCAGACCAGGCTCCTCGGCCGGCCCGGCACGGCCACCGCCATCTCGGTCGACGCGGCGGAGGGCGTCAGTGACGATCGGCTCAAGCAGCGGGTGGCGGGCGCGCTCGGGGCGCACACCTACGACTTCCGGACGGCCGGCGAGCAGGCCGAGTCGGATGTCGAGCAGCTGGGCGGGTTCCTCGACGTCATCAAGTACGTGATGCTCGGCTTCGCCGGGATCGCCGTGCTGGTGGGCGTGTTCCTCATCGTCAACACCTTCTCCATGCTGATCGCCCAGCGCACCCGGGAGCTGGGGCTGCTGCGCGCGCTCGGCGCCGACCGGCGCCAGGTCCGGCGCTCGGTGCTCACCGAGGCCCTGCTGCTCGGCCTGGTCGGCTCCACGCTGGGGCTGGCCGCGGGCATCGGGCTCGCCGCAGGTCTGATCGCGCTGATGGGCCTGCTCGGCATGAACATCGACGCCGACGAGATGGAGGTCCGCTGGGTGACACCGGTGGCGGCGTACGTCGTCGGGCTCGGCGTCACCTTCGTCGCCGCGTACCTCCCGGCGCGGCGGGCCGCGGGTGTCTCGCCGATGGCCGCGCTCTCGGACGCCGAGGTCGCCGGGGTGGGCCGGCCGCTGAGGATGCGCGCGGTGGCGGGCGGGATCGTCGGTACGGCCGGTGCGGCGGCGCTGGTGGGCTGCGCGGCGTCGGAGCGGACGGCGTCGGCGGCCTCCCTGCTGGGGCTCGGCGTGGTGCTCACCCTGATCGGCACCGTGATCGCCGGGCCGCTGCTGGTGCGCCCGGTGATCCGGGTGCTCGGCGCGGCCTTTCCCGCGCTGTTCGGGTCGATCGGCCGGATGAGCCAGCGCAACGCCCTGCGCAATCCCCGCCGTACCGGCGCCACCGCCGCCGCCCTGATGGTGGGGATCGCCCTGGTCGGCGGCATGTCGGTGGCCAGCGAGTCGATGACCGCCTCGTTCGACCGGCAGATCGACAAGACGCTGGGGGCCGACTTCGTCATCCAGAACACCAACTTCCTGCCGTTCCCGCGGGAGGTCACCGACAAGGTGCGCGGCACCGACGGCGTGGGCCTCGTGGTGCGCGGGCGGTTCACGCCCGTCGCGGTGCGGCTCCCGGACGGCGACCGTGTGGAGACGACCGCCGCGGGCTACGATCCCCGGCTCGACGACGTCGCCAACATCACCTACGTGCGGGGAGACTCCGCGGCCGCGCTGGCGAACGGGCGCCTGGCCATGGACCGGGACTTCGCACGCGACCACGGCGTGCGGGTGGGCAGCACCGTCCCGGTGGAGTTCCAGGGCGGACGCTCGGCCGGGCTGACGGTCGGCGCGCTCACCGACCAGGACTCCGCCGAGGGGTTCGGAAGCCAGGGCGGGCTGTACTTCGGGCTGGGCACCCTGGAGCGGTACGCGCCGGGCGGACAGGACTCCGCGCTGTACGTCAACGCCTCGGGCGGTACGAGCGACGACGACCTGCGCGCGAACCTGGAGAAGACCCTGGAGCCGTATCCGCAGGTCCAGGTACGGGACCTGGCCGACTACAAGCAGCTGGTCCACGACCAGATCGCCGTCCTGCTGTACCTGGTGTACGCGTTGCTGGGGCTGGCGATCATCATCGCGGTGCTGGGCGTGGTCAACACCCTGGCGCTGTCGGTCGTCGAACGCACCAGGGAGATCGGCCTGTTGCGGGCGATCGGGCTGGCCCGGCGTCAGCTGCGGCGGATGATCCGGCTGGAGTCGGTGGTGATCGCCGTGTTCGGGGCGGTCCTCGGGCTCGTCCTGGGGCTGGTGTGGGGTGTGTGCATGCAGCAGGTACTGGCGCTCCAGGGCATGGCGGCCCTGGCGATCCCGTGGCTGACGATCGTGCTGGTGGTGGTCGGCTCGGCGGTGGTCGGGGTCGTGGCGGCGCTGCTGCCCGCGCTGCGCGCGTCCCGCATGAACGTGCTGGCGGCGATCGCGCACGAGTGACGTCCGGATGGTGAAACGGTCTGCCGCGGGCCGGCGCCAGTGGTGTGATCATGGGATGACCGACTTGCACATCCGGGCCGCGACGCCCGAGGACCTCGACGCCGTCCTGGCCTTCTGGAAAGTGGCCGCCGAGGGCACGAGCATCAGTGACGACCGCGGTGGCGTGGAGCGGCTGGTCGTACGCGACCCCGAGGCGCTGATCCTCGCGGAACGCGGCGGCGAGCCGGTGGGCACGGTGATCGCCGGGTTCGACGGCTGGCGCTGTCATCTGTACCGGCTGGCCGTGCACCCGGACCACCGCCGCCAGGGCATCGCGTCCGCGCTGCTCGCCGCCGCGGAGGAGCGGTTCGCGCGGCTCGGCGGGCGCCGCGCGGACGCGATGGTGCTCACCCGCAACGAGACCGCGCACCGGGCGTGGGGCGCCGCCGGGTACGGGCCCGAGGAGCAGTGGCGGCGCTGGGTGAAGCCGCTCACCGGCCAGACGCCCCCGGCCTCGTGATCGGCCGGGGAAGGGTTTTACCCATCCTTTACCCTTGAGTGGCCACTCGGTCTGCATGAAAGGTTGTGAGCGTCCGCCCATGGGCGAGCCTCCCCGTGCGCGACACCGCGCGTTCCGCCCCCTCCTGGACAACCATGGAACGGGGGTGAACCGATGACCGAAGTACTCCTCCTGCTGGCGGCGATCCTGCTCTCGCTCGCCTGCGGCGCCTTCGTGGCGGCCGAGTTCTCGCTCACCACGGTCGAGCGCGCCGAGCTGGAGCGGGCCGTCGAGCGCGGCGAACGGGGTGCGCAGGGCGCGCTGAAGGCCGTACGGAATCTGACGTTCCAGCTCTCCGGGGCGCAGCTCGGCATCACGGTCACGAACCTGGTGGTCGGCATGCTCGCCGAGCCGTCGATCGCCGCCCTGATCGCCGGGCCACTGGAGGGCCTCGGCCTCTCGCGTGCGGCGTCCCACAGCGTCGCGCTGGTGCTGGGCACGGCCGCGTCGACGGTGTTCCTGATGGTCGTCGGCGAGCTGGTGCCCAAGAACTGGGCGATCTCCTCGCCGCTGGCGGTCGCCAAGACCGTGGGCAACGCGCAGCGCTGGTTCAGCGCCGCGTTCCGGCCCTTCATCACGCATCTCAACAACACGGCGAACCGGGTCGTGCGGCGCATCGGTGTCGAGCCCGCCGAGGAGCTCGCCTCGGCGCGCGGGCCCCAGGAGCTGGCGGCCCTCGCCCGCCACTCCGCCAAGGAGGGCGCCCTGGAGCCCGACACCGCCGAACTGTTCGTGCGGACCCTGAACCTCGCCGATCTGACCGCGGAGAACGTGATGACGCCCCGGGTGCAGGTCGTCGCCCTGGAGGTGCAGGCGACTCTGGAGGACGTGGCGAACGCGACCCGCGCGACCGGCCTGTCCCGGTTCCCCGTCTACCGCGGGACGCTCGACTCGGTCGTCGGGACGGCCCACGTCAAGGACGTGCTGGCGGTGCCGGCCGAGCGCCGCACGCGGATCTACGTCTCCGAGCTGATGCGCGAGCCGCTGCTGGTCCCGGAGACGCTCACCGTCGACCGGCTCCTGGACCGGCTCTCCGGCAAGCGCACGATGGCCGTCGTGATCGACGAGTACGGCGGCACGGCGGGCGTGGCCACGCTGGAGGACATCGTCGAGGAAGTCGTCGGCGAGGTGCGCGACGAACACGACCCGCACGAGACCCCCGACCTGGCCCCGGCCGGCACGGACGAGGCCGGACACCCGCTGTACTCGGCCGACGGCTCCGCGCGCGTGGACCACCTGGAACGCGTCGGGCTGCGCGCCCCGGAGGGTCCCTACGAGACGCTCGCCGGGCTGGTGGCCACGGTGCTCGGCCGGATACCGGCCGCCGGTGACACCCTCGAGGTGGCCGGCTGGCACCTGGAGGTGCTCGACGCCACGGGCCGCCGGGCCGCCCGGGTCCGGTTGCGCGCCCCCCACGACGACCGCAGGCCCGATGAGAAGGGGGTGGAGCTGTGACCGCCGTCCAGCTGCTGATCGGATTGGCGACGCTGGTCGTCAACGCCTTCTTCGTCGGCGCCGAGTTCGCGCTGATCTCGGTGCGCCGCAGCCAGATCGAGCCCCACGTCGACCGGGGCGACCGGCGCGCCAAGAGCGTGCTGTGGGGCCTGGAGCACGTGTCCGCGCTGATGGCGGCGGCCCAGCTCGGCATCACCCTGTGCACGCTGGTTCTGGGCGTCGTGGCCGAACCGGCGATCGCGCATCTGCTGGAGCCGGCGTTCCACGCGGTGGGCGTGCCCGAAGGGGCGGGCCACGCGGTGTCCTTCGTGATCGCGCTGGCCCTGGCGACGTATCTGCACATGCTGCTCGGCGAGATGGTGCCGAAGAACATCGCGCTGGCCGAGCCGGTGCGCAGCGCGCTGGCGCTCGGACCGCCCCTGGTGGCGGTGTCCCGGGCGCTGCGCCCGGTGATCTTCACCGTGAACGCCTTCGCCAACGCGCTGCTGAAGCTGCTGCGCGTGGAGGCCCGGGAGGAGGTCACCGCCTCCTACTCGGACGCGGAGATCGCGCAGATCGTGAAGGACTCCAGCGAGGCAGGTCTGATCGACGACCGGGCCCAGGAGCGGCTGCGCGACGCGCTGGAGCTGGGCCGCCGTCCGGTGCGGGACGTGGTGCTGCCGCTGGAGCGCGTGGTGTACGCGCGCGTCGGCATCACACCCGAGGAGCTGGAGCGGCTGTCGGCGGAGTCCGGGTTCTCCCGCTTTCCGGTGGTGGACGACGGGCGGCGGATCGTGGGCTATCTCCATGTGAAGGACGCCCTGGAGGCCGTCGGGCGGGACGTGTCGTTCCGGCTGCGCGACATGCGGCCCATCGCGCGCGTGGTGGAGCGCACACCGCTGGACGACGTCCTGACGGCGATGCGGGGCAGCCGTACGCACCTGGCCGCCGTCGTCGGGGCGGACGGGCGGATGGCCGGGCTGGTGACCATGGAGGACGTGCTGCGGGAGCTGTTCGGCCAGCGGGCGTGAAACGGGGGGCCCGGAGCCCTGCCCGGGCCCCGGAGGCCGACCGACTGCTAGGTATGTGCACGGGATACCATTTCCGTCGCCATGCAGACGAACCCCACCTACAGCAGCCTGGTCGCGGTCGGCGACTCCTTCACCGAGGGCATGTCGGACCTGATGCCGGACGGCACCTACCGGGGCTGGGCCGACCTGCTCGCCGCGAAGATGGCGGCCCGCGCGCCCGGCTTCCGGTACGCCAACCTCGCCGTGCGCGGCAAGCTGATCCGGCAGATCGTCGACGAGCAGGTCGACGTCGCGGCGGGCATGGGCGCCGACGTGATCACCCTGGTCGGCGGGCTCAACGACACCCTGCGGCCCAAGTGCGACATGGGCCGGGTGCGCGGGCTCCTGGAGGAGGCCGTGGAGAAGCTGGCCCCGGCGTGCCGGCAGCTGGTCCTGATGCGCAGCCCGGGCCGGCAGGGCCCCGTCCTGGAGCGGTTCCGGCCGCGTATGGAGGAGCTGTTCGCCTGCGTCGACGAGCTGGCCGCCCGGCACGGCGCGATCGTCGTCGACCTGTACGGCGCTCCGTCCCTGAGCGACCCGCGGATGTGGGACGTGGACCGGCTGCACCTGACGGCCGAGGGCCACCGCCGGGTCGCGGAGGCGGTGTGGCAGACGCTGGGCTACGACCCCGAGGACGCCGAATGGCACACGCCGATGCCCGCGGCGCTGCCGCCGGGCTGGGTCATGCGCCGTGTGGCGGACGCGCGCTTCGCCCGGCAGCACCTGCTGCCGTGGATAGGCCGCCGCCTGACGGGCCGCTCCTCGGGCGACGGCATGCCCCCGAAGCGGCCGGAGCTGCTGCCGTACGAGGACCCGGCGTAGCCGCAGGTGGAGACGGCCGCGACGCTCTCGTAGGTTCCGACAAGGACACCCGCGGCGCTGGCCTGCACGAATCGCCAGTAGAATCCGTGCACGTGACTTCCGCTCCCGCCAAGCCCCGCATCCCGAACGTCCTCGCCGGACGCTACGCCTCCGCCGAGCTCGCCACGCTCTGGTCGCCCGAGCAGAAGGTGAAGCTGGAGCGGCAGCTCTGGCTCGCCGTGCTGCGGGCCCAGAAGGACCTCGGGATCGAGGTGCCGGACGCGGCGCTCGCCGATTACGAGCGTGTCCTCGACACCGTCGACCTCGCCTCGATCGCCGAGCGCGAGAAGGTCACGCGGCACGACGTGAAGGCGCGGATCGAGGAGTTCAACGACCTCGCCGGGCACGAGCACGTGCACAAGGGCATGACCTCCCGCGACCTCACCGAGAACGTCGAGCAGCTCCAGATCCGCCTCTCGCTGGAACTGGTGCGCGATCGCACGGTCGCCGTCCTGGCCCGGCTCGGCAAGCTGGCCGGTGAGTACGGCGAGCTGGTCATGGCCGGCCGCTCGCACAACGTCGCCGCTCAGGCCACCACCCTCGGCAAGCGCTTCGCCACCGCCGCCGACGAACTGCTCGTCGCCTACGGCCGCGTCGAGGAGCTGCTGGGCCGCTACCCGCTGCGCGGGATCAAGGGCCCGGTCGGCACCGCGCAGGACATGCTGGACCTGCTGGGCGGGGACGCCGCGAAGCTCGCGGACCTGGAGCAGCGGATCGCCACGCACCTGGGCTTCTCGCAGGCCTTCACCTCGGTCGGCCAGGTCTACCCGCGCTCGCTGGACTACGAGGTCGTGACGACACTGGTGCAGCTGGCGTCGGCCCCGTCGTCGCTGGCGAAGACGATCCGGCTGATGGCCGGGCACGAGCTGGTCACCGAGGGCTTCAAGCCCGGCCAGGTCGGCTCCTCGGCGATGCCGCACAAGATGAACACCCGTTCCTGCGAGCGCGTCAACGGCCTGATGGTGATCCTGCGCGGCTACGCCTCGATGACCGGTGAGCTGGCGGGCGACCAGTGGAACGAGGGCGACGTGTCCTGCTCGGTGGTGCGCCGGGTCGCGCTGCCGGACGCGTTCTTCGCTCTGGACGGTCTGCTGGAGACGTTCCTGACGGTGCTCGACGAGTTCGGCGCGTTCCCGGCGGTCGTCGCCCGGGAGCTGGACCGCTACCTGCCGTTCCTCGCCACCACGAAGGTACTGATGGGCGCCGTGCGCGCGGGCGTCGGCCGGGAGCTGGCGCACGAGGCGATCAAGGAGAACGCCGTCGCCTCCGCGCTCGCCATGCGTGAGCAGGGCGCCGAGCGCAACGAGCTGCTCGACAAGCTGGCCGCCGACGCGCGCATCCCGCTGGACCGCGACCGGCTGGACGCGCTGATGGCCGACAAGCTGTCCTTCACCGGCGCCGCGGGCGATCAGGTCGCCGCCGTGGTCGCACGGGTCGAGGAGATCGTGAAGCAGCACCCCCAGGCCGCGGGCTACACGCCCGGGGCGATCCTCTGACGCGCCGGCCGGGTAGCCGACGGTGCCGCGTTTCACGCCCGAGGAGCTTCAGGCCGCCCGCGACCGCCTCGTGCCCGACGTGGTCGCGGAGGGCCTGCGGGTCCTGTTCTGCGGCATCAATCCCGGTCTGATGACGGCCGCGACGGGCCATCACTTCGCCCGCCCTGGCAACCGCTTCTGGCCGGCGCTGCACCGGTCCGGGTTCACGCCGCGGCTGCTGAAGCCGTCGGAGCAGGAGGAGTTGCTGTCGTACGGGCTCGGCATCACCAACGTCGTGGCGCGGGCCTCGGCCCGGGCCGACGAACTGAGCGCCACGGAGTACCGGGAGGGCGGGCGGCTGCTCGCGGCGAAGGTCGAACGGCTGCGGCCGCGCTGGCTGGCCGTCGTGGGGGTGACCGCGTACCGCGCCGCGTTCGACGACCGCACGGCCCGGGTGGGGCCGCAGTCGCGGACGATCGGCGACACGCGCGTGTGGGTGCTGCCCAATCCGAGCGGGCTGAACGCGCACTGGACGCTGGAGACGATGGCGGAGGAGTTCGGACGGCTGCGGGAAGCAGCCGAGGACTGATCCGCTACGGCGGGTCCGTCTCCGTGATCAGGGCCAGCAACTGCACCTCCCGCGAGGGGTCCCGGTCCCCGACCGCCACGGCGACCCAGCGGCCCGTGCCCTCCACCTCCCACAGGTGGGCCACGCTCGCTCGCGCGCTCAACTCGGCCCAGGGGCGGGGCACCTCCTCCCCTTCCGTGCGCAGCAGGACGGTCTGCAGGTTGTACGGCGCGGTGTCGCCCCAGCGGGAGGCGAGGAGCTCGTAGACGGCGTCCCGGCCCTTCTCGTACTGGTCGATCGTCACCGCGCGGGCCGCCGGGTCGCCGTCCGTCGCGGCTTCTAACACCGCGATGTGGTGACCGGGTCCCGAGACACCGACGTCCGACGGGCCGTGCTCCGCCGGAAAGGGGCGGTAGCACAGCTCGTCGATGAGAGCGATGTGCCGTGCGATGTTCATGGCTCCAGTAAACCCGCCCCCACTGACACTTGGCGGGGCATCATCCGGCTCGCCGTCAGGCATCCCGGCGCCGCAGGCTCCAGGCCCCGGCCAGCAGGGCGGCGGCCGTCCACAGCGCGGTCACCGCGAGCCCCGACCACGGCCCGAGGGTGCCGTCGTAGGACTCCCTGAGGACGAGCTGCCCCGCCTTGTCGGGCAGGAAGTCGGCCACGGTGCCCGTCGCGTCGCCGATCACGAAGGACACGACGAGGACGAACGGCACCAGCAGGGAAAGGGTGGCCACGCCGCTGCGCAGCAGGGCGGCGACTCCGGCGGCGAACAGGGCCATCAGCATGAGGTAGACGCCGCAGCCCACGACTCCGCGCACCTGCTCTCCGGTGCCGAGTCCGTCGGCCGCCGATCCGAGCCCCGCCCGGGCGACGAGCAGCGCGGCCAGAGCGGTCACCCACCCCACCAGCAGGGTCGGTGCGGCGATGACGGCAGCCTTGGCCGCGAACCACCGGCCGCGCCGCGGAACCGCGGCGAGCGAGAGCCGCAGCGCTCCCGACCGGAACTCCGACGACACGGCCAGGGCCCCGAAGGAGACGGCCGCGATCTGGCCCGGTACGACGCCGGACAGCGCCGTGAACAGCGGATCGAACCCCGGGTCCGACGTGCCGGAGACACCGGCGATCGCTGAGAACGCCGTGGTCGCGGCGAACAGGGCGAGCAACGCTCCGGGGAGCGATCGCAGCGTGCGGATCTTCAGCCACTCGGAGCGGACGACGGGCGTGAGCTGCATGGTCAGGCCTCCTGTGGCTGCGCGGTGAACTCGGCTTCAGCCGAGGTGAGATCGAAATAGGCCTGTTCCAACGTGCCCTCCTCGGGCGCGAGTTCCAGGACCGGCACGCCCGCGTGGGAGGTGAGGCGGCCGATGTCGTCCACGCGTGCGTGGTCCACGGTCCAGTGCCCGTCCACGTGTTCCACGGCCTCGTGGCCGTGCTCCGCGAGCGCGCTCCTCAGCGCCACGGGGTCGCTCGTGCGGACACGTACTCGGGGCCGCACGCGTGCGTGGATGAACTCCCGCATCGGGGTGTCGGCCAGCAGTCGCCCCCGGCCGAGGACGACGAGGTGGTCCGCGAAGGACGCGGTCTCGTTCATCAGGTGGCTGGAGACCAGGACCGTGCGTCCCTCCCCCGCGAGCCGGCGCAGCAGCTGCCGGACCCACACGATGCCTTCGGGGTCGAGCCCGTTGGACGGCTCGTCCAGCATGACCACCTCGGGGTCGCCCAGCAGGGCGGCGGCGATGCCCAAGCGCTGGCGCATGCCCAGGGAGTACGTCCGCACCCGGCGCCGGGCCACCGACGCCAGGCCCGTCTCCTCCAGTACCTCGTCGACCCGGCGGTCCGGGATGCGGTTGCTCACCGCCAGGACACGGAGGTGGTCGCGAGCGCTGCGGGAGCCGTGCGCGGCCTGTGCGTCGAGCAGAGCGCCGACGTGCCGCAGGGGTTCGCGCAGGGCCGGGTAGGCGCGGCCGCCGACCGTGGCGGAACCGGTGGTCGGCCGGTCGAGGCCCAGCACCAGTCGCATGGTGGTGGACTTGCCGGCGCCGTTGGGGCCGAGGAAGCCAGTGACGCGGCCGGGCAGCACCCGGAAGGTGAGGCAGTCCACGGCTCGTTTACCGCCGTACTCCTTGGTGAGGTTCTGGACTTCGATGCTGGTCATGGCAGCAGCCTGACCGTTCATCTGGGGCGGGGCCTCCCCCGGCGGTGGAGATCCTCTCCCCCGCCCGGGGGAGGCTCGTTGCCGGTGACGGCTGCCACGATGGCGCAATGGTCCGCATGCTGCGCCCGCTCACGCGGGCGGTGACGTACAAACGATGGCTGCACCTGATGGTGGGCATCGTGTGGTCGTCGTTGTGGATTTTCATCGACGAGGCGTGGTGGACCCAGGTCACGGCCGCCCTGTTGCTCGGACTCGCGGGCCTCGTGCCCCTGACGCGCGTGGTGGAGGGGTTTCAGGCCAGGCTGCTGCTGACCGACCACCGGCAGGAGGGTGAGAGCGCGGAGATCGTGACCACCCCGTCGGTCACGTGGGGGGACCGCGGGCGGACCGTGGTGTGGCTGGAGACGCGGCTCGTCTTCGGCTGGGTCGTGGCCCATCTCTCCGTTCAGTTGCCCCTTTTCGCGGTCGACCTGCTGACGACGGGGCTCGGTCTTGGACCCTTCGCTGACGGATTCGTGACCGTCGAGGAGAACCGCTGGTGGCACGCCGTGGCGGCACCCGCGCCGTTGATTCTGCTCCCCGTGGTCGTGGTGTGGTCAGGCCACTGCATCACCGCGCTGGCCGAACGGCTTCTCGGGCCTTCGCCCACCGAGCGGATGACGGCACTGGAGGCGCGCACCGACCAGTTGCTGGAACGCACGCGGATCGCCCGCGAGTTGCACGACTCCATCGGGCATGCGCTCACGGTCGCCGTGGTGCAGGCCGGGGCGGCTCGGGCGGCCGGTGACGCGGAGTTCACGGACCGGGCGCTGAGCGCCATCGAAGAGACCGGCCGGGCCGCCCTGGAGGACCTGGAGCGCGTACTGGGTGTCCTGCGCGAGTCGGAGAAACCGGTGAGCGGCAGGCCGACGCTGGCGGACGCCGACCGGTTGCTGGAGTCCGCACGTGCCTCCGGTGCGAAGGTCGACGCCGAGGTGACGGGCCCGGTGGACACCGTGCCGGGGCCGGTGTCCCGGGAGGGATACCGGATCCTCCAGGAAGCCCTGACCAACGTGCTGCGGCACGCGGGGACGGTCCCGGCACACGTACGCGTCCAGGTCGCCGACGGCACCCTCGTCCTCTCGATACGCAATCCCCTGACGGCTCCGGTGCCGGGCCCCGGGCGCGGCAGCGGGCTGCGCGGCATACGCGAGCGCGCGGCCTTGCTCGGCGGGCGGGCCCGGACCGGCCCCGACGAAGGCGACTGGCAGGTCCATGTCGAGCTACCGCTGAGTTGATCTACGCTGGTCCGATGCCGGTCACCGTTCTCCTCGTCGACGACGAACCCCTCGTGCGCGCGGGTCTGCGGGCCGTGCTGGAGGCGCAGCCCGACATCGAGGTCGTCGGGGAGGCCGCCGACGGGGCGGCGGTGATCCCGCTCGTACGGCGGCTGCGGCCGGACGTGGTCGCCATGGACGTCCGGATGCCGCTGCTCGACGGCATCGAGGCCACCCGGGCGTTGCTGCGGACGGTCGACGAGCCGCCCCGGATCCTCGTGGTGACGACCTTCGAGAACGACGAGTACGTGTACGAGGCGCTGCGGGCCGGAGCCGACGGGTTCCTGCTGAAGCGTGCCCGGCCCGCCGAGATCGTGCACGCGGTGCGGCTGATCGCCGAGGGTGAGTCGCTGCTGTTCCCGGCCTCGGTGCGGCAGCTCGCCGCCGAGTACGGCGACACCGGAGGGAACCGTGCGGCTCGGGCCCTGCTGGAGCGGGCCCAGCTCACCGAGCGCGAGGCCGAGGTGTTGCGGCTCATGGCGCGGGGCCTGTCGAACGCGGAGATCGCCGCCGGGCTGATCGTGGGGACCGAGACCGTGAAGTCGCATGTCAGCTCGGTACTGGCGAAGTTGGGGGCGCGCGATCGCACCCAGGCGGTGATCGCGGCGTACGAGTCGGGCTTCGTGGCGCCGGGCTGATCGCGAGAGCCGGGGCGCCTGGCCCTCGCCGGGGTGTGCCGTACCGAAGTACGATCCGGCCAACACGCGCACGACCTGGGAGGACGGACGGTGGGGCGGCTGACCGGCGGGGACCCCTCGCTGCTGCGACGGATCAACTCCGCGGTGGTGTTGCACGCGTTGCGTGCCACGGACTGCGCGACGCTGACCGAGATCACCCGGGTGACGGGGCTGTCCCGGCCGACCGTCGAGGGCGTCGTCGAGGGGCTCATCCAGGCCGGGCTCGTCGTCGAGAAGCCTGCCGAGGAGGGCGCTGCCCGGCGGCAGGGACGTCCGGCGCGGCGCTTCCGCTTCCGGGCGGAGGCCGGGTATCTGCTGGGGCTGGAGATCGGGGCGCACCGGGTGGCCGCGCTGCTGTCCGGCCTGGACGGCCGGGTGATCGGCGCCCAGGCCAAGGAGGTTCCCGAGACGGCGGGGGCCGACGAGCGGCTGGAGCGGCTGCGCGGGGCCGTCGCGGAGCTGCTGCGGCGGGCCGGGGTCGCACGCGGCTCGCTGCGGGCCGTGGGCGTGGCGACGCCCGGGATCGTCGAAGCGGACGGCACGGTGCGGCTGGGCACGGCGCTGCCGGGGTGGACGGGGCTGCGGCTGGGCGAGCGGCTGAGCCGGTCGTTCACGTGCCCGGTGCTGGTCGAGAACGACGCCAACGCCGCGGTCGTCGCCGAGCACTGGAAAGGAGCCGCCACCGAGTCGGACGACGTGGTGTTCGTGCTGGCCGGGCTCAGCCCGGGTGCCGGTTCGCTGATCGGGGGCCGGCTGCACCGGGGTTACGGCGGAGCGGCCGGTGAGATCGGCGCGCTGCATCTGCTGGGCCGGGGGGTGACGCCCGAGACGCTCCTGTCGACTACCGACGAGCCCCTGCACCCGCTCGACGAGCAGGCCGTCGCCGAGGTCTTCGCGCAGGCTCGCGGTGGCGACCAGCGGGCACGCGCGGCCGTCGACCGCTTCATCCAGCGCCTGGTCCACGATGTGGCGGCCCTCGTCCTCGCCCTGGACCCGGAGCTGGTCGTCATCGGCGGCTGGGCGGCAGGTCTGGACGGCGTCCTGCCACCCCTGCGCCGGGAACTCGCCCGCTACTGCCTGCGCCCCCCGGAGGTGACCCTCTCCGGCCTGGGAGACGCGGCAGTGGCGACGGGCGCCCTGCGCCTGGCCCTGGACCACGTGGAGGAACAGCTCTTCACGGTCGAACGTCCCTGAGCGACAACGCCCCCGGCAGCGCGGGGAACCGCGCGACGAGCACGACGGGCCGGCGACCCCTCGCCGCACCCCACGGCGCCGGGGTCAGGACGCCTGCTTCTGAAGCCCGGCGTGGATCTCCACACCCCCCGAGTCACCGAAGGTGAGTCGGCACGTGTCAGCGCGATACGTCGCCACCGACAACGCGGCCGTCCGCCCCCCGGCGACGAACCGCGTGGTCACCACCAGCACGGGCGCTCCGGGCAGCCGGTCCAGCTCCTTCGCGTCGTCGGCGCCGGCGGAGCCGAGCTCCACCGCGTTCTCCTGCCGCTCCAGCTCCAGTTGCTGCAGCTCGCGCAGCACCGCACGCGCGCGTGCCGCTGCGGACGGCGCGTCGATGCCGGAGAGGTCGGGTACCGAGGGCTGGGGGATGTAGAGCAGTTCCGCGGCCACGGGCCGGCCGTGCGAGACACGGGAGCGGCGCACGACGTGCACGGGCTCCTCCCTGCCGGTCTCCAGCGCCTCGGCGACCGCAGCGGGCGGCACCGCCGCCGTGCAGTCGACGGGCTGCCAGGCGTCCTCGGGGCCGCCCGGCCAGGTGTGCGGGCCGGTGCCGAGCGAGACGCCCATGCGGGGCGGCGCGACGGTCGTCCCGACGCCTCGGCGGCGCTGCAGCCTGCCTTCGAGTTCGAGCTGCTCCAAGGCCTGGCGGAGCGTGGCGCGGGCGACGCCGAAGCGGGCGGCGAGGTCGCGCTCGTTGGGAAGGATCTCCCCCACCGAGAACTCCGAGTCGAGCGCTTGGCTGAGCACCGTCTTGAGATGCCAGTACTTCGGTTCCTGCACCGATTCCAGCTGCGTGGTCCCCACCCTGTCCTCCGCGATCGCCGTGGCCGGCGGCGTTTCAGCGCCCTTGTTTATTAAAGGTTGTTGCACTTCTCTGCGACCATAGGGCGGCCCTGATCCTTGGTCAAGACCAATGGCCGGGAACGTTCACGGCCCGTGGACGAGCCTCGGCGGGCGCGGTCCCTGCGGTTCACGCGGCGGCCAGTGACCGCAGCTTGTCGGGGTTGCGGATGATGTAGACGGCCTGGACCCGGCCGTCGGCGACGTCCACCTGGAAGACGGAGTCGGGCCTGCCGCCGGACAGGACGAGGACGGCCGGGCCGCCATTGAGCTCCAGGAAACGGACGGAGAAGTCCGGGACGCCCTTGCTCGCCACACCGACGAGGAAGCGGCCCACCTTGTCGGCGGTCCGCAGGACCCGCAGCGGCGCCCGCGTCATGCCGCCGCTGTCGCCGACGAGCCGGACCTCCGGGGCGAGCAGCGCCATCAGACCTTCGAGGTCACCGTCGGCGGCTGCGGCGAGGAACCGCTCGGTGAGGTCGCGGCGCCGGGCGGGGTCGACCTCGTAGCGCGGGCGCCGCTCCTCGACGTGTTTGCGGGCCCGCACGGCCAGCCGGCGCACCGCAGGTTCGCCGCGGCCGAGCATGGCGGCGATGTCGGCGTAGGGGAAGCCGAAGGCCTCGCGCAGGACGAACACGGCCCGCTCCAGCGGTGACAGCGACTCCAGTACGACGAGGACGGCGAGGGAGACGGAGTCGGCGAGCACGACCCGCTCGGCGGTGTCCGCAACGGTGTCGCCGAAGTCGGTGACGTAGGGCTCGGGCAGCCAGGGGCCGACGTACGTCTCGCCGCGGGCCTTGATCTGGCGCAGCCGGTCGATGGCGAGCCGGGTGGTGATCCGCACGAGGTAGCCGCGTGGTTCGCGCACGTCGTCGCGAGCGGCGCCGGACCAGCGCAGCCAGGCTTCCTGGACCACGTCCTCCGCGTCGGCCACGCGCCCCAGCATGCGGTACGCGACGCCCAGCAGGACGGGGCGGTGCGCTTCGAAGACGTCGGTCGCGGTCTCGGTGGTCACGGCCCCATCCCAGCCCACCGTTGCGGCCCTGTCCAGGCGGAACCGCCCCTTCCCGGACAGACTGGCCGATAGGACGCCGGTGAACGGCGGCACGGCTGCGGAGGTGGCGATGCGGTACGCGGTGCTGGGCACGGGACAGGTCGGGCGCACGCTCGGCGGACGGCTGGTGGAGCTGGGCCACGAGGTGCGGCTGGGCTCGCGCACGAGGGACAACACCGCCGCCGTGCAGTGGGCCACCGCCGCGGGTCCCGGTGCGGGCGTGGGGACGTTCGCGCAGGCGGCGGAGTTCGGGGAGGTCGTGGTGAACGCGGTCGGAGGGCGGGTGGCGCTCGCCGCGCTGGAGGCGGCCGGGCCGGACAACATCGGCGGGAAGATCCTCGTGGACGTGTCCAATCCGCTGGCGTTCGAGGAGGGTGAGCTGCGGCTGTCCCCCGTCGGGTCGGACAGCGTGGGTGAGCAGATCCAGCGGGCGTTCCCGCGGGCACGCGTGGTGAAGACGCTCAACACGGTCAACTGCCGGGTGATGGTGGAACCGGACCGCGTGCCGGGCGAGCACAACGTGTTCGTCTGCGGGGACGATCCGGGCGCCAGGGAGCGGGTGACGGCCCTGCTCGGGGAGTTCGGCTGGCCGGCCGGGCGCGTGCTCGACCTGGGGGGCATCCGGGCGGCCCGCGCCGTGGAGATGTGGCTGCCCCTGTGGGCCGGCCTCTTCCAGTCGTTCGGGCACGGTGACTTCAACCTGGAGGTGCGCCGGTCCCGCTGAGCGGCCCGGGGTCGTGTAGGTGACGCCACCACGGGGCTACCCGGCGGTAGCAATTGCTGACAAGCTGTCTACGGCGTCCGTCAGCAAGTACAGCCGAGGAGCACCCATGTCCGCCACCGTCTCCTTCACAGTCGCCTCCCCGCAGGGCGAGCAGAGCGTGACCCTGTCCTACACGCGCCGGGGCAGCGGCGAGCCGCTCCTCCTGCTGCACGGCATCGGTCACCACCGTCAGGTGTGGGACCCGGTGATCCCCGCGCTGGCGGCCGAGCGCGATGTGATCGCCGTGGACCTGCCCGGCTGCGGCGAGTCGCCGGCGCTGCCGGACGGCATGGCGCACGACCTTCCCACGATGAGCGCGGTCCTCACGGCGCTGTGCGAAGCGCTGGAGATCGAACGGCCGCACGTGGCCGGAAACTCGCTGGGCGGCCTGCTGGCCCTGGACCTGGCCCGGACGCGACTCGTCCGCTCGGTCACCGCCCTGTCCCCCGCCGGATTCTGGAACGCGGCCGAGCGCCGCTACGCCTTCACGGTGCTGATGACGATGCGCCAGATCGCCCGGCGGATGCCGCCGCCGCTGGTCGAGCGGCTGGCCCGCCCGGCCATCGGCCGCACCCTGCTGACGAGCACCATCTACGCCCGCCCGGGCCGCCGGTCACCCGAGGCCGTGGTCGCCGAGACGCTCGCGCTGGCCCGGGCCCAGGGGTTCTCCGAGACACTGCGCTCCGGCCGGACCGTGCAGTTCACCGACGACATCGTGGGCACGCCGGTCACCGTGGCGTGGGGCAACCGGGACCGGCTGCTCATCCCCCGCCAGGGCGTGCGCGCCAAGGGCGTCATCCCCGGGGCCCGGCTGGTGCGACTGCCCGGCTGCGGCCACGTCCCGATGAACGACGACCCGGCGCTGGTGGCCCGGGTGGTGCTCGACGGCAGCCGCTGACCCCGCACCGGGGGCGGCGGAGCCCTTATGGTCTCCCCTCATGAGGCCACCGCAGAGCGACCCGGGCGACGGTGCCGCGTCCGCCGCCTGGGAACTGCTGCTCCCGGCCGCGTCGGCACCGGCACGCACGCGGGGCCGTTCCCTGCAGGCGGCGCTGCGTGAGGCGGTCCGCTCGGGCCGGCTCGCGCCGGGCACCCGGCTGCCGTCGAGCCGGGATCTCGCGGCGGACCTCGGGGTGTCGCGCGGGCTGGTCACGGAGGCGTACGAGCAGTTGACGGCGGAGGGGTATCTGCGCAGCGGCCGGGGCGCCGGGACGTGGGTGGGCGCGGCCGTTCGGGCCGCGCAGCCGCGGGCGCACGACCTCGCTCCCCGGTCGCCCGGCTCCCGCGCGGACTTCGTGCCCGGGACACCGGACCTGGCGCTGTTCCCGCGCGCGGCGTGGGCCGCCGCGCACCGCGGCGTGCTGGCGGAACTGCCGCACCAGGAGCTGGGCTACCCCGATCCGCGCGGGCTGCCGCGACTGCGCACCGCCCTGGCCGAACTGCTCGCCCGGCGGCGGGGCGTGGTGGCCGATCCGGAACGGATCGTGGTCGTCTCGGGGGTGGCCCAGGCGACGACCCTGCTCGGTTTCGCGCTGCACACGCGCGGGGTGCGCGCGGTCGGCGTGGAGAACCCGGGCAGTCCCCAGCACGACGCCCTGTACGGCGCGGCCGGGGTCAGGGCCGTACCGCTGCCGGTGGACGAGGAGGGGGTCGCGCCGGAGGCGCTGTGGGCGTCGGGCGTACGGGCCGTGGTGACGACTCCGGCCCACCAGTTCCCCACCGGCATCGCCTACTCGGCCCGGCGTCGCGCCGAGTTGCTGGACTGGGCGCGGTCCGTGGACGGCATCGTCCTGGAGGACGACTACGACGGCGACTTCCGCTACGACCGCGCTCCCGTCGGCGCGCTCCAGGGCCTCGACCCGGACCGCGTGGCCTACACGGGCTCGGTCAGCAAGTCCCTGGCCCCGGGCCTGCGGCTGGGCTGGCTGCTGGTGCCGGAGTCCTGGGCGCAGGAGATCGTGGAACGCAAGCGCACCATGGACCTCGGTCACCCGGCCCTGGACCAGGCGGTGTTCGCCCGCTTCCTGGAACGCGGCGACTACGACCGCCAGTTGCGCCGCTGCCAGCGCGCCTACCGCGAGCGGCGTGACGCGCTGGTCGCCGCCCTGGACACGCACTTCCCCGGATCGCGGGTATCCGGGATCGCCGCGGGCCTGCATGTGATCGCCACTCTGCCGGGTCGGTACGGGCCCGAGGAGCGCTTCCTGGCGCGTGTGGCGGAAGCGGGGGTGGCGGTACGCCCGTTGTCGGCGTACGCCCACACGCGGACCGAACCGGAGGGCGCCGAGGCGGTTCGGCTCGTCCTGGGGTACGCCCATGTGCCGCCCGCCAGGATCGCCGAGGGCGTACGGCTGATGGCTGAGGCCGCGACCGGGTGATCCGGCCGGTTCGCCGGTTCCCTCACCCTGCGGTCAGTTGTTCACTTGGGGTTCGTGTGTGCGCTGCGGCGTGCCAGTAGGTGTGGCTCTGCACACTTGGCCGGATCGAGTCCCTGGAGGCACATCCATGTCACACCGTCCGTTGCCCGGGCGCCGTAGCGTCCTGCGTGGCTCCCTCGCCGCGTCTGCGGCCCTGTCCCTGCCCACCGCTCTCGGCGCGGCGCCCGCGTTCGCGCGCTCGGGGCGTCCGAGGGCGGGATGGGGTGTGCAGGCGGGAGACGTGACCTGCGACTCCGGGCTGGTGTGGGTGCGCTCCGACCGTCCGGCCCGGATGATCGTCGAGACGTCGGCGACCGAGTCGTTCCGCGCCCCCCGCAGGTGGAACGGCCCGCTGCTGGGTCCGGGCACCGACTTCACCGGCACGACCCGGCTGCGCGGCCTGCCGTCCGGCGAGCAGATCCACTACCGCGTGCTGCTGGCCGACCCCGACGACCCGCGCCGCACCGGCGAGCCGGTCACCGGCACCTTCCGCACGGCGTCGGCCAAGCGCCGCGACGGCGTGCGGTTCGTCTGGTCCGGCGACCTGGCCGGGCAGGGCTGGGGCATCAACCCGGACTTCGGCGGCTACACGATCTACAACGCGATGGCCGCCCTCGACCCGGACTTCTTCCTGTGCAGCGGCGACAACATCTACGCCGACGGCCCGATCACCGAGACCGTGGCCCTGCCCGGCGGCCGGACCTGGCGGAACATCACCACCGAAGAGAAGGCCAAGGTCGCCGAGACGCTCGGGGAGTTCCGCGGCAACTTCCGGTACAACCTGCTCGACGAGAACCTGCGGGCCTTCAACGCCCGGGTCCCCTCCATCGTCCAGTGGGACGACCACGAGGTCACCAACAACTGGTACCCGGGCGAGATCCTCACCGACGCCCGGTACACCGAGAAGCGCGTCGACGTGCTCGCCGCCCGTGCCCGCCAGGCCTTCTCGGAGTACTTCCCGATCTCCACGCTGCGCCGCCCCGACGGCCGTGTGTACCGCGTGCAGCACCACGGTCCGCTGCTGGACGTCTTCGTCCTGGACATGCGCACCCACCGCAACGCCAACTCGCCGGACGACCAGCCCGTCGACCCACAGGGCATCCTCGGCCGCGAGCAGCTGGAGTGGCTCAAGCGCGAGTTGTCCCGCTCCCGGGCCGTGTGGAAGGTGATCGCCTCCGACATGCCGATCGGCCTGGTCGTCCCGGACGCGCCGAACATCGAGGCCGTCGCGCAGGGCGACCCCGGCAAGCCGCTCGGCCGCGAACTGCAGATCGCCGAACTGCTGCGGTTCGTCAAGCACCGGCGGATCACGGGCACGGTGTGGCTGACCGCCGATGTGCACCACACCTCGGCGCAGCACTACCAGCCGTCGAAGGCCGCCTTCAGCGACTTCGAGCCGTTCTGGGAGTTCGTCTCGGGTCCGCTCAACGCCGGCGCCTTCCCGGCGAACGCGCTGGACGCGACGTTCGGCCCGGACCGGGTGTTCGTGAAGGCACCGACGACCGCCAATGTCTCCCCCGCCGGGGGCTTTCAGTTCTTCGGCGAGGTGGACATCGACGGCCACAGCGGTGAACTGACGGTCCGTCTGCGGGAGCAGGACGGCACCGTGCTGTTCACGCAGGTGCTCCAGCCGGGCCGGGTCGGCCAGTAGGTACGGAACGCAACGTTTGAAGCATCGACAAAGGGGGGAAACTCGGCCCTTTACCCGCCAGTCACAAAGCGTTCTCGATCAGGCAACACCGTTCCTTCACAGTGGGTGCATGACGCGAGAAGTGACTCAAGTACCGCACCACGACGCCGACTGCCGCCCCGCCACACCGTGGCAGCGGATCACCGAGACGTTCCGGACCCGGCGAACACGACGCCACGAACACGCACCGCCGACGCGTGATACCGGGTCCCCTGCACCGGAGCCGGTGCCGGGGGCGAACACCCTGTGGCGGATGCGGACCACGGTTCAGGACGAACCGGGATCTCTGGCGGCCCTCTGCGCGGCCCTGGCCGGGCAGCGCGTCGACATCCTGAGCCTTCAGACGCACCCGCTGGCCGAGGGCACGGTCGACGAGTTCCTGCTGCGGGGCCCGGCCGGTCTGCCGGCGGCCGGGATCACCGCGGCCGTCGAGTCGGCCGGTGGCGCCGACACCTGGATCGAGCGGGCCGACGCCCACGACCTGGTGGACGCGCCGACCCGAATCCTCGGGCTGGCCGCCCGCACCGCCCTGGACGCGGCGGAACTTCCGCTCGCCCTGCGGCAGTTGCTGGGCCGGTGCACGATCCGTTCCCAGCCCGCTCCGGCCGACGCCGGCCGGGCACCGGGCGGCCTTCCGGTGGAGGGCGCCCTCGACGGCACGGTGATGCGGCTGCGCGCCCCCGAAGGCGGAGTGATCACCGTGGAGCGGCCGTACCTGCCGTTCACACCGACCGAGTTCGCCCGGGCCAGGGCCCTGGTGGAACTGGACGCCCGGCTCGGGCCGCGCCTCCCGCAGGGGCGGGACGAGCTCACGCTCGCCGAGGGCAGCGACATCACCGTGCGGCGGGCCGACACACGCGACCTCGAAGCGGCCAGGGCGATGCACGAGCGGTGCTCCCCGCACACGCTGAAGCTGCGCTATCACGGGCCCGTGCGTGACGCCGACCGGTACCTCAACCACCTGCTCGGTCCGCGGCACGGCCGCACCCTCGCCGTGCAGACGGCCTCCGGGCGGATCGTCGGGCTCGGTCACCTCCTGTGGGACGGGGACGAGACGGAGGTCGCGCTGCTCGTCGAGGACGCGTGGCAGCGGCGGGGCGTCGGGGCACAACTGCTGGGGCGGCTGGTCGGGATGGCCGCCGAGGCCGGCTGCTCGAGTGTGTATGCCGTGACGCAGGCGTCCAACACGGCGATGGTGGCCGCGATGCGCGGGCTCGGACTGCCTCTCGACTATCAGGTCGAGGAGGGGACGCTGGTCATCACGGCACGGCTGGGTGAGGTCGTCGCGTCGGGCGCGGAGGGCCTGGGAAGCACCTCCGCGCCGTAGACGTCGTCGTCAGGCGACGGGGGCGGGCGCGTTGCGGCTCGTCGCGCGGCCGCTCGCGCCCCCAGGGGGGCCGGAGAGGGACCGGTCGAGATCCGACCACAGGTCCTCCACGTCCTCCAGGCCCACCGACATGCGCAGCAGCCGATCGCTCACCCCCGCTTCCCTGCGGTCGTCCGCGTCGACGATGCGGTGGCTGATGGAGGCCGGGTGCTGGATGAGGGTGTCCACGCTGCCGAGGCTCACCGCCGGAGTGATCAGACGGACGCCGGCGATGACCTCGTGCGGGTCGCCGTGCACCTCGAAGGCGACCATGGCGCCGCCGATCCGCGGGTAGTGCACCCGGGCGACCCGCGGATCGGCGGCCAGGCGGCGGGTCAGTTCGGCGGCGGTGGCGGAGGCCGCCCGGACCCGCACGGGCAGGGTGGACAGGCCGCGCAGCAGCAGATAACCGGCCAGCGGGTGCAGGACGCCGCCCGTGGCGAAACGCACCTGGCGCAGCCGGCCGGCGAACTCCTCGTCACAGGCGACGACGCCCGCGAGCACGTCTCCGTGCCCGCCGAGGTACTTGGTGGCACTGTGCAGGATCAGCCGGGCACCCTGCTCCGCGGGGCGCTGCAGAACGGGTGTGGCGAAGGTGTTGTCCACGAGCAGCGGCACCGAGCCGCAGGCATGGGCGACGGCCCGCAGGTCGACCTCGGCGAGGGTGGGGTTGGCCGGGGACTCGACCAGGACCAGACCGGTGTCCGGGCGCAGCGCGTCCGCGACCCCGGCCGGGTCGGTCCAGGTCACCTCCGAGCCGAGCAGCCCGGCGGTCAGCAGATGGTCGCTGCATCCGTAGAGGGGGCGGACGGCGACGACGTGCCGCAGGCCCATCGAGCCACGGACGAGGAGGACGGCGCTCAGGGCCGCCATGCCGCTGGCGAACGCCACCGCCGCCTCGGCGCCCTCCAGGCGGGCCAGGGCCGTCTCGAAGCGGGCGACGGTCGGGTTGCCCAGCCGTCCGTAGACGGGCGGGCCGTCGGGCTCGGCGCCGGTGGTGGCGAAGGCGTCGATGCGGGCCGCCTCTGCGCGGCTGTCGTAGGACGGGTAGGTGGTGGACAGATCGATCGGCGGGGCGTGCAGCCCCTGCCGGGCGAGGTCGTCCCGCCCGGCGTGCACGGCCTCGGTGGCGAGGGCTCGCGGGGCGGTGCGTACGTCGTCGTAAGCGCGCGTGCTCGTTGTGTCCATGTCCATGGTGGGCAAGGGTGAACATGGGCCGGGCCGTCGGCGCGATATGCCGTGCTACGTTCGGCCCATGGCTGAATCCGTCGTACTGGATCCGGTGGATCTCCATCTGCTGCGGCTGTTGCAGAACGACGCCCGGGCGACGTACCGGGATCTCGCCGCACAGGTCGGGGTGGCACCGTCGACCTGTCTGGACCGGGTCACGCGGCTGCGCCGCTCGGGCGTGATCCTCGGTCACCGGCTGGAGCTGGATCCGGCCAAGCTGGGCCGGGGCCTGGAAGCCCTGCTGTCGGTGCAGGTCCGACCGCACCGGCGGGAGCTGGTGGGGCCGTTCGTGGAGCGGATCCGGGCCCTGCCGGAGTCACGGACGGTCTTCCATCTGACCGGCCCCGACGACTATCTCGTGCACGTCGCGGTCGCCGACATGGCCGATCTCCAGCGGCTGGTGCTGGACGAGTTCACCTCGCGTCGGGAAGTGGCACGGGTGGAGACCCGGCTGATCTTCCAGCAGTGGGAGTGCGGGCCGCTGCTGCCGCCTTCGCCCTCGGCTCAATCCGCGTGACGTGTGCGGTCCGTCGTACGAGGATGGCCGCATGTCTGAGATCAAGAGCCCGCTGCCCCGTGAGGTCGCCGACGCGTACGTCGACGAGCTCGTCGCCCTCGATCCGATCACGGGTACGTTCCTCGGCGACAAGGAGAGTTCGAGCAGGCTGCCCGACACCTCGCCCGCGGGTCAGGAGGCGCTCGCGGAGCTGGCACGCCGGACGCTGGCCCGGCTGGACGAGGCCGAGCGGCTGCCCGGCGCGGACAGTGACATCGAACGACGTTGCGCGCGGCTGCTGCGCGAGCGGCTCAGCGCCGAGCTCATGGTGCACGAGGCCGACGAGAGCCTGCGTTCCGTCAGCAACCTGAGCTCCGTCGCCCACGCGGTGCGGCAGGTGTTCACCGTGACGCCGGCGCAGTCGGAGGAGGACTGGGCGGCGATCGCCGAGCGGCTGCGCGCGGTCCCGGACGCGCTGGAGGGATACCGCCGGTCCCTCGCGCTCGGACTGGAGCGGAAGCTGTACGGCGGGCCGCGCGCCACCGCCACCTTCGTGGAGCAGCTCGGCGAGTGGGCCGGCGCGGACGGCAAGGGCTGGTTCGAGCAGTACGCGGCCGCCGGCCCCGAGTCCCTGCGGCCCGAGCTGGATGCCGCCGCCCGCTCGGCCACCGAGGCCGTCGCCCGGCTGCGCGACTGGATGCGGGACGTGTACGCCCCGGCGACCGAGGGCGCGCCGGACGTGGTGGGCCGGGAGCGGTACGCACGCTGGGTGCGCTACTTCAACGGCACCGACCTCGACCTGGACGAGGCGTACGCCTACGGCTGGTCCGAGTACCACCGCCTCCTCGGCGAGATGAGGAGCGAGGCCGAGAAGATCCTGCCGGGTGCGGGCACGCCGTGGGAGGCGCTGGCCCACCTCGACGCGCGGGGCACGCACATCGAGGGCGTCGACGAGGTCCGCGACTGGCTGCAGAGCCTCATGGACGAGGCGATGGACGCGCTCGACGGCACCCACTTCGACCTGGCCGAGCGGGTGCGCCGCGTGGAGTCGCGCATCGCCCCTCCGGGCAGCGCCGCCGCCCCTTACTACACGCCGCCGTCGGACGACTTCTCGCGCCCGGGCTGCACCTGGCTGCCCACCATGGGCGAGACGCGCTTCCCGGTCTACGACCTGGTGTCGACCTGGTACCACGAGGGCGTTCCCGGCCACCACCTCCAGCTGGCCCAGTGGAAGCACGTGGCGCAGGACCTCTCCCGCTACCAGGCGAGCGTCGGCATGGTGAGTGCCAACGCCGAGGGCTGGGCGCTGTACGCGGAGCGGCTGATGGACGAACTGGGCTTCCTCACGGACCCGGAGCGCCGGCTCGGCTACCTGGACGCGCAGATGATGCGGGCGGTGCGCGTCATCATCGACATCGGCATGCACCTGGAGCTGACGATCCCGGACGACTCTCCCTTCCACCCCGGGGAGCGCTGGACACCCGAGCTGGCACAGGAGTTCTTCGGCTCGCACAGCAGCCGCCCGGCCGACTTCGTGGAGAGCGAGCTGACGCGCTACCTGTCCATGCCGGGCCAGGCGATCGGCTACAAGCTCGGCGAGCGGGCCTGGCTGCTGGGCCGCGAGAACGCCCGCAAGCGGCACGGCGACGCCTTCGACCCGAAGGCGTGGCACATGGCGGCGCTGTCCCAGGGCTCGCTGGGGCTGGACGACCTGGTGGACGAACTGTCCCAGTTGTAGGCGCCCCTGAAGGGCGTCGCTACCGCGGCGCCAGGAGGCGCAGCTCGATCAGGTCCAGCCAGGTCTCCGGGCCCGGCTGGACCCTCGCCGCGCGGACCGCGTATCTCCCCGGTTCCAGGGCCACCCGTACCTGGTCGGTGCCCGCGAGGCCCGTCCCGGGCCAGGCCGCGTCGAAGAGGCGGACGGGTCCGGGCACCTTCCAGGTCGTCTCCGGTCCCCATTCCGCCGTGGCGGTCGCCGGCGGGACGCTCGCCAGGAGCTCGTCCTCGGAGTTGCCGGCGCACCACCGGACGAACATGCCGTGGTCGGGCAGATAGGCGGTCGAGGCGGGCTCGTCACCCAGGACCAGGGCGGTGCAGTCGCCGACCGGGAGGAGACCGACGTGGCCGTCCACCTCGCAGGCCCGGTCGTAGTCCGAGGCCGTCTCCTCGCCGTCGGCGCCCGCCCAGAACGGCAGGACGGTCTCCGGTACCGCTATCAGCGGCCCGCCGCCCGACTCCACCCATTCCACCGCACCCGGCCTCGCGTATCGCACCATGGCGCAGAACCTACAGGGTCAACTCGCGGCCGCCGACCGGGGGTTCGGCAGCCACAGCGGCCGGTGTCCAGGGGGGCCGTCAGAGGGTCCGGGGCTCGGCGCTCGCGCCCCTGCCGAAGGAGGTGTCCGGGTGGATCGGGGCGCTGGGCTCGGTGACCACGAGCGTGGTGTACTCCTCACCCCTCCCCCGGCGCCCCCTTTGCCGCTGAACCCTAACCGGCGCCGCGCTGGCGCAGCGCCGACCCGGACCGGCTCTTGACCACCTCGAGCTGGGCGTGGATGCGCCGCCGCAGGTCGGGGACGTGGCTGACGATGCCGACGCTGCGGTCGCGTTCGCGCAGCGAGTCGAGGACGTCGAGCACCTCGTCGAGGGTCTGGTCGTCGAGGCTGCCGAAGCCCTCGTCGATGAAGAGGGTGTCCAGCCGCACCCCGCCCGCCTCGTCCGTGACGACGTCCGCGAGTCCCAGGGCCAGGGCGAGCGAGGCGAAGAACGTCTCACCGCCCGACAGCGTCGCGGTGTCCCGCTCGCGGCCGGTCCAGGCGTCGACCACGTGCAGCCCGAGCCCGCTGCGGCCGCGCCCGGTGCGGTCGTCGGAGTGGACGAGGGTGTAGCGGCCGGACGACATGCGGCGCAGCCGCACGGTCGCGGCGGCGGCGACCTGCTCCAGCCGGGCCGCCAGAACGTACGACTCCAGGCGCATCCGGCGTTCGTTGTCCGCCGACGTACCCGCGGCGAGGCCGGCCATCCGGGCGACGCGGTCGTACTCCTCGCGCAGCGGCGCCAGCCGCCGCACGGCGACCGTGGCCCGGGCGGACAGCCGGTCGAGTTCCCCGCAGCGCCGGCCGGCGGCGTCGTGGGCGGAGGCGGCGTCGCGCAGCCGCCGGGCCGCCTCGTCGGCGGCCCGTTGTGCCGCGGCCAGGTCGGCCTGTGGCGCGCGGGCCGCCGCGGCCGTGTCGGCCTCGGCGAGGACGGCCCGTACGGCGGCGTCCTCGTGCTGCCAGGCGTCGAGCCGGCGTTGCAGTTCGCGGTGGGCGGCGTTGTCGAGGAGGGCGTCGGCCGCGGCCTGCGGGGTTTCGAAGCCGGCACGGAAGGCGGCGTCGGCGAGCCGGGCGTCGGCGTCCTTGAGCCGCTGGGCGGTGTCCTCGACGATGCGGGCGGCGTCGGCGGCGTCGGTGAGCAGCACGGTCCGCCGCTCCAGCTGTGCGGCTCGCGCGGCGACACTGTCCAGGGAGCCCCGCGCCCGGTCCAGTTCCTCCTCCAGGGCGGCCCGTTCGCGATCCAGCCGCTCCCGGTGACCGACGCGCGCGGCAGTCCGTACCGCGGCCTCCTGCCGGGCGGCGAGGCGCCGTTCGTGCTCCTGCCCGGCCTGGCGCAGCCGCTCCTGCGCGGCGTGCAGTTCGGCGGCGGCGCTGCGGGCCTGCGCGTACTCCTCCTCCACCTGCTGGACTTCCCCGGCCAGCCGATCGGTGGGGGTGTCACCGGCCTCGGCGGTGGCGGCGGCCAGTGCCTCCCGTACGAGGCCGAGGCTCCGTTCGTCCTCGGCGCGCTGTTCGTCGGCGCGCTGGTAGGCGGTGAGGGCGTACTCCTCCGCCTCGCGGTCGACGTGCCCGGCGACCTTGCGGGCCGGGGCTGGGTGTTCGGTGGCGCCGCAGACGGCGCAGGGTTCGCCGTCGGTGAGGTGTGCGGCCAGTTCGGCGGCGATGCCGTTCAGGCGCTGTTCCTTGAGGTCGAGCCAGTGCTGCTTGGCCGCCAGCGCCCGGTCCTGCGCGGTGCGGACCCGGTCGACCGCCTGGTCCGTGTCCTGGGCGAGCTGGTCGCGCAGGCGGGCCGCCCGGAGGCGCTGCCGGGCGGGCTCGCGCCGCACGGCGAGCTGTTCGGCGAGGGCCGCGGCCTGCTGCGCGGCCTCCACCCGGTCCTGGAGTCGGGTGCGTGTCTCCTCCCAGCCCTCGAGCCAGGCGTCCGCCTCCTGGAGAAGGTCCGTGTCGGCGCGCTCCTGCCGGCTCAGACCGGCGCGTTCGTCGAGGAGTTCGGCCAGCCGCCGCTCGGCGCGGCGGGCCGAGTCGAGTCCGCCCAGTTCCTCGGCGGCGCGGCGTGCGGCGGCGGCGAGTCCGGCCGCGCCCGCGTCGGCGAAGGTCTCCGGGAGCAGGGCACGGGCACGCGCCTCGGCGGCCGCGGCCCGGCGGTGTTCGGCTTCGGCGGATTCCCGCAGGTCCAGGGCGGGCGCGACCGCTTCGGCCTTGCGGGCCCGCTCCATGAGCGCCTGCGCCTGCCGGTAGGCCTCGGCTCCGTGCTCCAGGCGTGCCGCCCGCTCCCGCGCCTGCGCGAACCGCCGCTGGAGCCGGTCCACTTCGCGGACGTCGTCCAGGGCGCGGCCGGCGGCGGCCTGGGCGGACTCGGCCGCGGTGAGCGTGCACGCGGTAACGGTGAGTTGTTCGCGGGCGGTGCTGCGGGCGACGGCGGCGGCACTCAGTACGGCCTCGGCGAGTCCCGGTTCGCCGGGGGCGAGTTCGGGCAGCTCCATGGCGTCGCCCGCGGCTTGCTGCATGCGGTGGGCGTCGGCCAGCAGTTCCGCGTCCCCGTCCCGCACCCGGGCCTCGGTGACGCGGCGGCGCTCGGCGAGGCGCTGCTCGACGTCGGCGAAGCGGCGGGTGTCGAACAGCCGGCCCAGCAGTTTGCCCCGGGCCTCGGCGTCGGCGCGCAGGAACCGGGCGAAGTCGCCCTGCGGCAGCAGCACGACTTGGCAGAACTGCTCCCGGCTCATGCCGAGCAGCTGGGTGATCTCCTCACCGATCTCCTGGTGGGAACGGCTCAGGTCCTTCCAGGCGCCGGCCGTCGGGTCGTACTCGCGCAGCCAGGTCTGGGCCTTGTCGAGTGTCGTGCCGGTGCCGCGCTTCTTGGGGCGCTCCCAGGGCGGCCGGCGGGTGACCTCCAGGCGGCGTCCGGCGACGGTGAGTTCGAGGGCGACCTCGGTGCGGGTCGCGGGCGCGGCGTGGTCGCTGCGCAGGGTCGTGCCCTGGCCGCCGCCCTGCCGGGCACCGGGCACCGAGCCGTACAGGGCGTAGCAGACGGCGTCCAGTACGGACGTCTTGCCCGCGCCGGTGGGTCCGTGCAGCAGGAACAGCCCGGCGGCCGACAGTTCGTCGAAGTCGACCGTCTGGGTGCCTCCGAAGGGCCCGAAGGCGGTGAGAGCGAGCCGGTGGAGCCTCACCGGGCCACCTCCCGCACGGTCTCGTCGGCCCGCACCGCGTCGAACGCGTCCCGCAGCACGCCCTGTTCGTGCGGGTCGGGTCCGGCGCCGCGCACATGGGCGACGAAGTCCTCCGCGATCTCCTGGTCGCTGCGGCCGGCGAGACGCCGGGCGTACGACACCTCGGACTCGTCCTCGTCGCGATCGGGGTCGAAGACGAGGCTGAGCGTGTGCGGGAAACGCTCGGTGAGCCGGGCCATCGGGTCGGCCGGGCGGACGGGGTCGGTGAGGGTCGCCTCGACCCACGCCTCCTCGTGCCGTGCCAGGTCCGGGTCGGCGAGCAGGTCCTCCAGGGTGCCCCGGATCCGGGCCAGGGCGCGGGGCACGGGGCAGTCGACGCGCTCGGCGTCGACGGAGCCGTCCGCGGCCAGGTCGACCAGCCACATGCTCTTGCGGTGGGCGGCCTCCGAGAAGGAGTAGGGCAGCGGGGAACCGGAGTAGCGGACGCGGTCGGTGAGGGTCTGGCAGCCGTGCAGATGCCCGAGCGCCACGTAGTCGACGCCGTCGAACACCCCGGCGGGCACCGCGGCGACGCCGCCGACGGTGATGTCCCGCTCGCTGTCGCTGGGTTCGCCGCCGGTGACGAAGGCGTGCGCGAGGACCACGGAGCGGGTGCCGGGCGCGCGGGTGCCGAGGTCGGCACGGACCCGGTCCATGGCGGCGGCGAGCACGGCCTCGTGCCCGGCCTTCTCCACGCCGAACTCGTCCTTCACCAGGGCCGGTTCGAGGTAGGGCAGGCCATAGAAGGCCACGTCACCGTGGGCGCCGGGCAGTACCACCGGGGTGCCGGCGGCCGACGGCTCGGTCCGCAGGTGGATGCCGGCCCGCCCGATCAGCCCGGCGCCGACGCCGAGCCGGCGGGCCGAGTCGTGGTTACCGGAGATCATCACCGTCGGCACGCCGAGGTCGGCGAGGCGGTGCAGGGCGTCGTCGAACAGTTCGACGGCGGCGAGCGGTGGCACCGCCCGGTCGTAGACGTCACCCGACACCACCACGGCGTCCACGGCCCGCTCCCGGACGGTCGTGACGAGGTGGCCGATGAACTCGGCCTGGGCACCGAGCATGTTCACCCGGTGGAAGGCCCGGCCGAGGTGCCAGTCGGACGTGTGCAGCAGTCTCACGACCCCGCCCCGACCCGCATGTCTCCCCCTGCTTCCCGCACCACCCGCGCGAGCCGGTACGGCTCGCTGTCAGCACCCACCACGCTAGCGCGTACAGGGATCCGCTCCCTCACGAACCTCGGCAAACCACGCCCGTCCGGAGCCGATTCACGGGACATGTCCGTATGTGTACCGAGAAAACGTCGACGGGACGGAGCCGCGCGTCACGCGTCGCCGTACGCCTCCCCGCCCGGTTCGAAGCCGGCCGTCCCGGCGGTGGCGTCGGCGAGCCAGGACTTGAAGGCCTCCACGTCGGCGTCCGGAAGCGCGATCTCGATCGTGACGGCCTCCGCGTAGCGCACGTCGCGGACCTCGCGTCCGGAGGTGCGCAGGTCGTTCTCGAGTTTGCCGGCGCGCTGGTGGTCGACGGTGACCGTGGCCAGCCGGAACCTGCGGCGGGTACGGGTGCCGAGGCTGTCCAGCGCCTCGCCGACCGCTCCGCCGTACGCCCGGATGAGCCCGCCGGCACCGAGCTTGACCCCGCCGTAGTAGCGGGTGACGACGGCGACGACGTACCGCATGTCCCGGCGCAGCAGCATCTGGAGCATGGGGACACCGGCCGTACCGCCCGGTTCGCCGTCGTCGCTCGCCTTCTGGACGCAGGCGTCGGCGCCGATCACATAGGCCCAGCAGTTGTGGCTGGCGTCGGCGTGCTCCTTGCGGACCGCGGCGATGAAGTCCTGGGCCTCCCGCTCGGTGGCCGCCGGGGCGAGGGCGCACAGGAAGCGGGAGCGGTTGACCTCGGTCTCGTGCACGCCGGCGACGGTGACCGTGCGGTATTCGTCCTGCATCCGGCCAGCCTATGCGCGGCCCCCGGGCTGCTCCTTCGCGCCCCGGGGCACGATCACGGACGTGAGCAGCGCGGCGCCGGGGGCGAGGGCCCGCCAGGCCGTGCCGCGCCAGGACAGCACGGCGATCGCCGAGGTGGGGAACTTCGTGCGGACCTGCTCCAGGGTGTCGTCGAGGCCGTCACCGGCGAGGGCCAGGACCAGTTCCTCCAGACCGGGGTTGTGCCCGATCAGCAGCAGGGTCTCCACCTCGGCGGGCACCTCGTGCACGACGGCCAGCAGACCGGACGGGCCGGCGGCGTAGATGCGGCGGTCGTGCCGGACCGGCGGGGGCGTGCCCCACTCGGCCGCGACCAGGTCCCAGGTCCGGCGGGCACGGACGGCGGTGGAGCACAGCGCGAGGTCGGGCAGGAGGTCGGCGTCGGCCAGGACCCGCCCGGCCGCGGGGGCGTCCCGGCGGCCCCGCGGGGCGAGGGGGCGTTCGTGGTCGGCGACGTCCAGGGGCCAGGACGACTTGGCGTGCCGCAGCACGATCAGGCGGCGCAGCGGTCCCGCTCCGGCGCGTTCGATCATGACGGTGACCCCAGATCGCGGGTGAGTTCGAGGCCGAGGAGCCGGTCGGCGTAGGCGTACGTCTCGAAGCGTGCGCCGTCCGCGTGGTCGGGCTCGGTCTCGACGTGGCGCAGGACGTCCAGCACCCCGGGCACGTCCAGGTCGTCCTCCCAGGCGTCACGCAACCGCCCCCGCACGTCGTCGGGGATCGGCCGCGAGGGCTGCCGCGCCCAGCGGGCGACCGCGGCGCGCCAGCGGGCGAGGGTGGCACGGGCGTCGTCGAGGGAGGACCTTTCCAGCCGGACGGGCACGCTGTGGTGCCGGGTGAGCAGGGCCAGGCGCAGGGCGGCGGGGTCGGAGTGGTCCGGCGTGTCCACCTCCACCGGCGCGACGGCGATCCGCACCCCGTCGGGCAGCGGCCCGTCCTCGGCGGCGACGACGTGGACGGCCTGGGCCTCACCCAGTCCCGCGCCGACGTCGGGACTGTCCTCGAAGGGGTGCATGCCGAGGGTCGCGGCGTCCGCACGCAGTTCCGCCTGCCTGTGGCCGCCGCTCAGCAGCGCCCACACCGGTGTGCCGCCGAGTTCCAGGGCCCGGACGAGGAGATCCCCGACGAGCAGCACCCGCAGGCTCGTCGTGTCGGAGCCGGGCGCGTGCACCACGACACGGGTCAGGCCCCGGCGGGCCGGGGCGGCGTCGACCGGCTCATGGCTTCGGGCGTCGATGATGCGCAGCACGGGGTGAGCGTAGGCGGGCGGACACGCACACGCGGGCAGGTTCGCCGTTTTAGGGTCACCGTGGCGCAATCGTCCCCGCCGGTGGCCTATCCGGCGCTCCTGTCAGGCCAGCGTCCCCAGGAACCGCGCATGCGGCCGCCCCTCGCGCCCTTCACGGCTGACATTGGCCCGCACCCCGTACACCTCGGCGATGACCTCCTCCGTGACGACGTCCCCCGGAGTGCCCCCGGCCACGACCCGCCCCGCGCACAGCACGACGGCCTGATCGCAGTACATCGCCGCGAGGTTGAGGTCGTGCAGGGCGACGACGGTGGTGACCGGAAGACCCGTGACGAGAGTGAGCAGGTCGAGCTGGTGGTGGATGTCGAGGTGGTTGGTGGGCTCGTCGAGGAGGAGTTCACGGGGTTCCTGGGCGAGCGCGCGGGCGATCTGCACCCGCTGGTGTTCGCCGCCCGGGAGCGTGTGCCAGGGCGGGCCGGAACGGCCGGTGAGGCCCGTGCGCTCCAGGGCGGCGCGCACGGTCCGCTCGTCGTCCACGGAGGCGGGCGTCCAGGCCTCCTCGCGGGCACCGCGACCTGGACCGGCCCGAAAACCAGTCCTCAGGCGTCGAGGGCCCATGCGCGGAGCCCGGTCGTACGGTGCTCCCTGGCCGCATGCGGCCGCGGGGGCCGCCGGCAGGTCTTCGGACTCGGGTTCACCCGGATCGGAGCACCTTCCCGGACGTCCACGAGGGAGTCCAGTGGCCGAGGCCCCGCCCGTCCCCCTCACCGCTGCGCGTCAGTTCCGGATTCGCACCGGATTCCCTGACCCACGTACATGGGTTCGACTGGCCTCGGCAAGCCATCACGGAGGCCGTCCGGGGAATCACCGCGCACCCTGCGCCGTTGACCCGGGAGCAGTTCGTCCACGACTTTCGAGGAGGCCGCCGGTGTACGGCGACGAGGCAACGGTCCGCAGGATTCTCACCGGGCTCGGCGACACCTGGGCCGTGGTGGGCCTGTCGTCGAACCGGCAGCGCGCGGCGTACGGCGTCGCCGCCGTGCTCCAGCGCTTCGGCAAGCGCGTCGTGCCGGTGCACCGGAAGGCGGAGACCGTGCACGGGGAGAAGGGGTACGCGAGCCTGGCGGACGTCCCCTTCGACGTGGACGTGGTGGACGTCTTCGTGAACAGCGACCTCGCCGGAGCCGTCGCCGACGAGGCGGTCGCCAAGGACGCGAAGGGCGTCTGGTTCCAGCTCGGCGTCATCGACGAAGCGGCGTACGAGCGGACCCGGGCGGCGGGCCTGGAAATGGTGATGGACCGCTGCCCGGCGATCGAGATCCCACGGCTGTCTCCTCACCGCGTACACGAATCCTGAAGCGTTTCCCACGAAATGCCCGCACCCGGTCCAGGGTGCACAACTCGTCTTCTGCGGTCGCCTGACCGATTCCTGGCCTGAGGCTCGTGCTCGCCGAACTCCCCGAGTTCATCTCTGAGAGGCCCCGCATATATGGAAATGGAAAGAGGCGGCCTGCGCCGGCCGAGGGACGGCTGATCGAGAGGCGCGTGCTGGACATGCACGACTACGTGGTCGAGCCGATGGTGCGCGGCCGGCTGTTCCTGGCCGGCGACGCGGCCCATCCGGTCACCCCCATCGCCGCCAAGGGCATGAACCTCGCCCTGCACGACGCCTTCCCGCTCGGCGACGCCTTGGCCGCCCGGCTGACCACCGGCGACGGCAGCGGCCTCGGCGGCTACGCGGAGGCATGCCTGCGGCGCGTGTGGGAGTACCAGGAGTTCTCGCAGTGACTGTCCGAGGTGTACCACGGCACGGCAGCGTGCGACCCGTTTCGCGCGGGCACCGCGCTCGCCCGGCTGCGCCGCCTGTTCACCTCGCCCGTGGCGGCCGCCGCCTTCGCCGAGCAGTACCTCGGGACGGCGCGGTACTGACTCAGTCGTGCGGGGGCCGGTCGCTGAGGCGGTGGTCGGCCACGCTCAGCGCCTCGTCGACGAGCCGGCGCAGATGGCCGTCGCTAAGTGAGTAGACCACCCGACGACCTTCCTTGCGCGTGTTCACCAGGCCCGCGAGGCGCAGTCGCGCCAGGTGCTGGCTGACGGCCGGCCTGGCCGCTCCGCACGCTTCCGTGAGGGTCGTGACGTCGGCCTCTCCCCCGGTCAGCGCGTGCAGCAGCGCGAGCCGGGTCCGGTCCCCCAGCAGGGCGAGGAGTTCGGCCGCGAGTGCGAACTGCTCCTCGCCGGGGCTGCGCGGATGCGCATCATGCGCAGATGACAGGTGCATGCGTGCGCTCATACGCACATAATGGCGCCACAGGACGGGTACGTCCACTCTCGCGCGCACCGAAAGGGGAACCACGTGAGCGACCGGCACGAACACTCCCACCCGCACCGCCACGACAACGGTCACAGTCACAGCCACGGCCTGCGCCGCCGGATGAGCCACCTCCTCACCCCGCACTCCCACGAGACGGCCGACAAGGTCGACTCCGCACTGGAGTCCTCGGCGCGCGGGATGCGCGCACTGTGGGTCTCGCTCGCCGTCCTCGGCGTGAGCGCGCTGGCCCAGGCGGTCGTGGTGGCCCTGTCCGGATCGGTGGCACTGCTCGGGGACACGGTCCACAACGCCGCGGACGCACTGACCGCCGTGCCTCTCGGGATCGCCTTCGTGCTGGGCCGGCGCGCGGCCACCCGCCGCTTCACCTACGGCTACGGGCGGGCCGAGGACCTGGCCGGGCTCGTGATCGTGCTGACGATCGCCGCGTCCGCGGCCTTCGCGGGCTGGACGGCCGTGGACCGGCTGCTGGATCCGCGCCCGGTCCAGCATGTCCCGGCGGTCGCCGTGGCCGCTGTCGTCGGCTTCGCCGGCAACGAGTGGGTGGCCCGCTACCGTATCCGCGTCGGCCGCTCGATCGGCTCGGCGGCACTGGTCGCCGACGGACTGCACGCCCGTACCGACGGCTTCACCTCACTGGCCGTGCTGCTGGGCGCCGGGGGCTCGGCCCTGGGCTGGCACCTGGCCGATCCGATCGTCGGGCTGGCGATCACGGCGGCGATCGCGCTGGTGCTGCGGGACGCGGCCCGGGAGGTGTTCCGCCGGGTGATGGACGCCGTCGACCCGGCTCTGGTCGACCGGGCCGAGCGGGCCCTGGCCGAGGTGCCCGGGGTGCGCGGGGTGGGGGAGCTCCGGCTGCGCTGGATCGGCCACCGGCTGCGCGCCGAGGTGGCGGTCGTGGTGGACGGCGACGTGACGGTGCGCGAGGCCCACCGCGTCGCCGTGGAGGCCGAGCACGCGCTGCTGCACGCGGTACCGCGACTGACCGCGGCCCTGGTGCACGCGGACCCGGAGCCGGCCCCGGGTGAGAGTGACCCCCACCTTGCGCTGGCCCACCACAGCGCGGCGTAGGTCAGCGGACCCCGAGGCCTTCCAGCACGACGGCGCCCGGCAGTTCCGCGAACGCCTTGCCCGGGACGAGGAGCTTGCCGCGCCGCCGGCCGCTGCCGACCAGCACGTAGGGCAGGTCGACGACGGCGGTGTCCACCAGGACGGGCCAGCCCTGCGGCAGTCCGAGCGGGGTGATGCCGCCGTACTCCATGCCGGTCTCGCCGGTGGCCGTGTCCATGGAGGCGAAGGACGCCTTGCGGGCGCCGAGCTGCCGGCGCACCACGCCGTTGACGTCGACCCGGGTGGTGGACAGCACGACACATGCGGCGAGCGTGGACTCGCCACCCCGCTTGCCCGCGACGACCACGCAGTTCGCCGACCTCTCCAGCAGGTCCTGCCCGTAGTGCTCCACGAAGGTGGCGGTGTCGGCCCACTCCGGGTCGGTGTCGACGTAGACGATGTGCTCGGCGGGGACGCCGCCGCGCCAGTGGCGTACGGCGTCGGCGACCGGGGCGGTGAGTTCGTCGAGGCAGGCGGGGGCCGGGCGGGCGTTGTCGAAGTGTCCGATGGGTGCGCGCATGGGCGCACGCTAACAACAGCGGACCGGCGGCGGGCCGGGCGTCTTACGTCACGGGCGGCACCGAGACGGCCATGACCATCTCCATGGGCGCGTCGCCGGTGTTGCCGTAGATGTGCGGGACGTTGGCCTCGAAGTGGACGCTGGCACCTGCGGGCACGCGGTGTTCGACGCCGTCGACGGTGAGGGTCAGCTCGCCCGCCGTGACATGGAGCAGTTCGGTCGTGCCGGCGGGGTGCGGGTCCGAGGGGCTGCTCTCGCCGGGCATGAGCCGCCAGTCCCACATCTCCAGCGGGCCGGGCGCCTCGGTGCCCGCGAGGAGCCGGTTGTAGCTGCCGGCGTCGGTGTGCCACAGCCGTACGGCCTGCTCGGCCGGGATGACGCGGACGTTCGGGCCTTGTTCGTGGTCGAGCAGCGTGGTGATGCTGACCCCGAGCGCGTCACCGATCTTGACGACGGTGCCGAGGCTGGGGTTGGTGCGGGCCTGCTCGATCTGGATGAGCATGCCGCGGCTGACCCCCGCCCGGGCAGCGAGCACGTCCAGGGTGAAGCCGCGTACCGCGCGCCAGTGCTTGACGCTCCGCGCCAGGGACTGGGTCAGCAGGTCGAGGTCCGACACGTTCCGTCCAATATTCTGTATGACACAGTACAACGGGCTGCACTATGGTGTGGTTCCACCTGATCGTTCACTGAACTGTACTGCGAGGTATCCGCCCCATGACAGCGCTCTTCGCCCTGGCCACCAGCCTGCTGTGGGGGCTGGCCGACTTCGGCGGCGGCCTGCTGACCCGGCGCACGCCCGCGCTGACGGTGGTCGTCGTCTCGCAGTCGATCGCGGTGGCCGTGCTGGGCGCGGTGGTGGTGGCGACCGGCGGCTGGAGCGAGGCGGGGCCGCAGCTGTGGTTCGCCGTGGCGGCCGGGCTGGTCGGCCCGGTGGCGATGCTCGCCTTCTACAAGGCGCTCGCGTTGGGCCCGATGGGCGTGGTCTCGCCGCTGGGGTCGATCGGTGTGACCGTGCCGGTGGGGGTGGGCCTGGTGCTGGGCGAACGCCCCGGCCTGCTGCAGTTCGTCGGCATCCTGGTCGCCGTCGCCGGCGTGTGCCTGGCCGGCGGCCCCCAGTTCCGCGGTGCTCCCGTCCAGCGCCAGGCCATCGCCCTGACCCTGCTCGCGGCGTTCGGCTTCGGTGCGGTCATGGCTCTGATCGCCGAGGCGTCGTCGACCCTCTCGGGCCTGTTCCTCGCCCTGTTCGTGCAGCGGGTGACCAATGTCGCCGCCGGCGGCCTGGCGCTGTGGCTCTCGGTGCGGCGCGGGTCGCCCGCACTCCCGGCGGACGGCTTCCCCTGGCACTCCCTGCCCGCCCTCGCCTTCGTCGGCCTCGCCGACGTCGCCGCGAACGGCACGTACTCGATCGCCGCGCAGCACGGCCCGGTGACGGTCGCCGCCGTGCTGGCCTCCCTGTACCCGGTGGTGACGGCCGTGGCGGCACGGGGCGTCCTCCGCGAACGGCTGCGGGCGATTCAGGCCGCGGGGGCGGGACTGGCCCTGGTGGGCACGGTACTGCTGGCCTCGGGCTGATCCGGGCTCAGGTCCCAGGGCGGCGCGCCCCTGTGTCCGAGCACCCGAGGGTTCCCTCCCGGAGGTCAGGACGACCCCGGCTCCAGCTCCGCGAGACCCGCCGCCGCATCCTCGTCCAGTTCGGCCAGCCGGGCCGCCGTCTCCTCGTCCAGGTCCGACAGCGCACACAACTGCTCGGGGGTGACGCCCTCCGGTATCGGGACGGGCGCCGGGGTGCGCAGCGGGGGCTGCCAGCCGTCGGCCGGGGTCCAGCGCCGTACGACGCGGGCCGGTGCGCCCGCCACCACGGCGTGATCGGGCACGGCGCCCCGGACGACGGCGCCCGCGGCCACCACCACGTTCCGCCCGATCCGGGCGCCCGGCAGGATCACCGCTCCCGTGCCGATCCAGCACCCGGGCCCGATCTCCACCGGCTCCATCCGCGGCCACTGCTTGCCGATCGGCTCGTGCGGATCGTCGTAGGAGTGGTTCGTGGAGGTGACGTAGACGTACGGGCCGAAGTAGCAGTCGCTGCCGATCGTGACCGTGGTGTCGGCGATGACGTGGCTGCCGCGGCCCAGGACGACGCCGTCGCCGAGGCGCAGGATCGGGTCCGGGCCGAGGTCGAGGTCGGGCATGAGGCCCGCGGTCAGGGTGACCTGCTCGCCGATGATGCAGTGGGAGCCCAGGTGGATCCACGCTTCACCGAAGACCGTGCCGAGCGGGAAGGCGAGCCTGGTACCTGTTCCCATCGCACCGAACCGGTACCGGCCGGGGTGCTCGGCGGTCACGGAGGCCGTCCGTTGCAGCCAGGCCCAGCCCGCGTGGACGGCGCGCTGCGTGAGGCCGCGCCGCCAGGATGAGAACGTGTTCTTGCGCTTCGGCACCCGCTCACCGTACTCAGCGGCCGCTCACCCCGCGGCGTCCCATGCCTGTGATCTTCGCCCCATCGGGTGGCGTACGGTGTGCGCGTTGTCTAGGACGTTCGGGAGGCGGACATGGGTGAGCGGGCGATGATCATGGGCATCGGCGGCAGGGAGCCGGAGATCGACGCGACCGCGTTCGTCGCGCCGACGGCGTCGGTGATCGGGAGCGTCACACTCGGGGCGGGCGCGAGCGTCTGGTACGGAGCCGTGGTGCGCGGCGACGTCGAGGCGATCTCCGTCGGGGCGAGCAGCAACGTCCAGGACAACTAGGATTTGCGCTCTGACCTGCGGAAACGTACGGCTTAAACCCCAAAGATAGGGACCGCCCGAAGGGGCGTCAAGGCCCGTTCGAACGTGCCATTCGAACAAAATAGCGAATTGAGACGCACGCCAAACTCAGTTTTCTTTCCTATACGTACAACCCTTCATGCTCTACGCGTCCTATACTCGACTCGAAGCTAAACGGGACGCTAGACCGGCTTCCAGTTGACAGCTTGTCAGGCACCTCCCTACCTTGATCAACTGTTCCATCAGACAGACCCGAAGGGTTCCCCCTTATGCCGGCTCCGAGACAGCTCCCATCCAGTGACGTGCTACGGAAGCACCGAGACGCGGGCTTGACCTACGAGCAGATCGGCGAGATGTACGGCGTTACCAAGGGTGCCGTCTACCTTCAGTTGCGTGATGCCAAGATCTCGAAGGCTCGCCCGGATCACAGCAAGTACATCCCTTGGACGGTGAAGACCGAGCACGCCCAGGCTCGACCTAACAGCATGCTTCGGCTCTACTCGCGCCGAGAGCAGAAGGACCCGATTCCGGCGGTCAAGGCGCGCATGCTCGACAAGTGGCTGAACGAACTGAAGGAAGCCGATGTGGTGGTCTGCTACCACCGCGACATGGTTCCCAATCCGGCAAGCCCCGTGGGCGGTTGGTACTACTCGAAGCGTCGCCCCGAGGATGGCGACAGCATCATTCGAGTTGAGGACCCTCACTTGAAGATCAAGGGCGCGAACTCCGAGGAGGAAAAGCCGAAGGTCGCCGACCCCTCGGGCACCGCTTAGCCCGTTTAAACCAAACCCGCGCGTGCACCGATGGGCCGCCCCTGTATGGGGGCGGCCTTGCTGTGTTCTGAAACTATCATTTGACTCCGCCAGGGGCATCGAGCGAAGATATACATGTCAGCGAGGGAAGGCCACGGAGGAACCGGCGAGAAAGCCGGGGACGTGAGCGAAACCGAGCAAACGAAACCCCGGCATAAGTGAGGCGTCTTGTCGAATTCCTGCGAGGCCGATCCGGACCTTTGGTTTTCGGAAAGGGCCGAGGATATAGCCCAGGCGAAAGAAGCGTGCGGCTTCTGCCCGGTTCGCACCGAGTGCGCCGAGTTGGGCAAGAATGAGGAGTTCGGCGTTTGGGGTGGCATGACCCCCGAGGAGAGGCGCACTGCTCAGCGCTTTTTGGTCATTATGGTCGAAGAGCTGAACAACGCTCGCATCCGACGGATGCACGCCGAAGGTATCTCCATCTCGGCCATGGCCCGTGAACTCAGCATCCCCCGTAAGACTTTGGCGGACCGACTTCGCCGAATGACGGGTCTCGCCGCCTAGGTAAGGGACACCTTACTTACTGGCGCGTTCAGTTTTCCGCGTTACGAACAGGTAACAGGTGAACCAATACCGTCCGGTATGTGTACGCGGAGTGAAGGTTTCCGGTTACAGTTTTCAGACACCAACCTCACAGGGACTCGGGTCACAGGTTGGCAGTGTGCGGAAGAAGTTGAAACGGCCTCGGGGAACAGCCCATGTTGGTAGACAGCTCTCAAGGATTGGACCTCAACAATGCGGGGGACGATCTTCAGGGCGTTGACGTTCTGTACGACCTCCCTCAAGTACTCTCGGTTGTCAGACTGAGATACGCGAACGGAACGCGAATGGAATTCGCGTACTGTCGGCAGAACGCAGAAGAAGAAGACTACGAAATAGCTCGGACCATGTCCCCGAACGACGCGGTTCCCCTGAAGGGATACCCGAGTGACACCCTCGGGTGCGGACATGACGACGAATACACTACGGCTTGTTGGGTCTTCCACTAGGCCGTGCACAACTTAAAAGACTTCTAGGGGCACCTCCCCCAGGGTGCCCCTTCCGTTTGCCCTGAAGCTCATATTTGGAACGAGAGAGAGAATCACATGACTGCCTTCGGCGACTCGAAGAACATCCCCGCGAAGACCTTCACCGACATCGACGGCCGCGCGGTCACCGTGCGGCCCCTGTATGACGCTGGCCTCGGTCGGAACGTCGTCGAGCTGGTCGTTCACGGCGCTACCGTCCGCCTCTCGAACGCCACGGTTCCGAAGTTCGTGGACATCGTGACCATGGCCGCGTTCCTCGGCGAGATCGAGAACGTCGCCACCGGGAACCACACCCCCGCCGGGGCGTGACCGTGGGCGAACCCGTAACGCATCGCTCCGTATCGCAGTACGGGAGCTTCGTACGCTGCGGTGAGGCTTACCGGCTAGAGAAGGTCGCTAAGGCCCCGCAGAATCAAGCCGCGTGGTTCATTCAGGGAACCGCCTACCACGAAGCCGTAGAGAAGTGGGAGAAGAGCCACCGGGCCTACGGCCCCGATCAGATGGCCGAGTGGTTCGAAGAAGCCTGGGAACGGGACATGGCCGCCGCCCTGGCCGTCGAGCCTGATACTTCCCGATGGCTTACCGGTGGCACCACGAAGCCCGAGACGGATATCAAGAACCGCCGGAAGCGCGGACGGGATCAGGTAGAAGCGTATTTCGAGTACGCGATAGAAGCCCCTGAACGCATCTGGGAACCGATCGAGGGTCAGCCGGCCGTCGAACTCGGGTTCACGCTCGACCTCGGCGGAATTCTGATCCGAGGGTTCATTGACCAGATCGTTGAATACCCGGATGGTCACCTTCGAGTAAGGGACCTGAAGACCGGTACGAAGCTTCCCGACACGGCGTTTCAGCTAGCGATCTACGACCACGCCGTGAACGACATGTTCGGCGAGAAGCCCGGTTTCGGCGATTACTTCATGGCGAAGAACAACGCCCCTACCGAACCGTGGAACCTTCAGGATTACTCGCTTGAGAAGGTCACCCGATGGTTCCGCAACATGGATAAGGCCGTTCGTCTCGGCCTGTTCCTTCCCAATCCTGGCGACGCGTGCCGCACCTGTACGGTCCGGCGCTACTGCGACTTCAACGGAGTCGACGCCCGCCAATACCCCTATCAGGAGAGTGTGAATGTCTGAGACCCCCGAGAAGTTCACCGTGACCATGAAGAGCCACGGCGGCCATGACGCTACGTGGGTTGTCGTGAAGGCCGATTCTCAGACTGAGCTGGTCGACCTTCTGAACGGCTTCTCTCAGTCTGGCGTCTCCGCCCTGATCGGTGAGGCCGTGACCGCCCTTCGGGCCGAGGAGATCCTAGGGGCCCAGCTCGGGGCCCGTCCGGTCGAGCACCCCGGAAGCTACGACCGAGGCGGCCACAACGGCGCTCAGGCCCCTTCTCAGGCCCCTTCCCAGGCTCCGGCCGGCCAGACCCCCTACGGCACTCCCCCGACGTGCCCGCACGGTACGAAGCGGTTCATCGAGAAGCCCTACCGGAACAAGCCCGGCACCTGGCGTGCCTGGGGATGCCCGGCCCCCCAGGGCACCCCGGACGCGTGCGGCCTGGAGTTCATCAAGTAGGCCCGAAGCTCATATTTGGAATGGCAGGGGCGCGACTGCCAGGCCGTAAGGCCGCCCAACGCGCCCTCTTCATGCCCGTTTAAACAAGCCCGCGGAGTGCCCCATGCCTACGAACCTCGACGCCCAGAAGACCCGTGACGCTGCTATCGCCCAGGTCGACAAGAACGCGGATGACGAGTGGAAGCGATATGCCCTCGGCTTCGTCGCCGAAGTGTCCGGCGTCCTCGACGACTTCACCACGGATGACCTGTGGGACCTGGGCTTGATCAAGCCGCGTGAGCCGCGCGCCCTCGGCCCCGTGATGCGTCGAGCCGCGAAGCGCGGACTGATCGCCACGACCGGCGAATTCCGGGCGAGCCGCTACCGCAACTGTGCCCCCCTGCCTGTCTGGGCGTCCGTCTAAGAACTCTCGAAGGATCGCCCTTGTACACGATTGTTCGAGCTAAGGGCGACGCCGGTAAGACCGGCGAACCCCTTCCTACGCTCTTCAAGACCTTCGCCGCGAACACCGTGCACTTCCGCCGAGGACAGTTCACGATCATCTCTGCGGCCCCCGGTGTCGGTAAGTCCGCCCTGAGCATGGCCCTGGCACTACATGCCCGCGTACCGGCCTTCTACTTCAGCGCGGACACCGACCCTCAAACCATGTTCGTTCGTTGTGCTGCGAACGTCTCGGGCTGGTCGACCAGGGATATCGAGAACGCCCTAGAGCACGGCAAGACGAACGCCGTAGAAGCTCAGCTAGACGGCCTCGATCATCTCCGGTGGGACTTCACCGCCAGTCTCACCATTGATGACCTCGAAGCCGAGCTGAAGGCTTTCGCGGTCACTTACGGGGCCTGGCCCGAACTGATCATCGTTGACAACATTTCCAACGTGGTGCCGGACGCCGAGGGCGACAGTAACTCTTACGTCGCCCTGGAAAAGGTGTGTGAGTACCTGCATGAACTTGCCCGCATGACGGGCGCGTGTGTGGTCGCTTTGCACCACGTAAAGGGAGACTCGAACGACGGTAACCAGCCCGTTCCCCTGTCTCAGATCAAGGGGCAGATAGGCCGCGTGCCGGAAATGATTCTCACCCTTCACCGGATCGGTGAAGACGGTTCCCGCCAGATGGGCGTTTCCGTCGTCAAGAACCGTACAGGGAAGGCGGATGCGTCCGGCGCGATGATCCTTTATCTCGATGCCGACATGGAGCGAATGAGGCTCACCGGGTGATCGAGATAGACGTGATCGGCACCCCTGCCCCCCAGGGCAGTAAGAGGCACGTTGGCGGGGGCCGAATGGTGGAGTCCTCGAAGAAGGTCAAGCCGTGGCGTAGTGCCGTCTCGGCCGAGGCCCTGAACCACACCTTCGGCCCCTGGCCGTACGTCGGTGTTTCCGTGGTGTTCCGACTGAAGCGGCCGAAGAGCCATTACCGCACCGGGCGGTTTGCCGACCAGCTCAGAGCGGACGCCCCCCGGTACCCGGCGAAGTATCCCGACCTCGACAAGCTCTGTCGCTCGACCCTCGACGGCCTGAAGGCCGGCGGGGCCTTCGAGGATGACGCCCTGGTCGTCGTTCTCGACGCCCGGAAGGTCTTCGCCGACCGCAGCGAACCGGGCGCACGGATTCAGGTCTTCCCGACTCTTTGATTCCGCCACCCGTCCGAAACTAGTATTTGGAATGTGAGGGCGGATGGAGAAGCCGCCGATAGCGGAAGTGCTAGAGCACTACGGAGCCACTGACGTTCCGGAAGGGTCGCGCTTCCGAAAGATGAAGTGCCCCTTTCACGAAGACCGAAATGCATCGGCTTCCGTGTGCACCGAAGAGAACCGCTTTCGGTGCTTCGCTTGCGATATCTCGGGCGACAGCTTCGACGTAATCGCTGACCAGGAAGGATGCCGCGATTTCTCTTGTACCCGATCCTGCACTGAAAAGCTTCTTGGAGGAAGCTACGGCGCGATACGAGGGGGATCTAACGAGAAGCCCCGCCGCCGTGGAGTATTTGAAGAGTCGCGGCCTGTCCGAGGACAACGCAGCCTTCTACAGGCTGGGGTACGTCGAAAGCCCCTTGCCGGGGCATGAGGTAGCGCGCGGAATGCTAGCCGTTCCCTACCTCACTCGGGCCGGGGTTATGACCGTGCGATTCCGTCGCCTAGGCGACGGGGACGGCCCGAAGTACCGCAGCGTTCCCGGTGACCCTCCCCGCATCTACAACGCGAATGCGCTTCTCGTCCCCTCGGACCATATCGCCATCTGTGAAGGGGAATTCGACGCGATAGCGGCCAGTCTCGCCGGAATCCCCGCCGTGGGCATTGCTGGTGTGAGCGCATGGAAAAGCTACTTCGCCCGGTGCTTCAAGGGTTACCGGGCCGTGTACATCCTCGCCGACCAGGACGACAAGGGACAGGGGATGGAGTTCGCCGAGAAGGTCGCCGAGCAGATCAAGAACGCTCGAATATCCCCCATGCCGGCCGGACACGACGTGAACAGCTTCGTACTGGCCAACGGCCCCGAGGGCCTTCTAGACCAACTGGAGATCAAGCGATGACGAGTGACGAACTGGCCGACGAAGTTGGTCACTTCATCCGGCAGTGCCGAGGGCGAATCCTCGGAATCGGGGCCGAACAGTACGAGGAACCCGAAGGCCAGAAGTTCGAAACCATGCCGCTGGTCGAGCTGGTGACGTACGCCCGTGAAGAAGCTCAAGACCTGGCCGTCTATGCGGCCATGCTGGATATCCGATTGAAAAGACTCGAAGACGCTCTTCGAGAGAAGGGCGTTAGCCTGTGAAGCGCATTGTTGTTCTGTCCGACATGCAGATTCCCTACCACGACAAGCGGGCCGTCCGGAACGTCCTCGGCTTCCTGGCCGAGTACAAGCCGGACGAGATAGCGAGCGTGGGCGATGAAGTCGACTTCCCCCAGATCAGCCGTTGGACTCGGGGCATGGCCGGTGAGTACAAGGGGGATCTTCAGGCGCACTGTGAAGCGGGTAAGCGGGTCCTGGCCGGCCTGCGGGCCGTGCATGACGGGCCGATTCACGTAAGCCGCTCGAACCACATGGACAGGCCCCTGAACTACGTCCGTTCGCGTGCCCCTGGCCTTATGGGGCTGAAGGCCCTCGAAGTGCCGAGCTTGCTCGACTTCGAGAAGTACGGCGTGACCTATCACGAAGAGCCGTACGAGATTGCCCCCGGTTGGCTTCTCGCCCATGGCGACGAAGGGGGTAGCTCCCGAATGCCGGGCGGTACCGCCCTGGCCCTGGCGCGCAAGTGGGGTTACTCGGTCGTGTGCGGCCACACTCACAAGCTCGGAATCCAGCACGAACACATGGCCGTGAACTCGAAGCTCACGCGAGAGCGATTCGGCTTCGAAGTCGGAAACCTCATGGACCTGAAGAGTGCCCACTATCTGAGGGCCGGTCACGCCAATTGGCAACAGGGCTTCGGAATCCTGTACGTCGACAAGAACCGGGTAACCCCTTCCCCGGTGTTCATTAAGCCGAACGGAACCTTCGTGGTCGAAGGCAAGACTTACGGCCAGTAGGCCACTTAGGAGACTCGCAAATGATTGACTGGACGAAGTACACGAAGATTGCCGAGGGTGTCGCGCGTCGAGTGGCCGAGGAGTACCCCGGTATCGAGGCCGAGGACATTCGACAGGAGATCCTTCTTCACGTCGTCGAGAAGGAAGCCGTGTACGAAGCGGCCGAGTACCCCGATGGACAGCTTCGGAACAACTTCCGGAAGATTGCCGTCAGCTACGCGGGCAAAGAGCGGTATACGTACATCTACCACTCTGCGGAGTACGTTTACACGTCCTCGGAAGTGCGACAGCTCTTCGAGAAGGCGTTTTTCCAGCCTGAGCTTTGGGAGAAGGCCCCGACGAAGGACGACGCCGTATCCGTCGCCGCCGGGGGAATCGTCGTGGCCCTTTGGGACCTCGACCGCGCTTACGGCCTTCTGCCCGCCCTCGACTCCCAGGTGATCGCGAAGCGGTACGAGCAGGGCGAGTCTCTTTCCTCGGCCGAAACGATGCGGCTTTCTCGGGCTATCGACAAGATCGTTCGCACGCTGAACAACAGTGTCGTCAAGCGTCAGCAGGAAGCTAAGGCGCATTCCGGCCCCGGAAGCCGTGACGCCATGACTAACGCCCATTCGCAGTACGTCACCTCTTCTGCGCACCGAAACTAGTATTTGAAACCGCCACCCTTGGCACCTGATACTAGAAACACGAAATGCGGAGGGCGGCCGGTGAAAAGTCCCGGCCCCCCTCCGTTCCAATTTCCGAAAGGCCCCGCGAAATGAACCGTAAGACGCTCAGCCGCTCGAAGCGGCTTGCCGTGGCCCTGGCCGCCGCCCTTCTGGCCGCTATCGGCATCGTGTCGTGTGACGAGAACAGCGCGTGTGCGGCCCCCATGGGCATAGGTGCCCCTCGGCCCGCCCCTGCCCCGGCCCCGCGCGCTCCGTCCTTCTCGAAGCCCTCGGCCCCTCGGCCGGCCCCGGCCCGCCCCTCGACCCCGAGAGGTTCCGGACACTCGACCACCGTTGTTCCGGTCCCCGTGTACGTGAGCGGTGACCACTGTTGAGGGGGCTTGCGGTAGGCGGCCCGCTTCACGGCAAGGTGATCAGCAGTAGCCGAGACGTTGAGGTAGCCGAGGAGTTCCACACGCGGCCCTTCGCGCGGGTCTACCTGGATTCGTCTACCCCGTTCCGGCGGGGCCGCTACTGGGCCGAACGACTCGGCTTCTCCGGTAGCTCGAAGACCGCGTACTTCTGGGTGTACGACGCGCACTCGACCGAGGCCGCTCAGGGCATGGCGTGGGAAATGCTTCTGGCCGAGGCCGAGAAGGGCTATGCGGACCGCGAAGAGGTTCGGTTCTCCTGAAGATCCTCGTTACAGGCTCCCGAGATTGGGAGGACGCCCGGACCGTCGAGCTTGAGGTGTTCCGGGCTTTGTATGAGGCGAAGACGCCCTTCGATCACGCCGTACTGATTCACGGAACCTGCCCCACCGGGGCGGATGCTCTCGCCGACGAATACGCCAGGGCGACCGGAATGCATGTGATCCGGCGGCCCGCCGATTGGGACCGGCACGGGAAGCGTGCGGGGTTCCTGCGGAACGTCGAGCTGGTCGAGCTACAGCCTGATGTCTGCCTGGCCTTCATTCGCAACGGAAGCCGAGGGGCTTCCATGACCGCCCGACTTGCCGAGAAGGCAGGGATAGAGACCCGGAGGTTTCTCGCGTGAGCAAGCCCTACAACCCGTTCAGCGTGGCCGCTGACATGATCTCGGCCGCTATGGCTATCCGTGCTCTCTTCGAGGCCCTGACCGATCAGGGGTTCAACGAGACTCAGGCCCTGGCCATCGTGCGCGATGCGGTCCGCCCCGTGGGGGTGCAGTCGTGATACGGGTCATCGTCGACAACCCGCACGCCTACTACCCGAAGTTTCCTCGGGTGATCGAAGCCGAGACGGAAGAGAGCCTTGACCGGCAGGTGAAGCGTTGCCTGTCCGGCATGAAGGGCCAGTACAGCGCGGCGAAGTACGCGAAGACGACCGTAACCCGCGTCCGTGGGACCGAGGACGTATCGGCGCGGTACGTCGCCGAGGGGGCCGCCGAGTGAGGGCCTACCGCAAGAGGACGCAACACCCTTACTGCCTCTACCTCGACACGGCCGAGGCCGCCCAGGTCGAGCGAGAGCTAGAACGGCTCGACGCCGAGGACTTCCCGGCCCTCGACAGGGTCTATGCCCACCTGGCCCGAGTTCGAGGGGCCGCGGGTGACCGTGCCTGAACGCGTTGTAGTCCTGGCCGGAAGCCTGGCCCAGTTCCGCCAGTGGTGCCGATCGGCCGGCCTCGACCCCGAGGCCCGGCACGTCACTTACGCCCGAGACATTGACGCCCTACGCGGCCTTCACGGTGTCCGCGTAGAGCGCTGCGGCACCTGGCGCCTACGGCCGGACGCTCGCGCCCTCGACGCGTACGCGCGGATGCTCGAAGCCCGGTCCGGATAGCTTCCGCCAGGAACCTTCCGGTACTCTCGAACCCGCACCTTCCCCTTTCTCTCGCTGACACTTGAGGTAGGTACGGTGCGACGGCCCCCGCTTCGGCGGGGGCCGTTTTCGTATGCCCTGATACTAGCATCTGGAGCGGCCCGTTTAAACGGTTGACACAGATTCCAAATGACAGTAACGTTCTTCCTGTCAGCGAGACGGCCGGAAAGACCGGCCGGAAAACGAAGGGGAAGAACAATGCGAGAGATCACCCGCGAAGAGTGGCTTCACCTGGCGATTGACGCCCTGCGGCCCGAGTTCGAGAAGATCGAGTTCCCGCTTCCCGAGAAGCTTCACGTCTCGGTCGGCTTCGGCTACGGCGCGAAGCGCGAAAGCGCGAAGATCCTCGGCCAGTGCTGGGCTAGCCGAGTTTCCGAGGACGGCGTGAACCACATCTTCATCAGCCCCGAAATGAACGATGCGGCCCGCGTCCTCGACGTCCTGATTCATGAGCTGGTGCACGCTGCGGACGACTGCAAGAGCGGCCACAAGGGGGCCTTCGCGAAGGCCGCTAAGGCCCTCGGTCTTACCGGGAAGATGACTGCCACGGTTGCCACTCCCGAACTCGCCGAGAAGCTTCGGGAGCTTGCTAAGGCCCTCGGCCCCTACTCGCACGCCACCCTGTACCCCATGGGTAAGCCGGTCCAGCCGAAGACGGAACCGACCCCGGAAGACCCCGAGGAGTCGCCGGAAGAGCCCCCGGTTTCCTCTGGCCCGAAGAAGCAGGGAACCCGCATGATCAAGGTTCAGTGTTCTTCGGAATGCGAGTGCGGCGGGTACGTGGTCCGCACTACCGCGAAGTGGATTGAAGTTGGTATGCCGGTCTGCCCCTTCGGAACGGTGATGGAGATAGCGGCCTAACAGCCGGTCGAGCGGCCCCCTTCGGGGGGCCGTTTGGCGTTTCTGGCCCCGCTCGAAACTAGTATTTGACACGCCTCGTTTAAACAGCGTAGAGTTTCACCTGTCAGCGAGAGAGCAACAGCCCGAAGGGGAAGCGCAATGCAGACCATGAAGATTTCCGAGACTGCCGCCGTTGCCGACACGAACGGGATGTTCCTGTTCGGCGGGAAGGTCGCCGGCCGAAAGAACCCGCTGAAGGTTCCGGTGCCGGTGAAGGCCGAATTCAAGGCCCGTGCGTGTGTCGACCTGAAGCACGCGATTACCGGTGAGCTGGTGCTCAGCTCCCGCAGCGGCGTTCAGGTTTACGCGGCCCCCCTGGCCGAGCTGGTCAACATGGACCTTCCCGAGGCCCCCTCGATCCCCGAGGGGTTCGAGCCTGGCGACGTGTGGGCCGTCACGAACAAGGCTGGTGAAGAGGTCGCCGAGGTCGAAGGCGCGACCATGGAAGAGGCCCGGAAGGCCGCGCGGAACCGCGCTGCGGTCCGTCGAGTATCGAAGGCCGAGGGCGGTTTCAGTCTCCGCCGGAAGCTGGTCGAGAAGGCCGTGAAGGCCCCTGAGACGGCCGAGAAGCCGAAGGCCGAGGAGAAGCCCCAGGCTCCCACTAAGAAGCCCGGCAAGGCCCCCGCGAACTTCGTGGACCTGGCCCGGACCGCTCACACGGAATCGGCCCGCCGCTACTGGCAGAGCGTTGTAGACGAGTACGAAGGCTGACAGGGAGCGGCCCCCGGAAGGGGGCCTTCTCTTTCCCCTGAAGCTGTCATTTGGAATCAGCGTTTAAACGTGCTAGCTTTCTCTTGTCAGCGAGACACCGGGAACCGCCCGGTGAGAGCGAAGGGGAAGAACAATGAACGTTTCCGGCGAGTGGGTCCTTCTCGGTCACAGCCGCCCCGAGGGCGACGTTTACGAGGGTCCGGGCGTTTACGCCGAGATCGAAGAGCGCTGCCACTCTTGGAACGAGGAGCAGACCGCCCGCGAGCGGCGCGGGGAGGCCCCGCGCGGCTCTCTCCAGCGGTTCTACATAAAGAGGGTGGCCTAACCGCCCTCGGCCCCCGCTTCGGCGGGGGCCTTCTTCGTTTCCGAGGCCGTTTAAACTTGCCCTCGATTCCAAATGATAGTAACGTTCCCCTTGTCAGCAGAGAGAAGGGAAACGCAATGGACTTCGAGCGCGCGGGTAAGGGCCGTTACCGGGTCGTGGTGGACGTACCGGGGGAAGCCCCGAAGCCGATTGGCTACGTGGTGAAGTGGCGGGGCGTATGGCAGTGCACCGACCTGGCCGGAAACGCGATCAAGACGGCCCCCACCGGCATGGGTTGGCCTAACAGGCTCTCGGCCGGCCTCGAACTTGAAGAGGCCCTGAAGGGCGAGTGACCGAGGGGGCCGGAAGAATCCGGCCCCTTCTTCACACTCGGACCGTTTACACGCTTGCACAGCGTTCCAAATACTAGTATCGTTTCTCTTGTCAGCGAGAGGGGCCAACCGGCCCAAGGGAAGGGAAACAAGATGAACCACTTCGGAGACCCGCGTTACAAGATGGTTTGCGCCTGGCACAAGCCGTGCGACGGAAACCCGAATCACCCTCACCGGTGGGACTTCGTGAAGCGCGAAGAGGTCGAGAAGGCCGAGAAGTAGCAGGAAGGCCCCCCGGAAGGGGGGCCTTCTTCCTTTCCCGTGAAGCTAGAACTTGAAATCCCTTCATGCCAAGTGCTAGGTTCCCAATGTCAGCGAGAAACGGCCCGAAGGGCCGGAAGGGAATCCAGTGCAGAAGACGGATAAGGCCGCCGCTAGCGTGGTCGCCGGTATCGCTGCGGGGGCGTTCACGCTCTCGTATGAGGCTCTTCGGAGCGTCTACCTGGGGAGCGACGGAAACCACGACCTGAGCCCCATATACCCGCTTATCGTCGAAGGGTTCGTCACGGTGGCCGTATGGGTCGCCTACCGGCTTCGCGACTACGGATGGAAGGCCACGGCCTACCCGTGGACCCTGGCCGCCCTGTTCTTCGCCTACTCGCTGTGGTCCAACAGCCTGCCGGACACCGTTCCGGGGCCGGTAATCCGCGGAGTGCCCTCCCTGGCCGTGCCCCTGGCCGTGCACCTGTTCACGCACCTTCTGAAGCGCCGTGAGCCTGTCGGGGCCGAGCTGGTCGAGCTGGTCGCCGAGGACGGCCAGGAGGACGAAGAGCCCCTGTCGGATGAGCCGTGGCCGGCCTGGGAGCCCCCGGCGGTTCAAGCCCCCATCTTCGCGGCCTCGGTGGCGAAGGTTCCGGCCGTGACCGTGGCCACGGATTCGAGCGCCGTAATTCGAGCCTGGGCGCGTCAGAACGGCTTCGGGGTCAAGGACACCGGGCGGATTCCTGACAACGTCCTGAAGGCGTACGCGAAGGCGCACGGGGGGACGCTGGTCACCCCGTGAAGCTCGGGTGGTGCATGACGGGGCACCATGGCGCGTGCCCCGTCCGCACGGTAAGCGGAATGACTTGTGGCTGTAGTTGCCACGCTGGTAAGAAGTCCAACGTAATCGAACTTTTCCCGAAGAAGGAACACACCATGGCCCAGAAGGTAATCACGCTTCTTACGGATGACCTCGACGGTTCCGAAGCGACTCAGACTGTCCTCTTCGCCCTCGACGGGAAGACGTACGAGATCGACCTGAACGACGTTAACGCCGAGAAGCTTCGTGAGGACCTGGCCCCGTACCTCGGGGCGGCCCGGAAGGTGTCCGGGGGCCGTGCCACGGTTCGCCGCATGGGGACCGGCAAGCCTGCCCAGGACTCGGGCGCGATTCGGGAATGGGCGAAGGCCAACGGCTTCGAGGTAAACGACCGGGGCCGCGTGCCCGCGTCCATCCGTGAGGCGTACGAGAAGGCGAATGCCGCCTAGCTCGACCAGCTCGACCACGGCCCCCGCTTCGGCGGGGGCCTTCGTCGTTTAAACGTTGCGCCGGATTCCAAATAACAGTATCGTCTTCCCTGTCAGCGAGAACGGCCCCCCAGGGGCCGGATGAAGGGAAGACCGATGCACTCCGTATTGCCTCTGAAGGTCGGCACTCAGGTTCGCGTCTCGCGCCCCGGCTTCGGCATGGTTGGCACGATTCGGCGGGTACTCCCCCACCTGGGCGCGTATCACGTCGAAGGGTGGCGCGGAATCGAGCTGGTGAAGGCGTCGGAACACGACATCGAGACGTACACGGATCGTCGCGGCTACTGAGCCCCTGAGAGCCCCCTACGGCCCCCGCTTCGGCGGGGGCCTTCTCCGTGTCCGGGCACACCCTGAACGGCTCTGTACGGCCCGCGTAGCGGCCCCTCGGCCCTCGGCCGGCCTTCTCGGCCAGGGCGCGGACGCTCGCGCACGGATGCTGTCATGTGGAACGTGTGTAAACGCGTGGCGTTGATCACTCGCGTATAGCTTGTGCGTCTAGTTCAAATGACAGTAACGTCCCTCGGGCACGGCCGATCTTGGGCCGTGGCCGCGTAGGACGGCCCCACGGATGGCACCGGGGGGAAACGACATGCCGAGGGAGAGCGGTCCCAGGAAACCGCCCTGCGGCCCCAGGTTGACGCCCTGGGGAGTCCAGAGAGTCAGCGGTAAGAGAACGGCTCCGCTTCACCAAAAGACCGACTCCGGATTCAGCCACCGGAAGGTAGAGAAGCCCGCTGGGGCACGGCATACCGAGTGACAGACAGATCGGGTGAAGGCAGGCCCGGACCGGTGTTCCCGCAGAGGGAACGGGCGAGCGGCCCCTAGCTCTGATCACACTTCCCGGCCCTGCGGTGAGGCTAATTCCCTTAACCGGTCCTGTAAGCGACATACCGTGACAGGCGTACCGAGTACGACTGACAGGCTCCCCTCTTGAAGTGAGTAACCTCCATACATGGGGGGCCTATTGCTTGCTTCAAGGGGGGGTCCAATCCACTCCACCCGCTCTAGGCACCCGAGGCATGGGGAAAGACGAAAGACAACAGCAACAACCAACCCACCTGAGCCACTGGACAAGGATTCCAAATATGAGTAACGTTCTTCCTGTCAGCGAGGGAACAGCGAAGGAAGGGCGTCACAGTGGCAAAGGTGAAGAGGACTCCGGAAGGTCTCGCCGAGGCAATCAAGGCCGCAGGATTCAAGGTCGAGCGCCGGAATCACGGATGGCTTTGCTTCCCCGCCACCAAAGACCAGCCTGCCGAGTGGATAAGCCGAAACACCGGGGGCCGGGGCCAGAGGAACAATGAGGCCGTAGCGAAGCGGTTCGGGATTCTGTAACCTCCCCAACGGGGGCCGGGCGACCGGCCCCCTTCACTGTGTCAGCGAGAGAGAAGGTTTAAACCATGCGCGAGTATCAGGCCGTAGTGCGAGTGAGGCACCACGGGCGGAACCTGGCCGAGTCGTCCGACACGCTCGACGCCGTTACCGGTGAGCTGGTCGACTACGGGGCCACGGCGCAGATGTGGGACGACGTGACCGAGTGGACCATGACCGTGCGCGTGCCGTCCCTGTGGGACGTTGGGGCCGTGGCCGGCCGAACCGTACGGGCCGCGTACGAGGGGGCCGGGTGGCCCGTGGAAGTCGTACGCGTGGACGCGTGGCAGGTGGCCGAGTGGGAGCAGGCTAAAGGGCTGAGCGAGTAACCGAGGGCCGGGCAACCGGCCCTTTTGCTTTGCCTGAAGCTATGATTTGGAATCTCGTTTAAACGGTGCTACAGTCTTCCTTGTCAGCGAGAGAAGGCCCCCGACCGGGGGCCGGATGAAGGGAAGGCCAATGGCCGTTACGCTCCGCAAGGGAATTCACCGGTGGGTTTACCTCGAAGAGTCGAGCGTGAGCTTCTGCCGGATGTGTCACACGATCCTCGACGCCGGACAGTCGCCCTTCTCGGAGCACTGCACCAGCGTGCACGACCGAGACTGTGTCTGTAGCCGTTGCCGGGAAGCCGTGAACGCGTAGCAAGACCGAGGGGGCCGGGAAACCGGCCCCCTTCTCGTTGCCCTGAAACTATCATTTGACACGATCGTTTAAACGCCCTAGAGTTCTTCTTGTCAGCGAGAGACGGGCCAGGCCGGCCCGGATGAAAACTCAAAAGGGGAAACGCAATGTTCATTGCGACGAACGTGAACGCGACCGCCGAGAAGACTGTCTTCCTGTGCGTCTCGTACTCGGAGCGCGATAAGGGGAGCCTGTTCGACCTGGCCGCTTACGAGGACGACGTGAACGCGTACCGCGCGGCCTTCCGGCGCGAAGTCGAGAAGGGCGAAGCGGCGGACGGTGTGACCGGTGCGGCCATCCTCGGCGAAATCCGGGACATGAAGGCGGACGCGGAACTCATCCGGTGGGCGCAGCGTCACGGACGCTGCGGGTACAGCGTCAACGCTCACGGATGCGTCATGTACGGCTGCAAGCACTGACAACAGAGAAGGCCCCCGCCACAGCGGGGGCCTTACTCGTCTCCTGAAGCTGTTATTTGACATAGCCCGTTTAAACGCCGTAGAGTTTCACCTGTCAGCGAGAGAACGGCCCGAGAACGGGCCGGGCTTGATAACTCAAGAGGGGAACGACCGATGAAGGTCTTTCGAGTCGGCGGAACGACGGACGAGATCACGACCTGTGAACTCTGCGGGAAGCCCGAGCTTCGGGGCACGGTCCAGATGATCGAGCTTGACGCGGACGGGAACGACTTCGCAGATCACTACTACGGGTCGAGCTGCGCGGCGAAGGCCGCCGGATGGACTCAGAAGGCCGTGACCACGGCGGCCAGGGCCGCCGACAGGGCGAAGCGGGAAGCCGCGGAAGCGGCCCGCCGAGAAGCCGCGTACGAGGAGATGAAGCACCGCGACGCGGCTAAGGAATGGTGGCTTCGAGAGAACTACGGGACCACCGACGTTCACGAAGCCGCGAAGATAGCCGGAATGAGCTTCGTCCGACTGTCCTGTCTGTTCAGTGACGAATACGAGCGTTGCCAGGCGTAGCGCAGAACGAAGGGGCGGCCCATGCGGGCCGCCCCTTCTCTGTGCCCCCTACCATCCGCCACGGGGGAACGACGGACGGGAGGGGCGTCTAGGAGCGTGTTCCCGTCCCTAGCGGCCTTCCCTTGTGGCCGAGCTTCCGGTGTGCCCGCATGTCGCGAAGCACAGCGAGACCTTCCCACGCCGACGAAGCTTCGTCGCTCAGGAAACGGTCCGCCCGTTCCTTCAGGGTGTGGCACTGCACGCACGCCACCGTGTCAGCCGGTGGGCGAAGGATCAGGTACGCCATAGGGACGCCCGAGGCGTACGCGTCCGCTACTGAATCCACGACTTCCCTTCCTAGGTCAGCTGGCCGGACGCGCGTCCCACTGCTGTTGGTACTGGGCTATGTAGTGCCGGGCGAACTCGCAACACTCCTCACACGCGTAGATCGGGGCCGTCTGGCCGTCGTGCTGAAGCGGGCCTATCCACACCACCAGCCGCTCACCGCGTCGACAGAGGAAGCACCAGCCGGGGACTAACGGCCGGCGCATCACGGGGCCTTCCGCCTCACGATCGCGTAGTCACTGAAGACGCGCCTGAAGCGTTCGTGACCAGTCTCGGAAGCGTGTTCGGCCATCCAGTCGTTAGCGTCTTCTTCGCTGCCGACCTCCTTCGACCTGGCCCCACACTCCTTCTCGTCGCCAGACACGCACACGGCGGCCCAAAGGTCTTCCCCGATCGGGTCCTTCGTCGTCTTGAAGTCCACGAATCGGTAGACGGCACGGACAGTCACGGAAGGTCGAGCCCCTTCTTCTTCGCGTAGATGGAGGCAAGCGCCCCGGTGAGCGTCGCCGACTCCCTCATGAAGGTGAACGCCTCGAAGACGGGAGTCCCCTTGCCGGGCCGAGCGGACAGGTTGAGGAACCTGTAAGCCTGCTGGAAGAGGCCCGTAGCCTCTTCGTCGCCCTCCCACATGTCTTCGGCCAGGAGCAAGTTCAGATGACCGACGACAAGCGCCGTTCTGCTGTCGATCGCTTCGCGAGTCGACGTGCTGAGCTGCATAGACAGGGCCGCATCGACCGTTTCCGAGATCGTCTCTACGTCGATCGGCGGGCCGTCAATGCTGGCCGCAGGTTCCTTCGTCACGCTCACCACCTGTTCCCCAGGCATGGTCTGTCCTCTCGCTGACGTTGTCGCTCTACGCAACCGCGCCGTAGCCCGCGGCGGTACCGTTGGGGTGTCAGCGAGAGTGGAAAGCGTGGAAAGTTCGGGGGTTCCCGTGGCCGAGCAACAGCCGAACGAAGGGCTGAACCGCCTTCTCACCGAAGCGGATTGGTCCCTTGGACAGTTGGCCACCGCCGTCAATCGGGCCGGTGACGAAGCCGGGCTTGCCGTCCGGGCCGACAAGAGCAACGTCAGTAAGTGGCTGAAGGGCACCACGCCGCGCGAGAAGGTACGGCCGCTCATCCTCGAAGCTCTGTCCCGTCGCCTCGGCCGCCAGGTCACCTACGCCGAGGCCGGCCTACCGGCCCCGAAGGGGCACCCGTCCGCCCCCGGCACGGTAGAAGGGCTAGTAGACCTCGGGCGGGCCGATATGGACCCTTCCCGCCGAAGCGTCCTCGGGGCAGGGCTGTACTCCGTTGCGCTCACGATCCCCGGATGGCCGGACGTGATCGGACGGGCCGAGGCCGTGAAGAAGGGCAAGGGGCTTCGGTACGGCATGGCCGAAGTCGACATGGTTGTTCAGATGACCGAGAGGGTGTCCGAGCTTGACGACCAGTTCGGGGGCCGCACCGCGCGGCCCATGGCCGCTACCTTCCTGGTCAACACGGTTGCGCCGTACCTTCGGGCCGATGCCCCCGAGGACGTACGGCGAGCGATGATGTCCGCCGCTTCTGATCTCTGCTACCTCACCGGGTACATGGCCGTAGACGAAGGGCTTCACGGCCTGGCGCAGAGCTACTACCTGAAGGCCCTCGAACTAGCGGGGGCCGCCGAGGATCACCTGACGTACTGCACCACGCTTCGAGGGATGAGCGTTCAGGCCGTCGACCTGGGCCACGGCGCCGACGCGTTGCGCCTGGCCGAGGCCGCCGCCGCCGCTTCGCCGAAGGCCGGCCCGCGCATGCTGGCCTTCCTCACCGGGCAACAGGCGCACGCCGCAGCGCAGGAAGGCGACCGGACGGCCGCCCTTCGGTACATCCGGGAAGCCGAAGCCGCTATGGATCGGGCCGAGAGCCGAGGGAAGCCCCTCGGTTCCTACGATCCCGCCGCACTCAACTACCACATAGCGCAAGTGCGTTATGAGCTGGGCGACGTTCACGGCTCGATCGAAGCCCTTGAAGAGAGCAACCGGGTTCGGTTCTCTGTGTACCGCCGGGGGAACGTGCGCATGCGCGCCCTTCTCGCTGAACGTCAGCTTCAGGTGGGGCACCTCGAAGAGGCCGTGAAGACCTGGCATGCCGCCCTCGACGACTACCCCCTTGTTCACTCGGGCCGAGCTGACGAACGCATGGCCAACATGCGCCGACTCATCCGGCCCCACCTTCGGCACCACGGGGCCGCCGAGCTGTACGACCGGGCGCAACAGGTGAAGCCCGCGGCCGTTTAGAGGCCGTGTAAACGGCCTGTAGAACGACGAAAGCCCCCGACACCCAAGAGGGTGCCGGGGGTTCTTCGCGCTCGAGCGTTACTGACGTTCCGTCAGCTTCTAGCCTTCGTCCGCCAGGTCGACATGACCGGGCGACGGAGACAGGAGAGCGTCACGGGTCTTCGCGTCCTCGACGCGCTGAACGGCTTCACCGCCGAGAAGGCCGAGAACGGCCGCCAGGACGCCGAGAACCTGGCCTTCGGGTACATGGACGCCCAGGGCGGCCACTAGGCCGAGGACGGCCACGCCGAGGGCGTACACGCGGGCCGGGTGAGTCTTGAGGAAGTTCACAGATGATCCTTACTTGCCATAGGCACGGTTGAAGAGAGCGGCCCAACCCTTGGGGCCGATAGCTACGTCCCAGGTCGAGCCCTGGGCCGCGTACTGCGGGAACTTCCGATGGAAGAGCCCCACGCCTTCCTGAGTCTTCGGGCCGTAGTTGTCCGACTCGGGAACGCTCTTGTTCATGAATCCAGCGGCCTTCAGGGCACGCTGAAGGCTCTTCGCCGAGGGCTTCGAGCTGTTGGGCCGAAGGCCCTTCGGGAAGGCCGGAGGGACGTACTTCGAAGGCTTCGGCTTCGGCTTCGGGGCCGGCTTCGGAGCAGGGGCCGGGGCCGAAGGCTTCGGGTTCAGGTGCGCGTTCACCCGCGAAAGGAAGTAGTCCCAGGGGAAGTTGGGGCCAGGGTCGGTGTGGTTGGTCTGGCCGTACGCGGCAGACACGTCACGGTGACCGACGATCCCGCGCTTACCGGCCTTCAGCTCGGACACGGTGAGCTTCCGGGCCGGGATGTTGTGCTTCCGGCACCAGCCGGCCACGACCTTAGCCGCGTTCTCCAGCACGCCCTTCGAGTACTGGTCGAGCCATTCGGCCCGAGACTGGCGCGCGTAACCGGCAAGCTCGATGCCCAGGCCGTCAGAGTTCGCGCCCGGTGCATGCCAGGCCCGGTCACCATCGGCGACGCAGCGAACGGCGCTGTTGTTGTCCACGCACACATGCGCCGAAGCCTTCGAGCTAGCGGACATGGTGGCGAACCAATGCGCGACGTTCTCGGCAGTCATAGGCCCCTCGGGGGCCTCCATGTCGTGAATGACGATCACGCGAATGGGGACGGTCCGGCCAGGGCCGTACCACTTAGCCTGTACGAAATCCATTGTCAGTTTCCTTCCGGGGCGGTTCGAATAAGGGAAGTAAGTTCCTGGTGCTGGGCCAGGACGAGAGACTTCAGATCGGCAATTGCGGCCTGTCCGGTGACAAGCTCGGAAAGGTGCCGGTTCTCGGCTTCGAGTCGAGCGACACGGCCGCTAAGTTCGTCAAGTTGTGCTTCGAGCCGATCAGCTCGGGCCTTCTGCGCTTCTGCCTCGCCCTTCCAAATCTCGGCCGTAGCGTTATCCGCATCCGACCGCACACGGACGTAAGCGGCACCGAGGGCACCGAGGGAAGCGAGAGCACCGAAGACCCAACCGGCGATACCGAGGAGATCCAAGGGACTGTCTTTCAGGTCATCAGGAGATACCGAGCCAACGGAATTCCATTCCGGTCACACGTTGGCCAGTCTGGAGAGTCAGCGAAGAGCCGCTGTTCTGCTGAGCGAACAGTTCGTAATGGTCGCCAGCGTTGCAGGTGAGTTCGAAGGTTCGCGTAACGAACGTCGAATCGCCGCTAACGGCCGCAGCGCTGATAGTGCTCAGAGTGCCGCCGAGGCCCGCGTTACCGGTCGAATTGAGGCGAAGGTTCAACTGTCGATATCCGGTCGCGTTGCTCGGAAAGCGGGCATAGAACGTCACCAGATATTGACCGGTGGTATTGATCGTGATGCGACTCGGGCTAGTCGTGGTCGAGTGCATCGAATCCGTATCCCAGGCTTCGTTATCGAAGGCGATAAGCGTCGGTGTGGCCGTAGGAAGGACCACGCCAGTAGCGAGGAATGCGTTTACACGCGGCGGGTTCATCAGAAAGTCGATCGGGGTTTTAGCGGCAGCAATCAGCTTCGCTGCCGTGACCTTCTCGCCCGCGAGGAAGCTTTGAGTAGCGGGAACGGTAGCCATAGCGGCCAGACTCCAAAGGGGGAAGACACACCAAAGGGGCGGCCAGGCAGGCCGCCCCCAGGGCGTGTAAACGTGCTGATCAGTAGGCCAGGACTGCCGTACGGTCGAGCCTGCCCAGCGTGGAATCTTCGAGAATCCAAACGTCGGAGCCATCGGCCGGCGACAAGGAAAGAGTCGTGACCCATTCGAGGGTTGACCCGTTCACGGAAACGTCGGTGTCGATCGCCTCGACATAGAAGTCAAGTTCCGAATCCGGGGCCGCCGTAGGCAGATCGGTAAGCGTGATTCGGTCGCCGATCTCGACGCCCAGGGCGACGATGAACAGGCCCGGAGTAGCCGAAGCCTTCAGCGTCACCGAATCGCACCGAACCATAGGCTGAGCGTAGGTATTCAGCCGCGTATAGGCCGCATCCTGAATCGCTTGATCCGAAGTAACCCCTAGCTCGATACTGGCCGACTTGCGGCCGTAGGCAGCAATGGACGCCTGATCCTTCAGGACGCCTTCAGTACCGTTCCGGCGCTTGTACGTGACCTCATTGATAATGCGGTCTTCGTCCATCTCGAACTGAAGGCCAGGCTCCCAAGGAAGCCCGACGCTATCGCCCAGCGTGAACCGGACCGCCGCCGCTTGACGCCGTGCCCGGTTGTGATACGTAAGCCTTCCGTCTCCATCCATGAAGAGATACCCGGAAGCGTCCTGAGCGGCCCCCTGAAGCTCATCAAGCGCGCTCGCGCCCGTACTCCAGTCAGGCTCTAGAAGAGCGCTGAGACCAGCGTCTAGAGCCGTCTCGCCCTGATACTTCGCCATGTCCGCGATACGCGCGATACGCGCGTTCTCGTTCTCGGTCAAAGCCGTGCCCTGGCCGAGATTCCAGATATCCCGCTGTTCCTGCCAGGACATACGACGATCCATGATGAACAGGTGGCCGTGCCGGCCGTTCGAGTATTCGTTATAGATCGAACCGGCCTGCCGACCGCCGAAGGACGCCCATCGAAGGTCGCGGATATCCTTGTTCGTCGGAGTCGGACCGGTGTCCGAGTCGCGGAAATCCCCATCGTAGTAAAGCCGGGTAAGGCCCTGCTGAATGTGAACCATGATGAAGTGCGACACGCCCGAAGCCAGGGGGGAGCCAGAAACGAAGCTAGTAACGGTGCCTTCGGTGTAAGTCGTCGTGACTCCGAGGTAGCCGTTACTGTCCATTCGGATCTTCAGCAATTCGTGACCGGTGTCTGCCCAACTGTGAAACAGAGTTACCCAGTTACCTGCACTCGGGCGAGTCGGATTAGTCCAGAAGCCAACCGTGAAATCCGTTCCCAGGGGGAAGGTTCTCGTTCCGCCTTCGCAGATATCAACGACCGTGCCCTGATTGCTCGACACGTTCGCCAGGCTGTAACAGGTGGTCGCATCCCTGGCCACGATGGATTCAGCGCCGAGAAGCGGAGTGCCAGGCCCGTACTTCGAAGCAACAAGCTTCGCCGGTTGCTGGTCGTTCGCCAGGTTCTCAAGTCTGGTCGAGCCGACCGGATCGCCCAGGGGCCAGTAACCGACAGGTTCGGCCCGAAGGATCTCGGCTTGCATGGCCGACCGAAGATCGGTGTTGCCGAGGACAGAGAAGCCGTCCACGGCCGAGACGTCGACCGAGGCCGTAAGGCCGTCGACTGCAACGGGCCACTTCTCTATGTACCCGTGGAAGATCGAGCCGCCAGGACTCCACTCCGAAAGGGTGGACCCTTGCTCTAGCTGGATCTCGTCAATGAACAGGTACCCGGTACCGCCACCGTCGCCGCCCGTCGTACCGATCGACACACCAGCCCACACGGTCCCGACAGGGGCGACCACGCCCGTCAGGGAGACAGGCACCCATACGCCGTTCTGAAGGGCTACAGCGGCACTGCTAGAGCTGGTCGTGATGAGGTTGCCGGCCGAGTCGTACCAGCGAACGAGGAGCTTCACAGACACGGCAGGGGAAGACGCCCCGAGGCGAACCTGAACGCGCGTGCTGTACGCCTGGCCCGGAACGGCCTTCGCGCACCCGTACGCCTTCGCGCCGTCCGTGTAGCCGCACCGGATCGAGGAGGCGAAATCCGCGGTGCCGTTGTTCCCCAGGTCAACGCGGATCGAGCCCGCGCCGCTCTTCGGAACCTCCGCCCAAGAGTTGCTAGTTCCGGCACTGTGCGAAGTCGAGAACATCGCCGAGGAGTGCGTTACGTCGCCACCCGTAGACACGTCCTTCGGGGTGAGGTTCGCGGTACGAACCCGAACCCTTCGCCGAGGAACGACGTTCGGGTAATACGGCTGAGTCTTGAACCACTCGGCCTTCTCCCCGTACGCGGTGAGGCCCGCGTTCCCTTCCGGGTACGTGTCCGCGTAGATGTACAGGACCGCCGTAGCCGTTCCTGCGGGTGGGGCCTCTTCGTGCGTGTAAACGGCCGGAGAGCTGTCCGCGACGAAGCGCGTGCCCTGCACCCATCGGAGGGTATTCCCGCCCGCGTCGAGCCACTTCACCGCGAAGTAGCAGGACACCGGCGCCCCGGACGTGTAAACGGTCCGGGACATGATCCGTGGCTTCTGGTCGTCGTCGACCGCACCCACATTGATCGTAGACATAACCGTGTTGTTCGCACGGCCGTTCAGGTCCCAGATGTATTGACCCGAGAAGCCAGAGAGGATGTTCCCCCCTGACTTCTGCTTACCGGGCGTGAAACGCCCATCGCTGTTGTCGAGCTTCAGGGAAAGCGTTCCCGCCTCGATCCGGTCAAGCTCATTGTTCCGGCCGCGCCGAACCTGAAACCCCTCGACGTAATCGCTGATGTCGGTCCACGAATACGAGGAGGAGAAGGGGCCACCGTCAAAGGCGACTTCGACGGTGACCTTCGGGATTGAAGCCATGCTTAGAGTCCCGTCCTTCCCCCGTTGCGCTTTCCGCTGCGAACGATCTCGTCTCGAATGGTGGTGGCAATGCTCTTAGCTAGAGCCTTCTCGGCCGTCACGTTGCCCTGAACGGTGACGTGAACCACCGGGGCGGCCTGGCCGCCCGAGGCTCCCTGAAGGGCCATTGCGCGGGCTATAGACCTGTTAGCAAGCCGACCGGTCGGGCGAGTGCCCGCCATCTCGTCGACAGCCTTCTGAACGTCGCCCTGGCCGTTGCGGATACCGTTCGTGAAACCGGCCGCAGTGAACCCGCCCAGGCCCATGAAGACACGGCTAGGAGACTTGATCCCGAGCTTCTTCTTCAGGGTCTTGACCATGCTCTTCGCCAAATTTTCGATTTGCTTGGTCAGAGCGCTCTCTTTGGCCTTCAGGCCCTTCGCAAGCCCCGTCATCGCAAAGATGCCAGCGTTGTAGTAGTCACCGGCCACGAAGTTTCCGAGCTTGCTCGACTCGCTGTTAATGGCGTTGTAGGTCGAGTTCAATTCCTTGATCTGACCGCCACCAGCGTTCAGAAGAGCTTGGGCCATCTGGCCGCCCTCTTCCGGGCCGGCCTGGGCAATCTGATTGATGATGCCTCGGCCTATGCCACGCTTCGCGAGAGTCTGAAGGTTCTTCCGGAAATCGGTGATCCCCTTCAGCTTGCCCTTCAGTCGCGCGAGGATCGCGCTAGCCGAGTTGTCGCCATACTCGGACGTGTCGAGCGCACCCATGAAAGAGCCGTAATCCCTGGCCTTCGAAGAGACCTGAGAAGCCATCTCGGCCTTAGCGGCCTTCAGTCCAGCCAACTTCTTGTTAGCGGAACTGAGAGCCTTCGAGATCTTCTCGCGTTCCTTCGAAAGCTTCGTCAGCTTCTTGTTCTGAGCGCTGATGTAGTTGTGAAGGCCCTTCGCCTTCCCCTTCGAGATCTTCCCGGACTTGAAAGCCTTCGTCACAAGGTCATGCAGCTTCTTCGAAGTAGAGGCAACCTTCTTCGTGCCCCCGAGCATTCCCTTAACGAGACCTTCGGTGATCCACTTACCAATCTGGGCCATGACACGGGAAGGTGAATGAATGCCGAGAGCCTTTTTGATGGGGCCGGGGATCTGGTCGACAATCCCCTTCGCGGCAGACATGACGGCACCGAGGGAGCCCTTAATGCCGTTGACCAGACCTTGAATGATGTTCCGGCCAATCTCCTTCAGCATGCCGGGCAGGGACGTGAAGAAGCCCTTGATCTTGCCGGGGATCTCCTTCGCAATCTGAAGGACGCCCTTCGCGTTAGTCGAGATCGTCGTCTTGATCCCGTTCCACCCGAGAGACCAAACCTGCTTGATGAAGTTGACCCCGCCCGAGATCACTGACTTGATTCCGGAAACCCAACCGGAAACCCCGCCCTTGATGAAGTTCACGACACCCGAGAACGCGCCCTTTACGGCGTTCCACCCTGAACGCCAAAGGCTCAGGATCTTAGCGACGCCACCACGAAGGATTCCGACGATGCTTCCATAAATCCAGACCTTGAAGATTCCGACAATGAAGTTCCAGATGCCAGAGAAGATCTGCTTGACGCCATTCCAGGCCCTCGACCAGTTGCCCGTGAAGATGCCGATGAAGACATTCACGACGCCCTGAATCACGCTGAGCGCGCCACTGATGACGCCAAGGATTCCGTCCCAAAGCCCCTTCAGGGTCGTGATCACGACCGGGCCTATGAACTTCCAGAGAAGCGCGAAGATCGGGGCCAGGACGTTGATCGCCACCCCTACGCCCTGAAGAACCGTCTTGATCGTGTTCCCGAGCTGCTGAATTACGGGGGCCGCCTTCGCGTACATCTCCGAGAACATCGGAATGAGCGTCCCTCGAACGAACCCCATGAGGGCGTTCAGGTGCGGCATTAGCGTTTGCCAGAGGCCGGCCACGGCAGGGACGACCGTTCCTAGCATTACCTGGGCTATCTTCCCGAGCAACGGAGCAACAGCCGTGTACATTTCCCGGAAGGCGGGGAGAATCTGAGTTCTGACCAGCTCCCCCACCTGAGAAAGCACGGGGGCAACCGCGGCCTTCGCCTTGCCGAAGTACGGTGCCAGCTTGTTAGCTTCGTCAATGAGCGGTTTAAACACTCCGCCGGAACCGGTGAACGCGCCCTTCAGGGACGAACCCATTTCCTTGAACTTGGCACCGACCGGCCCGATGTACTTACCGACGCCCGAGACGAGCGTAGAAAGGCCGCTGATCGCCTTCTTCCCGTACGGGAGAAGCGGAGTGCCTATCTTGATGAGAAGGTGATCCCACGCGTCGCTCAGGGCCGCAAGCTGACCGTTAGCGGTCTTCGACTGCTTATCCATCGCGTCGCCCCACTTGGAGTTGAAGACTCCTTCGAGCAGGGGCAGAACGTCATCCGTGGCAAGCTTTCCGGCGGAAGCCATCTCGCGAAGCTCGGCAGAACTCTTACCCGTCGCTTCCTCAAGGGACTTCCAAACAGAAAGGCCGTTGTCGGCCATCTGGTTAAAGTCTTCGAGGGAGAAGCGGCCGTTGCCGATGGCCTGAGAAAGGGCGGTCAGAACGTTGTCAAAAGACGCGCCGCGAACGCCCATGGCCGAGGCCGCGTTACCCCAGGCTGTCAAGTGCGGGATAACGTCCTTCGCTGAAACGCCGACACCCTGAAGCTTCACGCTCGCTTGCTGAAGGCCCTTCAGCTCGAACGGCGTCCTGGCCGCGAAATCGGCCAGGTCTTGCATGTGCTTCTTCGCGTTCGCTGCGGAACCGGTCAGGGTCTCGAAAGCGACCTGCATGGATTCCGCATCCGCAGCGGCCTTGAAGGCCATAACACCGACTGCACCAGCACCAATGCCGATGCCGGCCGCCACCGTGGCCCCGAAGGCAGCGAGACGGCCCCCCATGCCCGCGAGAGCACCGGAGAACCGTCCCGTCTGACGCTCCAAATCTTCGGCTTCGTCTCCGAGGCCGCGAAGAGCCGCCTCGGCCTGGGAGGCATTACCGACGATGACAACGCGAAGCGTTCTCTGATCCGCCATTAGTAAGACTCCCGACTAGCGTTGTACTCGATCATGTATTCGCAGAAAGCGCGATACTCGGCCGCACGCATGCGCCGAACTTCGCCGGGAGTCATGCGGTAGAAATGGCAGAACGCCGCCCGCTCTTTCAGGCGTTCTGCTCGCCCTCGTTTCCCTGGCCGTCCACGCCGACCAGCTCAAGAGCGCTGACCTTCACGTTCCGCGCGTCCTCAAGGGAAAAGTCCGGCTTCTCGATTCGCTGCGTAATCCAGATGAGCGCCTTCAGGGCCTTCGTCGGAATCTTCGTCTCAAGCTCGGGGCGGCCCTTCTCGTCAAGCACCTTCTTGCCGTCCGAACCGATAACCGGCTTCGGCTGAAGAACCTCATAGAGCGGAGCGCCCACAACGTCCTCGAAGTCCTCAAGGTCACCGATCGTCAGAACGTCGGGGTCGATACGAAGGGCGACAGTCTCGCGGTTGGTGCTCATTCTGGGAAAGCCTCCTGGGTGATTTCGTCAATGCGACGCATGTACTCTTCGATAAGCTCAGGCCCCTCTTCCCGGATGGCCGGGTGAAGGAAGTAGCCCGGTCCGCCGGACCAACCCGAAAAGGCGTTTCCTCGCCAGGGGCGGAAGCCTCGGGCAATACGGCCCGTGCCAGTGCGCCTAGTCGCGCCGAACTCGGCACCGAGGGCGTATGGCTTTCGAGCGGAACCGAGGCGAACGGCCGCGTAGTTTTGCGTTTTCGTCGCCCTCAGAGATTCCGCAGCGGCTCTCTGTTGCCGGGTAAGTCCGGCGGCCTTTGTTTTGGCCGCATCCGTGAGCTTGTCGGCGACCTCGAAGTTTGCCTGTTTCACTTCATCGCGAAGGCCGTCAGCGCCGATCCTCGCGAGAGCGCGGGAAAACTGGGCTAGACCCTCGATGTTCGCGGCATAGCCGTTAACGGGCATAGCCCAGCCCCCCATTCCAAATGACAGTTTCAGGGCAAAAAGAGAGAGCCCTTAGCTGATCGCCTTGTAGGTGATCGTTACCGGTGAAGCGGTACCGTCCGTCATGGCGATACCGGAAAGGTCATGCTCGACCACTTCGAGGCCGCCCACAGTGACCGGCCCTTCATCGAACCGCGCAAAGGGCATCTCGACCTTGAACTGAGAACCGTCCGGCCCATCCCAAAGAACCGTTATGTTGGCCACGGCCCCACTCGCGATAGCCGCAGCAACCCGGTTCGCCTGAGCCGTACCGCTGAACTCGCCCTTGATGCTCCACTCGTACTTACGAAGCTCGGACTCCAGCGGCTCAGACTTCATGCCGTTGTTCCGGATGAAGTACCGGTCATCCTTCAGGCCGTTGGACGCCTTCAGGGAGAAGTCGCCGATATCGAAGGCCGAACCGCCCACGGTGACCGTGCCGCCGCCGAAGCTGAACAGCTTCGTATTCGCCACGTAAGCCGGGGTCGCCACAGCGTAAGCCCCTGAGCCGGCCCCGATGGTTTCCTTAGCGAAGTCGCAAGTCACAGTGAGGTTCAGAAGCTCGTCAACGGCGTTAGCCAGCTCCCATTCCTTGACCTTTCCACCCTGGTAGGTGAAGGGGATCTTTGCGCCGGTGTTGTCCACTCGGCCAACCTGAGCCGTGAAGCTCTTCCCGTTCAGGTCGCCCAGGGTCGCCGTGTACGTGGTGAACCCGCCCGAGGGAGCACCAGCAACAAGCCCGCCCATCATGTGCTTCAGCCAGAAGTCGAAGCCCCCGGAAAGCACTTCCATCTTCACGTCACCCTCGGCCCCCTTCGCGTTCGGCGCGAAGCGGTCGCTTCGAAGGACGCGGGTTCCGGCGCGAATCGCCTCACTGTCGATTCGCTCGTACTTGCCTTCAATGCCTTCGTCGGTGAACTCGAAGAACTTCGTGGTCACAACGGCGGTGCCGTAGGTGGACTCGTCCGCCGCACCAAAGTAAGAATCGTGAACCGTGGCCATTACTTAGCCGTCTCCCTCTTCGCCTTGATCTCCTGCCAACCCTGGCGAAGAAGCGCCTGGGCGATATCGTCGGCAACCTCGATCGGGTCGCCCTTCACGGCGGTAAGACCCAGCGAGGGAACCTCTACCGCCGAATAAGGCCCGTTGTAAGCAACGGTCTGCACTACAGCCTCGCCTTCACGCGAACAACCGCCTCGAACTGTCCTTCATAGACCTGATCGGACGGGAAGCTAGAGAGCTTCTTAGGAATGAAGTCCGACGTGACGACGGACTGAATGCCGAGATTCGGGGCGGCCTTCATGCCGTCCTCGATCCCTGCGGCCATGCGCTGAAGCTCCCCCTCGACCTCTTCCGAAGTCGCTCCGGAGAGCTGACAGTTCACAATGACGCTGATCTCGAAGACCTCTTCACGGCTTCGATTGGTGACCCATTGCGAATCGGGCCACTGCACTTCGCCCACGAACACCCAACGGCGTTCAGGGCTTCGGGACGGGAAGCCCCAGGTGACTTGATAGCCGGCCAGGGCCGGAAGGCCCTTGATCATGTCGCGAAGGGCGGCCTTCGCCTCGAAGGCATGCGTACTCACCGGGCCACCCCGAACACGTCGTAGAAAATGCTGAACTGGTAGCGCTTCAGAACCGCGTCGACTTCGGGAATCCCGGTTTCCCAACCGTTCCGGCCCGCAGTAGCGAGCGTGAAGTTTCCGCCCTCGGCGGCCACGAAGGCCGTTGCTCGATCCGGAATGCCGGACCGCTCAGCAGTGAGGACGGATCGAAGCCGCAGCAAGCCCGCGCGCTTCACGTCCTCGGGCACCTGGCCGAAGCCGTACCGGAAGGTGACCGTGTACCGGTCGCCCTCTCGAAGCTCGAAGGGAGCCTTCACGAAGCCCGAGGGGTCAACGGTCCAGCCGGTCATGTCCTCGGCCCCTGAAGGGCCGTCTACGCCCTTCAGGGCGGTCACGTCGAAGTGGCCCAGATACAGGCTCGAAGTCCCGTCCGCCTCGACCTCGACGCGTGCCGTACGCGGCACGAACGACCGGGTCGTGATCGTCTCGAACTCATCCGTGACCACGTCGCGGTAGTGCTTCAGCTCGGCCGTGGGGAACCGTGCCGAGTCCGCTAGGTCCATGTCCGATCCGCGGGCCTCGGGCAGGGTGAACAGGTAGCCCCCGACCACCTCGAAGCCGGTCGTGTCCGTGGCCGTCTGGCCGGCCTGCCAGGACACCGTGTAAACGCCCTCGGGCACGGCGGGGAAGGTGGCCGCCCACTCGTCGCCCGAGCTGGTCGCGTCGCCCGTGTAAACGGTCGCGCCCGAGGCATCCCGCACGGTCACTGACACGGCAGGGACGACCAGGGGCGATTCGTCGTCAAGGAAGGTGTGCGTCAGCTTGACGCCCCTACCGCTCAGAAACCGCACAGTGCCCCCTTACGCGGTCTTGCGCGGCCTACCGGGGCCGCGCTTCTCGGGGGCCGCCGCAGCGGCCGTCTCGCGCGTCTCAGCGGCCTTCTCGGCCACGACTTCCGCGCGCTTGTCATTGATCAGCGAAACGGCAAGCCCCGAAGGAAGCTCGACCTCTTCGCCTACAGCCGGAAACGGCGCCCCATCGAGAAGCCCCGAACCGCTCTCAAGAATGCGAACCTTCATAACCTCAACTCCCGTGGGAATGACCGAGGGGCCGCCCCGAAGGGCGGCCCCTCAAGCCGCTTACGCGGTAACGGTCAGAGCCTTGACGGAAGCCAGGTCGAACAGGTCGCCCGAACCCCTCCAAGTGACCTTGAAGGCCACCACGTCACGGTCGTAGCCGTACTCGTCGGACCGGACAACGCGAAGCGACTTCACCTGTCGGATCAGGTACTTCGAGGGGTCGCCATAGACGAGAACCTTCGCGCCCGCACCAGAGGTGACGACGTTCGGGTCAGTCATGATCGCGGTACCAAGGATCGTGTCCGGGGCACCAGCGGTAAGAGCCGGCTGCCAGATGTAGTTACCGGTCGAGTCCTTCAGCTTCCGAAGGTTCTGCACCGCAGAGTCCGAGGTCATGAAGACCGCGTTCCGGCGGTACGGCTTCAGGATGGAGTGCTGAAGGTCGATCAGGTTGTCAGTCGTGACACCCGCCAGGTTGGCCGCGTTCACCGCGCCGGTAGCGCGGGTGATCCAGCCCCAGGGCTTACCGGTGCCGTTGCCGATCAGAAGATCGGCCATGACCTTATCGGCGACCGCCTCGCCCGCGTCCTCGGCGAGAATGCCGAGGATGTCGAGCTGGGAGTCATCGACGATCTCGTTCGTGGCCTCGACGATCACGCCGTACTTGTACGCGCCGATGTTCGTCTTGCTCCAAGAACCATCGCTCTTCCCGTACGGGGTGTTCTCGGCGACCTGCGCGGCGGTCGGGCGACCGTTCTTCACCGGGTACTCAAGCGTCTCGCCGGAACCCGTGGTGAGCGTGCGGGCCTTCCCGAAGAAGTCGCTCCGAACGCGCATCGCCTCAATGACCTGAGCCACGAAGGTAGTTGCGTAGGTGTTGCCCGCGTTCGCAGCGGTGCCCGTGGTCGCGGTGCGAAGGTCGAAGTCGACGCCCGGAAGGTCGCCGCGCGCAACGGCGCGAAGCTCGGCCGCTTCGTCGCGCTCGCCCTGGCGGGCCTCGGGGGTGCCAGGCAGCACCAGGCCGCCGGCCCGCGCGGCCAGGGAACGAACCTCCGCCTCACGCTCACCGCGCTCGACCGCGTCTCGGGCCTCGACCTCCAGGCCGCGAACGTCGGTGTCGATCCGCTCGACGCGCTCGCGCTTCTCGGCCTCGGAAAGGGAAGTGTCAGCCTCGACGGAGCGAAGCTCGGCAATCAGGTTGGCTCGCTTCTCCAGCGCAGCCTTAGCAACGGACGCGAAGTCCATGAACGCTCCAAATGATAGTTTCAGACCAGCTAGAAGCGACGAAGAGCCGCTAGAGCCGCCACCGGATCGGTAGGAAGCTCGTAACGGGGGAAGAGAGTCCGCGCTTCAGTCGTGAGCGCCGGAACGTCAATCTCGCCCCGAATAGCGGCCCGGATCGCTTCCGGCGAATCCAGCCGCGCTACAGAAAGCCCGCGCTTCTCGGCGAAAAGCTCAAGAGCACGGGAGCCAACCCCTGAAGTGGAGTCGGCGTAAGCCGGGTACGTGACCGGCGAAACATCGAACAGGGCGACCTTCTGAAGAGTGCGAAGCGGAAACCCGTCTTCGTCCTCTGCCCAGGAATCGCCCTCGGGTCCAGAAGTCTTGAAGCCGAAGCTCGACTGAGAAACGTCCCCGCGTTCCATGGCCGTAGCCAGGTCACGGGCGTAAGTCGTATCCGGCATGTCGACTTCGTAATGAAGCCCTTCGGTGTCCTCGGAAAGCCGAAGCGTTCCGCTTCGGTTCCTGCCGAGGATCAGGTTCGGGTCGTGGTTGAACAGGGCGCGAATGTCATCCCGCCCGATGCTCTCGGAAGTCGCCCCCTGGGCGACACGCTCACGAAAGCCCCCGAGGTTCGAGGAACGGGCGTCCCACTTCAGCGCGTAGCCATAGAAGTTGACCTTCCCGCCCTCGGAACGAACCTCGAACTCGGTAGGGACCGCCCTACGCTCCATCTGCATTGCTGTTGTCCTTCTGATCCGTAGCGTTCGGGTCCTGTAGTGCGTTCGGGTCCGCGTTTGGATCAGGGGCAACCGGTGCAGCCGGCGGAGCCTCGGGAGGCTTCTCGGCCTTCGCCGATTCCTTGTCTTCCTCGCCGACAACGCCGAGATTCAAGGGCCGGTAGTAGCGCTGCCCGAGCTTCTTCGGGAGCGGGGCCAGGTCTTCCATTGCGCGAATCTCGTCCGCGTTCAGGAACCCGTTATTCAGGGCCGTCTGATACGACTCGTAACGGTCCTTCGTCTTCGCTCGAAGTCGAGCGTCAACGTTGAAGCGGATGTACTGAAGGCCAGGAAGAAGGAACGTCGACACGGCTTGCTCGATACGAACAATCCACGGCATAAGCGTTTGGTCTACGAAGAACTTGTTCTGTTCCTCGATACCGGTCCCCCAGGTCGAGCTAACCGAGCTATCGACCAGATACGCGGGCACGCGATACAAAAGGGCAATCTCGGTCTTCTGGAATCGCCGCGTTTCGAGGAACTGAGCCTGTTCCGGGGAAAGCGTGATCGGCTTGAACTGAGCCCCGCCGGTCAGCACGCCGACCGAATGGGAGTTCTTCACACCCGCATGCGTCTTCCGGAACATGTCCCGGAGAAGCCGCGCTTCGTCCGGCCGAGGGGTTCCCGGATGCTCGATTACGCCGGCCATCGTGGTTCCCTGCTCAAAGAAGCGAGAACCGAATTCCTCGGCGGTCAGCCCCAGGCCGATAGCCTCTCGGGCCATGTCGACGGGCGACAGGCCACGGCTCACGCCCGGAAGCGTGAACGCGGGAATGTGGAGTATCTGAGTGCGATCGAGGACGCCCTGAACGGCCCCCTGGTCGTCGGTGACCTCATACCGGTTGTCGCCTAGCGGGCCGTCGAGAATGCTCACGTACTGCGGGTGAAGGCAGTACAGGGCGACGACTTCGCCACGGTCGTTCCGCATGGTGTAGAGGAACGCGTTCCCGTCAGTAAGAAGGCTGACGACAACTCGAAACCAGAAATCGTAAGAGGTCTGGAACGGGTTTGGCTGACGAACCCAACGGGGCGAACGGATCGGGTCGAAGGATTCCTTACGGCCGTTGATCTTCGTGTAGTGGTCGACCGGCAGGGATGACACGGCATCCGCAATCAGCGATTGGCAGGCGTATACCGCCACCATCTGAAGACTGTTCCGCCGGGACACCTTCCGGCCTGAAGCCGTCCGCATGAAGCCCGCCGACTCAACGCCGCGTTCCCAATCGGAAGCCATGCCGGACACGGCCGCTCGAAGCTCACCGATGCGTGTAAACAGGCTCACCGCTTGCCCCCGTCCGTCGCGTAACCGACCAGCCCGAGGCACACGGCCACCGCGAAATGCCCGAGGGGGCGCGCAACGTCGTAAGCAGAAGCGGCCAGAAAGCCGAGACTGCCAACCTGAAAGACGTTCGGGACAAAGGAAGACGCGACGTTACGGAGGGAGCGGCCCAGGTTGGGCCGGTCCATGAATCTCCTAATCGTCGTCGGGGAAGAAGTGCGCTTCCCGCTCTTCCTGCCGTTTGGCAGGAGTAAGAAGGGCTTCGAGTTCGGCGTCTGTGAAGTCGTCGTTGAAGTTCACGAACGTCACATGCGCTTCTTCCTCGGCCGGAAGAGCCGTAAGGAAGAAGGCGTTAGCCAATGCCGCGATACCGTCGATCTTCTCGCCGCTCTTAGCCTTCGAGGGCTTCACCAAACCGTCTCCGGTCACGTCAAGCTCGACGTTATCCGCCATCCAACGAAGCACCGGGTGACCGCCGTGGTGCAGCCCACGGGCCGCTAGCGCGCTCTCAATGGCCTTACACGGGTCATTGAGTCGAGCGGCACTCTGCGGCACCTTCACGGCCGTAAGGCCGTGTTCCTCAAGCTCGTTCACAAGCTGAGTCGCGTTCCACGGGTCATAGCCGAAGAAGCGAATCCGGAACGTCTCGGCATCCTGGGCAATGTGCCGGAAGATTGCCTTGAAGTCGGTAGTCGGTCCCTCGGTCACGGTAAGGAAGCCTTCGCGCTCCCAAACCTCGAAGGATGCCTTCATGTTGGATCGCTTCTCGACCGCCGGCCGAGGAACCCAGAAGTGAGGAACGACGGTCCAGCCGTCCGCTTCTGGATCGGTAGGCGTACCGGGGAAGAGAAGAACCCACGCATTGAAGTCGCCCGTAGCGGCCAGGTCGATACCGGCATAGCAGGGGCGGCCCTTCAGCCGGTCCCGGTCCACCTTCGGCGAACCGTTCTCGTCCCAAAGGTGCATGTCCAGCCACCGGTTAGCCTGGCTAACCCACTGGTTAAGGCGGAACACTCGGAACGCGTTCTGAGCCGTAGGCTTCTCGGCCGCCTCCATGGCTTCGGCCCGAAGGTTGTTGATGTTCAGGAAGGAACCGAGGGCGGGATTCGCCAGGTACCAACCCGTTCCCTTCGGGTGTTCGGCCGAGGGCGGTTTGCCTTCGTCTTTCCAGTCCCAGTCATCGGGGACGTTTCGCGCGAACACGAATCGCGCGGGGTCCATGTTCTGATCGTCGCGAACCCGAAGCGAATGCTCATGCTCTTCGAGAGCGAAGGCCGCGGTTCGATACGCGGCCGTTGTGGCCGCAATCATGATCGGCTGTCGACGGGTACCGAAGCCCTGTCGCATGGAATCCCAAAGGTGCCGGTCCCTCTGCGTAAGAACCTCATCGAACAGAACCATCGAAGGGTTAGTTCCGAGGGCACCCGCAGCGTCACCGGGAAGAACCTGATAGAAGCTGTTCGTCTTCCGGTCGATAATCCGCTTCTTCGAGTCGATGATTTCGAGTCGCTTGTTCAGAATCGGATTCAGCTCGACCATGCGCTTAGCTGTGTTGTAGACGAGTCCGGCCTGATCGCGGTCAACCGCGACCGAATACACTTCGGCGGATTCCTCGAAGTCTCCAACTAGACCCAGCAAAGCGAACGCGGAAAGAAGCTCTGACTTCCCGTTCTTGCGCGCCATCTCAAGCCACGCAATCCGGTACTGACGAACGTATTCCTCGTACTGGTCATCCCACATGACCGTTCCGAAGAGCGGCCGTACGATCTCGTTCTTCTGCCACGGATCGAGAAGGAAGGGCGCACCAGCATGGCGGCCCTTCGTGTGCACGATCAGCTTCTCAATGAAGTTGATAGCGTGCGTGGCCTTCTTCTCGTCGTAGTAGAAGAAGCCTTCACGCGGTTCGATCGGGCCGAAGGGCGAGAGAACGATTCCGTCGTTCACTGTTCACCCCCGGCTTCCGTTGTCTTCGCATGTCCCAAAGACCGGTTAAGCCCGGAGATCCCTCACACGCGATTCCCCTTTGAGGAATTGCAGCCCAGGTGTGCAGCCTGGCAATTGCTCTCGACGTGCCCCGGAGTGCCGGGGCCGTGAGACAGGGGAACTATGTGGTCGAGTGACTTGCTGAGCGGCTTCGGGAACCGAATCACCCGGTCGATAGGTTCGCCGCAGAGCTGACAAACCCAACCGTCGCGGTTGAAGACCTTCGCTCGACTGACCTTCGAGTAGGGCACGCCCCATTGTTCGCAGCGAAGCTTTAGCGCGTACTCGCGCCGAGAGAGCCACCCCGCCGGCCTTCGCCTACGTCGCTTCTTAGGGGTCTGCACGGGTGTCGCTCCTGCTAGTCAGTCGGGTAAAGCCTGGCGCTCTCCGAAGTGACCTCGGAAACGGTGAGCGTCCCCGAGAAGTAGAGATTGCGGTCAGGGAAGATGCGGCCAGGGTTCACGGCCGCGTAAAGGGCAAGCTTCGCCTTCAGATATTCCATGGCGACCTGATCAAGCTCGGGCGTCCGCTCGACACCCTCGGAGAGAGTGAACGTTTCGGAAAGAACGTCCTCGGCGAAGAAGAACCGATAGGCCCGGTCGGAAGTGGTTACCTGAGTCATGACGAGATCCATTCGAGAAAGCGTGTAAACGCATTGGGGCGCACTGCGGGATTCGAACCCGCGTTACCTCCTTGCGAGAGGAGTCCTGAGCCGCTAGACGAAGTGCGCGTTCCCTCCGTCCCCTGATCAGGGGGAGTTTCAGGAACAGGGGAGCTACCCCACTGCTGACGTGACTGGACTCGAACCAGTGACCCGAGGATTAACAATCCTCTGCTCTGCCAACTGAGCTACACGTCATTGAGGGCTACTCGCCGCCCGGTTCGTCACGGTGACTAGCCTTGCTACTAGGGGCCGGTTTCACCCAGGGTGCATATCGTCGGCCAGTCACGGCGTATTGTCTGCACCTGTGGGAACGGAGGGAATCGAACCCCCGACGCACCGGATTTCACCCGGTAGCTCTTCCGACTGAGCTACGTTCCCTTCAGGGGAGCCACCCACGGACCGCGACCGCCCTTCGCGGGTCAACGTGGGGGCTCAACCCCGAGGCCCCCGAGAAGGGGCCTGAGTGCCCCTCTTAGCTCAGGAGAGAGAGAACCTGAGCGTCGGGGCCATCCTCGGTTCCCGAGGGCACAGAAAGCCGCGTACGGTCGCTAGGCGATAGACCGAAGCGGGAACCGAACTTCAACATCAGATCGGCCGCGTCTCGCATGATCTGAGAAGCGGGATTCTTGACTAGGCCGCCGTCGCGGCCGGCCACAAGAGGGCCGTACTCGGCGAGAGCTTCCCTGGCCGCGTTGAAGGACGCCCAGGCTTCGCAGTAGGCGACCAGATAGGCCCGGTCAACCAGCGTCAGAAGCCCCAGGCGGTCAAGCTCGGGGACGATACGGCCCCACTCGGCCAGTGCCTCGCCCTTCAGATCGGCAGGGGGCCGAGGGGCACCCCGCCTCGGCTCCGGTTCGGCACCGGAAAGCTTCTTCTTCGAGGGGTTCCCCTTCAGCTCGACCAGCTTGGAAGGGGTCGGGGGCGGTCCGGGCATGGCTGCACCTCTCTCGGGTTCTGAATTCCCCTTTCTGGGAAACACTTCTGTTTATTGCGCGGAGTCATCCGCGCTGGTCAACGGCCTAGGCGGTTGCTCGCTCGCTCATCCGGAGCCACCCGCATTCCCACGAAGTCCGGCGAACCCCCGCGCGCTCACAGAGAGGGAAGGCGGCGGGTGCGGGAAGGCGTCCCGGAATCCTTTCGACCTCCCCCTCCCCCAACGAATCCGGAGAATCTGAGCCAGATTGCTTGACAGTGCTTCATCTGGTGTGTTCTCGGATCATTGGGCCACTAGGGCGGTTGACTCCCCGGCCCTGCCGGTCGCATCGGTTGCCCTGTGGTGTTCCTGGTCGAGCCTTACGGCTCGAACGTGGAAGGGATGCTTGTCAGTAACGCTTACCTCTTCGGTAGTCGTTCTCTCTTCGGGTGTTACATGAGCGACAGAGAACACGAACGTTGTCGAGTGCGTTCGTCCCTCCCTCTTTCAGAGGGATGATGTGATCTCCGGTTAGGTCCTTATCGGTACCGCAGAACAGGCAGTAGGGCTGAAGCTTTATGGCTTCTGCTCTTACCTTCTGCCATTGGTAGTCGTACTGCCCTGGCCTTCGAGTGTTCTTACTCTTGTGCTTACGTGGCGGGTTACCGCATAGGGCACAGGGCACCCCAAGGGGGTGCAGCCTTTTGTGACGGGGGCACATGCTGTAAGGCATGGGGGCACCCTTCCGATAAGGGGGCACCCCCTGAGAAGCGGCCCGCCGGCCGCTCTTGCATTAGCTATAGACCTGTTAGAGCCAGGGCTTCTAATGCCCTGGCCTTCAGAGATTCCCTATATAGGGGCGGCCTCGGGAGGGCCGCCCTTCTGCTACTGCTCTCTCTCGTTCGCAGTAGCTCTATAGCTATCTCTGTCCCCCGATCCCCCCGGCTTTCGTTCGCTCGCTCCGCTCTCTCACTACAGCCGACCCCCTTACCCCCTGCGGAGCCTGTAGACCTGTTGCCGTGACCGAGGCCCCACATGGGGCCTCTGACCTGGGGAGCCTTGAACCCGCCAGGGCATCGAAGCTATGTTTTGGAATGCCAGCAGGGAACGGCCCAGGAAGGGCCGGGAGCTGACAGAAGAAGCCGTTTAAACCGCCCAGGAAAGAGGCTCCGCATGCTGCACCCGAAGACTGTTGCTGCCACGAACCGCTACGTCGAGAACGGCCCCGAGGACCGTAACCCGTCCTTCAAGCACGACTTCCGAGGCCGTGTCGAGTTCTCGGGCGGAATTCTCCGCTACAGCACCACCACGCCGACCCCGAAGGGGGCCGCCGCTAAGGCCATGGCCCGTATCGCTCAGGCCGGAAACTAGTATTTGGAAAGGTGGCCTCGGTGACTCTGGTCAAGGCTATTCAGATGATCCGGCCCTTCGAGGGCCTTCCCCACTACGAAACCGCCGTGGCTCAACTTCACGTAGCCGCGACCAAGGGAAAGCGAGAGCTTCACGGGGCCGCTTACCGAATCCGGAACGCGTTCGTCGCCTACGACTACGCGGTGAGCTACGGAAAGGCCGATGCCGCGTGATCGAGACGCTCACGAATATCGAGCGGTACGGGTGGCCGATCCTCGGCCTTCTCACCCTGGCCTTCATCCTGGGCTTCGCCCTCGAAGACCTCTTTCGGTCCTGGCAGGGAAAGAGGAAGCACGGTGAATGAGCCGATCGAGCTAGACAAGCTTCCGGCCGAGGAGAGAGAGCGAATCCTTCTGGACCTCTTCGGAGAGGCCGAGAACGACTGTGAGTAAGTGGCCTTCTACGGCCCCCCGCATCTTGGAACTCTGCGCCGGTTACGGCGGCCTGGGGATGGCCGTAGAGGCACTAACGGGGGGTCGCGTTACGTGGGTAGCCGACAACGATCCGAGTAAGGCCCTGATCCTCGCGCGTCGCTTCCCTGGGGTGCCGAACCTCGGGGATATCACCCTGATTGATTGGGCGACGCTCGCTGAAGAGGGCGTAGACATTCTGACGGCCGGTTTTCCGTGCCAAGACATTTCGAATGCGGGGAAACGGGTTGGTATCGAAGGGTCGCGCTCGGGAATCTGGGCGAACGTCGCTGAAGCCGTTCGCGTTCTTCGACCGAAGCTCGTCTTCCTGGAAAACGTCTCCGCGATCCGAAGCCGAGGACTCGCCCGCGTACTCGGGGACCTGGCCGCGTGCGGGTATGACGCGCAATGGACGTGTTATCGAGCGTCCGCCGCTGGTGCCCCCCACCATCGCGATAGGTGGTTTCTCGTTGCCGTGCCTTCCGACCCCGACGGCCGCTGATAGTCGCCGAGGACCGGACTACGCGAAAGCGGCCCGCCCTGGGGCCGGGGGCGACGATCTCGTAACCGCCATGGCTCGACTGTGGCCCCGAGACAAGACCGAGAAGCTACTGAAAACCCCTACCGCGAATTTGGGGCGGAACGGTGCCCCCCAGCATCCCGACAAGAGGAAACAGGGCGGCCACGGGCCGACCCTCGAAGACGAAGTGTGTTTCCTCCTGCACGTCGAGCCTGGGGCCGACTACGGGGGCGATTTCAGCCCCTCGGAATGGTGGGGAGACTTCGCCCCTGCCGTACGCCGTTGGGAAGTGCTCACCGGGCAACCGGCCCCGGTTCCGGTCGAGTACGGGCCGCGCGGCGGCCTTCGCCTGGCCCCTCGGTTCGGTGAGTGGCTTATGGGGATCGTGCCCGGATGGATCACGAAGGTTGCGGGCCTCGACCGAGGCCAACAGTTGAAGGCCATCGGCGACGGGGTTGTTCCGCAACAAGCCTTCCATGCCTTCGCTCACCTTCTCGGGGAGCTTGAGAGGAGAGACGTTGCAAGCGTCGGTGACGCTGCCTAGCGAAGAGATGGCCAGGGCCGCGTACAACGCGCACGCCTTCCTTCCGGCCCGAGCCATGGTGAAGACCGCGCGGATAGAACTCGGCCCCGCCGGCCTACGGTTCACGGGAACGGACGGATACGCGATCGGCCAGGACACGGCCCCTGTTGAGGACTACGAAGGCCCCGCCGAAGGGGTCACGGTGCATGTCGACCGTGAGGCCCTGGCCGCCCTCGACACGGGCGGACGGAAGGACAAGAAGGGCTTCGGAAGGCTCGAACTACGGCCCGGTGACGGGCTGGTGTTCCGGCCCGGCAACAACGACACCCCTACGGCCGCCCAGGACGCTTCGGCCCTGGCCGATGAACAACTCTGGGGGATGCTCGACAGCCTGTTTACACGGCTCGAAGGGCGGCCCCTGGCCCTGCCCGAGCTGGTCGCGTTCGACCCTGCCCTACTGGCCCGGTTCTCGAAGGTGAAGGCCCCGAAGGGGAAGGACGGCCTAGGCCGCGCCCTCGACATGTGCGTCTACAACGCCAAAGAGCCGATCCTGTGCAAGATCGGCCCCACCTTCAGGGGCGTGATCATGCCGATTGACCGCGAAGTGCACGAAGAGAACGTAGGCCCCGAAGGGCTTTGGTGAACCGCGGATTCCCGCGATGACAGCAGGAAGCCCCCGACCCAACAGGGTTCGGGGGCTTCTGTGTTGCGGTCTACGGGCCTACTGCTCTTCAGGCTTCCAGTCCTCGATAGCCACTACCGCGTGACCGCCTCGGGCGGGCTTCCGGGTCTTCGCCGCCGCGTTCCGCGCGGTTCCCAGGTCGAAGGCTTCGTTCACCGGTCCCCCGTGCTCGGGGCACAGATCAACGTCTCTCGTCTCGCCCCCGCGCGTGATCTGGAACTCTTGCACGTCTTCACTGGTGCCGCACTTGTCGCACCGGCTGATCACTTCTTTAGCCACGGCTCGCCCTCCTTTCGTCAAGCGGGATGATCTTACCGCCCTCCTGTCCAGCGGTCAGGAACGGCTTCCCCTTGATCATCTGCGCGTACTTCTGCCGCTCGATATCCAAGCCTAGGTATCGCTCCGTCGTGCTCACTTCCTTGTGGTTCAGGGCGGCCTGAACGATCCGAAGCGCGTTGTCGTGGCCCATGTGGACACAGTCGTCATACAGGATGCGAGCGAACGACCGCCTCAGCGTGTGCCACGCGTCGCCAGGGTCAAGCTCGATACCGGCCTTCACCGCAACGTCTTTGATGATGTACGTCGGGTGAGTGATCCAACCCTCGGGGTTGAGTCGGCGAACGGGGTCCGGCACCTGGGCGTGACCGTGGATGAACTTCCGCTTCTGCCCCACGGGGAACAGGTAGTAAGAGCGCTTCACGGTGCCCACCTCTTCCGTGTAGATGCGAAGCCAGTCCCGAAGCTCTCGTTCGAGGTCGAGCGACAGGGGAACGGTCACCTCTTCCTTCGTCTTCGGGAGGTACACGTAAAGCTCCCCCTTGTTGAAGGCCACATCTCGCACCCGCATACGTACGGCCTCGGAGATGCGAAGGCCCGTGTTCGCCAGGAACGCGATCAAGGCCCGGTCGCGCGGGTAGTCCGCCGCTTCGAGCAGCAGAAGAACCTCTTCCCGCGTCATCCGGTAGCGGTTGCGGTTCGCCTGTGTGCTCTTCTCTCGAAGGCCCTCGGTCAGAACCTCCATGGTGCGGAGCGTCCATTCCCGACGCTCACAGAAGCGGAAGAAGCTCCGCATCGTGGCCCTGTAGTTCGCGAGCGTCGTAGCCCCGCACGTTTCGTGAAGGCCCCCATCACCGTAGAAGAAGGCTTCGATGTGGTGAGCCCGGAGCGTGCTTACGTGACAGTCCTCGACGTGCACCGCGAAGCGCCGGAAGAGGCTCCGAAGGTAGTGCAGAGGCCGGCCGTGTCCGGCCTGGGCTTCCCGTTGCTCGACGTAGAGCTTCCCCGCGTAGCTGACTTTTGGAGTCGCAGACCTAGCCATTCCCAATACGCCCTTCGTCGGTTCAGTCGACCGCCGCACGGCAGGGCTGAACAGCAACTTCCCAGGCATCCTAACATTTGGAAACTAGTATCCAGGACAACTGCACCCTCCACGCCGACCCGGGGTTTCCCGTGAGCGTCGGTGAGCGCGTGAGCATCGGGCACAACGCGGTGGTGCACGGGGCGACCGTGGAGGACGACTGCCTGATCGGCATGGGGGCGACCGTGCTGAACGGCGCCGTGATCGGGGCCGGGTCGCTCGTCGCCGCGCAGGCCCTGGTGCCGCAGGGCATGGTGGTGCCGCCCGGTTCGCTGGTGGCGGGGGTTCCCGCGAAGGTGCGGCGGGAGCTGTCGGAGGAGGAGCGGCAGGGCGTCACCCTCAACGGCACGATGTACGCCGAGCTCGCCAAGGCGCACCGCGAGGTGCACGCGTAGCAGGACGGCCGTGCTACTCCGCGGTGGCCACGGTCTCGGCCTGCTGGGTCTGCTGCTGAGCCCGCTTCGCCTTGCGCTTGAGCACGAGCATGGACGTGAGGCCCACCAGGACCGCCGCCACCAGGCCCAGCCAGGAGAAGCGCTTCAGCCAGGACTCCGCGACGATGCCGACGTAGTAGATGACCGCCGTCGTGCCGCCCGCCCAGACGATGCCGCCGAGGACGTTGGCGATGAGGAACTTCCAGTACGGCATGCGGAGCACACCGGCGAGCGGGCCCGCGAAGATGCGGAGCAGGGCGACGAAGCGGCCGAAGAAGACGGTCCACATGCCCCACTTCTCGAAGGAGCGCTCGGCGGTGGCGATGTGGCCCTCGCTGAAGTGCTTGGGGAACTTGTTGCCCAGCCAGGCCAGCAGGGGCCGCCCGCCCTTGCGGCCGATGGCGTAGCCGATCGAGTCGCCGATGATCGCCCCGGCCGTGGCGCTGGCGCCGAGGACGACGGGGTCGATCTCGCCGTGCTGGGACGCGAGCAGCGCCGAGGAGACGAGGATGATCTCGCCCGGCAGCGGGATGCCCAGGCTTTCCAGCCCGATGACCAGCCCCACCAGTGCGTAGACGGCGACCGCGGGTACGGTTTCGAGCCACTCCTGGACGTGCAAGGCCGGTTCCTTTCCCTGAGCTTCCCTGCGTGCCCGGGAAGCCTACCGGCTCCTAGGACGTCCCTCGCGGCTCAGGCGTTCCAGCTCCATTCGGCGACCTCCGGAAGATCGGTGCCGTGCTCGCGGATTGAGGCGTGATGGCGGGTGCGGGCGTCCTGCATCCTCTGGCGCACGGCCGTGGCGCGCACCGCGAGGCCGGGGACGCGGTCGATGACGTCCATGACCAGGCGGTAGCGGTCGAGGTCGTTGCGGACGACCATGTCGATCGGCGTGGTCGTGGTACCCGCCTCCTTGTAACCGCGCACGTGCAGGTTCTTGTGACCGGCGCCCGACCCGGACACCGGGACGTGGCGGCCCGACATGCGAAAGCCCCGGCATCCGGCCGGGGTCCCGCACGCACGACAGCCTGATCAGCCGTTGGGCCGCAGGGTCCAGACCACGCTCATCTCGCCGGTCACGGCACCGTCGGCCCGCTGGATGGCGATGGTCACCGGGAACTCGGGGCGCTCACCGGCGTCCAGCTGGGCGACGACCTCCGCGGCCGGACGGCCGAGGGTGGCCGTGGCGGTGACGGCGCCCATCGCCAGCTTCTTGTAGGAGATCTCGGCGCTGACCGCGAGCGGCACGGCACGCGAGAGCTGGTCTCCGAACGCCGCCAGTACGATCGCCCCGCTCGCCGACTCGCCCAGCGTGAACATCGCACCGGCGTGCGGGCCGCCGACGTGGTTGTGGAACTCCCCCTGGTCCGGCAGCGACACCACCGCCCGCTCCGGCGAGGTCTCCACGAACTCGAGGTTCAGGGTCCGGGCCATGGGCACCGTGGCGGCGAGCATCTCGCCGATGGACATCTGGTCTGTGCTCATGACCGCATGTTACTCACGAGTAGAGGCGGGTGACGAGGGAGGTGTGACGACCGCCGCACCGGCCCGCCCGGCGTCCGCCGCGCGCTCCGTCTCCGGGTTGCTACGTCTCCGTCCACGGGCGGTGACCAAATCGTGTCCGGAGCGCGGCTAGGGTGGCTGCCCATGTGGCCAGGACAGCAGCCGCCCGGGGGCGAGCAGAACCCGCAAGGGAACAACCCGTACCAGCAGCCGGGGTATCAGCAGCCGAATCCGTACCAGCAGCCGGGATACCAGCAGCCGGGATACCAGCAGCAGCCCCACCCCTATGGGCAGCAGCCGCAGTGGGGCACCCCGGCTCCGGCCGGTGCGCCGCAGCCCCCGCAGGGCGGTGGCGGCGGAAACCGGACGAAGCTGGTCGCGATCATCGCCGCCACCGCGGTGGTCGTGGCGGCCGGCGTGACCGGCTTCCTGGTGCTGGGCGGCGACAAGGACGACACGGCGGACGGCGGCGGCAAGAGCGACAAGACGTCGGCCAGCCCTTCTGCCGAGGAGCCCAGCGCCCCCGCCACGGGCGACGACCCGCGCGGCGGCGAGGCCGAGCAGCCCACGGTCAAGGGCTGGAAGGTCGTCATCAACCCCAAGTGGGGCACGGCCTTCGACGTACCGGCGGACTGGGAGGTGGCCTCCCCGACCACGTCCGTGGGCTTCGAGGACGAGAAGTCCGGCGACGGCAAGCCGCTGATCGTCATGTCGGCACCGGCGTTCTACAAGTCCAAGTGGTGCACGAGTGACGGCAACAAGGACGGCAGGAGCGAGACCGAGTCCCTGGCCGGAGCGGGCACCAAGGGCGCCGACGGCGCCAAGAACACGGACGAGGTCGCGGTCAACCAGGTGGCCTGGTGGGTGTACGGCGGCTACACGCAGCCTGACAAGAAGAGCGTCAAGACCGACGACAAGGCCAAGCCCTACACCACCGCCTCGGGCGTGAAGGGCAGCGTCGCCCGGGCGTACTCGGAGAACACGCCCGACAAGGGGAAGTGCGCGAGCGACGGCAAGGCGGTCACGTTCGGCTTCAAGAACTCCGCCGGCGACTTCGTCGCGTGGAGCTTCTACGGCGCCAAGGGCGTCGAGGGCGAGGTGCCCGAGAAGACCATCATGAAGATCCTCAGCACGGTCCGCCTGCACGGCGAGCCGACCGGCGGCTGACCCGGGGAACCCGACGGCCCCGCCCCCCGCCGCGATGGGGGGGGCGGGCCCGGTACACCCCGAGCATCAGGACGGCGTCGGCCCTGTCCGGCCACCTCCTTCAGACGGGCATCGGCCCTGTCGGCCACCTCCTTCTGATGGGCACCGGCCCTGTCGGCCACCTCCTTCTGATGGGCACCGGCCCTGTCCGGCCACCTCACCGAGGGAGGAGGCCTTCGGCCGCAGCGCAGCCCTGTGGGGCTGCGCGGGCCTGGTCGTCCTGGTCACGGCCGCCGTGCTGTGCGTACCTGACGTCCGCACCCTGCGCTGCCGGACCACACCGGTGGCCCGGGGCGGCACCGAGCAGGCGTCAGCCGATGCCGAACGCCCCGTCCGGGGGCTCGGGTGAGGGCACGGCGTCCTCGTCCCGCACCGGCCGCGCGCCCCCGATGAACTCCCGCAGCCTCGCACCGTGTTCGACCCGGGCGGGGAAGGCGTCGGCAGCGGTGAGCCGGGTGAGGGAGGCGACGTCGACGGGCCGCCGCCCGGCCACGAGCACCGCGTTCCCGAACCGCCGCCCCCGCAGCACCCCCGGTTCGGCGATCAGCACGAGCTCCTCGAAAACGCCGGCCAGAGTGGCGAGTTGCGACCGCAGGAAGACGAACGGCGCGGCATCGGGGAGATTGGCGAGATACACCCCGCCGTCCCGCAGCACCCGCCCGGCCTCATGGACGTAGGCGACGGAGGTGAGGTGCGCCGGCACCCGCGACCCGCTGAAGACGTCCGCGAGGAGAACGTCCGCCGAAGCCGTGGGCGCCTTCTCCAGCCAGTCGCGAGCGTCCGCCGCGTGCAGGGCGATGTTCGCCTCTCGCGGCAGCGGAAGCCGCTCCGACACCAGCTCCAGCAGCCCCCGGTCGGCCTCGACGACGTCCTGCCGCGAGCCAGGCCGGGTCACGGCCACGTACCGGGGCAGTGTGAGCGCCCCACCCCCGAGGTGCACCACGTCCAGCGCCCGCCCCGGCTCGGCCACGACATCCAGGACGTGGCCGAGGCGCCGCGTGTACTCGAACTCCAGATGCGCGGGTGCGTCGAGATCGACGTACGACTGCGGCGCCCCGTCCACGGTCAGCAGCCAGGCCCTGTCCCGGTCGACGTCGGGCATGAGCTTGGCGGTGCCGTGATCGGTGGTCCTGGTCACGGGAATGGGATCGTTCACCCCTCCATTGTGCGGCGGGGTACCACGTTCAAAGGGTGCGCATGGCGCTGCTCATGCGCGGCTGAGCCGCATGGGCGGAACCGGCCACGACAGTCCGACAGTCACCCACCACCTCAACCGACCACGGTCACGGTCCCCGCCCCGACGGTTCTGCCGCCCTCACGCATGGCGAACCCGAGTCCCGGCTCCACCGGCACGTCCCGCCCCAGCTCCACCGTCATCACAACGGTCTCCCCGGGCCGGGCGACGCCGGCCCCACCGAGGTCGACGTCCCCCACCACATCCGCCGTACGGATGTAGAACTGCGGCCGGTACCCGCTCGACACCGCTGTCGTGCGACCCCCCTCACGCGCGGACAGCACATACACCTGCGCCGTGAACCGGCGACTCGGCACGACACTCCCCGGCGCGGCGACGACATGCCCCCGCCGCACGGCATCCCGTGGCACCCCGCGCAGCAGCAACGCCACGCTGTCCCCGGCCTGTGCCTCCTCCATCGGCTTCCCGAAGGTCTCCAGCCCGGTGACCACCGTCTCGACGGCCGCACCGAGGACCTCGACCCGGTCCCCGACACGCACCACGCCCCGCTCGACCGCCCCGGTCACCACGGTCCCCCGCCCGGTGATGGTCAGCACGTTTTCCACGGGCAGCAGGAACGGCGCGTCCAGATACCGCTCCGGCATCGGCACATAGGTGTCCACCACGTCGAGCAGGGCCTCGATCGACGCCGTCCAGCGCGGGTCCCCCTCCAGTGCCTTCAGCCCCGAGACCCGTACGACGGGTACGGAGTCACCGCCGTAGCCGTGGGCGGTGAGCAGGTCGCGGACCTCCAGCTCCACCAGGTCGGTCAGCTCCTCGTCGCCCGCGTCGGCCTTGTTGAGGGCGACCACGATGTGGTCGACGCCCACCTGCCGGGCGAGCAGGACGTGTTCGGCGGTCTGCGGCATGATCCCGTCGAGCGCGGAGACGACGAGGATCGCCCCGTCCAGCTGGGCGGCGCCGGTGACCATGTTCTTGACGTAGTCGGCATGGCCCGGCATGTCGACGTGCGCGTAGTGCCGGGTGTCGGTCTCGTACTCGACGTGCGCGATGTTGATGGTGATGCCGCGCGCCGCCTCCTCGGGCGCCCGGTCGATCCGGTCGAACGGCACGAACACGCCGCCGCCGCGGTCGGCGAGCACCTTGGTGATGGCGGCCGTCAGGGTGGTCTTGCCGTGGTCGACGTGACCCATCGTGCCGATGTTGAGGTGGGGTTTCGTGCGGACGTAGGCCGTCTTGGACATGGCTGTACCTCGAAGCGTCTGATCAGCGAAGAAGGACGTGGGACCCCGAGGACCTGCCCGACCCTCCCCTTGCGGGGTCCGCCGGACGAACCGGAGAGGGTCAGCTTCGCGCGCCGCCGGCAACGGCCGTGGGAACGGCGACGGCAGCCTTCGGGGCATCCGTGACGACGGATGCTGCGAGGGTGAAGGCGTGCCGGAACATGTCGTCGATCATCGCTGACGCCTTACCGCACGTCGAATGGTTTTCGCTTGCCCGTGCACGGGGTTGCGCACAGGCTCCTGTGACGCTGGTGAGACGAACCATACGGCGATCACACACATTTGTCGGTTAGTGTCACCAGATGCTCGATGCCACCACCCGCTCTGGGGGCACCGCCACGGCCTCTCCCCGGGCCACCGCCGCGGAGCTCGCCGTCGCCGTTCCCCAGGCAACGACTGCCTCGCCCGCCGTACCGACCCGTTTCGCCGTCCGCTGCACGAGAGTTCTGCTCTCCCCGTGGTCGCGGCTGTCCCTGCTCGTCGCGCTGCTCGCCGTCGGCGCGTGCGGGGTGCTGCTGTTCGAGCCCCAGCGGCTGCTGACGGAGGGCTGGCCGCCGCAGCTCGGCGGAGCCGCCGCGGCGGCGGTGTTCGCGGTGGCGTACGGCGTGTGCACCGTGGCGTTCGTGCCGAGGCCGCTGCTGAACCTCGCCGCGGGCGCCCTGTTCGGTGCGCAGCTGGGCCTCGGCGTCGCCCTCGGTGGCACGGTGCTCGGCGCCGGGATCGCCTTCTGCCTGGGCCGGGCGCTGGGCCAGGACGCCCTGCGGCCACTGTTGCGGGGGCGTTGGCTGAAGGCCGCGGACGGACAGCTCAGCCGGCACGGTTTCCGTTCGATGCTGGCGGTGCGGCTGTTCCCGGGGGTGCCGTTCTGGGCCGCGAACTACTGTGCCTCCGTCTCCCGGATGGGCCTGTTGCCGTTCCTGCTGGCCACGGCTCTCGGTTCGATCCCGAACACCGCCGCCTACGCCGTCGCGGGCGCCCGCGCCTCGGCCCCGACCTCGCCCGCCTTCGTGATCGCCCTGGCGTGCATCGCCCTGCCCGCGCTGGCGGGTGTGGTGGTGGCCTGGCGCAAGCGGCACCAGCTGCGCCGTCTCTGACCGGTCGTCACGCCCGCCCGGCTCACACTCGTTCCAGCACCATGGCGTTGGCGAGTCCGCCCGCCTCGCACATGGTCTGGAGCGCGTACCGGGCGCCCCGTTCCCGCATCGCGTGCACCAGCGTCGTCGTCAGGCGGGTTCCGCTCGCGCCGAGCGGATGCCCGAGCGCGATGGCGCCGCCGTGCACATTGACCCGGGCGAGGTCGGCACCGGTCTCCTGCCGCCAGGCCAGTACGACGCTGGAGAAGGCCTCGTTGACCTCGAACAGGTCGATGTCGCCGAGGGTCAGCGACGCCTTGCGCAAGACCTTCTCGGTCGCCGGGATGACGCCCGTGAGCATCAGCAGCGGGTCGGAGCCGGTGACGGCGAAGCTGTGCAGCCGGGCGAGCGGGCGCAGGCCGAGCCGGGCCGCCGTCTCGCTCGACGTGATGAGCACCGCCGAGGCGCCGTCGTTGATCGGGCTGGCATTGCCCGCCGTGACGTTCCACTCGATCTGTGGGAAGCGCTCGGCGAAGACGGGGTCGTGGTAGGCGGGCCTGAGCCCGGCGAGGATCTCGGTACTGCTGCCGGGCCGTACGCATTCGTCGCGCGCGACCCCTTCCAGCGGTGCGACCTCGGCGTCGAAGAGCCCGCTGTCCCACGCCGCGGCGGCCTTCTGATGCGAGGAGACGGCGAAGGTGTCCATCTGCTCGCGGCCGATCGACCACTTGGCGGCGATCAGCTCGGCGCTGATCCCCTGCGGAACGAGCCCCTCCGGGTAGCGCTCGGCGACTTTGGGGCCGAAGGGGTCCTTGCCCGCGGGCACGTTCGACCACATCGGCACCCGGCTCATCGACTCCACCCCGCAGGCCACGACCAGGTCGTAGGCGCCCGAGAGGACGCCCTGCGCCGCGAAGTGCACGGCCTGCTGGGAGGAGCCGCACTGGCGGTCCACGGTGGTCGCGGGCACCGAGTCCGGGAAACCCGCCGACAGCACGGCGTAGCGGGTGGTGTTCATGGCCTGCTCGCCGACCTGGTCGACGGTGCCGCCGATCACGTCGTCGATCAGGGCCGGGTCGATCCCCGTCCGCTCGACGAGGGTGCGCAGGGTGTGGGCGAGGAGCTCCACGGGGTGGACGTGGGCCAGGGCGCCGTTCGGCTTGCCCTTGCCGATCGGGGTGCGTACGGCTTCGACGATGACTGCGTCACGCATGTACGGGCCTCCAGGACTACTGGTGAGTAGGAAATCCAAACTCACCGTAACCCGCAGGGTTGGAAATTCCAACCCTCTCCTAGACTGAGCCCCATGGCCGCCCGCAAAGACCCGCGCCCCTGCTCCATCGCCGACACCCTCGCGCTCGTCGGCGAGAAGTACTCCCTACTCGTGCTGCGGGAGGTGTGCCTGGGCAACGGCCGGTTCGACCAGCTCGTACGCAACATCGGCGCCCCGCGCGACATCCTGGCCACGCGGCTGCGCCGGCTCGTCGACGCCGGGATCCTGGCCAAGCACCCGTACAGCGAGCGCCCGCAGCGCTTCGAGTACCGGCCGACCCGGGCGGGACTGGAGCTGGAGCCGGTGCTGATGACCCTCATGGCGTGGGGTGACCGTCACCTCCGGCCGGACGGCGACCGGCCGATGGTCCTGGAACACTCCTGCGGACGGCCTCTCGTCCCGGCCGTCACCTGCCGGGCCTGCGGCGACGAGGTACGCCACGAGGACCTCACAGCCCGCCCCCAGGCACCCGGCTGGACGGTGACCGGACCCTCCGCGGCCTGAACACCGCTGCTCGGGAGCGGCTTCCAACCCCTGTGTCCCAGCGGCCATCCGGGGGCGCTACGCTTCCCCCTCGGCACACATGATCCCCCGTTCATCGCGACGGCGGCCCGGTGCGCCCGTCGTCCGTCCCACGATCGGCACTTGGACTCCGCTACCTCATGTCTTGGTTCGAATCACTCATCCTCGGACTCGTCCAGGGGCTGACCGAGTTCCTCCCCGTCTCCTCCAGCGCCCACCTGCGGCTGACGGCGGCCTTCTCGGGCTGGGAGGACCCGGGCGCGGCCTTCACGGCGATCACGCAGATCGGCACCGAGGCAGCCGTGCTGATCTACTTCCGCAAGGACATCGGGCGGATCATCTCGGCGTGGACGCGCTCGCTCACGAACAAGGAACTGCGCAGCGACCCGGACGCCCGGATGGGCTGGCTGGTGATCGTCGGCTCGATCCCGATCGGGGTGCTCGGCGTGACGCTGAAGGACCAGATCGAGGGGCCGTTCCGTGATCTGCGGATCACCGCCACCATGCTGATCGGTATGGGCATCGTCCTGGGCGTCGCCGACCGGCTCGCGGCCCGCGACGAGAGCGGCGGCAAGCACCGCGCGCCCAAGCAGCGCAAGGCCCTCGAGGACCTGGGCGTCCGGGACGGCCTGATCTACGGCCTCTGCCAGGCCATGGCGCTCGTCCCGGGCGTCTCCCGCTCCGGCGCCACCATCAGCGGCGGCCTGTTCATGGGCTACAAGCGCGAGGCCGCGGCCCGTTACTCCTTCCTCCTCGCCATCCCCGCGGTCCTCGCCTCCGGTCTGTTCGAGCTCAAGGACGCCACAGAGGGCGGTCATGTCTCGTGGGGCCCGACGATCTTCGCGACGATCATCGCCTTCGGGGTCGGATACGCGGTCATCGCGTGGTTCATGAAGTTCATCTCGACCAAGAGCTTCATGCCGTTCGTCTACTACCGCATCGCGCTCGGCATCCTCATCATCGTCCTGGTCAGCATGGGTGCGCTGAGCCCCCACGCGGCCGAGTCGGCGGGCTGACCCGGGGTGTCTGTGACCCGGGTCTCGTGACCAACCGCATAGGGATCGGGTAGCCGTCCGGTAGCGGGCTGTCAGTGGCTGCCCCTAGGCTTGTCCGCATGTCCCCCGATTTCGTGACCCCTGGTTCCGTGCGGTCCGCTGCCGAGGTCAACGACGAGATCCGTGCGCTGTGGCAGCGCACGGGCGGCACCCTGTCGGCCGAGGAGCGCGCGGAGTACGAGCTGCTCGTCGTCGAATGGGCGGCCGCGATCCGAGGCGGCGTCGTCAAGGCGGCCTGAGCCGGCGCCCCTGGGCGCGCAGAGGCGCCAGCACCTCGTCGTCGATGTCGTACGGCCGCTCCTCGGGCAACAGTCCCGCCGCCGACTCCAGCCGCCCCGCCCTCACCAGGCCGTGGATCTCCGCGGCGAGCGGCGTGACGTCCTCGATCCCCACGATCCACTCGTCCGCGTACCGCGCGGCCGCCTCCCCCGCCAGTCCGAGCTGAAGCGACCGGTACGGGAGCGGGGCGAGACGCAGATTCCGTTCCGGATCCCACTGCACGCGCGTCGGCGCCTGCCTCAACTGCCGCCTCCAGTCGGCCCGGTCACCGTGCAGGGCGGGCACGTAGTGGGACAGGCAGGCGTTGCGCAGCGCCCAGAGGAAGCCCTCGCGGGCGATCTCGATCGCCAGGACCGTCTCCTGGCCCTCCTTGGTGCCCCAGCCGCAGCGGTACATCATCCACAGGAACGACGGCTTGACCCATGTCATGCGCTCTCGTTTCCAGGACGACGGGAAGCGGCCGTGGCGCGCGGCCGGGCCGCCGATCTCCGGGCGGTAGGCCTGGTAGACCGTGATCGTGGTCTCGGTGTGGCGGGCGCGTATGCGCAATCCCCGTTCGTTCTGATCGTTCACGAAGGACAGACTGGGCCCCGGTGCCCCCGGCGGCCATCGAATATCGCGGCCGCACGGCCCTTGGTCCTCCCTCCGCCATGCCCAACACCGGGCCGATGACGCAGCGCGTGGAACGCGCCGCCGTGAGGGACCGGCTGGCCGTCGACGAGTTGATCATCGACTACGCGGTGACGGTCGACGACGGCGACTGGGACGCGTACCGGGAGTTGTTCGCCCCGCGGGGACGGGCGGACCACCGGTCCGCCGGCGGCATCGAGGGAGAGGCCCGGGCCGTCGCCGCGTGGCTCGCGGAGAGCCTGCGCCTGTCCCCGATGCGGCAGATCTGATCGTCAACCGGCGGGTGCGCTTCGGGATCCGGGAGCACGCACCGGCGACACCGCCGAGGTCCGGGCCGACTACGTCAACCCCATGGCCACCACGGGCCCCGCCCCCGACTTCGTGTGCGGCGGCCGGTACGCCTTCGCGCTGCTGCGCACGGACGACGGCTGGCGGCTGAGCGGGGTGGTCGTACGGGAGAAGTGGCGGCGCCTTGCCGGGCCGCGGACGGCACCTGTGATCAACTGACCCGGCGTCCCGTGTCCTGGATCGCCCGCGGGGCGCACACTGGAGGCACCCGCGGGTAGGAGGCGCCTATGAAGACGCTCGGCCACTGGCTCACCTCCCCCTGGCGCCGCTCGGCGGCCGCGGCGATCGCGGGCGCCCTCCCTGTACTCGCCTTCCCCGCGCCGTCCCTGTGGTGGTGGGCCTACGCCGCCCTGGTCCCCTGGCTCCTGCTGCTGCGCACCGCGCCGACCGGGAAACGGGCCGCGTACGAGGGCTGGTGCGGCGGTTTCGGCTTCATGCTGGCCATGCACCACTGGCTGCTCCCGAGCCTGCACGTCTTCACGCTCGTCCTCGCCGCCCTCCTCGGCGCGCTGTGGGCCCCCTGGGGGTGGCTGGTGCACCGTCTTCTGGGGGCGATCCGGTCCCGGGGCCAGGTGGCGGTGGCGCTCCTGGTTCTGCCGTCGGGCTGGCTGGCCGCCGAGCTGGTCCGCTCCTGGCAGGGCCTCGGAGGCCCTTGGGGCATGCTCGGCAGCACTCAGTGGCAGGTCGAGCCCGCGCTGCGGCTCGCCTCGGTCGGCGGGGTGTGGCTGCTCAGCTACCTGCTCGTGGCCGCCAACGTCGCCGTGACCGTCCTTCTCGCGGTCCGCCGGGCCCGGGTGCCCGCGGTCGCCGGTCTGGTGGTCACGGCCGCCGCCACCTCCGCCGCCTGGACGTTCTCGCCCCGCCCCGCCGTCGACGGCCAGATCAAGGTCGCCGTCGTGCAGCCGGGCGTCGTCGTCGGTCCGGACAGCCGGTTCGCCCGCGAGGAGCAGCTGACCCGCCGGCTCGCCGGTCAGGACCTCGACCTGATCGTCTGGGGCGAGAGCAGCGTCGGCTTCGACCTCGGGGACCGCCCGGGTCTCGCCCGGCGGCTCGCCGCCCTGTCCCGCGCGACGGGCGCCGACATCCTGGTCAACGTGGACGCCCGGCGCTCCGACAAGCCCGGCATCTACAAGAGTTCCGTCCTGGTGGGGCCCGACGGCCTGACCGGCGAGCGCTACGACAAGATGCGGCTGGTGCCCTTCGGCGAGTACATCCCGGCCCGCTCCCTGCTCGGCTGGGCCACCTCCGTCGGCAAGGCCGCGAGTGAGGACCGCAGGCGCGGCTCGCAGCCGGTCGTGATGAACATAGGCGACCATCTGCGCGTCGGCCCGCTGGTGTGCTTCGAGACGGCGTTCCCCGACATGACCCGTCACCTCACCCAGGAAGGCGTCGACGTGCTGATCGGCCAGTCGTCGACGTCCACCTTCCAGCACAGCTGGGCTCCCGGGCAGCACGCGTCGCTCGCCGCGCTGCGCGCCGCCGAGACCGGCCGCCCCATGGTGCACGCGACCCTCACGGGCGTCTCCGCCGTCTACGGCCCGGACGGGCGGCGTGTGGGACCGTGGCTCGGCACGGATGCCTCCGCCGCCCAGGTCTACGAGATCCCCCTCGCCCACGGCACCACGCCCTATGTCCGCTACGGCGACTGGACGGTGCACGCGGCGATGCTGATCCTCGCCCTGTGGGCCGCCGGTGAGGGCGCTCGGACCCTGCGGCTCAGGCGGTCCGCTCCTGAACCGCGCGTACCACCCGTTCGCACAGTTCATGAGTCGCCAGCGCGTCCCGGGCGCTGAGCACCTTGCCCGCCCGGACCGCGTCCAGGAACACGAGCACCGCCTGCTCGATCCCGCGCTGCCGGGCGACCGGCACCCAGTCCCCGCGCCGCCGCACGGTCGGCTGCCCCTTGTGGTCGACGACCTCGGCGAGATTGACGACCTGCCGTTTGGTGTCCTGCCCGGACACCTCGAGGATCTCCTCGGAGGAACCGCTGAGCCGGTTCATCACACCGAGCGCGGTGAAGCCGTCCCCGGCGAGCTGGAGCACCACGTGGTGCAGCAGCCCGTCCTGGACGCGGGCGCGCACGGTCACGTCGTCGACCTCGCCGGGCACCAGGAACCGCAGGGTGTCCACGACGTGGATGAAGTCGTCGAGGATCATGGAGCGGGGTTCCTCCGGCAGCCCGATGCGGTTCTTCTGCATCAGGATCAGCTCGCGCGGATGGTCCGCGCACTGCGTGTAGCCGGGGGCGTGGCGCCGGTTGAAGCCGACCGCGAGGCTCACGTCCCGCTCCTCGGCGAGCGCCACCAGTCGCGCGGAGTCGTCGAGCCGGTAGGCGAGCGGCTTGTCGACGTACGTCGGTACGCCCGCCTCCAGCAGCCGCGTGACGATCTCCGGGTGCACGAGCGTGGGCGCGTGCACGAAGGCCGCGTCGAGGCCCGCCGCGAGCAGGGAGTCGAGGGTGGTGTGCCGCCGCTCCGGCGGGAGGTGGAGGCCGTCGGCGACCCGGTCGAGCGTGGCCGGCGTGCGGGTCTGCAGGTGCAGTTCGACTCCGGGCCGCAAGGCGAGGACCGGAAGGTAGGCCTTCTGCGCGATGTCGCCGAGTCCGATGCAGCCGACCTTCACGGGGGGATCTCCTCTAACGGTTGCCTGCCGGGGCCTGTTCGGAAGCATACGGCCGCTGCGGTGGCGCCCAGTCGGCGATGCCGTCGAAGCCGCGCAGGAACAGGGCGGGCCCGGCCTTCGACAGTGCGGCCACGGCCGTGTCGCGCAGGACGGTCCCGGTCCGGCCGCTCATGAGGCTGAGCCGGGCCGCCTTCACGGCCTGGCGTCCGATGGCGGTCGTGCGCGGCAGCCGGGCGGCGGTGTAGGCGGCCAGGTCGTCGCAGTGGTGGGCGAGCACGATCGCGTCCTCGATCGCCTGGTTGCCGCCCTGGCCGAGGCTCGGGGGCATGGCGTGCGCGGCGTCACCGAGCAGGGCGACCCGGCCCTGGTGGTACGCGGGCAGGGGCTCGGCGACGCGGTGGACGTCGTGGCGCAGGACGTCCTCGGGGCGGATGGCGGCGAGCACCGCCGGGATCGGGTCGTGCCAGTCCCCGAAGCGGCGCAGCAGCTCGGACTTCTCGTCGTCGACCGCCCGGCCGCCGGCGGGGGCCAGGGCGGCGGCGTAGGCGTAGACACGGCCGTCCTTGAGCGGGTGGGTGCCCCAGATACGGCCTCGGCCCCAGGTCTCGTGCGAGGCGAACCGCGCGCCGGGGACGGGGATCACGACCCGCCAGGTGGTGAAGCCGGAGTACACGGTCCCCGGGTGACGGGGGAAGAGTGTCCCGCGCACGGCGGACCGGACGCCGTCCGCACCGACCACCAGGTCGGCTTCGATCTCGCCGTCCGCGGTCGTGACACGGGCCGCCCGGGCCGGGCCGCCGCTGTCGGCGAGGGCCGCGGCGGCGTCCGTGCGGACGGCGTCCGCCGGGAGGAGGGCGGCGAGACGCTCGATGAGGGTGGCGCGGTGCAGCAACACGAGCGGGCCGCCGAAGCGCTCGGCGGCGGCCTCGGCGGAGGAGCGGCACAACCACCGCCCGCCCGGGGCGCGCAAGCCGCCGTCCCCCGACCAGGCGGCGAGGGCGCGGATCTCGTCGCCGAGGCCGATGACGTCCAGGGCGCGCAGGGCGTTGGGCGCGAGGGAGATCGCGGCGCCGACCGGAGCCAGCGAGCGGGCCCGCTCCAGCACGGTGACCCGCAGCCCGAGCCGGTGCAGGGCGACCGCCGCGGTCAGGCCTCCGATGCCGCCGCCGATCACGACGGCCCGTCTCGGCTGTGTCATGGCTCCTCCTCGTGCTGCTACTGCTCTACTACATGTGTAGTGACGCCGTCGACGTTACTACAGATGTAGTCGAGCGGGTAGCGTGAGGCCCATGTCCGAACGCACCGCCGGCCCCGCCCGCTCCGACCTCGTCGCCGACACCGCCCTCGCCCTGCTCGCCGAGCGCGGGATGCGCGGCCTCACGCACCGGGCCGTCGACGAGGCGGCCGGGCTCCCGCAGGGCTCCACCTCCAACCTCGCGCGGACCCGGCAGGCCCTGCTGGAACTGGCGGTGCGGCGCCTGGCCGACCGTGAGGCGCGGGTGCTGGGGCTGCACGAGATGCCCGACCCCCGGGCCGGGGCGGGTCCGCTGGTGGACGCGCTGGCCCTGGCGACCCACCGGGCCCTGACGGGCAACCGCGACCTCACCCTCGCCCGCTACGAACTGGCCCTGGAAGCCACGCGCCGCCCCGAGCTGCGGGCCTACTTCGACGCCACAGGCGCCCGTTTCCGGGACCAGCTCGCGGCCCTGGTGACCGGCCTGGGCTCGACGGACCCGGCCCGGCACACCCTGTCGCTGATCGCCTGGGCGGACGGGCTGATGTTCAGCTGCGTGGCGGGGTCCTTCGGTGCCGAGGTGCCGAGCCTGGAGGACGTGCGGGCCGGTGTGCGGGAACTGCTGGAGGGCATGCTCAGGGGCTGAAACCTTGCGGTGCGCCAGAGGCTGCCCGGGAAGGATGCGTTCATGATGAACGAACGCAGCATTCCCGCCACCACGGCCGACGAACGCACCATGCTGGAGGGGTGGCTCGACTTCCACCGCCAAACCCTCGCCTGGAAATGCGAAGGCCTGAGCGACGAGCAGCTCAGGTCAGCGGCCGTCGAGCCCTCCGGTCTGTCCCTGCTGGGGCTGGTGCGGCACATGGCGGACGTCGAACGGAGCTGGTTCCGCCGGGTGCTGACGGGCGAGGACGTGCAGCCGATCTACTGCAGCGACGAGGACCCGGACGGCGAGTTCCATCTCACCGAGGCGGACACCTGGCAGGAGGCCTACGCGACCTGGCAGGCCGAGATCGGCACGGCCCGCCGCAACGCGGCCCGCTTCGGCCTCGACGACATCAGCGAGGGCAAGCACCGGCGCACCGGCGTGCGGTACAACCTGCGGTGGCTCTACACCCACATGATCGAGGAGTACGCGCGGCACAACGGCCACGCCGACCTGATCCGCGAGCGCATCGACGGCGCGACCGGCGACTGACGCCACCCGAGCCACCGGTCACGCATGTCACCGCACGTCACCCCCGTCACGTGCGCGCCCTCCGTACGGGGCGCGAGATCACCCGTCCGGGGCATGCTCCGCATGTTCCCGGACCCACCTCGGGCCGGACGCGCCAGAGTTGCGCGGGTGCATCGAACGACGACCACAGCGACGCTCCTGGTGACCGTGGCGGTCTCGGCCCTCTCCGGCTGTACGACGGTCCCGCATGCCCCCGCGCCGGGCCCCTCGGCGGCACCGTCCCGGGCCTCGGTGCCGCGGCCGGAGGGGGAGGCGGAGAGCCAGATGGCGCAGGCACCGGCCCGTGAGGCCCTGCAACTCATCGAAGAGGCGTCCCGTCGTCCCGAGCCGGCCGTGTCGGTGCCCCAGCCGGCGAGGCCGCCGACGGCCTCGCCGGAGCGCGCCCGGCCGGGACCCGGCGACCGCAACGCCCGCCCGCGCCCCGTGCGTCCGGAACGCCCCGGGCCCGTCCCGCACGCCCCCCGGCGGTCGCATGCCGATGTCCCGGACGTGTCGGAGTCGGTACGGCAGGACGTCGACAAGCGCGTCCCGAACAGCTCGGACGTGTGCGTGCTGGGCAGACGCTACGCGGGCTGGCGGGCGGACAGTCCGGAAGCGAGGATCTGCCGCGACACGTACGCGCGTTGACCTGCCGCGTCAGGGCCGCTGCCGCGGCGGTGTCCACGCCCCCGGGCCGCCCTCCCCCAGCCGGGACTCCAGCCGCCCGATGGCCGCCCGCACACCGTCGCCGTAACTGTCGTCGGCGAGAGCGGTGGCGGCGCCCCGGGCCCACCGCAGATGCGTGCGGGCGGCATCATGGCGCCCGAGTCTGAGGTAGTCGTCCGCCAGGTTCACGTGCAGGGAGGGGTAGAGCGCCGTCACCGCTGTCACCGCGAGGGCCTCCTCCTTGGCCTCCTCGGCCGCCGTCAACGCGCGCAGGTCCCAGGCCAGTTCGTCCGCCGGGTCGTCCTGGGTGTCGGCCAGGTAGTGGGCGAGGGTGCAGCGGTGCAGCGGGTCGCCGTGCATGCCGATCTCCGCCCACAGGCCGAGCAACCGGTGCCGGGCCTCCTCCCGGTCCCCCGCGTGGTGCAGCATCACGACCTGCCCGATCCGCGTCAGCACGGCGTCCGGCGCCGCCTGCCCCTGTCGTTCCGCCACGACGCCCTCCGCGCACTCGCCGGCTGTTCCCGCCGACGCTAACCGCAGCCGGGGGCGATCCGGCTCAGGCGGCTCCGGACACCCCCGGTCACGGCACGGCCGGCCTCTCAGCCCAGGTTCGGAATCGTCCAGTCGATCGGGGTGTGGCCCTGCGCCGCCACCGCCTCGTTGATCTGCGTGAAGGGACGGGAGCCGAAGAACTTCTTCGCCGACAGGGGCGAGGGATGCGCGCCCTTGACCACCGCGTGCCGGGCCTCGTCGATCAGCGGGAGCTTCTTCTGCGCGTAGTTGCCCCACAGCACGAAGACCGCCGGGTCGGGCCGCTCGGCCACCGCCCGGATCACGGCGTCGGTGAACTTCTCCCAGCCTCGCCCCTTGTGCGAGTTGGCCTCGCCGCCCCGGACCGTGAGGACCGCGTTGAGCAGCAGCACGCCCTGCTCGGCCCACGGCATCAGATAGCCGTTGTCCGGGATCGGTGTGCCCAGCTCCTGGTGCATCTCCTTGTAGATGTTGCGCAGGGACGGCGGGACCCGCACGCCCGGCCGGACCGAGAAGCACAGGCCGTGGCCCTGCCCTTCGCCGTGGTAGGGGTCCTGACCGAGGATCAGGACCTTGACCCCCTCGTACGGCGTGGCGTCCAGCGCGGCGAAGACCTCCTCGCGCGGCGGATAGACGGGACCCTTCGCCCGCTCCTCCTCGACGAACTCCGTCAGCTCCTTGAACCAGGGCTGCTGCAGCTCGTCACCCAGAACCCCGCGCCAGGACTCGGGCAGCATGGCGATGTCGGTCACGTCAACGTCCTCACGATGTGCGGTCACCTCAGGCCACAGAACCTACAGGCGACCACTGACAACGTGCCCGGGAACGTCCGGAGCCGGGCCGCCTACCAGGCGGTCTTGCGGTGCAGCTCCCACATCATCATGATCGTCGACGGGTCCATGGCCCGCTCGGCACCGGAGACGTCCCGGCTCGCCGCCACGTACTGCCGGCCCTGCCACAGCGGCAACAGCCGGGCGTCGTCCACGAGGATCCGCTGGGCCGCCTCGAACTCCTCCTCCACCTTCGCGCGGTCGCTCTCGCGGCGCGAACGGGGCAGCAGATCACCGGTGATCTCGGGCGCCGGGTAGGGCGTACCGAGGGCGTTCTGGTCGCCGACGAACGGCGCGATGAAGTTCTCGGCGTCCGGGAAGTCGGGGAACCAGCCGCGCCCGAACACCGGGTACTCGCCCTTCTGGTACCCCTCGACGTACGTCTTCCAGGGACGGCTCTTCAGGCTGATCGTGAACAGTCCGGAGGCCTCGAGCTGGCGCTCCAGCTCCTTGAACTCCCCGGCGGTCTCGGAGCCGTAGCGGTCGCTCGTGTACCAGAAGGTGAGCGGGACGCGCTGGTTGATGCCGGCCTCGGTGAGGATCTTGCGGGCCTTGGCGACGTCCGGGTCGCCGTAGTCGTCGAAGAAGCCCGTGGTGTGGCCGGTGAGGCCCATGGGGACCATGGAGTACAGCGGGTCGACGGTGTCCTTGTAGACCTTGTGGGCGATCGCCGCCCGGTCGACGACCTGCGCGATGGCCTGGCGCACGGCCTTCTTGTTCGCCCAGCGGTCCTTCGGGTTGAACACCAGGTAGTTGATGTCGGTGCCGGTGCCCTCGACGAGCTGGATCTCCTCGTCCTTGGAGGTCTTGCTCTGGAGCTCGACGACGTCACCGGCGGCCAGACCGCGGTACGTCACGTCGATCTTCTCGTCCCGCAGGGCCTTCACCATGGTGCCGGAGTCCTGGAAGTACCGGACGGTCACGGCGTCGTTCCGGCGCTCCGCGTAGCCCTTGTAGGCGTCGTTGCGGACGAGGACGGCCTCCTTGCCGTCGGAGTACGAGTCGAGGGTGTACGGCCCGGACCCGACCACGTCGCCGTCCTTGCGCAGGCTGTCCGCCGGGTAGGCCTCCGGGGACACGATCGACATGGCGGGGGTGGCGAGCACGAACGGGAAGGTGGAGTCGGGCTTGTTGAGGTGGAAGATCACCTCACGGTCGTTCGGCGCCTGCACCCGCTCCAGGCTGCCCAGCAGACCGGCGGGGCCGCCGTTGACGTTGATCTTGCGGATCCGGTCGAACGAGTACTTCACGGCCTGGGCGTTCAGCGCGTCGCCGTTGGAGAACCTCAGGCCCTCGCGCAGCTCGCAGCGGTACACCTGGTTCGAGGAGTCGCTGAAGCCGCAACTCTCGGCGGCGTCCGGCTGGGGCTCGCTCGCACCGGTCGGATAGCTCAGGAGTGTTTGGTAAATGTTGCGGAACAGCTCCCAGGAGCTGTCCCACGAAGCGGCAGGGTCGAGCGTGCTGGGCGCACTGGTGGTGCCCACGACGATCGGTCCTTCGTCCTCCGGGGTGTCGGACGACAGCACGCCGCATCCGGCGAGCAGGGACGATATGGACGCGATGGCCGCCATCCGCCGCAGGCATCGATTCCGGTTGAACACGCGCACGCTCCTCGATCTGCCCATACCAAGGGTCGGCAGACCATACCGCAGTGCCGCGCCGGCTGACCCGCCCGGGACATGACCCTCTTGATCGATAAACCTTTGACGACGTTGTCATCGGACTTTGCGGTGTCTTTGCACCGGCACGGGCGCCGTCCGTGGGGTCGGGCGCCCGTGCCGAGCCGTGTGTGTGACGCTCGTCAGCCGGTTCCGGCGGTGCCGGCCTGTTCAGGCGTGGTCAGCCGGTTCCGGCGTTGAGGAAGATGCCGCCGTCCACGACGAGCGTCTGACCGGTGACCCAGTCGGACTGCTCGGAGGTGAGGAACGCCGCCGCGCCCCCGATGTCGGAGGGCACGCCGAGCCGGCCCAGCGGGTAGGCCGCGGCGGCCTCCTCCTCGCGGCCCTCGTACAGGGCCTGGGCGAACTTGGTCTTCACGACCGCCGGGGCGATCGCGTTGACCCGCACCCGGGGCGCGAACTCGTGCGCGAGCTGCACGGTCAGGTTGATCATCGCGGCCTTGCTGACGCCGTACGCGCCGATGAACGGCGAGGGCGACAGGCCCGCGACGGAGGCGATGTTGACGATCGCGCCGCCGTTGTCCTTCTGCCAGGCGTGCCAGGTCCGCTGGGCGAAGCCGAGCGCCGAGACGACATTGGTCTCGAAGACCTTGCGGGCGACGTTCAGGTCGAGGTCGGCGATCGGCCCGAAGACCGGGTTGGTGCCGGCGTTGTTGACCAGGTAGTCGACGCGGCCGAAGGCCTCCATCGTGCGCTCGACGGCGACGGCCTGGTGGGCCTCGTCGTGCGCCTTGCCCGCCACGTGGATCACGCGGTCGGCACCGAGCTGCTCGACGGCCTCCTTGAGGGCGTCCTCGTTGCGCCCGGTGATGCACACGCGGTCACCGCGCGCGACCAGCGCCTCGGCCACGCCGTAACCGATGCCGCGGCTGGCGCCCGTCACGAGGGCGACCTTGCCGGAGAGTTCCACGGAAGTCATGTTCTTCGTCCTTTAGTCGAGCGGTCCGCCGGCCACGTACAGCACCTGGCCGGAGACGAACCCGGCCGCCTCGCCGGTGAAGAAGGCGATGGCGTTGGCGATGTCCTCCGGCTCGCCGACCCGGGCCACCGGGATCTGGGTAGCGGCGGCGGCCTTGAAGTCCTCGAAGCCCATGCCGACCCGGTCGGCGGTCGCCTTGGTCATCTCGGTGGCGATGAAGCCGGGGGCGACGGAGTTGGCGGTGACGCCGAACTTGCCGAGCTCCTTGGCGAGGGTCTTGGTGAAGCCCTGCAGGCCCGCCTTGGCGGCCGAGTAGTTCACCTGGCCGCGGTTGCCGAGCGCGGACGACGAGGACAGGTTGACGATCCGGCCGAAGCCCGCGTCCACCATGTGCTTCTGGCACGCCTTGGACATCAGGAAGGCGCCGCGCAGGTGCACGTTCATGACGGTGTCCCAGTCGGAGACGCTCATCTTGAACAGGAGGTTGTCGCGCAGCACGCCCGCGTTGTTGACCAGGATCGTCGGTGCGCCGAGCTCCTCGGCGATCCGGGCGACGGCCGCCTCGACCTGGGCCTCGTCCGAGACGTCGCAGCCGACCGCGAGGGCCCTGCCACCCGCGGCGGTGATCTTCTCGACGGTGTCCTTGCAAGCCGCCTCGTCGAGGTCGAGAACGGCGACCGCGCGGCCCTCGGCGGCCAGTCGTACGGCGGTGGCGGCACCGATGCCGCGCGCGGCACCGGTCACGACGGCAACCCGCTGCTCAGTGGTGGACATGACTGCTACTCCTCAGGTGAGCGACCGCTTAGTACCTTCAGTGGGTGTGACGCTAGAAGCCCTGGCACGCGGTGTCAACGGCCGGAGGCGGCATGTGATCCATCACCCGGCCCCACCCTGCCCGGCAGCGTCCTGCGGGACACCCGATCGGCCTACGGCCGCGCGCCGCCACGTCCCTCGGCCCCTAGCGTCGGAGCGCGAGCCACCCGTGGCCGGAAAGGAGGCGCTCCATGCGCCGTCGCACCGGTGCCATCGGCACGCTGTTCGCGATCGCCGCGATCGTGCCGCTGGCCGACCCCGCTCACGCCCGGCAGGACCTGGACTGCCGTGACTTCTCCTTCCAGGAGGACGCGCAGGCCGTCTTCGACGCGGACCCGAGTGATCCGAACAGACTCGACGAGGATCAGGGCCCGGACGACGGCATCGCCTGTGAGGCGTTGGCCCGCCGCGGTGTCATCTCCCCCACCACCCCGCCGCCCAGCCCCTCCCCCCGTCCCTCGGTCAGCCCCTCCACTCCCGTCACCGCCACCCCCACCGGCGCTCCGACCCGGGGCGTGCGAGGCGGAGCCGGGGGTGCGGTGGCCTCGGGGCCGGGCGCCTGGGACGTCGGGATCGGTCTGACCTTCGCGGCGGGGGCCGCGGTCGCCGCCGGTTACGCCGTGAAGCGCCGCCGGCGCTGACGGCCGGGCCGGGTGCCCGTCACCGCACCAGCAGGTCCAGCAAGCGCTCGGGCTCCGCCGCCGGGTCCGTGGTCAGGCCGGTGTGGACGGGGCCGGGCTGGAGGATCGTGGAGCGGGGGGCGACGAGCCAGCGGAAGCGGCGGCCCGGGTCGTCGGAGGCCGCCTGACCGGCCGCGGTCCCGCCCGCACACAGCCCTTCCACGGCTCGCAGGGCCGCCCGGACCCCGGCCACGTCGGCCCGGGGGTCGAGGGCCAGCAGGCGCGTCTCGTCGAGGTGGGTGCGGGCACCGACATAGGCCTCGGCGCGGCAGTAGACGAGGACCCCGGCGTTGATGCACTCGCCGCGTTCGACGCGCGGGACGACGCGCAGGACGGCGTACTCGTAGACGTGGCGATCGCGGGGGCCGCCCCTGATGATGTGCCGTTCGTTCACGTGAGCCCCTGGATGCGGTCGTGGATGACGGCGGCCCGGGCGAGCAGCGGTCGCGCGTAGGCCTGCCTCAGGTCATCCGGAGTGGCGAAGCCCGGTTCGTCCGTGAGCCAGGCGTCCGGGATCTGCGCGGTCACGTCGGCGAGGAGTTCCTCGGTGACCAGGGGCGCCAACGCGGCGGCGGCGGAGGCGACATCGGGCGCGAAGGGAGCGAGCGCGTGGTCCGAGGCGTCGTACGGGCGGGCGGCGGAGGCCTCCACACCGGGCCAGTTGTGGTGCCAGATCATCGTCGCGCCGTGGTCGACGAGCCACAGCTCTCCCCGCCACCTCAGCAGGTTGGGGTTGCGCCAGGACCGGTCGACGTTGTTGATCAGCGCGTCGAACCAGACCACTCGTCCGGCCTCCTCCGCGTCCACCGGGAAGGCGAGCGGGTCGAAGCCGAGCGCGCCGGAGAGGAAGTCCATGCCGAGGTTGGTGCCGCCGCTGGAGCGGAGCAGGCTCTGCACCTGCTCGTCGGGTTCGCCGAGCCCCAGCTCCGCGTCGAGCTCGACCGTGACCAGGCGCGGCATGCGCAGCCCCAGCCGGCGGGCGAGTTCCCCGCAGACCACTTCGGCGACGAGCGTCTTGCGGCCCTGTCCCGCGCCGGTGAACTTCAGGACGTAGGTGCCCAAGTCGTCGGCCTCGACGAGTGCCGGTAGGGACCCGCCCTCACGTAGCGGTGCAATATAACGGGTCGCTGTGACCTCTTTCAGCAATTTCCCAGGCCACCCATCTATTCAACCTTGCAATCCACGGCCCCCTCGGAGGGCTGTGGCAACAAAAACCCACCCGCCACGAGCCTGGGGAGAAGCTGGGGAGTTTTGACTGGCACACCGATCTCCTCACTCCCCAAGCAGGCCGTCGATGGCGATGCGGCCCTTGCTGCCCGCCTCCGGCATGAAGTGAGCATAGTAACCGAGGGTGATCGCAGGAGAGGAGTGCCCAAGCCACCGCGCCAAGGTCACAACAGACTCTCCAGCCTCTAGCACGATCGAGGCATAGGTGTGCCGCAGCGCATGGAAGCCCTCCTTCGGGGCTGCCGCCCACTGCCAGGGTTTCGCGCCCTCGGCGCGCGGGGGGATGACGCCGGCCTCGGCCAACGCAGGCTTCCAGGTGTAGGTGTTCCATGTGTTCACCGCGACGGCGTTGCCGAGTCGTGTGGTGAGCAGCAGGGGAAACTTCCTCCCCTGCCCTTCCGGCTTCCCCCACGGAAGCTCTACCTCCACCGGTGGGAATGCCTCGGTGTGCCGCTTCAGCTCCTCGGCCACCGAAGAGGGCAGGTCGACGGTTCGCGTCTTCCTTCCCTTCGGCAAGGCGAAGTACAACCTTCCACGGATCGCCTGAACCCTGACGACGGACATGGAGAACGTTTCGTGCGTAGTCGATGTCCTCCGGGCTCAGCCCGAACACCTCGCCCTGACGGAGTCCGCACCCCAGACCGACTACGACGGCGATCCTATTTCGTGTGCTGATGCAATCGCGGACTCGAAGCGCGGTAGCCAACGGCCAGGCGGCGCGTCGCTCCTGTGGCGCTTTGGGCCACCGCACGGACTTTGCGCGCATGGGGTTCCGGGCAAGCCGCTTGTCGTCGACTGCCGCCTCCAGAATGGAGGAGAGCTCGGACAAGATGCCCCGCTGATAGTCGACCGAGGAGACGGTCGACTCCAACTTGGCTATGTATGCGCGCAGATCAGCCGCCGTGATGTTCCTGAGCGGGAGCTGGCCCAGATGCGGAACGATGTGAAGGCGAGCACTCCGCTCCTGGTTGTCCTGGGTTTTCGGAACTCCGCCTCTTCCCGGCGACCAGTGCATCGCGATGTAATCGGCCAGCGTGATGGATCCGTCGCGTGGATCCACAAACTCGCCACGCTCCACATCTGTGGCTGCCCGACGAAGCCACGCCTTGGCATCCTCCAAGGTGTCGAAGGACCTGTCTCGGATCCCCGGGATGCCGGCGGCCTTGTACCGCTTCCCCTTGCCATAGCGAGCAGTTTTTTCCCTCTTCCCGGTTATCGGGTCCTTCTTCTTATTGATCCAGCGATCTTCGATGTAGCCGGCCAAACGAGCCTCCTTACTGAGGGGGAAACGGCGCTCTCTTGCCCACCCCGATCCGCCGGCCGCCGCCTTCCAGACCCGGACGGGCCTGTCAGCCCTGGAACTGGACCGCACCGGAGGACATGCCGCCCGCGTACTCGACTCCCTCGTCAGCATCACCCGACTCGACGCCTACGCCGCACGAGACGCACTGCACCACCCCGCCGCCGCGTCTGCCCTGGACGACGGGGCGGCAGACGCGCTCCACGCGGTGATCGCCGCGGCCGGACTGGGATCCGGCGTCCTGTCCGCCCATCACCGTGATGCTCTGACGGGCGCGGTCGGCCACGCCGAGACAGAGCTGGAAAGGCTGCTGCAGGCCGAACCAGATCCCGGCTAGGAGAGGACGACCGGGATGACCCGCCGTGCTGCCCACGCTGTTTGGCGGTGTCGGCGTTTCGGCCATTTCCTGCCCGCAGCCGCTCCAAGCCAGACCAGGGATCCCGCGCCCGCCGGGTTGCCTGACGCGGGAAATAGCAGGCTCCCCAGCACGACCGAATGACGTGTGTTCGATATCGCAGCCGTGTCGTTAGACCTCACGACTCTCCCGCAGCGACCGTCCTAGGGGAACGATGACCTCGGCCATTACGCAGAACCAGCCGCCGCAACCGCCAAAGGAGGCCGCGCCGGACGACGAAGCGCAGGAGGCCGGTGTTCGAGAGGAGGAATACCTCTACCGCGACGAGTCGAGGCTCCAGGCCGGCTCCCTGCTGACCTCCCGCACCATGGCGCGGCGCCTGCCCTCGCTCGGGCGGCGCTCGGTGCAGATGGCCTGGCGCGTGGACCGCGGCGCGACCATCGGCCTGCTGGTGTGCCAGATCGGGACCGGCGCCTCGCGGCCCTCGGCCTCGTGGCCGTCCCGGGCACGATCACCGCCCTGATCTCCTCGGGTGCTGCGCACCCCAGACCGCGCGCTCACGCCCGGGTGGCGGCCGGGGCCCGGCCCGTTGTGCTCCCCGACCGCGCGCTGCGCATGCTCGCCCTGCCCTCACCCTCGCCGGGGCCCGCTGCACGACCTACCGGCAGCCCGTCCGGTACCGGGGCAGACGCTACGCGCTGCCCCGCCGTCTGCGACGGCCGGGCGGGCAAATCCTGCAGCGCAGCCGGGTCAGGGCGCCGACACGGGGCGACGACTCCGGGAACCGCCGCCGGTCGTCGACGGTGGCTGTGCCGACTTCCACCTTCTGACGGAGCCACCCCCTCCTTCTTCCACGTCTGCGACCGAGAGGGAAGAGGAATTTGCGGCGATACGTGTGGCATCGTGTGGCGCCTCCGTGCCGGCCCAGCACCATCTGGGGCGGGAGTGGCTGTCAGTTCGGTGTCGTGGCGGTGGGCAGGGTGAGCACGGCGGTGGTGCCACCGCCGGGTGTCTCTTCGAGGCGGAGGGCTCCGCCGTGTGCGGTGGCGATCCGCTGGCAGGTGGCCAGTCCGATGCCGGAGCCTTCGACGTCCGGGTGCACACGGGTGAACAGGTCCATCACACGTTGCCGGTCCTGCGGCGGGATGCCGCGGCCGTTGTCGACGACAGCGATGTCCCAGCCGTGCCCATGTGCTCCGGCGGTGATGACGATCTGACAAGGGCGGTCGGGCCTGCGGAACTTCAGGGCGTTGCTGACGAGGTTTTGGAGCAGCACGCGCAACTGGGTCGCATCCGCGATCACGATGGGCAGGTTCTCGACGGTGACGCGCGCGCGGTGGGTGCGGATGGGGCTGTCGAGGTCCTCGACGACGGCGTGGACCAGGGTGTTCAGGTCGACGGGTTCGAGGTGGAGTTGTCCGCCCGCGCTGGCCAAGGCGAGCACACCTTCGATCATGGTGCGCATGCGGTATGCGGAGCCGATGACCCGTTGGGCGCAGAAGGAGGCGTCGGGGTCGCTGGCGATCGCCGGGATGTCGATGAGGTTCTCGGCGTGGCCGAGGATGCCGGTCAGCGGGTTCTTGAGGTCGTGGCTGACCTGTCCGGCGAACTGCTGCAGGGCGCGGTTGGAGCGTTCGAGCTCGGAGCGTGCCGCATCGGCGGCTTGCAGCGCCTGATGAAGCAGTGCCTGGTGACGGTGCAGGTCGAGGACGTCGACGACCATGCGGGCCAGCTTGTCCAGCGCGCCGCGTTGCGAGGCGGTCAGCTGGCGGACTTGGGTGTCGAACACGCAGAGAGTGCCGAGGACTGGTCCTTCCGGGGTACGGAGTTGGGAGGCGGCGTAGAAGCGGATGTCGCCGAGGTCACCACTGACCCAGGGGTTGTCCGCGAAGCGGGGATCCACCCGTGCGTCCGGGACGAACACCGGGGCGGGCTCGACGATGGTGACCGCGCACATGGAGTCGCTGCGGTCACACACCGTCGGTTCGAACCCGACCGCGGCGATCAGGTTGGCATGCTCGGCCGACATGATGTTGATCACCGAATGAGGGGCCTCGCAGATATAGGAGGCGAGTTCCACGATCGACGCCAGGTCCGGCGGGACCGGTGCCGTCAGGATGCCGTACCGCTGCAGGACTCGCAGACGCTCGGGCTCATCAGCGGTTACCGGGAACGATGCGTTGGCCAAGATGGCCGTCCTTTCCTGCCTGGTGGGGTCGAAAGATCGTTCCCCAGGCGGCACCCGCGGCTACGGAGCCGACGTGCGGATCACCCGATAGGTGCCCTCTTGCGGGTGAGGCGCGGGCGGTGCCGACACGGTGCTGGCCACCACGGCGCCGTCTCGTAGGCGCATAGGTCGGCGTGCCCTCAGCCCTGGCGGGCTAGTAGTGCTTCGTTAGGTTCTGGGCTGTCTGCGGCTGCTCCGAGGGCGGGGCAGAGGGCGGCCGCAGGTGGTGCAGGTACCGGTCCAGCACCTCAGCAGGTCCTGAAGAACATCGAGGGCCTGGTAGAAGGTCAGGCCGGTGGGCGGACTTTTGGGTCGAGCCGCCTGAGGGTGAGGAATGCCTGGGCGGCGGTGACGAGGGTGCCATACCGGCTCTGCCGAGGTGGCTGCGCCGCACCACATCTTGTGCACTGTCAGCGCCCCTTGCCGGAGATGGAGATCGTGGATGTCAGCCGC